>NZ_LR134378.1:1210000-2410000 GCF_900637555.1 Lautropia mirabilis | reverse complement strand
CGCGTGACCCAGCAGTGCCAGTCGCGGATTCAGCACCACCAGGTGCATGCCGCAGCCTGCCATGGCGGCCAGGCCGAACGAGAAGCCCCACAGGCTCATGGTGAAGCCGCCTTCCAGCACCCAGGGCAGCAGCCGCAGCAGGAAGAGCAGCTGAAGCGTGCCGTAGCCGATCAGCATCAGCGCCACCATGTCCACCTGTCCGCCGTTGATGCCGAAATAGGCGCTGCAGCCCACGAAGGCGGGCGCCAGCTGGATGCCGATGATGCCCCGCACCTTCGGGTCGATGGCTGTTTCCGTGCGCAGTCGTCCCAGGATGGCCGCCTCCAGGCTCATCCATGACAGCACGCCGGCGCCGAAGAACAGGGTGGCGATCTCCGGCTGCTGCATCGCGCTCATGGCCATGGCGCTGACGAAGCTGGTGGCCACCGTCGGCAGGTAGATGATGGGCGTGGTGGCCTTGGAAGTATGCAGCCCGCGCCACAGGCCGGCCGCGCGGTACATGGCAAAGACCAGCTGGCCGACGATGCCCAGATAGATCAGCACTTCGGCCGGAGCTGCGGCATAAGGGCGCAGCGACAGGCCACTCATGATGGTGGTGATGGGGATCAGGCTGATGAAGCAGCACTGCACCAGATCCTGGAAGTCGGCCCGGAAGGCCGGCCGGAAGGCCAGGAACTTGGCGAACCAGGCCAGCATCAGCAGCAGCCAGACCACACCGGCCAGGGCCAGCAGGCTCTCGCCGGGCCAGGCGGGCGCCTGACCGACCGTGGCAGCGTAGCGCCATGACATGCCCAGTCCCGCCGTGCCCAGGGCAATGCCGAAGTAGCTCAATGGAATGGGGAAGGGTTTGGCAGCGGGTGCGTCGGCCATGGTGTCGATTGGAAAGAGGAAAAGGGGGCATTTTCCGTCTTCCGGGCAGGCAGGTCCATGACCACAGCGACTTGTGGTCAATAGAGCGTCTTCAGCGCATCCCAGCCCGTCTTCAATATCAGCGCTCCTACCACCAGGATGAAGGCATGGCGCACGAAGCCTGCGCCGTAGCGCAGCGCCAGCCGGGAGCCGATGAGTGCGCCGGCCACATTGGCCACCGCCATGGCGGCGCCAACCTGCCACCAGACATGACCGGTGCTGGCAAAGAGCCCCAGTGCCGACAGGTTGGTGGCCATGTTCAGCACCTTGGCGTTGGCCGAGGCCTGCAGGAAATCATGGCCCAGCACCCGCACGAAGAGAAAGACGAAGAAGCTGCCGGTGCCGGGGCCGAAGAATCCGTCATAGAAGCCGATCACCAGCGCGATGATCCCCATCAGCAGCGTCTCGACGCGCTCCGTGTGCAGATTCCGCGCCTCGGTGCCCAGATCCTTGCGGCGCAGCGTGTTGACCAGCACGGCCAGCAGCACCAGCGGCAGCAGCCGGCGCAGGAAGCTGGGGTCGACCTGCGTGACGGCCCAGGCACCCAGCAGGCTGCCCAGCATCGCGCAGCCAAAGGCTGGCAGCAGCACCGACCAGCGCCGCCGTACCCGCTGTCCGTACTGCCAGGCGGACATGCCCGTGCCCCAGACCGCGGCGCTCTTGTTGGTGCCGAAGAGCGTGGCCGGCGAGGTGTCCGGGAAGGTGGTGAACAGGGCGGGGATCAGGATCAGGCCGCCACCGCCGACGATGGCATCCACCAGACCGGCGGCAAAGGAGGCGAGCGTGACGATCAGCCATTCCATGATGCAGGGTCCTGGGAGAGTGGCGGGCAGAAAACGAGTCGGAGAGACTAGCACACACTGTGTCACATTTTGCTTGACGCCCGGAACATCGGGGTCGGCATCGGCGCATGTGTTGTGCACAACCCTCAGGGCACGCGTCCGGAACCTTTGCAGGCATTCCGGCAGAAAGTCGATCATTGCTGTCAAGGCGCGTGCCGGGGGTGTGGTGTACCCGTATAATCCCCGCCTTCAGTCCAAGAGTCAGTCAGTCGGAGAGCCCCCCGATGCGTGAAGCGCGTTTCGCAGTACGTCGTCCGTTTCTCAGAATGGCAGCCGCAACGGCCGTGGCCACCAGTGGCCTGCTGGCCGCATCGCTGGCCTTTGCCGATGAGCCGCCTGCCGTCAACGTCGTCACCATCGTCGACCACCAGGCACTGGACGCCTTCCGCGATGGCGCGGCCGAAGCCCTGAAGGAGGCCGGCTACGAATCCGGCAAGACACTGGACTGGACCTTCCAGAGTGCCCAGGGCAATACCGGCACGGTGGCCCAGATTGCCCGCAAGTTCGTGGGCAGCCAGCCCGCGGCCATCCTGGCCATCAGCACCCCGGCCGCACAGGCCGTGGTGGCGGCCACCAAGCAGATTCCGGTGGTCTACGGCGCCGTCACCGACCCGGTCGCGGCCCAGCTCGTCAAGACCATGGGCCCGTCGGGCACCAACGTCACTGGCGTCTCCGATCGCCTGGAGCCCGGCCGGCAGGTCGAGCTCATCCGCAAGATCGTTCCCTCCGTCAAGACGGTCGGCATGATCTACAACCCGGCCGAGGCCAATTCCAAGGTCGCCGTGAACGAGATGAAGGCGGCGCTGTCCAAGGCCGGCATCGAGCTGGTCGAGGCTGCGGCCCCCCGTTCAGTCGATGTGGGGCAGGCGGCGCGTCGGCTGGTGGGCAAGGTCGATCTCATCTACACCGGTACCGACAACAATGTGGTCGCCGCCTATGAAGCGGTGGCCAAGGTGGGCAATGACGCCAGGATCCCGCTGGTGGCGGCCGATACCGGCAGCATCCGGCGTGGCGCCCTGGCGGTGCTCAGCGTCGACTACCGTGATCTGGGCAAGCAGGCAGGCAAGCAGATCGTGCGCATCCTGAAGGGCGAGAAGCCTGGTGACATGGCCAGCGAGACCAGCGAGAACCTGGTGCTCATCCTCAATCTCGAGGCCGCCCGCAAGCAGGGCGTCGAGCTGTCCGCGCAGCTGCAGTCCGAGGCCTCCGAGATCCTGGGGCGCTGACCGTGTCCTTCTATACCCTGTGGGGGTCGCTGGAGATCGGCCTGGTCTTCAGCCTGGTGGCCCTGGGTGTGTTCATCACCTTTCGGGTCCTGAACTTCCCGGACCTGACTGTCGACGGCTCGTTTCCGCTGGGTGCGGCCACGGCCGCCATCCTCATCTCCACCGGTCACAATCCCTTCCTGGCCACGGGTGCCGGCATGCTGGCAGGGGCTGCGGCCGGTCTGGTCACGGGCTGGCTCAACGTCCGGCTCCGCATCATGGACCTGCTGGCCGGCATCCTGGTGATGATCGCGCTCTACTCCATCAACCTGCGGGTGATGGGGGGGCCCAACGTGCCGCTCATTTCCGAGCCCACGGTCTTTTCCTTCCTGCCCGGCTGGCTGCCTGACTATGTCGAGCGCCCGCTGGCCATGCTGCTGCTGGTGGCCGTACTCAAGCTGCTGCTGGATCGCTTCTTTGCCTCCCAGCTGGGGCTGGCACTGCGCGCTACCGGCGCCAATGGCCGCATGGCGCGTGCCCAGGGGGTCAACACGGGCAATGCCGTGCTGCTGGGCATGGCCATCTCCAACGCGCTGGTGGGCCTGGCGGGGGCGCTGTTCGCGCAGAGCCAGGGCGGCGCCGACATCTCCATGGGAATCGGCACCATCGTCATCGGCCTGGCGGCCGTCATCGTCGGCGAAGGCATCCTGCCGGCGCGGCGCATCATCTGGACCACGCTGGCTGTCGTGCTGGGGGCCGTGCTGTACCGGCTGGTCATCGCCATCGCCCTCAACAGCGATTTCATCGGCCTGGAAGCCCAGGACCTGAACCTGATCACGGCCATCCTGGTGGGTGCCGCGCTGGTGCTGCCGCGCGCCTTCTCCCGCCGCAAGCCGGGCCGTCGCACGACCAAGGCAGGCTGACATCACCATGCTAGACGCCCAGGACCTGCACATCACCTTCAATCCCGGCACCCCCATCGAGAACCCGGTGCTGCGGGGCATGACCCTGTCCATTCCCGAAGGGGAGTTCGTCTCGGTGATCGGCTCCAACGGGGCCGGGAAATCCACCTTCCTCAATGCCATCGCCGGCGATTTGCGTGTCGACAGCGGCACCATCCGGATCAACCACGAGGATGTCACGCGGCTGCCCACCTGGGACAGGTCCGAGCGCGTGGCCCGGGTCTTCCAGGACCCGATGGCGGGCACCTGCGAGGCGCTCACCATCGAGGAGAACATGGCGCTGGCCCTGGCGCGCGGAAAATCTCGCCGCCTGCGTCGTGCCATCGATCGCCAGACCCGTGAGCTGTTCCGCGAGCGACTGTCCGTGCTGCGCCTGGGACTGGAGAACCGCCTGGGCGACCGCATCGGTTTGCTGTCGGGCGGTCAGCGCCAGGCCGTCAGTCTGCTGATGGCCTCGCTGCGCCCGTCCAGCATCCTGCTGCTGGACGAACACACGGCCGCCCTCGATCCGAAGACGGCCGCCTTTGTGCTCGAACTCACCGACCGGGTGGTCAAGGAAGGCCGTCTCACCACGCTGATGGTCACGCACAGCATGCGTCAGGCACTGGACTACGGTACCCGTACCGTGATGCTGCACCAGGGCCAGGTGGTGCTTGACGTGTCCGGCGAGGAGCGCGCCCGGCTTGAGGTTGCTGACCTGCTGGCCATGTTCGAGCGCACCCGTGGCGAGGAGCTCAGCGACGATTCGCTGCTGCTGGGTTGAGGCATCCGGGCGGCCGTTGTGCCGTCCCGTCGTCGTGCCATCGCCTGGCTGCACAGACCGTCCCGTCGGCGCCCAGCGCTGCCCGGACACCGGTGCAGGTTGTGTTCCAGCGGGTTTTCATCGTTTCCCAGGGAGAAACCGATCCATGACGACATTTCATCACGCTCTGCGCCGCCACTTCGTTTTCCGCTCCCTGGCAGCCTGGCTGGCAGCCGGCTCGATGGCGACGGCCGCCGTGCCCGCCGCCATGGCGCAGGACGGCAGTGCCGCCGCATCCCGAACGCCCACGGGCAAGGTACCTGCGGCCGTCTCGGTCCTGTCCATCGTCGAGCACCCGTCGCTGGATGCGCTGCGTGACGGCCTGCACGACGAGCTGAAGGACGCGGGCTACCAGGATGGCAAGAGCCTGCACTGGGCCTATCAGAGCGCTCAGGGCAACCAGGGCACGGCCGTGCAGATTGCCCGCAAGTTCGTCGGAGACCGTCCCGACGTGATCGTGCCCATCGCCACGCCGGCGGCGCAGGCGGTGGTTTCGGCCACGCACCAGATTCCGGTCGTCTACAACGCCATCACCGATCCGATCGCTGCACAGATCGTCAAGTCCATGGCACCCTCGGGCACCAACGTCACCGGCGTGTCCGACAAGCTGGTGGCCGACCGCCAGGTCGCGTTCATCAAGCGGGTGGTTCCGGACGTGAAGCGCGTGGGCATCATCTACAGTCCGGCCGAGGCCAACTCGGTCAGTGCCACGCGCGAGATGAAGGTGGCGCTGGAAAAGCAGGGCATCTCGCTGGTGGAAGTGGCAGCGCCGCGCTCGATCGATGTCGGTCAGGCCGCACAGCGTCTGGTGGGCAAGGTGGATGTCATCTACACCAGCAATGACAACAACGTCATCTCCGCCTATGAATCGGTGATCAAGGTGGCCAACGCCGCGAAGATCCCGCTGATCTGCGCCGATCGTTCCAGCGTGCAGCGGGGCGCCACCGGCGCCATGGCCATCGATTACTACCGGATGGGTCGCCAGACGGGCCGGATGGTGCTGCGCATCCTGAACGGTGAAAAGCCCGGCGACATCGCCAGCGAGACCAGCGACAGGCTCGACATCACGCTGAACTTGGACGCTGCCCGTCGCCAGGGGGCCACGCTCTCTCCGGAGCTGAAGGCCGAGGCCAGCGAGATCTTCGGCAAGCCCTGACAGAAAGGCCCCGACCCGGAAAACCCGGATCGGGGCCTTTGTTCGATGGCGCCCCGAAAGGGGCGCCTCATGGCCGGGCCATCCTGTCAGGCGGGTGAACCACGCCAGAGGACGGCTGCCATCAGGTCCGAATGATCAGAGAGCGGCGTCCTTGATCTTCTTCAGGGCGCGCACCTTGATGCGGACCGTGGCCGGCTTGGCGGCGAATTCACGCTCCTGGCCGGTGAACGGGTCGATGCCGCGGCGTTTCTTCTTGGCCGGCACATCGATCACACCGATCTTCAGCAGGCCGGGCAGCGTGAACTCACGGGCACCCTTCTTGTGCACCGAGGCCAGGATGGTCAGTTCCAGCGCGGCCATCACGGCCTTGACGGCCTTGGTCTCGACGCCGGTCTGCTCGGCCAGGTGCTGGGCCAGCCCGGCCTTGGTGAAGGTTTCCTTCACGGGTTTCAGTGCCGGGGCGGCGGCAGCTTTCGTCGATTTGGCAGCAGGCTTGGCTGCAGCCGTTTTCTTCGCGGGGGTTGCTGCCGCACGGGCGGGCTTCTTAGCGGTTGCCATGATGTTTCAGAGCAGGGTTCTCGTAGCGTTCAAAAGGGGTTCGTGCCCTGGGGTTCACCTGCTGGAAAACACGGCGCGAGGCTGCATTTTTCACGGCGTTCGTCGTCAGGGCCGACGGTTCAATCTTAGCAATCGGCAGATCGTTCTGGCCACTTGCACAACCGTTTCGTTGGCTGTTGACCGCATTTTCTACGGATTGTTACGACCTGATCCTCAAAAAAACACTGGAAATCATGGCCAATCCTGTGAAACGCCCTGGTTGGCGTTGCGCAGACCCCATCAAATCCAGTGTTTTTGATGTTGCTGTTGCAGGAAACCCCTTCAGGGAAGGGTTTTCCTGTCGTGAACCGGGTACACAAGGTGCGACGCCTGCCGTGCCCGATGCACGCCGTGACCTTCGACCCTCAGCCCCTTCGGTACGCTGTCCGGGGTAGGGGCTTCGTCATGGGCGTCACTTGTCCTTCTTGCCCAGCCCGAAGGAGCCCCCCAGGGCCGCGCGCAACTTGTCGGCCATGGCGGAGTTGCTGGGGAAACCGCCCCCGCTGCGTCCGTTGCGCTCGCCCTGGCCGCCACGGCGCCCCTCGTGGTTGCGTCGCCCCTCCTGTTCCGTGCGGGGGCGACGCGGCCCCTGAGAAGGCCGGTTTCCGGCGTTGGCCGTGTTTTCTCCCTGCTTGCCGTCTGCCGGGTTGCGCGACGGGCGGTTGCCGCCTTCGGCGCGACGGGGCTGGCCATGCCGGCCCTTGCCATGGGGGCGGCCCTGCCGGTTGGCGGGGGCGTTTGCGTCCTGGGCGGCCGCCTCCGGGGTGTTGCCTGCTGGCCCCTGAGCGGCCGCAGCCTTGCCTTGGCGGCCTTCGCCCGGCTTGCCGCCGGGGCGGCCAGAACCATGGCGACGGTTGCCCTGCGGCTTGCCGCCCGGTGCGCCATGACGCTGGCCGGGCTGACCCGGCTTGCGGGCCGGCTGGGCCGGGGCCTGCTTCTGGCGGAATTCTTCCGGAATCTGCTCGGCGCCGGTCTCGCCGAAGTGCACCTCGATCGTGCGGCCGTCCTCGAAGCTGAGCGTGCTGTGAACCGCAGAGTGCCACTGGATGCCCTTGAGCGAACCCAGCACCTGACGGTGCAGGGCGTGAACGCGGGCCGCCATCGCCATGATGTCCGGCTCGGCCTCGGCAAAGGCAGGCGCCAGCTCGATCTGCAGGTGCAGCGGGGCGGCCGGTGCCAGCGACATCATGCTCTTGCGCAGCGTCTGGCGGATCTGGTTGCTCTTTTCGCGGGGCAGTGCGGGGGCTACCGGGGCGGGCGCCGGTGTTGCAGCATCCGGAGCGGCGGAGGCTGCAGAAGCCTGGGTGTTGGCGTCGGGCTGGGCGCTGCCTGCTTCTTCAACCGCAGCAGAGGCCGTGTCGGCAGCAGGTGTCTTGACGGCGCTGTCGGGCGTGTTTGCCGCGGGGGTTTCTGCGGTACTCGCAGGGCTGTCAGCCTGGGCGGGCGCGCTTTCGGGGGCGGTGGCCTGGGCGCTCCCGTCGGGTTTCGGCGAGGCGGCCTGCGTCGTGGCAGCCGTGCCCTGAGGTTGGTACAGCAGGCTGCCGGCCATGCGCTCGGCCTTCTGCAGCAGTGCCTGCAGGCCGAACTTCAGTTCGGCCGGGCCATGCTCCTGGCGCTGGAAGGCGGCCTTGAGCTTCTGGCGTTCCGTCACCAGTCGGGACTCGTCGCGCTGCAGGAAGGCAAAGCGGATGTTGCCGGCCAGCTTCGAGAGGCGGCGGATGCCATGATTGACCATCACCAGCGCAGCGGCGACCCGGGCGTCCAGCTCTTCGGCCTCCGGGGGCAGCGGCAGCGGGGGCGGCACGTCGGCCGTGGGCTTCTGTTCGGGCGCCGCCGGCGCGTCCGGCGTGGAGGCCTCGGCAGATGCGGGCGTGGTGTCAGGGACAGGGGACGGGGGCGTTGCTTCGGTGCTCACGACGGGGCTCTGGCTGGAAAGAAGGTGGGTTTGTTCGGGATTGTGCTACAGATATGCGTTTTACGGCGGATAGATGGGGCAGGCGCGCTACCATTGGGCCATTCGTCGTGTCGTATCCAAGGAAGAAAGCGTGCGTCTCTCTCTCGAAAGAAACAAACTGAAAGTGGTGCTGCTGGAAGGCATCCATCCGTCCGCCGTCGAAGCGTTCACTGCCGACGGGTACACCCAGATCGAAACCCACCCCAAGGCGCTGGAAGGGCAGGCACTGATCGATGCCATCGCCGATGCCCACTTCGTGGGGCTGCGCTCGCGCACCCAGCTCACGGCCGAGGTGCTGGAGCAGGCTCAGAAGCTGGTCGCGGTCGGCGCGTTCTGCATTGGCACCAACCAGATCGCCCTGGACGCCGCAGCCAAGCGTGGCGTGCCCGTGTTCAACGCACCATTCTCCAACACACGCAGCGTGGCCGAGCTGGTGCTGGCCGAGATCATCATGCTGATGCGCGGCATCCCGCAAAAGAATGCACTGCTGCACCGGGGCGGCTGGATGAAGAGCGCCGCCAACTCGTTCGAGGTGCGTGGCAAGACGCTGGGCATCATCGGCTATGGCCACATCGGCACCCAGCTGGGCCTGCTGGCCGAGACCCTGGGCATGCGCGTGGTGTTCTACGACATCGAGACCAAGCTGCCGCTGGGCAATGCACGCCAGCTCTCCACGCTGGACGAGCTGCTGGCCGAGGCCGACGTGGTGAGCCTGCACGTGCCCGAGACGCCGGACACGAAGAACATGATGGGTGCCGAGCAGATCGCCCGCATGAAGAAGGGCAGCTTCCTCATCAATGCCTCGCGCGGTACCGTGGTCGACATCGACGCGCTGGCAGCAGCCCTGGAGTCGAAGCACATCCTGGGTGCCGCCATCGACGTGTTCCCGGTCGAGCCCAAGGGTAACGAGGGTGACTTCCAGTCCCCGCTCATCCGCTTCGAGAACGTGCTGCTCACGCCGCACATCGGCGGTTCCACCGGCGAGGCCCAGGAGAGCATCGGCCGCGAGGTGGCCTCCAAGCTCATCCGCTACAGCAACAACGGCTCCACGCTGTCGGCCGTCAACTTCCCCGAGGTCTCGCTGCCGGCTCACCCGGGGCTGTGCCGGATCCTGCACATCCACCGCAACGTGCCGGGCATGCTGACCCGCATCAACGAGCGGCTCTCCAACGCCGGCATCA
Organism: Lautropia mirabilis; assembly: GCF_900637555.1. Lineage (NCBI taxonomy): Bacteria > Pseudomonadati > Pseudomonadota > Betaproteobacteria > Burkholderiales > Burkholderiaceae > Lautropia > Lautropia mirabilis. The sequence continues at coordinate 2,400,392 of NZ_LR134378.1, read as the reverse complement.
ACATTGCCTCGCAGTACCTGCAGACCAATCAGCACGTGGGTTACGTGGTGGTTGATGTCGAGAACGAAGGCAGTGCCGAGGCGCTGCACGAGATCTCCGACCTGGAAGGCACGATTCGCGCACGCGTGCTGTACTGATGACGGCATGACGCGTGGGGCAGGCCGGGAACCTTGAGACAGGGCCCCGGCCCGTCAGCCGCAATGCCTGCCATCCGATGGTAGGATAGGCCTCTGTTGCCACGAGACAACGACCGGCCAGCCATCTGCTGCACCGGTCAGGGTCATCCCTTTTCATGCCACACGCCCGCGCATGCCGGACGGGCCGAGGCGCCGTTTACCTTCGCTGTCCGCATCTCGCGTTCCGCATCTCGTGTGGTTCAGCCCCATCCTTTAAAACATGAAGACTGCTTCCCTTTCCCGGGCTGTTGCCCTGTCCATCGCCCTCATTGCCGGGGCCAGCAGCCTGGTGCCGGCCACCGCCCAGGCGGCCGACGACCGCACCATCGGCATCGTCGACACCACCTTCAAGCTGCTCACGCGCGACGATGACATCATTGTCGAGGCCTACGACGATCCCCTGGTCCAGGGCGTCACCTGCTACGTGTCGCGTGCCCGCACCGGCGGCATCAAGGGCTCGCTGGGTCTGGCCGAAGACAAGGCCGAGGCCTCCATTTCCTGCCATCAGGTTGGTCCGGTCAAGATCGAAAAGCCGCTGAAGAAAAAGGAAGATGTCTTCAGCGAGCGCCTGTCCATCCTCTTCAAGCGTCTGCGCGTGGTGCGCATGGTCGACAGCACACGCAACGCGCTGGTCTACCTCACGTACTCGGACAAGCTGATCGACGGCTCGCCCAAGAACAGCGTCTCGGCTGTACCTATCGATCCCGCCACGCCCATTCCGGTGAAGTGAGCCTTCTCTGGCCGGCCGTGTCTTCAAGGCCGGCCTGACGCGCCAGACAATAAAGACGCCCGTCATCGTGACGGGCGTTTTTGCTTGGGCAAGTTTGCCCGGCTGTCGGGTCAGAAGTTGATCGAGGCGCTCAGGCTGAAGGTGCGCGGCTGTTCGTTCCATCGCAAGCTGGGCCGAATCACGGGGCACGCCATCGTCCTTCGTCGGTTTCTGGTAGGATGTCGGACTTCAGACATCGATTTCTGGCCCCCGGCGTATCCGGGACACGTCAACTTGCGTGTCCAGTGCGCCCATGAAAGGCACACCCCGTGCCTTCTCCGGTTGGCGTCGATGCAGGTACGCAATCCGTCAACCCCGTCGGGGCAAGAGGCCCCGCCCACGTCATTGCCAGATTCCCGGATCCCTCCGGAAGATTTTCATCCTGGTCCTGCCGCGACCCGGCGCCTGTCATGGCGTTCGCCCGGCATGCCCCGCGTCCGTCTGCTGCGTACACGGACAGCGCCCGCGATGACGTTGCCATTTCACTTTCATGACCATGACTCAGCACGAGAAGAACGACGAGCAGGACAAATCCGTCGAGAACGTGGCGGCCCAGACCGCCGAAGACATGGCGCTGGCCCAGGATGCCACGCCCGCGAAGAAGACCACGAAGCGCACAAAGGCCGCTTCCACCCCCAGCCACGAGGACGAGACCGACGATCGGGACGACGAGGTGCGCCTTGCCGATGAAGACGAAGCGGACGAGGGTGCCGACTTCGACGATGAAGACGACCTGGATGATGACGAGTCCGACGAGGATGACGAGGACTTCGACCAGGCGGATGATGATTCTGACGACGACGACGACGACGACGACGACGACGACGAAGACGAAGACGAAGCGGACGACACCGATTCGGACGACGACGAGGTGGGTGAGGACGATGAGCCGGCACCGCTGCATGCTGACCCCTTCGTTGAAGCCACCGATTCGAGCTTTGCCGAGCTGGGGCTGATCGAGCCGCTGGTCCAGGCCCTTCAACGCCTGGACATCATCCATCCGTCGCCCGTGCAGGCGCAGGCCATTCCGGTGCTGTTGGCCGGCAACGACCTGGTGGCCTCGGCGCCTACCGGCACCGGCAAGACGGCGGCCTTCCTGCTACCGGCCCTGCAGGGTGTGGCGCTGAATGCGCAGGAGCGTGCTGCCGAGCATCACGACGCAGGTGATGATGACGAGGACCACCGTGGCAAGCGGGGCAAGGGGCGCCGTCCGGCACGTCCGGCCTTCGGTCCTTCCGTGCTGGTGCTCACGCCCACCCGCGAGCTGGCCCAGCAGGTCACGCGCACCAGCCACGCGCTGTCGCGGCTGCTGCCGCGCACCAGCACCGTCTGCATCACCGGGGGCTCTTCCTACTTCCACCAGGCACGGGCACTGGCCATGCCGTATGAAGTGCTGGTGGCCACGCCCGGCCGTCTGATCGACCAGCTGGAAAACGGCAAGATTGATCTGTCGCGCCTGAAGATGCTGGTGCTGGACGAGGCCGACCGGATGCTGGACATGGGCTTCTCCGAAGATGTGTTCCGCATTGCCGAAATGCTGCCGACCGAGCGCCAGACCGTGTGCTTCACCGCCACCGTCTCGCACGACGTTCGCAACCTGGCCGACAAGCTGCTGAAGGATCCTCAGTGGCTGACCGTCGAGCGCAGCGAAGAGGCGCTCACGCCGATCGATGACCACGTGGTCTATGTCGACAACCCGGGACACCGCGGCCAGCTGCTGCGTGCCTGCCTCAACGACACCGGCCTTGGTCAGGCCATCGTCTTCACCGCCACCAAGCGGCAGGCCGAGGAGCTGTCCGAGGAACTTCAGGGCGAAGGCTTTGCCGTGGATGCACTGCATGGCGACATGAACCAGCGCGAGCGCACCCGGGCACTGAACCGCCTGCGTCAGGGGGAATGCCAGGTGCTGATCGCCACCGACGTGGCGGCCCGCGGCATTGATGTGTCCAGCCTTACCCATGTCATCAACTATGAGCTGCCGCGCGTGGCCGAGGACTACGTGCACCGTATCGGCCGTACCGGTCGTGCCGGCGCCAGTGGCCAGGCCATTTCCTTCGTGGGCCGCGAGGACGTGATTCCGCTGCGCAAGATCGAGCATTTCCTGGGTCGCCACATCCAGGTCAGCGAGTTCCCGGGACTGGAGGCCCAGTTCAAGCCGCAGCCCTTCAAGAAGAAGCACAAGAAGAAGGAAGCCCGTCGCGAAGGCTATGGCAAGCCGCGTTTCGGCGGCCGTGGCCGGGATGATCGACACGGTGGCGACCGCGAATACCGGGGCCGTGGCTTCCAGGGGCGGCATGACCGTGATGGCGGGCAGGGTTCGCGTGATCGGGACGAGCGCCGTGGTGAACGCAGCTTCGGGCGTCGTGACGACTTCCGGGGCGGCCAGGACGGCTATCGGGATCGCAAGCCCTGGCCGCGTCGCGACGGTGAAGGCTTCGGGCAGCGTCGCCACGACGGTGAGCGCTGGAGCGAGGATCGTCCGGGGCGCCGTTTTGGTGGTGACGAGGACCGTCGCGGTGGCTGGAGAGGTCGCGAGGACCGACCGCAGGACGGCGTGCGCGGCTTCCGCCCGGAAGGCCGTGATGGCGAAGGCCGGCGCGAGCGTCCGTGGAACAACGATCGGCGCGAAGGCCGCGGCTGGGATGCATCGCGCGGTGAACGCGGCGAGGGCGGACAGCGTGAGCGTCGTCCCTTCGACCGTGACCGTCGTGAGGGCGGCCGTGCCTGGGAAGACCGGGGTGATCGTGGTGGCTGGAACCGGGATCGGAACAACGAGTCCCGCGGATTCCGTGGTGATCGCGGTGACTGGAAACCGCGTCGCGACGGTGAGGGCCAGGAACGCCGCAGCTTTGGCGACCGTCCGGGCTGGAAGGAGCGCAAGCCCTGGGAGGGCGGTGATCGTCGGGATGGTGAGGGACGCGGCAACCGGGGCTTCGGCCGGCGTGACGATGCCGGCTGGCGTGGTCGTGACGACCGTCGGGGCGGCCCGGATCGCGGTGGCCGCTTCGGTGATCGTGATGCCCGCGGCGGTGCGCGCAAGCGTGGCCCGGCCACGCTGGATCCGGACCGTGCCTTCCGGCAGGCCCGTGACGAAGGCAAGGATGACTGATCCTGCCTGAAGTTCGCAGGCCGTGAGGCCGTGCAGGCGCATGCGTCTGCACGGTCCAGGCGGCTCCCCAATCGCTGAAATGCCCCTGTTCCGGAGTGCCCGGCAGGGGCGTTTTTCTTTTACGACTTCAGCAGAAAGGCCACGAATTATTCGTGGATTGCTACAGTTGGAGCGAAATGGATACCGTGCTTTCTCGTTCCTGCGGGAGAAACGGCCAATGACGGAACCCTGGGCTGAAACACGGAGGGCCGCAAGGGGCGGTGCTGTTTCGCGCCGGGGAATGGTCAGGGGTTCACGGTCGATATAATCGTCAATATCGAGACCTGTCCCACGGAGCGCCCATGCCAGCCCCCGTCGCCAGTACGCCTGTCATGTTCGGCAGGTTGCCCACCGTGCTCGTACCGGGGCTTCTGTGCACGCCCCAGCTCTTCATGGCGCAGCTGCCGCTGTTCTGGACGCAGGGCTCGGTGACCGTGGCCGACACCACGCGGCACGGTGAGATCGGGGCCATGGCGCGGGCCATTCTGGCCGATGCGCCGCCGGTCTTCCGGCTGGTAGGGCTGTCCATGGGGGGCTATCTGGCCTTCGAGATCCTGCGACAGGCACCGGAGCGGGTCGGTGAGCTGGTGCTGTTCGACACCTCGGCCCGGGCCGATACCGACGAGGTTCGCGAGAACCGCCTTCAGATGATCCGGATGGCCCAGAACGGTGGCTTCGGTCGGATCCCGTCGATGTTCCCGAGGCTGGTGGCGCCTGGACGGGTGGATGATCTGCAGCTGGCTGCCCTGGTCGAGGGCATGCGCCAGGCGGTGGGTGCCGAGGGGTTCGTGCGCCAGCAGATGGCCATCCTGGGTCGCCCGGATTCCCGGCCGCTCCTGGCCAAGATCGACTGCCGCACGCTGGTCGTGGTGGGTGAGGGCGATCAGCTCACCCCACCGGCCCTGGCGCAGGAAATCTCTTCCAGCGTGCCCGGCGCAAAGCTGGCCATCATTCCGGGGGCTGGCCACCTGGCGCCGATGGAGCGGCCCGAGGCCGTCAATGCCGTGCTGCAGCGCTGGCTGTCCCAGGCCTGAGCCCGGCCTGAGTTTCCGGCCCTGAACGGCAGCTTTCGCCGGATGTCTCATCCGGGCCACGGCTGCTGCGGTTGCTTGCCAGGGTGGGGGCATCCAAGGTAAACGGGAATACCCTTGCCCCGTTCCTGTCAGCATGCCCCAGCCCGACATTGCTCCCGGTTTCATCGTCATTCACGGCAACCAGTCCGAGACGCTGCGCGACCTCATCTGCGACTGGATGCGGGCCCATCCGCTGGCTCCTCTGGAAAATGAAGTCATCCTGGTGCAGAGCAACGGTATCGCGCAGTGGCTCACGCTGTCGCTGGCGGCCGATCCGATGCCAGTCGATGCGGGGCGTCCCGCGTTCGACGGGCGCGGACTGGGCATTGCGGCCGCCATCGACCTGCAGCTGCCGTCCCGTTTCATCTGGCAGGCCTACCGGGCCGTTCTGGGCGAGGATCAGGTGCCGGAACGGTCTCCCTTTGGCAAGGATCTGCTGACCTGGCGACTGATGCGGCTGCTGCCCGCGCTGGTGGCGAGGCCGCAGACACAGGCAGTCTTCGAGCCGCTGCGACGTTTCCTGGAAGAGGATCCGCAGCTGCGCCGTCTGCATCAGCTGGCAGCCCAGCTGGCTGACCTGTTCGACCAGTATCAGGTCTACCGGGCCGACTGGCTGGAGGATTGGGCCCACGGGCACGATCGACTGCGGGATTCGCATGGGCTCGGTCGAGGCAACATCAAGACACCGAACGCCACGGAAACGCAGGCCCGGCCTTTGCCGGATCAGGCCGGCAAGCCCCTGCCGGAAGACGCGCGCTGGCAGCCGCTGCTCTGGCGGGAGCTGCTGGCCGATGTGGGCCCGGGGGCGGCCGGGGACAATCGCGCCACGATCCACCAGCGCTTCATCGACGCCTGCACGTCTCCCGATGCCGAACGGCCTGCCGGGCTGCCGCGCCGCGTGGTGGTCTTCGGGATCTCGGCCATGCCCCGCCAGGCGCTGGAGGTGCTGTCGGCCCTGGGACGCTGGTGCCAGGTGCTGATGTGCGTGCAGAACCCGTGCCGCCATTACTGGGGCGACATCGTGCCCGAGCGGGAGTGGCTGGCGGGCCTGCGCCGCCGGCACGCCCACCGCCCGGGCGTCGATCCGGCACTGTCCCACCTGGCTGCGCATGGCCAGCCGCTGCTGGCCGCCTGGGGGCGGCAGGGGCGGGATTTCATCGGTCTGCTGACCCAGTACGATGAGGAGCAGGGGGCGGCCGAGACGCGTCTGCTGGCCATTGACCGGCGGGCGGACATCTTCATCGATCATGAGCCGGCCGATACATTGCTTCTGCAGCTGCAGCAGGACATCCTCGATCTGGCGCCGCTGGCCGAGACGCGCAGCCGCTGGCCGGCGGTCGATCCCCGGCGTGACCGATCCATCCGCTTCCAGATCTGCCACAGTGCGCAGCGCGAGGTGGAGGTGCTCCATGACCAGCTGCTGGCCGCCTTCGCGGCAGATCCCACGCTGCAGCCGCGGGACGTCATCGTGATGGTGCCCGACATTGCCACCTATGCGCCGCACATCCAGGCGGTGTTCGGGCTGTATCCGCCGCAGGACCCACGCTTCATTCCGTTCTCGATGGCCGACCAGCAAAGCCGCAGCCACGAGCCGCTGCTGGCCGCCGTGGAGTTCCTGCTGGATCTGCCGCAAGCGCGCCTGTCGGTGTCCGAGGTGCTGGATCTGCTGGAGGTGTCGTCATTGCAGCAGCGTTTCGGCATCGAAGCCGAACAGTTGCCGCAGCTGCGCGGCTGGATCGAGAAGAGCGGCATCCGCTGGGGACTGAACCCTGCGCAGCGGCAGTCGCTGGAGCTGGATGAAGCCGTGGCGCAGAACAGCTGGTGGTTTGGACTGCAGCGCATGCTGCTGGGCTATGTGGCGGGCCATACCGGCACGTGGTCGGACATCGAGCCGCTGGACGAGATCAGTGGCCTGGACGGCGAGCTGCTGGGCAGGCTGCTGGCCCTGGTGCGGGCGCTGCAGGACACCTGGCAGGATGTACGTAATCCCGCCACGCCCCAGGAGTGGGGCGTGCGGCTACAGGCCATGCTGGACCGCTTCTTCGTGGCCGATGAGGGGCGCGAGGGCATCCTGCTGATGCGGCTTTCCGAGGCCTTGCAGCAATGGCTGGATGATTGTGCCGAGGCGCAGATGGACCTGCCGCTGCCCCTGTCGGTGGTGCGGGAGCACTGGCTGGCCAGCTTCGACGACGAGGGACTGGGACGGCGATTCTTTGCCGGCGCCGTCACCTTTGCCACGCTGATGCCGATGCGGGCGATTCCGTTCCGCCACGTGTGCCTGCTGGGCATGAACGACGGCGACTTTCCGCGTTCGCGCCAGCCGGCGGACTTTGACCTGATGGGCAACGATTATCGACCGGGTGACCGTTCACGCCGCGAGGATGATCGCTATCTGTTCCTGGAAGCACTGCTGTCGGCTCGTGAGCAGCTCTCCATCAGCTGGGTGGGGCGCAGTGTTCATGACGACTCACCGCGTCCGCCCTCGGTGCTGGTGGCGCAGTTGCGTGACCATATCGCCGCCGGGTGGCGGCTGAACGGGCGTGACGAGGAGACGGGTGCCGCACTGCTGGAGGCGCTGACGACACAGCACCGCCTGCAGCCCTTCAGTCGGGCGTATTTCGTGCGGGAGGGGGCTGCGGGTGCCATGCGGGCGGGGGACGACGATCTGTTCAGCTATTCGAACGAATGGCGAATGGCGCTGCAGCAGGCCGAGATGGGGCATGACGACCCTGCTTCAGAAGGGGCCAAGGTTGTAAGCGATATCGCGGAAAATGCGGTGAACGCCGCATCGGAATCCGGCTCTTCACGATGGCCGATGCTGCCGCCTGCCGAGTGGCCCGAGGAACTGACGCTGGAGGAGCTGACGCGCTTCCTGAAAAGACCGGTCGCGTACTTCTTTCGCAAGCGTCTGGACATCCACTGGCAGGACGAGGATGCGGTTGTGCCCGATCATGAGCCGTTCAGCCTGGATGGCTTGCAGCAATGGCAGCTGCAGGCCGATCTCATCGCGGCGCAGCAGCATCGGGTCGCGGTGACTCTGTCATCCCCGGGGGCTGAAACCCGTGAACCCGGTTCTACATCCGGTGTGCCGGAGGATCTTGCCGGAGTGCTGGCCGAGGAGCGTGCGGAGGCGCTGACGCGGTTTGCCCGTGCCGGCCAGCTGCCGGTGGGCGCCTTCGGCGAATTGATGCGCGAGAAGCTGGATGCGCCGATGGCAGAGATGTTCGAGACCTATCTGAAAGAGATCGGTCGCTGTCCGACCGTACTGCCGGATGAGGCGTTTCTGTGGTCGGAACAACCGTCCGTTTCGCCCCTGGTCGTTGGTACGCTGGATCAGCTGCGTGCCGGGTCGGAGGGCGAGCGCGTGCGGCTGCTGATCAGTGCCAGCAATCTGGTCAACAAGGGAAGCGGGAAGAAAGCGTCTTCCGACAAGGGGCAGAAGTCCTCATCCGGAGGGGGCAAGGAGAGCAGCTATCGCCACGACAAGCTGCTGGATTACTGGGTCCACCACGTTGCGGGTAATCTGTCAGGAAAGCCGCTTCGGACACGAATCATCGGCAAGGAAGGCAGCACGGTCGAACTGATGCCGCTGGATCGGGAGGCGGCGCTGACGTACTGGCAGGACCTGCTGCAGGCCTGGAACCTGGCCTGCCGTCGGCCGCTGCCACTGGCGGCCAAGACGGGGTTCGCGTGGATATTCGGTGGGTCGTCCGAGGATCCCGCCAAGCGCCAACAGGCGGCACAGGCAGCTTATGAGGGCAGCGAGAGCGGATTTGGAGGCGCGGGTGAATGCCAGCGGGATGAGTATCTGATGCGTGCCTATCCGGACTTTCAGGCCTTGGAGGAGGACGGCGAGTTTGCCCAGTGGACCGAGCGGCTGTTGCAGCCGCTGGCGGATGCCGTTGTCAGGAAGGGCGCAGCATCGGGCCATGAGGAATCCGCTGAAGGAGTTACCCATGGTGAATGAAGAGGGGCAGGGGATGACGGATACCGGAACAGCTGGAATGTCCGGTAGCGGACAGGGTGAGGGGCCTGAGGGCATGCAGACGGAGCAGCCCCGGCGAGTCGAGCCGCTGCATTTTCCGTTGTGGGGCAGCCGACTGATCGAGGCCAGTGCCGGCACCGGCAAGACCTACACGATCGCAGCCCTGTACCTGCGGCTGGTGCTGGGACATGGCGAGCGCGGCACCGTGGACCTTGACGCGGCGTATCCGCCCGACGTGGACATGGGGTTTCTCGAGGGTGCGAAACCGCCCCAGGAAACCACGGCGTTCCGTGAAGCGCTGACCCCGCCGAAGATCCTGGTGGTGACCTTCACCGAAGCGGCCACGCTGGAACTGCGGGACCGCATCCGGGCGCGGCTGGCCGAGGCTGCGGCATTCTTCCGGGCCAGCGCCGAAGCTGTCGAGGCGGAAACTTGTCTGGATGCCATGGAACCGGGGAGCGTTCCTGATCAGGATGTCGTTGGCGGGCAGCCCGCGCCGGATGCCGCCTCGGCCGGGGATGACCTTGCCGTACTGCCGAAGGCCGATCCTTTCCTGCAGGGTCTGCGTGATGCCTATCCGGCCTCCCAATGGTCCGAGCGGGCACATACCCTGCAGCTGGCAGCAGAGTGGATGGATGAATCGGCCATTTCCACCATCCATGGCTGGTGCAATCGCATGTTGCGTGAGCATGCCTTCGACAGCCGCGGGCTGTTCAACCAGACACTGAGCACCGACACGTCGGAGCTGCTGGCCGAGGCCTGTCGTGATTACTGGCGCAATTTCTGTCAGGGTCTGCCGCTGGAGGCTGCCCGAGTGCTTCAGGGCTGGTGGGCTGATCCGGATGCGCTGCAGAAGGAAGTGCAGAGCCTGCTGTCCGATCTGGACGCGTTGTCCGGTGAGGGACGCTCGCCGGCCGAGGCCATCGGCGAGGCACAGCAGCAGCGCAGAGAGCAGCTGCAGGCGCTGAAGGCCCCGTGGCGGGAGGGCTGGATCGACGAGCTGGGGGGCATGCTGGATGCCGGGCGGGAAAAGCCTGCCACCTCACGCAAGGGCAAGGGAGGGGCCGAGCCGGTGTCGGAAGCACGGCATGAGCGGGCATTTCCGATTGGCTGGCTCAATGGCAGCAAGGTGAAAACCACCATCCAGGCCCAGTGGTTGCAGCTGCTGCGTGACTGGGTGGACGATGCCGACATGGCAAAGCCCGGACTGTCCGAGACGGCCATGAATCGCCTGACGCCGGATGGCCTGCGCGACGCCTTCGGCAGGGGTGTCGATGCCCAGGATCCTGCGCTCGTGGCCATGCTGGAGCATCCGGCGCTGGCGGCGATGGCAGCCCTGCCAGGAAAGCTGGCGGCGCTGCCGGATGGGCGTCAGGCGACGCTGCTGCATGCCGCACGCTGGATCGAGGCGCGCTATCGCAGGGCACGTGATCAGAGAAGCGAGATGAGCTTCGATGACCTGCTGCGACAGCTGGCGCAGGCACTGGCATCAGAGGGTGGAGAGCGGCTGGCCGAACGGATCCGGACACAGTTTCCGGTGGCGATGATCGATGAATTCCAGGATACCGATCCGGTGCAGTACAGCATCTTCGACCGTGTCTATCGGGTGGAGAAGAACTGCCCGGAGCAGGCGCTGATCCTGATCGGCGACCCGAAGCAGGCCATCTATGCTTTCCGGGGGGCCGACATTCATACCTATCTGCGGGCGCGCGAGGCTACCCGAGGACGGCACTACACGCTGGACACCAATTTCCGCTCGTCGAAAGCCATGGTGGGTGCCGTCAACCATGTCTTTGAGGTGGCCGAGCAGCGCCCCGGGGGTGCATTCCGGTTCGGTGCCGTATCGGATGACGAGGACGGTGCAGGAGCAGCGGCGTCGCTGCCTTTCCTGGCGGTGAAGGCGCAAGGGCGCAAGGAAATCTGGCAGGACACGAAGTATCCGGGCGGGGCTGCACCGGCACTGGTTGCCTGGACGATGCCGGAAGATGCCGGAAACAGGTTGAATGCCAAGTCCGGCCACGTATCCAAGGGGGCCTATACCGCGCATTATGCCGAGGTCACGGCACGGGAGATCGCGCGCCTGCTGCAGGCGGGGGCTGATGGCCAGGCCGGTTTTGCCAGTCCGGTGCGTCTGGCTGAACAGCCCGGTCATGCGGGAGAGGGGGATTCGCGCCGTGTTTCTGGCGTGCGGCCGGCCGACATCGCCGTGCTGGTCAACAGCGGCCGGGAGGCCGATGCCGTCAGAAAGGCCCTGCGTGCCCAGGGCATCCGCAGTGTCTATCTGTCCGAGGATGAGTCGGTCTATGCCAGTCCGGTGGTGCCGCCACTGCTGCGCTGGCTGCAGGCGGCAGCCGAGCCTGCCAGTGGACGGCTGCTGCGTGCGGCATTGGGTACCGCCCTGTGCGGGCTGGATGCCCTGCAGCTGGAGCGGCTGGTGCATGACGAGCTGCACTGGGAGGCGCGGGTGGCGCAGTTCCAGCGCTACCGGGAGATCTGGCGCAGCCAGGGCGTGCTGCCGATGGTCCGTCACATGCTGCAGGATTTTGGCGTGGTGCCCCGCTTGCTGGCGCAGGGGGGGGAGCGGCAGCTGACCGATCTGCTGCATCTGAGCGAGCTGCTGCAGCAGGCATCCACCCGGCTGGAAGGCGAGCACGCCCTGGTGCGTTATCTGCAGGAGCAGCGGGATGCCCCCGAAGGCGAGCGTGAGGCGCGCCGTCAGCGGCTGGAAAGCGACGATGCCCGGGTGCGCGTGGTGACGGTGCACAAGTCCAAGGGACTGGAGTATCCGCTGGTGTTCTTGCCGTTCTTCTGCGCTGTGCGCCCGGTGGAGGCGAAGGATGCGCTGCTGCGCTGGCATGATGCCGATGGTCAGCTCCGACTGGTGCCGGGCAGGAGCGCGGATGACGAGACCGTGGCCGCAGCCGATGCGGAACGGCTGGGAGAGGACCTGCGAAAACTGTATGTGGCGCTGACGCGGGCACGTCATGCCACCTGGGTGGGCCTGGGGGCTCTGGAGAATCTGCACCGCAGTGCGGCAGGTCATCTGCTGGGGCTGAGTGGCGAAAGTGGCGATGGCCATCGGCTGTTTGCTGCCCTGCAGGAGCAGGTTGAGCAGTGGCGTGAGGGCATCGCACCGGGTGTGCTGGCGGTGGAGGAAGCGTCGTTGCCGGCAGATGGGCACGGTGATGGGGACATGGCACAGGCAGCCTTGTGGAGCCCCTCTGAGCGGACATCCGGGCGGGGGGCGGTCGCGTGGAAGACGCCGCCGATGCTGCCTGGCCAGTCATGGCCGCGATGGTGGATCGCCAGCTATTCGGCGCTGGAGGTGGAAGATGTTGCAACGACGCTTTCCGAATCCGACTCACCATCCGACCGGCGCGTGCATGAGACGGTTGCCGTGCATGGGGACGCGGAGCGTGCGAAGCCGGTGACCGGTGATGGATGGGAGCCGGGACGGAACGTGGATGAAAGCGATGCGCCTTATGGCGATTCGGCGCTGACCGATACCTGGGCCGAGCAGCGCGCAGCCGATGCCGTGTGGCAGCGGCACCTGGTGCAGGCGGCTGAAGCTTCTGCGCTGGCGGTGGTTGATTCTGAACAGGGCAAGGGGGGGCTCGGCAGCAGCGTGCATGATTTTGCGCGGGGGCCCCAGGCCGGTACCTTCCTGCATGGTTTGCTGGAATGGGCCGGACGCCAGGGCTTTGCCGCGCTGGCAAAGGATCCGGCACGCCTGGCCGAGCAGGTGCGCTGGCGCTTGCAGCGCATGCCGGACTGGCAACCCTGGCAGTCGCTGTTGACCGACTGGCTGGTGCGTCTGCTGACGCAGCCCCTGCCGCTGGATGCGGGGGGCAGGGATCGGATCCAGGGCAACGTGGAAGAGGCGTTGGTGGGTGCCGGGCCCGTGCCGTTAGGCGGCACCTCCTCGTTCACGCTGGCCGGCCTGCGGCAGTATCAGGTGGAGATGAGCTTCATGCTGGCGGTGCAGGACATCGACCTGCCGGCGCTGGATGCCTGGGTGCGCCAGCACACGTTCAGTGGCGCGGCGCGCCCCCCGTTACTGCCGGGGCAGCTCAACGGCATGCTGAAGGGCTTCATCGACCTGGTGTTCGAGCATGAGGGGCGTTTCCATGTGCTGGACTACAAGTCGAACTGGCTGGGGGCTTCGGATGAGGCTTATCGCGGCGAGACCATGCAGGCCGCGGTGCTGGCCCACCGCTACGAGCTGCAGTATCTGTTCTACCTGCTGGCACTGCATCGGCTGCTGAAGGTGCGACTGCCGGACTACGATTACGACCGCCATGTGGGAGGGGCGCTCTATCTGTTCCTGCGTGGCAGCGGTGCGCTGTCACGGGGCGTGTTCGCGGCCCGGCCGAACCGGGCGGTGATCGAGGCGCTGGATGCAGCCTTTGCGGGGCAGCGGCCGCTGGGAGCAGACAAGCCATGACGAGAGGCGCAATGACACGGCGAGGCCGAAAACCGGTGAAGGACGAGCTGACGGGGGACCTGTTTGCTTCGTTGCCGGAGACAGGGGGGGAGCCGGAAGTCGTGCTGCCCACGGACGTGGCCGGCATGCTGGCGCTTCTGGCACGCTGGCATGAGGAGGGCTGGCTGCGGCGTATCGATCTGGAGCTGGCGCATTTTCTGGCAGAGGGAGCGGAACCGTCCCCGGCGTTGCCGCCGGTGCTGCTGGCGGCGGCGCTGTGCAGCTGGCAGCTGGGACGAGGCCATGTCTGTCTGGATCTGCGGGCGGTGCTGGAGCAGCCGATGCCGGTGCTGTCGATTCCGATAGGCCCCTGGCTGCAGACGTTGACGCTGGCGGACTGGCAGGCAGCCTGTGTGGCGTGCCCATCACTGGTGGCGCAGCCGTCGGCCATGGGGCCAGCGGATGAGATGTCCGCAGATGGGGCCCGGACGACGCCACTGGTGCTGGTCCAGCAGCGCCTGTACCTGCGGCGTTTCTGGCAGTACGAGCAGGACGTCCAGCAAGGCATCCGGCAGCGGCTGATGCTGCCGGGTCTGTCCGAGGAAGAAGAGCCTCGCCTGCAGGAGGCGCTGGTGGTGCTGTTTGGCGGACCAGGCAGTGCCGGGGCAGAGCATGCGGTAAACGTAGCCAGTTCGGCGCACGCGGCCGGGACGCAGGCTGCGGGAGCGGTCGGGGATGCGGCGGCAGAGCCCGGGCGCAGGCCGGACTGGCAGCGGATTGCCTGTGCGCTGGCGGCACGGCGGCGCTTCGGGCTGATCACCGGGGGGCCGGGCACAGGCAAGACGACGACGGTGATCCGGCTGCTGGCCCTGTTGCAATGGCTGGCGCTGGCCGGGCAGGGACAGTTCCTGCGTATCGGGCTGGCGGCGCCCACCGGCAAGGCGGCGGCACGACTGGGCAGCTCGATCAGCAGCGCCATTGACCGGCTGCCGCTGCAGGACGTGCCCCAGGGCGAGGCGATCCGGGCGGCCATTCCGCGGTCCGTCTCGACACTGCACCGGCTGCTGGGCAGCCGGCCGGGCACGCGGCATTTCCGGCATGACGCGCGCAATCCGCTGCCGCTGGACGTGCTGGTGATCGACGAGGCCTCGATGATCGACCTGGAAATGATGGCGCAGGTGATGCATGCGCTGCCACCCAGGGCACGGCTCATCCTGCTGGGGGACAAGGACCAGCTGGCGTCGGTGGAGGCAGGCGCCATTCTGGGTGAGCTGTGTGCCCATGCCCGCGAGGGACGCTACTGGCCGGAGACGGCCGACTGGGTGGCCCGGGTGGTGCAGGAGCCCATCGACTGCGGGCTGCAGGCTGACGGGGCAGAAGATGGCACGTTGCTGGACCAGAGCGTCGGCATGCTGCGTCACAGCCATCGCTTCGGGGCGGACAGCGGCATCGGCCGTCTGGCAGCCCTGGTCAACGATGGCGAGGTGGCCCGGGTGCAGCGCCTGTGGGACGAGGTTCGGACAGGGTGTGCGTCGGGCCAGGTGCCCGATATCGCCCGGATCGAGGTGGACGCCGAGCGTTGGGATGCGTTGCGGCAATTGGTGGTTCATGGCCGGCTGGATGGGGTGCCTGCCGACGCGGGGCCGGTGGGGTACGCGCATTACCTGCGGTGGATGCACCGGAACCGTCCGGCGGACGAGGCCGGGCAGGACAGCTTCGATGAATGGGCGGCCGGGGTGCTGCAGGCCCATGGGCGCTTCCAGCTGCTGTGTGCGCTGCGCCAGGGAAGCTGGGGGGTGGAGCGGCTGAACCGGCAGATTGCGCTCTGGCTGCAGTCGGCGGGCTTGCTGGCGGCCAGCGAGGGGTGGTACGCGGGGCGGCCGGTGATCGTCACCCGCAATGACTACGAGCTGGGGCTGATGAATGGTGACGTGGGCATTGCGCTGGCGGCTCAGGGCGGCCGGTTGCGGGTGGCGTTCCCGGCCGAGGGAGGCAGCCGTGGCATTCGCTGGGTGCTGCCCAGCCGGTTGCAGGCGGCCGAGACGGTGTTTGCCATGACGGTGCACAAGGCGCAGGGCTCGGAGTTCGACCACGCCGCGCTGGCGATGCCGGCCGAGCTGTCGCCGGTGCTGACCCGTGAACTGGTCTATACGGCCATCACGCGGGCACGGCGCTTCTTCACGCTGGTGGGGCCCGACGGGCTGGACCGCATTCTGGGGCAGGCCATCCGGAGCCGGGTGCTGCGGGCCAGTGGCCTGATGGCGGGGGCGCTGCAGGCGAAGGACTGAGGCTGCACGGCCCGGTGCCGGTACAAGCGCCCGGGTGTGGTGTCCCGACGGTCCGGGCGAGGGGCGTGATGGTGGATCCGCCCGGCCCTGTAGAATAGCCAGCTGTCCTTCTCCGGCTTCGTCCAGGCGACACGAGCATTCATGGCAAGCATCGCGGTCATCATTCCCTGTTACAAGGTCAAGGCCCATATCCTGGAAGTCCTGCAGCGCATCGGCCCCGAGGTCAGGCGGGTCTATGTGGTGGATGACTGCTGTCCGGAGGGGTCCGGCGACCTGGTGGAGCAGGAATGCACCGACAGCCGGGTCCGGGTGGTCCGCCATCAGATCAACCAGGGCGTGGGGGGCGCGGTGATGACCGGCTACCGGGTGGCGCTGGATGACGGCATGGACATCATGGTCAAGATCGACGGTGACGGCCAGATGGCGCCCGAGCTGTTGCCGGACTTCGTGGCGCCGATCCTGGCCGGTGAAGCCGACTACACCAAGGGCAACCGCTTCTTTGATCTGGAGCAGGTCAGCCAGATGCCCACCGTCCGCCTGCTGGGCAATGCGGTGCTGTCGTTCTTCAACAAGATCTCGTCGGGCTACTGGAACCTGTTCGATCCCACCAACGGCTACACGGCCATCCACCGCGATGTGGCGGCCTGCCTGCCGTTCGGACGCATCAGCCGACGCTATTTCTTCGAGTCGGACATGCTGTTCCGGCTCAACACGCTGCGGGCGGTGGTGGTGGACATCCCGATGCACGCCTCCTACGGGGACGAGGTGAGCAACCTGCGGATCTCCAAGGTGGTGGGCGAGTTCTTCTTCAAGCACGTGCGCAACACCTTCAAGCGCATCTTCTACAACTACTATCTGCGGGACCTGTCGCTGGCCTCGCTGCAGCTGCCCATGGGCATGTTGCTGCTGATCTTCGGGGTACTGTTCGGCCTGTACAAGTGGAACGAGGCCAGCAGCCTGGGCGTGACGGCAACGCCGGGTACCGTCATGCTGTCGGCCCTGCCGGTGCTGGTGGGCATCGAGCTGATCCTGGCCTTCATCGGCCAGGACGTGCAGTCGGTGCCGCAGCGGCCGTTCCTGCGCACGTCGCGCACGCTGGAGCGATTCAAGAACCCGTCGGCCTCGGTGACGCGGGTGATCGAGGCACGCCGGATGGGAACGCACACGCAGATCATGCGGGGCGAGACGGTGACCAGCTCGCCTGCCGGCACCGAGTCGGCCGCGCAGGCCGCCGGGAACGAATCGGACGAATCACGGGCGCAGCGTTCATGACACGCGCCAGGGCATCAAGGGAGAACAACCGGTGTTGACCTATTTCTGGGCGCTGATGTGCGTCTTCGGCATGGCTGCAGGCCAGATCCTCTTCAAGCTGGCCGCCAATTCGCTGGCCGAGACCGGATCCTTCCTGGTACCGCGCACGGCCACGTTGCTGTTCACCGCGCTGGCGCTGTACGGGCTCATCACCATTGCCTGGATCTGGGTGCTGCAGAAGGCGGAGCTGGGCAAGGTCTATCCGATGATGGCGCTGGCCTTCGTGCTGGTGCCGCTGGCCAGTCACTGGCTGTTCGGCGAGCGCTTCACGCCCCAGTACTTCATCGGCATCGTGCTGATCATGGGCGGCATCGTGGTGGCCGTGCGCTCCTGATATCGGCTACGGTGTGTCGGGCCATTCCCCGGCCAGGCAGTGGCGCTTGGGGGGCAGGCCGGGGCGCCTGTGCAGCCGGAAGCCGGCCTGGGTGAGTGCATCGCGCACGCTGCGGGCCACGCACCAGGTGGCGATGCGGGTGCCCGGGCGGCAGTGGCGGGCCACGGCCTGCATGGTGCGGACATCCCACATGGCAGGGTTCTTCTTCGGGTCGAATCCGTCCAGGAACACGCTGTCGGCGCCAAGACTGCCATGCCGGGCGTGCCAGCCCTCCAGCCGGGTGGCAGCGTCTCCCAGCAGCAGCTGCAGTTCGACCGTTCCCTGGGGATCGTCAAAGCGCAGGGTCAGGCAGGTCGGCTCTTTCCAGCCATGCGTGGTGGAGGGATCCGGCAAACCGGATGTCTGCGGTCGGGGCGTCCTTTCCGGGGTCGCGCGGCCCTCAGCGGATGTCTCCGATTCGGCATCGGTGTGACAGGGAGGCGCGTCGTCGGCGTTTCCCGAGTACCATGCGGCCAGTGTTGTGGCATCCGGCCAGGCGTCAGCCAGGCGCTTGGCCAGCGGCTGCAGGCATGGATCTCCGGCGCCGGCACGGCGGATGTCGTGGGCGCTGACCGGGTGCGCCTCGGTGCTGACGAAGCGCAGCGTGGCCGGGCGTGCCGGACTGGCCTGCCAGCAGGCCCAGGCCGACAGGAAGTTCAGCCCCAGGCCGAAGCCGGTTTCCAGGATGCTCCAGCAGGCGGGGCCGGAAGGTGCCGTGGTGGTGTCGGCATTCCTGTCATTGTCCAGGCACGGGGTGCCTCCCGACGTGCCACACTCCAGGTCGTTTCCGGCCGTCTCCGGGGAACGGCACGACCACGCGTCGGGCAGCCCGCAGCCACCCAGGAAGACGTGTTCGGCCTGGGCGCGGGCGCCACTTTGCGTGTGGTAGCGATCCCCGTAGCGGGGACTGAAGGGCTGGCCGTCCTGCCAGGCGACCGGGGTGCTGCTGGTGGCATCAGGTATCGTTTCCGGGGTCATGAGGTTATTCTAGTGATGCGCGAAGTCCATGGTCTGACGGCCTGTCCGATGTGCGACACCCTGCACAGGCGTGTGCACCTCAAGGACGGGCAGCGTGCGCGGTGCCGGGTGTGTGGTTCGGAGCTGGCCAGGTCATCACGCCTCAATCGGGCGCGGATGATTCCGCTGGTGCTTACCTGCCTGCTGCTCTTCGTGATGGCCAACGTCTTTCCCATCGTGGCCATCGAGCTGCAGGGCACGGTCCACCAGCTGACGCTCGTGGGTGCGGTGATGACGCTGCTGCAGTCCGGGATGTTCGCGGTGGCGCTGATGGTGTTCGTGCCCACGCTCTTCCTGCCGGGGCTGTATCTGCTGACGCTCCTGTTCGTGCTGTGGCTGACCGGGCGCGACGATGTGCCGGCCGGCGTGCAGAACCGGCTGGTGCGGATGATGCAGCAGGTGTATCCGTGGAGCATGGTGGAGGTGTTCCTGCTGGGGGTGCTGGTGGCCATCATCAAGCTGTCGTCGATGGCCAGCATCATCGCCGGTCCGGCACTGTGGGCCTGGATGGGCACGACCATCACGCTCACGGTGGTTCTCACGTTCCGGCTGCGGCGGCTCATCCGGCGCACCCACATGCCGGTGGGCGAGGTGCGGCTGCAGGATGACCAGGTGGTGTATGCCGGCCAGCCGCCGGTGCTGGAAGAGGCTGACGGGGAGTGGAAGACGGCGGTGGGCAGGCATCGCGACGCACATGACGGTGCGTTGCTGACGGCAGCGGAGTCGGCCCGGTTCTGCGGGCGTAGGCTGGGGATGATCTCCTGCCGGCATTGCGACACGGTCTGGGCCGAAGCCCGGGAAGGCGAGCGTTGCCGGCACTGTGACGCGCGGCTGCACCGGCGCAAGCCGGGGGGGCTGGGCGTGACCTGGGCGCTGCTGATCACGGCGATGATCCTGTATGTGCCGGCCAACCTGCTGCCGGTGATGACCACCAGCACGCTGTTCGGTACCGATGATTCGACGATCCTGTCCGGGGTGATCTACTTCTGGCAGGATGGGGAATGGGCGCTGGCGGCCATCATCTTCATTGCCAGCTTCCTGATCCCGCTCTTCAAGCTGGTGGCCCTGATCCTGCTGACGCTGCTGGTGCAGTTCCGCAGCCTGTGGCGGCTGCAGGAGCGCACCCATCTCTATGACATCGTGGAATGGGTGGGGCGCTGGTCGATGCTGGACGTGTTCGTGGTGGCGGTGACCAGCTCACTGGTGCAGATGCCGGGCGTGGCAGTGGTCAAGGCTGGTCCGGGCATTGCCGCCTTCGGGGCGGTGGTGGTGCTGACGATGCTGGCCACGATGAGTTTCGATGCGCGACGGGCCTGGGACGCGCGTTTCCGGCCCGGGCTGCTGCACGGCCGCAGGCGCAGGCGTGCGAATCCGGGCGTGGTTTCGGGGCGTGCGGGATAGATGGAGCAATCGGTGCCGGCCTTGGGCTGGCGCCATGGTGTGGACAAGGGTTGACGGATGAGCAACGAGGAACGATCTGACGCGCAGGGGCGCCCTGTGACGGCGGCCGGGAACGGCCAGGGGCAGGCACAGGGGGCTGCCGGCGGCTATCACGACGATGTGCTGGTGCCCGAGGCGGCGGTGGAGGATCGGCGCTATCGCTGGCTGCCGTCGCTGATCTGGCTGCTGCCGCTGCTGGCAGCGCTGGTGGGAGCGATCCTCACCTATCGCCAGATGACGCAGCACGGCCCCACGATCACGGTCAGTTTCAAGACGGCCGAGGGTCTGGAGGCCGGCAAGACGAAGCTGCGCTACAAGGACGTGGAGGTGGGCCAGGTCAAGTCCATCGAACTGGCCGATGACCGCTCGCACGTGGAAGTGGATATCGAGCTGAATCGCAAGGCCGGATCCTTCCGGGCCAAGGACTCGCGCTACTGGGTCGTGCGGCCGCGTGCTGACATATCCGGGGTGTCGGGCCTGGGCACGCTGCTGTCGGGGGCCTACATCGGCGTGGATGCCGGCAAGTCGGCCGAGATGGTCTCGACCTTCGAGGGGCTGGAGAGCCCGCCGCCGCTGAAGTATGACGAGGCGGGCAGCCAGTTCCGCCTGCGGGCCAAGGATCTGGGGTCGCTGGACATCGGTTCGCCGGTGCTCTACAGGCGGGTGACGGTGGGGCGCGTGACCGGTTATTCGCTGGACGAGTCGGGCGACCGGGTGACGATCGACGTCTTCGTGAACAGCCCCTATGACCGCTTCGTGGGCACGAACTCGCGCTTCTGGGAAGCCAGCGGCGTGGAGGCGAAGCTGGATTCCAGTGGCGTGTCGGTCCGCACGCAGTCGCTGCTGACGGTGGCGCTGGGCGGCATTGCCTTTGCCTCGCCCATCGAGGGCAAGGGCGAGGCGGCCAACGAGCATACGGCCTTCATGCTGGCCGCCAGCGAGGCGGATGCCATGAAGAAGCCTGACGGGCCGTCGCGCTTCCTGGTGCTGAACTTCGACCAGTCGCTGCGGGGGCTGCAGGTGGGGGCCATCGTGGATTTCCGGGGCGTGGAGCTGGGCCAGGTCCGGGCCATCGACGCCGTGGTGGACGAGAACACCAACGAGATTCACATGCCGGTGCTGATCGAGGTGTTTTCCGACCGCATGAAGCGGGGGCGCGGGCTGCAGGCCCAGGGGCCCCTGGGTGCCGGCATGACGCAGAAGGAGCTGGAGGAAGAGGGCAATCGCTGGCTGCAGAACATGGTCCAGCGCGGGCTGCGGGCGCAGTTGCGGACCGGCAACCTGCTGACGGGCCAGCTGTATGTCTCGCTGGACTTCTTCCCGCAGGCCAAGCCGGCCGAGATGCGCAGCGTGCAGGGTGACCTGATGGAGCTGCCGACGGTGGGCAATTCGCTGGACGAGTTCCAGCAGCAGATTGCCGAGATCCTGGCCAAGATCAACAAGGTGCCGTTCGATCAGATCGGGCGTGACCTGCAGCAGACGCTGGCAGGCATGCGGCGCACGGTCAATGCGGCCGAGAAGACCGTCAAGGGGCTCAACGACAATCTGGCACCGCAGCTGATGGGCACCATCCAGAGCCTGAAGAAGACGCTGGATTCGGCAGACCGCACGCTGGTGTCGGCCAACCGGACGCTGGCCAGTGATTCGCCGACGCAGGAAGAGCTGCAGCAGACGTTGCGTTCGGTCTCGAAGGCAGCCGATTCGCTGCGACGCCTGACCGATTACCTGGAGCGTCACCCCGAGAGCCTGCTGCGTGGCAAGACGGGCAACTGACTTCTTTCAAGAGGAACGGATGATCATGCGTGCTGTCTTCAAGTCGGTGGTACCGGCGCTGGCCCTGGCTCTGGCGGCCTGCGCCAGTTCGCCGCCGGTGCATTTCCATACGCTGTCGGCCATGGATGCGCCGGGCAATGGCAACCGCGCGCAGCCTGACCTGCGCTACCGGATCGGGACGGTCGATGTGCCGGAGCGCTTGAACCGCGTGGACATCGTGGTCTCGGGCCGGGAGGCGGATGTGCCCGCAGGCAAGGCAGGCACCGGGCAAGCGGGGGGTAGCCCGTCGGGTACCCCGGCATGGGCCACGTCGGTGATGCTGCTGGAGAACAACCGCTGGGACGCACCCTTTGCCGATGCGCTGCGTGACGCGCTGGGGGCCCGGCTGGCGGTGGCTGCAGCGTCCTCGGCTGCGGCAGGCAGTCAGCCTGCGCAGCTGCGGCTGTCGCTGCAGGTCTACCGCTTCGATGCCAGTCGCTCCGGAGACGTGGATGCGCTGGTGGACTGGCGGCTGCGCCGGACGGACGCGTCGGACGACACGGATGTGGCCGAGGATGATGCGTCGGCCGGATCGCGGGTGCTGAGCTGCCGCTACCAGGGCTACGAGCACGTGCAGGCTGGTGATGTGGATGCACTGGTGGCGGGCATGCAGCGGCAGGTGGCTCGGCTGGCCGACGACATCGTGGCCAGCACCCGGCCCTGGCTGCACGATGACAAGGCAGGCTGCGTGCAGGCAGCTGGCGGGGCGTGATGGACGAGACGGACGAGGGATCGCTGCCCGCGCCGGAGGCGTCGTTCAGCGAGCTTGATCATGCAATGATGCGCCTGGCGATGGACCAGGCGCTGAATGCGCAGCTGCATGGTGAGGTGCCCGTGGGCGCCGTGCTGGTGAAGGCGGGGCAGGTGATTGCCACCGGCTACAACCATCCTATCGGCAGTCATGATCCGACGGCGCATGCCGAGATCCGCACCTTGCGGATGGCGGCCGAGCAGCTGGGCAACTATCGGGTGGGCGAATCCACGCTTTATGTGACGCTGGAGCCGTGCATGATGTGCCTGGGCGCGATGCTGCACGCCCGCATCAGCCGGGTGGTGTTCGGCGCCCCGGACCCCAAGACCGGCGTGTGTGGCGGCGTGCTGGACCTGCCGGCCGAGGGACGGCTCAACCATCAGACGGTGGTGCAGGGGGGGCTGCTGGCCGATGAGTGCGGAAAGCTGCTGCAGCGTTTCTTTGCCGAGCGCCGTGCGCAGCGTCGGGCCGACCGGGCCGCCCTGCGGGCGCAGCAGGACGAGCTGGCGCGCTGGGCGGCCAGTCTGCCAGCCGAGGAGGAAACCGGCACGCTGCATCTGGACGAGGCAGGGGACTGAAAGGTTGATCGTGTGCTTCCTGCGTGAAAGGTGCAAGAATAGCCCCCTTTCCAACGCCGGCAGAAGGCCCGTGGCTGACGGCGCCGCATGACGACCCCATGGCATGGATGCCTGCAGGGGGCGGCTGTGGCGGCCTGCAGGGACCGGATGTCGATTGACAGGGGTTTTCATGGCAAGAGAGGGAGTTCTTGGAGCGTGGTCACGGCTGAATCTGGTGACCCGCATCGTCATCGGCCTGGTGCTGGCCGTGGTGGTGGCGCTGGTGACCCGGCATTTTGGCGGGGGTGCCGAAGGTTGGGACGCCGTGATCGAACGGACCGGAGCCCTGCCGGCTGGCTGGCCTTCGGACGTGATGGCTGGGGCCCAGCTGCTGGGTGACCTGTTTGTCGGTGCGCTGAAGGCGGTGGCACCGGTCCTGGTTCTGGTGCTGGTGATGGCGGCCATTGCGCAGCATGAGCACGGGACCGAGACGAACATCCGCCCGATCCTGGTGCTGTATCTGGTGGGCACCTTTGCGGCGGCACTGGTGGCGGTGGCCGCCAGCTTCATGTTCCCGTCGAACCTGTCGCTGGAGGGGGTCAAGCACGCTACTGAGGTGGCGCCCGGCGGTATCGGCATGGTGCTGAAGGATGTGCTGATGAAGCTGGTGAGCAACCCGATCAAGGCGCTGCTCGAGGCCAACTACATCGGCATCCTGGGCTGGGGCGTGCTGCTGGGGCTGTCGTTCCGTCATGCCAGCGAGCACACGCGGACGATGCTCAACGACGCAGCCGAGGCCGTGTCCAAGGTGGTGCGTTTCGTGATCGGCTTTGCGCCGCTGGGCATCCTGGGCCTGCTGCTGAGCACGCTGCTGTCGCCGGATGGCTTTGCGAAGCTGCAGCAGTACCTGCACCTGCTGCTGGTGCTGGTGGGTGCGATGGTGTTCGTGGCGCTGGTGGTCAATCCGCTGATCGTCTTCAGCCAGACGCGTCGCAATCCCTATCCGCTGGTGTTCACCTGCCTGCTGGAAAGCGGCATTCCGGCCTTCTTCACCCGCAGCTCGGCGGCCAACATTCCGGTGAACATGGCGCTGGCCAAGAAGCTGAACCTGCACGAGGACACTTACTCGATCTCGATCCCGCTGGGTGCGACGATCAACATGGCAGGGGCCGCCATCACCATCACGGTGCTGACGCTGGCGGCGGTGAACACGATGGGCATCCAGGTGGACTTTGCCACGGCGCTGCTGCTGAGCGTGGTGGCCACGCTGGGCGCCTGCGGTGCTTCGGGGGTGGCCGGTGGTTCGCTGCTGCTGATCCCGATGGCCTGCGCGCTCTTCAGCATCGATAACGACGTGGCGATGCAGGTGGCCGGCGTGGGCTTCATCATCAGCGTGATCCAGGATTCTTCCGAGACGGCGCTGAACTCGTCGACTGACGTGCTGTTCACGGCTGCTGTGGACCAGGCACACAAGGCCTAGGCCCAGACAGGGGAAATGGCCCCGGGGAGGTTTTCCGGGGCCAGCGGCGTATACCTGTCTGCACCCTGTGGCAGGCTTCGGCGGACACGCAAAAAGAAGGGGCGATGCCTTCCGGCATCGCCCCTTCTTCGTTGGACGCAAGGCCAGGGCCCTGTGTCCGGAACCTGGATGAAGGCGGGGCCGGTCGTGCCTGCCGCCGCCTTTGCCAGGGTTCCTGGCCTTACTGAATCTTGGCCGAAGCGCGCAGTTTCTCCTGCAGGGCCTGGATCTTCTGACGCTCCAGCTGCTGTTTCAGCTGGGGCTTGACCTGGTCGAACGGAGGCGGCTCGGCGGCACGCACGTCGTCGAGCTGGATGATGTGGTAGCCGAACTGGGTCTTGACCGGGATGACGGTGTATTCACCCTTCTTCAGCTTGGTCATCGCCTCGGAGAATTCCTTCACGAAGGTGTCGGGCGTGTTCCAGCCCAGGTCACCGCCGTTGGCACCCGATCCGGGATCCTTGGACAGCTTGGCCAGCGACTCGAAGCCCTCGCCCTTCTTCAGACGCTCGACGATCTGCTTGGCCTCGTCCTCGGATTCAACCAGGATGTGGCGGGCCTTGTATTCCTGGGCGCCGCTCTGGGCCGAGTCCTTGACGAGCTTCTCGTATTCGGCCTTGACTTCGGCGTCGGTGACGGGCGACTGCTTCAGCTCGTTGGCGATGAGGGCGCGGATCAGCACGTCCTGGCGGATCTGTTCCAGCTGCTGCTTGACCTCGGGGGTCTTCTCCAGGCCGCGCTTGTCGGCTTCCTGCACGAACAGCTCGCGGGTGATCAGCTCGTCGCGGATCATCTTGCGGGTTTCGGGGGTGTCAGGCCGGCCTTGCTGGGCCAGGATCTTGACGAACTCGTCGACGCGCGAGGAGGGGATGGCCTTGCCGTTGACGACGGCGGCATTCTGCGCCATGGTGGGGCTGCCCAGCAGCAGGCCGGCCGACAGCAGGGCGGCTGCACCGAGGGTGCGCTTGGAGAAAAGACCGGAAGAGGATTGGGTCATATTCGGTTCCAGAAAGAAATCGGGTTGGAAGAACGAACCGTGGTCGGTCCTTTCCTAACGGGTGCGGGGCCGACACGTTGACAGGGCCATGCGCCGGATGCAGGAAATCGCAGCCGGCAAGGCAGCTTCGCCCTCAGTTGCCGGGCACCTCGGCACGGATGCTGAGCGCATGGATGCGGTGGGGCATCCAGTCGGCGACGGCATCATACACCAGCCGGTGTCGGCGAACGGTGGGCAGTCCGGCAAACACCGGCGAGACCAGCGTGACGGCAAAATGCCCGGCCCCGCCAGCGGCACCGGCGTGGCCTCTATGATGATGGCTGTCGTCCTGAACGGTAATGTGGGCGTCGGGAAAATGTTGTTTCAGACGTTGCAGGAGTGCTTCAGGCGTTGGTTTCATCGGACGGGCCTTCCTGGATGTGTCGGCTGAGATAGAACCCCTGGGCGAGGATGAACACCAGTGTGGCGCCGGTGGTGCCGAAGAGCTTGAAGTTGACCCAGGTTTCGGTGCTGAACTGGTAGGCCACGTACAGGTTGACGATGCCCATCAGCGCAAAGAATGCGCACCACGCCAGGTCCAGCCGTTTCCAGACCGGGTCGGGCAGGCGCATCTGCTTGCCCATGAGCTGCCGCAGCGGTGCCTTGCCCAGCAGCGAGGCAACGCCCAGGGCGGCCGTGAAGCACCAGTACAGGATGGTGGGCTTCCACTTGATGAAGGACTCGTCGTGCAGCAGCAGCGTCATGCCGCCGAAGACGACGATGATGACCAGCCCCACCCATTGCATGGTGTCGATCGGGCGCCGCCGGATCAGCAGCCAGCCGATCTGGGCAGCACTGGTGGCGATGGCCACGGCGGTGGCGACGTAGATGTCGGCAAGCCTGAAGGCAACGAAGAACAGGATGACCGGCAGCAGGTCGAACAGCCATTTGTTTTTCATGGGGTTTTCATGAGCAGGGCAGCAGCGGGAACAGGAGGGGATGATAAAGGAGCGGGCCCACCTGTCCGACAGGTGGAGGCTCACCCCGGGCAGGGCAATGTTGAATCAATGCAATAAAGTAAAAGTATTTGTTCAGTTGCAACAGATATTTCTTATTGTGGCGTTAGACTGCCTTCATGAAAAGAAGCATGCTCTCCAGACGGGATCTGGACTTCCTGCTCCATGAATGGCTGGATGTCCAGTCGCTGTGCGACCGCGCGCGTTTTGCCTCGCTGCGTCGCGACCATTTTGATGCGGTGCTCGCGCAGGCATCGCAGCTGGCCCGTGGGTGCCTGGCGCCCGCCAATCGGCAGCTGGACGAACAGGAGCCGCGGCTGACGGCCGAGGATGTCTGGACGCCGCCGGTCCTGTCCGAGGTCATGGCGGCGGTTCGCGATGCAGGATTGCTGGCCGTGTCGCAGGACCGGGCGCTGGGAGGCATGCAGCTGCCTGTGCTCATCGAGAAGGCGGTCACGGCCTGGCTGTTTGCCGGCAGTGCTGCCGCCACGGCCTATCTGTATCCGTCGCAGGCGGGCAGCCGGTTGCTGCAGCGCCATGCCGGCCGGGCACTGGCGTCGGCCTGGCTGCCGCTGCTGCTGAAGGGGCGGGCCACCTGCACGTTCTGCATTTCCGAGCCGCAGGCCGGATCATCGCTGTCGGACATCCGTACACGAGCGGTGCGCCAGCCGGATGGCAGCTTCCGGCTCTATGGCAACAAGATGTGGATTGTCGGGGGCGATCATGCCGTGACCGACAACATCGTCCACCTGGTGCTGGCCCGGATCGAGGACGACTCGGGCGACATCATGCCCGGGGTGGAGTCTCTGTCGCTGTTTCTGGCGCCCAAGTACCTGCCGGCCGATACGAACCCCGCCGAGGGGGCTGCCGGGCGGGGCGAGCGAAACGACATCGTGGCGGCGGGAATCTATCCGCAGATGGGGCAGCGTGGCGCCACCAGCTGCCTGCTCAGCTTCGGTGAGGGCAATCATCTGCCCCAGGGGCAGGCCGGTGCGGTGGCCTGGCTGGTGGGCGAGGAAAACGCCGGCATGGCGCTGGTGAACGAGGCCGCGCCCGAGATCCAGATCGACATCGGGCTGTCGGCGGCGGCACTGGGCTATGCGGGGTACTCCCATGCTCTGGACTACGCGCGCGAGCGTCATCAGGGGCGTTTCCCGGGCATGAACAGCCAGGTAGGGGGACAGATCCCGATCATCGAGCATGCCGACATCAAGCGCATGCTGCTGATCCAGAAAAGTTACGTGGAAGGGGGCCTGGCGCTGGGGCTGTGGTGCGCGCGCCTGATGGACGAGGTGGACACGGCCGAGACGTCGACGGAGCGGGCCCGGGCGCGTGACCTGCTGCTGCTGCTTTCGCCGGTGGCCAAGAGCTGGTCAGCCCACAACGGCCTGATTGCCAATTCGCTGGCCATTCAGGTGCTGGGCTGCTATGGCTACACGCGCGACTACCCGGTGGAGCAGCTCTACCGCGACAACCGGCTCAATACCATCCTGGAAGGCACGCACGGCATTCTGGCGCTGGAGCTGATGCGTGATCGTCTGCTGGCTGATGATTTCATGGGCTTTCAGCGCTTCGCCCACGAGGTGGAGCAGACCCTGGGCCGGGCAGCAGCCCGCTGTGGCGACGTGCGCCACATGGCGGTGCAGCTGCAGAAGTACGCAGAGCGCTTTGGCTGGGTGATCAACCGCATGCGCCAGGAACCCGAGGCGGGGCGGCGCCTGGCCAATGCCAGCCTCTTCATGGAGGCTTTCGGCCACTATGTGATTGCCTGGATCTGGCTGGAGCAGGCGCTGGTGGCCGAGGTCGCCTACCTGTCGGCCTATGGGTCAGAGCGCAACTTCTATGCGGGCAAGTGCCAGGCTGCCCGCTTCTTCTACCAGCACGAGCTGCCGCGCATCGAGCCCCAGCTGACGCAGCTGGAGCAGATGGAGATGTGTGCGCTGGAGATGCAGTCTGCCTGGTTCTGAGGCCTGATCAGCACTCGGGAATGTCGTAGGGCAGCTTCAGCAGGCCGATGGCGGCGTTTCCGATGCGCAGGCTGGTGGCGATCATGCCGGCAGACCGGGGCTGGGCGCCGATGACCTCGATGCGGGCCTCGAAGAGCAGCAGGAAGCGCCGACCCACCAGAACGATGGGCAGCTCTTCCTGATCGGGCTCCATCACCAGGTCGTTGCCGGCGATGACTTCGTCGTCGGTGTCGGCCGAGAGACTGGCCACATGGATGACCTGACCGATGGGGGTGCCGTCCCACGCCAGCACGTCGGTACCGGGTTCGGGCAGCGGACCGCTGCACATGCCGGCGAACATCCGGCGCTTGACCTTGCCCCGGTATTCGCTGCGGGCCACCACTTCCTGGCCGGGGTAGCAGCCTTTCTTGAAGTTGACGCCGCCCACCAGTTCCAGGTTCACCATCTGCGGCACGAAGGTCTCGGACGATGCTGCGCAAATCCAGGGGATGCCGCTGGCCACGTCCAGCTGAAGCCAGTCGCTCTCGCTCATCCGGAAGCGGGGAGCGGGCTGCGATGCGTCGGCTGCCGCGCTGTTGTCATCCCGGGGGGCCTCGGCGGAGGCGGCGGGTGCGGCGCCGGTCGCCTGTGCGGTGGCGGCCTGGTCGTCGCGGGGGGCTTCGGTGGCCCCCGAGGCCTGGGGCGCCTCACTGGCTGGCGTGCCGGTGCCGGCCGGCGCGTCCGTCGTGTCGACCGCTGGCGCCACCAGGGCACGGGGCACCACCAGCAGGCTGCGGACCAGCAGGCGGTCGTTGCCCAGCCGATGACGCACCGAGGTGGTCAGCATGTCGGCGGTGGTCTCGGTGAGCGTCACGTCGGGCAGGGCGGCCGTCACCACCACGTCCTCGTGCCCGGCCAGGGCCTGGGTGGCGCGGCGGGCCGGCCCCACGAAGCCCAGGACGGCGTGGTCGTTGCTGGCGTCCACGATCTTGCACTTGGCGCGCAGCACGTACATGGACAGGCGCTTGGCCATGGCCGCAGCCAGATCGCGCGAGCAGACCAGCCAGAAGGTGGGCACCGCGGGCTGTTCCGGGGCAGGCGGCATGTCGTGGCGGATGACCCAGAAGGTGGCCAGAAGCCGGCCGTTGGGGGTCAGATAGCCGGCCAGACGGGCGTGACCGGGCATCAGGGTGAGGATGTCGTTGCTGAACTGGCCGTGCAGGAACGAGGGGGCATCAGGCCCCTGGGCCCGCAGAACACCCAGGTTCTGCAGCAGGGCATAGGGCAGGACGGCGTCGCCGGAGGCGGGGGAGGAAGACTGGATGTCGTTCATGGGAAGGGCGGATTCTGGGCCGGTGCGCGAGGCCGTTCGCCCACAGGTGGGGGGCCAGCCGGCATAGTCTGTATATCATAGCGTGTACCGTCGCTTTCTTTTGGCGCACAAGACCGCCGGATGAGTCGAATCATGCGCATGTTGGGTCGTATCTTTCTTCTGCTGCTGGTGCTCTGCCTGGGGGCGGCGAGCTGGCAATGGTGGGGCTATTCCCATCGTCAGCTGGTGGCGCCGAATGCCGAGGTGGTGTTCGATGTGCCGCGCGGCCACGCTGGCGCACGCCTGGCCGAGGTGCTGCAGCAGGCCGGTGTCGACGTCCCGTCGTGGAAGATGGCCCTGGCGCTGCGGCTGCGGGGGGATGCGGCACGGATCAAGGCAGGCAACTACCTGATCACCGGGCCGGCCACGCTGCAGGGGCTTCTGGACGAGCTGGTGAGCGGCCAGCAGGAAAAGGGCAAGCTCATCACGCTGGTGGAAGGCTGGAACATGCGTGACCTGCGGGCAGCCCTGAAGAAGGCCCCGGATCTGAACGACACGCTCTCGGGCCTGTCCGATGCCGCGCTGATGGAGAAGCTGGGCATGCCCGGGGTCAACCCCGAGGGGCGCTTTGCGCCGGACACCTATGCCTACCGGCCGGGCAGCGACGATGTGGAGCTGCTGCGCCGGGCGCTGGTGCTCCAGCAGCGCCGCCTGGATGCCGCCTGGGAAAACCGGGCGACGGATTCCCCGCTGAAGACGCCGGCCGAGCTGCTGACGCTGGCTTCGGTCGTGGAAAAGGAAACCGGGCACGCGCTGGACCGCGAGATGGTGGCCTCGGTGTTCACCAACCGGCTGCGCAAGGGCATGCCGCTGCAGAGCGATCCCACCACCATCTATGGTCTGGGCGAGCGCTTTGACGGCAATCTGCGCAAGAAGGATCTGCGTGACCCTTCTCCCTACAACACCTATGTCCACCGGGGGCTGCCGCCTTCGCCCATCTCGTTGCCGGGGCTTCATGCGCTGCAGGCCACGGCGCGTCCGGCACAATCGGACAAGCTGTATTTCGTGGCCCGGGGCGACGGTCGTTCCGAGTTCTCGGCCGACCTGGCCAGCCACAACCGGGCCGTCGACCGCTTCCAGCGTCGTGCCGGCGGAAAGCCGCTGAAAGGCACAGCGGCGGCTGACGAGAACCTGACGGACCCCAGGAAGGCCGCCTCGGGTGCAAGGAACCAGGAATCGGGCCAGAGCCCGGGGGCGCGGCCATGACCGCGAAGGATTTCATGCAGGGCTGTTTCATTACTTTCGAGGGCATCGACGGCGCGGGCAAGAGCACGCACGTGGGGGCCTGTGTGGATTGGCTGCGTGCTCAGGGCGAGACCGTGGTGCTCAGCCGCGAACCGGGCGGCAGCCCGCTGGCCGAGCGGCTGCGCGAGCTGCTGCTGACCGAGGAGATGCAGCCGCAGACCGAGGCACTGTTGGCCTTTGCGGCCCGCAGCGACCATCTGCACACGCTCATTCGGCCGGCGCTTGCAGCCGGCCAATGGGTGGTCTGCGACCGGTTCACCGATTCGACCTTTGCCTATCAGGGCGGAGGCTCGGACGTGGACACGACCTGGCTGGCCCAGCTGGAGGCGCAGGTCCAGGACGGGCTGCAGCCGGTGCGCACCTATCTCTTCGATCTGCCTCCCGAGGTGGCGGCAGCGCGGCGTGCCGCGGTGCGCAGTGCCGACCGCTTCGAGGCCCGGGCGCTGGACTACTTCGAGCGTGTGCGCCGTGCCTACCAGGCGCGGGTGGCCGCAGACCCGGAGCGCTTCTGCATGCTGGATGCCACGGCCACGCCCGAGCAGATTGGTCGCTGGCTGCAGGATGACCTGGTGAAGGTCCATCGGCGCTGGCACGAGAGGGCCGCATCGCGCCCAGGGGCTGGCGACCCGGCAGGGGTGAGGTCGTCGTGAGTACCGTCCTGCCGTTCTTTGCTGCCCAGCAGGCCCTGCTGCGACAGCTGCTGGCCGAAGGTCCGAACCTGCACCACGCGCTTCTGCTGGCTGGCCTGCCCGGCATCGGCAAGGGCGAGTTCGCCCGGGCGCTGGCCCAGGGGCTGCTGTGCGAGCAGCTGCCCCGGCCGCCTGCGCCGGTGCAGGCCTGCGGGCAGTGTGCGGCCTGCAAGTGGTTCGCCTCCGGCCATCATCCCGATTTCCGGCTGCTGGAACTGGCGCCCGCCGAGTCCCGTTCCGCCAAGGGGCGCGAGGCAGGGCAGGGTGCGCGGGCCTGGGAGATCTCCATCGACCAGGTGCGCGAGCTGGAGAGTTTCATCACCACCACCAGCGCGCGCGGACACGCCCGGGTGGTGCTGGTCGATCCGGCCGAGACGCTGTCCACGCCAGCCGCCAATGCCCTGCTCAAGATGCTGGAGGAGCCTGGCGAGAACACCTGGTTCCTGCTGGTGACCCACCTGCCGGGGCAGATGCCGGCGACCGTGCGCTCGCGTTGTCGGGCCGTGGCGGTGCCGCAGCCGTCCGAGGCCGAGGCCCAGCAATGGCTGGTCCGTTCGGCGGAGCTGTCCGACACGGATGCCCGCCAGCTGCTGGCCTGGTCGGGCATGGCGCCGTTGCATGCCCGCGATCTCGCCGACCCTTCGCACCTGACCGTCTATCGGACATTGCTTTCGTCGCTGTCGGCGTTGCCCGACACTGGCCTCGATACGGTGGCCGACAAGGCGACGACGGTGCCTTCGGTAACCTGGTACTACCTGCTGCTGCGCTGGATCAGCGATCTGCTGCGGGCCCACGCCGGCGCTGCGCCCCGTTTCTTTCCGGAGTCTGCATCCCGGCTGGACAGTCTTGCGCAGCGCAGTTCGCTGGCACGGCTGGCCGAGGTGTCGGCGGCGTTGCAGCGGCAGGCGGTGCTGGTCCGGCATCCGCTCAATCCGCGCCTGTTCATGGAGTCAGCGCTGGCGACCTACCTGGATGCGTTTTCCACCCGTCGTCCAACCCCAAGACGCGCAAATCCTCGATGAGCACACAGCACCAAGGCCTGGCGGGCGGCATGGCCGGCAACAAACCAGCTACCCGGCCTGGCGTCATTCCCTTGTCGATCAAGGAGAAATCGGCCCTGCTGGCCGCCTACATGCCATTCCTGGAGAACGGGGGCCTGTTCGTGCCCACGGACAAGAGTGCTCAGCTCGGCGACGAGCTCTACATCATTCTTACGCTGATGGATGACGCCACCAAGACGGCGATTCCGGGCCGGGTGGCCTGGGTGACGCCGGCCGGCGCCACCAACCGCCGCCAGGGCATCGGCATCCAGTTCAGCAAGACCGATGCCAGCGTGGTGGCGCGGGAAAAGATCGAGACGCTGCTGGGGCCTGCACTAAAATCGCCCCCATCCTCGTACACGATCTGACCGGGCTGCATGTTCGTCGACTCCCACTGCCATCTGGACCTTCCCGAATTCCAGGAACGCCTGCCGGACGTTCTGGCCACCATGGCTGCAGAAGGGGTCGAACATGCGCTGTGCGTGTCGATCACGCTGGAGGCATGGCCCCGGATCCGTGACCTCGTCCGGGCCCATCCCGGCCTGCTGTCGGCGTCGGTGGGGGTGCACCCCGATTACCTCGACGTGAACGAGCCCACGGTGGCGCAGCTGGTGGAGCTGGCCATGCAGCCCGAAGTGGTTGCCATCGGCGAGACCGGGCTGGACTACTACCGCATGCCCGGCGACGAGCTGGACTGGCAGCGTGAGCGTTTCCGGGTTCACATCCGGGCCGCCCGCGAGGCGAAAAAGCCGCTGATCATCCACACCCGTGCGGCGGCCCAGGACACGATCCGGCTGCTGCGTGAGGAGCGTGCCGAAGAGGCCGGCGGCGTGATGCACTGCTTCACCGAGGACTGGGACATCGCCCGTCAGGCACTGGACATCGGTTTCTACATTTCCATGTCCGGCATCGTCAGCTTCAAGAACGCCACGATCGTGCATGATGTGGCGCGTCGGGTTCCGCTCGACCGCCTGCTGATCGAGACCGACTCGCCCTACCTGGCGCCGGTGCCTTATCGGGGCAAGACCAATCAGCCCGGCTGGGTGGCCCATGTGGCTGCGGCTGTTGCCAGGCTGCGACAGATTCCTGTCGAGGAAGTCGGGCGGATCACCACCGAGAACTACGATCGGCTGTTCGGGCGTGCCCGTCTGCCGGCCGTACAGCCTGCGCCTGCGGCCTGATGGGCGGCATTGGGGGGCGTCGCAACACCCTGGCACGTTCCAGCCGCCCGCAGATGCCGCTCATTCCCGATTTGACGCAGCACACCAGTCATCCGAAGATACTCAGGCACGTATCGAGACACCGGTTCTTGCGACATGAACAGCGCCCATTCCAAGCCTTTGCCCTCGCCATTTCCGACTGATGCCGTCCGCGGCCATGATTCCGCCGGCCCGGGGGCGTTTCCTGAAGAAGGGCGGCTGGCAAGGAGCGTGCGGGGTGCCACCGTGGCCATGGCGCTGGCTGCGCTGGCTGCCTGTGGAACCACCTCATCCTCGGGGCCGGGGGCTGACTACAGCAGCAATTCCTCGGTCTCCACGTCCGGTGGCAACGTCAGCAGTCCGGCGGCCGAGCGTGTGGTGGACGGCGTGGTGGAACTGGCCCTGACCGATCAGCTGCTGCCCGATTTCGATGCGGCCAAGGCCCGCAAGCTGGGCACGGTGCATGACGGTCAGCCGCTCTACCTGTACCTGCGTTCCACCCGGCCGCTGGGCGAGATCGCGCACCCGGTCGATCCCTACGGCAAGAATTCCTTCTCGGGCTATCCGCACCTGTTCGTGCAGATCGGTGACAACCAGAGCCTGCGCATCATCAACACCTGCTATGTGACGCTCACGCCCGCCGAAGCGAAGGCCACCGAGCTGATCGTGCCGCTGGCCCCGCTCACCAACCGCGTGGGGGATCTGCCCACTGATTGCTGGCTGGAGACCGTCACCCGGGCTGACGCTGTGCGCCAGACCCTGGAAGTGCGGCTGGCCGGCTTTCCGGGCAAGTTCGAGAGCTGGCTGCCCGTGCCCGACCTGCTGGGCGTCGTCGCCGTCGACACCGACCTTTCCCAGGGCAGCAATGCCTGGGGCCAGATGCTGCGCGCCAAGCCCGGCAAGTCGCCGGAGCTGCCGGCCAAGGGGCGCCAGGGCGCGCGCCGGTCCAGCGAGCGTGATGCGACCGCCAGCAAGCCGGTGGCCGCTTCGACCGAGGGGCGCGCACCCGCGCAGGCGGGATCCAGCGCGCCCGATGCTTCCCGTGCGGACGCCGCTGCCGCGGCTGGCCGTGCTCAGACCGACACCAGCCCGCGTACCCAGGCTGCTGCCGAGACGCCTGATCGCGCGGCCGCCCAGACAGCCGCCACGACGCAGGCTGCCGCTCCTGCCGAAGCAGGCGCCCAGACCGCGCCCGCGGCCACCCCGGCTGACCGGGCCCGCAGCGAACGCGAAAGCCGCATTGCCGCTGCCATGGCGGCCGCCGGCCTGACCGGTGGTGCGGCCGCTGCGACGTCCGGCAGTGCTGCCACGGCAGCACCGTCGGCCGGAAGTGCCGCTCATGCCCCTGCTGCCCAGAACACCATCACCCGCAACGAGATCGTTTCCATGAACCAGGGTGCCAAGGCGGCTGAGCAGCCCGCCCAGGCACCGGACACCCAGGCGCGGCAGAAGGCCGCGGCGCAGACCGGGACCCCTGAGCGCTCGTCGGACGACGCCCGGAAGGCTGTGGCAGAGCAGGGCGCTTCCACGGCTCGGAACGAAGGCCGTGAGGCAGCCTCCGGCCGGGCCACGGCGGCCGCTGCTGCCGCGGCCGGAACTGCAGGCGCTGCCGCTGGCCGTGCTGCAGAGGCCGGCTCCGCCGCTCGCCCCCTGCCGGCCCAGGCCACCCTGGCCGCGCTGCCGGCCGGCGCCCGTCTCAGTGCCGTCACGCCGCTGCGGCCTGCCCCCCGGCAGGCCGTGGGCACCACGCGCATGGTCCAGCAGCTGCAGAGCATGACCAGCACCCTGCTGGGACGCGAGCCCAGCGAGACCTACTTCATTGATCGCCGCTGGCAGGTCCAGCGCGACCCGGGCTCGGCCCGTGGCCGCAACCGTCAGGTCATCCGGGCCATCGCTGTCTTCCGGGGTGAGGAATGCAGCTGGCAGTCCCTGATGGTGACCCGCCGTCCCGGCGCCGGTACCCTCAGTGAAGTGGTTGCCGACGGCGATGAAGTGCGCATCCCGTGCCCGGATCTGAAGGCTGA
Source organism: Lautropia mirabilis (assembly GCF_900637555.1). NCBI lineage: Bacteria > Pseudomonadati > Pseudomonadota > Betaproteobacteria > Burkholderiales > Burkholderiaceae > Lautropia > Lautropia mirabilis. The sequence continues at coordinate 2,364,243 of NZ_LR134378.1, read as the reverse complement.
GCCCTGATCGTGCTGATGGCTGTTCCGTCCATCTTCACGCCGGCTGCTGGAAAGGCATCCCTGGCCGCAGCGGTGACGCGGCCGTGAGCGGCAGCGCGCCGACACCGTCAAAGGGCAGGGCAGCGAGCTTCCTGGCCGGCTCGCCGCTGGGCATCCGTCCCTATCGGCTGCTGTACATCGGCGCCGTCACCACCTCCATGGCCTATACGATGCAGTCGGCCATGGCCGGCTGGCTGATGGCCAGCCTCAGCGGCTCGGCGCTGCTGGTGGGCCTGGTCCAGGCCGCCAGCACCCTGCCGTTCCTGCTGTTCGGACTGGTGTCCGGTTCGGTGGCCGACCTTGTCGATCGACGCTACATCCTGGTCGTCACCCACCTGATGATGGGCCTGGCCACGGCCAGCGTGGGCCTGATGAGCCATGCAGGCTGGCTGCAGCCCTGGTCCCTGGTCGTCTGCACGCTGCTTTGCGGGCTGGGCTACACCTTCTACCAGCCGGCCCAGCAGGCCTCCATCAACGGCCTGGTCCCGCGGCCGCTGCTGCCCAAGGCGGTGGCGCTGGGCTCGATTGCCTTCAATGCGGCACGCTCCGTCGGCCCCGCCATGGCCGGACTGATCGCCGCCCTGATGGGAGACGGGCTGGCCGTGCTGGTGGCCTCGCTCTTCTTCCTGCCCATGCTGCCGGCCGCCTGGCAGGCGCTGGAGCCGCGCACGCCGGTGCCTGCGGGGGGCAACGAGACCCTGTGGTCCGGTCTGGTCAGCGGCCTGCGCTTTGCGCGCCATGCCCGGGTGCTGCGGGCGGCACTCATCATCAACTTCTGCTTCTGTTTCTGCGCAGCCGCCCTGTGGGCGATGTTCCCGCTGGTGGCACAACAGCGGCTGGGACTGGCTGCGGGCGGCTACGGCTTTCTCTACAGCACCTTCGGCCTGGGGGCCGTGGCCTCAGCCCTGTGGCTGCCGCGCTTCCTGCGTCAGGGCGCAGGGGCAGGTCGCATCATACGTGCCTCCCTGTGGCTGTGGAGCCTGGCGGCCGTCATCGTGGGCCTCTCGCATTGGGTGCCGGTGGCCGTGGTGGGCACCTTCCTGGCCGGGATGGGCTGGGTCGGGGTGCTGGCGGGGCTCTCCACCGTGGCGCAGAGCATTGCACCGGGCTGGGTGCGTGCCCGGGCGGTGGCCAACAACCAGATCTCGGTGCAGGCCGGGCTGGCCCTGGGCAGCCTTTTCTGGGGCTGGATGGTCAACCGCAGCGACCTGCAGCATGTGCTGATTGCCTCGGCCGTGCTGCTGGCCCTGTTTGCGCTGGCCAGCCGCCGGCTCCCGGTGCGCCTGGGCACGGATGCCGACGTGACGCCCGATGAGTTCCTGGCAAGGTCCGGTGCGATGGGCGACGGTCAGTCCCTGCGCCTGCAGTACGCATACCGCCTGCAGGCGGGCCGGGAAGCCGAGTTCCATCGGGCCATGCTTGAGCTGCGTGAAAGCCGGCTGCGCAACGGTGCCCTGCGTTGGCGTCTGCAGCCGGATGCGCAGCAACCGGGCATCTGGCATGAATCCTTCGAGCTGGCCTCAGCCGCGGAATGGCGGCGCTTTCCGACCCGCATGACCCAGGCCGACCGGGTGGCTCATGAAAGCGTTCAGGCCACGCTGGACAAGCATGCCGCCGGGGGCCGATATACTTGAGGGCAGGGCACTTATCGCTCGCATTCCGAATCGAGACCCGTATCGCGCATGAAACGACTGACCCGACAACGTACCGAGATCCTGCGGGTCATCGACGAAGCGCAGCGCCCGCTCAGCCCGCAGGAGATCCTGGAAGCAGGGCGGGCGGCCATTCCGTCGCTCAGCATTGCCACCATCTATCGCAACCTGCGTGACCTGCAGCAGGACGGCATGATCCAGGCCGTGGCGCTGCCGGGCGACAGCCCGCGCTACGAGAGCCGCCACGCCCACGCGCACCACCACCACCACTTCCAGTGCAGCAAGTGCCAGCGCGTGTTCGACATCCATGGCTGCCCGGGCAGCCTGGAAGGCATGGAGGTGCCGGAGGGCTTCATGGTGGAGCACCATGAAGTGACGCTCTACGGTGTCTGTGCCGAATGCACCCGGAAGGTTTCCGGGGCCTGACGGCACTCAGAGCACGTGTTCCAGGAAGGCGCGTGCCCGTTCGTGGTGGGGATCTTCGAAGAAGGCCCGTGCTGCGCGCTCCTCGACGATCTGGCCCTCGTCCATGAAGCAGACCCGGTGAGCCACCTCGCGGGCGAAGGCCATCTCGTGCGTGACCACCAGCATCGTCATGTGTTCCTGGGCCAGCTGGCGCATCGTGCGCAGCACCTCGCCCGTCAGCTCCGGATCCAGCGCCGAGGTGGGCTCGTCGAACAGCATGATGTCCGGTTCCATGGCCAGCGCCCGGGCGATGGCCACCCGCTGCTTCTGCCCACCGGACAGCCGACCCGGATAGGCATTGCGCTTCTCGAAGAGCCCGACCTTGCGCAGCAGCTCCTCGGCGTGCGGCACGATCTCGTCGCGCTTCATGCCCTTGACGGTGATGGGCGCCTCGATGAGGTTCTCCAGCACCGTGAAGTGCGGGAACAGGTTGAAGTGCTGGAACACCATGCCCATGCGGCGACAGATGCGGCGCACTTCGGATTCGGACACGTAGCGGGCGCGTCCCTGGGCGTCATTGGCCACCAGGGTCTCGCCATTGATGCGGATCTCGCCCTGGTCGACGAGCTCCAGGTGGTTCAGGCAGCGCAGCAGCGTACTCTTGCCCGAACCCGAGGGGCCGATCAGCGCCACCACCTCGCCCTGGTCGATGCGCAGCGACACGCCGCTCAGGACCTGCAGCGACCCGAAGCGCTTGTGCAGGTCGCGGGCATCGATCATTGCCGAGGCGGCGCCGGAAGGGCCGGCAGGGGCCGTCGAGCCGGGCAGGGGGGCCATGGATTCAGGCGTCGTGACTGGCATAGCGTTTTTCGAGGGACTGGAACATCCAGGTCAGCAGCAGCGTCATCAGCAGGTAGAACACGGCCGCCACGATGAAGGGCGTGATGGTGAAGTCACGCTGCACGATGCCCCGGGCAGCCCGCAGCAGGTCGTTGAGCGCCAGCACGTAGATGAGCGACGTGTCCTTGACCAGCGTGATGAACTCGTTGGACAGCGGCGGCAGCACGCGGCGGATCACCTGCGGCATCACGATGCGGCGCATTGTCTGCGGATAGTTCATCCCCAGCACCTTCGCGCCTTCGTACTGTCCGCGGTCGATGGACTGGATGCCGGCCCGGAAGATCTCGGCGAAGTAGGCCGCGTAGTTGAGTGCAAAAGCCACCACAGCCGCCGGAAAGTCCGGCAGCTGGATGCCGCCGCCTGGCAGGAGCGGCAGTGCGTAGTAGATGAACAGCAGCTGCAGCATCAGCGGCGTGCCCCGCATCAGCCACAGGTAGCCACTGACCGTGACACCCAGCCAGCGGTGTCGGGAAAGCCGCATCAGTGCCAGCGCCACACCCAGCGGAATGGACAGCAGCAGCGTGATGCAGAACAGCTCAAGCGAGACCAGTGAGCCTTCGCCCAGGGGTCCGAGAATGCTCAGGATATAGTCCAATGCCGCAGTCGCCGTGAGTTCGTGATTGATGAGTGCAGAAGGCGCAAGAAGCCGGTAGATGCCAGACTTCAGGGGTCGGAGACCGCCCTGGCAGGGCGGTCATCCGTCCGTCCATGTCAGCGGATGATGTCCTTGCCGAACCAGGTCTTGGCGATCTGCCCGGCCTTGCCATCCTTCTTCATGCTCTCAAGCGCGGCAGAGAGCTTTTCCTGCAGCGCGGTGTCTTCCTTGCGAAGGCCCACGCCGTAGTCCTCGGTGCCGAAGTCTTCTTCAAGCACCACGTAGGCGAAGGGTTTCTTCGCCACATAGTAGCGACCCACCACTTCGTCCAGCACGGCAGCGTCCAGCCGGCCAGCGTCCAGATCCAGCAGCACCGTCACGTTGTCGCCGTATTTTTTCAGCTGTTTCAAGGACTTGGAAACCTTGGCATCAGCCTCGATGGCATCGACGGCGCTGCTGCCGTCCTGTGCACCCACGATCTTGCCCGCCAGGCCGGTCTTGTTGCCGATGGGCGAACCGCGCTTGACGATGATGATCTGGTGGTTCTGCATGTACGGCGGCGTGAACGCGATGTTCTGCTTGCGCTTCTCGGTGATCGTCAGACCGTTCCAGAGCGCATCGACCCGCTTGCCGATCAGCTCGGCTTCCTTGGCGTTCCAGTCGATCGGCTTGAACTCGACCTGCACGCCCATGCGTGATGCGGCCTCGCGGGCCATGTCGATGTCAAAGCCCACCAGCTCGTTCTTCTCGTTGCGAAAGCCCATCGGCGGGAAGTTGTCATCCAGACCGATGACCACCTTGGGGGACGCGCCGTTGTCGGCTGCGGACTGGTCGGCCGACTTCGTGCAGGCAGACAGGGCCACGGCAGCGGACAATGCCAGCAGGAGACGACGACGGGACGTGGTTTTCATGATGGAAGCCTGTGCGTGTTGGAAAACGGTGGCTCGACGGGCGCCGTGCATGGGTCGCATGGATCGGACGCTTCGTGTCTGCGATACCGTGATGTTAAACGATGCGGTTGCTTATCAACGACTACGCATAATGGTTATTATGTCAAATTATGGATTTCACCAGGACTTCATGGGCATGATCACCGGCCTGCTCCCTGTTTCGTCTGGCGAGGCAATCGGGGTCTTCCCGGGTGTCTGAAAGGTGCGACATCGGCGTTGAGCACCCTGCGGCCTCTTCGTGTACCGTACGGGCCGCGCGGAATTTCAGGATTCCGATTTTTTTCTCAGGAGAACCCAAGATGACATTCCCGATCCAGCGGATGACCCTGGCCGTGCTGGCCACGCTGTCGATCTCTGCCTGTGCCCATGAGCACGGCGCCCATGACCACGAGCACGCTGCTGCTGCTGCCGAAGGCGCGCAGCGCGCCACCGAGGCCGTGGCCAGGTTGCAGCCCACCGTGGGCTCGCCGACCCAGGGCACGATCCGTTTCGTGCACGAGGGTGACCAGATTCGCATCCAGGGCGAAGTGGCCGGCCTGGAGCCCAACAGCGACCATGGCTTCCACGTGCATGAGAAAGGCGATTGCAGCGCGCCGGATGCCACCAGCGCGGGTGGCCATTTCCATCTGCCGGGCCAGAAGCACGGCGATCCGGCCCGGGATGACGATCACCATCATGCCGGCGATCTGGGCAACATCCATGCCGGTGCCGATGGTGTGGCCAAGGTGGACCTGGTGCTGCCGCAGACGCAGCTGACGCTGGGTGACGGCCCGCAGAACATCCTGGGCCGGGGCCTGATCGTCCACAAGGGCAAGGACGACCTGCACAGCCAGCCGACCGGTGATGCCGGCGGCCGGGCTGCCTGCGCCGTGATCAAGGCCGTGCGCTGAATACGGACCTCTGAAAACGGAACCGGTTGCCGCGCGGGTTCTCGCGTGGCAACCGGGATCCGGACGAACGCTGCGGACGGACGCGACTGTCAGGCCGCCTGCAGCGCGTCGATGGCAGCGGCCACCGATGCCGTCTTGCGAATGACGCGCACCTGCTTGCCGGCCATCAGCTCATGCAGTTCGCGGCGATTGACGGTCCAGTGCTCGCGCGGATAGCGCGAGAAGATGAAGACCGTGGCCGAGGGGCTGACCCAGCCCAGCTTGTAGCGCCGGGTTTCGCCTTCGTGGTCGCGCTCGATCTCGTCGCCGTTCTTCAGGCCGGCACGGGTGATCTCGTCCCAGGCCTGATCGTAGTCGTCGGCATTGGCGGCGTTCTTTCCAGCCGTTTGCTGGGCGGGAGCCGGCTGTTTGGCCGAATTCTTGGCCAGAGCGGCGAGGGCGGACATGCCCTGCCCGTTCGCGGCCTGGGCGCCCTGACCTGCCGGCATGCCCTGCCCGGCTGCGCTTGCCGTTCTGGCGGCCGGTGCAGCGGCGCTCGGACAGGCAACGGGCGTCACAGGACGGTTCTTGCTCTGCTGGATGACCTGGCCGTGGCAGGTCATCAGGGTCTTCAGGAAGGCCTCACGCTCGGTGCCCGGCATGGCGATGAAGGCCATGCCGCGCGACAGGTCGGCAATCATCTGGGGCAGCGTGCGGGCCAGTTCGCTGATCTCGGTGGCCTTCTTGGGCTGCACGCTCCACAGCAGCGTTTCCAGCACGCGCTGGGCGCGGGCCTCGTCAAACGGCAGCTCGCCCGTGCCGTCGCGCAGTCGCACGATCACCTCGGTCCACGAATGCTCGGCAAAGTGCTGGATGCATTCCGGGATCTGGCCGCCCGTGAGCCGCGCACGCATGCCGTCGCGGATCTCCTGGCGCAGCAGGTCGATGCGCTCTGCCCGGCTGGCGGCTTCGGCAATCTTTTCCAGTCGGGCGTCGCGGCGTGCCGTCTCGTCGGCAATGATGCGCTCGGCACGGTCCAGGGCCTCGCCGATCACCACCAGTTCGCGCTCGAAATTGTTCAGCACCCAGGTCACCAGGTCCTCGATGTCCTTGACGAGCGGTGAGCCGGGTTCGGTCTCGAAGTCCGGGTCTGAGCCCATCTGGGCCAGCCGGTCGACGAAACGGCGCATCGGGTGGTCGGGGCGCGCAAAGAAGCTGGCATCCAGCAGCGCAGCCTTGAACGCTGCCACCTGCAGCCGCAGCAGCTGCTGCTTGATGGCGTTGGCGATGGCGTCGTCCTCATAGACCAGCTGGAAAACCTGGGCAACCGTCTCGATGATCAGCCGATCCAGCGGCGAGCCGTGCGTCTGGGCGGCGGCCGAGGACTGCTGGCGCACCTCCTGCATCACCGTACCGACAGCCTCGGGGCTGTTGGCTTCCTCGGTACGGGCTTGCAGCTCGCTCAGCACGGCCATCAGCTGGTCGGAGGTGGCCTGCTTGTGGGCGGCCATCTGGGCGTCGTTGCCGAAGTTGCGCGGATCGGCCAGATAGCGGGTGGCCTGGGCCAGCATGGCCGGGCTCTGTTCGCTACCGCTGCCGATCTGGTCGGCCCACTGGCCGATCTCGGCCTCGGAGACGTCGATCACGCCGTGGCCGTTTGCCCTGCCCCCGCGACCGTTGCCACGACCGCCGTGCTCATCGTGTTCGGCGCCCTCGCCCAGCGGGTCTTCATGCTCGCCGCTGACGTACTGGGAGGCGCGGGACTTGGAGATGCTGTAGCGCAGCTCGGGCAGGATGCCGTAGGCAATGAGCCTGCGGTTCACGTCCTGGTACAGCTCGATCAGTTCGACCGTGAACTTGGGCTCGAACAGGTCCAGCAGGAACGATGCCGTGCCGTCACCGGGGCGCACCTGGTGCTGGGTCAGAATGCCGCGCAGCACCTCGAAGATGATGTCCGGCGCGATCGGGTATTCGTTCTCGGCAAACCAGTCCTGCTGCAGCAGCGCGCCGAAGCGGGCGCGCAGGCCATCAGCCAGTTCCTCGTCCATCCGGCGACGGGCACGGGCCGAGATGCGAGCGACCAGCAGCTGGTCGCGCATGGTGTCATCGTCCACCAGACGCAGCGTGGGCGGCTCGTCCTGGATGATGGTGGCTTCAGGGGTGCTGTAGCTGCCGTCGGAAGCGACACCGGTGCGTTCCTTCCAGCTGCGGGCACAGCCGACCTCGAATTGCTGCTCGATGCTGGCCTTGCCATTGCGCAGGATGTCCAGCGCCACGTTGAGCTGATCCTGCTTTTCCCAGTTGGTCTCCTCGACGATGCGCTCGATCAGCCCGTCCACCACGGCCACGTAGGCGTTGCGGAAGCTCCGGTTGAGCGCGGTCAGGATGGGTTGGCGGATCTCCCGCAGGATTGCCAGGTGGCTGGCATCGATGTCGGTACCGGTGATTGGCACAAGAGGCTCCCGGGCAAGCTTTCAGGGACTTACTTGCAGGGAGGATGCCAGTTTGTGGGCAGAAGTCTGCTGCCTGCCGTCTATTCGACCGACATCGGCCGACTGCCGGTCGGCGCGATGTCTTGCCGGCAACAGGGTTGGCCACGATATGTGCCCGCCGACACCATATGGATCGTGAATGGATCGCGGGCCGGCATGGTCTCAGAAAGGGACGGAAGCGCCCTTCGACAGCCCCGTTTCGGGGCCATCGATGTGGGCCTGGCCGCCCCTGTCCGCCCCTTTTACTGGGCCGGTTTCCGGATGTGGCGTTGGGCCACCGTGCGCATCGTCACCAGTTCCTCGGCGCTGCTGGGGTGCAGCGGCATGGTCTGGTCCAGATCGCGCTTGGTCACGCCCATGCGCAGCAGCGTGGCCATCACCTGGATGACCTCGGCCGAGTCCGGGCCCAGCAGCTGCACGCCCAGAACCCGATCGGTGCTGGCATCCACCAGGATCTTCTGGTGGACCCGCTCCTGGGTGCCCGAGAGCGTGGCCTTGAGCGTGCGGAAGCTGTTGCGGTAGACATCCACCACGGCGCAGCGTTCCACCGCCTGCTCCTCGTTCAGGCCCACCGTGCCCAGCTCCGGCGTGGAGAAGATGGCCGTGGGAATGAAGTCCAGGTCCGCCACCCAGGGTTTCTTGCCATAGGTGGTGTCGGCAAAGGCGTGGCCCTGGCGGATGGCCACCGGCGTGAGGCTGACCTGGTTGGTCACGTCGCCCACGGCGTAGATGCCGGGCACCTGGGTGCGCGAGAGCTCGTCCACATGGATTTCGCCCGCCTTGCCCGTCTCCAGGCCCACCGTTTCCAGACCCAGGTTGCGGGTGGCTGGCCGGCGGCCGGTGGCGATCAGCACCTGGTCCACGTCCAGCGTGCTGTCATCGTGCAGCGTGATGCGGATGGAACCATCGGGCTGCCGGTCCAGACGCTTGAGCGTGGTGTTCATCCGCATGTCGATGCCCTTGTCACGGTAGGTCTCGACAATGAGGTCCGCCATCTGCACGTCAAAGCCGCGCAGCACCCGCGGGCCGCGATGGATCTGCGTGACCTTCGCACCCAGACCATGGAAGATGCCGGCAAATTCCACCCCGATGTAGCCGCCGCCTACCACCGCGATCCGCTTCGGGAACACGGGCAGGTCAAAGACCTCGTTGGAGCTGATGGCCAGCTCCACGCCGGGCAGGTCCTCGGGCATGACCGGTTCACCACCGGTGGCGATGAGCACCTCCTTGGCCGTCACTTCCTGGCGACCCTCCAGCGTGTCGATGGCCAGCCGGTTGGGGCCCAGGAAGCGGGCGTGACCGGCAAAGCGCTTCACGCCGGCCTTGTCCAGGTTGGCGGAGTAGGCGCCTTCCAGCCGCGTGATCTCGGCATTCTTGGCAGCCACCAGCTTTTCCCAGTCGAAGGTGGCCGGGGACACGTTCCAGCCGAAGCCCCGGCTTTCCTCGAAGCTCTGCGGGAAGCGCGAAGCGTATACCAGCAGCTTCTTGGGCACGCAGCCGCGGATGACGCAGGTGCCGCCGTAGCGGAAGCCCTCGGCGATGCCCACACGCGCGCCGTGCTGGGCTGCGATGCGGGCCGCGCGCACGCCGCCCGAGCCGCCACCGATGACGAAGAGATCGAAGTCGAAAGAGGATTGGGTCATGGAATGGAGAATGATCGGAAGGAGGGACCGGACGGGGCGAGCCGTCCGGTGGGAGGCGGGGTCACTTCGTGCCGAAGATCCGGTCGCCGGCGTCACCCAGACCGGGCAGGATGTAGCCGTGGTCGTTCAGGCAGCGGTCGATGGCAGCCGTGAAGATGGGCACGTCCGGGTGGGCATTCTGCAGGGTCTCGATGCCCTCGGGCGCAGCCAGCAGACAGACGAACTTGATGGAGCGCGGGTTGGTTTCCTTGATGCGGCTGATGGCCGCCACCGCCGAGTGTCCGGTGGCCAGCATCGGGTCGACGGCGATCACGTCACGCCCGCCCATGTCCGGCGGCATCTTGAAGTAGTACTCGACGGCCTGCAGCGTTTCGGGATCGCGGTACAGCCCGATGTGACCCACCCGGGCGCCGGGCACGACGCTGAGAAAGCCGTCCAGAATGCCGCTGCCGGCCCGCAGGATGGAGACCAGGCACAGCTTCTTGCCGTCGATCAGACCTGACTGCATGGTCTCCAGGGGGGTCTGGATGGTCACTTCGTGCATCGGCATGTCGCGCAGCACTTCGTAGGCCAGCAGGGCGCTGAGTTCGTTCAGCAGCCGGCGGAAGTTGTTGGTGCTGGTCTCGACCTTGCGCATCAGCGTAAGCTTGTGCTGGACCAGCGGATGTTCGACGACTGTTACGTGGGCACGATCCATGGCAGTGTTGACTCCTATCCGGGAAAACCCCGGCAGACTAGCATGGATCGCGTCGGGTTGCTGGGCCACGACGAAAAATGGAACCGAGGCGAACGAACGGATGAAGCAGGTGGTGATCATCGGAGGCGGACTGGCAGGCTGCGCCAGTGCCGAAGCGTTCTCGCGCCGGGGCTGGCAGGTGCTGGTGCTGGAAGCGCGCGACCGGCTGGGGGGCGCGGTGGCGGGCCTGCCGCTGATTGCCCAGCATCCGGGCCTGACGCCCGATTTCGACCTGCGCAGCCGCCTGCTGGTGCAGGCCATGCAGCTGCATGGTCGCCTGCGTGCTGGGCCGGCGGCTGACCTGGTTTCGGCCTTTGAAGTCTGCGGGCGGCTGCAGCCGATGGACCGGGCCCGGGCCGAGCGCTGCGTGGCGCCGGTGGACAGGGCCGTGGCGCGGGTGGAAGAAAGCCCCCAAGGGGATTGGGGGGTCTGGTTTCCCGACTGTGCTGCCGTCTCGCCCCGGCGGTGGTGGCAGGCGGTGCAGCAGCGCCTGGGGGTGAGCGTGAGCATGGGCATCAGGGTCGGCCGGGTGGATGCCACTGCGACCGGCTGGCGGGTTGTCGATGATCAGGGGAACAACGTGGCCGATGCCGATGTGGTGGTATTGGCCTGCCGTGAACAGGCCCTGACACTGGCCGGCATGCAGGAGGCGGACCATGGCCGCCTGCGGCTGAGTGCCGCCCGGGTGTGGCTGGCGCGGGCCGATGGCGGCCCCCCGGATGAAGACCCCGGCCACCCTGCCCTGTTGCCCATGACCAGCGGCCGCGGCCTGGTGCTGACACGGCCCGGCAGTTTCTGGCTGCGCTCGGAAGAAGTGCACGCGCACTGGCTGCAGGCAGGCGAAGCCGACAGCGACGAAGACCCGGATATCAGGGCCTTTCTGGAGCGGCCTGAATCCTGGCAGCCCAGTGCCATCGGCGAGCGCCTGCAGCTGCGCGACAACCTGCCGATGATTGGCCCGGCGCCGGACCTGGCGGCCATTGCCGCCCGGGCCGACAACCTGGCGCGCAACGATCGGCTGCCGATGCCCCAGCGCGAGGGCCTGTACCTGCTGACCGGCATGGCGGGCCGAGGAGCGCTCTATGCCGCCATTGGCGCCGAGATGATTGCCGCCCGCGCCTGCGGCGAGCCGGACGTGGTGGATGCGCGACTGGCCGCGGCCGTCTCCCCTGCCCGCTTCATCAAGCGGCGGCTGCAGCGGGCGTGGAGTGGGCGGGGGAAGGATCAGGGGCGGAGTTTATAAGTGCGTCTTGGGCTAGTGAATTATGTCTTTATGACGTATTGCTGAATTGAAGATAATTTAATTGCCCGTAAATACATAGAATTGGACTTGTTTTGTGTCATGAAGAGGGTATGGAAAAAGCATGATGATGTCATTCCAGATATGCTGAAAGGTATAAGCAATGATTGCATCGCCTGGAAACTCGTTCATCCGGATGGGCGTGATCTGGTCCTTGTGATATCTGGTTGCCAACTTCTGCAGGGTGGCCTGGGTGACGCATTCTTTGAAAGTACGGATGCCGAAAGAGATTTTTCATGGCTCATCCATACCCAACTCAATGCGACTGAATTGAGGTTGTTGATCGAGCAATCGCTGCGATTCCCGCTGTTTCGACTCAGGCATCCCTTGATCTCGTTCGAGAAGGCATGGCTGTCCAGCCTGTTGGCCCATGACCCGGGCTGCAGGATCTACGCGCGATACGAAGGGGACGATGTGCTTGTGATCTCTTCGTGAAAGCCTACGTGCCCAATGTGGGCTATCGAGAGTGTGCGCTGTAGGCGCCCTCGCCTGTTTGCACTTTCGCGCTTGGAGGGCGTGCCCCCACCCCATCAATCACATACCGCGCCGGTCCGAAGGCCATCAGGTCAGACAGTGAAACCAGCGGGTTGAGGAGGCGGCCGTCGACGGTCATGGCGGTGCTGGGGCCGCCGTCCAGGCGGATGGCGTTGGGGATGCCCAGTGCCAGAAAGACGCGGCACAGCTCGTCGACGTGGGTCTGGCCCAGTGAGGTGGAGGAGATGAAGACGCTTCTGCCCTTGCCGTCCGTGCCGAAGGCGGACCAGCGGGTGGTCAGGGCGTCCTGGGCGCACTGGCCGTCGCGCACGATGGAGGTGGAGGAGCTGAGCACGACCGGGTTGTCGGGCCAGCGGGCTTGGGGATCCGTTCTGGTGTCCCAGGACGACTGGCGCTGGTCGGCGGCGAAGCGGACGACGCGCTTGCGACCGGTTCCGGAGGCTGGCGGGGGCGCTTCCGTGTCATGGTCCGTGCGCTGCTGCGCCTGTTGCAGCCGTTCGGGCGTGCGCTGGTGCCAGGTGTTGTCGCCGATGGTCAGCCGTCCAAGTCCGCTGCCCACGTCCAGCCCGCGGGCATAGCCCATGGCCCAGCCACCCTGCCCCGTGTCGGTGCCCGGGTCGCCATGCCAGAGAAAGCCATTGATCAGGACGGTGAATCCCTTCACCGTGTCCAGCCGGAACAGCTGCAGTCGCTCGGGGGTCGCCTGAAAGACCAGCTCGGTCTGCATGGGGGCGGCCTGGTTGCCTTCGGTGACGGCAATGTGCACGTAGGGCGGCACGAAGCGGCAGCCCTGGGGCAGCGAGATGCCCTGGCGGGCCTGTTCCGAAATCTTTCGTGCCGTCTCGGGGTCGGTCAGGCTGTGCAGGCACGGGTCGAGGGAGCGGGATTGGCCGAGGATGCGCTGGACAAGGCCGCTGACGGCCTGTGTGTCGTCGCTCTCGCGCAGCTGGCCGTCAATGATGACGCCGGTGCGAGCCAGCTGAAGTGTCCGGGGGCCGGCGGGTGTCCCGTTGCCGGGCGGATCGGGCATCCACCGCTGGTAGCGTCTCTCGTCCTGCGGCTGCAGTGTGAGCGTGGCTGCCTTCTTCAGCGACAGGATGGGGGCGATGTTGACGAGCGGATAGCGGTCGATGCCAGGATGGATGCCAACGATGAAGACGGTAGGGGCTTCGAGTACGCCGGCCGGAACCTCCAGGGTCACGCCATGGCCCAGGTCCTGTCGCAGTGGCTGGGCGGGGTCATGGAACAGGTAGCCCAGGTCGCCGCGCGCGTGCAGGCCGGCGGCCCGGATGGCGTCCAGGCAGCGGGCGGATGGCGGGGTCTGGCCGGTGCAGTGGCCCAGCTTCTGGCGCAGGGCGCCATCCAGCGGCCGGCCGTTCAGCGTGTGGCCCAGAGCCATGTCCTGGCCGGCCTGCAGGGTGCCCTCGTCGCCCTGAGCCGAAGGCGCCGGGGCTGTGGTGGTGCCGCCGGCTGCCGCCGCTGCCGGCCAGAGGCCCAGCAACGTCAGCAGCAGCGCGGCGGTCCTGACCCGCAGCCTCATGGCCTTACTGGAACTGCCGGCGCGCGTTGTGCCAGAGGCGCATCCAGGGCGAGTGGTCCAGACCGGATTCCTGCAGCGCGCGCGGTTTCCAGGACCACTGGGCCAGGCGGAAGACGCGCTCGGGGTGCGGCATCATGATGGTGGCGCGGCCATCGGCGCTGGCAAAGCCGGTCACGCCCCGCGGCGAGCCGTTGGGGTTGAGCGGGTAGGTCTCGGTGGCGTTGCCCCGGCCGTCGATGTACTGCAGCGCCGGGTTGGCGGCCGCGATGCGGGCCGCCAGCGCCTCGGCCGACGGCGTGCCGTCGGCACCCTGTGCCTTCACGTCGGAGAAATCTGCCCGCCCTTCGCCGTGCGAGACGACGATGGGCAGCCGGTCGCCGGCCATGCCGCTCAGCCACAGCGACGGCGAGGACAGGATCTCCACGCTGGCAAAGCGCCCTTCGTACTGCTCGGAGCGGTTGCGCACGAAGCGCGGCCAGCCCTCGGCGCCGGGGATCAGGCCCTTCAGGTGCGAGAGCATCTGGCAGCCGTTGCATACGCCCAGGGTGAGCGTGTCGGGCCGGGCAAAGAAGGCGCCGAAGGCATCGGAGAGCTGCGGGTTGAAGAGGATGGTGCGCGCCCAGCCGGCGCCGGCACCCAGCACGTCGCCATACGAGAAGCCGCCGCAGGCCACCAGCGCCTGGAACTGCGCCAGGTCGTGACGACCGGCGATCAGGTCGCTCATGTGCACGTCGTAGGCCTCGAAGCCGGCCAGGTCGAAGGCGGCCGCCATTTCGCGCTGGCTGTTGACGCCCTGCTCGCGCAGGATGGCGACGCGGGGGCGCTGGCCCACGACGGCGGGCGCGGACGGCATGTCACGCCAAGCCTGGATGGAGGTGGCGGACAGGCGTACCGACAGGTGGGGCGGCTCATCCTGGGCGGCACCTTCCAGGGCGAAGGCCTCGGCCGTGCAGGCCGGGTCGTCGCGCAGGCTGGCGATGCGGTGGCTGGTCTCGGCCCAGGCCTGCTGCAGCGTGGTGCGCGGCAGGCTGAACAGGCACTTGCCGTCGTTGTGGACTTCGATGGTGTCCTGGTTGTTGGGCGTGCCGATGACGTGGGAATGCACCGACAGGCCGTGGGCACGCAGCAGGCCCAGCAGGCGGTCGCGGTTGGCGCGGGTGGTCTGCAGCACGACGCCCGGCTCCTCGTTGAAGAGTGCGCGCAGCACGCGTGTCTGACGAAGCTCCGTCACCTGTTCGGTGCGGATCTTGTAGTCGCCCGCATCGGCCGTGAAGGGGTCGATGGTGAGCATGTCCAGCTGCAGCGACACGCCGCAGTGACCGGCAAATGCCATCTCGCAGGCAGTGGCAAAGAGTCCGCCGTCGGAGCGGTCATGGTAGGCCAGCAGCAGCCCTTCGGCCTGCGCCTCGCGCACGGCCTGCCAGAGCCGGACGAGCAGTTGGGGATCGTCCAGGTCGGGGACCGGGTCGCCGTCCCGGCCGGTGATCTGGGCCAGGGCCGAGCCGCCCAGGCGCTGCTTGCCGGCGCCCAGGTCCACCAGGATGAGGCTGGTCTGCATCTCGGGGCTGATCTCGGGCGTGAGCGCCCGGCGCACGTCGCTGACCGGGGCATGGGCGGTGACGATCAGCGACACCGGCGAGCCGACTTCCACGCGCTGTCCGTCGTCACCCTTCCAGCGGGCGCGCATGGAGAGCGAATCCTTGCCCACCGGGATGCTGATGCCCAGCTCGATGCACAGGCGGCTGGCCGCTTCCACGGCGGCGTAGAGGGCAGCGTCCTGCCCGGCGCTGCCGGCATCGGCCATCCAGTTGGCCGACAGCTTGGTCAGGCCCAGGTTGTCCGGCACGGCCGACAGCAGGTTGGTCAGGGATTCGGCGATGGCCAGACGCGAGGCGGCGGCCGAGTCCTGCACGGCCACGGGCGAGCGTTCGCCCATGGAGAGCGCGTCGCCGTGGTGGTTGCGGTAGTCCAGCAGGCCCACGGCGCAGTCGGCCACGGGCACCTGCCACGGACCCACCATCGGGTCGCGCACCGACAGGCCGCCCACGGTACGGTCGGCGATGGTGATGAGGAAGCTCTTGCTGGCCACGGCCGGCAGCTGCAGGATCTGCGTGGCCAGCGTGTCCAGGTTCAGCTCGCTCAGGTCCATGCCTGGCAGTTCGGTGCGGGCAGGCGTGGCACCCTCGCGGCGCAGCTTGGGCGACTTGCCGAACAGCACGCTCATGTCGATGTCGACGGCGGGTTGCTCGCCCGGGGCCGCCAGCTTCAGGTGCTCGGCATCGGTGACGGTACCCACCACGGCCATCGGGCAGCGCTCGCGGGTGCACAGGGCCTCCAGCTCGGGCAGCCGCTCGGGCGCGATGCCCAGCACGTAGCGTTCCTGCGATTCGTTGCACCAGATCTCGGCCGGCGACATGCCGCTTTCGGCCACGGGGATGCGGCTCAGATCGAAGTCCGCGCCCTTGTCGGCGTCATGGGCCAGCTCGGGGAAGGCGTTGGACAGGCCGCCCGCGCCCACGTCGTGGATGGAGAGGATGGGGTTGTTGTCGCCCATGGCGCGGCAGGCGTTGATCACTTCCTGCACGCGGCGCTCCATCTCGGGGTTGGCACGCTGCACCGAGGCGAAGTCCAGCTCGGCGGCATTGCTGCCCACACCCATGCTGGAGGCGGCACCGCCGCCCAGGCCGATGCGCATGCCCGGGCCGCCCAGCTGCACGAGCAGCGTGCCGGCCGGCAGCGGCAGCTTGTGCTGGTGGCGGGCGTCCACCGAGCCCACGCCGCCGGCGATCATGATGGGCTTGTGATAGCCCCAGCCGGTGTGCGGGCCGTCGGCCGCGGCCTGCGAGAGCGGGGTCTCGAAGGTGCGGAAGTAGCCCAGCAGGTTCGGGCGGCCGAATTCGTTGTTGAAGGCGGCCCCGCCCAGCGGGCCCTCGATCATGATGGACAGCGGGGTGGCCAAGGTGGGCGGCCGGCCGTTGGCGGCCTCCCAGGGGTGTTCCCAGCCGGGAATGCGCAGGTTGGAGACGGTGAAGCCGGTGAGGCCGTAGCGCGGCGTGCCGCCCCGGCCGGTGGCGCCTTCGTCACGGATCTCGCCGCCACTGCCGGTGGCTGCGCCCGGATGGGGGGCAATGGCCGTGGGGTGGTTGTGGGTCTCGACCTTCAGCAGGCGATGCACCGGCTCTTCGGACCAGCGATAGCGGCCGGAGGCCGGGTCCACGTTCCAGGCGGCCAGCGTGCCGCCTTCCAGGATGGCGGCGTTGTCGGAATAGGCCACCACCGTGCCCTGCGGGTGGGCCTTGTGGGTCTCGCGGATCATGCCGAAGAGCGAGCGTTCCTGCGGCTGGCCGTCGATGATGAAGTCGGCGTTGAAGATCTTGTGGCGGCAGTGCTCGGAGTTGGCCTGCGCGAACATCATCAGCTCGACATCGGTGGGGTCGCGTCCCAGCTCGCCATAGACGCGGGCCAGATAGTCGATCTCGTCGGCCGACAGCGCCAGGCCCAGCCGGGTGTTGGCTGCGCGCAGGGCGGCGGCGGCATCGTCGCCCAGCGGCACGGTGGCCAGGGGGACAGGGGCATGGGGCGCAAAGAGCCGGGCCGGATCCGGTGCGGTGGTGAACCAGCTCTCGGTCATCGGGTCATGCAGGCAGGCGGCCAGCAGGGCGAGCTTTGCCTCGGGATAGTCCTGGGCCTTGCTGCCGCCCAGCAGACCGTGCCGAAAGCCCAGCTTCCAGCGGATGCCGCGCTCGATGCGCGTCACGTCGGCAAAGCCGGCATGGTGCAGGATGTCGATGGCCTTGGACGACCAGGGCGAGAGCGTGCCCTGACGGGCCGTGACCCAGAGGGAGCGCTGATGCTTGCCGTCGGGGGCATCGGGCAGCGGGTGCTCGTCCACCAGCAGCTGCAGGCGGGCCAGCCGCTCGCCGGCCAGGGCGCCACCCTGTCCCGGGGCCGCAACCTCCAGCGGGTAGAACCATTCGGCATCGAGGGTCTCGATGGCGTCGTCGATGGCCTGCAGTTTCTGCAGCAGTGCCTGGGCACGGAAGGGGCTCAGTGCATGCCCACCGGGCAGCGTTGGATAGGTCGGGGTGCTCATGGCCATGAAGGTCCGGATCGGGGGTCTGCGTCGGGAATGAACAGGCCGGCGGCAAGGCGGGTTGCCCCGTGCGGAGGCGTGTTCCAGGGGGTGATTATAGGAAAGCCTGAAGGGGTTCCCTGCCCTGTCATGCAGGGCTTTTCTGCAGTGCGCTGCTTGCCGCGGCACGGCCGTGTCGTGAAAGGGCACATGGGATGCCTGATTTCCCGGACGGGGGTAGTATCAGAGCTATTCGATTCCGATTCCGATTTTTCAACCCTAAGGAGACATCATCCATGTCTAACCTGTCGTATCTCAAGCCGCAACCCGGCAGCCCCTGGGATACCTATCTGGCGCAGGTGGACCAGGTCACGCCTCACCTTGGCCCGCTGGCCAAGTGGGTCGAGACGCTGAAAAAGCCCAAGCGCGCCCTGATCGTCGATGTGCCGATCGAGCTGGACAACGGTACGGTGGCCCATTTCGAGGGATACCGCGTGCAGCACAACGTCTCGCGCGGGCCCGGCAAGGGCGGCGTGCGCTACCACCCGGACGTGACGCTGGAAGAGGTGATGGCGCTCTCGGCATGGATGACGATCAAGAATGCGGCCGTCAACATCCCTTACGGCGGTGCCAAGGGCGGCATCCGGGTCGATCCGAAGAAGCTGTCGCCCAATGAGCTGGAAAAGCTCACCCGCCGCTACACCAGCGAGATCGGCGTGATCATCGGGCCGACCAAGGACATCCCGGCGCCGGACGTGAACACCAACGGCCAGATCATGGCCTGGATGATGGACACCTATTCGGCCAACCAGGGGGCCACCGTGACCGGCGTCGTCACCGGCAAGCCGATCGAACTGGGCGGCTCGCTGGGCCGCGTCAAGGCCACCGGCCGCGGCGTGTTCCTCACCACCCGTGAGGCTGCCCGCAACATGGGCCTGGCGCTGGATGGCGCGCGCGTCATCGTGCAGGGCTTCGGCAACGTGGGTGGCGTGGCCGCCGAACTGCTGGCCCAGGCTGGCGCCAAGGTGGTGGCCATTCAGGACCACACCGGTTCGGTGAAGAACGACAAGGGCCTGGACGTCCCTGCCCTGCAGGCGCATGCCCGCAAGACTGGCGGCGTGAAGGGCTTTGCCGAGGCCGAGGCCATTGGTGACGAGGACTTCTGGGGTCTGCCCTGCGACATTCTGGTGCCGGCGGCGCTGGAAGGTCAGGTCGACGAGAAGCGCGCCGAGCGCGTCAAGGCCAAACTGGTGGTCGAGGGCGCCAACGGCCCGGTCACCAAGGCCGGTGACAAGGTCTTTGCCGACCGCGGCATCACCCTGGTGCCGGACGTGATCGCCAACTCGGGCGGCGTGATCGTCTCGTACTTCGAGTGGGTGCAGGACTTCTCCAGCTTCTTCTGGGGTGAGGACGAGATCAACCTGCGTCTGGAAGCCATCCAGCTCAGCGCTTTCCGCGACATCCAGCGGATCGCGGCCGAGAAGAAGGTGTCGCTGCGCACGGCAGCCTACATCATTGCCTGCCAGCGGGTGCTGCAGGCCCGTGCCGAGCGCGGTCTGTACCCATGATCATCGGCCGTTGACGGCTGGCCGGGGCACTCGCCCCGGTGCCTTCACCCGATGAAGCAAGCCCCTCGCAGGAGGGGCTTTTCTTTTGTCAGGACTCCAGCCGTTCCAGGCGTTCCGTCAGTGCGGCCACCTGCCGTTCCAGATCGTCCACGCGCAGTTGCAGCATCTGCAGGGCCTCGGCGTCGGCCGGGTTGGCGGGAGGCTGGCTCGGGGCGTCGTGCCCGGTACCGCCCTGCGCCACCGTGGCGGCGCCGGCTGGCTCGGACAGGCAGTGCCGCCAGCGGGCCTCGCGCTCGCCGGGCTGGCGTGGCATCAGCTCCACCAGGGCGCCGGCCGTGCGCTCGGCCATCTCCTGCAGATAGGCTTCCACCGATGAGGTATCGGCAAACTTCGCCTGGCGTTCCACGTGCGCGCGCAGCCCGGCTGCCGTCTGCGGGCCGCGCAACATCAGGACCGACAGCAGTGCTGCCGCCTCGGACGGAATGCCCAGCACGCGCGGCAGGTTATGTTCATAGCGCGTCACCCGCCCGCCACTGCTCTCGATGACCAGCGACAGGCTGCGCAGCGTCTCCAGTGCGTTCAGCAGCTCGGTTTCGTTCAGGTTCATGACCGGATCGCGGTTGCTGCGCTGGTTGCAGCCGGCCAGCAGGGCATTCAGCGACATCGGATAGCTGTCGGGAACGGTCTTTTCCTTTTCCAGCAGCACCGCCAGGGCGCGGGCGGCGTGGGCATCCAGTCGAGGCAGCGAGGGGGAATCCGTCATGGGCGAGGTCCTTGTCGTGGGAGGCGTGAGGGTTCGCGGAAAGGCCGGATGGGCATCGTCCGAAGGCCGTCGATGATAACCGGCTGCCTGCAGGATGGGCTCCTGACGCATGGGAAGCAGGAGGTCGCCGAGGCCGTCTGTAGGGGCTGCATGGGCAGGGATCTTGCAAGGGGTCATGGAAGCTGATGGAGACATCGGCCGGGTGGCATACTGTCAACATCAAGACAAGCTGCTTCGGAACCATGAAAACCCGTTCGATCACTGCGGCGGTTCGCCCGGCCCTTTTGCAGACCCCCGCCTGGGTGCTGGACCTGGCCACCATCCGCCGTCTGGAAGGCCGCTGGCTGGACGAGACGGAACCCGGCGAGTTGATGGCCTGTGCCGGTGCGGCCGTGGCCCGGGTGGCGATGGCCATGTGGAAGAACCTGCCGGCGCACGCGCCGGTGATCCTGTTGGTGGGGCCGGGCAACAATGGCGGCGATGCACTGGTGGCCGGACGCATCCTGCGTCGTGCGGGGCTGGCCGTGTGGGCGGCCGGCATGCCGGGGCTGGACACCACGCCCCCGGAGGCCGAGGATGCGCGCGCCGCCTGGGAAGCCTGGCGGGCTGACGGCCAGGTCATTCACGGTTTCGAGCAGGTGGCCGACTGGCTGTGGCCGGACGGTGACGCCCCGGATGACGAACAGGACGACGATGACGGCGACGTGCCCCCGGCCGAGCCTGCCCTGATCATCGACGGGCTCTTCGGCATTGGCCTGGCCCGTCCGCTGGCGGGACGCGTGGCTGAGCTGGTCCGCCTGGTGAACCGCGCCCGGGTACCGGTGCTGGCCATTGATGTGCCCAGCGGACTGGATGCAGACCGTGGCGCACCGGTGGGTGATGCTGAGGCTCCTGTCATGCAGGCACGCCAGACGGTGACGATGATTGCCGACAAGCCGGGGCTGCACACGGGGGCGGGCCTGCGGCATGCGGGCCGCGTCTGGGTGGCACCGCTGTCCGACCTGCCGCTGGAAGCGGAGCTGGCCGCGCTGGAGGCGGCGGACGGCCCTGCCGATGCGGGCGAATGGCGCGATGTGCCGACCGAGGCTGAAACGGATCCGGATGATGGCCACAATTTTGACGATTCCGGCATGGACGACGCTGGGGCGGATGCCCCCTGCCCGGCCGATGAAGACAGCTTCCCGCATGACCTGCCGGGCGTGTTGCTGACGGCCCCCCTGGCCGCGGCGCTTTTGCCTGCCCGCGCGCGTGATGCCCACAAGGGCAATGGCGGTGACGTGCTGGTGGTGGGCGGCCGGCTGGGCATGGCGGGTGCGGCCCGGCTGGCTGCGCAGGGCGCAGCCGGGGCTGGTGCCGGGCGGGTGTGGATTGCCGTCGAGGAAGAGGATTGCCCGCAGACAGGGGCGACGGAGGAGTCCGGATCGCTGCGGCCGGAAGACGATGCCGAGGATAAGCAGGCGCTGGTGGCAGACGCAGGCGCCCGGGACGCGGACGCATCAGTTGCAGCGCCGGAGGACGAGGCCGACGACGAAGCGGAAACCCCGCCGGACGCATCCGGCAAGGCGCGGCAGCCGGTGGACCCGCTTCACCCGGAAATCATGCGCTTCGTGTGGGACGCCGATGCCGCCTTGCCGGGGGCTGCACCCGTCCTGGTGGTGGGCTGCGGTCTGGGGCAGGACGAGAAGGCGCAACAGTGGCTGGAGCATGCGCTGGCCAGCCAGGCGCCGCTGGTGATTGATGCCGACGCGCTGGGTCTGCTGACCGAGGCGCCGGAGGCCCCCTGCAGCATCCTCACGCCGCATCCGCTGGAGGCCGCGCGGCTTCTGGGGGTGTCGGTGGCCGATGTCCAGGCAGACCGGCCGGCCTGTGCTCGCGCACTGGCGGCACGTTTCGAGGCCGTGGCCGTGCTGAAAGGCGCCGGCACCGTGGTGGCGGCACCGGATGGTCGTCTGGCGATCAACACCAGCGGTCATCCGGTCCTGGCCACGGCGGGTACGGGGGATGTGCTGGCGGGGACCATTGCCGCCCTGCTGGCCGGCCTGCTGCGCGCAGGCTGCCCGCCCGATGAGGCGGCCTGGCAGGCCGCCTGTGCCGGTGTCTGGCTGCATGGCCGTGCAGGCGAGTGCCTGGCGCGCCGTCAGGGCCCGCGCGGCGTGCCGGCCGGGGCGCTGCCGGGGCAGTATCCGGGCATCATGGGCAGCCTGTCGATTCCTTCGTACGGAAAGGTGCGGTCGTAAGCGACATTGGACGTGCACACCGCCCCGGGCATGAAGACGCTGGGGGCTGGGTTGACCGGCAGGTCAGGCGCTGAATGGCGTGCAGCGTGCCGTCAGCCCGCCTTCAGGCGACCCCGTTCGATCTCCAGCCGTCGGCCGCAGCGGGCGGCCAGGCGCGGGTCGTGCGTGACCAGGATCAGCGTGGCGCCGAAGTCGCGGTTCATCTCGAACAGCAGATCGATGACGCGCTCGCCGGTGGCGTGATCGAGGCTGCCGGTGGGTTCGTCGGCAAACAGCAGCCGGGGGGAGGACGCAAAGGCACGGGCCAGGGCCACACGCTGCTGCTCGCCGCCCGACAGGGTGCGCGGATAGTGTCCGGCCCGCTCGGCCAGCCCCACGCGGGCCAGCAGCTCACGGGCGATGCGATGGGCTTCCGGGTGGGCGGCCAGCTCCAGGGGCAGCATGACGTTTTCCAGCGCGGTCATGGCCGGCAGCAGCTGGAAGGACTGGAAGACGAAGCCCACCTGTTCGGCCCGCCAGTGGGCACGTTGCTCTTCGTCCCAGGCAAACAGCGACTGGCCGTCCACCTGCACGTCGCCGCCGGTGGGCAGGTCCAGCCCGGCCAGCAGGCCCAGCAGCGTGGACTTGCCCGAGCCCGAGGCGCCGATGATGGCAACCGTCTCGCCGGCCTGCACGTCGAAGCTCACGTCGTCGAGGATCGTCAGCATGCGTCCGCTATCTGGTACGCTCTTGCTCAGGTTCTGGACTTGGATGAGGGGCATGAGAACAGTGGCGCCACGACGTGGCCAGGCAGGACAGGATGGATGCGGTTGCCGGCAGGGCACGGCACCGGATGCAATGGTAACGGCTAACCCGCAGCGGCGGCAGGTGCTGTCATGGATGGCCGCGCCGGCGCTGCTGGCTGCCCTGCCCTGGCAGGCAGCTGATGCGGCAGACACGGCAGAAAGCCCTGTGCTGATGGTGCTCGGCGACAGCCTGTCGGCCGAATACGGCCTGTCGCGCGGCGAAGGATGGGTGGCGCTGCTGGAGAAGCGTCTGGCCGGTGATGCCGCCCTGTCACGCTGGAAGGTGGTCAACGCCAGCATCAGCGGCGAGACCACGGCAGGTGGCCTGGCCCGGCTGCCGCAGCTGCTTCAGCAGCATCGTCCGGCGCTGGTGGTCATCGAGCTGGGCGGCAATGACGCGCTGCGCGGCCTGCCGCTGAAGGCCTCCACCGACAACCTGCGGCAGATGGTGGACGCGGTGCAGAAGGCAGGCGGGCGCGCCGTGCTGGTGGGCATGCAGGTGCCGCCCAACTACGGGCCGGCTTATGCACGGCAGTTCGAGCGGATGTTCCGCAAGGTGGCCGACGAGACCCGTAGCCCCTTGGTGCCCTTCCTGCTGGAAGGCTTTGGCGATGACCCGGCCTGGTTCCAGCCCGACGGCATTCACCCGCAGGCGCGGGCGCATCCGCGCATGCTGGAGACCGTCTGGACGGTACTGAAAGACGCGATGTGACGTGGTGCCCGAGGCCGGGATCGAACCGGCATGACCGAAGTCGAGGGATTTTAAGTCCCTTGTGTCTACCAGTTTCACCACTCGGGCAGCACGCCCTGCATTACACCACACTCCGGGGCCGGCAGCGAAGCATCGGCATGCGCCGCCGGCCGCCGTGAAGTGACGGGAGTCGCCTCAGAATGCCCCGTCGATGTCGGTGACGCCGACCAGCTTGTGGTTGACGAACTCCTTCAGGCCCAGGCCGATCAGCTCGCGGCCATAGCCCGAACGGCGTATTCCGCCAAATGGCAGGTCAGCCTTCACCGCCGTGGGATGGTTGATGTAGACCATGCCGGTGGAGATCTGCGCGGCCACCCGCTTGCCGCGCTCAATGTCCTGCGTGAACACCGAGCCGCCCAGGCCGAACGGCGAGTCGTTGGCCAGCCGGATGGCCTCGTCCTCGTCCTTCACCTTGAAGATCATCGAGACCGGGCCGAAGAACTCGTGGTGGTAGACCGGGTTTCCGGGCTTCACCCCGGTGAGCAGCACCGGTCGCACGAAGGCGCCCTGCCTGGGCACCTCGGCCCCGATCACGGTGGCCGTGGCGCCGTGGGCCACGGCTTCATCGATCCAGCGGCGCACGTCGTCGGCCGCCTGTTGCGACGACAGCGGGGCCAGCGTGGTGGACGCCTCCATCGGATCGCCCGCCTTCAGCTGCGCCACCCCCTCGGTGTAGCGCCGGACGAACTCGTCATGAATCGATTCATGCACGATGATGCGCTTGGACGAGCAGCAGACCTGCCCCCCGTTCCAGTGGCGTCCGAACACGGCCCATTTCACCGCCTTGTCCAGGTCGGCGTCGTCCAGCACGATGAAGGCATCCGAGCCGCCCAGTTCCATCGTGGATTTCTTCAGTGCCCTGCCCGCCTGGGCTGCCACCAGGGCCCCTGCTCCTTCGGAGCCTGTCAGGGCCACGCCCTGCACGCGCGGGTCGTTGATGATTGTCTCGATCTGGCCCCGCGTGGCGTACAGGTTCTGGAAGCACCCTGCCGGCAGCCCCGTCTCCTGCATCAGCTTCTCGAAGGCGGCGGCCGATTGCGGCACGTTGGAGGCATGCTTCAGGAGGATGACGTTGCCCGCTGCCAGCTGCGGCGCCATGATGCGGGCAATCTGGTAGTACGGGAAGTTCCAGGGTTCGATGGCCAGGATGATGCCCAGCGGCTCGTGGACCAGCTGGGCCTCGGACACGACGGGATCCTCGCAGGGCAGCGGCTGCGGGGCCAGCTCTGCCTCGGCATGCTTCACGTAGTATTCCAGGATGGCCGCCGACAATTCCACCTCAGCCTCGGCCTCGGCCAGCAGCTTGCCCATCTCGGTGGTGAGAAGCTTCGCGTATTCGGTACGCTTGGCGCGCAGCAGGTCGGCTGCCTTCTGCAGGAACGTCACCCGTTCCCTGACGGGCTTCAGGCGCCATTGCTGAAAGGCGGCGTGGCCGCGTTCCAGGGCCTGGGCCACTTCGGCATCGGTGGCATCGGGAAAGGTCTTCAGGGTCTTGCCGGTATAGGGGTTGGTCGTCTGATAGGCCATGGTGGAGTCTCCTTCGTGCAGTCGTTCAGGATGCTCCGTGGGCTCTGTCGATGAGGGACGACGACAGGAAGCACGGACTTTTACAGTGTAGGAGTCCGTGCCGTGATGGGGCGGAGTGTCACACCCATGGTCAAGGTTTCTTCCAGGGGGAAAAAACAGGCCGGCCAACAAGGCAGACGACGGTAGCCGACAGCCTGAGCGCAGAAAACGAAAAGGCCGCCAACAGCATGCGCTGGGCGGCCTTTGAAAACTGGAGCGGGAAACGAGTCTCGAACTCGCGACCTCAACCTTGGCAAGGTTGCGCTCTACCAACTGAGCTATTCCCGCATCGACGAGAATCAGGATTATAGAGATATTTCGGAGACTTGCAAGTCCTGGTTTTGAAGATTGTTAAATCTGGCTGCTTGCCTTCCGGCATCCCCCTGAACTGATGGGCTGGGCCGTCTCAGCCTCTGCCCCGAGGGCTGTTCACAGGGGCGTTCATCACTCCTGTCACCCTGGGTTCAGCGCCCTGCTCCCGGGCCTGCTTGCTGCCCCGCCATCCGCATCGTCCGGTCCGGTCGGACGACCAGGTAGAGCAGCAGCGCCGTCAGTGCGCCCAGCGTGTCGGCCAGCATGTCCTTCTGGGCGTCCCAGATGTCGCCCTGCGAGCCCAGGAACTCGATGCCGGCATTTCCGCCGTCGATGACGGCGTACTGCCACTCGATGATCTCATAGGCGGCGGCCACGCTCATGATGAAGAAGAGCGAGAAGAAGAAGGCCACGCCCATGCCGCAGAGCCGGCGGCGCAGCAGCCATTCGGCCATGGGGTAGCTGTAGAGGCCGATGATGAAGTGGGCCACGCGGTCGAAGTGGTTGCGCGATTCGCCCAGCAGCGGCGACAGCAGCCGGTTGCCCCATTCGAAGGGCACGTTGGCAAAGGTGTAGTGCGCACCCACCAGGTGCAGCAGCATCCAGCCGCTCATCAGGGCATAGGCCAGGTTGCTGAAGCGGAACCAGCGTGCGGTGACCAGCAGCGCACCGTACACGATGAAGATGGGCGTGACCTCGGCCCACCAGACGGCACGGTCGATCGGGGCGATGCCCGACCAGAGGGCGACGGCCGCAACGGCGGCGGCCAGCAACGGGGCGAATGTCTGGCGGATCTGCATGGGTGATCTCGACAAGGCGTTGCCCTATGGTGCCAGAAGGATCCGCCACGGCCCGTGGCGTGATTCACACAAGGCCGCTTCTTTCCCTGTACGCTGTACGGTGGGGCGCGATGCGGACGACAGCCAGCCTGTGGATGTCCTGAAGGATATCTGCGGTGCAGCCGTCAGTCCGGATGCCCGCTGACCTCAGGCGGCGTCGGTGCTGCTTTCCTGGGCCACGTAGGCCCAGGCACTGCCGCCGCTGGTCAGCGGGGCCAGGACGCGGCGATAGTCGCTCACCTCGTACTTGTCGGCCTGGGCCAGTTCCTCGGGCGTGATCAGGAAGACGGTGCCCGAGACCGTGTCGGCCGGGTTGCCGGTGGCCAGCAGGATGGGATGATGGGTCTTGCCGCTGAGCTTCACGACGTCCGGGTCGCGGATGGCCAGCATCTCCTGCCGGAAGCCGACGAGGCTGTCGGCCTGCCCTTGCAGCAGCCGGCCGAAGGTGGCGGTCTGCACGTCGGGCAGTTGCAGTGTGCCGTATGAGAAAAGTCGTTCCATCAGGGCCTCCCGAAAAATGGTGAACGGAGCTGATGGTACTGCCCTGCCGGGTCTGCAGCAGCCGTTGGCAATCTGTTCATGTCAATCACCATTTTTGAACGATGAAGACGGCGTTTTGGAAGAGTTGGCTATATTTTGTGGCACCATCGAAGTAAAATCAGGGCTGTCGGTTGACGCAACGTGTGCTGAGGGCCGACGTGCCGTGCCAGGCGTGCGGGCTGCTGCCAGTGAGGTGGCAGGTGCATGCCTGTGCGTCTGGCCGACGATCTTTTCATTTCAGCCAGCTTCGGGTCCCGACCATGCAAGAGGAGGATGAATTGGCCGAGCGTTCCCTGCCAAACGATGGCAACCGCCCGGGGGGCAAGCGGCGTTATCTGCCCGCTGCCGAGCGCAAGCGCGAGATCCTGGAGGCCGCTGTCGAGGAGTTCTCGATCGGAGGATTTGCCGCCACGTCGCTGGAGCGCATCGCCATGCGTGCGGGCATCTCCAAGTCGGGCATCTATGCGCATTACGGCAGCAAGGAAGAAGTCTTCGAGGGCATGCTGAGCATGCTGTTGCTGCCCTGGGAGGGCCACCACTGCGAGGCGCTGCTTGAAGGTGAGGAGGCTGTTTCGCTGTCCGAGCTGCTGGACCGCTATCTGGACCGCATCTATGCCCAGCTGAGCGACCCGCGTGCGGTTGCAGCCTTCCGGCTGCTGATGACGGAAAGCGGGCGCATTCCTGATGTGGTGCAGCAATGGGCCCGGCGGATGCTGGAGCGCAGTCTCTTCGGTGATCGCCGCTTTCTGGATCTCTGCATCGAGAAGGGTCTGATCCGTGGCGACTTCAGCAACGAGGACTATTTCTTCGGGACGATGCCGGGTGCGTTGTGGCTGATGCAGCAGGTCCTGTTCGGTGCTGGCGATGGTGCGCCGGTTTCACAGGCGCGGGTCCGTGCCCTGCACAAGCGGCTGCTGATGGAGGTATTGGCGCCGGTGAATCCCGCGCAGCCGGCCTGACGCCTGACGATGCTCGTGGAGCCTGTCGGGGACGTGGTCCTTCCGGGGCTGCGGTGGCTGTCTGGTGGGCTCCGTCTGGCGGGCTGTGTGGCGCCTGTGTCCGTCCACTGCCCCGAAAGGGTGTCGTCCGCCCTTCCCCGGGAATCCCCGGTCAAGCTGTTTTATTTTTACGACACAAAATTTTTTGCCAGACGCTTGCACACCGCATCTTTTTTGTGCCATAATTTCATCTCTTCGCGGGAATAGCTCAGTTGGTAGAGCGCAACCTTGCCAAGGTTGAGGTCGCGAGTTCGAGACTCGTTTCCCGCTCCAGTTTTTCGAAGGCCGCCCAGCTCACGCTGTTGGCGGCCTTTCTGTTTTTTGGCTTTGGCTTTGGCTTTGGCTTTGGCTTTGGCTTTGGCTCTGGCTCTGGCTCTGGCTCTGGCTCTGGCTCTGGCTCTGGCTCTGGCTCTGGCTCTGGCGTTCGGCTTTCGCCTTACGCCCCCACGTGCAGCAGATGCGTGCCATCCGCGGCGTGGATGTCTGCCATCGGGCTGGGGTCCAGTCGCAGGGCAACGTTCAGTCGCTGCCCTTCCCGGCCGTTGACGTCGTAGACGTAGGTGCGCGCTTCCACCTGGGTGGGCGTGGTGGTGGCATTCACCAGCCAGGGGTTGCGGCGGCGCAGCCCGATCAGGTCATGATGGATCCGGCGCATGGGCTCGCCCAGGGGGGACAGCGCCGCTGGCGTGTCGGGAAAGGCGGGGCGCACTTCGTCATCGCCCCCTTCCCTGTCGGTCTTGATGCCCTGGAAGGCCTGTTCGTCGCCGTAGTAGATGGACGGGATGCCCCCCACGGTGAAGAGGATGGTGGCAGCGAGGGCGGCCTTGTCGTTGCCGATGCGGCTGGCAATGCGGGTGACATCGTGGTTGCCGATGAAGGTCATCGGCACGAAGCTGGCCAGAAAGTCGTTGTGGCGCTTCAGACACCAGTCCAGCTCGAAGAAGTTGCCCTCCAGCGGCGCGCTCCAGGCGGCCTTCCACAACTCGTACTGGGTGACGGCATCCATGCCGGAGCGTCGCACGATGTCCGGATAGTTGCCGTGTATGACCTCGCCGACGATCCAGGTGTCGGGGAATTCGGCGCGCACGCGTGGCAGTACCTGGGTCCAGAATTCGGGCTTGACGGCATAGGCGGCGTCCAGACGCCAGGCCGAGGCGCCGCGTCGCAGCCAGTGGCACATGACATCGACCACCCGATCGACGACGGCCGGGGCGTCGTGATTGAGGGCAGGCAGGGCCTGGTGGCCCTCGAAGTCGTCGTAATGGACGCCGGCTTCGGTGCGGTGGATGCGGAACATGGCCTCGGCAGCGGGATCATTGCCCGCCAGCGCGGCCTGAAAGCGCGGATGCC
Source organism: Lautropia mirabilis (assembly GCF_900637555.1). NCBI lineage: Bacteria > Pseudomonadati > Pseudomonadota > Betaproteobacteria > Burkholderiales > Burkholderiaceae > Lautropia > Lautropia mirabilis. The sequence goes on along the minus strand of NZ_LR134378.1, from coordinate 2,334,846 downwards.
CAACCCCCACATGGTTGAACACGCCATCGAGCATCAGATGGATGCCGCGTTCCTGGCAGGCGCGGGCCAGATGGTCGAAGGTGGCGTCGTCGCCCAGCCGGCTGTCGATGCGGTAGAAATCCAGCGTGTCGTAGCCGTGGCTTTCGGACTGGAAGATGGGCCCCAGGGCCAGGCCGTTGGCGCCCAGTTCGATCAGGTAGTCGAGCCACGGCAACAGGCGGTCCAGCCGGGGGGACAGTGCCCGTTCCTCAGGCGTGGGGCGTATGGGCGCCCCGGCAAAGCCCAGGGGATAGACATGCCACCAGATGGTGTGGTCGATCCAGCGGGACATGGTGCCTCCTCCCTGAAGGTGGGCCGTGGGGCCCACGACTTTCCAGTCTACTCCCGTTGGCAGGATCTTTCCGGGATGCCGGGTCTTGCCCTGCCCTGTCAGCGGATCCTCAGCTGCCTGCCCACAGCAGCACGGCCAGCAGCTGTGGCAGGATGATGCGCATGAACATCACCAGCGGGTAGACGGTGGCATAGGCCAGCGCGGGGGCGCCGCTGTCTTCCTTGATGCCGTTGGCAAAGGCCAGCGCCGGGGGATCGGTCATGGCGCCGGACAGCAGGCCGCAGAGCGTCAGGTAGTTCATCTTGCCCACGCCGCGAGCCAGCATGCCCACGACCAGCAGTGGCACGATAGTGATGATGGCGCCATAGCCCAGCCAGGACACGCCGTCCTGACTGAGCAGCGTGTGGAAGAAGTGGCCGCCGGCCTTGATGCCCACCACGGCCAGGAACAGCACGATGCCGATCTCGCGCAGCGCCAGGTTGGCGCTGGGGGGCATGAACCAGTAGAGCTTGCCCAGGCTGCCGATACGGGCCAGGATGATGGCCACGACCAGCGGGCCGCCGGCCAGACCGAGCTTGAGTGCCACCGGCAGCCCCGGCACGTAGAGGGGGATGGAGCCCAGCAGCACGCCCAGGCCGATGCCGATGAAGATGGGCATCATCTGCACCTGCTGCAGCTTCTGCTGGGCGTTGCCCACCATGGCCATCACGGTGTCGATGTCTTCCTGGCGGCCCACGAGGTTGATCACGTCGCCGAACTGCAGGGCCATGCCGCCGGTGGGAACCAGTTCGATGCCGGCGCGGTTGAGCCGGGAGATCACCACGTCGTAGTGCGACTGCAGGTCAAGGTGACGGATCTTCTTGCTGATGACGGCGTCGTTGGTGACGACGGCACGGACCGAGCGGTAGGCCGTGCCCCGGGTGGAGGTGCTGACATTGGCCAGTTCGCCGATGATGACCTGCATGCGCTTGAGGGCGGCTGGGCTGCCGACCAGGTGCAGCACGTCACCCATCTGCAGCCGGGTGTGCACGCGCGGGATGAAGAACTGCTCGCCGCGCTTGAGACGCGAATACATCACGTCGTGGCGCTCGAAATCGGGGATATCGGCGATCTGCAGGCCATCAAGGTTCGTGTTGGTGACGCGCACGTTGCAGCTCTCCAGGCCATGTTGGCGCTGGGAGAGGCTTTCCTCGTACTGGCGTTCCTCGGCATTCACGTCGATGCGGAACACGATGCGGATGAACCACATGGAGAACAGGATGCCCAGGATGCCGATCGGGTAGGCGATGGCGTAGCCCATGCCCATGATTTCGGCGCTGCTCTCGCCGCTGAGTTCGGCCAGCACCTGCTGGCCCGCGCCCAGCGAGGGCGTGTTGGTGACGGCACCGGAGAAGATGCCGAGAATGACGGCCAGCGGGATGTCCAGCAGCAGGTGCAGCAGGATGACCATGAGGCCGCCCAGGCCGACAATGGCCATGGCCACGCCGTTCAGACGCAGGCCGCTCTGGCGCAGCGAGGAGAAGAAGCCTGGGCCCACCTGGATCCCGATCGTGTAGACGAACAGGATGAGCCCGAACTCCTGGATGAAGTGCATCGTGTGCTCGTTGAGCGCGAAATTGTGGCGGGTGAGGAAGTGTCCGACGATGATGCCGCCGAAAAGCACCCCGCCGATGCCCAGGCTGACGCCGCGCAGGCGGATGTGACCGATGCCAAGGCCCAGGATGGCGACCAGGGACAGCAGGCTGATGGTGAGTGCGACGTCGCTCATGGCGAAAGGGATCCGTATGGTCAGGATTCTGATTATTGGGTCGTCATGTGCCGGATGGCGTCTGGCCGTCCGACCATGGGCTGTCACGGGACGCACCGTGAGGCCATGGCCCGGTCAAGCTCCACGACACCCTCTAGTCTATCCGCCAGGGTCGTCTTCGGGGGGCAGATTCGGCCCTTTGTGGTGGGATTTGATGGCCGGTCGGCCCGGGTCGTCGTCAATGCCGGCGCGCCATCGGTCGGCATGGGATGCCGGCAGGCGGATGGGGGCGTGAGGCTGGAAATTATTCCTTTATGTTCGGGCCGATCCGTGTGGGCGGCCGGCATGGCGCCGCCACACCGACATCCTCTCTCTGGGTGAGCCCCGTCTTGGAATTCCTGCCTGATTTCCATCTTTCCGGCGTGGTGGCGACTTCGGTGCTGCTCGTCATCCTTGCCTCCCATGTGGCGCTGCTGCTCTTTTTCCGGCGGGGGCGAAAGGCGCTCACGAAGGCCAACATGCAGCTGGAATCGGCCAATGAGGAACTGCGCCGGCGCGCCTTCATCGATCCGCTGACCGGGCTGCCCAATCGGATGCTCTTCGAGGATCGGCTGCTGCATGCGATGCAGCGTTACGACCGTGATGATGACAGCCGCGCACGGCGCGAGCCGCGCAAGGTGGCTGTGCTGTTCGTGGACCTGGACGGCTTCAAGCCGATCAACGACATGCTGGGCCACGCGGTGGGTGACGAGGTGCTGAAGGAAGCCGCCCGCCGGTTGCGCACGACCACGCGGGACAGCGACACGGTGGCCCGCATTGGCGGAGACGAGTTCGTGCTGCTGGCCGAGGATGTTTCGGATGTGGCCGATTGCGCCAGCCTGGCCAACCGGGTGATCCAGGTGCTGGCGCAGCCGCTGGAGGTTCAGGGCCACCAGGTGACGCTTTCCGGATCGGTAGGGGTGGCGCTGTACCCGGAGCATGGCGACCGCCTGAAGCTGGTGCAGAACGCCGATGCGGCCATGTACACCGCCAAGCGGGCCGGCGGCAATACCTATGCGCTTTTCGAGTCGCGGATGAACGAGGGGCTGCAGGATCAGCTGAGCCTGCAGCAGGACCTGCGTCACGCGCTGGAGCGCGGCGAGCTGCAGCTGCACTATCAGCCCAAGATCGATGCCCGGCTGGGACGGCTGCAGGGCGTGGAGGCGCTGCTGCGCTGGCAGCACCCCACGCGCGGCATGGTGGGGCCCAACGTCTTCATCCCGATTGCCGAGCGCTTCGGGCTGATCAACGGGCTGGGCAACTGGGTGATCGAGGAAAGCTGCCGCCAGATGCGCGTCTGGGCCGACGAGGGGCTTTCGATGAATGTGGCGATCAACCTGTCGGTCCACCAGCTGCGCACCGAGGAGCTGGTGCCGCGCATCGAGTCCGCCCTGGCCCGCTACCAGGTGATGCCCAGCCAGCTGCTGTGCGAGATCACCGAATCGGTGGCGATGGAGGACATCGAGAGCACCCAGCGTGCCTTCGAGGCGCTCTCGCGCATCGGCGTCTACCTGTCGATCGACGACTTCGGGACCGGCTATTCCAGCCTCAGCTACCTGCGGCAGCTACCTGCCCGGCAGCTGAAGATCGACCGCAGCTTCGTGGCCGACATCGAGGTGCGGCCGGATGCGCGGGCCATCGTGAGTGCGGTGATCCAGCTGGCCCATCAGCTGGGACTGCGGGTGGTGGCCGAGGGCGTGGAGACCGAGGGGCAGCGCGACATCCTGCTGGTCCTGCAGTGCGACGAGCTGCAGGGCTACCTGCTGGCCCGGCCGATGGCGGTGGAGGCACTGGATGACTGGCTGCAGAAGCTGCCGCCCGATGCACCGCACCCGGCCGTGGGCGCGCGCGATGAGGAGGTCGCCCTGATGAAGGATGACGTCGGGGAGATATTGGTGTAATAATTTACACCATGCGAGCACTCACCGAACGTCAGCGTCAGGTGCTGGACTTCCTGCACCGGCATCTGCAGACCCATGGCCTGCCCCCTACCCTGCACGAACTGATGCACGCCTTCGGCTGGGCCAGTCCCGCCGGGGCGGCCAAGCACCTGCAGGCGCTGGCGGCGCGTGGGCTCATCGAACTCAGCCCCGGCAAGGCGCGGGGCATCCGGCTGCTGCAAGGGGCGGCCCCTGCCGGGGCGGATGCAGGACGGGATGAAGCAGGCGATGACGAAGCCGACACCCTGCGACTGCCGCTGGTGGGACGGGTGGCGGCCGGTCAGCCGATCCTCGCCGGAGACCGCATCGAGCGTCACCTGAAGATCGACCGCTGGCTGTTCTCGCCCCGGCCCGATTTCCTGCTGCGCGTGCAGGGGGATTCAATGATCGACGACGGCATCCTTGACGGTGACCTGGTGGCCGGCAAGGCCACGCCGCAGGCGCTGCACGGCCAGATCGTCATTGCCCGGGTCGATGGCGGCATCACCATCAAGCGGCTCTGGCAGCACAATGGCCAGGTGCGGTTGCTGCCGCGCAATGCCCGGCATGTGCCCATCGATCCTTCCCCCTGGGAAGACTTCGCCATCGAGGGCATCTACTGCGGCCTGCTGCGCCGTCCCTGAGTAGGGGTCTTCCCATGGGACAGATGATTGCCACGTCTCAGGCTGCGGCATCCCTGTCGGACCCTGCCCCGGCCTCGCCGGTCACGCTGGCCAGCCTGCTGGCGGGGCGGCAGGTCTGGCAATGGCAGGCGGCACCGCTGCCGCTGGCTGCCGGCATTGCCACGGGCATCAGGGCGCTGGATGCGGCCCTGCCGCTGGGAGGATGGCCAGCCGCCTCGCTGTCCGAGGTGCTGTCACCGGCGCCGGGGCTGTCCGAGCTGCGGCTGCTGTGGCCTATGCTGGCGCGACTGTCGCAGGCCGGTGGCCGGGTGGTGCTGGTGGCGCCACCCTTCGTGCCCTGTGCCATTGCCTGGCAGCGGGCAGGCGTCCTGCTGTCCCGGCTGGAGATCATCCATGCCCCCGAGCCGGCCGATGCGCTCTGGGCCTTCGAGCAGTGCCTGCGGTCGGGCAGCTGTGCGGCCGTGCTGGGCTGGCCCGAGGGGGCCAGTCATGCGGCGCTACGCCGGCTGCAGGTGGCCGCCGACCATGGGCAGGCGCTGGGCGTGGCGCTGCGTTCCGTGCGCCATGCCCCCCAGCCCTCGCCGGCCGCGCTGCGGCTGCAGCTGCTGCCCGATGGCGGGCTGCAGGTGCTGAAATGCCGGGGCGGCGCAGTGCCTGCCCGCCCCATTGCCCTGCCGGTGGCCTGAGCCATGCTGTGGGCCTGCATTGCCTTGCCGGAGCTGGCGCTGGACGTGGTCCGGCGCAGCCAGCCCGATCCGGAGGCACCGCTGGTGCTGGTGGATGGTCCAGCCACATGCCGCAGCCTGGTGGCCGTCAATGCGGCTGCCGCACGTTGCGGGCTGCGGGTCGGCCAGAAGCTGACCGTGGCCCGTGCCATTCATGCCGAGTTCATCGCCCTGCCCCATGATGCCGCCGCATTGCCGCGCTGGCAGCAGTGGCTGGCGGCCTGGGCCTATCGCTTCAGCCATCAGGTCTGCGCGGCCTGGCCGCAGGCCCTTGTTCTGGAGGTGGGCAGCAGCCTGGGGCTGATGGGCGGGTGGCCTGCCTTCGAGGAACGGCTGCGGCGCGAGCTGTCGGATCTGCAGTTCCGCCATCGCATCGCGCTGGCGCCCTTTCCCCGGGCGGCCCATCTGCTGGCCTGGCTGCAGGATGGCCTGCAGGCCACCGATGCGGCACAGTTGCAAGTACTGCTGGCCCGGGTGCCGGTGCGACGTGCCGGCCTGCCTGATGGCGCCGGCGAGCGGCTGCACCGGCTGGGCATCCGGCGGCTGCAGCAGGTCTTCGAGATGCCGGCCGACGGGTTGCGGCGGCGCTTCGGGGAATCCCTGCTGCACTGTCTGGACGAGCTGCGCGGCCGGCGGCAGCCGCCGCTGACCCTGTTCCAGCCGCCCGAGCATTTCGACATGCGGCTGGAGTTGGAGTATGGCGTGACCGACCACCAGCCGCTGATGTTTCCGCTGCGTCGGCTGGTGATGGATCTGGCGACCTTTCTGGCACGACGCATCCGGGGGGTGCAGCAGCTGACGGCGTGGCTGGATCATGAGCGCGGTTCGCGACGCACGTCTGACGAGGCGGCGCCGGGCGCGACGCCGCTGCGCCTGCGGCTGCTGGCACCGGAACATGACGGGGCCACGCTCTTCGAACTGCTGCGCAGCCGGCTGGAGGCCGTGGTGCTGGAGCGGCCGGTGGTGGGGCTGCGCCTGGTGGCCCGCGACCTGCAGCCGTTGCAGCCGCCGGGTCGTGACCTGTTCGATGCCCGTATCGGGCGGGCCGAGGGCTGGGGGCAGCTGCGCGAGCGCCTGCGCGTCCGGCTGGGTGAGGATGCGGTGTATGGGGTGGCGCCGGTGGCCGATCCGCGCCCTGAACATGCCTGGAAGAAGGTGGTGGGAGCCTCCATGGACGGGGGCGGCCGTGATGTGGGCCGGCGCGCGCCAGAGCGTCTGCCCGGCTGGCCGGCCCGGCCAGGCTGGATGCTGCCCGAGCCGCGTCCGCTCACCCAGCCCGTGGCCGAGATTGTTGGCGGACCGGAGCGACTGGAGTCCGGCTGGTGGGACGGCGGTGATCTGAAACGTGACTATTACGTGCTGCGCCTGGCCAATGGTCAGCTGGCCTGGGCATTCTCGGCCGTGGGCCAGCACGGGCCCTGGATGCTGCAAGGGTGGTTTGCATGACAGGTGGCCATGAACCCCCGGCAGCGGCCAAGGTACAAATCCGCCAGGACCAGCCAGCAGCGCGGGAATGCTCCGGCGCATGGGCTGCCGGGCAGGATGCCGATGCCGGCATGGCGATGCCGCCGCCGGCCTATGCCGAGCTGCACTGCCTGTCGGACTTCACCTTCCTGCGGGGGGCGTCCAGCGCAGCGCAGCTCTTCGAGCGCGCCCGGGCCTGCGGCTACCAGGCGCTGGCCATTACCGACGAGTGCTCGCTGGCCGGCATCGTGCGCGCCTTCGAGGCCAGCCGGAACACGGGGGTGCCCCTCATTGTCGGCAGCGAATTCCGGCTGGTCGATGGAACCCGTTTCGTGCTGCTGGTGCAGGATCAGGCCGGTTACGAGGCGCTGTGCAGCCTGATCACCACCGGGCGGCGGGCTGCCGGCAAGGGCTGCTACCGGCTCACGCGCGAGGACTTCAGCCGCTCCGGACTGGATCTTTCCGGGCTGCTCTGCCTGTGGCTGCCTTCGCCGCATCCGGATGAGGTGCAGGCCGACGCGCCGGATGAGCAGCAGGCAGATGTGCTGGATGGGTTGGATGGGCTGGGGGCCAGGGGGATGGACGACGAGGCCCCTGCCGTTCCCGAATCAGGCGAAGACCGGCTGGCCCTGGAACGGGCCGCCTGGGTGCGGCGCATCTTCCCCCACGCCTGGCTGGCGGTGGAGCTGCATCGTGACCGCGATGATGCGGCCGTGCTGAGGCATCTGCTGGCGCTGGCACAGAAGACGGGGCTGACGCCGGTGGCCTGTGGCGACGTGCACATGGACCTGAAGCGCCGCCGGGCGCTGCAGGACACGCTGACGGCGCTGCGCCATCGGCGGCCGCTGACCGAGGCCGGCGGCTGGCTGTTCCGCAATGGCGAGCGCCATCTGCGCCGCCGTGAGGCGCTGGCCGGGATCTATCCGCCGGCGCTGCTGGCCGAGACGCTGGAGATTGCGAAGCGGTGCACCTTCAGGCTGGACAGCCTGCAGTACCGCTATCCGCAGGAGCTGGTGCCGGAGGGGCACACGCCCACCTCATGGCTGCGCCATCTGGCCGAGCAAGGGCTGCGCTGGCGCTGGCCGCAGGGTGCGCCCGAACGGGTTGTCGGGCTGGTCGAGCACGAACTGGCGCTGATTGCCGATCTGGGCTATGAGCCCTACTTCCTCACGGTTCACGACATCGTGCGCTTTGCGCGTAGCCAGGGCATTCTCTGCCAGGGGCGCGGATCGGCCGCCAATTCGGCCGTCTGTTTCGTGCTGGGCATCGTCGAGGTGGACCCTTCTCGGATGCAGGTGCTGGTCGAGCGCTTCATCAGCCGCGAGCGCAACGAGCCGCCCGACATCGACGTGGATTTCGAGCACGAACGGCGCGAGGAGGTCTTTCAGTACATCTACGGCAAGTATGGTCGGGCGCGGGCGGCGCTGACAGCCAATGTCATCTGCTACCGGGGGCGCAGCGCGGCGCGTGACGTGGCCCGGGCACTGGGCTTTCCGCCCGATCAGGTCACGGCCATTGGGGCCTGTTTCGGGCGCGGTGGCTATGGCGACGACGTGACCGACCGGCTGGCGGAGGCCGGTTTCGATCCGGCCACGCCGCTGATGCAGCGGCTGCTGCATCTGGTGGAGGCGCTGCGCGATCATCCCCGCCACCTGTCGCAGCACGTGGGCGGGTTCGTGATCTCCGACGGCCCGCTATCCCGTCTGGTGCCCATCGAGAATGCGGCCATGCCGGCGCGAACCATCATCCAGTGGAACAAGGACGACCTGGACGTGCTGGGCATGCTGAAGGTGGATTGCCTGGCGCTGGGCATGCTGACCTGCGTGCGCAAGACACTGGCGCTGCTGGCGCGGCACCGCGGCCGTCACCTGACACCGGCCACCATCCCGCCCGATGATGACGCCACCTACGACATGATCAGTGCGGCCGATACCGTGGGGGTCTTCCAGATCGAATCCCGTGCCCAGATGTCGATGCTGCCGCGGCTGCGGCCCCGCTGCTTCTACGATCTGGTCATTCAGGTGGCCATTGTCCGCCCCGGCCCCATCCAGGGCGACATGGTGCATCCGTACCTGCGCCGTCGTCAGGGGCTGGAGCCGGTCAACTATCCGTCCGAGGCGCTGCGCGAGGTCTTCGAGCGCACGCTGGGCGTGCCGCTCTTTCAGGAGCAGGCCATGAAGCTGGCCATTGTCGCCGCCGGCTACACCCCGGGCGAGGCTGACCATCTGCGGCGTTCGATGGCGGCCTGGCGCCGTCACGGTGACCTGGAGATCCACCGCCAGCGCCTGGTGGGCGGCATGCAGGAACGCGGCTACAGCCTGGCGTTTGCCGAGCGGATCTTCGAGCAGCTGAAGGGATTTGCCAACTATGGTTTTCCGGAAAGCCATGCCTGCGCGTTCGCACTGATCACCTACGTGAGCTGCTGGCTCAAGCGCCATGAGCCGGCCGCGTTCGTCTGTGCGCTGCTCAATTCCCAGCCGATGGGCTTCTATTCGGCCAGCAGCCTGCTGCAGGATGCCCGTCGCCACGGTGTGACCGTGCGGCCGGTGGATGTGTTCCACAGCCACTGGGACAACACGCTGGAAGGTGGCAAACCGGGCGGCGCCCAGCCGGCCCTGCGGCTTGGATTCCGGCAGGTGCATGGGCTGAGTGAAGCCGCGGCGCGGCGCATCGTGGCGGCCCGGCTGGCGCTTGGTGGCGCCGAGCCGTCCCGGCATGCCTTCCGGGATGTGGCCGACCTTTGTCACCGAGCCGGGCTGGATGCGCGCGAGGCCAGCCTGCTGGCCGAGGCCGGTGCATTGCGAGCCCTGGCGACCCACCGTCACGCGGCACACTGGGCGGTGGCCGGCGTGGAGGAACCCACGCCGCTGTTTGCACAGTCACCGCAGGAGCAGACCGTGGACCTGCCCCACCCTTCGGTGGCGCAGGAGCTGCTGGCTGACTATCGCTCGCAGGGTCTCAGCCTGACGACGCATCCGCTGGCGTTGCTGCGATCGCAGCTTCAGGAAAGACGCTGCCTGGAAAGCCGTGCCCTGCAGGATCTTCCCCATGGGCGTGGCGTGCGGGCGGCCGGATTGGTGATCATGCGGCAGCGGCCGCCCACGGCCAGCGGCGTCACCTTCGTGACGCTGGAGGATGAGTGGGGGACGGTGAACGTGGTGGTCTGGCAGGACCTGGCGGTGCGCAGCCGCCGGGTGCTGGTGGGCAGCCGGCTGCTGGCCGTCGATGGACGCTGGGAGGTGGTGGACGGCGTGCGCCACCTGATTGCACGCCGGCTGCATGACCTGAGCCCCCTGCTGGGGCAGCTGGCTACCGGTGCCTCGCGGGACTACCGCTGAGCTGCCGTATGACGGCCTACTTCTGGAAGCTGGGCACACCCCATTCCCGGGGCAGCAGCAGCTCGCCGCTTTCGGCGTCACGCGTGTATTGCAGGGCCTGCATCACCACGTTGGCCGAGAAACTGGCTGCTTCGTTCAGTGACTGGTCGGCCAGCAGGCAGGCCGTCAGTGTGGCGCTGAACAGGTCTCCCGTGCCCTTGACCACGCTGTCGACGCGGCGGTGCCGGATGCGCTCGGCCCCGTCGGCCGTGACGACAATCAGCTGGATCTCGTCCTCGGGACAGTCCTGGGGCGCCGCGCTGGTGACGACGATCCAGCGGGTGTTCCCCCGGATGAGCGTGCGGGCCGCTGCAATCACCTGGTCGATGGTGTCCACGGGCATGCTGGTCAGATAGCGCAGCTCGAAGCCGTTGGGGGTGAGCCCTGTGGACTGCGGGATCAGGTGCTGGAGGTGGCCATCCACCATGCCCTTGGCCACGTAGATGCCGCTGTCCTCGTCACCCATCACCGGATCCGCGACAACCAGCAGGCCGGGGTACTGCTCGCGCAGAGGCTGCAGCCATTGGGCCAGCATGGCGGTCTGGCTGGGGCCGCCCAGATAGCCCACCAGCACGGCACGCAGCTGGGACAGCGCGCGCCGGGCCTTCAGGTCGGACAGGTAGCCGGCAAACCAGTCGTCAGGAATGCAGCCGCCGTGGATGGTGGGATAGTGGGGCGTGTTGCTGAACACCACGGTGGGCACGATGGCCACTTCCAGTCCCGCGCGCAGCAGCACGGGGGTGGCCACGTTGTTGCCCACCCGCCCGTAGACCACCTGGGACTGGACCGAAACCACGTCGAAGGACAGGGGCTTCATGGCATCGTAGAAGAGAGGCTGTCCTTCGGAGGCAGGAAGGTTTTTCATGGCGAGCCGTCCTCATCGGGATGAAAGCAGACAGTCGCAATGTTAGGCCTTTTTTTGGCGCTACACGCCGCGGTGATGCTTCGGCATCAGGTAAAGCGCACCGGCCAGGACCAGCAGGACGGCCAGCAGGTACCAGAGAAAGCCGAACCCGGACAGGCTGCCCGTCATGAAGCCCAGGACCAGCGGACCGGCAGCCCCCCCCAGGAAATGGGCCGTGATGAGCTGCGTGATGGCCGGATTGGGCGTGACCGAGGTGAGACGGTTGGTGTTCTCGGCCAGCAGCGCAGGCGGAACCGTCCCTTCCGGCAGCGGAATCTCGCCATCTTCGGACTCGAATCCAGGCTCCTCGATCCCGTCTTCCAGAGCCTCATCCGGCGCAGCCGCCGCGCTGATCGTGGGGCCTGGTGGCGGGGCACTGGCAGGCGCTGTGGCCTCGGGCGGGTCCTGCAGGACCTCGGGGGCCGGGCTGGGCGCGCGCGCGTATCCCGGCGGATTGTGCTTGACCCGGGTTCCGCCCGTGGTGGGCGAGAAGAAGCGGCTGTCGGGCCCGGAGGACTGTGAGGCTGGTGCCTCGGGCTGCGCAGCCTCGGGTGAGAGCTGCATCGTCGAGGTCGGGAAGGCCGAGGTGGCGGTGAAGGTGGCGGTGGACGGGAAGGTCGATGTCTCTGCCGTCACCGTGGCCGTGTCGTTCGGCACCGGTCCGCCCAGCGTGGAGGGAAACGGTCCGGGATCCTCGGTGGGCGAAAAGGCGCCAGTCTGGGTGGATGGGGCGTCCGGCTGACCGCCGGTCAGGGGGGAAGCCTGCGTGGCGGAAAAGGCGGAGGCCGGATGGGCGCTGGTCATGGCCGCTTCGCCAATACCGACCAGCAGCTCGGACGTCATGGGTGCTTCCGGGGCCAGCAGACGGGCCACCAGCAATTCATGACAGGCAAACAGCGTGAAGCCGATGCCCGCGGCCGCCAGCCACAGGGGCCAGCGCTGCTCCTGGCTGGCCAGGGGCAGCAGAAGCACCGCCGCGGCAGCGCCCAGCAGCAATGCGCCGGGAAGCCATTCCGGGCGTTCGACCCGTCCTTCCATGCTGGCGGCCAGTCCCAGGGCCACCAGCCCTGCCCCGCCCAGGCTGACCATCAGTGCCGTGATGCCGTTGGCCGGCATGGCCAGCAGATGGGCGTACATGCCCAGCCAGAGCGCGCAGCACGAGAACACCAGTCCGACCAGGGCATCGACGGCAGCCAGCAGCCAGGGGGGCTGCTGGCTGGCCTCGTTCGGGTTCTGTCGGGGCAGCACGGTGTCGTTGCGGTCGTCGGCCGGAATCCAGACGCGGACCAGCAGCACCAGAAAGAGGGCCACCGGCACCCAGGTGGGCAGCGCAGCCTGCCAGCCGTGGTAGCCGGCCTGCGGCGGCAGCACGACGCCGCCCAGAATGGCGGCCATCGGCAGCCCGGCCTGGGCCATGAACATCACCAGCGGGCGTGCTGCGACGTCGGCATGTGCCATGGCGGCCAGCCGGGTGGCGGGCTGCGCCAGTGACAGGGCCGCGCCCCCCAGGGCCATGCCCACGCAGGCACCGCCCAGCCCCGGCAGGGCCGAGGTCACCAGCAGCGCGGCCGCCGTGATCAGGAACACGACGATCAGGCCCTGGCGCGTGCCGCGCTTCTGCACGAAGTGAACGGCCTGGGCCGACAGCAGTGCCGCCGGCAGGAAGTAACTGGCCGCCAGCCAGCCCAGCCGGGCCGGCGTGGGATTGAGCTGCTCCGGCAGGGTCGAGCCCAGCGTGGCGACGGCAAAAAAGACCAGCCAGGGCATGGCCCGGCCCAAGAGCAGCAAAATGGCCAGACCGGCGCGCGACTGGTCCGCTGCCGACTGGTAATCCATTTCCCCCTGATTCATGTTGCTCCTCATCGAGACTTCGTTGACAAGCCGGCCGTCACGGTAATGCCGCTGCGGATCGATCGATGCCGATTTCTCGCAGGACGGAAGGAAAGCGTGGACCGGGCGCCGCGCGGAAATATTCTGAAAGGCCTGTGGGTGCAGTTTGTTTTCTGATGAATCGCTGTAGAAAAAGAGATTTATCGGCAGTAGCAATGACTATTGCCAAAAATGTCAATTCTCCCGAAATTCAGGGCCTATCGGTGCGAGATATTTTCGGAACATGATGAAACCCTGAAACACCGAATGATGCACCAGTACACAGAATTTGTCCTGCAGATTCCCGCAATTGTCGCTGCGACATTCGACGAAGCGACGTGATGGCGAAGGCTGCTTTCCTGGCCCGGAAAGAGCATGTGCTGTGCGGCCGTGCAAACCCGGGAGGCTAAAGGCAACGACGGAGCGGCCATATTTCAGAGATTTGCCAATTGTCAATTTACTTGCCTTTTCCTTGTCTGATAATGGGAATGAGATGCGGATGCCTTGGCGTTCATGAGGCTCCCTTCCCTGTCCAGGAGACGCTGTCGCTGCCACACGGCGGCCTTCCCGGTGGCCGTCCATGGTTGGGCCGCGTCCGGGAGGGCGCGCATCGGGGCGCGACTTCGGCGGGGGGCTGTCGATCGTCCGGGCAACATGGGGCGGCGAGGTTCGGGGCATGGCTGGCGGCCTTCCGGACGGATGCAGGCTTGGTGGACATCCGCACAACGGTTTCATGACGATCGTTACAAGGAGATACAGGATGAGTACAACCGAGAACCCGATGCGCTTTGCCGCACAAGGGTCTTGCGCGGCTCCGGCTGCTGGCAGGCGCTGGGCATGGCATGCCGTGATGCTGGCGTTGGGTCCTGCCCTGGCGGGATGGCATGGGGCGAGCCTGGCCCAGGAAGAAGTGCAGCCGGTTGCGGCCGCCCAGACGCGTGCACGACCCGATGCCACCCTGCCGGGTGTCACCGTCACCGCCAAGGGCTACGCGGCCGAGCGCGAGAGCACGCCGATGGCCACGTCCGTGGTGGGACGGGACGAGCTGTCGCGCCGTCAGGCGCAGAACGTGGGTGAGGCGCTGCGCAACGAGCCGGGCCTTTCGGTCAACAGCGACAGTGCCCAGGGGCAGAACCCGGTCATTCGCGGCCTGAAGCGCGATTCCATCGTGCTGCTGGTCGATGGCATGCGCTTTAACTCGGCCCAGCCGATGGGGGCCGTGGCCTCGTTCATGTCGCTGGGGCTGGCTGAGCGTGTCGAGGTGGTCAAGGGGCCGTCCTCGGTGCTGTATGGCACCGGCGCCCTGGGCGGCGTCATCGATGTGCAGCTGCCGCAGGCCCGCTTCAGGCCCGGCCTGCAGGCGCGTGGCGCTACGGGTTTCGATTCCGCCAGCCGGGGCTGGAATGGCGCCGCCGTGCTCAACGCCGCTACCGAGGACCATGCGCTGATGCTGGGTGCTTCGCTGGCACATCACAACGACTACCACTCGCCTGACGGCAAGGTGGCCCGTACCGGTTACAAGTCCCAGGGGGTCATCGGCCAGTACCGCTTCCGCATCGACAGCAGCCAGCAGCTGCGGGCCTCGGTGCAGAACCAGGAAGACAAGGATCTCTGGTATCCGGCCGGCACGCGCCCGCACGCCAACCCGCGGGTGGGCAGCGTCACCTTCCATTCGCCGAGCCAGTATCGGCGTCTGTACGAGGTGGGCTACAGCCTGCAGGGTTCGGGCAGCGTGCCGATGAACCTGGACGTGCGCGTCTACCGCCAGGAAATGAAGCGCTCCATCTACGGTCACGCCAATGGCCTGGGTCGTGACCTGGCACTCACCGACGTGACCTTTGCCACCGATGGTCTGGACGTGAAGACCGACTGGGAGGTGCATCCGGAGCACCTGCTGTCGGCAGGCGTGAACCTGTGGCGCATGCGGGCCAACCCCGACAGCCGTCAGGCCACGCCCCCCACCTTTGCGCAGTACACCCCCACCAATCCGTTCCGTGATGGTCAGGTGCAGGCATTGGGTGTCTACGTGCAGGACGACATGCGCTTCGGCGCACTCAATGTGCTGGCCGGCCTGCGCCATGACCGGGTGAAAGGCAAGGCGGCTTCCATGAACAATGGCCGCGTCACCACGGGGCTGGATCGCAGCGATGGTGCCACGTCGGCCAGCCTGGGGGCCGTCTACGAGATCAGCCCGCTGCTGCGTCCCTATCTGAATGTCTCGCGCGCCTTCCGTGCGGCAGACCTGCGCGAGCGCTACCAGTCGGGCCCGCGCAGCGACGGCTTCTACTATGCCGGCAGCCCGAAGATTTCTCCCGAGACGGCCACCCAGATCGAGCTGGGCCTCAAGGGGCGTGACGAGCGGCTGGAGTACACGGCCTCGGTCTATCGCAGTCGCATCAACGACTACATCACCGGCATGGAGCTGACCGGTCAGGCTGCCGTGGCGGCCTGCGGCCAAGTTAATGCGGCCGCCTGCAAGCAGAACCTCAACCTGGGCCACGTGACGCTGACCGGCGCCGATGCCGGCCTGCGCTGGCAGGCGATGGCCGATCACTGGCTGCGTGCAAGCGGGTCGATGGTGCGCGGTGAGAATGATGACCTGAACGAGCCGCTCTTCCAGATGCCGGCGGACCGCCTGTCGCTGGGCTGGGACTGGCGCCTGAACGGTCAGTGGATGCTGGATGCCGACTGGACGCTGGTCAAGCGCCAGAAGCGGGTGGCCACGCGCTTCACGCGCGGTGGCGAGGATCCCACCCCCGGCTACGCGCTGGTGGATGTGGGTGCCACCTGGCAGTTCGCCCCCCAACAGTCGGTGCGGCTGGCCGTCCGCAACGTGGGTGACAAGCGCTACCATGACCACCTGGCCGAAGGGCTGACCGGACGCGAGCTGCTCGCACCGGGCCGCAGCCTGCTGGTGTCGTGGCAGGGCAGCTTCTGAGACCCCGGCACCGGAAACATTCCGGGGCTCCCGGGAGTTCCGGGTGCGCCGGGATGGATCCGGACACATCGACATTCCAAGGGCGGGTCCGCAGGGACGCCGGTGCATCGCCATCCTGACGGGGGCAAGCCGCCGTTCCTGCGGGCCGAGCCTTTTCCAGATCGTGGAGAGAACATGAGCAAGAAAGTATTGGTGACCCCTGCACCCCGGGGCACGCGCCGCCTTGCCCTGCTGGGCGGTGCCGCCCTGCTGGCCGGCAGCGCCCTGCCCGGCTGGGCCCGTGCTGCGGCTGACGCTGCCGCGCAGGCCGGATCCGCCCCGGCCGCGAATGCGGCGGGGGCTTCTGCAGGATCGGCCGCTGCCTCGGGCAGCGCGGCTTCCCCGGCGGCGCCGGCCGTCGTTGGCACGAAGAAGGTTCCCCGCCTGGTGCTGGCCGGCCCCTTTGCCACCGTCAGCAACCCGCTCATCCGCATCGTCGATGCAGGGCTGCTGGCCGACGTGGCCGAGAAGGTGGAGTTCGTCAGCTGGCGCACGCCCGACCAGCTGCGCGCCATGGCGCTGAAGGGGGAAGCCGATTTCCTGGCCATGCCCAGCAACCTGTCGGCCAACCTCTACAACCGCGGCCTCAAGCTGCAGCAGATGAACATCGGCATCTGGGGCATCCTGTGGATGGTGGCCCGCCGTGACGGCCTGAAGACGCTGGCCGACTTCAAGGGGCAGGAAGTGGTGATGCCCTTCCGTGGCGACATGCCGGATGCGCTGTTCCGGCTGCTGTGCCGCAAGCAGGGCATCGATCCCGACAAGGACATGACGCTGCGCTATGTGGCCTCGCCGCTGGATGCAATGCAGCTGCTCATCACGCGGCGTGCCGACAATGCCCTGCTGGCCGATCCGGCCGTGGCCGTGGGCCTGCGCAAGAGCCAGTCCTTCCCCATCAGCGTCGTGGCGCCCAGCCTCTATCGCAGCGTCAGCCTGCAGGAGGAATGGGGTCGTGTCTTCAATCGCGCGCCGCGCATGCCGCAGGCAGGCATCGTGATGCTGGGCAGCCAGCTGGGCAACACGGCGCTGGCCAAGCGTTTTGAAGAGGCTTGTGAAGAAGCCCAGCAATGGTGCGAGGCCAACCCGGACGAGTGCGGCCAGATCGTGGCCCGACGCATCGAGATGCTGACCCCGGAGGGCGTCGCCGATGCCATCCGTGCCGACAAATCCGACATGGTGGTGGCCAGCAAGGCACGGCCCGAGCTGGAGTTCTTCTACCAGCAGCTGCTGGAAATGCAGCCCGGTCTGGTGGGCGGCAAGCTGCCCGACGACGGGTTCTACTTTGCGGGCTGATTGTCTGTCCTGAAATGAAAAAGCCCGGGAAGATCCCGGGCTCTCGATGCCCCGAGCCATGTGACCCGGGGCATGATCCTGCGACGGTGTGGGTTCAGGCCATCACAGCGTTCCCGTCAGCGTCACGTAGAACGTGCGGCCGGGTTCGTTGTAGGTGGCTGCGCCGGCACCGTAGATGGTGCGCGGGTTGTTCACGCCGATGGCATTGCCGCGACGGAACAGGCGCTTGTCAAAGATGTTGTCCACACCCAGGCCCACTTTCAGGTTGCGGCTGACGGCGTAGTTGCCGCCCAGGCCCACCAGCGCGTAGGGCGACAGGCCCTGAGCTTCCTCACCCTGCACGGGCAGCCCCTGGTAGTCCAGCTTGTTGGCCTTTTGCCGGCCGTAGAAGGTGGCGGTGCCGAAGACGCTGGCCTCGTCGGTGACCTTCCATTCCAGGCGCGAGTTCACCGTGTACTTCGGAATGATCGAGAGCTGCTCGCCCGTGGACTTGTTCTCGCTCTTGATCATGTAGGTGAGGTTGTTGGTCCAGGCAACCCGCGGCGTGAAGTTGTAGTTGAACGTGCCTTCCAGACCCGTGACCAGCGCCTTGGGCACATTGTCCCACTGGAAGATGCTGGCGTTGGCGGTACGGCCGGTGCCGCCGGTTGCCTTGCCGATGACGGAGTGGCCTGCCTCGATCTTGTCGCGGTAGTCGTTGTGGAAGTAGGTCAGGCCGGCCACGAGGGTGTCGTTGGCCAGCTCGATGCCCAGTTCCTTGTTGATGCTGGTCTCGGCCTTGAGGTTGCTGTTGCCCATCAGGTAGCAGGAGCCACCGCCGCCCCAGCAGCCGATGCCGCGGCTGTACAGCAGGTAGTTGGGGTTGAGCTGATACAGGTTGGGCGCCTTGTAGGCCCGGGCCACGCCGGCTTTCAGGGTGATTTCGCGCGTGAGGTTGTGCGACAGGTTCAGCGAGGGGCTCCAGTTGTTGCCGGCCTTGCTGTGGTGGTCGAAGCGCACGCCCGGCGTCAGGATGGTCTCGGGCGTGAGCTCGATGTTGTCCTCGACGAAGACCGAATAGATCTTGGCGCTGATCTTGCTGCTGCGGCCCGTGCTGGCCAGTCCGGCAATGGTCCCGCCTTCGGTCGTGGCCTGCGACACCGAGTTCGGGTCGTTGAAGCTCTGGTGCACGCCCTCCAGACCCAGCGTGATCACGTGGTCAAGGCTGCCCCACTTGCCCGGCTGGTTGTATTCGCCGTGCAGGGTGGTGCTCTTGAGGTGGGCGGTGCTGAAGTTTCCGGTCGAGAACAGCCCTTCGGTACCGCCGGCCAGGCCCTCGTCCATCCGCTCGTTGCGGGTGATCTCGTGCTGCACGTAGGCCGAGGACGAGGCACCGCCTTCATACCGGCCAGTGTGCGTCAGCGCATAGTTGCTGCGGTAGATCCGGTTGGTCTCGTTGCCCAGCGCTTCCTGCACGCGACGCGAGGTGGGGGCCAGCTGGCCATTGGGCAGCGTGGTGTAGTTGTTGGTGTTCTGCGTGTCGCCCGTGTAGATGTTGCCCTGGCGACTGAAGCTGGCGTCCAGGTCCACACGATGCTGCGCGTTGGCCTTGAGGCTCAGCCGGGCATCCAGGTCACGGTTGCGCACGCCCTCGCGGCCGGCCGGGAAGGTGCCGGCAAAGGTGCCGGTCCGGGTGGAGGCATGGTTGCGGTTGATGTCCCAGGCGTCCGACTCGGTCTTGGCGATGTTGCCGGTCAGCCGGAAACCCAGCATCTCGGACAGGGGGGCGCCCAGGCTGAAGCTGGCGCGGCGTGAACCGCCCTCTTCCTTGTGCTGCGGGTGGCTGTAGTGCAGGGTGGCGCTGCCGCTGAGCTTGTCGGGCGTGCCCTTGGTGATGATGTTGACCACGCCGCCGGCCGCACCGTTGCCGTAGCGGGCCGCTGCCGGGCCACGCAGCACTTCGATGTGGTCGATGGATTCGGCCGGCACCCAGTTCATGTCGCCCCGGGTGTCACGCTCGCCCCGCCAGCCGTAGCGCACCGACTTGCGGCTGTTGACCGGCTTGCCGTCGATGAGGATCAGCGTGTTCTCGGGGCCCATGCCACGCAGGTCGATCTGGCGGTTGTTGCCGCGCTGGCCGCTGGTGGAGTTGCCGGTGAGGTTGACGCCGGGCTGCTTGCGCAGCACTTCGCTCAGGTCATTGGTGGGTTGGGTGGCCAGGTCGTCCCGCGTGACGACCGAGACGCCAGGCGCCTGCTTCCAGGCCTGCTCGGCCGTGCCCAGCACTTCCACTTCGGGCAGGGTGGCTTCGGCGCTCTGGGCCAGTGCGGCAGCGGGCACGGCCAGTGGCATCATCGAAGCGGCCAGCCATTGCAGCTGCCGACGGGTACGGCGTCTCTGTCTCTGTTTGCTCATCGTTTCCTCTCGGGAATCTTGGGAATCTGGGAAATGGAGGTCATGGATCCCGCCGAGCGTCCCTCGCCCGGTGCATCCCACCCATTGATGCACCGATGCCGAAGTGGGATCCGGGGAATCCGTCGGAAGTATCAGAATGCAAATGATAAGACTTCACTTGTTGCGCGATGATAACGGCATGCTTGGTAACCGGGTTGGCAGTGTGGAATGCTGAGCCGGTTCGGATGTTGCACAGCAGCAACGATGTCCATCATGGCGACCGGGACGGAAGGGCGGGTTGTGGCGTGGCCTCCACCTCCTGCGTTCCGTGACATCCCGCGTGCTGTGCCCGCCGTGGCCGGGAGGGGCCCGTGCCGGTCGACTTGATATCGGTGAAGGGGGCACCGTTGCCGGCAGTGCGACAATGCCCCTCTCTGGGAGAGACACATTCATGAAACTGTTGCGTGCCTGGCTGGGCGCCCTGCCCGGCTATCTCTGGAGCGGCTGGGGCGCCATTGCCAGCCTGCTGCTGGGCATGGCGCTGTGGGAGGCGCTGGCTGCCTGGTATGGGCCGCTGGTGCTGCCCACGCCACTGGAGACGGCGCAGATGCTGCTGCAGCTGATGCAGGGCCACGGTGCCGAGGCGCTGTGGCCGCAGCTGGCCGTCACGGCACGGCGCGCCTTTGCGGGGCTGTCGCTGGCGCTGGTGCTGGGCAGCGTGCTGGGCGTGGCTGCCGGCATGTCGATGACGGCGGCCATGATGGCGCGCCCCTGGGTCACGGTGCTGCTGGGCACGCCGCCCATTGCCTGGCTGGTGCTGGCCATGCTGTGGTTCGGCACCGGTGACGGCACGCCGGTCTTCACCGTGTTCATCGCCGGTTTTCCCATCGTGTTTGCGGGCGGTCTGCAGGGGGCGCGCACGCTGGAAAAGCGCTGGCGCGACCTGGCCGATGCCTATCGCCTGCCCTGGCACATGCGCATCCTGGACCTGTACGTGCCGCACGTGCTCTCGTATCTGTTCCCGGTCTGGATCGTGGCGCTGGGCAGCGCCTGGAAGGTGGTGGTGATGGCGGAACTGCTGTCAGTGAGTGACGGCGTGGGGGCGGCCCTGGCCGTCAGTCGCGCCCAGCTGGACATGTCCGGCACGCTGGCCTGGATCAGCGCCGTGGTGCTGGTGCTGCTGGGGCTGGAATACCTGGTGCTGGAGCCCATCAAGCGCGAGATCGAGGGCTGGCGTGACGCGGGAGGGAGAGCCTCATGAACGCGGCATCGTTTCCTGCGGCTGCCGAGAGCAGCGCATCCGGCCCGGCGCTGGTGGTGCGGGATCTGGAGCACGCCTTTGCCACGCGCACCGTGCTGGAAGGCGTGTCGCTGCGGCTGCCGGCTGGCGAGACGCTGGCACTGGTGGGGCCTTCGGGCTGCGGCAAGAGCACGCTGCTGCACCTGTGTGCCGGGCTGCTGGATGTGCGCTCCGGCGAGATCCACAACGGCTTTGCCCGTACCGCCATGCTGTTCCAGCAGCCCACCCTGCTGCCCTGGAAGACCACGCTGGACAACATCGCGCTCGGGCTGAAGGCGCAGGGCGTGCCCGGGCGCGAGCGCCTGGCGCAGGCCACGCGCATGGGCAACCTGCTGGGGCTGGACGACGTGGCGCTGGCGCAGTTTCCGCATCAGCTCTCGGGTGGCATGCAGAGCCGCGCCGCACTGGCGCGGGCACTGGTGCTCTCGCCCGATCTGCTGCTGCTGGATGAGCCCTTTGCCGCGCTGGACATCGGCCTGAAGGCGCAGATGCATCAGCTGCTGATGCAGGAGCAGCGCAGCCGGGGCCTGGCAGTGCTGATGATCACCCACGACGTGACCGAGGCCGTCACGCTGGCCGACCGCGTGCTGGTGATGGCCGCCAATCCCGGCCACTTCGTCTGGCAGATGGCGCTGCCGGTGCCCCCCATGCTGCGCGACGATGCCTGGGTGCACAACCATACGGCGGCCCTGCTGGCCCAGCCGGTGGTGCGCGCGGCCTTCGACCTGCCGCTGCTGCGGACGGCCCAGCCCGCCGAAACCTCCGGATCGACGTGTACGGCGGCCCCCGGTCAGACCGCGGCCATCGGCACGGCAGCCGGCCATGCAGCCGCCGCAGCCGGTGTCGCTGGCGTCGCTGACACGGGCCTGCCGGATTACAACCGGATCGATGCCGGCTCTGCCGTGGCCCCGGCCACGACCGGGCGGCGCACCGGGTGCTGAGCACCGGCATTCCAAGTCCATTTTCCTGATCAAGCTGTCATGCCGTCTTCGATGAAACCCGTGCCTGCCGCTTCCCCTGCCCTGACTGCCCGGCCCTGGCAGCTGGCCCACCCGCTGTGGCAATGCGGCTTTCGGCCCTTCTTCGTGGCCACCGTGCTGTTCTGCGTGGGGCTGCTGGGGCTGTGGCTGCTGTTCCTGGCGGCTGGCTGGCCGCTGCCCGGGGTGCCGGGCGGTGCAGTGGTCTGGCACGTGCACGAGCTGCTGATGGGGGCCACGCTGGCGGCTGTTGCCGGTTTTGCGCTGACGGCCGTGCCGGAGTTCACCGAGACGCCGTCCTTCGAGGCGCGCCATGTTCGCTGGCTGCTGGGGCTGTGGCTGCTGGGGCGCCTGTCCTTCTGGTTGAGCGGCTGGTGGCCGCAGGGCATGCTGGCGCTGTCGGGCGTCTTCCATGTCGGCTTCATGGTGATGCTGACCGTGATGGTGGCACCGCGCCTGTGGCGTGACCCGGGCCATCGCCAGCAGGGCTTCTGGTGGGCCTTCGTGGCGCTGATCGTCACCGTGGCCGGCTTCTACGTGGATGCCGTGCAGGGCGAGTTTCCGATGCGCTGGCTGCATGCCACGCTGGGCGTGCTGATGGCCCTGATCGTGGTGGCGATGAGCCGCATCTCGATGGCGATCGTCAACAGCAGCATCGACGATGATTTCGAACGCCGTCATCCGGTGGCGGCGCCTGCCCGGGAGCAGGCCTCACACGGCACGACGGAAAATGGCATGCCGGCCGCCGGCCCTGCAGACCGTGCTCCGGTTGCGCCCACCGCCCTGCCCGTCGAGGAAGACGAGCCCACCGCCTATCTGGCGCGTCCGCCACGGCGGCACCTGGCCGTCATCTGCATCATGCTGTTCACGGCCATGCAGTGGTTCGATCCGTCCAACCGCGTGACCGGCTGGCTGGCGCTGGCCGCATCGGCTGCCATGCTGAACCTGCTCAACGACTGGCACGTCGGCCGACCGCTGTTCTCGCGCTGGCCGCTGATGCTGTACATGGTCTACGTGTTCATGGCTGCCGGCTATGGGCTCATCGGCCTGGTGCTGGTGGCCGGAGACGGCAGTGTCAGCCCGGGCATCCACCTGCTGACGGCGGGGGCGCTGGGCCTGGCCGTCTACACCGTGATTTGCATTGCCGGCTACACGCACAGCGGGCTGGAAAAGAATGGCCGCCCCTGGGTGGTGGTGGGGGCCGGTCTCCTGGTGGCCAGCGCCGTGCTGCGGGCGCTGGCCTACTGGTTCGATCCGCCGGTGCTGCTGCAACTGGCGGGGCTGGCGTGGTGCGCCGCCTTCGTGCTGCAGGGCTGGCAGATGCTGCCCGTCTTCCTGCGCCCCCGGCAGGATGGCCTGTGGGGATGCCAGGGGGTGCAGGAGTAGAAGCGCTTACAGGCCGTAGACCTTCAGGCGAGCCTCGACGGGCTCGAAGGACTTCTCGCCGGCCGGGGCGGCAATGCCGCCGAACACCAGCTGGGCGCGCAGCTTCCACGAGGCCGGCACGTTCCAGGTGCGGGCCACGGCTTCGTCGATGACCGGGTTGTAGTGCTGCAGGCTGGCGCCCACGTTGATGCTGGCCAGTGCCGTCCAGATGGCGTACTGGTGCATGGCGTCGGCGTGCTCGGCCCAGATGGGGAAGTTCTCGGCGTACGGCGGGAACTTGTCCTGCAGGCCTTTCACCACGGTCTGATCCTCGAAGAACAGCACCGTGCCGGCGCCGGCGGCAAAGGAAGCCAGCTTGTCCTTGGTGGGCTGGAACTTGTCGGCCGGCACGATGGCGGCCAGTGCCTGTTCGGCCAGTTGCCAGAGTTTTTCATGCTCGGCGCCCAGCAGGACCACCAGACGGGTGGACTGCGAGTTGAACGCAGACGGCGTGTGCTTGACGGCATGCTCGATGGTCTTCACCACATCGGCGGCCGGCACCGGCAGCTGCTTGTTCAGCGCGTAGATGGAACGACGTTTCTCGGCGGCCTGGTGGATGTGCGTAATGGACATGTTTGACTCCTGATGGAATGGAGGCGAATGAATGAGGTCCCGGGGGCGTCGGCAATGCGTGCAACCGGGAGATCGTCGGGTACCCGAAAAGAGTACCCGGGAGAGACGGACCGATGGGGCTTGGACTGGCGCGTCGATCCGTCCGTGAGGGTCGAGGCGGGTTCTTACTTGCCGCGCAGGTGATCCAGCGACAGGGTACCGCCGCCGGCAGCCGACAGGTAGAGGAAGACGAAGCAGAACAACACCGCCGATTCACCGCTGTTGGCCAAGGGCATCAGCACGTTGCCCTGGGCAGCGTGTGCCATGAAGTAGGCCACGGCCATCTGGCCGGAAAGCAGGAAGGCGACCGGCCGGGTGAACAGGCCCAGCAGCAGCAGGGTGCCGCCCACCAGTTCCAGGGCGGCCGCCGCGATCATCATCGGGTTGCCGGAGATGTCGCCCATCGAGGCAGGATAGCCGAAGACCTTGGCGGTGCCGTGCCAGATGAAGAGATAGGCGGAGACGATGCGCAGGACGGACAGCAACGGTGCCTGCAGAGGAGACAGAGCGTTCATGATGGGACGATGTATCTATCAGGGAGGAATCGGAGCCAGGGTGGCCGGACGGGATGAACGGGTCATCGCCTTTCGGCTACCTGCTGGAACGCATTGTATGTCCACTCGAATCGGAACGGTTCGCCTGTAATGAAACTGATTGTTCCGAAAATAAAGATGATGAGCGGTTCGTAACGCGTCCTCAGCGGTTCCGTAACCCGCAGCTCCACATCAAGGTTGTGCCGTCATGGTCCTCAGATCAGCGCTTCAGGATCAGCGCTTCACGGTCAGAGCTTCAGGAAGCGCCCGCTGATGGCCACGAACAGCATCAGCGCGGCCACCAGTAGGAAGGCCATGGGCAGGCTGCTGTGGTGTGCGATGAAGCCGATGGCGGCCGGCCCGGCCAGGACCCCGGCATAGCCCAGCGTGGACATGGCCGGCACGGCGACGCTCTGCGGCATGCTGGTCTGGCGCCCCACGGCCGTGAACAGCACCGGCACGATGTTGGAGCAGCCCAGCCCCACCATGGCATAGCCCAGCAGCGCTGCCTGCCAGAGGGGGACCAGCGTGGCCAGCAGGATGCCGCCCATGGCCAGCAGGCCGCCCACCGTCACGACGCTGCGCCGCCCCACCCTTGCCACGATGCGGTCGCCGGTCAGGCGGCCGAAGGTCATGGTGAGCGAGAAGGCTGCAAAGCCGTAGCCGGCCTGCGCCACCGGCATGCCGTGGTTCTCGGTCAGCATCACCGCGCTCCAGTCCATCATCGAGCCTTCCACCAGGAAGACCGTCATGCATAGCATGCCCAGAAAGAGCACTTCGCCGCGCGGCAGTGCAAACGGCGGGCCCTCGGCCGGGTTCCCGTAAGGCAGGACGTGCCGCCGGATGAGCATCAGCAGCAGCACGCCGGCCAGGGCGATGGCGGACACCGTGGCGAACGGGCTCACGCCCAGGTCCATGATGGTACTGGTGGTGGCCGCCCCCAGCAGGCCGCCCAGGCTGTAGAAGCCATGAAAGCCCGACATCAGCGGCCGCTTGCTGTCGCGCTCGACGATGACGGCCTGGATGTTCATCACGCAGTCGAAGGTGCCGATCATGGCGCCAAAGAAGAACAGCGCGGCGGCCAGCGTGAAGACGTTCTGGACCGAGGCCAGCAGCGGCAGGCAGGCGCACAGGGCCACGCCGCAGACCATCAGCACCTTGCGGCAGCCATGGCGGGTGCTGACCACGCCGGAAACCGGCATGGCCAGCAGGGAGCCGATGCCCAGACACAGCAGGACCAGGCCCAGCTGACCTTCATTGACGCCTGTGGCGGCCTTGGCCACCGGCACGAGGGATGCCCAGGCGGCAGCCGAGAAACCGGCCAGCAGGAACAGCAGTCGCGTGCTGTGCTGCTCGGCCCTGCCTGCTGCAGGTTTCAGGGTGGCAGGGGTATCAGGCAAGGAGGATGTGCTCACGACCGGGCTTTGGAGGTGTCTGACGAGGGAGCGCTCTTTTCAGGCGCAGGCTGGGCGATGGCAGGTGCAGCGGCCGTGCCCGAAGCAGCGGGAGCGCCCTGCGGGCCGGGCGTGCCCGGGGCGTGGCCGGCGGGAGCAGCCCCGGCACCCGCTTCATGGCGCGGTCCCAGCGCCCATAGCAGCGCGGCGATGACCACGCCCGTGAAGTGGGCGATGGCCAGCCATTGGGCACTGTGAAAGAGCAGCGGCGCCACGAAGGCCGAGACCAGCGCGAAGATGCCCATCTGCACGAAGCTCTGCAACGAGGCCGCCAGGCCGCGCATCTGCGGGAAGATGCTGAGCACCTGCACCGTCATGCCGGGTACCGCCAGGGTCATGCCCAGGGTGTAGATGCCCAGCGGGATGACGGCCCAGGGGACCTGCGGCGTGGCCACCGAGGTGTAGACAACGCTGGTGAAGGTGGCGCCCAGCATCAGCACGAAGCCGACGAAGGTCAGGCGGCTGGGCGCCACCTTGCGGGCCAGCCGGCGCGAGGTGCTGGAGCCGCCCAGCATGCCCAGTGTCATGGGGATGAACATCCAGGCGAAGCTGGTTTCCGACAGGCCCAGGATGTTGATGATGTAGGGTGCGGCAGAGCTGATGTAGATGGCCACGCCGATGAAGACCAGGGCGATGCTCAGCACGCGCAGGATGAACACGCGGTGGAACAGCACCTTGCCGTAGTTGCCGACGATGCGGCCCAGCTGCAGCGGCATGCGCTGCGCCTTCGGCAGCGTCTCGGGAATGCCCAGCTGCCAGATAAGCCACAGCACGAGGCCGTAGCCGGTGAGCATGATGAACACTGAATGCCAGCCAAAGGTGGCCTGCAGCCAGCCACCGATGACGGGCGCGAACGACGGGGCAATGGAGAACACCATCATGATGAGCGCCATCACGCGCTGCGCCTCGGCGCCCTGAAAGCGGTCCTGCACGATGGTGCGCGAAAGCACCGCACCGAAGCCGGCTGCGACGCCCTGCAGGCCACGGGCCAGTAGCAGGACCTGGATGTCCTTGGCGAAGATGGCCAGTGCCGAGCCCGCCGTGAACAGCAGCAGCGACACGATCACCGTGGGGCGGCGCCCAAAGCTGTCGGACAGCGTGCCGGCAAACAGCGTGGTGATGGCCATGGCGCCCACGTAGATGCTGAGCGTCTGCTGCACGGCCAGCGGCGTGGCCTGGAAGTCCTGGATGATGGCGGGAAACGAGGGCAGATAGGCATCGATGCCCAGCGCACCAACCATGGACAGCATGGCCAGCGCAATGGTGATACCGGTGTTCTTCAGCATAAGTCGGGGATGAGGAGGGATCTTCGGGGAATGGATGCCGGGGATCAGTCGGGTGATCCGTCAGCCTTGTCGGCAGCAGGTTGCCTGCGGATGTGGCCATCGCCCCAGGCCTTCAGGGCCGCAATGACGGGTTCCAGTGTCTGGCCGTGCTCGGTGAGTCGATATTCGACACGCGGCGGCACTTCCGGATAGATGGTGCGGACCACCAGACCATCATGCTCCAGCTCTCGCAGCTGGTTGGTGAGCATGCGCTGCGTGATGTTGGGCAGCATGCGCTTCAGCGCATTGAAGCGCAGCACCTTCCCGGTGAGCAGATGGTAGAGGATGACCCCCTTCCACTTGCCGCCGATCAGGTTCAGTGTGGCTTCCACCGGACAGCCGGCGGCACAGTCGAATCGGGCGTGCGGTGTTCTTGCCATGGGAACGAAACAAGGGGCACACGACGCGCTGTCGTGCGAGAGGAGGCGGAACCCATCGGGCTGGCCGCTTGTGGCCGCTTGCTCTGCCGACAGACCTGAAGCACCCGTGAGACGGCCATTCCGCCCTGGCGGGCAGGTGCAGCCGGGGAAGCCGGGATTATAGCTTTGGCGCGCATGGACAGTATATTTTTCGACACTATGTGCGATTCATGTGCGTTCTTGCGGGATGCGATGGTACGGATCAGCATTGCTGACATGCCAATACCTTCTGCAAGGAGATAACCATGAAAGCCATAGGTTTCAACCAGCCCCTGCCCATTTCCGATGAACGCTCGCTGGTGGACATTGAGCTGCCCGATCCGGAGCCCGGGCCGAATGATCTGCTGGTGGCCGTCGAGGCCATTGCCGTCAATCCGGTCGATACGAAGGTACGCGCGTCGGCACGGCCGGCCGCGGGCAGCTGGCGCGTCCTGGGATGGGATGCCGTGGGGACGGTACGCGCCGTGGGGCGTGACGTGAGCGGTTTCAGGGTGGGTGATCGGGTGTTCCATGCCGGTGCCATCGACCGGCCTGGCTGCAATGCGCAGCTGCAGGTGGTGGATGCACGCATCGCCGCGCATGTGCCCGAAGGCCTGAGCAACGAGGATGCCGCCGCCCTTCCCCTCACGACGCTGACCGGCTGGGAGACGCTCTTTGATCGCCTTGACGTGCAACGCCCGGTCACGGGGGCTGCACCGGCGCTGCTGGTGATTGGCGGCGCGGGCGGTGTGGGGTCCATCACGATCCAGCTGGCTCGCGCGCTGACCGGACTGACGGTGATCGCCACGGCCTCGCGGCCCGAGTCGGTGGACTGGGTGAAGCGGATGGGAGCCCACCATGTCATCGACCACACCAGGCCGCTGGCACCGCAGGTATCGGCCCTGGGCATCGGCGCGCCGGCCTTCGTGTTCTGCACCAACGGTATTGACCGTTATCTGCCGGACATCGTGGAACTCATTGCCCCGCAGGGGCGAATCGCCATGATCGATGATCCCGAGACGCTGGATATCGTCCCGCTCAAGCGCAAGAGCCTGACGATCAGCTGGGAATTCATGTTCACGCGCTCGCTGCTGGGCACAGCGGATATCGCACGGCAGGGCGAGATCCTGCGTGAGCTGGGTGATCTGGTGAGCCAGGGCAAGGTGCGCAGCACCCGGACCGAGACGCTGGGGCGCATCAATGCGCAGAATCTGCGGCGGGCTCACGAACGGCTGGAAGGCGGCCGCACGCTGGGCAAGCTGGTGCTGGCGGGATGGTGAGGATGCCCTGACGTTTCTTCCTCACCCGAGGACTTCCCTGAAAGGAAGTCCCCCAACCCCCTGCCCGCCGGCCACGGCCGGACGGGCATGGGCTGTCGGGCGGATCAGTTCAGGCCGAACATGCCGCGCAGTTTGGACAGGTCCTCGGCCAGCGTGTTGACGCGGGCGGACAGGATCTTGCGGTCGCCTTCGGTGAGCTTGTCATAGGTGACGAAGCCGCCGTCCTTGGTGCGGTATTTCTTCAGGGTGTTGAAGACCGTCTCGAAGTTCTTCTCGGTCTTGTCCAGGAAGGCCTTGTCCTCGCGGGCGATCAGCGGCTTGAACAGCTCGACGATCTTGTAGGCGCCTTCGAAGTTGGCCTGGAAGTCCCACAGGTCGGTGTGGCTGTAGCGGTCTTCCTCACCGGAGATCTTGGTGGCGGCCACTTCTTCCATCAGCACGGCGGCACCGCCCACCACTTTCTCGGGCGGGAAGGTCAGGTCGGTCAGGCGCTTGTGCAGCTCCTCGACGTCAGCCTGCAGCTTCTCGGCGTATTTGACGACGCCCTTGGTGTCCTTCTGGTGCCACAGGGCATACTCGATGCGGTGGAAGCCGCCGAAGCCCGGGTCTTCCTCACGCTTCTCGTGGTCGTCGGCACGCGAGTCGATGGCGACGTCGATGTCGCTGAACAGCTCGGCGACCGGCTCGACGCGCTCATAGTGGGTGCGCACGGGGGCGAACAGCTTCTTGGCCTTTTCGATCTGGCCGGCCTTGACGGCAGCCACGAAGGCCTTGGTGTCCTTCACCAGGGCCGAGACGTTCTTGTCCACGAACAGCTTGTATTCGGCGATGGGGCCGACCAGCTCGCTGGGCTCCACGGCGGCCTGGGCGCTGATGGCGCCGAAGGCAGCGGCGTGGGCGACCAGCACGGAGATGATGCGACGGCGAAGGGTCATGTCGGTATGCTCCTCGGGGGTTGAAAGAGAGTGAAAAGAGAATAAGAAACAGAACGGATTCTGAAGGGTTGCCATTCTAGAGCCAGTTGCAATGACCCCACGAACGGCGGGGAAACCGAAGCCCTGATGTCGGGGCCATCGGCAGCCCGGCTGCCCTGCCCGCCTCCCGGGCGGAATCCGGGCGCCGGGTTGCAGAACATGATCCCGGCCAGGTTTCTGGCCGGGGTGTGGTCTCAGGCGCGCGTGCTGCTGCTGGCCTCCATCAGCGTGCGGCCCAGCCAGTCGTTCTCGTCACGGATGCCGGGCAGCGTGAAGAAGTAGCCGCCGCCGATGGGCTTGATGTATTCCTCCAGCGGTTCGCCGTCCAGGCGCTTCTGCACGGTGATGAAGCCCTTCTCCAGGTTCGCCTGGTAGCAGATGAACAGCAGTCCCATTTCCAGCTGGCCGGACTTGGTGACACCGTTGGAATAGTTGAACGGCCGGCGCAGGATCAGGTTCTCTTCGGTCTGCGGAGTGCGCGGGTTGGCCAGCCGGATGTGCGCATCCAGCGGCGTCTTCTGGCCTTTCGGGTCGGCGGTGTAGTCGGGCACCTGGAATTCGGTGCCGTCCGTGGCGTCCAGCGGCGCGCCGGTATCCTTCACGCGCCCGAAGATGGCTTCCTGCTCCTGCAGCGGGGTCCGGTCCCAGCGCTCGACGAAGTTGCGGATGATGCGCACGGCCTGGTAGCTGCCACCGACGGCCCAGGCGGGCTCGCCGGATTTCGGTCCCACCCAGACCACCCGGTCCATCAGCTGGGCATCGGCGGAATCCGGGTTGGCGGAACCGTCACGGAAGCCCAGGAAGTTGCGGGCGCTCTCGGCCGGCTGGCCGGGCTTGGCGGCGATGGGCGGCACGTTGCCTTCCTGCTTCCAGTGCAGGACCAGCAGGTCGGGCAGGTTCTTGATGATGTCGCGCAGCGCGTTGATGATCGTGTCCGGCGTGTTGGCGCAGAACTGGATCGACAGGTCACCATGGCAGAGCGACGGGTCCAGCGCGTCGTTGAAGAACTTCGTCATCTGCTGCAGGTACTTCGGCTTCACCTTGGCCAGCCCGAAGCGCTCGTCGAACATCGAGTTGCCCAGCGACACGGTGATGGTGAGCGCATCAGGCGGCAGCACGGGCCCCAGCAGGCCGGAGCTGACCGGCGGCAGCTTGGGATCGACCTGCACTTCCTTGCCGCCCTGGGTGAGGAAGGCAATGCGCTTGGTCAGCGTGCGAAAGAGCCGTTCCAGCTCCTCGCGGTCCTGGGCCAGCACGAAGAACGAGGCCAGCATGCCGGCGCTGGGGCGCGGAGTGACGACACCAGCCTGATGCTGGCCCAGGTACGGCACCCGCTCCTGGAAGTGGGTGCTGATGGGGGCATCGGTCACCTGACCGACCGAATCGTCGCCGGCGGCGCGCTGCGCCTTGCCGGCGGCTGCGGCGGCAGCCTGGGCCGTCATGCCGACCAGGCCCGCGGTGGCGGCGCCCAGCCCGCCCAGCACGTGGCGGCGGCGCATGGATTCGGGCTGGTGGGTGGCTGCCAGCCCGGCCGGACAGGTCATCATGGCCGGAGCCTGGTCATGGGCCGCGACGTGGCGGGCGGACGCTTCCGACTGGCCATGGATGCCGGCCGGACAGCCGCCCAGAGCGGCCAGACGGGATGGATCGAGCTTGTCTTGCATGGGAAGCCTCTTCTTTTGGAAATGCGATGCCTGCGGGGCTCCGGACGGGAGCCCCGGGCGCGTCAGATGGCCAGCAACGGGATCACTCCAGTCCCAGGGCGGCGTTGACCTGGCCCAGCGTGTCGGCCAGCTGGTTGACCGGGGCGGCCACGGCCTTGCGGCCGGCATCGTCCAGGGCACCGGCCTTGAAGCCGTTTCCGTCGCGGTACGGATCCAGTGCCTTGCCGAACTGGGCATAGCCGTCCTCGATGCCCTTCTTCAGGGCGGGAGCCGGCTTGGTCAGCAGCGGCGCCACCAGGATGGCCAGCTTGCGTGTGCCGTCGAGCGTGCCCTGCAGGTCGGAGGCTTCGGCGTGGCTCCAGGCTTCCTCGCCGCCGGTGGGCAGGTTGTCGGCCGTGCGACGCAGCAGTCGGGAGGCTGCGCTGGCCAGCCGCTCGGGCTTGATGTCCAGGGCGCTCAGCCGCTCCTTCAGCTTGCCCAGATCGGCCTGCAGGTCGTCGGCAATGGGGGCCAGCGCCTTCAGGTCGGGCGTGGGCTGGCCGAACAGCGTGTATTCCAGGCGATGGAAGCCGCGGAAGGCCGGATCGGCCTCACGCTTCTCGAAGTAGTCGGCCCGGCCGTTGATGCGCTGATCCAGGTCGGCAAACATCTCGGCCATGGGCTCGATGCGCTTGTAGAACTGGTGGGCCGGCGCGTAGAGCGCCTGCGCTTCCTTCAGGTTGCCGGCCTTGATGGCGGCCACCAGCTGTTCGGTGGCATCCTGCAGCTGGCTGGTCTGCGACACCATGTAGAAGCGGTACTCGGCCAGCGCTCCCAGGAAGTTCACGGCCGAGGGGCGTGCCGCTTCAGCCTCGGAGTCGGCCGAGGGCGTGACGTGCAGCTTGCCGCGCGGGTTGCTCAGCAGGCCGCAGGTGATGTCGTAGTCGCCGGGGCGCAGCTTGACCCGCATGGTCTGGGCGAAGCCCGGCGCGATGTTCTCGCGCTCCTCCACCACCATGATGCCGTCCAGGATCTCCCATTCCAGCGCCCGGTCGGAATTGTTGACGATGCGGAAGGTGGTACGGCCGGCCGGCACGGTGATCTCGTTGGGCTTGCAGACCTTGTCCTCGATGGTTACCGTGACGACATCGCCCTCTTCCTTCGGAGCTTGCTGCTGGGCCTTCTGCGAGGCATACCAGAAGGCGCCCAGGCCGGCGATGACGAGGATGGCCGAGCCGCCCAGGGCGGTGCGCATCAGTGCGGAGGATTTCTTTTGGGAATCAGGCATCGGAGTTCGACGAGGGGGTTTCTGTGAACCCGGAGCGGTCCGGTCTGCCCGGAACCTCCGGAGGATTTCGGATGGATGTTGTCAGCGAGGGGCCGCGCCGGCCGGGGCCGGTACTGCCGTCATGGGACGCAGGAAGAAGAACAGCGTGATGGCCAGGAAGGCGACGTAGACAAGGATCTCGCCCACCACGGGGGCGGACTGATAGCCCAGAAGGCCCGACAGCACGGTACCCAGCGGGCTGTCCATGGGCAGCGTGTGGTCCAGATCGAAGACCACCGTCTGCAGCTGGTTCCAGATGCCGGCTTCGTGGAACTTGCGCAGCACCCCGGCCAGCAGCCCGGCCGCCACCAGCAGGATGAACACGCCGGTAAAGCGGAAGAAGCGCCGAAGGTTGAGCCGCACGCCACCGGAATAGAGGCCATAGCCGATGATGACGGACACGGCGATGCCGGCCAGTGCCCCGACGGGCGCCTGCCAGCCCTGGCTCTGCTGGAAGATGGCGAGCAGGAAGAAGACCGATTCCAGGCCCTCGCGCGCCACGGCCAGGAAAACCATGCCGATGAGCGCCCAGCCGGCCGCATCGGTGCCATGGCCCAGCGCCCGCTCGACCGAGGCCTGCAGGTCGCCCTTGATGTTGCGCGCGGTCTTGCGCATCCAGAACACCATGGAGGTGAGCATGCCGACGGCGATGAGGCCCACCACGCCCTCGAAGAGCTCCTGTTCCTTCTGCGGGAACTCGGCCGCCATGAGCTGGAGCGCGGCGCCCGCAAACAGCGACAGCGCACTGGCCAGCAGCACGCCCACCCAGACGGCGGGCATCAGGCCGTCACGACCGCTCTGTTTCAGGTAACTGGCGACGATGCCGACGATGAGGGCGGCTTCGATGCCCTCGCGCAACATGATGAGAAAGGGAACAAGCATCTGGAAAGCGGGTTCTGATCGGAAGTGGAGTGATTCGCTACGGGGCAATGATAATCATTGTTTGTAATACGTGGTAATTCCCGCAACAGCCGCCGTGGGGTGGTTTGGCAGCGTTGGTCTCCAGATCGTTGATTCTTCGAGGGTTATGGTGCGCGCCTGTGCGCGGCAGGACCCTTGCAGGCGCAAGCCCTAGCACTGGTACTGGCACTGGCACTGGCACTGGCACTGGCACTGGCACTGCGTGTGCCGCAGGTGGGCCAACAGACGGCCTGGGAGGCCCTTCAGGAAGGCTGTCAGAAGCCTTGCGCTGACGATGGGCACAAAAAAACCACCTCAAGGGTGGTTTCGTTGTTTCAGCTTACTGAAGCTTTCAAGAGTTGGCGGAGCGGACGGGGCTCGAACCCGCGACCCCCGGCGTGACAGGCCGGTATTCTAACCAACTGAACTACCGCTCCTACTCTCAACAGCTTTCAATCAACCGCTGAAGTCATCATTATATCCTGCTTTTTTTGGTTGTCAACCGGTGGTTCAAAAAAAAGCTGCAGCTCGTTGAGTTGCCTGCTGTTTTCTGATCCACTGTCCAAGCAGACTTCACTTGAACGGCAGGAAAACTTCAGTCCAGTGCCTGACAGGTGGTGGGTGCTGAGAGTCTCGAACTCCCGACCTACGCCTTGTAAGGGCGCCGCTCTACCAACTGAGCTAAGCACCCAGTGTGCCGTGCACTGAAGCTGCGATGATAAACCGACTTTTGTGTGCTTTGCAAGTGGGGCGCAAAAAAAACGTCGCCAGCAGCTGAAGGCCGTGCTGGCGACGTTCATGGCGGAGGGGGCAACAGGGCAGCTGGAGTGCCGCCCTGCCCTGCTCAAGCCCTGTCCGGGTCAGTGCGCCACGATGCCGTCCTTGGGCTTGGCGGCGGCTGGCGGCGTGGCCGGAGCGGACGTGGGATCCTCGCCCTCTTCCGGCAGCGGCTGGGGACGATGCACCAGGGCCAGTTCCAGCACCTTGTCGATCCACTTCACCGGCACGATCTCGAGGCTGTTCTTCACGTTGTCGGGGATCTCGGCCAGATCCTTGACGTTTTCCTCGGGGATGAGGGCCAGCTTGATGCCCGCACGCTGGGCGGCCAGCAGCTTCTCCTTCAGGCCGCCGATGGCCAGCACCTCGCCGCGCAGCGTGATCTCGCCGGTCATGGCCACGTCGGCACGTACCGGAATGCCGGTCAGCACCGACACCAGTGCCGTGGTCATGGCGATGCCTGCGCTGGGCCCGTCCTTCGGCGTGGCGCCCTCGGGCACGTGGACGTGGATGTCCTGCTTCTCGTAGAAGTCCGGCTTGATGCCCAGCTGTGCCGCACGGCGGCGCACCACGGTCATCGCGGCCTTGATGGACTCCTGCATCACGTCGCCCAGCTTGCCGGTGGTGAGGTTCTTGCCCTTGCCCGGCACGGCGATGGCCTCGATGGTGAGCAGCTCGCCGCCCACTTCCGTCCAGGCCAGACCATTGACCTGCCCGACCTGGTTGTTCTTCTCGGCAATGCCGTAGGTGTAGCGGCGCACGCCCAGGAAGGTGTCGAGGTTCTCGGCCGTGACGGTGATGCCCTTGAGCGACTTGTCCAGCAGCAGCGCCTTGACGGCCTTGCGGCAGATCTTGGACAGCTCGCGCTCCAGCGAACGCACGCCGGCCTCCCGCGTGTAGAAGCGCAGGATGTCGCGCAGCACCGCTTCGCTGACCGTCAGTTCACCGGCTTTGAGGCCGTTGTTCCTGATCTGCTTGGGCAGCAGGTAGCGCTGGGCAATCGAGACCTTCTCGTCCTCGGTATAGCCGGACAGGCGGATGACTTCCATCCGGTCCAGCAGCGGTGCGGGAATGTTGAAGGAGTTGGCCGTGGCCACGAACATCACGTCCGACAGGTCGTAGTCGACCTCGACGTAGTGGTCGGCAAAAGTGTCGTTCTGCTCGGGGTCGAGCACCTCCAGCAGGGCCGAAGCCGGGTCGCCACGGAAGTCCTGGCCCATCTTGTCGACTTCGTCGAGCAGGAAGAGCGGATTGCGTACGCCGACCTTGGTGATGCTCTGCAGGATCTTGCCCGGCATCGAGCCGATGTAGGTGCGACGGTGGCCACGGATCTCGGCCTCGTCACGCACGCCGCCCAGGGCCATGCGCACGAACTTGCGGTTGGTGGCGCGCGCGATGGACTGACCCAGCGAGGTCTTGCCCACGCCCGGAGGTCCGACCAGGCACAGGATCGGGGCCTTCACCTTGTCGACGCGCTGCTGCACCGCGAGGTGTTCCAGGATGCGCTCCTTGACCTTCTCCAGCCCGTAGTGGTCCTCATCGAGCACCTTCTCGGCATGGGCCAGGTCATTGTTGAGCTTGCTCTTCTTCTTCCACGGCAGGGCCAGCAGCGTGTCGATGTAGTTGCGCACCACGGTGGCCTCGGCCGACATGGGCGACATCAGGCGCAGCTTGCGGAACTCGCCCTCGCACTTCTTGCGGGCCTCTTCGGGCATGCGGGCGGCCTTGATCTTCTTCTCGATGTCCTCGAAGTCGGCACCGTCCTCGCCCTCGCCCAGTTCCTTCTGGATGGCCTTGACCTGCTCGTTCAGGTAGTACTCGCGCTGGCTCTTTTCCATCTGGCGCTTGACGCGCCCGCGGATGCGCTTCTCGACCTGAAGGATGTCGAGTTCGTTCTCGATCTGCGCCAGCAGCTTCTCCAGGCGCTCGCCCACCGGCAGCGTCTCCAGCACTTCCTGCTTCTGCTCGATGCGGATGGGCAGGTGTGCGGCGATGGTGTCGGCCAGGCGACCCGCATCCTCGATGCCGGACAGCGAGGCCAGGATCTCGGAGGGCACCTTCTTGTTGAGCTTCACGTAGTGCTCGAACTGCGACAGGATGGTGCGCCGCAGGGCTTCGACCTCGGGCGAGACCGACTCCTCGTCATGGATGTCGTCCAGCTCGCACGAGAAGTACTCGCCCTCGGTGTCGACGTTGGCGATGCGTGCGCGGCTGACGCCCTCGATCAGCACCTTGACGGTACCGTCGGGCAGCTTCAGCAGCTGCAGGATGTTGGAGACGCAGCCAATGCCATAGATGTCGCTGGCGGTGGGGTCGTCCTTCGAGCCGTTCTTCTGGGCAACCAGCATGATGCTCTTGCCGGCTTCCATGGCCGCTTCCAGCGCCTTGATGGAACGCTGGCGGCCCACGAAGAGCGGGATCACCATGTGGGGGAAGACCACCACGTCGCGCAGGGGCAGCAGTGGCAGGGTCTGGTTGGGAATATGGCTATCGTTCATCGGTTTCCCGAAAAGTGTGCTGACCGCTGTACCCGGGACCGTCCTGGGCGACAGGGGTCAGCATACGAGGCATCTGGGGATGATTCCAAAAGATTACAAGAATACGCGGAGGTTGTTGCGAGTTTCCTTATGAAACCGTGTCCGGCCGGCCGCACAGCAGGGCGCGGGACGGGCGGCCGGCGCGATCCGTCGGAAGGTGGCGCGTTCTGCGGCCGCCACGCATCGACAGCACGCCGAAGGCCTGTCAGCCGTGTGAATGACGGCCGGCATGCCCGGAAAACGGGGGAATGAAAAAGCGGGTGGTGACGATGGGCAGGCACCGCCGAAGCGGGCTGGCGGCAAGGATGGTGGAAAGAACGGAGGCTGCAGAAACGGGACAGCCGGCCAAGTCTGCACGGAAGGTGTAAACGGGGCCGGCTGTTGTCGATGGTACAGGCCATCGGGTGGCGGATGCAAAGCGCCCCCGGATGGGCCAAGGGGCCCCCGCTACCCGGACTTCCGTCCTGATAGTTGCGAGGGGATGCCCTGGCCGGTCCGGCGATCGTCAGCTGTCGCCTCCCGAGACCTTGGAGGTCTCGCTGTAGATCAGGAGCGGCTTGCTGGTGCCTTCGATGACGTTCTCGTCGATGACGACCTTCTCGACGTTCTTCAGGCCGGGAAGCTCGTACATGATGTCGATCAGCGCATGCTCCAGGATGGAGCGCAGGCCGCGCGCACCGGCCTTGCGCTTGAGCGCCTGGCGGGCAATGGCCTTGAGCGCGGCCGGACGGATGTCCAGCTCGACACCTTCCATCGAGAAGAGCTTCTGGTACTGCTTGACCAGCGCGTTCTTCGGCTCGGTGAGGATGCGGACCAGCGTGGCCTCGTCCAGCTCGTCCAGCGTGGCCAGCACGGGCAGACGGCCCACCAGTTCGGGGATCAGGCCGAACTTGATCAGGTCGTCAGGCTCGATGTCCTGGAAGAGTTCCGACAGGCTGCGGTCGGATGCTCCCTTGACCTGGGCGCCGAAACCGATGCCGGAGCGCTCGGAACGGTCGCGGATCACCTTGTCCATGCCGTCGAAGGCGCCACCACAGATGAACAGGATGTTGGTGGTGTCGACCTGCACGAAGTCCTGGTTGGGGTGCTTGCGCCCGCCCTGCGGCGGGATCGAGGCCACGGTGCCCTCGATGAGCTTCAGCAGCGCCTGCTGCACGCCCTCGCCCGAGACGTCACGGGTGATGGACGGGTTGTCGGCCTTGCGCGAGATCTTGTCGATCTCGTCGATGTAGACGATGCCCGTCTGGGCCTTGTCGATCTCGTAGTTGCAGGCGGCCAGCAGCTTCTGGATGATGCTCTCGACGTCCTCGCCGACGTAGCCGGCCTCGGTGAGCGTGGTGGCGTCAGCCATCACGAAGGGCACGTTGAGCAGCCGCGCCAGCGTCTGGGCCAGCAGCGTCTTGCCCGAACCGGTGGGGCCGACCAGCAGGATGTTGCTCTTGGTCAGCTCCACGTCGTCCTTGTCGCCCTTGTGACGCAACCGCTTGTAGTGGTTGTAGACCGCCACGGCCAGCGTGCGCTTGGCCTTCTGCTGGCCAATCACGTACTGGTCGAGGATGGCCGCGATCTCGGACGGGATGGGCAGCTCGCTGGACGGCGTGCCGGGTGCCTCGCCCTGCACTTCGTCACGGATGATCTCGTTGCACAGGTCGATGCACTCGTCGCAGATGTAGACCGACGGACCCGCGATCAGCTTGCGGGTCTCGTGCTGGCTCTTGCCGCAGAACGAGCAGTAGAGGGGCTTGTCGGAGGATCCTGTGTTGTCGGGCATGCGCTGTATCTCCGGTCTCTTACTTGCTGCCGGCGTCGGCTTTGGCGGTGGCCTCGGTGCGCGAGGTCATCACCTTGTCGATGAGGCCGTATTCCAGGGCCTCGTCGGCGGACATGAAGTTGTCGCGCTCAGTGTCGCGCTCGATGCGCTCCAGCGGCTGGCCGGTGCGGTCAGCCAGGATCTGGTTCAGGCGCTTGCGCAGGTAGATGATCTCCTTGGCGTGGATCTCGATGTCCGAGGCCTGGCCCTGGGCGCCGCCCGAGGGTTGGTGGATCATGATGCGCGAGTTGGGCAGCGAATGACGCTTGCCCTTGGCACCGGCGGCCAGCAGGAAGGCACCCATGCTGGCGGCAAAGCCGATGCACAGCGTGGAGACGTCGGGCTTGACGAACTGCATGGTGTCAAAGATGCCCAGACCCGCCGAGACGGAGCCACCGGGGGAATTGATGTAGAAGTGGATGTCCTTGTCCGGGTTCTCGCTTTCCAGATACAGCATCTGGGCCACGGCCAGGTTGGCGGACTGATCCATCACCGGGCCCACCAGGAACACCACGCGCTCACGCAGCAGGCGCGAGTAGATGTCGTAGGCACGCTCGCCCCGACCGCTCTGCTCGATGACGATGGGCACCATGCCCAGGCCCTGGGGAGCCTGTGCGACGGCCTGCGGGGCGAAGGGATCGGTGGCCTGCGCCAGGTGCAGGTTGACCTGATCCTCGACCAAGCTGTTGAAGGTCATGAATGCTTCCTCGATGGTGGGGCGAAAATGCAAACCGGCCGGGATGTCACCGACCGGTCTTGCACAACCCATATGGGGATGTTGCGGAGGGCCGCAAGGTGGCGGGCTCCGAAGGAGCCCCGCCGCCCGTGGCATCCGGCGGGCCTGATGGGGGCGCCGCCGGACAGGCGCCGGTGGCGGCAGGAGGGCCTGATCAGGCCAGACCCTTCATCAGCTCGTCGAAGCTGACCTCGTGGTCGGTGACCTTGGCCTTGGACAGCAGCCAGTCGACGACGTTCTGCTCGACGACCAGGGCCTCGACCTCGGCCAGACGGTCACGGTCGCTGAAGTACCAGCGGATCACCTCGGCCGGGTTCTCGTAGGTGGAGGCGAATTCCTCGATCTGCTTGCGGATCTGCTCGGGCTTGGCCTGCAGGGCATTCTCGCGCACCACTTCGGAGACGATCAGGCCCAGACGCACGCGGCGGGTGGCCTGTTCGGTGAAGGCGTCGGTGGGCACCGGCGGGGCCTTGCGCAGATCCACGCCGCGGGCCTGCAGGTCCTCGCGCATGCGGGCAGCCAGCGACTCGGCTTCCTGGGCGACCAGGGCCTTGGGCAGCTCGATGTCGGCCAGGCCGACGATCTTGTCCATGACGGAGCTCTTGGTGCGCGACTGCACGCGCTGACGGACCTCGCGCTCCAGGTTGGTGCGCACGTCGGCACGGAACTTCTCGACGTCACCGTCTTCCTGGCCCATCTGGCGGGCGAAGTCGGCATCGACCTCGGGCAGCTCGGGCGCCTCGACCTTCTGGATCTTGACCTCGAACTGGGCGGTCTTGCCGGCCAGGTGCTCGGCGTTGTAGTCGTCGGGGAACTTCACGTCGAAGGTGACGGTCTCGCCAGCCTTCTTGCCCAGCACGCCGGCCTCGAAGTCAGGCAGCATGCGGCCTTCGCCCAGCACCATCGGGAAGCCCTCGGCGGAACCGCCGGGGAAGGCTTCACCGTCGAGCTTGCCCACGAAGTCGATGGTGGCACGGTCACCCTTCTCGCCGGCGCGATCGACGGCCTTCCAGCGGGTGCGCTGCTTGCGCAGCACGTCGATGGTGGCTTCCAGGGCCTTGTCGTCGACGCTGGCGTTGTAGCGGTCGACTTCCAGCGTGGCCGGGTCACCCAGCTTCACGTCGGGGTAGACCTCGAAGGTGGCGACGAATTCGGTGGCATTGGGGCCCTGGCTTTCGTCCTTGGGCGCGATCTCGGGCTGGCCGGCCACGCGCAGGTTCTCGGCCTGCACGGCGTCGCTGAAGGCGCGCGAGATGGCTTCGCCGAGGACTTCGGAATGCACCTGCGGACCGTAGCTCTGCTCGATCAGGCGCACCGGCACCTTGCCGGGGCGAAAGCCCGGCATGCGGGTGGTCTTGGCCATCGAACGCAAGCGCTCCTGGACCTTGGAGGAAATGTCGGCCGGGTTTACCGAAAGCGTCAGCCGGCGTTCCAGGGTGCCGGTTGTTTCAAGCTGGGAAGCCATCCGTCGTTGAGTTCCGTTGGGTTGGTTGTTCAAGAAAAGGCAGGCTGGTGCGGCTGAAAGGACTCGAACCTTCACACCTTGCGGCGCCAGAACCTAAATCTGGTGCGTCTACCAATTTCGCCACAGCCGCAGGACCGGAAAAAGGGCCGGTTGCAGGCGCTGCCGCGACGTACCGCTGGGCACCGTTGCCGGTGTCGGGTCAACCCGATGCGGCGCGGGACGTCGTTTCCCGGCAAGGCTCGGGCCGCAGGCAGCGCGTCAATCCCAATGATTCTAGCTGAAACAGAAAAGAGGATGCGGGCCGGACCGTGGTTGCAGTGCCGTGAGGGGGCTGCCCTCCCCCATTTGCACCGGGGGCTGCCTTCGGGCCGCGTTGCCGGCGTTGTATCCGGCAAACAGCGGCCCGGGCACAGGCCGTCAGGCAGCGGCGCGCTTCGGCGGACGGATGCGGTACCAGGCCACGTAGAGCGCCGGCACCATCAGGAGCGTGAGTGCCGTGGCCACCACCAGACCGCCCATGATCGAGACGGCCATGGGTCCCCACAGCACGTCGCGCGACAGCGGGATCATGGCCAGAATGGCCGCGGCAGCGGTAAGGGTGATTGGCCGGAAGCGGCGCACGGTGGCCTCGCGCACGGCCTCCCACGGCGTGTGCCCCTCGTCGATGTCCTGTCGGATCTGGTCCACCAGGATGACGGTGTTGCGCATGATGATGCCGGCCAGCGCGATGGTGCCCAGCATGGCGACGAAGCCGAAGGGGCGGCCCGAGACAAGCAGCGCCGCCACCACGCCGACGATGCCCAGCGGTGCGGTGAGCATCACCATCAGCACGAGCGAGAAGCGCCGCAACTGCAGCATCAGCAGCGTGAGGATCAGCCCCACCATCAGCGGCATGCCGCTCATGATGGAGGCCTGCGCGCTGACGTTCTCTTCCTCGGGGCCACCGGCATCGATGTGGTAGCCAGCCGGCAGTCCGGCCCGGATCGTCTTCAGCTGGCGCTGGATCTGGTGCATCACGTCCGGCCCCTGCACGCCGTCCACGACATCGGCGTTGACGGTCAGCGTGGGGATGCGGCTGCGGCGCCAGAGGATGGGTTCCTCCATCACCTGGCGCAGCGTGGCCACCTGCGACAGCGGGACAGTGCCCCCCAGCGGCGTGGTGATCGGAATGGAACCCAGCGCCGACAGGTCGTTGCGCTCGTTCTGAGGGGCCCGCATGATCACCGGGAGCAGCTGGTCACCCTCATGCAGCGTGCCGATGGTGGCGCCATCGATGACGCCGCCCAACGCCCGGCTGATCTGGCCGCTGGACAGGCCCACGGCACGCGCCCGGTCCTGGTCCACGTCGACCTGGATGCTGGGGCTGCGCTCGCCCCAGTTCAGGTGCGGTTCGACGGTGTAGGCGTTGGCGCGGACCACCTCCAGCACCTGGTTGGCGATGCGCTTGATCGTGCCGACATCGGGTCCCCCGATGCGGAACTGCACCGGGAAGGCCACGGGCGGGCCCAGCGGCGTGAGGTATGCGCGGGCGCGCACGCCGGGGAAGTTGCCGGCCAGCTCGGCCTGCAGACGCGGCATCAGGCGGTTGCGGGCCTCCACGTCCGGGGTCAGCACGACGAACTGCGCATAGTTGGTGCGGTAGAGCTGCTGGTCCAGCGACAGGAAGTAGCGCGGGCTGCCGTTGCCCACGTAGGCCACGAAGCTCTGCACGTCGTCGTCCCTGGCCAGCCAGCTCTCCAGCTGTTCGGACTGGGCCCGGGTGGCCGCCAGGCTGGCGCCCTCGGGCAGCCACAGGTCCACCAGGATCTCGGCGCGATCGGAGGGCGGGAAGAACTGCTTGGTGGTGAACTGCATGCCGGCCACCCCGGCCGCCAGGAGCAGCACCGTGATGCCCAGCGTGATCCAGCGGTGACGCATGGCGCCCTCGATGGTCGCGCGTAGCCGGCGGTAGAACGGGGTATCGAAAAGCGCGTGCTCCGCGCCGTGGCCCGTGCTGCCGCCTGCCCCGGCCCCGGCGGATGTGGTCAGGGCCTGCTTCGCGTGAGCATCCGGATTCGCCGCGGCAACCGGCGTGTCGCGACCGCGCAGCAGGTAGGTGCCGATGAAGGGTACGGCGCCGACGGCCATCACCCATGAGATGAGCAGGGCCAGCGTGACGACCGCGAAGATGGCGAAGGTGTATTCGCCCGTGGATGAGCGCGCGGTGG
Organism: Lautropia mirabilis; assembly: GCF_900637555.1. Lineage (NCBI taxonomy): Bacteria > Pseudomonadati > Pseudomonadota > Betaproteobacteria > Burkholderiales > Burkholderiaceae > Lautropia > Lautropia mirabilis. Next base: position 2,291,504 of record NZ_LR134378.1, on the reverse strand, counting down.
CGATGGGCAGAAAGCCCACGGCCGTGATCAGCGTGCCGGTCAGCATCGGGAAGGCGGTGCTGGTGTAGGCGTAGGTGGCGGCATGGAAGGTGTCCAGCCCCTCTTCCAGCTTGCGGGCCATCATCTCGATGGAGATCATCGCGTCGTCGACCAGCAGGCCCAGCGCGATGATGAGCGCGCCGGTGGAGACGCGGTGCAGGTCGATGCCGAAGACCTTCATGCCCAGGAAGGTGGCGGCCAGGACCAGCGGGATGGACAGCGCCACCACCATGCCGGCACGCAGCCCCAGACTGAGCAGGCTGACCGCCAGCACGATGATGACCGCTTCCAGCAGCGAGCGGGTGAAGACATCCACGGCCCCTTCCACCACCTTGGGCTGGTCGGAGACCTTGCCGAACTCGATGCCCACCGGCAGATCGGTGCGCAGCTCGCGCATGCGGGCATCCAGGTTGCGGCCCAGCTGCAGCACGTCGCCGTTGCCCACCATCGAGACGGCAATGCCGATGGCATCCCTGCCCTGATAGCGCATCACCATGGTGGGCGGATCCTGATAGCCGCGGGTGACGCTGGCGATGTCCCCCAGGCGGATGATGCGTCCCCCCACGGTCAGTCGCAGCGCCTGGACAGCCTTCACGTTGTCGAACTGGCCGCTCACGTTCAGCCGCACGCTGCGGGCGTCGGTGTGCAGGGTGCCGGCCGAGGCCACCAGGTTCTGGGCCTGCATCTCGCGGGCGATGGCCTCGGGCGTCAGGCCCAGCCGCGCCAGGCGTGTGGCCGACAGGGTGACGTGGATCTGTTCGGGCTGCACGCCCACCAGCTCCACCTTGGCGACATCGGGCACGTGCAGCAGCTGGTCGCGCACGTCCTCGGCGTAGCGGCGCAGCCGCGCCATGTCGATGCCGTCGCCGGTCATGGCGTAGATGGTGCCGAAGACGTCGCCGAATTCATCGTTGAAGAACGGCCCCTGGATGGCAGGCGGCAGCCGGTAGCGGATGTCGCCGATCTTCTTGCGCACCTGGTACCAGTAGTCCTTCACCTTGTCGGGCGGCGAGGAGTCCTTCAGCATCAGCACGACCAGCGACTCACCCGGTTTGGAGTAGCTGGTGGTGTACTTGAAGTAGGGAATCTCCTGCACCGTCTTCTCGATGCGATCGGTGACGAGTTCGTCCACCTGCTGGGCCGTGGCGCCCGGCCAGAGCGTGCGCACCACCATCGCCCGGAAGGTGTAGTCGGGGTCCTCACGCTGGCCCAGGCTGAAGAAGGCCAGCGCACCGCCGATACCGCAGATCAGCAGGAAAAAGAGCGTCACCTGCCGGTAGCGCAACGCAACGGCCGAGAGGTTGAAGCCCTCGCGCCGGGTGGCGCCGGAATGTGCGGTCTGTGGGGTTTCGGGAAGGTTCGGCATCGTCATGCCCCGCCGTTCTTGCGCTGCCCGTCCGGGCGTCCGTGGCCTTCGGAACCGCCCTGCCCGGTGCCCTGGCTGTCCTGACGCTTGCCGGGCAGTTGCACCTTCTGACCGTCGCGCAGCAGATTGGCACCGGCCACCACCACCTCGTCACCGGCCGACAGGCCCTGGCGGATCACCACCCGGTTGCCGCTGGCGGCGCCCAGCACGACGGGCCGGGCGCGTACGGTGGACGACGAGCGGTCGAGCACCCAGACCTGCGCGCCGTCGTCACGGCTGTAGAGCGCGCTCAACGGCACGCTCAGCACGTCGGCATCGGTGCGGGGCGCATGGACCACGGCACTCATGCCCAGGGCCACCTCATGGGTGTCTCCCTGCAGGGCCAGCCGGGCTGCGTAGGTGCGTGAGGCCGGATCGGCAGCAGGCGACAGTTCGCGCAGCATGGCCTCCCAGTGCTTGCCGGGCAGCCCCGGAAACTCGACCCGCCACGTGCCGGCAGAACGGGTGCGGGCCAGATCGGCCTCGGGAATGGCCACGGCCACTTCCACATCCCCCTGGGCCGCCACGCGCATGACAGGCTGACCCGCGGCCACGACCTGCCCGGCTTCCACCTGCACGGCCGTCACCACGCCATCGACCTTGCTCACCAGCTGGCGGTAGCCGAAGGCGTTGTCCGCCTGGTGTGCCTGGGCGTTGGCTGCCTTCAGCCGGGCCTTTGCCACGTCCACCGCGGCGCGAGCCCGATCCACATTGGCGCTGCTCACGAAATTCCGGGCGTGCAGCCGCTCGGCGCGCTCCAGGTCGGCCTGGGCCAGCTGCAGCTCGCTGCGGGCCGCCAGCTGATCGGCACGGCGGGCGTTGACCAGCGGCTTGAGGTCCACGGGATCGATGCGGGCCAGCACCTCACCGACCGTCACGGTATCGCCCGTGTCCACCTGTCGCTCGATGACGCGGCCTCCGGTCTGGAAGGCATAGCTGACCTCGGCGCGTGCCCGCACCTCACCGGCCAGGGACCAGCCATCCAGGAGCGGCGCGGGCCGTATCACCTCGGACAGTACCGGTCGGGGCGGCTCTTCATGGTGCGCGGGCTTCTGGCCACAACCGACCAGCAGGAAGGCTCCGAGGCAGGTCAGCGCCAGTGTCCGGAACGGGCTTCTGGCCAGGGAAGATGGGGGCAGACAGCAGATCATGATCGACACGACGAAAGAAGGAGTCTGTCAATGACCGACGAGTCATCAATTTGACCCATATTATCGCATCCATGCAGAAGACGGTCGGTTCGCTGGCTACAATCCGGTGCCATGAATCCAGCGCGCACCCCCTCGGATGCTGACGGACCGGCATCCGGCAGCCCTGCCCCCGCTCAGGCCTCCAGGCCCTGGCACGGGGTCGACCATGCCGAGAACTTCCCGGTGGGGTCGTGGCTCGTGCCCGCGCAGCTGCGCCCGGCGGTTCTGGCCATCTACCGGTTTGCCCGCCATGCCGACGACCTGGCCGACGAGGGCGATGTGCCGACGGCCGAGCGCGAGGTGGCGCTGCAGGCGCTGCACGCGGCGCTGGATGAAGCCGCCCGGGGCGCCCCCAGCGGTGTGCCGGTGGTGGATGGGCTGGTGGCCTCGGTGCAGCGCCACGGGCTGCACTGGCGTCATTTCCATGATCTGCTTGATGCCTTTCTTCAGGATCTGCGGGTGACGCGCTACGACACCGAGGCTCAGGTGCAGGATTACTGCCGCCGCTCGGCCAACCCGGTGGGACGGCTGTTGCTGCAGCTGTACGGGGTGGGATCGGACACGGCGCTGGCGCAGTCCGACGCCATCTGCAGCGCCCTGCAGCGCATCAATTTCCTGCAGGACATCGGCATCGATGCCGCCAAGGATCGGGTCTACCTGCCTGCCGCCACACTGGCTGCGGCGGGAAGCAGCGCCGAGATGCTGCTGGCCGAGGCCCGTGCAGGCCGTCTGGGCGCGGCAAGTCGCCAGGCCGTGCGCCTGGAATGGCAGAGTACTCAGGCCCAGCTGCTGGCCGGTGTGGCATTGCCGCAGCAGTTGCCCTGGCGCCTGGCGGCTGAACTGCGTTTCATCATCGCCGGCGGCCAGCGCATTCTGGACCGGATCGCCCATGCCGATTACGATTCCGTGGCCCGTCGCCCTGCCCTGGGCTGGCGCGATGGCCCCGCCTTGCTGCGCCTGGCGCTTTTCCCCCGCCGTCAGGCCTGACCCCGTTTTCCGTCCACGACGACACCGTTTTCATGACACCGGATGAATACTGCCAGGACAAGGCAGTGAAGAGTGGTTCCAGCTTCTACTACAGCTTTCTCTTCCTGCCGCCCGAGCGGCGGCGCGCCATCACTGCGCTCTATGCCTACTGTCGCGAGGTTGATGACGTGGCCGATTCGCAGGGCGATCGCAACGTGGCCCGGCGCAAGCTCGACTGGTGGGCCCAGGAAGTGGGAGCCCTCTTTGACGGGGCACCCACCCATCCCGTCACGCGCGCCCTGCAACCTTTCCTTGCGCCCTATGGCCTGCGTCGCCGCCAGCTGGTGGAGGTCATCGACGGCATGCGCATGGACCTGGACGGTGAACGCTACCTGGATTTCGAAGGGCTGAAGCTCTACTGTCGCCGGGCCGCCGGCGTGGTGGGCGAGATGTCGGCGGCCATCTTCGGCTACGAAGACCCGAAGACGCTGCAGTATGCCGACCGGCTGGGGCTGGCCTTCCAGCTCACCAACATCATCCGCGACGTGGGCGAGGACGCCCGGCTCGGGCGCGTCTACCTGCCGCAGCAGGATCTGATCCGTCATGGCCTGAGCCGCCAGCAGATCCTGTCGGCACGCGCCGAGGTGCAGGAATCGCCCGCCTTCCGGGCGCTGATGGCCGAACAGGTGGTGCGGGCCCGTCAGGCCTACCGCGAAGCCTTTGACCTGCTGCCGGATGTGGACCGCGCTCGACAGCGGCCCGGACTGATCATGGCGGCCATCTACGCCAGTCTGCTCGACGAGATCGCGCGCAGTGGCTATCCGGTCATGACGCAGCGCATTGCGCTCACGCCGCTGCGCAAGTTCTGGCTGGCCTGCCGCACACGCGCCACTGGCCGCCCGCCCCGCATCACGACCGATCCGGCCTGACGCCCATGCGTATCGACGGAACGCCGGAGGCTTCCCTCCGGAACGTGCCTGCCCTGCGGGATGACATGCCGCCCGTGGTCATCGTGGGGGCAGGCTGGGCCGGGCTGTCGGCCGCGCTGCACCTGCGGCGTGCCGGCGTGCCGGTGCAGGTGCTGGAAGCGGCGCCTCAGGCCGGTGGCCGGGCACGGAGCCAGACACTGCCCTGGCCCGACACCGACGGCATCGTGCTGGACAACGGGCAGCACCTGCTGCTGGGGGCCTACCGTGACACGCTGGCGCTGGTGGACTGGCTGGGCGGCCAGGGCATGCAGCGCCTGCCGATGCACTGGGAGAATGCGGCCGGCCTGCGGCTGAAGCGGCGGCGCCATGCCCCGGTCGTGTCCGGGGATGCTCCGGTGGGGCTGAATCCGGCGGAATCCCTGTCGCTGCTGACCGCCCTGCTGTCGGCCCGGGGCCTGACGGTGGCCCAGCGGCTGCACCTGCTGCGCACATTGGCGCTGGCACGGCTGAGTGGCTGGCACCCTCCCATGGGCGTGCGCACCGTGGCTGACTGGTACACACGGACCCATCAGCCCCCGGTGCTGGTACGGCAGCTGTGGGATCCGCTGGTGGTCAGCACCATGAACACGCCGCCGGAACTGGCTTCGGCCCAGGTCTTCCTGCGGGTGCTGCGCGACAGCCTGGGCCGTGCGCCGGCTGCCAGCGACTTCGTGCTGGCCGGTCAGGATCTGGGGGCGCTTTTCGTCGATCCGGCCCTGGCCTGGCTGCAAGCACAGGGGTGTCCCGTCCAGCTTCGCACACCGGTCCGCGAGATCCGTGTGGGCCGTCTGGGCAGCACGCCGGGTGCCGAAGGGGCATGGACTGCCTCGCCGGGCGGTGTTGGCTATATGTTGCGTACCGGCAGCGCCGGTCAGGACGAACGGACGCTTCAGGCGCGCCATGTCATTCTGGCCTGCCCGCCGCCCACCAGTGCGCGGCTGCTGGCCCACATTGCGCCGGCTTCCTTTCTGGCGCCGCTCAACGGCTTTGGCTGGCGTCCCATCACCACGGCCTATGTCGGCTGGCGGGCAAGCCATCCCGATCTGCCTGCGCGGCTGCCCGCCGTCTTCTCGCTGGTGGGCGACCAGGGCGAGCCGGGGCCGGCCCACTGGTTCTTCGACCGGGGCGAACAAGCGGGCTGGCGACTGGGGGCGATGGTGATCAGCGACAGCGAGGCGGCCCAGGCCGAGGGTGAGGCCGCCTTCCAGGTAGCCCTGCAGTCTCAGCTCTCTGAACTGATGCGGTTGCCGCCGGCCGAACACATGGTGCTGATCCACGAAAAGCGCGCCACCTTCGCCTGCACCGACGACCGCCCGACGGTACCGCCGGGCTACCTGCTGCCGCAGCTGCCCGGTGTGGTGCTGGCCGGTGACTACAGCTACGGTGGCTATCCCGCCACGCTGGAAGGCGCGGTACGCAGCGGCCGGATGGCGGCCGAGATCCTGCTGGACGACCTGGGCTGAAGCGCCCTGCCCGCAGGATCCTGGCTGGCTGCACCGCAGGTGTATGGCGAGACCCCCTGAAGCCCACTGCCCCGCAGGATCCGTCCCTCAAGGATTAGCGCGGTCACAGCCAGAAACATCGAAGTTGTTTGCCAGCAGGGGTCCGCTGCACATGCCGGCTTGAGGGGGCGGCTTGAAGGGAGGCTCAGTCCCAGGCGTGGGCAATGGCCTGGTCGATGCGCTCCACGGCGATGACCTCCAGCCCGGCCAGCGGCTTGCGCGGCGCATTGGCCTTGGGGCAGATCACCCGCGAGAAGCCCAGTTTCAGCGCCTCGCGCAGCCGTTCCTGGCCGCGCGGCGACGGGCGCATTTCACCGGCCAGGCCCAGCTCGCCGAACACGGCTAGCCCCTGCGGTAGCGGCCGGTTCTTCAGCGACGACAGTACGGCCAGCACGACGGCCAGGTCAGCCGCCGGCTCGGTGATGCGCACGCCGCCCACCGCGTTCAGGAACACGTCCTGATCGTGGTACTGGATGCCGGCATGGCGGTTGAGCACGGCCAGCAGCAGCGACAGCCGCATCGGATCCAGGCCCACGCACAGCCGGCGCGGTGCGCCGCCGGCGGACTGGTCCACCAGCGCCTGGATCTCCACCAGCAGAGGCCGCGTACCTTCCTGGGTGATCAGCACGCAGGAACCCGACACTGGGTCGGCATGCTGCGACAGAAAGAGCGCCGACGGGTTGGTGACGGCCTTCAGCCCCCGGTCGGTCATGCCGAACACGCCCAGCTCGTTCACGGCCCCGAAGCGGTTCTTGATGGCGCGGATCAGCCGGTAGGTGGAGTGGCTGTCGCCCTCGAAGTACAGCACCGTGTCGACCATGTGCTCCAGGATGCGTGGCCCGGCCAGCGCCCCTTCCTTGGTCACGTGGCCGATCATCACCACCGCCACACCCTGCTGCTTGGCCAGCCGGGTGAGCTGCGCGGCGCAGTCGCGCACCTGCGACACGCTGCCGGGGGCCGACTGCAGGTCGTCGCTCATCATCGTCTGGATGGAGTCGATGACCACCACGGCCGGCTTGACCTGCTCGATGGCCTGCGTGATGTGGGCCAGCGACACCTCGGCCAGCATCGGCAGCGTCGAGCCGTCAATGCCCAGGCGTGCGCCGCGCAAGGCCACCTGTGCCAGTGACTCTTCGCCGCTCACGTACAGGACCCGCTGGTTCTGCGACATCAGTGCCAGCGCCTGCAGCAGCAGCGTGGACTTGCCGATGCCCGGGTCGCCTCCGATCAGCACGACCGAACCGGGCACCATGCCGCCGCCCAGCACGCGGTCGAACTCGGCCAGCCCGGTCGGCAGCCGCGGCACCGTGTCCACCGGCACCTCTGATAGCAGCGCAATCGAGGAGGTCTCGGCCAGCATGCCCGTTGTCGGGCGTCGGCCACTGGCATCCTTTTTCGGCAGCCGGAATTCTTCCAGCGTGTTCCAGGCCTGGCAGGCCGGGCACTGTCCCAGCCACTTGGCCGTGGTGTTGCCGCATTCACGGCAGACGAACTGGGTCTTGGCCGTTGCCATGTTCAGACCACCCGACGGCGCACACGGGGTGCCACCGCACACATCAGCTCATAGCCCAGCGTGCCGGCGGACTCGGCCACCTCGTCGATCGAGACCGCATCGCCCCACAGCTCCACCGGGGTGCCGGGCCCCGCGTCGGGGATCGGCGTCAGGTCCACGGCCAGCATGTCCATCGATACCCGGCCCAGCGTGCGGGTGCGCACGCCATCCACCACGACCGGGGTGCCCGTGGGGGCCACCCGTGGGTAGCCGTCCGCATAACCGCAGTTCACGATACCGACCCGCACCGGCTGCTCGGCCACGAAGATGCCGCCGTAACCGGTGGCCTCGCCCGGGGTCAGCTGTTGAACACCCAACACGTTGCCGGTCAGCTGCATGGCGGGGCGCAGCCCCAGCGACGCCGCGCTCTGTCCGGCAAAGGGGCTGGCACCGTACAGGGCAATGCCCGGACGCGCCCAGGCCCTATAGGCCTGGGGCAGCGTGAAGAGCGCGGCCGAATTGGCCACGCAGTGTTCCAGCGTCTGCCCGGCCGGCAGCCGGGCCTGCACGGCACGTGCCACGGCATCGAAGGTGGCCAGCGGCTGGAGGGCTCCGCCCGGGGTGTCAGCGTTGGCAAAGTGCGTCATCATGCCGCGAAGCCGCACGCCCGGCGTGGCCAGCACCTGGGTCAGGTAGGCGTCCACGTCATCGGGCTTGAGCCCCAGCCGGTTCAGGCCCGTGTTCAGCTTCAGGTACACATCCACCGGCGGCCCGTCGTGGGCAGCCAGCCACTGCAGGTGGCGCGGCTGGTGGATGGCCAGCGTCAGCCCCTGGGCGGCCGCCTGCGCCACATCCGTGGCATCGAAGGCACCTTCCAGCATCAGAATCGGTTTTGTCCAGCCGTGCCGGCGCAGCCAGTCGGCCGCCTCGAATTCCAGCAGGGCCATGCCGTCGGCCTCGGCAAAGCCGGTCAGTGCGTTGGCCAGGCCATGGCCGTAGGCGTCGGCCTTCACCACCGCCCACAGGCGCGTGTCGGCCTGGACATGGCCATCCGGGCGGTTCTCTTGGACCTGGCGGCGTATCAGCGCCAGGTTGTGCGCCATCGCCGAGGGCGAGACGCTTGCAGTCAATGTTCTAGGCATGGCGGTGATGATAGAGCGTGTTACGAAGCGCTGCCCGGCCATGGCGATGTTGCGGGTATCATCGCCACCACATGTGCAGTGACCGTGGCAGGAACTACGGCACACTGTGCCCATACAAACTGACTGGAATGGAAACGTCCGGATGAAACCCGGTTTCTACACCATCATGGCAGCGCAGTTCCTGTCGTCGCTGGCCGACAACGCGCTGCTGATCGCTGCCATCGCCCTGTTGCGCGAGGCACAGTCGGCCGACTGGCTGATCCCCTTCCTGAAGCTGGTCTTCGTCGTCTCCTACGTCATGCTGGCCCCCTTCGTCGGCGCCTTTGCCGACTCCATTCCCAAGGGCCGCGTGATGTTCCTGACCAACGCCATCAAGCTGGTGGGCTGCATCCTGCTGCTGGGCATGCTGCCGCCGCTGATGGCCTACGCGCTGGTGGGCTTCGGTGCTGCGGCCTATTCGCCGGCCAAGTACGGCATCCTGACCGAGCTGCTGCCGCCCGACAAGCTGGTGGCTGCCAATGGCTGGATCGAGGGAACCACCGTCGCGTCGATCATCCTGGGGACCGTGCTGGGCGGCGTGCTGATCTCGCCCCACGTGGCGCCCTGGCTGCTGTCGTTCGACCTGCCCCTCATCGATACCCACATCGACACCCCGGCCGAGGCTGCCGTGGTGGTCACCATCGGCATCTATGCGCTGGCTGCAATCTTCAACCTGCGCATCCCCGATACCGGTGCCCGCTACCCGGGCCGCACCTCCAACCCGTTCACGCTGCTGCGCATCTTCTGGCACTGCAACCTCACCCTCTGGCGTGACCCGCTGGGCCAGATCGCGCTGGCCGTCACCACGCTCTTCTGGGGGGCTGGTGCCTCGCTGCAGTTCCTGGTGCTGAAATGGGCCGAGCATCAGCTCGACATGCGCCTGGACCAGGCCACCCGCCTGCAGGGCGTCGTGGCACTGGGCGTGGCGCTGGGCGCCGTGCTGGCGGCCAGCTGGGTGCCGCTGCGCCGCTCGCTGCGCGTGCTGCCGCTGGGCGTGGCCATGGGCTTTGCCATCATGCTCATGACCATCGTCCACAACGAGGCCATGGCCATGCTCGTGCTGCTGGTCATCGGCATCCTGTCGGGCTTCTTCGTGGTGCCCATGAACGCGCTGCTGCAGCACCGTGGCTACGTGGTGATGAGCGCCGGCAACTCCATCGCGGTGCAGAACTTCAACGAGAACCTCAACATCCTGGTGATGCTGTCGTTCTACGCACTGATGCTGTGGCTGGACCTGCCCATCAACACCGTGGCCGTGCTCTTCGGTCTGGCGGTGGCCAGCGTCATGCTGCTGGTGATTCTCTGGCACCGGCGCAACCAGCGCCGCTTCGACAGCGAAGTGCATATCGGCGAGGATCCTCGCCATGGCAACATTCCAACACCGCATTGAGGATGCGCCTCGCGGGCCGGAGGCCCTGCCTCCGGCGGCCGATCAGCTGGCCGTGCGCGCGGTGTCCTGTGCCTCCATCGCCGACAGCGCAAGGCACAGGTCTTCCCAGCCTTTCAGCTTGTCGCGCTGGTTGCGCAGCAGATAGGCCGGGTGATAGGTGACCACCACCGGTACCTGCCGGCCGTCCAGCGTGATGTGGTGCAGCTTGTTGCGCAGTCGGCCGATCTGCAGCTCGGAATGCAGCACGCTCTGTGCCGCGAAGCGTCCCAGCAGCAGGATGCAGTCCGGCTGAACCAGCCGGATCTGCTCGTACAGGTAGCCTTCGCAGGCCGCCACCTCGTCCGGTTCGGGGTTCCGGTTGTTGGGCGGGCGACACTTCAGCACGTTGGCGATGAACACGTCTGCAGAAGGATCGATGCCGGCCGCATCCAGCATCGCGTCCAGCAGCTTGCCGGCCTGGCCCACGAAGGCCTCGCCCTGCTTGTCCTCCTCGGCCCCCGGGCCCTCGCCGATCAGCATCCAGCGGGCCTGCTGCGGGCGTCCACGCCCGAACACCGTGTTCGTGCGCGTCTCGGCCAGGCGGCAGCGACGGCATCCGTCCACATCCTCGCGCAGCCGGATCCAGCGCTGTGCCGGAGGCAGGTCCGGATGAGACAACGGTGCGGATTCAGGCTCGGGCTCGGCGGGCAGCATCGGCTCGGGCAGCCAGTCCGCGTCTTCCATCCAGGGTTCGCCGCCCCAACTCTCCAGCGGCACGTCGTCTGCCCAGGCCGGGTGCCCGGGCTCGGGGCCTGCATCGGCAACGACGTCATCAGACGGGCGGGCGTTGGGAGCAACGTCGGCAGCTCCCGTGGACAAGCCCTCCGATCTCTCTCCGATGTCAACAGCGGCGACAGGGATATTCGCACCGGAAGAATTTTTGACACCAGAAGAAATTTCGACCTGTGGGGCGGAATACGTTGCGGGAGACTCTCCCGCCATGGCCGCGGTGTCCGCAGATGCTTCGCGCGCTTGCCAGACGTCGCTGGCATGGACGTCGATATCGGCATCGGATCCGGAAGCCTCGGGGGCCCCTGCTTCAGCCTCTGGCACGGCCTGCGAATCTGCACGGGTAACGTGTGTGATGTGTGGCGCGCCGGGCAAGGCCCCGGCACGCGGCAGCCACAACGGCCCCAGGCCCAGTGCGGCCCATGCGCGGCGCCGACGTGCAGCCAGCACGGCATCGTCCTTCGTGGAGGCATCGTCCGGCATCGCGACCGTATCTTCCGTCATTTCGTTGGCTCAAGGGGGCAGCGCATCACCCAGGCGTCGTCGTGGCGACCGTCGGCGGCGCGATAGTAGTTGCGACGCCGTCCCAGCGTCTCGAAGCCCATGCGCTGATAGAGCGCCAGGGCTGGCGCATTGGCGGTGGCCACCTCCAGAAACAGGCTGCGTCCGCCCTGCTGCCGTACCTGTGCCTGCAGCCAGCCCAGACAATGTCGGCCCAGCCCGCGCCCCTGATGGCTGCGCGCCAGGGCCAGGGTCAGCAGCTCCACCTCGTCCAGCGCCGCCAGCAGCACGGCATAGCCGAAGGGCTGCCCGGCCTCGGTGAAGATCCAGGCCTGATGCCCGGCCTTCAGCGAATCGGCAAACTGGCTGATCCGCCATGGATAGGGCTGCACGGCCTGTTCGATGGCGTCCACCGCCGGCAGGTCGGCTTCCGTCATCGGCCGAAAGCCGATCGTCGACAGATCCATGAGGGACCTGCTCATCGGCCGGCGGGCTGTGCGGCCAGCTTGGCCGCTGCCAGCTGGCGCTGCTCGTCCCGGTCCAGTGCCACGCGGTCGCGCACGTACAGGGGGCGCACATCCCGTGCTGCCATCAGCGCCGGGGCATCCGGCACATCGGCCACGGCCAGCAGTGCGCGTGCGCCAGGGCGTCGTTCGGCCGCCAGTGCCGCATCCTGCCCCACTTCCATGGCCCAGGCGCGCAGCGGCTCGAAGTTCGGGCCAAAACCGCCGCCGGCCAGGTGGACCGCACTGATCCGGCCTTCGGCCGTCAGCTGCCGGCGCAGCCCCTCGAAGGCCACGGCGGCGTCATCGGCCTTGCCGACCGCGGGTGGTAGCGCGGGCTGGGGCCAATGGCCGGCACGGCACAGAAAGGCGGCGTAATAGCACTCGCCCATTCGCGCATCCAGAGCAGAACAGAGCAGCCAGGGCAGCGTGTCTGCGCCGGCATGGCCGCCCTGCCCAACGAAGCTGTCTGCTGCCCCCGCAGAAGCCGGCGACGACGGGCAGCCGGATGAAAGGCCGTCGTTCGCATCCGGGGAGGCCAGCGGGAAACGCCAGTCCGGCACCGTGGCCGCCAGCGCCTGCAGAGAGCCAATGGCACCCACCGGCCGGTTGCCCGGCAGTGCCAGGCCCTGCACGAGCCCCACGGCAATGCGCAGCGAGGTGAAGGCGCCCGGCCCCACGTTCACGTAGAAGCGCTCGACCTCATCCAGCCGGCGACCGGCCTGCCGGAGTGCCTGCTGCACCAGGGCCAGCGCATCGCGCGAGGCCTGGGGGCCGCCGCTGGCGTCCAGCAGCGTGCGCGCACTCAGTTCGATGGCGGTGCTTTCGGTACCGTGGTCGATGCCGGCGCCGGCCAGCGCCACGGTGCAATCGTCCCATTCGATGGACAGGGCCAGACTCAAGGGTTTCATGGGCCCGATTCTATTGCCTGTCCTGCCTGCCGGGGGCGCAAATGGGGGCGTGAACCACGCGGCACGCCCAGGGCGCCGATCTTCCTGACGATTGTCATGTTTGCAGGATGGCCGCGCACTTCCTTGCAGAGTGTCAGGCACACCGGCGCAGCAAGGCGCTGTGACCGATTACACTTTGCGTCATATCGGGGTGAATGGCGACGGCCCCGACGCTCTTTCCGGCTGCCAGGCCCTCCGAAGGGCCTCGGTAGCTGGCAAGTAACCCGACGGTTTCAGTAAACAGCGCAAAATGTCGCCAAGAATGACAAGGCTTGGTTCACACGTGGAATTTTGAAACAAATTCAGCATTCCACGCGCTCCTTCAAGGGGGTTTTGACACGTGTCCGACGGAAGATGAACGATGCTTTCCCGGGTCAAGACCGGCTGTTTCAGGATGTCGCCAGCGGTCATTGGTTTAACGCAATCTAACGCTGTTTTAGAATTGCCACGAACCCCGGGGTTACATTTCATGTAACTATCGGTAAAACTTTGCCGATAGAACAAGGATCATCGCAACCGGAAGCCTCTACACTGATCAGCGGGTAATGGAACCCGATATCATCGGAAAATGAACACCAGCGTCAGGAAACTTGTTGTCGTCGATGACGACGCCAAATTGCGGGACTTGCTCAATCGGTATCTCACCGAGCAACAGTTCGAGGTCACACTCGCAGCCGATTCGGCATCGCTGAACCGGCTCATGCAGCGTGAGAGCTTCGATTTGATCATCCTTGACCAAATGCTTCCTGGCGAGGATGGGCTGTCGATCATCCGCAGGCTGCGTGCCGCGAACGACCGCACCCCCATCATCATGCTCACCGCCAAGGGCGACGATGTCGACCGCATCATCGGCCTGGAAATGGGCGCGGACGACTACATGCAGAAACCCTTCAACCCCAGGGAACTGGTGGCCAGGGTTCATGCCGTGCTGCGTCGCCAGATCCCCAACGACACCCCGGGCGGCGCCATGCACGACATCGGCGCGGTCTCGTTCGGCCCCTTCGTGTTCGACCTGGGCACCCGCACCCTGTCACGTGACGGCGTGCGCCTCAACCTCACCACCGGCGAGTTCTCGGTGCTGAAGGTGCTGGTGCGCCACCCGCGCATCCCGCTGTCGCGCGAAAAGCTCATGCTGCTGGCCCGCGGGCGTGAATACGGCGCCTTCGACCGCAGCCTGGACGTGCAGATCTCCCGCCTTCGCAAGCTCATCGAGCCCGATCCGCAGAACCCGCGCTTCATCCAGACAGTCTGGGGCGTGGGCTACGTCTTCGTGCCTGCCTGAGGTCCCTCGCAACACCAGACCTTGAAAGGATCGAGGCTTGAGACTGAGTCTGTTCTGGCGCACCTTTGCGCTGATCAGCCTGCTGCTGGCCATCAGCCTGGGCGCCTGGTACCAACTCTACCGCGCCTTCGAGCAGCCCCCGCAGGCCAGCCGCTTTGCCTGGGAAATGGCATCGGCCATCAACCTGGCACGCACCGCACTCGTGCACACCCGGGGAAGCGACCGTGAAGCCCTGCTGCAGGCCATGGCCAGCAACCAGGGCCTGCGCGTCTATCCGCGCAGCGATGCCGATCGCGTCGAGCCCTACCCCAACCAGAAGCTGGGTGTCGAGGTCGAGCGTCAGCTGACGAAGCGACTGGGCAACCCCACCACGCTGGCCGGCCGCGTCAACGGCGTGCACGCGCTGTGGGTCAGCTTCGACATCGACGACGAACGCTACTGGCTCATTGCCGAGCCCGAACGGCTTGTCCTTCCCATGACGGGCAGCCGGACCGAAATGGTGGCCTTTGCCATTGGCGTGCTGCTGGCCATGATCGGCGGTCTGCTCATCAGCCGGCTCGTCAACCGGCCGCTGGCCAACCTGGCCCGCTCCATCGATCGCCTCTCGCGGGGCGAGCCTCCTCCCCGGCTCAGTGAAAGCGGCCCGCCCGAGATCGCCATGCTCAACCGCCGCTTCAACGAGCTGGCCGGCGACCTGCAGGCCATGGACGCCGACCGCGCCATCGTGCTGGCCGGCGTCTCGCATGACGTGCGCACCCCGCTCACCCGGCTGCGCCTGGAAGTGGAAATGAGCGCCCTGCCCGATGCGGCCCAGGCGTCCATGATCGAGGAGATCGAGCGCATCGACTCCATCGTCCATCAGTTCGTCGAATTCGCCAGCCCGCTGGAGCGCACCGTCGAGGTCGTCGACATCAACGACGTGTTCTCGCAGTTCCTGCGGCTCTACAGCCGCGAGCGCGCCGCGGGCCTGCTGTCGGTCTTCAAGCGGGTCGAGCACGGCCTGACCTGGCAGGGCAATCCGGTGCTGCTGGAGCGCATCCTCAGCAACGTCTTCGAGAACGCCATCAAGTACGCGGCCACGCCGGGCGAGCGCAACGTGCGCATCGACATCATCGGCCGCCGCCATGAAAAGGGCGTCGAACTCATCTTCCGTGACCATGGCCCCGGTGTGCCCGAGGCCTCGCTGTCCAAGCTGGCGCGCCCGTTTGCCCGGCTGGACACCGAGCGCAGCGTCATTGGTGGCTCCGGCCTTGGCCTGGCCATCGTGGCGCGACTGGCGCGCCGTACCCGCGGCGGCATGATCATCGAGAACGCCTCTGGCGGTGGCCTGCGCATCCGCGTCGTGCTGCGCGACCTCGATTCCGCCAAGGTCGCCGCACGCGAGACATTCATCGATACGCTGGATCCGGTCAGCGCACCAGCAGAGCTGATGCAAGCGCCGCAATCGACTCGCAACGGCCGACGGTCCCGACCTTCTCGTTCGTCTTCGCCTTCACGTTGATCTGCGCCGGATGGCAGCCAATGGCTGCCGAAAGCGCGGTGATCATGCCCGGCAGCCAGGGTTTCATCTTCGGTTGCTGGGCAATGATCGTGGCATCGATGTTGCCCAGCCGCCAGCCCCGTGCGCGCACGGCCGCCATGGCTTCTTTCAGCAGCACCATGCTGTCGGCCCCCTTGAAGGCCGGGTCGGTATCCGGAAAGTGATGGCCGATGTCACCCAGACCGGCTGCACCCAGAAGGGCGTCCGTGATGGCATGGGCCAGCACGTCGGCATCCGAGTGGCCGGCCAGGCCCAGGGGGTGCTCCACATGCACGCCGCCGATGATCAGCGGCCGCCCTTCCACCAGCACATGCAGGTCATAGCCCTGCCCGATCCGGAACGGGATGTCGGGCGGGAGGCCGACGTCCTGGGGGGCATGGCCTGTCTGGGGGGCCGGGGCGGCCTGGGAAGCGCCGGGATTCGGGGTGTTCGGATTGGCAGTCATCGGACTTGGAAAGTGATTGAAGAAAGAGCGATCACTCCACGTCCGCAGGCTTCATGCCCAGCAGGATGCGCAGCATGATCAGGTCTTCCGGCGTGGTGATCTTCAGGTTGCGGCGCGTGCCGGCCACCATCCGCGGCCGGCCACCCTCGGCCTCGATGGCGCCGGCCTCGTCGGTCACGTTCGGGTGCGCCTCCAGCGCCTTCCGGAGCGCTGCGAAGCGGAAGGTCTGCGGCGTCTGCGCCAGCCAAAGCCGGCTGCGATCCACCGTGCCGCCCGAGCGGTACTCGTTGTTGGCCGCCAGCGAGGCGCGGCTGTCGATGCGCTTGACCGTATCGGTGACGGGCACGCACAGGAGCGCCCCGCAGGGTTCGTATTCTAGGTAGGCGGCCAGTCTCTGCAGGCTGGCCGAATCGATGCCCGGGCGTGCCGCATCGTGCACGTGCACCCAGTCGTGGGCCTCGATCATGCCGCGCTGTGCCAATGCCGTCAGGCCGTTGAGCACCGTGTCACGGCGGGTCTGGCCGCCGCGCCGCACCAGCAGCACCTTCGGATGGCGCAGTCCCGGCAGGCGCATCACCAGCGGGTCATCAGCCTGCACCACCACGACCACGCGGCTGATCCAGGGCTCGGCCAGAAAGACGGCCACCGTGCATTCCAGCACCGTGCGTCCGCCGCCCAGCTCCAGATACTGCTTGGGCACCTTGGCGCCGAAACGGCTGCCGCTTCCGGCGGCCGGAATCAGCACGAAGTGCCGCGCCACCGGTGTGGCCTCCTCTGCCTGGACCTGTTTGCGCATGGCACCCTTGTTCATCATGCCGACCCTCGAACCATCGCGTCAGTCGTTAAAATAGCAGGCTGTCCGCTCATATTCTTCCTTTTTCGGGCATGTCAGTCATGCTCGGCTTGCCTTGTTCAGGGCGTGCCGCTCACCCCATGCCTTCGACCGCGACGACAGGTTCGCCATCTTGACCGCTTCCATCCATCGTCTTCCCGCCGGCTTCGGCTCTTCGGATGCCTGGCTGCTGGCTCAGCGCCTTGCGCCGGAAAACGCCACCGCGGCATCGGCTGCACACGACGACCCCACCGAAAGACCTCCCGTCACGGGAAAGACCCGCGTCATTGTATGCGCGCAGCCGGCCGACTGCAGCCGTCTTGCCGCAGAAATCGCCTGGTTCGCGCCCTCATTGGCCATCGCCCGGCTGCCCGACTGGGAAACCCTGCCCTACGACAGTCTTTCACCCCACCAGGATCTGGTCTCCGAGCGCCTTTCCGCCCTGTATCGCCTGCAGGGGCGCAAGCTGGACGTGCTGCTGGTAGCTGCCAGCACGGCCGCGCACCGGCTGGCGCCGCCCTCGTGGCTCGCCTCGCGCACCTTCCAGTTCTCCCAGGGCATGAAGCTGGACGAAGCCGCCCTGAAGGCCCAGCTCACGCTGGCCGGCTACGAGCATGTCGAGCAGGTGCTGCGCCCCGGTGAATACACGGTGCGCGGCGGCCTCATCGACCTGTTCCCGATGGGCTCCCCGCTACCCTATCGGCTGGACCTCTTCGACGACGAACTGGACAGCCTGCGCACCTTCGACCCCGACACACAGCGCAGCCTGTATCCGGTCAAGGCCGTCAAGCTGCTGCCCGGCCGCGAGTTCCCGCTGGACGAAGCGGCACGCTCGGCCTTCCGGGGCCGCTGGCGCGAGCGCTTCGACGGCGATCCCTCGCGCGTGGCCCTGTACCGGGACATCGGCAACGGTGTCACCGCCAGCGGCATCGAATACTACCTGCCGCTTTTCTTCGACGAGACGGCCACCCTCTTCGATTACCTGCCTGAAGATGCCGAGATCATCCTGCATGGCGACGTGCAGGGCCAGCTGCAGGCCTTTCGCGCGGATGCCCGGCAGCGTTTCGACTTCATCGGCCACGACGCCGAGCGCCCGGCGCTCACGCCGGATGAACTGTTTCTCTCGCCCGAGCAGTTCTTCGTGCGCAGCCAGGCCTTTGCGCGTTTCTCGCTGCCCACTGTCTCGGCTGACGCGCGGGGCATCGCGACAGTTCCCATAGACGGTGCCGACACGAAAGCTTCCGTCAGGGAGGCTGCAGAGGGTGCATCAAATGACGCGCGCATAGATGCCGCTGCCCCCGGCGATGACGCTCCCAAGAGCGCCGCAGGTACCGAATCGAGCGAATTCGGGGCTGACGGCGCGCGCACACGCGCCGTCCATGCTGTTGCCGTGCCCAACGTGGCCGTCAACCGCCGTCAGGACGATCCCATCGGCGCCCTGCGCAACGTGCTGGATGCCCCCGCGCCCGTGGCCGGAATCGCCGAGAAGCGCCTGATCATTGCCGAATCGCTGGGCCGGCGCGAGACGCTGCAGGAACTCTTTGCCGAATCTGGCCTGAAGATGGCCACGGCCGAAGACTGGCAGACCGCGATGGCCACCGACGCCACCGTGGTGCTCACCGTCGGTCCGCTGCAGCGGGGCTTCCGCCTGGTGGACGGCCAGCTGCTGGTCATCACCGAAAGCGAGCTCTTCCCCTCCTTCGTGCGTCAGGGCAAGCGCAACAAGGGGCAGACCACCCAGGTCGACACCCTCATCCGCGACCTGTCCGAACTCAAGCCTGGCGATCCGGTCGTCCATGCCCAGCATGGCATCGGCCGCTACATGGGGCTGGTCAACATCGACCTGGGTGAAGGCGCAGCCGAATTCCTGCACCTCTCCTACGCCAACGATGCCACCCTGTACGTGCCGGTGGCCATGCTGCACCTCATCGGCCGCTACTCCGGCGCCGCGCCCGAGAATGCCCCGCTGCACACGCTGGGTTCCGGCCAGTGGGACAAGGCGCGCCGCAAGGCGGCCGAGAAGGCGCGTGACACCGCCGTCGAGCTGCTGGATCTCTATGCCCGCCGCGCCGCCCGGCCCGGACATGCGTTCAAGTTCGACCCGGCCGGCTACGCAGCCTTTGCCGAAGGCTTCGGCTTCGAGGAAACCCCCGACCAGCAGGCCGCCATCCATGCCGTCGTGCAGGATCTGATCGCCCCCAAGCCGATGGACCGTCTGGTCTGCGGCGACGTGGGCTTCGGCAAGACCGAGGTGGCCCTGCGCGCTGCCTACGTGGCCGCCAGCACCGGCCGTCAGGTGGCCGTGCTCACCCCCACCACGCTGCTGGCCGAGCAGCATTTCCAGACCTTCAACGACCGCTTCTCCAGCTTCCCGCTGAACGTGGCCGAACTGTCCCGCTTCGGAACGGCCAAGTCCACCCGCAACACCCTGGAAGGCATCGAGAGCGGCAAGATCGACATCGTCATCGGCACCCACAAGCTGCTGTCCAAGGACGTGAAGTTCCGCGACCTGGGCCTGGTGATCATCGACGAGGAACACCGCTTCGGCGTGCGCCAGAAAGAGGCGCTGAAGAACCTGCGCGCCGAGATCGACGTGCTCACGCTCACCGCCACGCCCATCCCGCGCACGCTGGCCATGAGCCTGGAGGGCATCCGCGATTTCTCCGTCATTGCCACCGCACCACAGAAGCGCCTGGCCATCCGCACCTTCGTGCGCAAGGAAACCGGCGGCACCATCCGCGAGGCCATGCTGCGCGAACTCAAGCGCGGCGGTCAGGTCTATTTCCTGCACAACGAGGTGGGCACCATCGAGAACCGTCGGCAGATGCTGGCCGAGCTGGTTCCCGAGGCGCGCATCGAGGTGGCCCATGGCCAGATGCCCGAGCGCGAGCTGGAACGGGTCATGCGCGACTTCCACCAGCAGCGCTTCAACGTGCTGCTGTGCACCACCATCATCGAGACCGGCATTGACGTTCCCACGGCCAACACCATCATCATGCACCGTGCCGACAAGTTCGGTCTGGCACAGCTGCACCAGCTGCGCGGGCGCGTGGGCCGGTCACACCATCAGGCCTACGCCTACCTGCTGATTCCCGACGAGGAAGCCATCACCAAGGACGCCACCAAGCGTCTGGAAGCCATCCAGATGATGGAAGAACTGGGGGCCGGCTTCTTCCTGTCCATGCACGACCTGGAAATCCGCGGTGCGGGCGAAGTGCTGGGCGACAACCAGTCCGGCGAGATGCAGGAAGTGGGCTTCTCGCTCTACACCGACATGCTGCAGCAGGCGGTCGAGGCGCTGAAATCCGGCCGCGAACCCGATCTGGCCGCCACGCTGGCCCACGTGCCGGAAATCAAGCTGCATGCACCGGCCCTGCTCCCAGACGACTACTGCCCCGACGTGCACGAGCGGCTCATCCTCTACAAGCGGCTGGCCAATGCACGCGACAGCGTGGAACTCTCGCAGCTGCGCGAGGAGCTCATCGACCGCTTCGGCAAGCTGCCCGAAGCTGCCCAGACCCTCATCGAGAGCCACCGCCTGCGCCTGATGGCCACCGAGATCGGCCTGGCCAAGATCGATGCGGACAGCGACGGCATCCTGCTGCAGTTCGACCCCGAACCACGCACGCCGCCCACGCAGATCCTGGCCTTTGCCCAGGGACGGCGCGACACCAGCTTTGCCGGTCAGGACCGCCTGCGCGTCAAGGTGGCCAGCAAGGACACCGCCGAGCGCATCCAGACGCTGCGCAGCATCCTGCAGGCGCTGCTGCCCAAGGCGGCGGCCGAGCCGTCCGCGGCTTCGACCTCGCCTGCGGGAACGGCATCCGACAGGAAGGCCGGCAAGAAGAAAGGAAAGATGGTTCGTTCATGAACCATAGGAACAACGCTCATTCGGACCCTCTCATGAACCACGCCGGCAAACAGATCATCGTCCAGAAACAGCCTGCCCTGGACACCGAGACCATCAACGCCATCAGCGCGCAGCTGCAGCAAGCGCCCGTCGAGCACCCGACGCCCGGCCTGGCGCGCTGGCGCGCCGAGCCCCAGTCCCCGGCCGTCTTCGACGACTGGGCTGAACGCTTCGGCGTCGATGCCGCCAACGTGCCCAACGGTCTGCGCCTGGCAGATTTCCGGCTGCTGGCCATCGACATGGATTCGACCCTCGTCACCATGGAGACGCTGGACGAGATCGCCGACATGGCGGGCCTGAAGGCCGAAGTCGCCGCCATCACCGAAGCCGCCATGCGGGGCGAGATCAAGGACTTTTCCGAGAGCCTCACCCGTCGCATGGCACTACTGAAAGGCGTGGGAGAAGACCTCATCGAGCGGGTCTACCAGGAACGCCTGCACCTGTCGCCGGGCGCCGAGATCCTGCTGGCGGCGGCCAAGGCTGCCGGTCTGAAGACCATGCTGGTTTCGGGTGGCTTCACCCACTTCACCGAACGCCTGAAGGGGCGTCTGGGCTTCGACTACGCCTTTGCCAATCAGTTCGACATTGCCAACCAGCGCCTGACCGGTCGCGTATTGGGCCCCATTGTCGACGGCGCCTTCAAGGCCCGGGCCGTGCAGCAGTGCTGCCAGGACATCGGCTGCCCGCCCAGTCAGGCCATCGCCATCGGCGACGGCGCCAACGACCTGGGCATGATGTCCGTGGCCGGCCTGTCCGTGGGCTACCACGCCAAGCCGGTGGTGCGGGAGAAAGCCACCTGGTCAGTGCGCAAGGGAGGGCTGGACGTGGTGGTGGGGTGGTTTGGCGGGTGATGGTCGGCATGGAATAATCGGCGACAGCCGGAGCAGGTCAGCCACATCCTGATTCCTGCCTTTCAGGCTGGAAGCAGGCCGTGCGTCCCGACACCGGTTGCTTCGAGGTCATGATGCTGTGCTTGCCTGCCGTCGTGTCCGTTCTTTCTTCACCCATCGCCGGGATTTCTCATGACCACCGTATCTCTTCAGTCACCTGAGCTGTGCCGCGTCCGCGCCATCACCGCCTTCGCCACCCTGTCGCCCGATGCACAGACCTGGCCGTCAGTGCTGGCCGAAGCCAAGCGGCAGTGCGACCGGTTGGCAGCTGCCTTCCAGCAAGGGGGCTACACGGTGCAGTCGGTGCGTATCGTGGCCAACCCGTTCGGGGAGTATCTGGACACGTCCAGCCTGGAAGCGGCCAGCCAGGGGCTGGCCACGATCCGGGACATCCTCATGCAGCTGAACCAGAACGGGCTGCGCATCCGCTTCGCCATTGGCGAGGCGCGCACGGCTCAGGAGATTGCGCTGCTGCCAGGGCTGATCCGTGACCATGGCGACCTTTCCAATGCCTGCGTCAACGTCGAGGCCAACGCCGACGGGCTGCTGGACAATGCGCAGATCCTGCGCTGCGTGGAGGCCATGCAGGAGATTGCCCGCATCACGCCGCGTGGCGAAGGCAATTTCAACTTCACGGTCAACTTCAACTGCGCACCGCTTATCCCGTACTTCCCGGCGGGCTATCACCGCAGCGAACGGGGCAATTGCCTGGTGGTGGGGCTGGAAACGCCGGACCTGCTGGCCGCCGCGCTGCGCACGCTGCCCCAGGCTGAGCACGCCGAACGCATGGCGCAGGCCCTGGACGTGATGCGTGAGGCGCTGCAACACCACGTGGATGCGGTCCAGCGCATTGTCCGGGCCACGCCGCTGGATGCTGGCTGGACCTATGCCGGCATGGACACATCGGCGGCTCCGTCCAAGAACTGTACCTCGATGGTGGAGGTCTATCGCCTGCTGGGTGTGCCCTACTTTGGCGCTGCCGGCACGGTGGAGGCCTCGGCCCTGCTCACGCGGCTCTTCAAGTCCGTGAAGGACGTGGAAGCCGTGGGCTTCTCGGGGCTGATGCTGGCCGTGACCGAAGATGAGGGCCTGGCTGCCGCCACGCGCGCCGGCCAGTTCGACATCCGCGCCCTGCTCACCTACAGTGCCGTCTGTGGTATCGGGCTGGATACGGTTCCCATTGCCGGCGACACCCCGGCCCAGAAGATCGCCGCCATCATGCGCGACACGGGCACGATGGCCTTCCGGCTGAACAAGCCGCTGACGGTGCGTCTCTTCCCGGTGCCGGGCCTGGCGGCTGGTGATCTCACGCGCTTCGAGAGCGATGACCTGTGCAACTGCGCGGTCCTGGCCGTGCCCTGAGAACTGCGGGACCTGTCTGCCCATCTGAGGGGCTCACGCCACCATGAGAAAGGCCGGGAACGACAGGTGTCGTTTCCGGCCTTTTTGCCGATGAGCGTGCCGCCAGACGCGCTTGCAAGGATATGGTGATTAGCATAGGATTGGATAATCAAGATATCCAGCAAGGAAGCTTTCCATGAACATGGTGGCCGAACGCCCCGGCTTCTACGCCGTTGCAGGCACCCCTCAGGAAGTACGCGATCAACTCGGCAAGTCCGACGCACAGCAGGTACTGGCGGTCTCCTTCCGGCAGCTGGATCCCCAGGCCTTCCAGTCGCTGGCCGAGAACATGGGGCATGTGGCGTCCTCCCTGCTGGAGGCGCTCTCACAACGCCAGGACCAGGCATCCATGCAGAGGCTGGCCGAGGCCCTGGTTCCCCCTGCGCCGGCCTCACCCCGGCTGCTGAGGGAAGCGGCCATGCTGGTGGCGGCCCGCAAGGCGGTGCTGGCCAGTGGTGACTGGCTGAGTGCAACGGAGCTGGCCAGTCTGGCCGGATTCAGCCCGCGCAACCCCAGCGCGCAACCCAACAAGTGGAAGCGTCAGGGGCAGATCTTCGCCATCCACCACAAGGGTATCGACTATTTTCCGGGCTTCGGCCTGGACCCCGATCGGGGGTTCCGGCCCCTGAAGGCACTGGCCGATGTCATCGGCATCCTTGCTGGACACAAGGATGGGTGGGGCATGGCCTACTGGTTCCAGTCCGTCAATGGTTTCCTGGGCGGTAAGCGTCCCCAGGACCTTCTGGCCACGGATCCCGACCGGGTCATCGCGGCTGCCCGTGACGAGGTCCTGGGCGTTCTCCATGGCTGAGCGACAACCCGGTGTGACCGTTGATGCTGTCATCCCCGAGGGGCAGGAGGCTGGCGGTCGTTTCCTTTCGGCCGATATCCCCGCTCCATCTGCGGGTCTGGATCTTTCCATGATCATCCTGCCGGTGGACAGCATCTTGCATCGGGTCCACCTGGAGGATTATGGCGCCACGGCATTCAATCCGGGCGTGCATGGCAACGCCCGTTTCAGCCCCATCTGCAACGCCGAAGGACAGCCCATCCCCACCCTTTACGCGGGAGCCTCGCTTGCCTGTGCACTGATGGAAACGGTGTTCCATGATGTCCCGCATGTGCCGGGCTTCAAGAGCCTGGACAGGGCGCGGTTCATCCGGCAGGTTCATTCCACCCTGACGCTGCGCCAGCCATTGCAGCTGGTCGATCTGGCAAGCATTCCGCTGCGGCGGCTGGGCATCTCGCGCCGGCAGCTGATCGATACGGAAAAGGATACCTATCCGCTGACGCGACGCTGGGCCGAAGCCATTCACACGCAGTGCCCATCGGCCCAGGGGCTGAGCTGGATTTCACGACAGGACGACTCGGCGCGCGCGCTGATGCTCTTCGGTGACCGGATTGAGGTCGGGGCTCTTGTGCAGTCCGAGGCATCCAGCCCGCTGCTGGATGAGGCCGGAACCTGTTGTGATGCGGTCCTTGATCTGGCTGAACGTCTCGGGGTGTGCATCGTTTCAGCGCAGTAGGAGGCTGTTCTGGCTGCAGGCCATGCCAAGAAGAAAGGCCGGGAACGACAGGTATCGTTCCCGGCCTTTTTTCCGTGAAGTCAGGGACATCAGTCCCTGGCCAGCGGATGGCTCGTCACTTGCCCAGGAAGTTGACGAAGCCCGTCAGGATGAAGGCGTTGACGAAGTCGATGAAGAACGCCCCCACCATCGGCACGATCAGGAAGGCCTTGTGCGACGGGCCGAAGCGCTCGGTGACCGACTGCATGTTGGCCACGGCGGTGGGCGTGGCGCCCAGACCAAAGCCGCAGTGACCGGCGGACAGCACGGCAGCGTCGTAGTCCTTGCCCATGAAGCGGTAGGTGACGAAGTAGGCGTAGAGCGCCATGATGGCGGTCTGCACAGCCAGGATGATCAGCATCGGCAGCGCCAGGTCCAGCAGTTGCCACAGCTTGAGGTTGAGCAGCGCAATGCCCAGGAAGATGCTGAGCGAGGCGTTGCCGAACACGTCGATGGCGCGGTCGAACATGTTGACCTTGAAGGCCGAGGTCAGGAAGTTGCGCAGCAGCACGCCGAAGAGCAGCGCCCAGACGAACTGCGGCAGCGTGAACCACGAGGGCAGGAAGCTCTTGACCTCCGGCGTGGTCATCAGCGCCGAGAAGGCCAGGCAGGCAGCAAACAGGGCCATGGTCTCGACCGCTGCATTGGCGGTGATCAGGCGACGCTGGTGAGCATGCTCGAACACGTCGTCGATGGCGGTATCGGCCGTATCGTGGGCCTGTGCAGCCTTGGCGCTGGGTTTCATGCCCATCTTGTTGACCAGCTTGCGGGCCACGGGGCCGCCAATCAGGCCGCCCAGCACCAGGCCGAAGGTGGCCGAGGCCATGCCCAGGTCGGTGGCGCCCACGATGTGGTGCTGTTCTTCCAGCACCTTGCCCCAGGCGCCGGCCGTGCCGTGACCGCCCGTGAGGGTGATGGAGCCGGTGACCAGACCGATGATGGGATCAAGACCCAGCGCACCCGCCAGGCCAACGCCCACGACGTTCTGGACCACGATGAAGGCGCTGACCACCAGCAGGAAGAGCACCAGGCCGACGCCGCCCGCCTTGAGGCGGGAGAAGTCGGCGCTGAGGCCGATCGACGAGAAGAAGATCAGCATGAACGAATCCTGCAGACCCTTGTCGAAGGCGAACGATACACCGGTGCTGACATGCAGGATGTAGATGATGACCGCCGCCAGCAGGCCGCCGGCCACCGGCTCGGGAATGTTGAAGTCCTGCAGGAACTTGATCCGGTCGACCATGAGCCGGCCCACCAGCAGGACCAGGGTGGCGACGATGAGCGTGTAATAGGGATCTACGGCAATGGTATCCATGGCTTGGGCCTTTGCTGGGCGATGGGGGATGTCTGTGTGATGGGTCCGGGACCTGTTATTGGAATATGTCCGCCTGGGGCGGGCAGAAACCTCAATGGTAATTCATTCCGTGTTGCCTTTCGGGCTGCCCCGGACGTCTCAATTCCACCAATCCGGCTTACCGGGGAGCCTTACATTTCGTAACATCGACGGACCCTCCTTTGCGTGGTCGATGCCATGAAGTCCAAGCCGTCCCTCCTCCTGCCTGCCCATTGCTTTCCCGGGGAGGATGCCGGGCCGGGAATCGCGCAACGTGGCCATGCCTGGCTGGTGGCGGGGCTGATGGCAGCGCTGCTGTATCCCTCGTCCAGCGAGGCGATGACGGCCCCGGCCAGCACCACGGAGGCAGCGACGGCTCGCGCCGTGGATGTGGCTGATGCCACTGCGGCTGTCACGGGAATTGCGGCCGGCGCACCTGCAGAGACCGCCGCCAGAACGGCAGGAACATCGACAGAAAACGCCCCTGCCCGTCCTGCCATCCTCAGCATCTCGCCGCAGGGCGAGGTGTACCGGCCGCGGCAGATGGTGGTGAAGTTCGACGCGCCGGCCGCCCGATTTGGCGACGCGGGGGCCGAGAGCCCCGTGCGGCTCAGCTGTTCGGGGCTGCCGGATGCCGGGCCGGACGCATCGTCATCACCGCCGGCTTCACCCTTGGGCAGCGGTCGCTGGACCGGGCCCCAGGAATGGGTGCAGGACTTTCCGGCGCCCTTGCCTGCCGGTGTCCGTTGCCAGGTCTCCACTCGGCCGGATTACCGGACGCCATCCGGTGTCCTGCTGAAGCCCTCTCGTCATGCGTTCGACACAGGCGGGCCGCGCATCGACCGGGTCCGCCCCTGGGAAGGCGACACCATCGAAGAGGATCAGGTGTTCGTGCTGCGCCTGGATGCACCGGCCACGATAGCCAGCCTGAAGCAGCATGTCTGGTGCCGTCAGCCCGATCTGGGCGAGCAGGTGCCGGTGCGCCTGGTGGAGGGCGAACGGCGCCAGGCCATCCTGTCCGGCCTGCGGTATGCGTCGGGTGAACAGCCTGCCGGTGGATCCGAACGGGGGAATGCGGCAGCCGGTGAAGGCACGGCCACCACGACGCTGGCCGTGCTGCAATGTCAGCGCCGCTTCACGCCGGGCACCGAGGTCTCGCTGGTCTTCGACCGGGGTGTGGCGCTGGCCAACGGCATGACCAACACGCAGGTGCAGCGCATGGACTTCAAGGTGCGCCAGCCGTTCACGGCGGAGATGAGCTGCGAGCGCGAGAATGCCCAGGCGGGCTGCATGCCGATCCGGCCGATCACGGTGAACTTCAGCGCGCCCATTCCGAAGGCATTGGCGGCCCAGGTCTATCTGCAGGCGGGGGGGCAGAAGCTGCGCCCGCAGTGGCCTGGTCCTGATGGTGAAGGCTTCGAGGCCGCCGATCCGGCGAAGGCCGGGGATGGGGTGGTCGAGTCGTTGCGCTTTGCCGCGCCGCTGGCCGAGCAGACCACCTATGCGCTGGTGATGCCCGACGACCTGCACGACGCCAGCGGCCGGACGCTGCGCAATGCCGCCAGTTTCCCGCTGTCCATCCGGACGGCGGCATTGCCGCCGCTGGCCAAGTTCGGCACGGCCCCCTTCGGGATTGTCGAGCGCTTTGCCGAGGGACCGGATGGCCCGGCCCTGCTGCCCCTGACGGTGCGGCGTGTGGAGGCGGATCTGGCCGTGCGGGACCTTCAGCCGGCGCAGGATGCGACCCGTCGTGCAACACCCCAGGCGCTGGGCGGTGCCCGGCTGCAGCTCAGCCAGCTGCAGGCCCGGGAAGATGGCGAGATCATCCGCTGGCTGCGTCGGGTGAACCATTACGATGAGGGCGTGGTGAACCGCCGCGTGGCGGCGCAGGACGCCCGCAACACGCTGCCCGCTTCCCTGCCCGATGACGATGCCGACTACGTGGAAGCGCGCATGGTCTCGCTGCTGGAGAACCTGCCCCAGGTGCAGTCGCAGCCGCTTCCGGACATGCCGCAAGGCGATGTTCGCCCCTTCGAGGTCCTGGGCATTCCCCTGTCACCCGGTTTCCATGTGCTGGAAGTGGCCTCCAGCCAGCTGGGCCAGGCCCTGCTGAACGCCGGCTATGGGGACAGGCGCACGATGTATGTGCGCACCGCGGTGCTGGTGACGAACCTGGGGGTGCATTTCAAGCAGGGACGTGACGGCGGTCTGGCCTGGGTGACGACGCTGGACCAGGGGCGGCCGGTGGCCAATGCCCGGGTTCGGGTCACGCACTGCAATGGGCAGCTGCAGGCAGAAGCCACGACCGATGCTCAGGGGGTGGCCCGCTTCCCGGGTCTGGAGCCGTTCTCCGGGGAATGTGGAGAGAACGATTACAGCAGCGGCAGCATGTCGGGCTACTTCGTCAGCGCCCGGGCCGAGGATCATGGCGTGCAGGACATGAGCTTTGTCTGGAGCAGCTGGCAGGAAGGCATCGAGCCGTGGCGTTTCGACGTCCCCACGTCCAGCGCGCGTGAGCCGGAGGTGCGTGCGCATACAGTCATGGATCGCACGCTGCTGCGTGCCGGCGAGACGCTCTCGATGAAGCATGTCATCCGGACCGAGAAAGGACTGGGGCTGACAGATGCCAAGGCCGGAGTGGCCGGAACCGCTTCGCCTCCTGCCGATGCCGGCGCTGATGACGCCCGGGGGTTCGGGCTTCCCGACAGCCTGCCGGACACGCTGGTCATCACGCACGTGGGCAGCGATCAGCGCTTCACCCAGCCGCTGACCTGGCGCAGCACGGCCACCGGCGGGCGCAGTGCTGAAAGCCAGTTTGCCATTCCGCCCGGTGCACGGCTGGGGCAGTATCGGATCACGCTGACCCGTGAGGACGAGCGTATCGAGCTGGAAAGCGGCACCTTCCGGGTGGAGGACTTCCGTCTGCCCGTCTACCGGGGGTCGGTGCTGGTCCGGCCCACCGCAGGCAGCGACCAGGCCAATGTGCTGGTGGCCGGGCAGGATGCCCGGGTGGACATGCAGCTGGACTACGTGGCCGGCGGCCCGGCTGCCGCCATGCCGGTGCAGGTATCAGCCATGCTGGAGGATCGGACGCCCGAGTTTGCCGGGTATGAGGCCTTTGACTTCGATTCGCCCTCCAGGAGCCCCTCCGCGGTGTCGGAGGAGAACGATCAGGACGCCACTCAGGACTCGGACACCGCGCAGGCATCCCGTGGTCCGGAGGATCGCCTGGTGGCCAACCGGCTTCCGCTCATGCTGGATGCGCAGG
Source organism: Lautropia mirabilis (assembly GCF_900637555.1). Classification (NCBI taxonomy): domain Bacteria; kingdom Pseudomonadati; phylum Pseudomonadota; class Betaproteobacteria; order Burkholderiales; family Burkholderiaceae; genus Lautropia; species Lautropia mirabilis. The sequence continues at coordinate 2,262,183 of NZ_LR134378.1, read as the reverse complement.
GCCATGGCCTGCTGACGCTGCCGCTGCCCGCCTCCCACCGTCCGCAGACGCTGACGGTGGAAACCAGCTATGCCGATCCGAACGGCGAGATCCAGACCCTGCGTGGCCGTGTACAACGCTGGCCGGCTGCCGTGCAGGTCGGCATGCGGGCCGAGAGCGGGGTGTCGGTCGGCAAGCCGCTGGCCGTGCAGCTGCTGGCGCTGGGGACGGATGGCAAGCCCCGGGCCGGCGTGCCGCTGACGCTGACGGCCCGGATGGAGACCATCCACAGCAGCCGCAAGCGGATCGTGGGTGGTTTCTATGTCTATGACAGCCACGTCGAGACGCAGGCGCTGGGCACGCTCTGCCAGGGCAAGAGCGATGCGCAGGGACTGCTGGACTGCCAGGTGACCCTGGAAAAGGCTGGGGATGTGCAGCTACAGGCCGTGGCCCGGGATGCCGAGGGGCATGCCAGCGTGGTCGAAAGGACGCTCTGGGTCTCCGACCAGTCGCAATGGTGGTTCGGGGGCGGCAACCATGACCGCATCGACATCATCCCGGAAAAGCGCGTGTATGCCCCGGGCGAGACGGCGCGCTTCCAGGTCCGCATGCCGTTCCGTGAGGCAACCGCTCTGGTGGCCGTCGAGCGCGAAGGCATCATCCGCACCCAGGTGGTGGAACTCAAGGGCGATGACCCGACGGTGAGCCTGAAGGTGGAGGAAGGCTGGACGCCCAACGTCTATGTGAGCGTGCTGGCCCTGCGCGGCCGGCTGCGTGACGTGCCCTGGTACAGCTTCTTTGGCTGGGGCTGGCGCCACCCGGGCCGCTGGTGGGATGCCTGGTGGCAGGACGACAGCCAGTACCAGGCGCCTACCCCGCTGGTGGACCTGAGCAAGCCGGCCTTCCGCTTCGGGATGGCCGAGATCCGCGTGGGGGATCGGCAGCACCGGCTGGATGTGAAGCTGAAGGCCGATCGGGAAAGCTATCCCGTGCGGGGGCACGCCCAGGTGGACATTGTGGTGACCTTGCCCGATGGCAGGCCGGCTGCGCATGCCGAGGTGGCGGTGGCCGCCGTGGACGAGGCGCTGCTGGAGCTTCTGCCCAACACCAGCTGGAAACTGCTGGAAGGCATGCTGTCGCGCCGCGCCTGGGGGGTGGAGACTGCCACCGCGCAGATGGAGATCGTCGGGCGCCGGCACTATGGCCGCAAGGCGCTGCCGCCGGGCGGTGATGGCACGACGGCCGCCCGTGCGGGCGGTGCGGTGCGCGAGCTGCTGGACACGCTGCTGCTGTGGCAGCCGAAGGTGCAGCTCGATGCGCAGGGCAAGGCGCGCGTGACGGTGCCGCTCAATGATGCGCTGAGCACATTCCGGGTCGTGGCCGTGGCTGACAGCGGCGTCTCGTACTTCGGGACGGGCCAGACGCACATCCGCACGGCGCAGGATCTGCAGCTGATCAGTGGCCTGCCGCCGCTGGTTCGTACCGGCGACCGCTTCCAGGCCGGCTTCACGGTACGCAACACCACGCAGCGCCCGATGACGGTGCAGGTGGCGCCTCGTGCCGCGCTGCTGACTTTGGAGCCGCAGGTCGTTCAGGTTCCCGCCCAGGCGGCCCGTCAGGTGTGGTGGGAGGTGACCGCACCGACCACGCTGGCCGAACTGCGCCCGGGCGAGATGCTCTGGGAAGTGGAGGCCCGGGAAACCGGGGACAAACTGGAAGCTGCCCGTGACGTGCTGAAGGTGAACCAGCGCATCGTGGCTGCCACGCCAGTGTCGGTGCAGCAGGCCACGCTGGTTCAGCTGGGTGAGAAGCCGACGACGATGGCGGTGGCACCCCCGGCCAGCACCCTGCCCGGCCGCGGCGGGCTGCAGCTGAACCTGCGGTCCCGGCTGTACGACGGTCTGCCGGCGGTACAGGCCTGGTTCCAGCGTTATCCGTATTCCTGTCTGGAGCAGCAAGCCAGCAAGGCGATCGGCCTGCACGATGCGGTGATGTGGCGGGAGATTCTGGAGAAGATCCCCACCTACCTGGATGACCAGGGGCTGGCCGATTACTTCCCGCTGCGTGGGGGCAGCGACAGCGGCAGCCCGCTGCTGACGGCCTGGCTGCTGTCGGCCACGCATGAGGCGTCCTGGCTGGATGCCATCTTTGCGTTGCCGCAGGCTACGCGGGAGCAGATGATTCGCGGACTGACGATGTTCGTAGAGGGCAAGCTTTCCGTGCGGGAAGGCAGCTGGATGTCCCGCTATCGGCAGGACATGCGCCTGATGGCGCTGGAAGCCCTGTCCCGACATGATGCCGTGCGGCCTGCCATGCTGGATGGGCTGGAGATCGCGCCCGTCCGCATGGGAACGGCTGCGTTGCTGGACTGGATCGGCATCCTGCAGCGTGTGCCGCAGGCGCCTGCACGTGCGCAGCGGCTGCGTGACGCCCTGCAGGCGCTGCGTGCCCGGGTCTCGTACCAGGGCAGCCGCATCGTGCTGCAGGCGGACGCGGAGCGTGACGGCTGGTGGCGCATGGGCAACGGGGACGTGGATGCGGCGCGCCTGCTGCTGGCCGTGCTGGATGATCCGGCCTGGAAGGAGGATCTGGGACGGATCGTGACGGGCCTGCTGGCCCGGCAGCAGCGCGGCGCCTGGCAGAGCACCACGGCCAACCTGTGGGGCAGCCTGGCGGTGGCTCGCTTTGGCCGGCAGCAGGAAGATGCGCCCGTCAACGGCGTCACGAAGGCACATCTGGGCAGCCATGACGTGCAGCATGCGTGGGCCGATGAGCGGATGGACGGCAGCCTGTTCCTGCCCTGGCCCGCCACGATCGGTGATGGCGCAAGGCAGGCTGAGGCCGCATCGGCCACCTCGTCGTCGGCCCCCCGTGGTGCCGCGCGTGGTGGCAGGCCGGCTGCTTCCGTGGAATCTTCAGACCGTCTGGAGGTACTCCATCAGGGCAGTGGTCGCCCGTGGCTGACGTTGCAGTCGCTGGCGGCGGTGCCGCGCACCCAGCCCTTCTTTGCGGGCTATCGGATCCGCCGGACCGTCGTGCCGATGACGGCGCATGTGCCAACGCTGCCGGCAGGCCGTCATGCGCGGGGGGACGTGCTGCGGGTGCGGCTCGAGATCGAAGCCAGCGCACCGATGGAATGGGTGGCCGTTTCCGACCCGGTACCGGCCGGGGCCACCCTTCTGGGCAGCGGACTGGGCCGTGATTCTGCCCTGGCCACGCAGGACGAGGACACCGGCGACGGCTGGCTGGCCTATCAGGAGCGCGGTTTCGAGTGGCTGCGCAGCTATTACCGATATGTGCCGGCCGGCAGGACATCGATGGAATACACGCTGCGGGTGAACAACCCCGGCACCTTCCAGTTGCCACCCACCCGAGTCGAGGCACTCTATGCGCCCGAGATGTTCGGTGAGCTGCCCAATGCAACGATCACGGTGCAGGATGCGGACGATGCATCGGCATCGTCTCCCCGGACGGAGGGAGCGACGCGTTGACCCGCAGGAGACGCATGGTGTCTGGACGCTGGGCCGCCGGGCTGTTGCTGGGGCTTGGCATGGCGTCTGCAGCGGCGGTTTCCGTCGGTCCCGAGCCTGACCGGACGCTGCCGGACTTCGAGACGGTTCGCAGCAGCTTCCGGTCATCCGAGACGCTGCTGCTGGATCGTCATGGCGAAGTCCTGCACCGGCTGCGTACCGACTTTCAGGTGCGCCGAGGCGCCTGGGTGGCACTGGGCGATACTTCGCCTGCGCTCCGGATGGCCCTGCTGCTGTCGGAGGACCGGCGCTTTCATGAACACAGCGGCGTGGACTGGTGGGCCGTGTCGGCAGCCGCCTGGGGCAACCTGTGGCACGAACGCACGCGCGGCGCATCGACGCTGACGATGCAGCTGGCCGGTCTGCTGGACCCTGCCCTGCAGCGACCGACCAGCAAGGCGCGCGGCCTGTCGCAGAAGTGGGCGCAGGCCAGTGCTGCCCGGGAACTGGAAACCCGCTGGCGCAAGGATCAGATTCTGGAAGCCTACCTGAATCTGGTGCCGTTTCGCGGCGAGATCGTCGGCATTGACGCCCTCTCGCACACCCTGTTCGGCAAGTCGGCCCTTGCGCTGAATGCACCCGAATCGGCGCTGGCCGCTGCGCTCATCCGTGCGCCCAATGCTCCGGCTTCCCGGGTGGCAGAGCGTGCCTGCCGTCTGCTTCAGCAGATGCAGGACCCCAAAGCGGAGTGCCTGTCGGTGGATGTGCTGGCGGGCATGACGCTGCATCGCCGTGACTGGGTGCCCAGCGAGGGTGTGGCACCGCACCTGGCACAGCGCCTGATCCGTCACGTGAATGAAGACCTGAACACAGCCCTTTCCGACGGCGGGGCCGGAGAGGACACTGTGACCGCTCTCCATGACGGCCACCCCACGGTGCGCAGCACGCTGGATGGCCCCCTTCAGCGCCTGGCCATTGACACGTTACGGACACAGTTGCGCGAGCTGCAGGGCCGACACGTCGAGGACGGTGCCGTGGTGGTGCTGGACAACGCCAGCGGCGACGTGCTGGCCTGGGTGGGGTCCAGCGGCAGCCTGAGCCGGGCGGCGCAGGTGGATGGCGTGATGGCACGACGCCAGCCTGGCAGTGCGCTGAAGCCTTTTCTGTATGCGCAAGCACTGGCCGAGCATCGGCTGACGGCTGCTTCGCTGCTGGATGATTCGCCGGCTCATCTTCCTACGGCCAGCGGCCTGTACATGCCGCAGAACTACGATCATCGTTACCAGGGCTGGGTCTCGGTGCGCACGGCACTGGGGTCGTCGCTCAACATTCCGGCTGTGCGCACGCTGGTGATGGTCTCGCCGGATGCCTTCCATCGTCAGCTTCAGCGGCTGGGGATGCGCTTTCCGGAAGGCAGCGGCTACTACGGCTACAGCCTTGCGCTGGGCAGTGCCGAGGTCAGCCTGCTGCAACTGACCAATGCCTATCGAGCGCTGGCCAATGGCGGACAGTGGTGTCCGGTGCATCTCCTCCCCGAAGCGCACCGGCGTGGGGCACCCTCGTCGCTGACAGGTCCGGTTGAACATGCGGATGGTCTGCCTGCCATCGCACCCAAACCCGCGTCATCATCATTCCGTGATGCGTCCATCCAAACAGACGATGAAGAAAGGCAGTGGCTGCCGGAAAACTGCCATCAGACGCTGGATGCCGGAGCGGCTTTCATCATCAGTGACATTCTGTCCGATCGTCATGCACGCCTGCCCACGTTCGGGCTGGATTCGGTACTGGACACACGCTTCTGGAGCGCCGTGAAGACCGGCACCAGCAAGGACATGCGGGACAACTGGGCTGTGGGCTACAGCCAGCGCTACACGGTGGGGGTCTGGGTGGGCAACGCCAGCGGCGCGCCCATGCACGACGTGAGCGGCACCAGCGGTGCGGCTCCGGTCTGGGCCACGTTGATGCGCGAGCTGCATCGCCACGAAATCAGCCGAGCGCCTTCGCCCCCGGACGGGGTGGTGCGGCAGCAGGTGGATTTTGGCGGTGAGTCAGAAATGGCCGGCTTGAACGAGGCCAGTGCCCAGGCGCTGCCAGCAAGGCGTGCAGGTACGGTGGATGATGAGGGGGCGAATGCCACCGAGCGCTCCGGCATCGAGGCACCTCGTCAGGAGTGGTTTCTGGCAGGCACCGAGCAGCGGCATTTCAGCCCACCGGCCATGGTTTCGGGGTCAAACGACACACGCACGGGGAAAGGCGACGGCGCGCACGCCGGGTGGCAGGACCATGATCCGTCCGCCCTGCCCGCACGCATCGTTGCGCCGGCACCGGGCACCGTCATTGCGCTGGATCCTGACATCCCGCCGGCCAACCAGCAGCTGCGGCTGGAAGCCAGTCACGGTACGCCTACGGAACTGTACTGGTTCATCGATGACCAGCCGGTTGGACAAGGGGCCCGCGTGGGCTGGATACCCCTGCCCGGCCGGCACACGATCACGCTGCGCGATGCCCGAGGCGGCGTGCTGGATGCGCGCCGGATCGAGGTGCGGGGCGCGTGGCTGCGCCCGCCTCTTCAGTAAGGGCCGCTCTTCGGAAGGAACCGCGAAACGATGCTGCCCGCCAGAATGGCGCAGCACGGGGCATCGCGATGGCTTTCGCACAGGCTGGCGGAAGGACAGTTTCAGAGCACGAATTCCCGGGCTGACCAGCGTGCCGTGAGCGATCAGGCGTCCGGGGCCAGTTCTCCCACCAAGTCATGAGCATCGTAGTCGGTGATGTGGGCGCGCACGAAGGTGCCGGGACCCATCGTGCCGTCGGCAGGTGCTTCGTCCAGCTCCACGTAGACCTGGCCGTCGATCTCGGGGGCGTCGGCCTGGCTACGTCCCACCAGCCGCCACCATCCCTCTTCGGGATCGTGCTCGATGGCATCGACCAGCACCTCCAGCGTCTGCCCCACCTTGCGGGCCATGCGGGCCTCGCTGATGCCCTCCTGCACTTCCATGAGCCGGGCGGCACGCTCCTCGCGCACCTCGTCGGGAAGCGGATCGGGGAGATCGTTGGCGGCAGCCCCTTCCACGGGCGAATACGCAAAGCACCCCACGCGGTCCAGCTGTGCTTCCTCCAGGAAGTCCAGCAGATACTGGAACTCTTCCTCGGTCTCGCCGGGGAAGCCCGCGATGAAGGTGGAGCGGATGGTGAGTTCCGGGCAGACCTTGCGCCAGGCCTGGATCCGCTCGATGTTGCGCTCGCCACTGGCCGGGCGCTTCATCAGCTTCAGGATGCGCGGATGGGCGTGCTGCAGCGGCACGTCCAGGTACGGCAGGATCAGTCCCTCGGCCATCAGCGGCAGCACGTCGTCCACCGCCGGATAGGGATAGACGTAGTGCAGCCGGACCCAGGCACCGTACTGCCGGGCCAGCTGGCCCAGTTCGCGGCACAGCTCGAACAGCCGCGTCTTTACCGGGCGGCCGTCCACGAAGTCGGTGCGGTAGCGCAGGTCCACCCCGTAGGCGCTGGTGTCCTGCGAGATGACCAGCAGCTCCTTCACGCCGGCCTTGAGCAGATTCTCGGCCTCGCGCATCACCTCGCCGATGGGGCGGCTGTCCAGATCGCCGCGCAGGCTGGGGATGATGCAGAACGAACAGCGGTGGTTGCAGCCTTCCGAGATCTTCAGGTAGGCATAGTGGCGCGGCGTGAGCTTGATGCCGCCTGCCGGCACCAGGTCGCTGAAGGGATCATGGGGCTTGGGCAGATGCTGGTGGACATTGGCCATCACCTCTTCCAGCGCATGGGGGCCGGTGACGGCCAGCACGCTGGGGTGAATCTCGCGCACCAGGTTGCTGTCCTTGCCGCCCTGCCCGGTGCGTGCGCCCAGACAGCCGGTGACGATGACCTTGCCGTTCTCGTGCAGCGCCTCGCCGATGGCATCGAGCGATTCGGCCACGGCTTCGTCAATGAAGCCGCAGGTGTTGACCACGACCAGGTCGGCGCCTTCGTACTGGTTGGAGATCTGGTAGCCCTCGGCGCGCAGCTGCGTAACGATGCGCTCGGAATCGACGAGTGCCTTGGGGCAGCCCAGCGAGACGAAGCCGACGCTGGGGGCGTGCTGGCTGATGGCGGTGGAAGCCGCCTTGGGGGCATCAAGTTTCTGGCCGATGGCGGCGGCGGTGACGGCCTTTTCGGCGGCCGGTTGGCGGGAGAGCCGGGTTTCCTGCATGACGAATGGCGGGGAGGATACGGGTAGACCCGGATGATACCCCGTATGTCAGCAGGGTTGACACGGTGACGCATACCGGCACGGCGGACCCGGGTATGGCAACCGAACGCGCACGATCAGTCATCATGACAAGGAGTCCGACATGGTCCAGGTGCCTGTCCTGTCGGGGCCAACGTGCGGGCCTTGGCCGCTCGTTGCGCATCCGGGGTCTGGTCCTGCGATCTGTCGGCTTTCCACCCTCAGCAAGGAGACACCGACCATGACTGAAAAAGTTGCCGTGATCACGGGTTCTGGCGATGGCCTGGGCAAGGGGATTGCCCAGCGCCTTGGAAAGGATGGTTTCAGGATCGTACTGTCGGACATCAACGCCGACACGCTGAAGAAGACCGAGGCCGAATTCAAGGCCGCCGGCGTGCCGGTGACGGCCTTCCAGGGCAATGTGTCCAGGCGGGATGACCAGTTCCGGCTGGTGAAGCACGCCGTGGACACCTTCGGCCAGGTGGACGTGTTCGTCAACAACGCGGGCGTCGAGGACGTGATGCCGCTGGAGCGGGTGACGGAGGCCGATTTCGACCGCGTCTTCAACATCAACGTGAAGGGCGTGCTGTGGGGCATTCAGGCTGCGGCCGAGCAGATGAAGAAACAGGGCGGCGACCGCATCTACAAGATCATCAACGCCGCTAGCATCGCCGCCCATGAGTCCTATGACCTGCTGGGCATCTATTGCGCCAGCAAGTTCTCGGTGCGGGCGCTGACGGTGGCGGCTGCCAAGGAGCTGGCGCCGCACCGGATCACCGTCAATGCCTATTGCCCGGGTGTGGCCGGCACGCGGATGTGGGACCGCATCGACGAGGAGATGGGCAAGATCCACGGCTGGGCGCCGGGTGAGGCCTTCAAGCGCTTCTCGTCAGGCATCCTGATGGGCCGCCCGCAGGAGCCGCACGACGTGGCCTCGCTCGTGCACTATCTGGCCTCGCCGGATTCCGACTACATGACGGGTCAGGCTATCCTGATCGATGGCGGGATGGTGTTCCGGTGATTGGATGAAGCCCCGGAGTCGGCCAGTCAGGTATCGGCTGGTCGGCTCCCTGGCGACGGAAGCGTCCCGTCAAACCGTTGGCTCATGCCGAAGCATCCTGCATGCTCAGCCGGCAAGGAACAGGTAACCTGCCAGAAGCACGGGGATGATCACCATCAGCACCATGATGATCCCCATGGCCTTGATCAGCCCGGCGGCATGTTTCGCCGGGATGTGCTTGATAAGGAAGCGTCTTTGATTGAAGAGCCCCACGAAGACGAGCACATAGGTCAGATAGTAGCGGAATGAATCCGGTGAGAAATCCAGCTTCTGGATGAGGTCGTCCATGATGTCCAGGGGGCTTCGTGCGCGTTGCGCAAACACGGCGCGCCCATCATATGCGGGGCAGCGGCAGCCCCGGATGGGTTGTTGTACGGTTTGGACGGTCCCGTATCTGTCTGGTCACGCCGTGTCGATGGGCGGTTGGGTGCTTCTTTCAGCTCTCGTTCTTGCCCGTGGGTTTGTGCGGCCGCTTTTCGGCGTCCGGCCAGCCCTGGGAACTGCTGCTCTCCTGCCCCATCGGGAAGGCGCCGGGGAAGCTGCTGAACATGCTGCGGGCCTGCTGCTGCATCTGATCCTGCATCTGGAAGAACAGGTTCTTGCTCTGTTCCAGGTAGTTGCTCATCATGCTCTGCATCATCGGCGCCTGACCCTGCATGAACTGGGTCCAGAGTTCGGCACTGGGCACGCCCTGGCCTTCGTACAGGTTCCGTGACTGGGCCTGCATGCGGTTCTGCACTTCGATGAAGGTCTGCAGGGTCTTTTCCAGATAGGCGCCCATCATGCCCTGCATGGCATGGCCGTAGAAGCGGATCATCTGCGCCAGCATCTGCTCGGAAAACAGTGGTGCGCCGCCGGCTTCCTCATCGAGGATGATCTGCAGCAGGATGCTGCGGGTGAGGTTTTCCTGCGTCTTGGCGTCCTGCACCTGGAAGCTCTCGCCATCCAGGACCAGCTGCTTGATGTCGGCCAGCGTGATGTAGGCGCTGGTCTGCGTGTCGTAGAGCCGGCGGTTGGGGTATTTCTTGATCAGCCTGGTCGTGGGGGCCATCGGGTGCTCCACTGCTGGATGGGTTGTCGTCGTTGACGGCATGATACCTGCTTGGTCAGGGCGCCTGCCGGGGGTGAATCCGGTGGCTCCAGAAGCCATCAACACATGTGCAGGCCACCGTTGACGGAGAAGTCGGCGCCGGTGGCAAAGCCGGCATCGTCGGAGGCCAGCCAGGCCACGATGGAGGCAATCTCGGCCGGTTCGCCCAGGCGGCGCACGGGGATGGTGGACACGATGCGATCCAGCACGTCCTGACGGATGGCCTTCACCATGTCGGTGGCGATGTAGCCGGGCGAGACGGTGTTGACGGTGATGCCCTTGCTGGCCACTTCCTGGGCCAGGGCCATGGTGAAGCCGTGCAGGCCGGCCTTGGCGGTGGAGTAGTTGGTCTGACCGAACTGCCCTTTCTGGCCGTTGACCGAGGAGATGTTGATGATGCGTCCCCAGCCCTTTTCCAGCATGCCGTCGATGACCTGACGGGTGACGTTGAACATGGAGTTGAGGTTGGTGTCGATGACGGCGCGCCAGTCCTCGACCGACATCTTGCGAAAGAGCCCGTCGCGGGTGATGCCGGCGTTGTTGACGACGATGTCGGGGTTGCCGAATTCTGCCTTGACCCGGTCGAAGGCGGCAACGGTGGAGTCCCAGTCGGCGACGTTGCCGACCGAGGCATGGAAGGTGTAGCCCTCTGCCTTCTGTTGGTCCAGCCAGGCGCGGGTGTCACGGCTGGGGCCGGCCCCGGCAATGACGATGTGGCCTTCCCGCGCCAGACGTCTGCAGATGGCGGTTCCGATGCCGCCCATGCCGCCAGTCACGTAAGCGATGCGCTGTGCCATGATTCAGATCCTCTCCTTGACGTAACGGCCGGGTGCCGGCTCGATGGGGGGATACTGCGCGGAGCCGGGCGCGGTGGGGGCCGGTACGGCCTTGCCCTGGTAGCTTTCCAGCCACTGATACCAGTCGGGCCACCAACTGCCGGCATGTTCTTCACCCTGCGCCTGCCATTGCTCGGGGGTGAGGCCGGCGATGTCGGGGCCGGTGGCGTAGCTGCGTTTCTGTTTGGCGGGCGGGTTGACGACGCCAGCGATGTGGCCGCTGGCGGCCAGCACGAAGCGCGGCTTGCCGCCCAGCGCCTGGGCCGATTCGTAGCCGCCCTGCCAGGGCACGATGTGGTCCTCGCGGGCGCACAGCACGTAGGTGGGCACGTCGATGCGCCGGAGATCGATGGCTTCCCCCAGGCTCTGGAAGACGCCGGGCTGCACCAGTTCGTTCTGCAGGTACAGATGGCGCAGGTAGGTGCAGAACATGGGGCCAGCCAGATTGGTGCTGTCCGAGTTCCAGTACAGCAGGTCGAAGGGCGGCGGGGTCTCGCCCTTCAGGTAGTTGCCCACCACATAGTTCCAGACCAGCTCATTGGGCCGCAGGAAGTTGAAGGTGAGCGCCAGATCCTTGCCGGGCATGATGCCCCGCTGGCCGATGGTGCCTTCTCGCAGGGCCAGCTGCATCTCGTCGATGAAGATGCCCAGCACGCCCGGATGGGTGGAGTCCAGCAGCGTGGTGAGCAGCGTGAGCGAGGCAGCGGGTTTCTCGCCCTTGGCGGCCAGCGCAGCCAGCGCAGTGCACAGCAGTGTGCCGCCGATGCAGAAGCCCAGCAGGTTGATGGTCGGTTGACCGCTGATGGCCTGCACGACGTGGATGGGATCGACGATGCCCTTCTGCAGATAGTCGTCCCAGCCCAGCGTGCAGCCTGGATCCTGGATGTTGCGCCACGAGACGACAAAGACAGTGTGCCCCTCGGCAACCGCATGGCCGATGAAGGAATTGCTCGGCTGCAGGTCCAGGATGTAGTACTTGTTGATGGCAGGCGGGATGATCAGCAGCGGCCGTTCACCGACTGACGGTGTGCCGGGCTGGTACTGGATGAGCTGGACGAGCTCGTTCTGGTAGATGACGGTGCCGGGGGTCGTGCAGACGTTGCGGCCGACCTCGAAGGCATCGGCTGGAGTCTGCGAGATGCGGCCCTGCTGCAGGTCGTTCAGCAGGTTCTGGATGCCCTGGCGCAGGCTCTCGCCCTGGGTCTCGATCATCCGTTGCTGGGCATCCGGATTGGTGGCCAGGAAGTTGGCGGGTGAGACGGCATCGACCCACTGCTGCACGGCAAAGCGCAGGCGATCCTGCGTGCGTTCATCGGATTGCACCAGGGCGGCAGAGCGCTGCAGGAATTCCGAATGGAAGCGGTACCAGGCCACCTGCCAGCCGAAGAGCGGCTGCTTCTGCCAGGCCTCGGCCGCAAAGCGCCGGTCATTGCCCAGCTCGGGGGCAGCGCCCGACATCTGCTGATTCAGCTGTGCCTGAAAGCGCTGCATGAACTCGGCCTGCAGGGCGGACAGTGCCTCGGGATCGATGTGCCAGGTTGGCGCGGTGGCCTTGGTGTCCGGGCGCTTGGCCTGCTGCGGTGGCGTCCCGGCGCGGGGCTTCTTGCGCTTCCGGGCGGATGGCGAGGTCGTGGCCAAGATCGGTCTCCTTGGGGTGCTGTTTCGCCCTGTGTCCCCGGGCGTGGCCTTTCCGGTTCATTGTAGGCGCTGACACACACCCTCACCACGGTTCAGCGGATGGGGAAAACCATGAAGACCGGCTGATGTCAGGGGCAAGCCGGGCGGTTCATGCCTTGTCCGTGGCGCGGGGCTCGCTGCGTGTTGGATGCGGACCATGGGCGGCCCGTGCGGGATGTCCGTGGGGCGCCCGGACGCGGCACAATGCAGGCATGCTGATCATCATCATTGCCTGGCTCTACGTGGTCATCCTGATGTCGATGACCGAACACTCGGTCATCGCGGGCGTCATGACCTTCCTGCTCTACGGCGTGCTGCCACTGTCGGTGGTGGTGTACCTGCTGAACACGCCAGCCCGGCGGGCACGGCGCAAGGCAGCAGAAGCGCAGAAGGAAGCGGCGGCCGCTACGGAAGATGCGGAAGGATCCGATCGATAGCGTCAGGACGCCTCGGGACTTCCGTCAGGGCTTGATCCAGACAAGCCCGGCCATGCGCCCGCAAGTCTGGTCGCGGCGATAGCTCCAGAAGCGCACGGGATCAGAAAAGGTGCAGGCTCCGGCCGTGTGGATGTCGGTGATGCCCAGTGCGTGCAGGTGCTGGCAGGCCAGTTCCGGCAGGTTGGCCAGCCATTTGCCGGGTTTCCTGCCGGGCTGGAAGGCGGATTCCGCGCGCGCCATGTGTTGCGCGTCTTCCTGGACGGACGGCCTGCCCTGCAGGTGGGTCGCCATGTCCTGAGCAGCGGCGATGAACGCGGCGCGCACCTCGTCGCCCACCTCGAAGACGGCGGGACCGATGCAGGGGCCCAGCCAGGCCACGATGTCGGCATCGGGCACTTTCTGGCGCATTTTCTGGACGGTGGCCTGCAGGATGCCGCCCGCCAGGCTGCGCCAGCCGGCATGGGCCGCGCCGATCACCCTGCCCTGTCGGTCGGCCAGCAGCACGGGCAGGCAGTCGGCCACCTGCACGGCCAGGGCGATGCCGGGCCGGGTGGTGATCTGGGCGTCGGCTTCCGGCTCGGGGACTGGGGTATCCGTCGCCGGGCTCATGTCCGCGCTGGCCGATGTTCCCTGGGCATGGGGCTGCGGTTCCGGCGAAGGAGCGTGGCGGTTCGTCCCTCGGGATGCGTCGGTATCGGGATGCGTTTCATCCAGATCCAGCACACGGATGCCGTGGACCTGTTTCAGCCACGAGATGGGCTGGCCAATGATGGCTTCCACCCGCCGGCGGTTCTCGTGTGCGGCGTCTGGGTCATCACTACAGTGAATGCCCAGGTTCAGGCCACCCGGAGCCGGTCCGGTAGAGCTGGACGCCGCCGGACCGGACGACGGAGCTTGTGGGCAGGCTTCTGCTTGCAGGGGCCCCTGCCCGTCAGGGGGTACTGGTGAAGCAGCTTCCCGAGGTACGTTGTCTGTGGAATTGGCGCAGGCCCCCCACGGTCCCTGGCTCACGCCGCCGCTGCGCAGGGTGAAGGTCCAGCCTACCGAAGGGTGCGGTACCGACGGCATGGGCAGGAAGGCGTGGTCGTCGTTCAGGGAGATCGTCATGGCTCTGTTCCTTCAGGCCCCTTCCGATGAAGCGGCTGGGGGCTGGGCGGGCAATGCAATCTGCAACTCGGCAGCCAGCGTCAGTAGGTCGGGCGGGATGGGGGCAACAAACACCTGCGACTGCTGGGTGGCAGGATGGATGAGCTGGAGCTGCCACGCGTGCAGGGCCTGGCGGGCAAAGCCGGCCAGTGGCTTGCCACCGTACAGGGTGTCGCCCACCAGCGGATGGCCAATGTGGGCCATGTGAACGCGGATCTGGTGGGTGCGACCGGACTCCAGCTTGCAGAGAATGGCGGCGGCCTCGGCATCGGGGCTGGCGGCCAGCAGCCGGTAATGGGTGCGAGCCGGCTTGCCGGCAGGTGGCTGCACGACGGCCATGCGCAGACGGTTGCGTTCGTCACGGCCGATGTTGCCCTCGACGGTGCCCTGGGCCGGCGTCTGGCCGCAGGCGATGGCCAGGTAGCGTCGTCCCATCTGTCGGCTGGCCAGCTGGGCGGTCAGGCTGGCAAAGGCGCGTTCGCTGCGGGCGCAGACCAGCAGGCCGCTGGTGTCGCGGTCCAGCCGGTGGACGATGCCGGCCCGTGGCAGCCGGGCGGCCTTCGGGTCGGCATGCAGCAGGCCGTTCATGAGGGTGTTGCGCCAGTTGCCGGGGGCGGGATGGGTGACGAGCCCGGCCGGCTTGTCGATGACGGTGATGTCGGCGTCCTGATGGACGATGGCAAGCGGCACCGGGTCGGGCGCAAAGGCGGTGTCGCTTTCCAGCGGCTGCGGTTCGACCTCGATGCTTTCGACGCCCTTCAGACGCAGCGAAGGCAGCCGTACCTGCTGGTCGACACGCACCGCTCCCAGGGCGATCCAGCGCTGGATGCGCGTGCGCGAGATGCCGTCGAGCCGTTCCTGCAGATAACGGGTCAGGAACTGGTCCAGCCGCTGGCCCTGCCCCTCACGGGCATCGATGACAAGGAGCGTGTCGGGGGTGGATTCGGTGCTGAGGTCGTCGGACAGGCTCATGATGATGGTGCGGCGGCGGGAACGGCCGGAAGCTGAAGGATGCCGGGCCGGGCGGGTTGGCGGCTCGTGCGCTTTCGGCCGGCATGGCGTCTAGTGTAGTCAATAGTCATCAAGAGGCGGTGTCGGGATGGCGTGAAGGCAGGCCGTGACCATCCGATACGCTTCGTGGCTGCCCGGGCGACAGGGCGTTTTGCGCGTGCGGCTGGGGGGCTGTCTATAATCGGCCGCTTATTCGGAGGAATGTTCGGATGTGGCAAGGCAGCAGGCAGATGGCAAGGCAGCATGATGCGGACGCAGCGCCGGAGACGGGTCTCGGGGGGCTTCGTGCCGCCGGGATGACGGCTGACCGGATGCAGCGCGCCCGCGCAGCTCATGCCGGCAGGGCCACGGCACGCCGTGCCTCGGGCTGGCTGGCGGTGGTGGCTGCAGGTGTGCTGCTGGCGGGCTGTGCAGCCACCGACAAGGACCCCACCACGAACTGGACGGCTGAGCAGCTGTATGCCGATGCCAAGGCAGATCTGGATGCGGGCAACTGGACCAGTGCCATCAAGGGCATGGAGCGGCTGGAATCGCGCTACCCGTTCGGCAGCTATGCCCAGCAGGCGCAGCTGGACATCGCCTGGGCGCACTACAAGGAAGGCGACCGGGCCGAGGCGCTCTCCGCCATCGACCGCTTCATCCGTCTGCATCCGGCCCACGAGCGGCTGGACTATGCGTATTACCTGAAGGGATTGGTGAATTTCAGCAATGGCACCGGGCTGATTGCCCGCTGGGCGGGTCAGGACGCTTCCGAGCGCGATCTGGCGGCCACGCGCGAGGCCTATGACGCCTTCCAGCAGGTGGTGAACCGCTTCCCGCAGAGCCGCTACCGTGAGGATTCGATTGCGCGGATGCGCTCCCTGGTCAACAGCATGGCCTCGGGCGAGGTGCACGTGGCGCGCTTCTACCTCAGCCGCGGGGCCTATGTGGCCTCGGCCAACCGGGCGCAGGGGGTGCTGTCTTCCTACCAGGGCACGCCGGCCACCGAGGATGCACTGAACATCCTGGCCACTTCGTATGATCGGCTGAACCTGCCGGACCTGCGTGACGACACGGTGCGGGTGCTGGCGCGCACCTGGCCCCAGAGCGCCTATCTGAAGAATTTCCCCAAGCCGAAGGATCCGGATCCGAACACGGTGCGGCCGGCTGACGCCAACATGGCGCCCCTGCAGACGGCTCCGCTGATTCCGGATCTGCCCGAGTCGCTGCGCCAGAACCCGGACCTGGGGGGCAGCGATTCCGGCAGTGCGCCGGCGCCGAACCCGATGCAAGGGGTGCCCGGCATCTGAAGCCGGTCTGGTGGGGTCAATCCTCCGCCAGAAAGTCCAGCGCCTCCTCGAAGCTTTCCAGTCGCCGAAACGGGGGCAGGCTGGAGAGGATGCGGGCGCCATAGCTGCGGGTGCGCAGGCGCTCGTCACAGATCACCAGCAGGCCCCGGTCGGTCTCCGTCCGAATGAGCCGACCTGCGCCCTGCTTGAGCGCCAGCGTGGCCTGCGGCAGAGCCAGTTCCCGGAAGGCATGCTGGCCGCTGCGGGCCATGGCCTGGCTGCGGGCGCGGAAGATCGGGTCGTCGGGCGGCGCAAAGGGCAGCTTGTCGATGATGACCAGCGAGAGCTTGTCGCCGGCGATGTCCACGCCTTCCCAGAAGCCGGCCGACCCCACCAGCACGGCGGCCTCCGCCTCACGAAAGCGCGTCATCAGTTCATGCCGGGGGGCTTCGCCCTGCATCAGCACATCGATGTCGTCACCGGCCTGGGCGCGCAGCTGCTCGGCAATGGTGCGCATGGCGCGCAGTGTCGTGCACAGCACGAAGGCGCGGCCGCGGTTGCGGCGGATCAGCGGCCAGGCCTGGCGGGCCACCCGCTCGGGAAAGTCCGGCGCCGTGGGACTGCCCAGTCCGCGCGGGATCCACAGGGCTGCCTGCTGGGGATAGTCGAAGGGGCTGGCCACCTGCATCTGCCAGGCTTCGGGCATGCCCATCTGGCGGGCGAAGTGCGCCAGGCTGTCGTCCACGGCCAGGGTGGCCGACACGAAGATCCAGGTGCCGCCCAGGTGCTCGCGCTGCTCGGCAAAGCGCTGGGCAACCGACAGCGGCGTGGTGCGCAGCTGGGCGTGGTTGTCGGTGGTCTGGGCCCAGAGGATCAGGTCGTCGGTAGATTCGGTGGGCTCAGCCGGTGAAGCGGGCGTGAGTTCGGCCGCGATGCCGGCAAAGACCGAGGCGGCCGGCTCCCCTGCCCGTCCACCTGATTCGGATCCGGACGCAGTGGAAGTCGCGGGTTCCTGCGGATCGGGCCTGGCCGGGGGGCTTTCGGGATGGCAGGCGCGATCAAAGGCCCGGTGCCAGTGGCGCAGCCGGCCCAGCAGCTCCAGCGTGCGCTCCTGCAGATGGGTCAGGTCGGCCGAGGCGGCAGCGACCGGGCGCAGGGCCTCGGCATGGTCTTCCAGCACTTCCTCCACATCGGGCAGCACGTCGCTCAGCCATTCGTTCACGTCCTGGGCGTCGGCAGCCTGAAGTTCGTCCAGCCCCAGACGCAGCATGCCGGGCGGCAGGGCCAGCCGCAGCCGGCCGGCCACCTGCTCCAGCTGACGGTACATCCCGGGCCAGTCGGCCAGACCAGGGGCGTCCTGGTTGCCGGTTCGCAGGCTCTCGCGCCCCAGATCCAGCAGCTGGCGGGTGGAGACGGTGTTGCCGAAGAACTCGGTGGCGATGTCGGGCAGCTGGTGGGCCTCATCGAAGATGAGGATGTCGGCCTTGGGCAGGAAGTCGCCGATGGCGTCGTCCTTGAGTGACAGGTCAGCGCAGAACAGGTGGTGGTTGACGATCAGCACGTCGGCCTTCTGGGCCTGCTGACGGGCCTTCATCAACGGACAGTGGCGCAGCTCCGGGCAGTCCTGTCCCAGGCAGTTGTCGCGGGTGGAGGTGGCGAACTGCCAGGCGGGGTCTTCTTCGGAGAGCTGGGTGCAGCCGGCACGGTCGCCGGTCTCGCTGAGGGCGGCAAAGCGCTCGATGATCCGCAGCCGCGCCGGGATCTGGGGATCACGGAAGCGCCCGTCACGCAGCGCACGCGACAGGTGCACGGGGCAGACATAGTTGGCGCGGCCCTTGAGCACCGCCACGGCGGCATCGCTGCCCAGGGCCTGCCGGATGCGCGGCACGTCGCGCTGATGGAGCTGGTCCTGCAGCTGGCGGGTGGCGGTAGAGAGCAGCACGCGCTTGCCCGAAAGCAGCGCGGGCACCAGGTACGCAAAGGTCTTGCCGATGCCGGTCCCGGCATCGACCATCAGCACGGCCTGGGCGTCGATGGCATCGGCAATGGCCTCGGCCATCTCCTGCTGGCCGGGACGCTGCCGGTAGCCGGAATCCTGCCGTGCCAGCGCACCCCGGGGCCCGAAGGCGGTGCGGGTGGCTTCCAGCAGTGCGTCGTCGGTGTCGGCTTCCTCGGCGGTGGATGGGCTGGACAAGGTGGGTGCAGGCGTATCGGGCAAGACGATGCCTGGATGGCAACGGGAAGGCCCCGATGATAAAGGGATGGGCCCGGGAAAGGACAGACCGGGCACAGCCACTGTGGCAGCAAGAGCCCGTGCCTTCAGCCCAGCCGGTCCGCCTGGGCGCGGCGCGCCTCGTTGCGGTAGGTGTCGGACTGCATCTCGTGCAGGCGGCTGGCAGTGCGGACGAACTCGTGGGCCATGGCGCCTGACGTGTAGAGCTGGTCGGGTGGCACCTCGGCCGAGATGACCAGGTTGACCTTCTGGTCGTAGAGCACGTCGATGAGCCAGGTGAAACGCCGGGCCTCGGAGGCCATGCGCGAATCCATCTGCGGTACGTCCGACAGCATGACGGTATCGAAGCGCGAGGCGATGTCCAGATAGTCGTTCTGCGAACGGGCGGTCCGGCACAGGGTGTCGAAGTCGAACCAGACCACCTCGTCGGCGCAGCGCACGGCGCGAAGCGGGCGGTTCTCGACGATCAGCTCGGGCGAGACTTCGCCACCGTCAGAGAGTCGCGCAAAGGCGGCTTCCATGGCGGCCCGGTTGGCGTCATTGAGGGGCGACAGGTAGGCCGGCACGCCCTTGATGGTGAGCTGCCGGTAGTCGGTGCCGACATCGACCGACATCACGTCCAGGTTCCGGTTCAGCAGTGCGATGGCCGGCAGGATGGCATCGCGGTGCAGGCCGTCCGGATACAGGGCATCGGGCACGTAGTTGCTGGTCATGACGAAGACCAGGCGATGCTGGAAGAACGCGTGCAGCAGGCGCTCAAGGATCATCGCATCGGCGATGTCCGAGATGTGGAACTCGTCGAAGCAGATGATGGCGTATCGCTCGGCAGCACGGCGGGCCACCTCGTCGAGTGGGTTGGCCATGGCCTTGAGGGTGCGCAGCTCCTGGTGCACGGCCCGCATGAATTCGTGGAAATGCAGGCGGGTCTTGCGGGGCGTGGGCAGGGCCTCGAAGAAGCAGTCCATCAGGAAGCTCTTGCCACGTCCCACGCCGCCATACATCCAGACGCCGCGCGGCGGTACCTTGCCGCGCGACATCAGCCGCTTCAACAGGCCGCCGGGGCGGTTGTCGAAATTGGCCAGCTCGTCGGCCAGCTTCTGCAGTCGTTCGATAGCGGCCCGCTGGGCCGAGTCGGCGGTATAGCCGCGCTCGGCCAGCCGGGCTTCGTAGCGATCGATGACGTTGGGCATGGTGTGACGAGCCGATGGCACTTACATGTTGAGTGCGCGCTTCTCGACCGCGAGCGCTGCCTCGCGGACCGCCTCGGACATCGACGGGTGCGGGTGGCAGATGCGGGCGATGTCCTCGGACGAGGCCTTGAACTCCATGGCCACCACGGCTTCGGCGATCAGGTCGGATGCGCCGGCGCCGATGATGTGCACGCCCAGGACCTCGTCGGTCTTCTCGTCAGCCAGGATCTTGACGAAGCCGTCGGCCGCCATCATGCCCAGTGCCCGGCCATTGGCCATGAACGGGAACTGGCCGACGCGGTAGGCACGTCCCTCGGCCTTGAGCTGCGCCTCGTTCTTGCCCACCCAGGCGATCTCGGGCGAGGTGTAGATGACGTAGGGGATGCAGTTGTAGTCGAGGTGCGGCTTCTGGCCGACGATGCGCTCGGCCACGGCCACGCCCTCTTCCTCGCCCTTGTGCGCCAGCATGGGGCCGCGCACCACGTCACCGATGGCGTAGATGTTGGGCACGCTGGTGCGGCACTCGTCGTCGACGGGGATGAAGCCGCGCTCGTCGGGGGCCAGACCCACGGCGTCGAGCGTGAGCCCTTCGGTGTTGGGCACCCGGCCGATCGAGACGATCAGGCGGTCGGAATCGATGCTGTGGGCCTTGCCGTTGGCATCTTCATAGTGCACGGTGACGCTGCCACCCTTGCCGTTCTTGCCGGCGGCAACCTTCACCTCGCCGATCTTCACGCCCAGCTCGAAGGACAGACCCTGCTTGCGGAAGATCTTCTCGGCCTCCTTGGCCACGGCTGCATCGCAGCCGCCCAGGAAGGACGGGGCCATTTCCAGCACGGTGACTTCCGCGCCCAGGCGGCGCCACACCGAGCCCAGCTCCAGACCGATGACGCCGGCACCGATGACAGTGAGCTTCTTCGGCACGCTGTCGAAGGCCAGTGCGCCCTCGTTGTCGCAGACCAGCACGTTGTCGACCGGCACGTTGGGCAGGTGACGCGCCTTCGAGCCGGTGGCGATGATGACGTTGCGGGCCTGGATGATCTCGTACTCGCCCTCGTCAGGCTGCAGCTCGAGACGGACCGCCTCACCCTCGCGGCCGATGAAGCGGCCATGGCCTTTCAGCCAGGTGATCTTGTTCTTGCGGAACAGGAACTCGATGCCCTGGGTCATCTTGGAGACGATGGCGTCCTTGCGGTCCAGCATCTTCCTGATGTCGATGGAGACATCCTTGACCGTGATGCCGTGGCCTTCCAGGCCATGTTTGGCGTGCTCGTAGGACTCGCTGGAGGCCAGCAGCGCCTTGGACGGGATGCAGCCCACGTTCAGGCAGGTGCCGCCCAGTGCGTTCTTGCCGGCCGGGTTCTTCCACTTCTCGATGCAGGCGACCTTCAGGCCCAGCTGCGCAGCCCGGATGGCGGCGATGTAGCCGCCAGGGCCGGCACCGATCACGACGACGTCGAATTCAAGGGACATGATGTTCTTCCTCCCTTACAGATCGAGCAGCAGGCGTGCCGGATCTTCCAGCGCGTCCTTGATGGCGACCAGGAACAGCACGGCTTCGCGGCCGTCGATGATCCGGTGGTCATACGACAGTGCCAGATAGTTGATCGGGCGGATGACGACCTGACCGTTCTCGACCACCGGGCGCTCCTTCGTGGCGTGCACGCCCAGGATGGCCGACTGCGGCGGGTTGATGATCGGGGTGGACAGCATGGAGCCGAACACGCCACCGTTGGAGATGGAGAAGGTACCGCCGCTCAGCTCCTCGATGCCGATCTTGCCGGCCTGGGCACGCTTGCCGAAGTCGGCGATGGTCTGCTCGATCTGGTGGAACGAGAGCTGGTCGGCATTGCGGATGACCGGCACCACCAGACCACGGGGCGAGCCGACGGCCACGCCGATATCGAAGTAGCCGTGGTAGACGATGTCGTTACCGTCGATGGAGGCGTTGACGATCGGGAACTTCTTGAGTGCGTGGACCGCAGCCTTCACGAAGAAGCTCATGAAGCCCAGGCGAACGCCGTGTTCCTTCTCGAACTTCTCCTGGTACTTCTTGCGCAGCGACATGACCGGCTGCATGTTGACCTCGTTGAAGGTCGTGAGGATGGCGTTGGTCTGCTGCGATTGGAGCAGGCGCTCGGCCACGCGCTGACGCAGGCGCGACATCGGCACACGCTGCTCGGAACGACCTTCCAGCACGCGATTGAGGTCGACCGGGGTGCGGGCCACCGGCAGTGCTGCAGGGGCATTGACGGCAGGCAGCGCCGCCGGGGTGCTGGCGGCAGGCTTGGCCGTGGCGTTCAGGGCGTCAGCCTTGGTGATGCGACCGTCGCGGCCGCTGCCGGCCACCTGGGCCGGATCAATGCCTTTTTCGGCCAGCAGCTTGGCAGCGGCCGGCATGGCGATGCCACTGGCGGCGCCCCCGGTGGTGGCCGGTGCGGCAGCCTGGGCCGGGGCAGCGGCGGCGGGTACCTGGGCGGGAGCAGCGGCCTGCGGCGCGGACGCACCGGCCGTGGCTTCGGTGTCGATGATGGCGATCAGCTCATCGGCCACGACCGTGGCGCCGTCGCCCTTCTTGATGTCGGTGATCACGCCGGCCGACGGCGCAGGCAGTTCCAGCACCACCTTGTCGGTCTCGATGTCGACCAGGTTCTCGTCACGGGCGACAGCGTCGCCGACTTTCTTGTGCCATTGCAGCAGCGTGGCCTCGGCCACCGACTCGGACAGCTGCGGCACCTTGACTTCAATCTGAGCCATTTTGGGAAAACTCCGGGATCTTTTTGGGAATGGGGATATGGCGGAACACCCCGGGGCCAGGCAATAGCCGGCCGCGGGGGTTCCCGTCAGATGGGAGGATCAGTGCTTGTCCTTGCCGCCCTTGGTGCGGCCGGCACCACCGAAAGCGTTGTCCAGCAGTTCCTTCTGCTGGGCAAAGTGCTTGTCGTAGTAGCCGACGGCCGGCGAAGCCGAGGCCGGACGACCCGCATACGACAGCTTCTGCCCGTCCTTCAGGACTTCCTGGAAGTGATGCTGGATGAAGAACCAGGCACCCTGGTTCTGCGGTTCATCCTGGCACCAGACGATCTGCGTGGCGTTCGGATAGCGGCTGAACTCGGCCTCGAAGGCCTTGTGCGGGAACGGATAGAGCTGCTCGATGCGCACCAGGGCCACCTCGCTCTCCAGCTCGCGGGCGCGACGCTCGGCCAGCAGGTCGTAGTAGACCTTGCCGCTGCAGAAGACCACGCGCCGGACCTTGGACGGATCGGCCACGGTGTCGCCCAGCACGGTCTGGAAGCGGCCGTTGGCCAGTTCCTTCAGCGGCGAGACGGCTTCCTTGTGGCGCAGCAGCGACTTGGGCGTCATCAGCACCAGCGGCTTGCGGAACGGGCGGATGAGCTGGCGACGCAGCGCATGGAAGATCTGCGCCGGCGTGGTGGGCTGCAGCACCTGCATGTTGCTTTCGGCGCACAGCTGCAGGAAGCGCTCCAGACGGGCCGAGGAGTGCTCGGGTCCCTGCCCTTCGTAGCCGTGCGGCAGCATCATCGTGAGGCCGCAGGCACGCCCCCACTTGGTCTCGCCCGAGGAGATGAACTGGTCGATGACCACCTGGGCGCCGTTGACGAAGTCGCCGAACTGGGCTTCCCAGATCACCAGGCTGTTGGGCTCGGCGCTGGCGTAGCCATATTCGAAGGCCAGCACGGCCTCTTCGGAGAGCACCGAGTCGATGACGATGAACTGGGCCTGATCCTCGGTGACGTGCTGCAGCGGGATGTAGGTGCCCTGGTCATGCTTCTCGCGGTTCTGGTCGTGCAGCACGGCATGACGGTGCGAGAAGGTGCCACGGCCCGAGTCCTGACCGGACAGGCGCACCGGGTAGCCGGCGGCGACCAGCGAGGCAAAGGCCAGGTGCTCGGCCATGCCCCAGTCCAGCGGCTGCTCGCCCAGCGCCATGGCGCGGCGGTCGGCAACGACCTTCTGGACCAGCGGGTGCAGCTTGAAGCCTTCGGGCACCTGGGTGATGCGCTCACCCAGACGCTTGAGCTCACTGATGGGCAGGCCGGTGTCGCCGGCGTCGGTCCATTTCCGGTTGAGGAACTGGCTCCAGTCGGAGGCAAAGCGCTTGTGGTTGGTGATGACCGGGTCGACCGTGTGCTTGCCGGCGTCCATGGCGTCACGGAAGGCGGTGACCAGATGGTCGGCATAGCCTTTCTCGATGGTGCCCTGAGCTTCCAGGCGGTCGGCGTACAGCTTGCGGGTGCCGGGGTGAACGCCGATGCGTTTGTACATCAGCGGCTGGGTGACGGACGGGGTGTCCTGCTCGTTGTGGCCCAGCTTGCGGAAGCAGACGATGTCGACGACCACGTCCTTGCGGAACTTCATCCGGTAGTCGAGCGCCAGCTTGGTGACGAAGACCACGGCTTCGGGATCGTCGCCGTTGACGTGGAAGACCGGTGCCTCGATGGACTTGACCACGTCGGTGCAGTAGAGCGTGGAACGCGAGTCGCGCGTGTCGGAGGTGGTGAAACCGATCTGGTTGTTGATGACGAGGTGCACCGTGCCGCGCGTGCTGTAGCCACGGGTCTCGGTCAGGTTCAGCGTCTCCATGACGACGCCCTGGCCGGCGAAGGCCGCGTCACCGTGGACCACGACCGACAGCACGTCGGAGCCGTCACGGTCGCCGCGGCGCACCTGGCGCGCCTTGGTGGAGCCTTCGACCACGGGGCCGACGATCTCGAGGTGCGACGGGTTGAAGGCCAGGGACAGGTGCACGGGACCTGCCGGGGTGGAGACATCGCTGGAGAAGCCCTGGTGGTACTTCACGTCACCGCTGGGCAGATCGGCCGCATGCCGGCCCTCGAATTCGGCGAACAGGTCCTTGGGCATCTTGCCCAGCACGTTGACCAGCAGGTTCAGGCGGCCGCGGTGGGCCGAACCGATGACCATTTCCTGCAGGCCATGGTTGCCACCCTCGCGGACCAGTTCGTCCATGGCGGCGATGAAGCTCTCGCCGCCTTCCAGCGAGAAGCGCTTCTGGCCAACGTAGCGGGTGTGCAGGTAGCGCTCCAGACCCTCGGCGGCGGTCAGGCGCTCAAGGATGCGTTTCTTCTGTTCGGCACTGAAGCTGAAGCGGCCGCGCACGGATTCGAGGCGTTCCTGGATCCAGCGCTTGGCGGCCGGATCGGACATGTGCATAAACTCGGCGCCGATGGAGCCGCAGTAGGTTTCGCGCAGCGCCTGCACGATCTCGCGCAGCGGTGCACTCTCGAAGCCGAAGAAGGTGTTGGCGGCCGAGTAGATGTGGGCGTGGTCGCCTTCGGTGAAGCCGTAGAACGACGGCGACAGCTCGGGGATCTCGGGGCGTTCGCGGCGCTTCAGGGGGTCGAGGTCGGCGTGGCGCGAACCCAGACCGCGGTAGGCGGCGATCAGCTGTGCAACGTAGATCTGCTTGCGGGCCGTTTCCACGTCGCCGCCCATCTGCTGGGGCTGCAGCGCGCCTTCACGGGCACGCTCGGCGAACGACTGGACGATCGGCGCATGGGCCACGTCGCGGGTTTCGGGATTGCCATCGGACGCGGGCAGCGACTGCAGGTTGTCGAAGTACGCACGCCAGGTCTCATCGACCGAGGCAGGATTGGCGAGGTAGCTTTCGTACAGCTCCTCGACGAAAGGGGCATTGCCGCCGAACAGGTACGAGTTCTGGCGAAAGGCGCTCATCATGTTTGCTTCACCTGTCAAACGAGTTTCTCGTTGAAGTCGTGCCGGGGAGAATCGTCCCGGATCACATGCGGTCCTGGCTTCCAGGACCTGCATGCAGCAACCGGCCGGTCCGTCCGTCCGGCCCAGCGAGACTGAAAAGTCAGTCCGCATAATAGCACCGCGATCAGGGGCTTCCGGCCGGCCAGCGGGGCATTTCAGGGATAACCCGTAGCGCCCTGTGGCCGGAACCCCACCGACGGCGGATTCAGCGCGACGACTGACGCGGCAGTCGCAGTAGGGCGCGCAGGCGGCCCACTTCATCCATCAGGTCGGCCGTCAGGGCGGCCAGCTGCGGGTCGGCATCGAAGGTGCGCTCCAGGTCGGCAATGCGCCGGGCACGCACGATGCCATGACCCGGAAAGCGCCAGGCCTGGACATCGGCACCGGGGCTGGCATCGCCCTCGCCGGCCAGATCCACAACGCCGCCGTGCACGCGCTGGACCACCCAGGTTTCGCTCACGTTGCAGGCATTGGCGAACTGGGTGATGGTCAGGCTGTGTTGCTCCAGCACCTCAATGTGGCCGGAGTCGTCGGAAAAGACCTTGTCGTTCATGCTGCGCTGTCCTCTCGATTCGTCGGGTTGCCGAATGCCCTGGCCAGGGCGGCATAGGCTTCACGCTGGGCATCGGTGGTGGGCACGGGTACGGTGATCTCCAGCACCAGGTACAGGTCGCCCGGCTCCTTGGCCGGCAGGCCCTTGCCGCGGATGCGCAGCTTGCGACCGGACTGGCTGCCGGGCGGAACGCTGATCTGGAAGGTGCCGGCCAGGGTGTGGAATTCGACCGGGCCACCGAGTGCGGCCTGCCAGGGCGTGACGTGCACCTGCTGGTACACATCCTTGCCTTCGGCATGCCAGCGCCTGTCGTCGGCAAACTTCACCTCCAGCAGCAGGTCGCCCGCGGGCCCATGGCCCATGCCGGGCTGACCCTTGCCGGCCAGGCGGATCATCTGCCCTTCGCGCACGCCCTTCGGAATGCTCACTTCCAGCTCGCGCACGCGCTCGTGCGCATGGCCCTCGTCATCCAGCTCGACGGTACGCAGCGCCAGTGTGCGCTTCGTGCCGCTGTAGCTTTCGGGCACCGTCATCTGAATGGTGGCGTGCTGGTCGGCGCCCCGCATGTCGTGCGGCTGGCCGCCACGCCGGAAGGCCTGGCCACGACCGAACAGCTCCTCGAAGAAGCTGCTGTAGCCGGCACCGTCCTCGAAGCCATCGCCCCGATGGGTGCCGAATCCGCCAAAGCCCGATGCCCTCTGCGCACCCTGCCAGCCCGGCGGTGGCTGGAAGCCCCCCTGCTGGAACTGGCCGGCATCACCCAGCTGGTCGTAGGCGGCACGCCGCTCGGGGTCGGACAGCACCGTGTTGGCCTCATTGATCTCGGACATCCGCTCGGCCGCATCGGGTTCCTTGCTGACGTCCGGGTGGTACTTGCGTGCCAGCCGACGATAGGCCTTCTTGATCTCGTCGGCACTCGCGGTCTTCTCGACCCCGAGGATCTTGTAGTAATCCTTGTAGTCCACTCGAACTCCCTGTCTGGTGGGGTTGTGCGCCCTATTGTCCCGCAAGCGTGGGCGCCCGGCGAAATTCTCCGGAAGACAGACACGCCGATGGGGATATGGGCTGGATGTCGTGCGGTGGCTGACGGATGCACACGATCACCTTGTCTCCTGAACGGAACCGGACGAACGGCAGCTGCGAGGCGCCGAAACGTCAGAACGTGTCAGAAGGGGCTTGTCAGGAGTTATAGAATAATTAAATCAAAAGCAGTTCTCGCAGTGTAAAAGACTATTTCACCGTGGCGCCCGTGGTGCGGAGATGACCGCATCCCCTTCCCCGTCCGCCCATTTTCGACCGCACGGCCGACAAGCATTCAATCAAGGCAGAATGATCATGCAAACGCTTCAGACAACCAACCTCATCATCGGTTTCGGCAAGGCCGGCAAGACGCTGGCTGCCGACCTGGCCAAGCATGGCCAGGACGTGATCCTGGTGGAGGCTTCCGACCAGATGTACGGGGGCACCTGCATCAACATCGGTTGCATCCCGTCCAAGAAACTGCTGGTGGAAGGCGAGCGCCGCGCCGCCTGCGCCACCGAGGGGGCCGACGTCTTTGCGGCGGCCATGAAGGCCAAGAATGGCCTGATCCCGAAGCTGCGCGCTGCCAACTTCGCCAAACTGGACGAGATGGAGCGGGTGCGCGTCATCAACGCCCGTGCACGCTTCGAGGATGCCAACACCGTGATCGTCACCGGCGCCGTGGGTGACGCCGGCGAGCAGGGGGAGCGCGCCATCCGCGCGGAGCGCATCTTCATCAATACCGGCAGCCTGCCGGTGGTGCCGAAGATCCCTGGCGTGGACGGCCCCCGGATCCATGACAGCACCGGCGTGCTGTCGCTGGAGGCCCATCCCCGGCGGATGGTGATCGTCGGCGGTGGCTACATCGGTCTGGAATTTGCCTTCATGTACCGGGCCTTCGGCACGGAAGTGACGGTCATCGACGCGCTGGACACCTTCCTGCCGCGCGAGGACCGCGACATTGCCGACGAGATGCGCCGCATTCTGGAAGCACGTGGCGTGAAGATCGTGCTGGGCGCGAAGATCACGCACTTCGAGGAAACGAAGAGCGCCGAGGGCAAGGATCAGACCACGGTGGTGACGGATGGCGGGCGCTTCGACGCCGATGCCGTGCTGCTGGCCATTGGCCGTCGCCCCAATACCGACGGGCTGCAGCTGGAGCGTGCCGGGGTGCGCACCAACGCACGCGGCTTCATCGAGACCGACGACCACCTGCGCGCCGCCCCGCACATCTGGGCCATGGGGGACGTGGCGGGCAGCCCGCAGTTCACCTACATTTCGCTGGATGACTACCGCATCGTGCGTGACCAGCTGCTGGGCAGCGGCCAGCGTAGCCGCGCCGACCGTGCCGTCTTCCCGACGGCCGTGTTCACGCAGCCGCCGCTGGGTCACGTCGGCATGACCGAGAGTGCAGCCCGCGCCGCCGGCCGCAACATCCGGGTGGCCACGATGAAGGCGATGGCAATTCCGAAGGCCAAGGTGCTGGGTCAGACCGACGGGCTGCTCAAGGCGGTGGTCGATGCCGATACGGGTCGCATCCTGGGCGTGACGCTGCTGTGCGCCGAGGCCCATGAGGTCATCAACCTCTTCAAGATGGCGATCGACCACAACATCCCGGCCCGCTACGTGAAGGACCAGATCTTCACGCACCCGACGATGGCCGAGGCGCTCAACGACCTCTTCGCCACGCTGGGCTGATACCCTGTTCCGGCCGGTTGCCCCCGGCCGGCCTCGGTTTCGACGGCGCCGTTTTTGAAAATAGTTCACAATGCTGACATGCTAGCCTGCCTTGGAGGGGCCACATGTCGGAATTGGCGAATTTCCTGTCCAACCAGCCCATGCTGGCACTCTTTGCCACCATGGCGCTGGGACACGCAGTAGGCGCCGTCAGCATCAAGGGTTTCTCACTGGGCTCGGGGGCCGTGCTGTTCGTGGCACTGGCGGTCGGCGCCTTTGCCCCGGCATCGGCCATGCCCTCGGCGCTCGGGTCACTGGGGCTGCTGCTCTTCCTGTACGGGGTGGGCCTGGCCTACGGCAAGCAGTTCTTTGACGGCCTGACCAGCCCGGTGGGGTTGCGGGCCAACGCCGCCTCGATCATCGGCGTGGTGATCATGGCCCTGATGACGGTCGCCACGGTCTGGCTGTTCCCCGACATCTCGCTGCCCGAAACGCTGGGTGTCTTCGCCGGCGCCGGCACCAGCACCTCGTCGCTGCAGGCGGCCATGGCGCTGACCGGCAACAACTTGCCCGCCACCGGCTACTCAGTGGCCTACCCGTTCGGGGTGGCCATCCCGATCCTGGTCATCGGCCTGTACAACGCCTTTTTCCGTCCACGGATCGCGCCACAGGAGCGCATTTCGCTGAAGATGCACGCGGTACGCGTGGAGAACGGCTACGTCGTGGGCAAGACCCTGCTGGAGCTGGCCAGCTGGCTGCCCCAGGGCGTGGCGGCTTCGACCGTCTACCGCGACGGTCAGGCCCATTCGGCCGAGGTGCACGGGCCGCTGCAGCTGGGTGACGTGGTGCTGATCACCGGCGTGGACGCCGAGCGCATGACCGAGGCCGAGAAGATGCTGGGCCAGCATGTGGGCGATACCTTCCGGCGCAGCCACGGCGAGCTGGACTATCTGCGGCTCTTCGTTTCCAACACCAAGCTGGCCGGCAAGACCATCCGTGAGGTCAAGCGGATGCTGGACTTCGAGACCAGCTTCCTGCATGTGCGGCGTGTCGACGAGGACATCAGCGTCACGCTGGACCTGACGCTGGAGGTCGGCGACCAGATCGGCGTGCTGGCCCATATCGACCACATCCCTGACCTGCGGCGCGTCTTTGGCGACTCGGTGCGCGCCAGCGGCGAGATCAGCTTCATCGGAATCGGCCTGGGGGCTGCACTGGGTCTGGGGCTGGGCGCCATTCCCATCTACCTGCCGGGACTGGGCCACTTCTCGCTGGGCTTTGCCGGCCTGCTGCTGGTGGCCCTCATCCTGGGCAAGATCCGCAAGACCGGCCGCATCACCTGGACGATGCCGGTACCTGCCAACCTGGCGCTGCGCAACTTCGGCCTGTCGCTCTTCCTGGCGCAGGTGGGCATGGCCTCGGGCGAAACCTTCGTGCAGACTGTCACCCACAGTGGCGTTTACCTGCTGGTGGGCATCGTCTTCGTGACCGTGCTGAGCCTGGTGGTGCTGCTGTTGTCCCTGCATGTCTTCAAGCTGCCCTTCGACATGGCGGCCGGCGTGATGTCGGGTGCCACCGGCAACCCTGCCATCATCGCCTTCACCAGCCGTACACTGGGCACCGACAAGCCCGATATCGGCTATGCCATGATCTTCCCGTCGATGACGATCCTGAAGATCGTGATGGTGCACATCCTGGGGGCCGTGCTGGGCGTAGGCTGATTCCCGCCGATCCTGCCGGCAGGCCGCGTGCCAGTCTCCTGCCGTCCGGAAGCCGGATTCAACAGGCATCCCTTCAAGGGGCTCCATCAGGGGGCCCCTTTCTCGTTTCATGGCCTGCGTGGTCGTGCGTGTGTGGGACGCTGATCTTCCGTGGTGCCGCTCCCTGTGCGGGCCAGGAGGACTTCGTCCTCTCAGCCAGATCAAGGCACCGTGTTGGGTCATGAAAGGCTTTCCGGGAAAAATCGGCATACTTTACAATCGCCGGTCTACTTGAAAGGGACTCCATGAATCCGTCCACCCTGGTACTGATCGTCGATCCGCAGAACGATTTCTGTGACCTGCCTGCCGGGACCGACAGCATTTCCGGTCAGCTGATCTTTCCCTCGCTGCCCGTGCCCGGCGCCCATGCCGACATGCGCCGCCTGGCCTCCTGGCTGGACGAGAATGCCGATCACATCGACGACATCGTCGTGACACTGGACTCCCATCAGTACTTCGATATTGCCCATCCGGACTGCTGGCGTACCGGTCAGGGGGGCGAGGTGGCGGCGTTCACGGCCATCACGGCCGCCTCGGTGCGCTCGGGGCAGTTTCGCACGGCCGATCCTGCCCTGCAGGCCTACGCGCTCAACTACCTGGAAGCGCTGGAAGCGCGGGGACGCTACACGCACATGGTCTGGCCCGTGCACTGTCAGCTGGGCAGCTGGGGGCATGGCATCCATCATGCGGTCCTGGGGGCCCTGGAGCGCTGGCAGCGTCAACGCCAGCGCGCTGCCATGTCGGTCATCAAGGGCACGAACCCCTACACCGAACACTACAGTGCCCTGCAGGCCGAAGTGCCCGACCCGCAGGACCCCAGCACCCAGCTGAACATGCCGCTGCTGGAACGGATTGCTGCCGCCGATCAGGTCGTGATTGCCGGCGAAGCCAGCAGCCACTGCGTGGCCTACACCGCGCGGGATCTGTTTGCCCATCTGCCTGCCGAGAACCTGAAGCACTTCGTGCTGCTGACCGATTGCATGAGTCCGGTCTCGGGCTTCGAGCAGCAGCATGCCGCCTTCCTGCAGGAAGCGGCCGATCACGGGGTGCTGCTGGCCAGCAGCGGGGAGTTCCAGTTGCCGAGGTGAAATGACCGCCTCCAAATGGCGTCCCTCATGCATCAAGGGTCTGCCATCATGGATGAGGCTGAACGGGACGGTGTTCTGAAACCGGGAACCTGCCATGTTGCATGGATCCGATTCAGTCCCGAACATGGAGGCCCATCCATCAGCGCCTAGTACAGGGGAAGGATTTGCCCCTGAAAAGCAGAAACGGCACCTCAAGGGTGCCGTTTCTCTTTGTGTCAGGGCGCAGCCTTGCGGCAATGCGCCCTGCCCCACGTCGTCGCTTAGTGCGGCGAGGACTCCCAGCTGTGGGTGCCCAGCTTGGTGGACGGCGTGGTGATCTTCCGCTTGGTCTGGCCCATGTAGAGCTGACGCGGACGGCCAATCTTCTGGTCGGGATCGCCCAGCATCTCGCTCCATTGCGCAATCCAGCCCACGGTACGAGCCATGGCAAAGATGGCCGTGAACATGCTGGTGGGGATGCCCATGGCGCGCTGAACGATGCCCGAGTAGAAGTCCACGTTCGGGTAGAGCTTGCGGGAGACGAAGTAATCGTCTTCCAGCGCGATCTGCTCGAGCTTGCGGGCCAGCTTGAAGAGCGGATCGTTCTCCAGACCCAGCTCGGTCAGCACCTCGGCGCAGGTTTCCTGCATCAGCTTGGCACGCGGGTCATAGTTCTTGTAGACGCGGTGGCCGAAGCCCATCAGCTTGACGCCGGACTCCTTGTTCTTCACTTGCTTGATGAACTCGCCGATCTTGTCGACACCACCCTTGGCCAGCAGGTCTTCCAGCATGACGAGTGCGGCCTCGTTGGCGCCACCGTGCGCCGGGCCCCACAGGGTCGCGATACCGGCGGCGATACAGGCGAACGGGTTGGCACCCGACGAGCCGGCCAGACGCACCGTGGAAGTGGAGGCGTTCTGCTCGTGGTCGGCATGCAGGATGAGAATGCGATCCAGCGCACGCACCAGCACCTCGTTGGGAACGTACTCGTCGCAGGGCGTCGAGAACATCAGGTGCATGAAGTTGGCGGTGTAGCTGAGCTTGTTGCGCGGATAGGCGAAGGGCTGGCCCTGCGAGTACTTGTAGGCCATGGCCACCAGTGTCGGCATCTTGGAGATGAGCCGGATGGAGGCCACGTGGCGGTGCTCTTCCTTGCTGATGTCGAGCGAGTCGTGATAGAACGCAGCCAGTGCACCCACGCTGGCCACCAGCACCGACATCGGGTGGGCGTCACGACGGAAGCCGCTGAAGAAGCGGACCATCTGCTCGTGCAGCATGGTGTGGTGGGTGACGACGTAGTCGAAGTCGGCCTTCTCCTGGGGCGAGGGCAGCTCGCCCTTCAGCAGCAGGTGGCAGACGTCCAGGTAGTCGCAGTGCTTGGCGAGATCCTCGATGGGATAGCCCCGATACAGCAGCTCGCCCTTGTCACCGTCGATGTAGGTGATGGCGGATTCGCAGGCCCCGGTGGACATGAAGCCGGGGTCGAAGGTGAACTTGCCGGTATTGGCGTAAAGCTTGCGGATGTCAATGACATCCGGCCCCGTGGTTCCCTTGTAGACCGGGAACTCAGTGCCGGCGGAACCATCCGAGAACGACAGCGATGCGGTGTAGGCAGGTTTGGCGGTTGTCATTGTCTTCCTTCCAAAGTGATATCAGGACAGGGGCCGGACCATGAGGGCAGTCGGCGCACTGCAAGGCGGAGATGGCGCCTACCGGCTTTTGCTCCGTTACCGAATCTTAGCCCTTAAGCGCAAGATGCAGGAGACAGGGGTTTCCCTCAGAGGACAGGGGGTTTCCCTCAGAGCGCCCGGATCTCGGTCAACAGCGCCCGGATTTCCGGCGTGTCCAGATCGCCTTCAGGCTGGCTGCGCTCCAGGATCAGGTCCAGCAGGACCGGATCGGTCAGATCCAGCAGCTGATCGAGCGCCTGCAGTTCGGATTCGAGAAAGCCCTGGCTGGCGCGGCTGTCCAGCAGGCGATGGAGCAGGATGTCGTTTTCCAGCAGCCCGCGCCGTGTGCGCCAGCGCAGTCGGCGAAAACGGGCGGCAGCTTCGTCGTCTGCCTCGGGCGATGCGATGTGATTGTTGCCGGACATCGGTATTTTCCCCAATTGGCGCGCCCTGGGGGGCGAAAATGGAAAGGAGCGTCCCGACAGCGCCTCCTGTCGCCCCGCCCGCGCAAAGGTCCGCCGTCCGGATGCTGGACGGCGGGAACGACGGGTGGGGACAGGAAGACTGCCGGGGACGCCCCGTGGACAGCAACCCTGCGGCAGCAGGCGTCGTTACACGGTCCGTCGGACCATCAGTTCCTTGATCTTGCCGATGGCCCGCGTGGGGTTCAGCCCCTTCGGGCAGACATCGACGCAGTTCATGATGGTGTGGCAACGGAAGAGCCGGTACGGATCTTCCAGGTTGTCCAGACGCTCATTGGTGGCCTGGTCGCGCGTATCGGCCAGGAAGCGGTAGGCGGCCAGCAGGCCGGCAGGACCGACGAACTTGTCGGGGTTCCACCAGAACGACGGGCACGACGTGGAGCAGCACGCGCACAGGATGCACTCGTACAGGCCGTCCAGTTCCTCGCGGTCCACGGGCGACTGCAGACGCTCCTTCTCGGGCGGCTGGGTGTCGTTGATCAGGTACGGCTTGATGGATTCGTACTGCTTGAAGAACTGCGTCATGTCGACGATGAGGTCGCGAATGACCGGCAGGCCCGGCAGCGGCTTGAGGACCACCGGCTCCTTCAGCGTCTTCAGGTTGGTGATGCACGCCAGGCTGTTCTTGCCGTTGATGTTCATGGCGTCGGAACCGCAGACGCCCTCACGACAGGAACGACGGAAGGCGAAGCTTTCGTCCACTTCAGCCTTGATGCGCATCAGCGCGTCCAGCAGCATCTTGTCGGTCGGCAGCAGCTCGACCTCGATGTCCTGCATGTAGGGTTTCTGATCCTTGTCCGGATCGAAACGGTAGATGGAGAACTTCATTCTCCGACGATCGGTATTGGCCATTTTGTGCCCTTGTCGGTCGGCGTCCGCAACCCGAAGGCCACGGACGCGCAATGCTCAATGGAAAGGATGCGGAATCAGAACGTGCGCGGCTTCGGCTTGAAGTACTCGACGGTGAGCGGCTTGAGCACCACCGGCTTGTACGTGAGGCTGTTGTCTTCCGAATGCCAGAGCGTGTGACGCATCCAGTTCTCGTCGTCGCGCTGCGGATAGTCGCTGTGAGCGTGGGCACCACGGCTTTCCTTGCGGGCCTCGGCCGAGATGATGGTGGCCTTG
This sequence comes from Lautropia mirabilis, assembly GCF_900637555.1. Classification (NCBI taxonomy): domain Bacteria; kingdom Pseudomonadati; phylum Pseudomonadota; class Betaproteobacteria; order Burkholderiales; family Burkholderiaceae; genus Lautropia; species Lautropia mirabilis. Next base: position 2,227,444 of record NZ_LR134378.1, on the reverse strand, counting down.
GCGACCTCGATCAGGTTGGCCAGCTCCAGCGCCTCGACACGGGCCGTGTTGAACACCTGGGACTTGTCGCGCAGGTGGATGTCCTCGGCACGCTTGACGTGGCTGAGGATCTTGCCCACACCTTCGGAGAGCAGCGCCGAGGTACGGAACACGCCGCAGTGCGACTGCATGTCGCGGCGGATGTCGCCGGCCACGTCCTGCACCCGCTCGCCCGAGGTGGAACCGTCGAGCTTGGCCACGCGTGCCAGCGAGAAGTCGCCGGAGTTGACGGGCAGCGGCTGATGTTTCTCGTTCTTGAAGCCCGATTCGACGATGTGGTTGCCGGCGGCACGGCCGAACACCACCAGGTCGAGCAGCGAGTTGGTACCCAGACGGTTGGCGCCGTGCACGGACACGCAGGCGCATTCGCCGATGGCGTACAGGCCGCGGACCACGTTGGACGGGTTGTCGCCCTTGGGAACCACCACCTGACCATGATAGTTGGTGGGGATGCCACCCATCTGATAGTGGATGGTGGGCACGACCGGGATGGGTTCCTTGATGGGATCGACGTTGGCGAACTTGAGCGCGATCTCGCGGATGGAAGGCAGGCGCTTGAGGATCTTCTCGGCGCCCAGGTGATCGAGCTTGAGCAGCACGTGATCACCGTGCGGGCCGCAGCCGCGTCCTTCCTTGATCTCCTGGTCCATCGAGCGCGACACGAAGTCGCGCGGTGCCAGGTCCTTCAGCGTGGGCGCATAGCGCTCCATGAAGCGCTCGCCGTCCTTGTTCAGCAGGATGCCGCCCTCGCCCCGCACGCCCTCGGTGATGAGCACGCCGGCGTTGGCCACGCCGGTGGGGTGGAACTGCCAGAACTCCATGTCCTGCAGCGGGATGCCGGCACGGGCACACATGCCCAGGCCGTCGCCGGTGTTGATGTAGGCGTTGGTGGAAGCCTGCCAGATGCGGCCTGCGCCCCCGGTGGCCAGCACCGTCACCTTGGCTTCGAGGATCATGACCTCGCCGGTTTCCATTTCCAGGGCCACCACGCCCAGCACGTCGCCTTCGGCGTTGCGGATCAGGTCCAGTGCCATCCATTCGACGAAGAAGGTGGTGCGTGCCCTGACGTTACGCTGGTAAAGCGTGTGCAGCAGTGCGTGGCCGGTACGGTCGGCGGCCGCACAGGCGCGCGGCACGGGCTTTTCGCCCAGGTTGGCCGAGTGGCCCCCGAACGGACGCTGGTAGATGGTGCCGTCGGGGTTGCGGTCGAACGGCATGCCGAAGTGCTCGAGCTCGTAGACGACCTGGGGCGCCTGACGGCACATGAATTCGATGGCGTCCTGGTCACCGAGATAGTCGGAGCCCTTGACGGTGTCGAACATGTGCCAGTACCAGTTGTCCTCGCTCATGTTGCCCAGCGAGGCCCCGATGCCGCCCTGTGCCGCCACCGTGTGCGAACGGGTGGGGAACACCTTGGAGAGCACGGCGACGTTGTAGCCGGCCTCGGCCAGCTGCAGCGAGCAGCGCATGCCGGCGCCACCGGCACCGACGATGACCGCGTCGAACTTGCGGCGCGGCAGACTGTTGGAGAGCTTGTTCAGATAGTCGACCATGTCCTTATGCTCTCCAGAGGATGAAGGCTGCCCAGAAGGCGTAGCCCGTCAGCAGCACGAGGGTGCCCACTTCGAGCACCAGGCGCACCAGCGTGTTTTTCAGATAGTCCATGTACAGGTCGCGGATGCCGACCCAGGCGTGGTAGATGAGCGCCAGCACGGCCACCATGGTGGCCACCTTCATGAACTGCCCCTGAAAGAGCTGCGACCAGGAGATGTAGTCGAGCTGGGGCAGCGTACAGACGCTACAGAGAAGGAAGATGGTGTAGAGCGCCATGATGAGGCCCGTGATGCGCTGGGCGAGCCAGTCGCGCAGGCCGTAATGGGCGCCGGACACGATTCGCTGAATGGTCATGTCGAACCTTGATGACGAAAGGGATGAGGGAAAGCAGTTCAGGAAAGGAGCAGCAAGCCGCCGAAGATGACGGTCATCGTGAGGCTGACGGCCAGGACGACCTTCGCACTGAACATGGCCTTGGATTTCTCCGTAAGGAAATGCATGTCGAGAACAATGAAGCGGAATCCCGCAGCCATGTGATGACAGAACGACCATATCAGCACCAGAAGAACGAGTTTGCCAAGCCAGGAATGGACCACGGCCGAGTAGACCTCGAAGCTGGATTCGGACGTGATGCTCTGGGAGAGCAGATAAAGCATGAACGGGATGCCGATGAGGAACATCAGCGCCCCGCTTGCACGATGCAGGATGGAAACCTGCGCAGCCGGCGCCATGGCCGGAAGATAATGACCCAGCAACTGGTCCAGGCCGACGTTGGTGGGTTTCCTGACGGCGGCCCGCCTGGCGCGCCGTGCCTCGGGATTCTCTCCCGGGTGGCCGGGCGCCATCGAGACGCCCATGTTGACCACTTCTGTGCCGTTGCCGGCCTTGGTGTCTGTCATAACGATCCTCCGTCCTCTATTGCCTGAGAATGCTTTCCATGCCAGTGATCCGGGAAACGGCCCTGGGCACTGTCATGCCCTTGCCGGTTCCTTGCAAAAGACCCGGATGCCGCCTCCGATGAGTCACGGTCACCTGCCACAGGAGCGACCTGGCGGAGGTGCCACGACTTCCCGCAACCGGGTCAGTGACCAGTATCGGGGGGTACAACCCGCCTGACCATAGGGATAATGACCTATTGTTACGCATTTTTTGTGCCCGAACAACGCGACCACACCCTGCAAATCTGCGCAAGATCAAGGAATTTGAACGCTGAACGCCCTTGCCAGCAGTCCGTGGCGAATTGCCGACGGCACGCCAGGTTCGGGCGTTCGTTCACATGTTTCTCCTCCTGGCGCAAAGCTACTCCCAATCCCCGGCACGGGCGAGAATTGCAAAACATATTTTCATGCCGGTGGGGCGGAGGTTACTCACGGACGGCCGCCCTCCCCGTTTCCGGCCGGGCAATGTTCCTCACAAGGCCCCCGGAAGCCCCTGTGTAAGGTAGCGCCATTGGGGTTCTCCCGAAGCTGCCCGGAAAGAGTCTGCGGTAACATGTTTAACGATCACCTTTTCCAACCTCACTGGGGACATTTCCGTCATGAAAGCTCCGAAACGTGTTGCCGTCACCGGCGCCGCCGGCCAGATCGCCTACTCCCTGCTGTTCCGCATCGCCAACGGGGACATGCTGGGCAAGGACCAGCCCGTCATCCTGCAGCTGCTGGACATCACTCCCGCCATGGCAGCCGTCAAGGGCGTGGTGATGGAGCTGGAAGACTGTGCCTTCCCGCTGCTGGCCGGCATCGTCGTCACTGACGATCCGAATGTTGCCTTCAAGGACGCCGACTATGCCCTGCTGGTGGGTGCCCGTCCGCGCAGCAAGGGCATGGAGCGCAAGGACCTGCTGGAAGCCAACGGCGCCATCTTCACCGTCCAGGGCAAGGCGCTCAACGACCATGCCAGCCGTGACGTGAAGGTGCTGGTGGTGGGCAACCCGGCCAACACCAATGCCTACATCGCGATGAAGTCGGCCCCCGATCTGCCGGCCAAGAACTTCACCGCCATGCTGCGCCTGGACCACAACCGCGCCCTGTCGCAGCTGGCCGCCAAGACCGGCCGCACGGTCGATTCCATCGAGAAGCTGGTGGTCTGGGGCAACCACTCGCCCACCATGTATCCGGACATCCGCTTTGCCTCCAGCAACGGCGATGCCATGCCCAAGCTGGTCAACGACGAGGCCTGGGTGAAGGACACCTTCATCCCGACGGTCGGCAAGCGCGGTGCCGCCATCATCGAGGCACGCGGCCTGTCGTCGGCTGCCTCGGCGGCCAATGCAGCCATCGACCACATGCGCGACTGGGCGCTGGGTACCAACGGCAAGTGGGTCACCATGGGCGTTCCCTCGCAGGGCGACTATGAGATCCCCGAAGGCGTCATCTACGGCATGCCCGTCACCTGCCAGAACGGCGACTACACGATCGTCAAGGGTCTGGACATCGACGCCTTCAGCCGTGAGCGCATGAACGCCACGCTGGAAGAGCTGGAAGGCGAGCGCAACGGCGTCAAGCACCTGCTGGGCTGAGCCCCATGAGCAGCCAGGCCGCCCCCCGTTCCCCCGGATCCGTCCTGTATCGGGAACGTGTCAGGCGGCCTGTGCTGCCCGTCTGCGACCATTACTGTGGCAGTCCGGCCCTGCTGGCCAAGTCGCTGGCCCTGCAGGGCCGACTGGGGCCTGTGCTGGACATCACGGCCGACTGCGAAGATGGCGCACCGGCCGGAGACGAGCTGGGCCACGCCCTGCGGATGGCCCAGGCCATCGATTCTCCGGACAATCGCTTTGACCGGGTGGGGGCGCGCACCCATCCGGTCTTTCATGGCTGTTTCAAGGCCGAACTGGACACGCTGATGACCCACGCCGGGCATCGGCTGGCCTATCTCACGCTGCCCAAGGTCCGCAGCGTGGCCGAGATCTGCACGGCCAGCACCCTGTGCCAGCAGCACGAGGCACGCCTGGGGCTGACCACGCCCGTCCCCTTCCAGGTGCTGATCGAAAGCCCTGCCGCACTGGCCGAGGTGCATGCCATCGCGGCTCATCCGCGTGTGCAGGCGCTGTGTTTCGGGCTGATGGATTACGTGAGCAGCTTCGAGGGCGCCATCGGCGCCGATGCGCTGCATGGGGCACGTCAGTTCGAGCATCCGCTGCTGGCCCGCGCACTGACCGACATCTCGCTGGCGGCCCATGCCCACGGCAAGGTGGCGGTGCACAGCGTCACGCTGGCCATTGGCGACGGCACCGCAGCGGGTGAGGATGCCCTGCGGGCCGCACGGGACTTTGGCTATCAGCGCAAGTGGAGCATCCACCCCCGCCAGGTCGAGCCGATCATTGCCGCGTTCCAGCCGCCCGCACAGGATGTCCGGCGAGCCGGCGAGATCCTGCTGGCTGCGCAGGCTGCCGACTGGGGACCCATCCGTCACGCCGACGAGCTTCACGATCGTGCCAGCTACCGCTACTGGTGGCACGTGCTTCAGCAGGCGTGGCGCACTGGCGTCCCGCTTCCCCCGGACGTGCAGGCCGCGTTCTTCGGCGACGCGTGAGTGCGCCCCAGGGCATCATGCGACCAGACCACCCAGCCTACCCTACACCATCCAGCACCACGCAATGTGATGATCAGGGCGGTTGCACGGCGTTTTTCCGAGGCATCGTGCGATCAGAAAGTGTTCAATATCGCACAACGCCTGTAACGGGTCATGGCTGGGTTGAACAAAATGTCTCCCCACCTTGACTGGTTCTCGGCCGTCAGTTATTACGCCATGGGTGTCCTGACCGACACGTCCTCTGCGCGCCTCGTCATCGCTTGCTTCCCTGCTTGGGCAGCGTGCGCGATGAAGGTGTGGCGGGACAGCACGATCATCCGCCCCGGCGCCCACGGTGTGGGTCCGATAACCTGACATTCGCCCTCCTGGAAGAACAGCCGTGACGACGATAGCCGAGCCCGCCAGGCTGGGCTTCGACCGAGCGGCCGACGTCCTGGCCGTGCTGCCGGTCGCAGTCTGACTCATCTGGAACCTGTCATGGATCTCAGCTCCTCCCTCTCCCAACACCGTGCCGCCGGCGCCCGCCGCCTGTCGCTGCTTGCCGCCCTGCCCGTGGTCCTTGCCGCCGGCATGCTGATGTCGCCGCCGTCCGTGCAGGCCGCCACCGACGGCGCGCACACCACGAAGAAGGCTGCCAAGGCCAAGGGCAGCAAGACAGCCAAGCATGGTGCCTCCCATGCCAAGGCCGGTCACGCGGCTGCAGCCGCCGCTGCACTGGCACCCATCATGGTGCAGGCGGCCGACAGCCAGCAGATGGCGGCCTTTGACCGGGTCAACCTGGGCGTCAGCCAGTGCGAGTTCCGCCAGACCGTCAGCATCAACAAGAGCACCCAGCATCCCGGCTATGTGGATCTGGGATTCAAGGGCAAGCAGTGGCTGATGAAGCCCGTGCTCTCGAGCACCGGTGCGCTGCGCCTGGAAGACGTGCGCGGCGAGACGCTGTTCATCCAGATCCGCAACAAGTCGATGCTGATGAACCAGAAGAGTGGCCAGCGTCTGGTGGATGACTGCGTGCACCCCAGCCAGCTGCAGGCGATGAGCAGCAACTGATTCCACTCCGACGGCAAGCAGATGCCGCCTCCTGCAGCGCCACGCACCGTGCCGGGCGCTGCAGGCTGCATGAAGCGCCCGGCGCTGCCCATGCGGCCCCTTCATGACCGGATGCGCGCGATTCACGCGGCGGCCGGTAGCCACGGGAATGAAAGGCCCCACCCTGCCATGGAGACATGGCATGGCCGGATGCGTTGTATATCGAGGACAAGCCGTTCACAACCGATTACCATGGTCCCGCCAGGCGCCCGATCACCCGGGCGCTCACTCTCGATCCCGTCCTCCGAGGCCTTGTGAATCCACCTGCCCCGTCCATGCTATCTGCCCTTGTCCGCCGGCACACGCTCGGTTCCCTGGCTGCCCCAACGGTGCCATTGCGCACGGGCCGGGCGGCCCTGTGTGCCCTGCTCGCGGTCGTGGCCCTGGCCTCCTGGGCCACGCCGGCCAAGGCTGCTTCGGAGGACAAGGCACTGGACAGCGAGCTGATCGTCCCGCTCGACAGCATCGCCAGCCCCGGGCGGCTTGACTATCCGCGGCGCAAGCCGGGGCTGTGGGAGATCCGCAGCGGCGCCAGCGAACAGCTGGGACTGCCGCCCGTGCGCCTGTGCGTTGGCGAGCAGACCGACACGCCCGAACACCACCTGGACCGCAAGGTGGGCAAGCGCGGCGCCTGCCAGCTGGGCGCCTTCAAGCGGGTGGGCATCAACTGGGTGGCCGACTCCACCTGCAAGGACAGTCGAACCACCATCGTCAGCCAGTCCACCGTGACGGGCGACTTCCAGTCGCACTACCGGATCGATACCGTCATCCTCTATTCGCCGCCGCTGGCCAACAACCGGCGCGAAGATAGCGAGTACACCGAGGCGCGCTGGCTGGGCCCCTGCCCGGACAACCAGAAACCCGCCGACCTGACCATTCCCGGCATGGGCGTGCTGAACATGCTCGATGGTGGCCTGCGACCCGAATCACCCCACACCCACGAGTGAATCCCAGGAGTGAATCATGACCCACGCACGATGTTGACTGCCTCTCCCGTTCCCGGTCCGTGTCCCTGCCCGGTCGCCTGGCAGGATGTCATGGTCTTGCCCTGTCCCCTGTCTGAACGTTGTATTCGAGGATTACGAGATGGCACACAATACCTTCGATACCCTGCAGTCCTACCCGCTTGCGTCGGGCAAGACCGCATCCTTCTATTCGCTGCCAGCTCTGGCTCGGCGCTTCCCCAACATCAACCGCCTGCCGGTTTCCATTCGCATCGTGCTGGAGTCGGTGCTGCGCAACTGTGACGGCAAGAAGGTTACGGAAACGCACATCGAGCAGCTGGCCAACTGGGCACCGAACGCCAAACGGGTGGACGAGATTCCGTTCATCGTGGCCCGCGTGGTGCTGCAGGACTTCACCGGCGTGCCGCTGCTGGCCGACCTGGCAGCCATGCGCAACGTTGCGGCCGATCTGGGCAAGAATCCCAAGCGCATCGAGCCGCTGGTCCCGGTGGACCTGGTGGTCGACCACTCGGTGATGATCGACCACTACGGCGATGTGGCAGCGCTGGACCTGAACATGAAGCTGGAGTTCTCGCGCAACCGCGAGCGCTACCAGTTCATGAAATGGGGCATGCAGGCCTTCGACACCTTCAAGGTCGTGCCCCCGGGCATCGGCATCGTGCACCAGGTCAACCTCGAGTATCTGGCCCGGGGCGTGCACCAGAAGGCCGACGGTGATCGCACCATCTACTACCCCGACACGCTGGTCGGCACCGACAGCCACACCACGATGATCAACGGCATCGGCGTGGTGGGCTGGGGCGTGGGTGGCATCGAGGCCGAGGCCGGCATGCTGGGCCAGCCGGTGTACTTCCTGACCCCGGACGTGGTGGGCGTGCACCTCAAGGGCAAGCTGCGCGAGGGCGTGACCGCCACCGACCTGGTGCTACGCGTGACCGAGCTGCTGCGTGCCACCAAGGTGGTGGGCAAGTTCGTGGAATTCTTCGGCGAGGGCACGCAGTCGCTGGCGCTGCCCGACCGGGCCACCATCGCCAACATGGCGCCCGAGTACGGCGCGACCATGGGCTTTTTCCCGGTCGACGAGAAGACCATCGAATACTTCAGGGGCTCGGGTCGTACCGACGAGGAGATCGACGCCTTCGAGAAATACTTCCGGGCGCAGGAGCTGTTCGGCATTCCGGCCGCCGGCCAGCTGGACTACTCGCAGGTCGTCGAACTGGACCTGGACACCATCGTGCCGTCGCTGGCCGGTCCCAAGCGCCCGCAGGACCGCATCGAGCTGACCGGCATGAAGCAGACCTTCGAGACGCTCTTCTCGGCGCCGGTGAAGGAAAACGGCTTCAACAAGAAGCCCGAGGACCTGAAGACCGAAGTGCAGGCCGGTGATGTGAAGATCCACAACGGTGACGTGCTGATCGCCGCCATCACCTCGTGCACCAACACCTCCAACCCGGGGGTACTGCTGGCAGCCGGCCTGGTGGCGAAGAAGGCCGTCGAGAAGGGCCTGACGGTGGCGCCGCACATCAAGACCTCGCTGGCGCCCGGATCGCGGGTGGTGAGCGAGTACCTGGCCCGGACCGGCCTGCTGCCGTATCTGGAATCGCTGGGCTTTGCCGTGGCGGCCTATGGCTGTACGACCTGTATCGGCAACGCGGGCGACCTGCGTCCCGAGTTCAACGAGGCCATCGTCGAGAACGATCTGGTCTGTGCGGCCGTGCTGTCGGGCAACCGGAACTTCGAGGCCCGGATCCACCCGAACATCCGCGCCAACTTCCTGGCCTCGCCGCCGCTGGTGGTGGCCTACGCCATTGCCGGGTCGGTGCTGAAGGACCTGACGAAGGAGCCGGTGGCGAAGAACCGGGACGGTGAGGACGTCTGGCTGAAGGACATCTGGCCGACCACGCAGGAGGTGCACGACCTGATGCACTTTGCCATGGATGCCGACACCTTCCGCCGTCTCTACAGCAACCTCACGAAGGATCACCCGCTGTGGAATGCCGTACCGTCGGCCGAGGGGCAGGTGTACGACTGGCCGAAATCCACCTACATCGCACAGCCACCCTTCTTTGCCGGATTCGGCATGGAACCGGCACCGGTGCCGAAAATCCGCAACGCGCGCATCATGGCGCTGTTCGGCGACTCGATCACCACCGACCACATCTCGCCGGCTGGTTCGATCAAGGAAACCTCGCCGGCCGGAAAATATCTGCTGGCCAACGACGTGACCAAGGCCGACTTCAACAGCTATGGGTCGCGCCGCGGCAACCACGACGTGATGATGCGCGGCACCTTCGCCAACGTGCGGATCAAGAACCTGATGCTGCCGGCCAAGCCGGACGGTTCGCGCGAGGAAGGCGGCATGACGTTGCATCAACCCGACGGTGAGCGTCTCGCAATCTACGACGCGGCCATGAAATACATGGCAGACGGCGTACCAACGGTTATTCTTGCGGGTGAAGAGTATGGCACCGGCAGCTCCCGTGACTGGGCCGCCAAGGGCACCCAGCTGCTGGGTGTGAAGGCGGTGGTGGCCCGCAGCTTCGAACGGATCCACCGCTCGAACCTGGTCGGCATGGGGGTGCTGCCGCTGCAGTTCCGCAACAACGACTCATGGGAATCGCTCGGCATCAAGGGTGACGAAGTCATCGACATCGTGGTACCGGATGAGCTGGTACCGCAGCAGGAAATCAACATGACGGTCCGTCGTGCCGATGGTTCGTCGTTCGAGGTCAGCCTCCTGTCGCGGATCGACACCGCGATCGAGGTGGACTACTACCTGCATGGTGGCATCCTGCCCTTCGTGCTGCGCGAGCTGATGGCGGCATAAGGGAACCTCCGCAGGATTTCTGCAGAGGTACTCCAGGTTCTGTCCCTTTCCGGAGCTGTCCGGGCGGACGATGTGACGGCTTCACCCGGAAGCCCGCATCGTCCGTCCGCAGGCCCGCAGGCCGGCTCCCGCTTCCCGTGTTTTTCCGAGGAGCCGGTTTGAAGCGCCTGACCGATTTCGAGCATCTTCCCCTGGCGGCATGCTGCCTGGTTGCCGCGGGGCTTGCTGCCGCGCTGTGCGCGCTGGCCCAGCTGGTTTCGGCCGGCTCGGCCTGGAAGCTGCTGATCTGGCCCAGCGCGGCCGTCGGCTTTGCCTTTGCCTGGTACCACGGGCTACGCTGGCTGCCGGTGGCTGCCGCCGGAGCAGGCCTGTGGGCGCTGGCCGCCACGCAGGACCCGCGCTACGCACTCATTCTGGGCGCGGCCTCGATGCTGGGCCCCTGGCAGGCGATCCGCCTGCTGCGCCGTCTGGCGGACTGGAAGCCGCCCGAGTACCGGCTGGACTCGGTCAGCCGCTTCCTGGCCATGAGCCTGCTGGTCTCGGCCCCCATCAACGCCCTGCTCTTCGGCGGCCTCGTCTACACCTTCCAGATTGCCCCACTGCATCAGTACGGTGTTGCCCAGCTGCTGCTGTCGGCCTGGCTGGCCGATGTGCTGGGCATGCTGCTGGTCTGTCCCGCACTGCTGGCCCTGCTGCGCCCGGCGCGGCTGACGGCCGATGAAGAAGAAGTCGCGGCCGATGCAGCCAGTCCGCGCTTCAGCATCCTCACCGTGCTGGTGGTTCTGGGCATTGCGGCGCTGGCCTATGTGCTGCATCGGCTGGGTCAGGGCCACTATGCGGGCCTGGTGCTGTTTGCCGTCTTCGTGCCCATGATCTGGGCCGCGGCCTCGCAGGCCACCGGCCGGGCTGACGCCTACACGCTGCTGCTGGCCGGATTGCCGCTGCTGGCCAGCCGGGCCTACGCCGTCACCGATACCCACGGCGCAGGCTTTGGCGAGACGGTGAGCGTCTCGCTGCTGCTGTGCTGCGCCGTGCTGGCCGCCCAGCTGCTGCAGGCGCTGGCGGCCGATCGCAGCCTGGCCCTGGTGCGAATGTCGCGCCAGGCGCGCCAGGACATGAGCACGGGTCTGCTGAACGACCGCGGCATGATCGCCGAGCTGACTGACCGACTGGCCTCAGCGAACCGGCCTCGCTACGGGCTCATCGGGCTCTACATCAGCAACTACGATGCCATCCACGACCTGTGCGGCACGGTGGAGGCCATGCAGCTGGAACAGGCGACGGCGCAGCTGCTGATCCAGCAGAACGGCACCCAGCTGGCAGCGCGCCTGTCAGCCGGCCGCTACACGATGCTGATCCATGCCGAGACCGTGGCGCAGGTGCGCGCCGTGGCACGCGAGATCTACACGCAACTGAGCGGCCAGGTCTTTCAGACCGAGCATGGCAGCATCCGGCTTCAGTGTCACATCGGCGGGCTGCTGCTGGATCCGAACTCGCAGATCAGCAGCGAGGACTGCCTGTCCGCCCTGTCGGATGCCCAGGCCATTGCCGCCAGCGTGCGCGACCCGCAGCTCTTCGTCGAGCCGCTGTCGCAGACAATGATCGATGCGCGTCGTGCCCACCAGAAGAAGATCGAGCACATCCGCGATGCCATCCGCAATGACCGGATCGAACTCTACGCCCAACCGCTGATCGACCCGGAGGCGCCTTCGCAGATGCGTTCCTACGAGGTGCTGACGCGGCTGCGCGACAAGGACGGTCAGCTGATCCGCCCGCCCGAATTCCTCACGCTGGCCTCACAGGCCCAGATGTCGGTGCCGCTGGACCGCGGCGTGATCCGCCTGGCCTTCGAGTGGCTGGCCGCCAATCCCGAGGCGCTGGCACTGACTTGGAAGTGCTCGATCAACCTGGCCGGCGCCACGATGAGCGACGACACCATCGCCGACTTCATCCGCGAGCAGCGCGCCAACAACGCCATTCCGGCCGCCAAGGTGGTCTTCGAGATCACCGAAAGCGAGGCCATCCGCAACCCGGCGGCCGCCTCCCGCCTGGTGGACGACCTGAAGGCCCAGGGCTTCGGCATCGCGCTGGACGACTTCGGCACCGGCCTGGCCACCTTCGAGTACCTGAAGCGTTTCCCGCTCGACTACCTGAAGATCGACGGCTCCTTCGTGCGCAACCTGATGACCAACCCCATCGACGAGGAGATCATCCTCTCCACCGCACGGGTGGCCAAGCGCCTGAAGCTGCGCACCATCGCCGAACACGTCCACAACGCCGCCATCTACGAGCGTCTGACCGATCTGGGCGTCTCGTACCTGCAGGGCGACTTCTTCGGCAAGGCCATGCCGCTGGCCGAGATGTTCGAGCGCCAGGCCCCGTCCACCGCCCACCTGCGCCAGCCTCCACCGCGGCCGCTGTCTGGTACACCGCTGCCCAGCGCTCCGCCGCCCTCGGTTGGCAACACGGTGGGTGGCGCGTCCGTGCTGCACTGAGGCCTGCCGCCCGGGGACATCAGGGCTTGGTCCCCTGCCTGTCGTCTGTGCTTCCGGGGCCTTTGGGGGCTTCTGCCGACCCTGCTCCTCGCGTGGCCAGACCCGGACAAGCCAGGCATGGCGTGAGCGCAACAGGAAACAACACACAACCGGCCCCAAGGATTTGCGTTTCAGGAAAAGATGCTGTTATACTGTAGGTCTGTCGGGGCGTAGCGCAGTCTGGTAGCGTACTTGCATGGGGTGCAAGGGGTCGAGTGTTCGAATCACTCCGTCCCGACCAAAATTCCCTGAAAGCCGGTTGTTCGCAAGAGCAACCGGCTTTTTTCATGGCCACTCCCTTGCCCGTCTGCGAATGAAGATCACCCTGCAGCGCCCCAGCGGCTTTCTGCGCAACAGCGTGGCCCGCGCACTGTCGCTGACAGTCTTCCTGAATGGCGAGCCCATCGGCAAGCTGGCCACGGGCGAAAGCAAGGTCTTTCCGCTGCCGGATGAAGGCGGCATGCTGCAGGTGGGCATATCCTGGCGGGACGAGGGCCTGGAACCCATCAACCGGGATCCGGATCGGCGCATCTCCGGCTGCTCGATCTCCAGCCAGGGGCTGGCGCTAGGCCCGGCAGACGATGGCGCCACGCTGCGGGCCGTCACGGCAGCCTGGGTCATTCTCGACCCGTTCATGCTGTATATCCTGCCCTGGATACGTCACAGGGTCCTTCAGATCCGGCGAGCCGAGGGCTGATCCGTCTATCCCAAAAGGGAATTTTCCTCTCGTGCAGGACAGAGAACCCCCTTTCTGTGGGCCTCCGGCACCATCAATGGCCGTCACCGTCAATCGGATTGACTATCATTAGCATATCGAGGCAGTACGCACGGTGGCGCACTGCCTGCCAATGAAGGAGGAGTCGCCATGACCGACAAGATCTCTCCTGCCACGGTCAGTGCCCTGTCGGAAACGATGCTGATCCCGCTGTGGGCCAAGGCGGTGGAGCAGCAACAGCCCCAGCCGCTGCTGAAGGACGCTGAAGCGCCACGAATGCTGGCGATGATCGACTACGACTTCGACCGCTTCAAGGGGGCGCGGATGTCACAGCCTGGCTGCTGTGGTCGAGCAGCGCTGATCGACGACGAGGTGCAGGCCTTCATCCGGCAGCACCCCGATGCCGTCGTGGCGCAGATTGGCGCTGGTATTGATGCACGTTTCGAGCGTCTGGGACGACCTGCCATCACCGCCTGGGTGGACATGGACCTGCCCGAGGTGATTGCCCTGCGCCGCAGGCTGCTGCCCGCGTCCACCAACATTTATCTGGAAAGCTCGCTGCTGGACGAGGGCTGGACGGCCACGCTGGCGGCCTATGGCAAGCCGGTACTGCTGGTGCTGGAGGGCGTTCTGATGTACTTCGATCAGGCCCAGGTACAGGCCTTCTTTGCCATGCTTGCGCGCCGACTACCCGGCGTGACCGTCGTTTTCGACATGCTGCCACCCTTCGTGCTGAAGCACGGCAAGCATCACGACGCGCTCAAGCGCATGGGTGGAAGCGCCCCCTCCTTCCAGTGGGCGCTGCGCGAACCGCGGGACATGGAAGGCTGGCAGCCCGGTCTTCGGGTGCAGGTGACAGGACACCTCAGCGAGCGCTGTGGCAAGCGCTATCCGTGGCTGCTTCGAATGATCTACCGGACGAACTGGGGGCGCCGGAACATGGATCAGCGCATCATCCGGGTGGAAGTGGGGGCCATCCCCCATTGAAGCCCTCGCAGGGGCGTCAGGCGTTCGGAAACGCCTGCATGAAGGCTGTGGGGCCCACCATTTCAGGTGGGCCAAAAAGCCGTGAATGGAAGCTGAAGGGAGAGCGGCCGGATCAGGTCGGCGCGTCGCGCAGCAGGTCCAGCGCCACCATCAGGTCCTGGCGGATGGCCTCCACGTCGGACTGACGCAGGCTCAGCGTGATGTCCACCGGCTGGGTGAGTTCCGCTTCCTTCTTGCGGCCGGGCTGGGCCGTTTCCGCCAGGCGGTTGCGGGCTCCGCTGATGGTGAAGCCGTGTTCGTACAGCAGCTCGCGGATGCGGCGGATGAGCAGCACCTCGTGGTGCTGGTAGTAACGGCGGTTGCCGCGCCGCTTCATGGGGCGCAGCTGGGTGAATTCCTGTTCCCAGTAGCGCAGCACGTGGGGCTTGACGCCACACAGCTCGCTCACTTCACCAATGGTGAAGTAGCGCTTGGCCGGAATGGGCGGCAGGATGGTACGGGTTTCGGTGGCCTTGGCGGCAGATGCACTCATGATTCAGTGTGGCCAGAAATGGCGCCAGCGTTCAGCGGCAGCGCGGCGGCCGGACGATGGGGCGCCTCGATCTGGGCCTTCAGCTTCTGGGAAGCGTGGAAGGTGACGACCCGACGCGCCGAGATGGGGATCTCCTCGCCCGTCTTGGGGTTGCGACCCGGGCGCTGCTGCTTGTCGCGCAGCTGGAAGTTGCCGAACCCCGAGAGCTTGACGCTTTCACCGCGGATCAGCGCGGCGCTGATCTCCTCGAAGAAGGTCTCGACCATGTCCTTGGCTTCACGCTTGTTCAGGCCCACGCGCTCGAACAGCATGTCGGCCAGCGCCGCCTTGGTCAGCGTGAAGGCGGGCTTGGCCAGCAGGTCCGCCAGGCTCTGCCCGGCGGCCAGTTCGCCGGATTCGGGTTCCATCGGGTTCTGCGTCATTGTGGAAACAGCTCAGGCACGCAGCCGGGCACTGAACCGTGCCGTCAGCCGCCCGAGGATCAGGGCCACCACGGCCTCGACTTCCTCATCGCTCATCGTCCGGTCAGTATGTTGCATCCAGAGTCGGAAGGCAAGACTTTTCTCCTTATTTTCCAACCCCTTACCGCGATACTGGTCGAAGAGTCGCACATGTCGGACACTGGCGGCAGCCGGCTCGTCGCGCACCACTGCCCGGATTTCGGCCAGGACCTCGGCAGCCGGCACCTGTTCATCCAGCACCACGGCCAGGTCACGGATGGCCGGCGGGAAGCGGCTGTCACGTTGGTAGGAGGCCACAGGGCGCGTCTGCACGGCCGACCAGTCCAGCTCGGCCAGGAAGACCGGGCCCGGCAGGTCCAGCTCATCGATGAGCTGCGGATGCAGCGCCCCGATCCAGCCCACGGGCGTGCCGTCCGGCAGCTGGATGCGCGCCGACTGGCCGGGATGCAGGCCCGGATGGGATGCAGCCACGAACTGCAGGTTCGCTTCGGGGTGTGCGGCTTCCAGGTCGCCCTTCAGGTCGTAGAAGTCCACCGACCGGGTGGCGGCGCCCCACTGCGGATCCAGTGCGCTGCCATGGACCAGCACGCCCAGCTGCACGGGTTGCGCGATGTCAGCCAGTGCCAGCGGGCCAGCGGGTTGCCCCGGGGCCGGCCAGTAGACGCGACCCACCTCGAAGAGGCGCACACGCTCGGCCTTGCGGTTCAGGTTGTGGCGCAGATTGGCCAGCAGCCCGCTCCAGAGCGAGGTGCGCATCACGTCCAGATGCTCGGCGATGGGGTTCTGCACCCGGATGGCATCACCTGCCGGCCGGAAGCGGCGATCGTCGGCGCTGTCGACGAAGCTGAAGTTGATGACTTCCTGGTAGTCGCGCGCGGCCCAGCGGCGCTTGAGCGCCAGCGTGCCCAGCCGTGCCTCGGGAGCCGGGCGCATGGCGATGCGCGCCTGCGGCGGCCGGGTCGGGATGTGTTCATAGCCGTGCAGGCGGATCACCTCCTCGATCAGGTCCTCCTCGATGGCGATGTCGAAGCGCCGCGAAGGCGGCGTGACCTGAAAGACCGTATCCGACGCGCCGTTGCCGGCATCGACAGTCTTCTGCTCGAAGACGAAGCCCAGACGGCGGAAGGCATCGGCGCAGTCGTCGGCCGACAGCGACAGGCCACTGACACGCGCCAGGCGCGACAGGCGCATGGCCACCGGCTTGCGCTCGGGCAGCCCCGTGACCTCGTCGCTGACCGGACCCGCCTGGCCTCCGCAGATCTCCAGCACCAGACGACTCAGGTACTCCAGATGCTCGACCACCGTTTCGGCATCCACGCCGCGCTCGAAGCGCTGGGCGGCATCGGTGGTGAAGTTGTAGCGGCGCGGCCGTCCCATGATGGCGGACGGCCACCAGAAGGCGGCCTCGAGGTAGACATCGGTGGTCTTTTCTGCATCCACCGCACTGCCCTGCCCGCCCATGATGCCGGCCAGGCTCACCGGACCGTCATCATCGCAGACCACGCCCACCGGCAGGCCCTGGGCATCCGGCTCCACCGTCACGGTCTGGTCATTGAGCAGCGCCAGTTTCTCGCCGGCACGGCCCCAACGAACGTGCAGACCGCCCTTCAGGCGTGCCAGATCGAAGATGTGCGTGGGACGGCCCAGTTCCAGCAGCACGTAGTTGGAGATGTCCACCAGCGCCGAGATGGGGCGCTGACCGGCACGTGCCAGTCGCTGCTTCATCCAGTCCGGCGTGGACGCAGATGCATTGACGCCGCGAATGACACGACCGGCAAAGCGTCCGCACAGTGCCGGCTCCTCGATGCGGACCGGCAGGACAGCGTCGCTGGTCACGGCCACGGGGGCGAAGGCAGGTTCCTGCACGGGATGGTTGGCCAGCGCGCCCAGATCGCGCGCCACGCCCAGCACCGACATGCAGTGCGCCAGGTTCGGCGTGAGTTTCAGCTCCAGCACGTCCTCGTCCAGGTCCAGTGCCTGGCGCAGGTCGGTGCCCGGCTTCAGGTCGGCTGACAGCTCCAGGATGCCGCCGTGATCGTCGCCCATGCCCAGCTCACGGCCCGAGCACAGCATGCCGCCGCTTTCCTGACCGCGCATCTTCGTCTTCTTGATGCGGAAATCACCGGGCAGCACGGCGCCGGGCAGCGCGCAGGCCGTCACCAGCCCGGCGCGCGCATTGGGCGCACCGCAGACGATCTGCACCGGCTCGGCCTGGCCCACGTCCACCATGCACACCTGCAGGCGGTCGGCATCCGGATGCTTGGCAGCGCTGACGATGCGCGCGACCACCACGCCGGAGAACGCGGCCGCCACCGGCTCGCGGGACTCCACTTCCATGCCACCCATGGTCAGCAGGTGCTCCAGCGCCGCCCCGTCCACCGGCGGATTGCAATAGTGGCGCAACCATTTCTCGGGAATTCTCATGATCGGATCAACACCTGCTTGGGAAAATCGGAAGGCATGGCCGGTGCGGGCATGACGCGGGCCGTGCACGGAAAAAGGGAAACCCGGCCGATCGGTAGGGCCGGGAGATCATCAGGCGAACTGTCGCAGGAAGCGCAGGTCGTTCTCGTAGAAGAGGCGCAGGTCATCGACGCCATAGCGCAGCATGGCCAGCCGCTCGATGCCCGACCCGAACGCGAAGCCGATGTGCTTCTCGGGATCCAGCCCCAGGTTGCGCACCACGTTGGGATGCACCTGACCCGAACCGGAAACCTCCAGCCAGCGTCCCTTCAGCGGACCGTCGGCAAAGCGCATGTCGATCTCGGCCGAGGGCTCGGTGAACGGGAAGTACGACGGACGGAAGCGCACGTCGATGTCGTCACGCTCGAAGAAGCGATGCAGGAAGTCGGTATAGACGCTCTTCAGGTCGGCAAAGCTGATGTTCTCGTCCACCCACAGGCCTTCGACCTGATGGAACATGGGCGAGTGCGTGGCATCGGAATCCACCCGGTACGTCTTGCCCGGCACGATGACCTTCAGCGGCGCCTGGTTCATCCGCGCATAGCGCACCTGCATCGGGCTGGTGTGCGTGCGCAGTACCAGCGGCTGGACCGAGGCATCGGCGTGGCTGCCCGCAGGCCGCTCGATGTAGAAGGTGTCGGCCATCGACCGCGCAGGGTGATTGGGCGGAATGTTGAGCGCCGTGAAGTTGAAGTAGTCTTCCTCGATCTCGGGACCATCCGCCACGTCGAAACCGATGGAGCGGAAGATCTGCTCGACCCGCTCGATGGTGAGCGTGACCGGATGCAGGCCACCCGTGGCCGCTCCCCGGCCAGGCAGCGACACGTCCAGCCGCTCGGAAGCCAGCCGCTGGGCCAGCCGTTCGGCACGGATTGCCTCGATGCGGGCGTTGAGCTGCGCCTCGATGCGCTGCTTGACCTGGTTGAGCGCCTTGCCACGCTCGGCCTTCTCGGCTCCGGTCAGCGAAGCCAGTCCCTTGAGCAGCGCGGTCAGTGCACCACTCTTGCCCAGGAAGGCCGCCTTGGCATCTGCCAGCCCGGCCTCGTCGGCCACGGCGTCAAAACGGGCGCGGGCCTCTTCGACCAGCTTCTCCAGATCATTCATCATTGCTTGCGCTTCCTGTCCAGAAACATGTGTAGAACTGCCATCAGCGACCGCCCAAAAGCAAACGGGGACCGATACTCCGGCACCGGCTCGGTGCGGCTATCGATCCCCGTCGGTGACCCGGCAAGGTGCCGGATACCCCTCGTCTTCAGGCCTCAGGACATCCGGCAGTGTCGGTCAACCGCAGTGCCTCAGGCCGCAGCGGTACCCAGCGTCGACTTGACCTGCTCGACGATGGCGCTGAAGGCCGGCTTGTCGTTGACGGCCAGCTCGGCCAGAACCTTGCGGTCCAGCGCGATCTCGGCCTTCAGCAGACCGCTCATGAACACGCTGTAGGTCAGGCCATGCTCTCGCACGGCGGCGTTGATACGGGTGATCCAGAGGGCGCGGAAGACGCGCTTGCGATTGCGGCGGTCACGGTAGGCATATTGCCCAGCCCGCATGACCGCTTCCTTGGCGATGCGGTATACGTTCTTGCGACGACCGCGATAGCCTTTGGCCTGGTCGATGACTTTCTTGTGACGGGCCCGTGCGGTAACCCCTCTCTTGACTCGTGGCATGTTGGTACTCCGGTTCGGTCAGGTTTCAGGCGTAGGGCATCATCGCGTGGATGCTGCGGGTATCTGCCTCATGGACATCAACCGCACCACGCAGGTGGCGTTTGACCTTGGTGGTCTTCTTCGTGAGGATGTGACGCTTGTAGGCCTGACCGCGCTTCACGGTACCGCCCGGACGAACGCGAAACCGCTTGGACGCGCTCTTCTTGGTTTTCATCTTGGGCATGACTTTTTCTCAAGATAGCTTCTGCGCCCGATCGAGGTGGCCAGCTGGCAGAGCCGGCACTTCCATGACCCGCCCGACGTTCAGAAGTAAGCTTTGGATGATAACACGTCCGGCGCCGTATCTGTGAATGCGCTGCAAAGGGCCACCCAACTGTCGACGCCTGCAACGATGCAGCGCGGCCTAGCCGATCAAAGGCCATGGCGTACAGGGGGCCGAAAAAAGAAAAACGGGTTGCAGGCGTAAAGCTTGCAACCCGTTTCAGGTATCTGGTAGGCGCGATTGGATTCGAACCAACGACCCCCACCATGTCAAGGTGGTGCTCTAACCAACTGAGCTACGCGCCTGCTGTCGTGCAGTGAAGCTGCGATTATAAGAGGTATTCCATGAAATGCAAGCGTTCCACGGAAAATTTTTCTTGCAGGCTTTCCGCGTCCGCCTCGACGGCCTGCCGGGGCTGCAGCAGACGCGGCAGAGGCCGCGCCGTTGCTGCCACGGCATCCGCCCCTTCCAGAGCGCCTCCCAGAAGGAGTCCTGCCGATGTGCGCCCTTGGACAGGCGTGCGCACCTGCCCGATCCCGCCTTTCGACGGGATCCCTCGGTTCAGAAGTGCCATGGTGCTTTTGCCTGTGCTTACCAGACGAAGTACAGCCGCCCCTGACGGGCCCGCTTGACCAGCGAGGCAACCTCGCGCGTCATGATGCGCTGGCCCGGGGCCAGCAGGAGCAGCGCCATGGTGCGACGCTCATTCAGCCACACCACCTTGGCGTAGTCCACCCGGCCACTGCGGCTGATCAGCTCCAGCCACCGCCCCGGCTGCATGGCGGCGGCAAAGCGCTCGACCGGCAGGTTGAAACGGCGCGGCGCGTTGGGCAGGTCATCCATGCGGGTGCTGCGGATGAGGGCCTGAAGCTTTTCGCGGGCAGCCGCCGCACTGATCGGGTCATGCGCCGTGAGGGTCCGCGGCACCGTGGTGGAGGTTGCCGGCGGCATGCCCTGATGGGCCGGCTGTGCAGCAGGCGCCGGCATGGACGGCACGGAAGCCGGCTGCGACGGGTGCAGGATGGTCGTGTACGGTTGCGAGGAATAGTCCTCGACCGGCGTGGGACGCGGTGCCTGGCGCCAGGCATCAGGCTCAGCCTTGTCAAAGGCAGGCCGGGGGGCATAGTGGTGCCGGGCGGTTTCGGCCTGCCGGGCATCCAGCACTGCCACATGCCCTGCCCCGCGCTCCTGGCCACCAGCCGACGCTGCCCCCACGTTGGCGGACGCCTGAACCGTGCCAGCGGCCTGGGCGTGCGCCTGGGAAGCGTCCATCGCGCCTGAAGCCAGTGCCACCTCCGGCGTGGGAGATTCGGCCTCGCGTGCAATGAGGGTGACCGCCGAGCCTTCTTCGCCCTGCATGCGGCGCAGGTGGATGATGAAGATCTCGTCGAAGAAGGTGCGGAAGCTCTCGGGCCGTGCGCCCACTTCGCGGATGCCGATGGTGAGCATGTTCAGCATCGGCGGGATGCTCTGCACCAGCTCGGCACGGGCATGGGGATCCGCGCCTTCCTGGCCCAGCGTCCAGAGCAGATCGTCCACCACTTTCAGGGCCAGACGATAGGACTGGCTGTCGGTGCCGTCGCGCAGCACGGCCGTGCGCAGGTGGCGCAGCCACACGTCGTACAGGAAGGTGCGCACCGAGGCCGGCACCCGGCTGCTGCCCAGGCGATGGTCCAGCAACCGGCGGATGTCCTCGGAGACGGTCTTCTCGCGGGCCGCCGACGGACGATGGGCAAAGTCGCGCCGATTGCGCTGGCGCCGCTGCTGGCGGGTGGAGCTGCGACGGCTACGCGACAGGCTCGAGAGCAGTCGACGCATGCCGTCCGTGGCGCGCTGGTACTCGTGGTCGACCTGGGCCGTGAGCACCTGGCTGCGGATGTGGAAGGCGTGAGCCACGATCTCGACCGCACGCACGATGGTCTGCAGGCGCTGGTAGAGCGGCTTGTCGGGCCGCATCTCATCCGGATAGCTGACGGCAATGGCGGCCAGCTGTTCGATGAGGCGGCGCACCGAGCGGGAGTCGTCGCTGAGGTAGCCGGCATCGAGGCTGGCCAGCGTGATGGCGGGCACCTGCAGGCGCCAGAGCAGGATGCGTGCCCCCTCGGGCAGGCGCTTGTCAGCGGTGGCGTAGTCGAACAGCGTGCCCACCAGATCGATGACGGCCAGCACCGCGGTGTCGCCCCCGGCCGCGATGATCTGCTGGCGGATCTTCTGGAAGAAGCGGGTACGGGCCTCCTGGCTGAACGGGGCCACCTGATGCTGTTGCGCAAACGCGACGGCATCGCGCTCGATCTCCTCGACTTGCGGGAGGCGCGTTGCGTTGCGGTGGGCAGCCAGGCGGGGATGCCTGGTCGACAGGGGATTGGCGGCCATGACGGCAGAGGCGCGAATGTCGTTCAGTACCTGGTGAGAGGCGTGTTTGACGAAGCTGTTTCTGAGATCTTCGGTTGGAAAGATACCAGTATAGGGTTCTGCGTGTTGGGTTTGAGTCGAAACAAGGGCGCCTTCCCGATGCTCCCCACCCTTTTGCCCCCCCATGGACAGCTGCAGACTGGCGGCCTGTTGTGCTGCCAGCACACCGCTGCGGCGCAGCTCGGCATCGCAATCAGCCAGCAGCCGGGCCAGCGGGAAGACAGCCTGCGACAGGATGATGGGCCGCAGGTGCAGCGAGATGGGCTGCAGGTGGGTGAAGGGTTCCAGCGCGAGGATGAAGGCCATGGCCAGCGCGCGGGCTCCCAGCGGGTGCTGGTCGTCACGCAGCTGGATCTGTGCCAGGCTCTCCAGGCGGCGCAGATAATACAGGTAGGAGCCCCCGAATGCCGAACGCATGCCGTTGGCCAGCTCGCGCGCCAGGATCTGTTCCAGCAGGCCGACATCGCTGGCAGGCTCGGGCACGCCCAGGTCGGTGATGGTGGACGGCAGCGAGGACTCTTCGGCCAGACCGTTCAGGTCCAGGCCCACGAAGTTCTCAAGGGCGATCTCGGCCCGAACGGCGGCTTCTTCCCGCAACCGTCGTGCGGTGTCGGTCAGCTTGGCCGCGACGTTGGTGTCCAGCCCGTCGGCTGCGTGCGTCAGCAGCGCGTCGGCAATGTCGGGCAGGAGCTTGAAGACCACGGTACCGAAGCGATCTGCCATGGTTTCATGCAGTCGCGGATACAGGGATGGATCGATGCTGGAGGACACGAGCTTGCCTCTGGAATCAGGATACTGCCGTCAAAAGGAGGAGGACCGGCGCGGCACTGCCGTGAAGCACGGGGCCGAATCGGTGGCCTGGCCATGCATGGACAGGCACATGCCGGTCGCGTAATCAACGGGCATCTTATGAGCGGCAGGGAAAGGCAGCTGTGACGAAAGTAACGCTGGTTTTTCGTGTTTGACCGACACGGGCGGCGGAAATCAGCCGACAGGCGGCATCATGGCTGGATCGGGCAGACAGAAGACTCGCACCCCGCTCATCCGGTCTGTCGAGCAGGTTGTTCGCGTTCCTGTCGATTTGTCATCAGATCGATGTCCGGTTTTTCGACGCCCGGTGTGGTGACGACGCGTTGAGGCCAGGTCGGCCTCAGTCCGATCCGATGTCGGCCGATGTTTCCGTCCCGGGCGCTCGCAGTGCCGGCAGCACCCGCGCGGCATTGGCGGTAGTGAGTTCTGCCACGGCCTCCAATGAGAGCCCGCGCAGTTCTGCCAGCACCTGGGCGATGCGCGCCAGCTCGGCCGGCTGGTTGCGCCCCGGATGGACCCAGGCGGGCGAGATGTCGGGTGCATCGGTCTCCAGCACCAGGCTTTCGGCCGGCAGGCTGGCGGCCAGGCGGCGGATGTTGCGGGCGCGATCGAAGGTCATGGCCCCACCGAAGCCGATGGCCATGCCCAGACCGATGAGATGCTGGGCCTGCTGCGGGCTGCCGTTGAAGGCATGGGCAATGCCACTGGGGGGGCGGAAGCGTCGCAGCTGCTTGGTGACGGCATCGACCGAGCGACGGGTATGCAGGATGACGGGCAATCCGAACTCGGCTGCCAGCCGTACCTGCGCCTCGAACACCGTCTGCTGGCGTGCGGGATCGAGACCGGGCACGAAGTAGTCCAGCCCGATCTCGCCGATGCCGACAAAGCGCGGGTGGTCCCGCACGGCCATGACGCGCTGGCGCAGGTGCTCCAGGTCCTCGGGACCGGCATCATTCACATAGAGCGGATGCAGCCCCAGGGCGAACCAGACATCGGCTTCACGCTCGGCCAGCGCCTGCACCGTGTCCCAGTTGCGGCGGAACACGGCCGGCACGACGATGGCACCCAGACCCGCCTGACGGGCCGCGGCGATGACGGCGTCGCGGTCTTCGTCGAACTCGGGCGCATCCAGGTGACAGTGGGTATCGATCAGCACCGCCCGCCTCCGTCAGACGCCCGCGTCGACCAGCATGCCGTCGCGCAGCGTCACGCGCCGGTCGGCACGGGCAGCCAGATCCAGGTCATGGGTGACGATGACCACGGCTGTGCCCAGTTGACGTGCCAGGCCATGTAGCAGGCCAAAGACACTGGCAGCAGTCTGGGCATCGAGATTGCCGGTAGGCTCGTCGGCCAGCACGCAGCAGGGTCGGGTCACCAGTGCGCGAGCCAGTGCAACGCGCTGGCGTTCACCGCCTGACAGCTCGCCGGGCCGGTGCTCGCCCCGCTCCGCCAGACCCACCAGACCCAGCATCAGACGAGCCGCCTCCTGGGCTTCACCACGGGGCCGCCCACGGATCAGCAGCGGCATGGCCACGTTCTCGATGGCGGAGAACTCGCCCAGCAGGTGATGGAACTGGTAGACAAAACCCAGCTTGTGATTGCGCAGCTGCCCCCGGGCCGTTTCCGAGAGCGCATCCAGACGCTGTCCGGCCACGGCCACCCAGCCGGCATCGGGCTGATCCAGCCCGCCCAGCAGGTGCAGCAGCGTGCTCTTGCCCGAGCCCGAGGCCCCGACGATGGCCACCACCTCACCGGGCGCCACGGTGAAGTCGACGTGCTTCAGGATGGTGAGCTGGCGTGCGCCCTGGTCGTAGTGCTTCCTGAGCCCCTGGCACTGCAGCACGGGTTGGGAGGCCCCATTCGGCGCGCGGGTCGCACCGTCATGACGGGCAGAAGCGGTTTCGGCATGGGCGCCCGCAGGGGACATGCCGGCAGCCGTCGTGTCCGGTCGAGCGCCGGCGGAAGGTGTCGTGGAACTCATTCGTAGCGAAGGGCCTCGGCAGGACGCACGGCGGCAGCCCGCAGGCTGGGATAGATGGTGGCCAGCAGCGCCAGCACACAGGAGATCAGGGCCACCCAGCTCACGTCCTCCAGACGCAGGTCACTGGGCAGTTCGGAAATGACATAGATGCCCGGCGGCAGCAGCCGCACCCCGAGCATCTGCTCGAAGGCGCCCACCACCGGACCGAGGTTGAGCGAGACCAGCACGCCCAGCGCCACCCCGGTGAAGGTGCCCAGCAGGCCCACCAGTGAGCCCTGCACCATGAAGATGGACAGGATGGAGCGCGACGAGGCGCCCAGCGTGCGCAGGATGGCGATGTCGGCTCGCTTGTCGGTCACGGTCATCACCAGCATGGACACCAGGTTGAACGCGGCCACCGCGATGATCAGCGCCAGGATGATGAACATCATGCGCTTTTCCACCTGCACGGCCGCAAACCACACCCGGTTCTCCAGCGACCAGTCACGTACCTGGTAGCCGTCCCCCAGCTCGGCACCCAGCTGCTGGCCGATCTCGGGAGCCCGCTGCATGTCGTCCAGCCGCAGCCGCAGGCCCATGGCGCCACCGGTGCGGAAGAAGGTGGCGGCGTCGTCCAGGTTGGCCAGGATCAGCGTGCTGTCGTACTCATAGTGGCCGGACTCGAAGATGCCGCGCACGGTGAACTGCTTCATCCGCGGCACCACACCGGCCGGGCTGACCGTGCCCTGCGGTGCGATCAGCGCCAGTCGATCGCCCTCAATCAGGCCCAGCTGGTTGGCCAGCACACGCCCGATGACGATGCCGAAGCTGCCTGGCGTGAGCGCGGACAGGCTGCCTTCGACCACCTGCCCCGCCATGTCGGAAACCTGCGGCTCAATGGCCGGCACGATGCCGCGCACCAGTGCACCGCGCACCGTCTGGTTACGGGAAATGACGACCTGCCCGGACACGAAGGGTGCGGCCCCCGTGACGTGGTCGTGGCCACGCAGCTTCTCGGCCAGCGGCTGCCAGTTCAGCGGACCATCGACGTGGTAGACCTCCACATGCGAGAGCACCGACAGCATCCGGTCGCGGACTTCCTTCTGGAAGCCGTTCATCACCGACATGACAATGATGAGTGCCGCCACGCCCAGCGCAATGCCGGCCACCGACAACGTCGAAATGAAGGAGATGAAGCCGTTCTTCTTGCCTGCGCGCTTGCCACTTCGGGTGTAGCGCAGGCCGACGAACCATTCAAAGGGTGAAAGCAACGGGGAAACTCCGGAATGAAACGGGGGGACCTGGAAGGCGTGGGCAGACATTCAGTCCCGCCCCGGCCTTCCAGGAGACCGGGACTGGCAGTTTGCCACAGCTGGCGCTTCCGCACCCGGGCACCACGTCCCGGCCGGGGTGCACGCACAAGGCCAGCCAGCGATGCCCCTACAATAGCGGCGTGAACGCCACACTGCCCTCCATCACCCCGGCACCGGGGGGTGTCGAGAAGACTTCCACCATTGAACGCCCGCGGCTGCGCCTGCTGCCCGGCGCCCTGCTGCCCACCCACTGGCTGGGGGGCGGCCTGCTGCACAACCAGCTGCCCGGCATCCGCCAGGCCCTGGCCGAAGGACGGTTGCGCCTGCGGACACTGCCCTTGAGCGCACCAGCCGACAGCGACTGGGCCCATGACCGCTGGCTGCGCGGGCATCCGGCGCTGATGGCGTCTTCGGTACCGGCCGGTGCCGTCGCCGCCGTGCGCGCCTTCGCTACAGCGCAGGCTTCCGTCCCGACAGGCCGTGCCCCGGCAGCGTCAGCAGCCCTGCAGACATCGGCTGACGCGCCATCCGCGACCGCAACGCCCAGCTGGCTGCTGCAACCCGTCACCTTCCGGCTGACCACGGACCGGATGATGCTGGACCCCACCCCGCAACGGGCGGTGGATACCGCCATGGCGGAGCGGATGATCCAGGCCATCGCGCCGTTGCTGGCCGACGAAGGGCTGGACATCGAGATGCAGACGCCGGCCCGCTGGCTGCTGCACCCACGGACCGGTACCGCCGGCTGGCAGCTTTCCTGCACGCCGATCGAGGCGGTGGGCGAGTCGCACATCGACGTGCTGATGCCACAAGGGCCGGATGCGAAACGCTTCCTGCGTCTGCTGAATGAAGTGCAGATGAGCTGGAACCTGCTGACGCTGAACGAGCCGCAGGATCTGCCTGTCAACGCCATCTGGCCCAGCGGCCCGGCCCATTCCCCGGCCATCGACGCCATGCGCGACCTGCTGGCCCGAGGTCTGGTGGTGGACGAGCGCTTTCTGATGGCCCGGCTGACGCAGGACCTGTCCGCCTGGCTGGACGCCCTGCCCGCACTGGATGCCTGGTTTTCCGACGACCCGGCCGGCTTTGCGTGCCTGCTGGCCGGAGAGCACGGCCTGCACTGGCTGCATGCCCCGAACGTGCCCGACGAGATCCTGCACCTGGCGGGCCTGATGCCCCAGCCGGGCGCCACGGCCAGGTCCACAGCAGACCGTGGCGCAGCAAGCCCCGATCGCGGCATGGCAGGCTCCGCGCCCCATGCGACCTCGGAACGCCCAGGACGCACGGCAGCGCCCGTTGCCGAAGGCGAACGGCCCGGCTGGCTGGCTCGCCTGGGCAGCCGCCTGCGGGCATGGCGGGGTCGTTCACGCGATCCCCTGGGGCATGCCGGCGGCCGGAACGGCACTGCTTCTCAGGGCACGCCCTCTGCCGATCCCCTGGATTCCCTCTTCCGCGACGAGGCCCCATGACGCCCCAGTCTTCCGCTTCCACCCTTCGGCTGCACACCCGCCCGGTTGACCTGCGCGCCCGCCAGACGCTGCTGCAGGCCGGTGTCGATCCGCTGCTGGCCCGACTGCTGGCTGCCCGCGGCATCCGCCATCCGGACGAGATCCGGCTGGACCTGGCCGGCCTGTTGCCGCCTGACACGATGCGGGGTCTGCCCGAAGCCGTGGCCCGGCTGTCGCGTGCCATCGACGACCAGGAGCCGATCCTGGTGGTGGGCGACTACGACTGCGACGGCGCCACGGCCATCGCCATTGCGGTGCAAGGCCTTCGGATGATGGGCGCCACCATCGACTACCTGGTGCCCAACCGCTTCGAGAACGGCTATGGCCTCACCCCGGAAGTGGTGGATGCCGCGCTGGTGCACCCGCGTCTGGGCCGGCCAGCCCTGCTGCTCACCGTCGACAACGGCATCGCCTCGGTCGCCGGTGTCGAACATGCCAACAGCCTCGGCCTGCCTGTCATCGTCACCGACCACCACCTGCCGGCCGAGACGCTGCCGGCCGCGCTGGCCATCGTCAACCCCAACCAGCCCGGCTGCCCCTTCCCGGACAAGAACCTGGCCGGTGTAGGCGTCATGCTCTATGTGCTGATCGCGCTGCGCAGTCACCGCCGCCAGCTGGGGCGCTTCGACGGGCCGCCGCCGTCGTTGTCGCCGCTCATGGACCTGGCAGCGCTGGGCACCGTGGCCGACGTGGTGCCGCTCTCCCACAACAACCGCGTCATCGTCAACGCGGGGCTCGCGCGCATTCGTGCCGGAAGAGCCCGCCCCGGCATCGCTGCCTTGTTGCAGGTGGCCCGCCGCAGCGCCCACACGCTGGCCGCTACCGACCTGGGTTTTGCCATCGGCCCGCGCATCAATGCCGCCGGCCGACTGGCCGACATGTCGATCGGCGTGGAATGCCTGCTGGCCACCGACCTGGCCCGCGCCACCCAGCTGGCCACCGAGCTGGACCAGATCAACCAGCAGCGACGCGACCTGGAAAGCAACATGCGCGAAGAAGCGCTGGCGCTGATCGGTGAACCGGCTGCCGACGCCCGCACGCTGGTCATCCATGACGACAACTGGCACCACGGCGTCATCGGCCTCGTGGCCTCGCGCATCAAGGAGCGCTACCACCGGCCCACCATTGCGCTGGCCCCTGACCAGGACGGCATGCTGCGCGGCTCGGGCCGCTCGATTGCGGGCGTGCATCTGCGCGACGTGCTCGACCTGGTGGACAAGCGTCACCCGGGCATGCTGGTGAAGTTCGGTGGCCACGCCATGGCGGCGGGCCTGACGCTGCCGGCCGACCGGCTGGACGACTTTCGCCAGGCCCTGGAAGACGCCGTGCGCACCCTGGCCCGGGACGACTGCTTCGAGCGCGACGTGACCACCGACGGCGCACTGCCTGCCGATGCCATCCATATCGGCACGCTGGAGCTGCTGGATACCCAGGTCTGGGGGCAGGGCTTTCCGCCGCCGCTCTTTTCTGGACGTTTCAATATCCGGACCCAGCGGCTCATCAACAACCGCCACCTGAAGCTGGAACTGAGCCCGGCCGACGACCCCGGCGTGCGCATGTCGGCCATCTTCTTCGGCCGCACCGAAGCGCTGCCCCCCGAAGCGCTGTTGTCCTACCGGATCCAGCGCGACGACTACCGCGGACGTGATGCCGTGTCCCTGCAGATCGACCAGGTCCTGCTGGACGAGGCCACCGGCCTCCCGACGCCACCCGCCTGACCACCAGTCGGCGAAATCCGGCCACCGGCCGTTCATGACGGCTTCGACCTCATGCCGCATCCGCCCTGCGACCCGTGTCGCAGCCCCAGTCAACGGCACCGACAGCCCCGTGGCCTGCCCAGGCTGTCCGAGCCCTTTTTTCGACGGATGGTTCCATGTCGAGATATTCCGTTGCCACCTATCCTGAAACCCCACGTACTGTCGACCCTCGTGACGGTGCCCACCAGCGCACTTCCTTCCAGGAACGACCCGCCGCCCACGCACCGGTGAGCGTCACGGCCACGTCGCCGCTGCCGCGCCTGCGACTGGGGCGCATCGCCTTGGCCCTGCTGCTGGCCTGCTACCTGCCCATGGCCTCTGCCCAGCTGGTGGCCGACCCCGGCAAACCCGACGCTGCCCAGCAGAAGGACGTGCTGCCCTACGCCATCGACCGCGACGGCCCCGGCGCCCCCGCGATAAGCGCCGTGGACGGCGACGGCTTCGTGACACTTTCGTTCGGTCCCGGCAAGGCCCAGGATGCGCCCGGCTGGCTGGTGATCCGTCCCCGGGAAGGCCACTGGGACTGGCACGCCGTGAAGAGCCTGCGCATGCATGTGCAGAACGCCATGCCTTGGGCGCTGACGCTGCTGATGCAGCTGAAGGACGAACAGGGCCAGACCCTGCAGGCCACGCTGGCGCTGCCACCCAGCGGACCGTTTGCGCTGGCCATGCCGCTTTCGGCCACCCTGCCCCTGCAGATGGGCATGCGCAGCGGCCCCGTCATCCCCTGGACCGTGAAGGACGCCAACGGCGCCGAGAGCCCCCTGGGTCTGGTGGAGACCACGGCCGGCACGCTCGACACCACGAAGATTCGCGAGATCCGCATCGGCATGCCGCCGCCCGATGCCGAACAGAAGATCCGGCTGGGCAAGGTCTTCCTGCCCCCCATCGGCACCGATGACCTGCAGGCCGGCTACACCGGCATCGTCGATGCCTACGGCCAATACACCCGTGCCGACTGGCCTGGCAAGTACCGCCTCCCGCGCAAGCTGGCACGCGCGCTGGAAGAGGCCACCCCGCCCGATGTGAAGACCGCCCGGCGCAAGGCTGACGGCGTGAAAGACGTTCGTGACCTGGACGGCGACGGCAAGGTCTCGAAACGCGAGCAGCGCCTGGCCCGTACCGAGGAGCAGGCCGAGAAGCGGCTGACTGCACGCCAGAAAGCCAGGCGTGCAAAAGCCTGGCGCGACGCCCAGGAAGCCGCACGGGCCGACTTTGCCCTGCACGCCCGCCAGGCTGACCAGAAGCTCGCCAACGCCCTGGCAGCCCTGCAGGACGAGGACGAGGAAAATGCCGGTGCCAGCTATTCCGCCGACAAGCACCGCCCAGCCCTGGACCGCTTCGGCGGCATCACCGGCATCGAGGGCAGCAGCCACGGCAACGGCTGGTTCCGCACTGGCCACCTCACGCTGAAGGACGGCAGCCGGCGCCACATCCTCATCACCCCCGAGGGCAATCCCTTCTTCTCGTTCGGCGTCAACGCAGTTCAGCGTGACAACAGCGAGACCTTCGTGGGTGGACGCGAATTCCAGTTCACCAGCCTGCCCGTGCGCGGCATGGCCGAATACCGCTTCACCCAGAAGAAGGACAGCACCGAGACCCTGCCCGCCGACAGCGGTGCGCAGCGGAACCGGCACTTCCTGAAGGGCCAGACGCACAACTTCTATCACGCCAACCTGTACCGCCGCGACGGCGACGACTGGGCACAGCGCTGGGTCACGCGCACCGGCAAGCGGCTGAAATCCTGGGGCTTCAACACCGTCGGCGCCTGGAGCGACGACAGCATGAACCGCGTCAAGCTGCCGTACACGCGCATCGCCCACGTGAGCGGCCCGTTCGCCCGCCTCAGCGACGGTAACGACTGGTGGCAGGGCATTCCCGATGCCTTCGACCCCGCCTTCGGCCATGCCCTGGAAGCCACGCTGAAGAAGGAAACGGCCTCCAGCCAGGACGACCCCTATCTGATCGGCTGGTTCGTGGACAACGAACTGGGCTGGGGCAACGGCTCGGCCCCCGATCCGCTGGCCCGCTACGCACTGGCCTACTCGGCCCTGAAGATGGATGCCGCGCAGCCCCAGGCACACGCCAAGCGCGCCCTGGTGAAGCTGCTGCGTGAACGCTATAACGACGACGTGCAGGAACTGGCCCGCGTCTGGCAGCGGCCGCTGTCGGACTGGAAGGCCCTGGAAGCCGCCTGGCCTGCCGAGCGCCTGCCCGACGGCAGGAATCCGCAGGTGGCCGCCGACCTCTCGGCCTTCCTGCGCCTGCACGCCGAGACCTACTATTCGCAAGTGGCCCAGGCCCTGAAGAAACACGACCCGCACCACCTGTACCTGGGCAGCCGCTTCGCCGGCCGCACGCCGGAATCCATCGCTGCGTGCGCCCGCTGGTGTGACGTGGTGAGCTTCAATCTCTACATCCCGTCGCTGCGCGAAGGCTTCGAGGCTGAGGAATTCGCCCGCATCGACAAGCCGGCGCTGCTCACCGAGTTCCATTTCGGCTCCAGCGACCGGGGGCCGTTCTGGCCCGGGGTGATGGTGGTGAACACCGAGGCCGAACGCGGTCCGGCCTACCGGAAGATGCTGGAGTCGGTGCTGGCCAACCGGCAGTTCGTGGGCGCGCACTGGTTCCAATATCTGGATCAGCCGGTGACGGGCCGCTGGCTGGATGGCGAGAATGGCCACCTGGGGCTGGTGGGCATCACGGACGTGCCATGGCACGATTTCGTGCTGTCGGTGGCGCGGACGAACCGGGATGTGCTGGGGCAGCTGCGGCGGGAGGCGGCGTCCGTCTCTACGTCGGGCAAGTCCAGCGACTGAACAGGAAGGGGAGTGCCTGACAGAAGACGGCTTCGTTGAAAGCCTGTGCCTGATGGAAGACGACTTCGTTGAAAGGCATGTGCCTGATGGAAGACGGCTTCGATGGGGGGCGCCCCGTGACCGGGTACCCTCCTCGGCTCATGCTGTCCGCTTCGCTTCCAGAAATCGCCTGTGGGGGCACCCGCTCCCGGTGCGCTTCGGTTCGTGTCGGTTGCCGCTCTGTTTGGGTTGTCTTTGTTGGAGGGCATGCGCCTTTGAGAAGACGGTTTCGACAAGAGCCCCCAGGCTCTCGCCCCCCGCAAGCCGAGAGGCCAAGGGGGCGGAGGTATCTGCCGACGAATCCATTACCGCTTGCGGTTGTGAGGAGGTAGATGCCGCAGTCCCCTTGGCCGGTCGTGGCATGGAAGGGTTGCTACACGAAGACTCCCCTTTCCACCTCCCCTGGCCGCTCGCGGCGTACCAAAGCTTCTATACGAAGACGCTCCCCTTCACCCCACCCGGAAACTGTTAGAATCAAGGGTTACCCTGAACAACATTTCAACACACTCAGATGGATGCCGAGCGCTTGAATCAGCTTGAGGCCCGCCTGGAGAACCTCGGCCAGCGGCTGGAGGATCTCAGGGGGTATCTTTGACTTCGACGAAAAGAAAAATCGCCTGACCGAAGTCAACTCCGCCCTGGAAGCCCCCGACATCTGGAACGATGCCGCTGCGGCGCTGGAACTGGGCAAGGAAAAACGCGCGCTCGACAACGTGGTGGGCACCATCGAGCAGCTCACCGGGTCACTGTCCGATACCCGCGACCTGTATGAAATGGCGGTGGCCGAGAACGACGATGCCACGCTGGAAGAGCTGGAGCGCGAATCGCTTGGTATCGAGAAGGGTGTGGAGGGGCTGGAATTCCGGCGGATGTTCTCCAACCCGGCTGACCCCGGCCCCTGCTTCCTGGAGATCCAGGCGGGCGCCGGTGGTACCGAGGCCTGCGACTGGGCGGCCATGCTGCTGCGTCAGTACCTGCGCTACTGCGAGCGGCGCGGCTTCACCACCACCCTGCTGGAAGAAAGCGAGGGTGACGTGGCCGGCATCAAGGGCGCCACGCTGAAGGTGGAAGGCGAATACGCCTACGGCTATCTGCGTACCGAGACGGGCATTCACCGGCTGGTGCGCAAGTCGCCGTTCGATTCCAGCGGCGGACGGCACACGTCGTTTGCCTCGGTCTATGTCTACCCCGAGGTCGATGATTCGATCGAGGTCGACATCAACCCGGCTGACCTGCGCATCGACGTGTACCGTGCCTCGGGTGCGGGTGGTCAGCACGTGAACAAGACCGAATCGGCCGTGCGTATCACCCACCTGCCCACCAATACCGTGGTGCAGTGCCAGAACGACCGTTCCCAGCACCGCAACCGCGACGAGGCCATGAAGATGCTGCGCGCGCGACTCTTCGAGCTGGAGCTGCGCAAGCGCCAGGCCGAACAGGACAAGGTGGAAGCCTCCAAGACCGACATCGGCTGGGGCCACCAGATCCGTTCCTATGTGCTGGACCAGTCCCGCATCAAGGATCTGCGCACCAACTTCGAGACCAGCAACACCAAGGCGGTGCTCGACGGCGACCTGGACGACTTCATCGCCGAGAGCCTGAAGCAGGGCGTCTGACCCCGTCCGGCCACCGGATGCCTCTCACCCGCGCATCCGGTGCTCCATCGCCTGCCAGGTTGCCAGGAACGCCTGCAGCTTTCCACGTTCTGCCCCGAAGGCTCCGCACCCGCTCCGGTCCAGCCTTCGTTCATCTTTTACTTGATCCCTTTTTCATCATGTCCGACACCCGCCCGCAGGAAGCCGCTCCGGCAGCCGGCAGCGACACCGAGCTGCCCATCGACGAGAACCAGATCATTGCCGAGCGGCGCGCCAAGCTGGCGGCGCTGCGTGAAGCAGTGGCCGTGCCCTTCCCCAACGATTTCGTGCCGGCCGACCGGGCAGGTGCCCTGCTGGCCGCACACGACGGCAAGACCCGCGAGGAACTGGAAGCCGAGAACATCTCGGTATCCGTGGCGGGCCGGATGGTTCTGAAGCGCGTGCAGGGCAAGGCAAGCTTTGCCACGCTGCAGGACGCCACGGGCCGCATCCAGCTCTGGATGAACGATGACGGCGTGGGCGCCGAAGCGCATGATGCCTTCAAGCATTGGGACCTGGGCGACATCGTGGCCGCCGAGGGCACGCTCTTCAAGACCAAGAAGGGCGAGCTTTCCATTCGCTGCAACATGGTGAGGCTGCTCACCAAATCGCTGCGACCGCTGCCTGACAAGTTCCACGGCCTGGCCGACCAGGAAATGCGTTACCGTCAGCGCTATGTGGACCTGATGAGCAACGAGTCCACGCGCCAGACCTTCATCATCCGCAGCAAGGCCATCGCCGCCATCCGCCAGTTCATGGTGGACAACGGCTGCCTGGAAGTGGAAACGCCGATGCTGCAGCCCATTCCCGGCGGTGCCACTGCGCGCCCCTTCCAGACGCACCACAACGCGCTGGATCAGGCCATGTTCCTGCGCATCGCGCCCGAGCTGTACCTGAAGCGCCTGATCGTGGGCGGCTTCGAGCGCGTGTTCGAGATCAACCGCAACTTCCGCAACGAGGGACTGAGCCCGCGGCACAACCCCGAATTCACGATGATGGAGTTCTACGCGGCCTACACCGACTGCCGCTGGATGATGGACTACACCGAGCAGGTGATCCGCCACGCTGCGCAGGCCGCGCGCGGCAGCACCGTGCTGGAGTATCAGGGCCGTCCGGTGGACCTGTCCAAGCCGTTTGCACGGCTCACCATCGTGGAAGCCATCCGCACCCACGCGCCCGAGCTGCCGGCCGAGAAGCTGGATGACGCCGCCTGGCTGCGTGCCGAGCTGGCCAAGCATGGCGTGGAGCCCCCCGCCAACGCCGGCGTGGGCGCCCTGCAGCTGGCACTCTTCGAGGAAGTGGCCGAAAGCAAGCTCTGGGATCCGACCTTCATCATCGACTACCCGGCCGAAGTCTCGCCGCTGGCCCGCTCGTCGGACCATGACCCCGAAATCACCGAGCGCTTCGAGCTGTTCATGACCGGCCGCGAATTCGCCAACGGCTTCTCCGAGCTGA
Source organism: Lautropia mirabilis (assembly GCF_900637555.1). NCBI lineage: Bacteria > Pseudomonadati > Pseudomonadota > Betaproteobacteria > Burkholderiales > Burkholderiaceae > Lautropia > Lautropia mirabilis. The sequence goes on along the minus strand of NZ_LR134378.1, from coordinate 2,192,114 downwards.
ACGACCCCGAAGACCAGGCCGAACGCTTCCGCAAGCAGGTGGAAGCCAAGGAAGCTGGCGACGATGAGGCCATGTATTACGATGCCGACTACATCCGCGCACTGGAATACGGCATGCCTCCCACCGGCGGCGTGGGCATCGGGATCGACCGCCTGATGATGCTGCTGACCGACAGCCCCACTATCCGGGACGTGATCCTGTTCCCGGCGCTGAAGCGCGAGCAATGAAGGTCCGAGGGCTTGCACGTCGACCCGTGCAAGCCTGAGACTGCACCTTCGGCCGGGACCGGCGGCAGGCGCCGTTCACTCCCGGTCGAAGCCCCCGCATGATGGGGCGCGACACCACACACGCGGTCGCTCCGGTGTTATCGTTGCACGAAGACACCGACCAGATGCAGCGATGAACGAAGGGACAAGACACCGGGCGGCCTGCCTGTGGGCACGCACCGGGCCAGAGGGAAAACTGCTGTTGGCGGCCATGCTGGCCGCATTCATGACCGGTTGCGCCGGCGTGCACGATGACGCGCCGGTCGTCCGTCAGGTGCGCCCCGGTGATTATCGCGCTGCCACCACCGCCCGGCCCGCGCGGCCGTCGCGTCCTGCCCCAGCATACTGTGTGTTCACGCCCAGCCACGGCATGGCCAGCGGCGAGACGGTTCCGCCCTCGTATGCCTGCATCCGGCTCAGCCAGCGTCAGTATGCGGCAGGCCACTGCGCCGAGGTGGCCGGCTATGAGCGCGACGATGGCATCTTCATGCCTGGCCATACGCGCTGTCTGGTGGACCCGCTGACGCCCGGGCTGTCGGATCAACCCCCCATGGCCTCGGGTGGCACCTCGGCCCCTGTGCCCGGGTCTGCGCCCCTACCGCCTCCCATGCCGGGTGGGCCGGCGTCTGCGTCAAGCGCCCTGCCCTCGACGGCTTCCGGCAGGACACTGCCTTCTGCCACGACCGTGCCCCAGACAGGGACCCCGGCACGAAGCTCCGCCGAAGCGGCCCACTCCGTCGTCCGCCGTCGGGGTAATGAACTGATCCTGCCGACCGGCGATCCGACAGGCATCGACCAGGGCAACGGCACCTTTGTGAGCCCGATCCAGGCCCCGGGGGATGTCAGCAATCGGGCGTATTGAGGGGTGCCGAGATATGCCTATCGATCCTGGAGGACACGTAATGCACGTTGTACCGTTCCATGATGCCCGTCACCGACTGGCATTGCTGATGGATCAGGTTGTAACCGAGAGTACGGCTACGCTCATTGTCCGCAATGGTGGCAATGCGGTTCTGATGTCCGAGTCTGCCTACAACGGCCTGCAAGAAACCCTGTATCTGTTCAGCAGCCCCAAAAATGCCGCACGGCTTCTGGAAACCGTGGCCCTGGATCGCAAGATGCAGGAAACCGAAAGGATCCCCTGACAGCCTCGCCCATTGACCCGGGCTCACGGGCCTCAGTGATCTTCCTTCGCGTGGTTGATCGTGTATTTGGGGATCTCGATCACCAGCTTGGTGTCGTCTTCCAGCTTCACCTGGCACGACAGGCGTGATTCGGGCTCCAGGCCCCAGGCCATATCCAGCAGGTCTTCCTCCACGTCGGAGGCTTCGTTCACGTCGTCATAGCCTTCGCGCACGACGACGTGGCAGGTGGTACAGGCGCAGGACATGGCACAGGCGTGCTCGATCTCGATGTGCTGATCGAGCAGTGCCTGGCAGAGGGAGATGCCTGCCGGGGCCTCGAAGGTGGCGCCTTCGGGGCACAGTTCTTCGTGTGGCAGGACCGTGATGGTGGCCAAATCGTTCTCCTTGGCGGGTTCAGGAAGTGAGGCCGTCGATGGTCTTGCCGGCCAGGGCACGCTGGATGGCCTGATCCATCCGCAGTGCGGCGAAGTGTTCGGTGACTTTCTGCAGATTCATCCGGGCGTCCAGAAGGCGGTCACGCACGGCCAGAAGAGTAGCCTCCTCGGGTGAGCCGTCCAAGGCCTGGGCCTCGTCCAGCACCTTCTGCAGGCTGGCCATGGCGTCGTCGATCTGCTGGCGCTCGGCGGCGTCCAGCAGCCCACCGTCCTCGGCCAGCGCGTTGTGCGTCATCTCGCGCAGCTGCGCGGCCTCGATCTGATGTTCACGCAGGGCGCGCCACTGCATGTCCTCGCGAGCGCTGGTGATGGACTCCTTCAGCAGCCGCTCGATCTCGGTGTCTTCCAGGCCGTAGCTGGGCTTGACGGTGACGGAGGCGGCCACGCCAGTGCTCTGCTCGGTCGCCGAGACCGACAGCAGCCCGTCGGCATCCACCTGGAAGGTGACGCGGATGCGGGCAGCGCCCGCCACCATCGGTGGAATGCCGCGCAGCTCGAAGCGGGCCAGCGAGCGGCAATCCTTCACGAGTTCGCGTTCGCCCTGCACCACATGGATGGCCATGGCGGACTGACCATCCTTGTAGGTGGTGAAGTCCTGGGCGCGCGCCAGCGGGATGGGCGAGTTGCGCGGGATGATCTTCTCGACCATGCCGCCCATGGTCTCCAGGCCCAGCGAGAGCGGGGTCACGTCCAGCAGCAGCCAGTCGTCCTCGCCGTCGCGGCGCTGACCGATGAGCTGGGCGGCCTGCATGGCAGCGCCCAGCGCCACCACCTGGTCGGGGTCCAGACCGGTATAGGGCGGCTTGCCGAAGTGGCTGGCCACGGCCTGGCGAATGACGGGCATGCGGGTGGCACCGCCCACCAGCACCACGCCGTCGATGGCCTGGGCCGACAGACCGGCATCGGCCACGGCGGTGTCGGCGATCTTGAGCGTGCGCGCCACCAGCGGCTGCACCAGTTCCTCGAAGCGCGTGCGCGTCAGGGTGGAAACGAGCGTGGCACCGCCATTCTTCTCGCTGGAATTACCTGCGCTGGCCCCGGACACGTCATGACCGTCCTGGCCCGCGACCTGAATGGCCCCTTGGCCGGCGTCAGCGTCAAAGCGCATCGTCACCGTTTCGGCATCGGTCAGGGCCTCGCGGGCCTGACGGGCCATCAGCAGCAACGCGCGCCAGCGTTCGGGGTGTTCTGCCGCCAGTCGGGCCGGTTCGCCCAGGTTGTGCTCGCGGGCAAAGTCGGCGGCAATCCGCGCATCGAAGTCGTCACCGCCCAGGGCCACGTCACCCGCCGTGGACTGCACCTCGAAGACGCCCCGGGTCAGCTTGAGCACCGACACGTCGAAGGTGCCACCGCCCAGATCGAAGATGGCGTAGGTGCCCTGCTCGCCTTCGTCCAGACCGTAGGAGACGGCGGCGGCGGTGGGCTCGTTGATGAGGCGCAGCACATTCAGCCCGGCCAGCCGGGCCGCATCCTTGGTGGCCTGGCGCTGGGCATCGTCGAAATAGGCAGGCACGGTGATGACGGCACCCGCCAGCGCGTCCTCGTCGATGTCGAGCGTAGCCAGTGCGCGGTCACGCAGCACCTTCAGGATCTCGGCCGACACTTCCACGGGCGAGACGGCCCCGGCCGCGGTGGCCACGGCCACGGCGCGGTCGTTGCCGGCGGCGGAGGCATCCGCGGCTGCGTCCGAACCCGCAGCCACCACCCGCAGCGGCAGCCCCTGCGCCTGGGCATCGGCCAGACCGCGCCCCATCAGGCGCTTGACCGAGCTGATGACGTTGCCCGTGTCGGACAGCAGCGCCTGCTGGGCGGCGTGGCCCACCACGGGCGCAGCACCGGCGCGGTAATGCACGACCGACGGCAGCAGCTTCCGGCCCTGCTCGTCAGGCAGCGCGTCGGGCATGCCCGAACGGCAGACAGCCACTAGCGAATTGGAGGTTCCCAGATCGATACCGATAGCATACCGGCGCTGGTGAGGATCAGGACTCATGCCAGGTTCGGAAATCTGCAGCAGCGCCATAGAAGATGTAGAAAGAAGAATAGTGGTTGAAACGAAAGCGCACCGGACCAAGAAACGGCCTCACCTGAAGGCTGGCCGGCTCACACCACACTGCGGCGTTCTGCCCGCCACTTACGTGGCCACCATGCTGTGCTCAGGACAGGCGAAAGACGGCCTCAGGGAGACAGGGCTCGCCCCGGAAGGCTGCCCGAAGGCCGGGCCTCAGCCCTGCCCCATCTGTCGTACCACGTCGGCAAGGTTCGTGCGCAGCCGCTCGAAGAACATCAGCTGCCGTACCTGCATGGCCGCGGCCGGGTAGTCGCCCTGTTCGTCGATCAGCGTTGCGATGCTATCGATGACGCGATTGCGCTCGGCCTCCAGGCGTGCCTGCAGACGGTGTGCCGCCTCAAGGTCGCCCATGTCGCGCACTTCATCGATGTCCTCGCGCCAGGCCATCTGCTCGACCAGGAAGGCCGACGGCATGGCCGTGTTGCGCTCGGCGTCCACCGATGCTCCGTGACGTTCGCACAGGTAGGCCGCCCGCTGGCACGGATCGGACAGGACCCGGAACGCCTCATTGCCCTGGGCTGCCAGCTGCAGCGCCAGCCGCCGGTCATGGTCCGAGCCGCCGACGTGCCGGTCAGGATGCACGACGGCCTGGAAACGGTGATGGCGTGCTTCCAGGTCGGCCGGATCGAGCGCGAAGCGCTCGGGCAGACCCAGCAGCTCGAACAGCGAACGGTCAAAGGCAGATCGGGCCGTCATGTCGGTCAGTGCGTGGAGTGTCGAGAGGGATCAGATGTTGAACGACTCGCCGCAGCCGCATTCATTGCGCACGTTGGGGTTGTTGAACTTGAAGCCCTCGTTCAGTCCCTCGCGCACGAAATCCAGCTCGGTGCCGTCGATGTAGGCCAGGCTCTTGGGATCAATGAAGACCCGCACGCCATGGCTCTCGAACACCAGGTCGGATTCCTGCTGGCTGTCGGCGTACTCGAGCTTGTAGGACAGGCCCGAGCAACCGGAGGTCTTCACCCCCAGGCGCAGACCGATGCCCTTGCCCCGACGGGCAATGTAACGGTCGATGTGCCGGGCTGCTGCTTCGGTCAATGTCACGGCCATGATCTTGGCTCTCCTGCTCAGACGGATTCGGTGCAACGCGAATGGGGAACGCCCGTCCGTGCGGACGGACGCAGGTCGGGGGAAATCAGGCCTGGGTTCCCGCGGCCTTGTCGCCCCCCAGCTCGGGATGCTTGCTGCGGTAGTCCTCGACGGCCGCCTTGATGGCGTCCTCGGCCAGAATGGAACAGTGGATCTTGACCGGCGGCAGCGCCAGCTCCTCGGCGATGGCCGTGTTGCGGATGGCCAGCGCCTCGTCCAGTGACTTGCCCTTGACCCATTCGGTGACCAGCGACGACGACGCGATGGCCGAGCCGCAACCATAGGTCTTGAACTTGGCGTCCTCGATCACGCCGTTGGCGCCCACCTTGATCTGCAGCTTCATCACGTCGCCGCAGGCAGGCGCGCCCACCATGCCGGTGCCCACCGAGGCATCGGCCTTGTCCATGGAACCCACGTTGCGGGGGTTCTCGTAGTGATCCACAACCTTGTCGCTATAAGCCATTTCAATCTCTCCTGGATGCGCCCGCCGTCAGGGTGGGCCGCAAAGACATGTATCGGGTGTCGGTGGCGCGTGGGGTGCCAAGGAGGCGTCCGCAGTCCTCGAACATCAGCTGCGCCGGGAATCAGGGGGTCAGTGGGCGGCCCACTTGACGGTGTTGAGGTCGATTCCTTCCTGCACCATCTCCCACAATGGGGACATGGAGCGCAGCTTTTCAACCTGGGTCTTCATCACGCCGATGGTGAAATCGATTTCCTGCTCGGTGGTGAAGCGGCCGATGGTGAAGCGGATGGAACTGTGTGCCAGCTCGTCGCTGCGGCCCAGGGCACGCAGCACGTAGGACGGCTCCAGGCTGGCCGAGGTACAGGCCGAACCGGAAGACACCGCGATCTCCTTGATGGCCATGATCAGCGACTCACCCTCGACATAGTTGAAGCTCATGTTGAGGTTCTGCGCGACCCGGTGTTCCAGGCTGCCGTTCACGTAGGTCTCGGGGATGGCAGACAGCCCTTCCAGCAGACGGTTGCGCAGCGCCAGCGCGTGGGCGTTGTCCTTGGCCATTTCCAGGCGGGCAATGCGGTAGGCCTCGCCCATGCCGACGATCTGGTGGGTGGGCAGCGTGCCCGAACGCATGCCGCGCTCGTGCCCACCACCATGCGTCTGCGCCTCGATGCGCACGCGGGGCTTGCGCCGCACGAACAGCGCACCCACGCCCTTGGGACCGTAGGTCTTGTGCGCCGAGAAGCTCATCAGGTCGACCTTCAGCTTCTGCAGGTCGATCTCGACCTTGCCGGTGGCCTGGGCCGAATCGACGTGGAAGAGGATCTTGCGCTCACGCAGCATCTCGCCGATGGCGGGGATGTCCTGGATGACGCCGATCTCGTTGTTGACGTACATGACCGAGACCAGGATGGTGTCGGGCCGGATGGCGGCCTCCAGGTCCTTCAGGTCGATCAGGCCGTCTTCCTGCACATCCAGCAGCGTCACCTCGAAGCCCTGGCGCTCCAGCTCGCGCATGGTGTCGAGCGTGGCCTTGTGCTCGGTCTTGACGGAGATGAGGTGGCGACCGCGCTCCTTGTAGAAGTGGGCGGCACCCTTGAGCGCGAGGTTGATCGACTCGGTGGCACCCGAAGTCCAGACCAGCTCGCGCGGATCACAGTTGACCAGCGCCGCGACTTCGGCACGCGCTTCCTCCACGGCCTTCTCGGCCTCCCAGCCATAGGCGTGGCTGCGCGAGGCGGGGTTGCCGAAGAGTTCGCAGAGATAGGGAATCATCTTTTCCGCGACGCGGGGATCAACCGGGGTCGTGGCGGAATAATCGAGATAGATCGGTCGGGTCATCGAAGTGGGGCAGCGTGGCTGCGCGATGAAGTCTGTGGGAAAGAGTGGTGAATTCAAGGGAAAAAGCGTCAGAGCGTCAGTGAGGGATCAGGCAGGGAAAGATACCGGCATCCGATCCCGGGATGCCTGGCCCCACGGGCAGCTCGACATGTCCGGCTGGCCGCGGCCAGGCCGGCGACCAACGGAAGACGAGACGACAGCAGGATTCCGGAAATCAGGGACAGCGCGAAACCCGTTCAGGCCCGGGTGCCGTTGCTGTCGATGCTCTGCAGAGAGGACGTGGGCAGTTCAAGCGCTGCCTTGTGCTCGCGGGTGATGGAGATCTGACGGGTGGCGGGCTGCTGCTCGCGCATGCGCTGCTGCTCGACCAGATCCTGCAGGCTGACCGAATCCAGGTAGTCGATCATCCGCTTGTTGAGCGAGGTCCAGAGCTCATGTGTCATGCAGGGGCCGTCCTCGAAGCAGTCCTGCTTGCCGCCGCACTGCGTGGCATCCAGCGGCTCGTCCACCGCAAAGATGATGGACGAGACGTTGATGTCCTGGCTGGGACGGGCCAGAGAATAACCACCCCCAGGGCCCCGGGTGCTTTCGACCAGCTGATGGCGGCGCAGCTTGCCGAAGAGCTGTTCGAGATAGGACAGGGAAATCTTCTGCCGCTGGCTGATGCCCGCCAGCGTGACCGGCCCATTGTGCTCGCGCAGGGCCAGGTCGATCATGGCGGTCACGGCAAAGCGGCCCTTGGTGGTCAACCTCATGACAACACTCCGATGTCAGGAATCCGAGTACGGAGTATACCTGATTACCCGAGTTTATTAGTCGAGAAAGTGTGAACCGAATAATTCAAGGCGTGAATAGCAGAAGATAGGCGCGGAAGGTCATGCGTTATCCGAATGATGACCCGTCCGGACGAATGATACCCCAAACCCGGCACTCATTCCGTCCGGACAGCTGGTATGGCGCCTTCAGGCGGCCGCCACCTGCGTGGCGCGACGCCGCACGATCTCCAGCAGGCCCGAACAGGCGTCCTCGACATAGTCCAGCGCCTGCTCGAAGGCCTGGCTGCCGCCCTGGTAGGGATCGGGCACGGTGGCCGATTCGTGGTCACCGGCAAAGCGCATCAGCATCTGCAGCTTGTGATGGAAGCGCTTGGGTGCCTGATTCTGCAGCAGGCTCAGGTTCTCCCAGTCCATCACCAGGATCATGTCGTAGTTCTCGAAGTCTTCCATCGTGATCTGGCGGGCGCGCAGATCGGCAATGTCATAGCCGCGCCGCGACATGGCCATCTGGGCACGCGGATCAGCCGGCTCGCCCTGATGGAAGGCATGGGTCCCGGCCGAGCCGACGCCGACCACCGATTCCAGCCCTGCCTGACGGACCTGATGGCGAAACACCCCATGCGCCATCGGCGACCGACAGATGTTGCCCATACAGACGAACAGCACTCGAGTGGCCATCGCCATGGCCAGTGGTTCTCTCTTTCCCATTTTGACTACCTGATATCTATCTGGATGAAATGTTGGTGTTCTGGTCGCTATTCAAGGCCCGGCCTCGCGGCCGACACCGGGATTCCTGATGTTTCCGCGGGCGGGCATCGTCCGGAAGCCCGGATCATGAGGGTTGGCCTCCGGAGCCGAACAGCAGTTGCTTGAGGGCCGCCAGCTCGTCGCGTACCTGGGCGGCCTTCTCGAAATCGAGGTTGCGGGCATAGGTGGCCATCTGCTTTTCCAGCCGGCGGATCTCGCGCGAGACCTGGGCCTCGTTGCGGGTGTCGATGCCCTGCAGCTTCTCGGCCGTGCGCTCGAGCAGGGCATCGTCCACGCCACCGAGGCCATGGCCGGGCGCGGCGCCCGGGGCAGCCGGCCGCGACTCGGTACCGGAGAGGTCGTAAACACCATCGATGAGCTCGCGCACCTGCTTGACCACGCCACGCGGCACGATGCCGTGCTCGGCATTGAAGTCGAGCTGCTTCTGGCGGCGGCGCGCCGTCTCGTCGATGGCACGCTGCATGGAGCGGGTGATCTGGTCGGCGTACAGGATGGCCTTGCCTTCCAGGTTGCGGGCCGCACGCCCGATGGTCTGGATCAGGCTGCGCTCGGAGCGCAGGAAGCCCTCCTTGTCACCATCCAGGATGGCCACCAGCGACACCTCGGGAATGTCCAGGCCCTCGCGCAGCAGGTTGATGCCCACCAGCACGTCGAAGACGCCCAGGCGCAGGTCACGGATGATCTCGACGCGCTCGACCGTGTCGATGTCGGAATGCAGGTAGCGCACCCGCACCTGGTGATCGGCCAGGAAGTCGGTGAGATCCTCGGCCATGCGCTTGGTGAGCGTGGTGACCAGCACCCGATGCCCCCGGGCCACCCGGGCCGTGATCTCGGAGAGCACGTCGTCGACCTGGGTGGTGGCCGGCCGTACCTCCACCTCGGGGTCGACCAGGCCAGTGGGACGCACCACCTGCTCGACCACCTGGCCGGCGTGGGTGGCCTCATAGTCGGACGGCGTGGCCGAGACGAAGATGCACTGGCGCACCTTCGACTCGAATTCCTCGAAGGTGAGCGGCCGGTTGTCCAGCGCCGAAGGCAGCCGGAAGCCGTACTGCACCAGCGTGTCCTTGCGGGCGCGGTCGCCACGATACATGCCGCCCAGCTGGCCGATGGTGACGTGGCTCTCGTCGATGAACATCAGCGCATCGGGCGGCAGGTAATCGATGAGCGTGGGCGGCGGCTCGCCAGGCCGTGCACCCGACAGGTGCCGCGAGTAGTTCTCGATGCCCTTGCAGAAGCCCAGCTCCTGCAGCATCTCCAGATCGAAGAGCGTGCGCTGCTCCAGGCGCTGCGCCTCGACGAGCTTGCCCTCAGCGTGGAAGAACGCCAGCCGGTCCTTCAGCTCGGCCTTGATGGTGTCGAGTGCGCGCACGATGGTGGCGCGCGGCGTGACGTAGTGCGAGGCCGCATAGACGACGAAGCGCGGGATCTGCTGGCGGATGCGCCCGGTGAGCGGGTCGAAGAGCTGCAGCATCTCCACCTCGTCGTCGAACATCTCGACGCGCAGCGCCAGCTCGGCGTTCTCGGACGGGAACACGTCGATGGTGTCGCCGCGCACACGGAAGGTGCCGCGCGCGAAGTCGGTGTCGTTGCGCTTGTACTGCATGGCCACCAGCTGCTTGAGCAGGTCGCGCTGTGCGAGACGATCACCCTTGCGCAGCACCAGTCGCATCTCGAAATAGTCGGCCGGGTTGCCGATACCGTAGATGCACGAGACGCTGCCGACGATGACGGTGTCACGCCGCTCCAGCAGCGACTTGGTGGCCGACAGGCGCAACTGCTCGATGTGCTCGTTGATGGCGGAATCCTTCTCGATGAAGAGATCACGCTGGGGCACATAGGCTTCCGGCTGATAGTAGTCGTAGTACGAGACGAAGTACTCGACGGCATTTTCCGGAAAGAAGTCGCGCATCTCGGCGTAGAGCTGCGCCGCCAGGGTCTTGTTGGGTGCCAGCACCAGCGCCGGCCGCCCCAGCCGGGCGATGACGTTGGCCATGGTGTAGGTCTTGCCCGAGCCCGTCACGCCCAGCAGCGTCTGGAACGAAAGGCCGTCCTCCACGCCCTCGACCAGCGCGTCGATGGCGCCGGGCTGATCGCCTGCCGGCGGAAAGGGCTGATGCAACCGGTAGGGACTGCCAGGATAGGTGACGACCCGCGGACCGGGCGCAGCGGGTGCGGCCGATGACGCAGGCGCCTTTTCAGCCGCCTTGCGCTTGCCTGCCCTGCCCTGTGCTTGACCGGTCTCTGACAACATGCCTTCCGTCCGTCCTGTGCCATCCGGGCCATGCCCGGAACGCCTTTCCTTCGCCGTTCGTGCCCTGCTTTCCTGCAACGCCGTCGCTATCGCTGGCGCTGACCAGGCCAGGGACCCAGAAGTGTATGGAAATGTAAGCGCATCCTTGCATCCTTTGACAGGCTGGACGCGACATGCGTCATGCTGCCCTGCAGCATGACATCCGGCCGCCCCGAAAGCCGCGCGCAAGCGGGCTTTGGGCCTGGCCATGCACGTGCCGGGCATGGCTGTCAAAAGACGCAAGTCGGGCATTATGGACCGCTCATCGGGAAAAAAAAAGACTTTTCGGCAGTAACCGACAGTTGCCTTGCGTGACCTTTCCGGGGGCTCCGTGTCGGTGCAATCAGGCCTGAAAAACGCCCTTCGACGCGCAGGAAGATGCGTCGCAACACAGGCACTTCATCGGATTTCTCAAGTCATGAAGCCAGCCTGATCGTAAACAATTGCAACACACCTTTCCGTACACCGTGATCCGGCATGGAGGCATCACGCGTGAGCCATGCGCCGTCGCCGACCATGGCGATAGAATCGACAACATCGGCCGGGCACGCCGGCCCGGCTGGACGTCGGCACCCCGGGCCATTTGCGCAGGCGCATCCCCGGTCCGGCGTCCGTTCGCCCCAACCCTTTCCGGCCGCGGCGTCCCGGTGCCGGAAAGCCATCCAGGAGTGCCGCGCCGTGGCCAGTTCGCTGTTTTCCTCCGTCCCCCTCGCTCCCCGGGATCCCATCCTGGGCGTGACCGAAGCCTTCAATGCCGACACCCGACCCACCAAGGTCAACCTGGGCGTGGGCGTCTATTACGACGAGAACGGCAAGCTGCCGCTGCTGGACTGCGTGCGCCAGGCCGAAGACCAACTCAATGCCACCCATGCCCCCCGGGGCTACCTGCCCATCGACGGCATCCCCGCCTATGACCAGGCCGTGCAGAAGCTGCTGCTGGGCAAGGACTCGCCCGTCATCGCCGACAAGCGTGCCATCACCGCACAGGCCCTGGGCGGCACTGGCGGCCTGAAGATCGGCGCCGACCTGCTGCGTCGCTTCAGCCCCGAGGGCACCACCGTCTACATCAGCGATCCCAGCTGGGAAAACCACCGCGCCATCTTCGAGGCGGCCGGTTTCAAGGTGGAGACCTACCCTTACTATGATGCCGCCACCCACGGCGTGAACTTCCAGGGCATGCTGGACTGCATCAAGGCAGCCCGCCCGGGCTCGGTGTTCGTGCTGCATGCCTGCTGCCACAACCCCACCGGCGTGGACCTGGATGGCGCCCAGTGGGATCAGGTGCTGGCCGCGCTGCAATCGGCCGGCCAGGTGCCCTTCCTGGACATTGCCTATCAGGGCTTCGGTGACGGCATCGAGGAAGATGGCGCCGTCGTGCGCAAGTTCGCCGCCTCGTCCATCACCTTCCTGGTCTCCAGCTCGTTCTCCAAGTCGTTCTCCATGTACGGCGAGCGTGTGGGCGCCCTGACCGTCGTGCTGCCCAGCGCCGACGAGGCCACCCGGGTCCAGAGCCAGCTCAAGCGCGTCATCCGCTCCAACTACTCCAATCCGCCCACGCACGGCGCCCAGGTGGTCCAGCGCGTGCTCAACGACGAAGCCCTGCGCCAGGGCTGGGAAGCCGAGCTGGGTGCGATGCGCGTGCGCATCAAGGCCATGCGCAAGGCGCTGGTCGCCGGGCTGGCCGCAGCCGGCATCCAGCGTGACTTCTCCTTCATCGAGAAGCAGCGCGGCATGTTCTCGTACTCGGGTCTGACGGCCCCGCAGGTGGAGGCCCTCAAGGCCGACCACGGTATCTACGCCGTCAGCAGCGGCCGCATCTGCGTGGCTGCCCTCAACCAGAAGAACATCGAGCATGTGGCCAAGGCCATCGCCCAGGTCCTGAAGCAAGGCGCCTGATCGTTCCCGGTTGTCCAGTCCTTCACGCCGGAACGTGTTTTTTTGCAACTGTCGCGTGAAGGACTTGCTTTTTTCAAAAACCCACCTATAATCACGTCTTCACTTCCCCGATAGCTCAGTCGGTAGAGCGACGGACTGTTAATCCGCAGGTCCCTGGTTCGAGCCCAGGTCGGGGAGCCAGATTCAAGGCGTTGTCATCAAGAGATGACAACGCCTTTTTCGTTTCTGGTGCCATCAAGTACAACGGGGGGTATCCCACGCTGCGCCGACATGTTCGCAAGGCCCCTGTGCATCCGGTCTCTCGTGGGCCAGCAAAGGCCATCAGAGCGTGCCGTCGCCAGGATTCCACATGCCCTCTCCTGCATGCCTGAAGAAATCATGACCAGCTGTGGCTTGGCTGCCAGTCATGGGGAATTTTCGTAACATCAGGATATCGCCACCCATGAAGCAGGAGACCCTCTCATGTCGCATCCCCGCGCCGGCAAACCGGCTCTGCCCGAAGACCTGATCGACGTGGCCAGCCTGGTCACCGCCTACTACACCCGCAAGCCCGATCCTGCCGTGGTGGAACAGCAGGTGGCCTTCGGCACATCCGGCCACCGCGGCACCAGCTTCAAGACCTCCTTCAACGAGGATCACATCCTCGCCACCACGCAGGCCATCTGCGACTATCGCCAGGCCCAGGGCTTTGACGGCCCGCTCTTCATCGGCCGCGACACCCACGGCCTGTCGGAACCGGCCTGGGCCAGTGCCCTGGAAGTGCTGGTGGCCAATGGTGTGGACGTGTGTGTCGATGCCGCCGACCGCTACACCCCCACCCCGGCCGTCTCGCATGCCATTCTCACCGCCAACCGGGGCAAGATCGGTGGCGTGAACGATCTGCCGGCCCACAAGGGTCTGGCCGACGGCATCGTGGTCACCCCGTCGCACAACCCGCCCACCGACGGCGGCTTCAAGTACAACCCGCCGCATGGCGGCCCGGCCGACACCGATGCCACCAAGTGGATCGCCGCACGCGCCAACGAATACATCAAGGCCGGCCTGAAAGGCGTCAAGCGCGTGCCCTTCGAGCGCGCCCGCAAGCAGGCCCGCCCCTATGACTACCTGGGCACCTACGTGAACGACCTGCCCAACGTGCTGGACCTGGACGCCATCCGCGGCGCCGGCGTGCGCATCGGCGCCGATCCGCTGGGCGGTGCGTCGGTCGACTACTGGGGCGCCATCGCCGAACGCCACAAGCTGAACCTCACCGTCGTCAACCCGTTGGTGGACCCCACCTGGCGCTTCATGACGTTGGACTGGGACGGCAAGATCCGCATGGACTGCAGCTCGCCCAGCGCCATGGCCAGCCTGGTGGCGCAGAAGGACAAGTACGACATCGCCTCCGGCAATGACGCCGACGCCGACCGGCACGGCATCGTCACACCGGATGCCGGGCTCATGAACCCCAACCACTACCTGGCCGTAGCCATCCAGTACCTGTTTGGCGCCCGCCAGCAGTGGCCCAAGGGCGGCTTCATCGGCAAGACCCTGGTCAGCAGCTCGATGATCGACCGCGTGGCCCAGTCGCTGGGGCGCCGGCTGGTCGAGGTGCCCGTGGGCTTCAAGTGGTTCGTACCGGGTCTCCTGGACGGCAGTGGCCCCTTCGGCGGCGAAGAATCGGCCGGAGCCTCCTTCCTGCGCCACGACGCCACCGTCTGGAGCACCGACAAGGACGGCATCATCCTGGCGCTGCTGGCCTCCGAGATCCTGGCCCGTACCGGCAAGAGCCCCAGCCAGCACTATGCCGAACTCACCGCCCGCTTCGGCAACCCCGCCTATGCGCGCGTCGATGCCCCGGCCAACCGCGAGCAGAAGGCGAAGCTGTCCGCCCTGGCGCCCGAGAACGTCAAGGCTGCCACGCTGGCCGGTGAGCCCATCGTGGCCAAGCTCACCGAAGCCCCGGGCAACGGTGCGAAGATCGGCGGCCTGAAAGTGGTCACCGAGAACGCCTGGTTCGCCGCACGGCCCTCGGGTACCGAGGACGTCTACAAGATCTACGCCGAGTCCTTCAAGGGTCCCGAGCACCTGGCACAGGTGCAGGCCGAAGCCCGCGAAGTCGTGTCTGCCGCCCTGCAGGGCTGAGGAAAGAGCATGAGTCAAGAAGAACTGGTCGTCTACAAGCGCATGCCGGTGTGGCAGCACGACACCGTGCCCGGTGGTTTCCTGAAGAGGCACAACACCAAGGAAGGCACCTGGGCGCAGCTGAAGATCCTCAAGGGCTCGCTGCAGTTCGCGCTGATGGACGAACATGGCAATGTCACCGCCGAAGCGACCTACGACACCGAGCACCAGCCGCCGCGCATCGAGCCGCAGGCATGGCACCAGATCGTCTCGATGAGCCCGGACATCCAGTGCCAGCTGGACTTCCTGTGCCGCCCGGCCGACTACTTCACCAAGAAGTACGACATGACCGCCACCCATTCCGAAGTGGTGGAGGCTGCCGAACAGGTGCCGGTGGGCCGGGCGCTGGACATCGGCTGCGGCGGCGGCCGCAATGCCCTGTATCTCGCCCGGCGCGGCTTTGCCGTGGACGCCTGGGACTGGAACGGCGGCAGTCTGGCCAACCTGCAGCACATCGCCGACGCCGAGGGACTCAAGGACATCCGCCTCGCCGAGGTGGATCTGAACCAGGTGGAATCCCTGGAATTCGACGGTCCCTACCAGTTCATCCTGTCCACCGTGGTGCTGATGTTCCTTCATCCGGCCGTCATCGTGCCGCTGATGACCCGCATGCAGCAGGAGACCGCTCCCGGCGGCTACAACCTGATCGTCAGCGTCATGGACAGTGACGACTATCCGTGCCGGGTTCCCTTCCCGTTCCGCTTCCAGTCCGGCGAGCTGAAAGCCTTCTACGCCGACGCCGGCTGGGAAGTGCTGAAGTACAACGAGAACCCCGGCAAGCTGCACCGCACCGACGAGAACGGCAACCGCATCGAGATGCGCTTTGCCACCTTGCTGGCGCGCAAGCCGGACTGACGATTCTCCGGAACACCTCCCGCCCCCCGGAAGGGGATGGCGGATCTCCAGGGCCCGGGCGGTGCAAGCCGCTCGGGCCCTGCCTTCTTCAGACGAGCAGGCCGCCCACCAGCACGGCACACAACAGGGCCTGCAGTCGTGCCGTGTCCTTGAGCTGCTGGTTCAGCGCCCGGCCCTCGCGCTGCCCGAAGCGGCGTATCAGCATGATGGCCATCGGCACCAGCAGCAGCGGCACGACGCCCAGCCAGGGTTTCCCCAGGGCCATCGTCAACGGCAGCAGGATGGCGAAGGGCAGCAGCAGAAACACCGCATACAGCTGCTGTGCCCGCTGCCGACCCAGCAGGCAGGCCAGCGTGGTGCGCCCGGCCCGCCGGTCCTGCAACAGATCGCGCGTGTTGTTGACCAGCAGCACCGCCGCCGCGTACAGGCCAGGCACCACCCCGAAGACCAGCGCCAGCACCGAGAAGCGCCCTGTCTGCAGGAAGCAGCTGCCTGCCACCGCCACCAGCCCGAAAAAGAGCAGCACGCAGGACTCCCCCCACGGCGTGTGCGAC
Organism: Lautropia mirabilis; assembly: GCF_900637555.1. Classification (NCBI taxonomy): domain Bacteria; kingdom Pseudomonadati; phylum Pseudomonadota; class Betaproteobacteria; order Burkholderiales; family Burkholderiaceae; genus Lautropia; species Lautropia mirabilis. The sequence goes on along the minus strand of NZ_LR134378.1, from coordinate 2,176,006 downwards.
AGCGGCCTGGGCCCGGCCGAATACAGCCAGCCCGCCAGCAGCGAGGCCAGCCCGATGAGCAGGATCACCCCGCCGTTCCACCAGGTCAGCAACAGGCCACCGGCCAGCGCCAGCGCGAAGCACAGCCTTGCTGCCCGCCGCACCTCTGCCACCGAGGCAAGCCCGCTGCCCACCAGCCGCACCGGTCCCAGCCGATCGGCACCGTCGGCGCCCCGTGCCCCGTCTCCGGCATCGTTGAACAGGTTGGTTCCGGCCTGGATGCACAGCACGCAGAACGCCGCCACCAGGAACGACGCCGGATCGAAGGAGCCTCCCAGGCGTACCCCCAGCGCCGTGCCCAGCAGTACGGGTACCAGAGACAGGCCCAGCGTGGGTGGACGGACCCCCAGCCACCAGCGGCGCCAGCCCGAGGGCGGATCAGTCGTATTCATCGTCAAGAGGTCCTCGGGTTCGTTGTGCTGTCCAGGGCCTGCCACAGCGCCTGCTGGCTGGCCGGAGTGCGCACCCCCAGCCGCACCCAACCGGGCAGCCCGAAAGAACCGGCATCACGCAGCTTGATCCCCCGCGTTCTCAGTCCTGCCAGCCAGCCCGGCAGCTCAGGCAGCGGCACCGGTGGTCGGGCACAGCAGAAGCTGGCCAAGCTGGGCATCAGCTGCCAGCCCCGCTGCAGCAGCCCGGCCTCCAGCGTCGCCTTCCAGCCTTGCAGCGTCTTGCGGCTCTCGGCCAGCCATTGCTGCACACCGGGCTCCATCCAGGCCTCCAGCATCGCCTGCCCATGCCCCCCCAGGGGCCACGACGGTGCCAGCCGCGCCAGACGCACGGCAAGATCAGGCAAGCCCCGCACCTCCGGCAGCACCAGATAGGCCCCACGCACCCCCGTCAGCCCCAGTGCCTTGTTCGGTGAAAAGAGCCGACACGCACGCGCAGCCAGCACCTTGGGCAAGGCGTCAGCGCCATAGGGCGGCCCGGAGCGAGCGTCCCCATCCAGCCGCAGCGGCGCATAGGCCATGTCCAGCACCACCACATCCTTCGGGGTCAGAGCCCCGACCAGACCTGTCAGCGCAGGCGGCATGTCCCCCTGCGGGCTGGCCGGCCAGGTGACCCAGACAAGCCGCGCTTGCCGTTCGGACGGCCGGGATGGCACGCCCGCGGCGAAGGCCTGCGAGACATGGCTGCGGTCCTCGGCTTCCCAGGCCTCGACCGTCAGCCCCCAGGCCTCGGCGGCACGGCGATAGTCGCCATAGGCATGGCGCGGCACCCAGACGGAAGCCATCTCAGGCAGTACCGCCGCCGTGAGCCGCATGATGAGTTCGCTCGCACTGGCTCCCATGACGATGCGCGCAGGTGTCACGTCATCCCAGCGGGCCAGTTGCGTGCGCAGCGACACATAGGCCGGGTCCGGATAGGTATCAGGCACCAGGCACTGCAGCCGGTGCAGCACAGCCGGACATGGGCCGGCTGCGTTGGCATTGGTGGAGAAATCATGCAGCGGCACGCCGTCTGCGTCAGGTCCCCCGTGGTTGTATGCGCCGCAAATCTCCATGGCAAAAGATTATGCCCTGAATGAGCCGGACACGTCTGCGACGGCAGCCGCCGGAGTCTGACATTCGGGCACGCACGCGCCCAGCACATGGCAGGCCGCCGCATCCCCCGAGCCGCCGCACCGAAGCCGCTCCTGCGGCGGGCGCCATCCGCCAGGTCTCCACGCCCGAAGAACGCAGAAACTCAGCTTCGAAGCGCCTGACTGCTTCGGAAGGCAACCATCATGCCCAAGGCTCCACCAGGGCAACGGCGCCGGCACACAGCGCCACCGCCAGCCAGGCCGCCCGACGGGCTCGGCGCAGCGCCTGCCACGTGTGGGAAGCCTGCGGAGCCAGCGCCTGAGCATTGAGCCGGTAGACCCCCGGCTTGCCCAAACTGACGCCCAGGCGCAGCGCCATGGCTCCCATGGGCCAGCCCCCGTTGGGCGATGGGGTCAGCGCAGCCTGCGCCGGCAGCGCCTGCCAGAGCATTCGACGAGCCCCCAGCATCAGCAGCCCGGCCGTGAGCCGGGCGGGCAGCCAGTTCAGTACATCGTCAGCGCGTGCCGCCCATTTGCCGGCCCATTGCCAGTGACGGCCACCATGCGCGCCCGGATAGCCCCACATCGCATCGGCCGTGTTGGCAAAGCGATAGAGCGCAGCCCCCGGCAGACCCAGCAGCGCAAACCACAACAGCGGCGCCACCAGCGAATCACTCAGGTTCTCAGCCAGCGTCTCGATGGCGGATTCGCGCACACCGGCTTCATCAAGCTGCTGCACATCCCGGCTGACCAGATGCGCCAGCTGTTCCCGCCCGGCCTGCAGCCCCTGCCCCAGCGCCGCTTCCACCTGGGCCACCAGGTCGCGCAACATGGTCCAGGCAAACAGCGGCTTCAGGCACAGCGCCAGCAGCGGCACGGCCAGCCAGACAGGCAACTGTCCCAGCGCCCCCTGCACGCCCCAGGCCAGCGACGTGGTCACGGCAGCACCCAGCAGCCAGGCCAGCGCCCCCAGGCGGAACTGGCGACGGGCATCCTGAACGGTCGTGGTCCCGCCCGTTTCCGACAGACTGAACCGCTCTTTTCCGGCGATTCGGGACGCATTCGCATGCCTGGTCTCCCGCAAAGGTGCCGCATCCACGACGACCGATGGCGCGATCCGCTCGCCCGCCCACTGCAGATACTGCCCCATCCACACCACCGGATGCAGGCGGACGGGCGGCTCCCCGAAAGCCACATCCAGCCCGAAGGCCAGCAGCGGCACGGCGGCAGGTGCCCAGGCAGCAATCTCGATCATGGTGTGCAGGCTTCAGCGAAGCGCCCTCAGCCCTCGCTGCCTTCCTCGGCAGGCGGCTTGCGACGCGATTTCGAGACCTCGGGTTGCGGCAGCGGCTCAGCCAGTTTCTGCCGAATATAGTCAGCCGGCAAACGATAGTGCTCCGCCAGAGCCTCTGCGGTTTCCCCGCCAGCGTGCGCCGCATGCAGCGCATGCAGCCAGCCGTCCAGCCCGGTGGACAGCGAACGGCCCGAGCGCTCGCCCCCCTTCAGACCGTGGTCGCCCGTCACGTCGTACTTGTTGGCATAACCGCGTGGCGTGATCATCAGGCCATGGCGCATGAAGGTGTTGCTGTTGCCGATCAGGACCGTGGACAGCATGCCGATGTCGGCCTCGGCCATCTTTGCCAGCGTGGTAAGCACGATGTTCTGGCGACGGCGGTAAGCACTCTTGACGATGGCCACCGGTGTTTCCGGATCACGATACCGCAGGAAAAGCTGCTGCGCCTCGACGATCTGCCGGGTACGCCGCCCGCTCTTGGGGTTGTAGAGTGCCACCACGAAGTCCGCCGCTGCCGCCGCATCCAGACGACGGGCAATGGTGGGCCACGGCGTGAGCAGGTCCGAGAGCGAGATCGAGCAGAAATCATGGGTGAGCGGCGCCCCCACCAGGGCGGCACAGCTGTTGATTGCCGAGGCTCCGGGAATGATCTCGACCTCGATGCCGTCACCGACGATGCGCTGCTCGTTGCCCGCCTCGTCGGTCTCGACGGTGACTTCGGGTGGCGTCCAGCCAGCCTGCATCAGCACCTCGAAGGTAGGGCCTCCCATGCCGTAGACACCGGCATCACCCGACGAGATCAGCGCGACCTTCTTGCCCTCGCGAGCCCGGGCCAGCGCCTCGATGGCACGATCCAGCTCCTCGGTCATGCTCTTGCGGATGATTTCCTTGCCATCCAGCAGGTCGGCCACCAGCTTGATGTAGGTCACGTAGCCGATCACCGTGTCGGCCTCGACAATGGCTGCGCGGGCGCGGGCCGTCATGTGTTCGGCGCTGCCCGGGCCAATGCCGACCAGCATGATCTTTCCATGGGACATGAAGGGAATCACTCCAGAATGCTCTGCCGCAGCAGAATGTTGATCGAACGAAGGGGGCCAGAGCGTGTCATGAACGCGCTGGTCCCCGCACACTGGCCCCGGCCCTGTGCCGACCGGGCATACCGCGCAGCCAGGGCCGGCCGCCCTGGCCATCGGGGCAACACGGGCCTGCGGGCATCACGCCTGCTGGCCGTGCACGTTGCCCAGCCATTTTTCATCGAAGGACAGCTGCTGCCATCTGGCGGGTTGCAGTTTGCCCGACTGCAGCCTGCGGCCCAGCAGCACCAGGCTGATGGTCAGCACCGGTTCGAGCACCACCAGCAGCACATAGGAGGCAGCAAACCGGGCCCAGTCGGCCAGCGGTGCGGGATCGGTGCTGATGGACAGCCAGAAGCCCACCATCAGGGTGACGCCCGTGTAGTAGAAGGCATCGAGCGTGACGAGGTTGGTGAGTCTGAGTTTCTGCAGGTGCCGGCCATAGGTGGCATGCACCACCACCAGTGGCACCCCCAGGCTCAGGAAATTCACCGCCAGATGGAGCATGTCCTGCGGCTCGAAAAAGAATGCCTGCAGGAACAGCCCCAGCATGAAACCGAACAGCGTGGGAATGTACCCAAACAGCAGATAGATGGGAATGGCCCCCACCAGATGAAGTTCCGACGGGCCGACCGGCAGGTGCCAGAGCTGCATCAGAATCGAGAAGAATACGGCGGCCAGTGCGGTGCGCAGCCAGTTGGCGGGGTTGGTCAGCAACGGTTTGGCGTGGACGGCCAGCAGGCCGGTGGCGGCCACGGCGGCCATCACCAGTTTGTCCTGTGGCAGGATGCCGATTTCGATATGCATGCTTCTTCCTCCTGTCCCTTGCGGGACGTTTTTACCGGGCCGGATTGCCTGGGTATTTCGATGGTGTCATGGTGCTCGCCGGTGGCGTGTTTCGTTCATGGACAGGACAGCGCAGGATGCTGCAGCCTGGTCGCTGCAGGATGTCGCCGGGGTTCATGTATGGCGACCGGTCTCCGGGAGGAGCCGGGCCATTTCGTCGGCTCGCGCTACCGACACGGTGGCATTGCGGCCATCGGGGCCGCGCAGCTTGTGCTTTTCGATCAGCAGCGCAGACATCGGGGCGGGCACCGGCAGGGAAACGGAACGCTGTGAAACCGGTACGGGCGCCTCCTGGGGTGCGTGGGACGGCGGGACAGGGACCCTTGCCGGCGCATGGTCCGGTACGGCATGGGCAAGCGCCTGCGCAACATCCCCCGCAACCAGCAACGCGGCGGCCTCGCTGACCGACGGCGTGCCGGTATATTTGCGCACCGTCTCGCTGGGGTTGGGCACCGGAACCTGTGCCAGCCAGGTGGCGGGGTAGAAATGGATGGTGTGCCCCCGCTGGCGCTGCAGTTCCTGCATGGCGACTTCGTCGGCCTTCAGGTCGATGCTGGCCACGGCCCGCACGTCGGCCCACGACGCCTGCAGCTGGGCCAGTGCCTCGTCGATCACCTGCGCCAGCGTGGCATAGGGGGTGTTGCGGTCGCAGCCGATACCGAGGACCAGATCCCGGCTGCCCGCCAGGCCGGAGGCCGGCACAGGTATCTGCGTTTCTGCCGTGCCAGGCCGGTTGTGTGGCGTCGTCGTGTTCACGATGCGGTCGTGCTCCCTGCCATGGCCGGGGTCGGGCGTTCATCGGCGCCCTGCCCCGCGGGCGGACGGTAGACGATCAGATGTTCGGGCCACTGGCGCCACAGGTCTTCATCGAGGGGGCGATGGGTGATCAGCAGCAGCGCGCGGTGATGGCCGGGACGCACCTCCGTCATGTCATTCAGCACCTCGATGTGGCGGGGCAGCGGTGTGCTGCGCGTCCACCAGTGACGGCTGCCGGCCTCCTGCACCAGGGCGATGGGCTCCTCGTTGACCACGGCAGCCGCCACGCGGATCAGGTTGATTTTCGGGGCCTCCACCTGCCAGCCCAGCGCCCGGCCCAGAATGTCGACGGCCAGCGAGCCCCGCGCATCGGAGGCGGTGGTCAGCACCGGCGTGGCACCCAGCAGACGGGCCACCTGCTCCGCCCACACATTGGCGCCCCCCACATGGCCCGAGAGCAGCGGCACCACGAAGCGCGCGGCATCGTCCACGGCAATCACGCCGGGATCGGTTTCCTTGCCCTGCAGGTGAGGCGCCACGAGGCGGATGATGGCCCCCACCGACACGAAGCACACGAGCTGGTCGTACTGCCGGAATATTTCGCCCATCTGTTCCTTCACACCACCAGAATAAATGCGTTTATCATTCGGCAGCGAATCGAATGTGGCAGCAAATTTCTGCGAGGTGCACAGGGTGGCCTCGGGCAGTTGTGCAGCCAGCCGGGCAGCCTGTTCCGCGCCGCCCTTCGTGATGGCGATGAGGATGACACGTGGCGCAGAGACCGCATCTGCAGTGGCAGTGCCCGATGGGGTTGCGGCTTGCTGTGCGGTGCTGGCGTGGGCGACGCGGGACGCGCCGGTCGCCGTGGACGCAGCCTGTTCGGCCTCCGTCTGCATCGGGCCCTTTTTCAGGCAGCCACGCAGACGCTCGCCGCGCACACGGTGATGGGAGCGCACGATCATCAGCGACAGATAGCTGACCTTTTCGCCCCGCAGCTGGCGCAGCGCCTCGCCACTGACGACACGCTCGCCTTCCACGCCGGCCTTTTCGATGAAATGGGCGTCGGCCAGCAGATGGCGACTGTCCAGCCAGTCGATGATGTCGTCGAGCTGCGGCTTGATTTTCATCAGCACCAGCGTGTCGAACTCCGGCAGCAGCCGGTCGAGCATCGTCACACCATAGGCGGCGGGTACCACGGCAATGGTGTCATCCTGTTCGCCCAGCGTGGTGCCGGCTACCGACGCTGCACCGGTATAGGAATTGACGCCGGCAATGATCGGCGTTTCGATGCGTTCATCCACACTGCGCACGGTGCGTGCCAGATGGCTGAAGGTGGAATAGGTGCTGGCATCGCCTTCCACCAGAAACAGCACGTCCTCGCCGGCCTGCAGCCAGGGCAGCACGGTGTCGGCAGCCTTGAGCCAGGCACGACCCAGTTTTTCGGCATCGTAGGTCATCGGAAACACGATGGCCTCGACATGGGAGACGGGTTCGATGCCGGCCCGCTGCACGATGCCATGGGCGTAGCCATCGCTCTTGCCGCTGCGCACCGGATAGACCCAGCGGGTGTCGCGGCGTTGCAGCTGCGTCCAGGCTGCGCGGGTGATCAGGTCCGGATCGCCGGGGCCAAGGGAAACGCCAATGAGTTTTCCGGGGGAGGGTTGCATGGAGGCTTGGTGGGTCGAAAACGGTGAAAGAAAAAAGGTACGTCCTGCCAGGGTATGTCCTTCGGGATTTCGGTAGCCACGTTCATGGCGCGCGCGGCGGATTCATTCGTCCCCGGTCTGCTGCCAGCAGGCCGACACCAGCCAGACCGGGTTTTCGGCAGCCAGCCGGTTCATGTGCAGAATGGGTTTGCTGCGGGCAGCCTGCAGCTGCAGCACGTCCCAGTGCAACGTCCCGGTGCCCGGCCGCGATGCCGGATGGATGTCCAGGGTGGCGCTGTATGCTTCTGAAACAGACGGCGACGAGGCAAGAGCCGGTTCGTGTGCGGGGGAAGTCTGACTTCCCGCCCGGGCGGGACTGGCGGCATCCGCTGCAGGCTTCTCTGCATCTGCCGAAGTTTTCTCTGCATCTGCCGCCGTTTTCCCTGCATCCCCAGCCAGCGCCTTCAGGGTTTCCAGCGCCGTGGCCAGATTTTCCAGCGTGACGAAATTCATCACCAGATGCCCGCCGGGACGCAGGCGGCGCAGGATCAGCCGGATCAGCTCGGCCAGCTCGCCGCCACTGCCGCCCACGAACACGGCATCCGGGTCGGGCCAGGCCTGCATGCCGGACGGTGCCCTGTCGTGCACCAGCGTGTAGTTGGCCACGCCGAAGGCATCGTGGTTCTGGCGGATGATGTCCACATCGGCTGCGTTCTTTTCGATGGCAAATACGTGACCATGCCGGCAGAGCCGTGCGGCTTCCAGCCCCACCGAGCCACTGCCGGCACCGATGTCCCAGACGATGCTGTCGGTGCGCAGCTGCAGGCGGGCCAGTGACACGGCACGCACCTCCTGCTTGGTGATCAGCCCGCCGGTGCCATCGCCCTTCGGGCGACGCTGGGCGTAGGTGTCGTCGTTCAGACCCAGCAGCACCGGATTGTCACGCGGCTGGATGCGCCACAGCACCACGACGTTGAGCGGGGCGAAGGTCATGGTGGCGGCCGTGTCGATATCGAGCAGCGGATGAATGCGCTCTTCCGGCTGCAGCAGGTTCTCGGCCACGGCCATCTGCATGGCGCCGGCCAGTCCTTCGATTTGCAGCAGCTGCGCAATGCGGGCCGGTGTATTGCCGGGACTGGTCAGAATGACCAGGCGGTCGTGCGCGTGCACGGCCTGCGCCAGCGCATGCAGACCATGGTCGGGGCCCGCGCCCCGCTGCCAGGGGCCGGCATCCTTTGCATGCACCGAAAAAAGTTTTGCATCCTGCCACGGCATGCCCAGCCGTGCGCAGGCCAGCTGCAGCGTGGACACATTGGGCAGGATGTCCAGCGCCTCCGTGCACAACCGCGCCGCCAGATAGGGGGCAATGCCCCAGCAAAGCGGGTCACCGGTGGCCAGCACCACGCAGCGCTGTCCGGCCTCGCGCGCGGCACCGATCCAGCCGGGCACGGCCTTGAGCTGGCCGGTGAGATCACGCGTGGTGGCCCCCGGTTTGAACTGGCTTTCGAACAGCGCCAGCGTGCGCGGCGCACCGACGATCACATCGGCCGTGCGGATGTGGGCCAGCGCGGTGGGCGTCAGGCTGGCGGGGCCATCGTCCAGTACACCGATGATGCGGCAGGGATTGGGGTCGGTCATGGAGAAATGCAGGGATGAAAATCAGGAAACGGCGTCTGCCCTGCCCCGTTCAGTCCGGGTTTCAGTCCGGATGACTGGGTACGGGCGGAAAATCCTCGTCGGTATCGAAATCGGCGGAATGGGTGTGGGAGATGCCGGTGCGGCCGGCGGTTTCCGGGCGCGGGCGGTCCTCGGCCGGTGCAGACCAGACATCGGCCAGCATGTTGCCCTCACCATCGCAGACCATGATGCGGATCTGAAAGGCCCGCCCATAGCGGTCCGGAGCCTGCAGCGTGGCCATGGCGGTTTCGGCCAGTGTTCTGTGAAAGATGTCCCCCAGCCCCCGTTCCACCATCAGTTCGGCACCGAACCGTGCGGTTTTGGCGGCAGCAATGGCGGCACAGTCTTCTTCGCTGGCGCCGATGCGGCGGGCTACCTCGGCCACCACATCGGTATCGACCACACTGCGGTTGGCGTGGGTGATGGTCTCGCCCTGGGCAATCTTGGTGAGCTTGCCGACCATCAGACCAAAGACCACCAGCCGGATGCCCTGCGCCACGACCTCGTCCAGCGCGTAGCGCAGAAAATCGCCCATCTGCACGAAGCAGGCGGGCGGCAGTTCGGGACGATCACGGCGCACCTCGCGCATGGCAAAGGCCTCGCTGCGCCCGCCGGTGGTGAGCACGACGATGTCGTTGCCGGTGATGGCCGCCACCTGAATGCCCTGCACCACGCTGGCCCGCCAGGCACTGGTGGAATACGGCCGCACGATGCCGCTGGTCCCCAGAATGCTGATGCCCCCCAGAATGCCCAGCCGGGCATTGGTGGTCTTTCTGGCCATGACCTCGCCGTCGGGCACGCTGATGGTGACTTCCAGCCCATGCTCGGCCAGCAGGCTGCCGGCCACTTCGTGCAGGTTCTCGGCAATGTTGCGACGGGGCACCGGGTTGATGGCCGGGCCACCCACCTCCAGCCCCAGGCCAGGCAGCGTGACGGTGCCCACGCCGGGGCCGGCACGATAGCGCACCTCGCCCGCCTGTCCGGGCAGGATGCGCAGATCCACCGTCAGGTGGGCGCCATCGGTGCAGTCCGGGTCGTCACCGGCAAATTTCTGCACATAGCCATGAGCGGTACGGTTCAGGCCCTCGCCTTCGACCCGGCCGTCATGAATGGTGAAGGTGTAGCGGCGGCCATTGGCCAGCAGGCTTTCCACGGTGTCGGGCACCTGCCCGGTGACGAGGCCGATGGCACAGGCGCGGGCGGCCGTGGCCGAGCATGCCCCGGTGGAAAAGCCGGTACGGGTGCCACGCGCCGGCTTGCTGGCCCGAACCCGGGCTGCACGTTCGGCACCGGATTCTGCAGGTGCTGCCTTCGATGGCCCTTCCCCCGCGGGCGGTGCCGCCGGGATATCGGCGCATGCCTGCACCGGGTTGGCGATGTAGCCCTGCCCCGCGTCCGTCATGCCTGCGCCGCAGCCTTTTTCTGTTCGGCCTCGGCCAGCGCCAGCAGCGCATGCAGGGCAGCCACCACCAGCGTGGAGCCGCCCTTGCGGCCCTCGATGGCGATCCAGGGCACCTCGGTCACATCGTCGAGCAGCGCCTTGCTCTCGGCCGCCGACACGAAGCCCACCGGCATGCCGATGACGAGGGCCGGACGGGCATTCTCTTCGCGAACCATGCGCACCAGTTCGATCAGCGCGGTGGGGGCATTGCCAATGGCGATGATCTGGCCGTCGATCAGACCCAGCCGCTGCGCCTTGCGCATGGCCTGCACGGCGCGGGTGGTGTCTTCGGCCTTTGCCCGTTCGATCACGTCATCGTCGCTGATGAACTGGTGGGTCTGCACGCCGAAGTGTTTCAGCCTCGGCGCCGACAGACCCACGCAGATCATCTCCACGTCGGCCACGATGTGGGCGCCGCCCCGCGCCTTCGCACCGAGCAGCAGATCGATGCCGGCGCGCACGGCATCCGGGTGGAAACGGGTCAGGCCGTTGAAATCGAAGTCGGCATTGGCGTGGATCATGCGCCGCACGATCGGCCACTGTTCATCGGTGTAGGCGTGCGGACCGGCTTCCTCGTCGATGATGGCGAAGCTGCCGTGCTCGATGGCCTGGCCGGCACGGGTGAGCTGCTCGGTGATGGTGTTGACGGTGCTCATGGGTTCTGGCGGTCGGGAATGTCGAAAATGAAAGGATGGGGCGCGGATGACGGTGAATCAGCCGACACTCAGCGGCCAAAGCGTGAACGGGGGAAGAAGGGACGCCCGGGCAGGCCGGGTTGAATCGCCTTTCCTTTCGGGAAGGCCGACTGCGGCCCCAGCGGCTTGCCCTGCGGAACGGCACGGGCAACTTCCGGAATTGAACGACCCTGATTCGGGTCATTCATGATCTGATGATCGTTGCCCTGAGGGACGGGTTCCACACGGGCATGATCATGATGCTGCTCATGGTCATGGTCATGGTCATGGTCAGGATCGTGCGCATGGTCGCGATCGTGTCCAGGCTCGGCGTCATGACTATGGCTGTGCCCATGTTCGTGGTCATGGTCATGATCATGGGCGTGGTCGTGCTCGTGACCGTGCGGATGGTCATGCGCATGGTCCGGATGGGCGTCATGGGAATGATCATCCCCATGATCGTGCGCCTCATGGTCGTGCCCGTGCCCATGGCCATGACCATGACCATGATGATCATGGCCGTGGTGATGATGGTGGTGGTACCCCTCGCTTTCGCGGAACGGATCGGGGCGCATCAGCCGATCCAGATCGATGGCGCCCACTCCTTGCTTCAGGGCATGGACGCGCTCGTCCAGCATGCGGGCGATCTCGGGCTCGAAGCCGAAATAGCTGGTGTGTGCAAAGCGGACCTGCGGATACTGGGCCGCCAGATTTTCCATCTGACGCCCGATGCGCTTGATGAGCGTGCCGGTGAACAGGTAGTACGGCATGACGACGATCTGCATCATGCCCAGCGCCACCTGGTCGCGCACCACTTTCTCCAGGCGCGGGAAGGTCACGCCGGTGAAGGCCAGGTCCACGCGCTCGTGATCACCAATCTCCCACAGCCAGCGGGCCATGCGTGCCACGTCCCCATTGGCCAGCCGGTCGCTGGAGCCGCGCCCCAGCAGGATGACGCCGGTGGTACGGGGATCCGGCACGTCCAGCTGCAGCATGGCCTGACGCAGGAAGCGCTTCAGGATCCGTAGCAGCGGATCGCTGACCGCCAGGTGCGGGGCATAGAGGAACTGGACGTCGGGATGACGTTTCCGGGCGCGCTGGATGGCACTCGGGATGTCCTGACGAACATGGCCGGCGGCGTTGAGGATGAGCGGCAGCACCAGCACACGCCCGCTGTTGCGTGCCGCATGGTTCAGGGCCGGATCCAGCAACGGATCGGCAAACTCGATGAAGCCGACGTCGATGCGCCAGTCGGGGTGACGGGCACGCCAGCGTTCCGCAAACAGCAGGATCTCGGCATTGCCGGAGGCCTCGCGTGAGCCGTGGCCGACCAGCAGGATGGTGTCATTGGAGGTTGTCATCCGAAGCCTCGTCGGAAAGAGTTGTTTTCGTCTGGTCTTCCGGCACCCGGGTCTCGGAGCGCGGATTCAGCTTGCCCACCGCCATGTCGACAAGACGTTCCTCGCTGGCGCGACGGAAGCGGTGGGTGAAGCTGGCATCGTACAGCCGTGACTTGGTCAGGGTGCTCCACTGACGCGCGCCGATGGTGGGACTGGCGATGATCATGGCCTGGCTGACGATCTTGGCCTGCCGGCAGGCCTCCTTCACGTCGGCCAGCGTGGTGCGCACGATCTTCTCCTCGCCGGGCCAGCTGGCCTTGTGCACCACCAGGATGGGCGCGTCCTCGGGCCAGCCCGCGGCGCGCAGGTCGCGCTGGATGCTGGACAGCAGCGTGATGGACAGGAAGATGCACAGCGTGCTGCGATGCCGGGCCAGCGAGACCAGATCCTCGCCCTCGGGCATCGGGGTGCGACCCGCCACGCGCGTGAGGATGACGGTCTGCGTGACCTCGGGCAGCGTGAGGCTCTCCACGCCCGCGGCGGCGGCGGCGAAGGCTGAACTCACCCCGGGCACCACTTTCACCGGCACCCCGGCATCGTCCAGCGGCTGCACCATCTCGATGAGGGCGCCATAGAGCGAGGGGTCGCCGGTCTGCAGCCGGATGACGGTCCGGTGCCGCAGCGCCCGGCTGGCCAGCCAGTGGCAGATCTCCTCCAGCGTCATGCCCTTGCTGTCGGCAATCTCGCAACCCGGCGGCGCCCAGCGCGTGGCGGCCTCGCTGACCAGCGAGCCGGCAAAGAGGATGGCGCCCGCCTGTGCGATCAGGTCGCGCCCCTTGACGGTGAGCAGGTCCGGATCGCCGGGGCCGGCCCCCACGAACCACACGGTGCCGGGTCCGGTCCCGTCCGTGCCTTCCTCGTCCGAGCGCCGGTCACGCTGCGCCGCGGAGTCGTTTCCAAATGCGGCCGGAGGCTGCCCGCCCGTGCCGACCATCGAATCGGACAGGCCGGACAGGGCGGCTGCCACGGACGGCAGTACCGGGTGAGAGGCGGCCGAGGAGGTGCCCAGCAAGGTCTCGACCAGCGTCGGGATGGCCTCGTAGGGCCGCTCCGTCGGAAAGGACGTCTGCGGAACGGCCGGCTGCGTCTCGCGCTTGAGCCACAACGGCTGGCCGGCCACCATCAGGCAGGCGCGCTGGCAGCGGGCCGCCACCTGCTGGTTCAGCCAGCCCAGCGCGTCCACGTAGGCCCGCACGCCGGCGCCCACCGGCACCACGCCCAGGCCGATCTCGTTGCTGACGAAGACCAGCGGCCCGCGGCTCTGCTCGATGGCGGTGAGCAGCGAGGTCATGGCCTCGCTCTGGCAGAAGTTCTCGGCCACCCCATGCCCTTTCCGGGGGACGACATCCTCGTGACGGGCCAGCTGGTTGGCCAGCCACAAGGTCAGGCAATCGATGACCAGCAGACGCTCGGGGCGGCTGTAGCGGCGGATGACCCGGTCCAGTGCCAGCGGCTCCTCGATCGTGCGCATGCCCGGCAGGCGGGCACGGCGCTGTTCCTGGTGACGTTCGATGCGATGCCGCATCTCGTCGTCACGGGCCTGGGCGGTGGCCACGAAGGCCGCCTTGCGCCCCGCGGCCCCCTTCAGCCACTGCTCGGCCAGCTGTTCAGCCCGCCGCGACTTCCCGCTGCGCTGCCCGCCCAGGATCAGCTCATGCCCGACAGGCGAGACGAGGGGCAAGCTCGATGAAGGACCAGAGGAGGATGTCTTCTTCCCGGATCCGTCCTTGTCGGAATCACCGGAATACCTGAGACTCAACATGTCGATTTCTTCGGCAGGAAAAGGGCTGCGGCACGGGTGGGCGCACTGGCGAACCAGGCGTGGAAATAGCTAGCCCGCACCTGTCGGTACCGATAGACCGCCTCGGTGTGCGGGTTGGCACCGGATGACACGGGGCGGCTGCTGTGTGCGACTTCCGGCAGCGGGGTGATGCAGCGCGAATAATGAAAGGTATGCCCCCGCAACGGGCCGAGGGTCTCATCGGCGGTCGTCGCATCGGAGGATTCGTCTGAAGCCGAGGCCTCGGGCGCAGGGCTCGGGGCCGGGGTCGGGGCGTCATGGTGGCGATCCGCCGCCGGCGCATTCAGGTCTGTGTCTGCCGACACGGGGGGCCAGACCAGCTGCTGCATGCCCAGGCCGGCCGCACGCTTGCCGAACTCGATGCTGCCCGGCAGGATGCCCCACATCGGCCAGTCGCGCTCGTCGTGGCGCATCTGCTCGAAGAGCGGCAGCATGCCGCCGCACTCAGCCCAGACGGGGCGGTCAGCCTCGATATGCACGCGCAGCGTCTCGGGCAGGCGGCGGCAGGCCGAGAGCTGCTCGGCATGCAGTTCCGGATAGCCCCCGGGCAGCCAGACGGCATCGCAGGCCGGCAACGGATCGTCAGCCAGCGGCGAGAAGAAGGTCAGTGTGGCCCCCAGGGCCTGCAGAACTTCCAGGTTGGACGGGTAGATGAAGGCAAAGGCAGCATCGCGGGCAATGGCGATGGTGCGACCCGCCAGCGGCTGCGAGGCGGGTGCGGTGTGTCCAGGGCCTTCGGGCGGCAGAAAGCACGTGTTCCAGCGCTGTAGGGTTTCCCGGTCCAGGCTGCCCAGCACGGTGCCTTCCAGCGCATCGGCTGCGGCATCCAGCTTCTGTCGTGCATCGGCCAACTCGTTGGCGGGAATCAGGCCCAGATGGCGCGCGGGCATGGCAAAGGCCGCGTTGCGGAACACGCTGCCCAGGAAGTCGGAACGGGTGCCCTCCCCGGTGCCGTCGGGCCCCTCTTCCGCGGGCGTGCCGGACGGCTGCAAGTCGGCCTGTCGGTGGGCGATGCTCGCCGGCTTCGAATCGTTCCCTGAATGGGCGTCCATCGTCGGCTGGTCAGCACCGGGACGCTGGCAGGCGCTGGCCAGCAGCTCGGCATGGCGGGGGCTGGCCACGCGGTTGGCCAGGGCACCCGCCCAGCGCAGGCCGGGCAGCCAGGTCCGCAGGCCATGGGCCAGGGCACCGAAGGTGCCGGTCATGGACGAGGCATCGATGACGGCCAGTACCGGCAACCCCAGGCGGTGCGCCATCTCGGCAGCACTGGGCTCACCGTCGTAGAGTCCCATCACCCCTTCCACGAGGATGAGGTCCGCCTGTCCCGCCGCGTCGTACAGACGCCTGCGAATGTCGTCCTCACCGGTCATCCACAGGTCCAGGTTGTGGACGGTGTGGCCGCTGGCCAGTTCATGCCAGGCGGGATCCAGGAAATCCGGCCCGGTCTTGAAGACACGCACATCCAGCCCGGCACGGGACAGGCGCCGTGCCAGAGCCGCCACTACCGTGGTCTTGCCATGGCCGGAGGCCGGCGCGCTGACCAGCACCGCTGGCGCAAGGCGGGCGGGCAGCTTGCTGCCGGCAGAACCGGAATGGGAAACAGCCAGTGACATCCGTGGGATCCGATCCGCATGCGGGGAAGCACGGCGGACAAGGTGTCGGGAAAGAACACAGGCCACGGGCATCCCCGCCCGATGGCATGCAACGAAGTGCCCATGCCGCAGGCGGCACGGACCAGACGCCAGGCGCTTGGGAGTGCCTGACATCCGGGGTGTTGGCCGGTATCCGGGCTGACGGCTGGGCCCGATGATCGCCTTCCCGGGCCGGATGAGACGGACGCGCCCATTGAAGGACACGACGCCGCATGACCGGAACCAGTGGCTGCATGGATCATCAGGCTGGACAGGGAAAGGCGCCGCAGGCATGCCCGACAACGCCCGGGCAGCTGCCCACACGTCCGGGCCGACCTGCATGGGTGGCGGGACATGGGCCTTCCCTGCCCGACCGCACGACCGTTGCGGGGGCAGCGCAGGTCAGGCGGACAAGACTGCTTGCCACGATCCACCGTGGCTGCATGCACGCATGCAGACGGCGAACGCCCTCCTGCTTCCCGTTGAACTGCAAGGCGAGGAAGCGCCCTGCGAGCACCAACCGGGCTATTCTACGGGGTCCGGAAAAAATTTTCCGCGTGGCAGCGCCTGCATTGAGCGTGCCTCTTCAGGCGGGGTGACCGGGAGTGAAGCGGGTCAAGCCACTGTCAGCCGGTTCCTGGAGATCGTGCGGGGCCGGGACTGCTCACACGGCATGGAGCCCGTGATCCGGGACGGGCGCCCGTCCCACCCCAACCAACGACCCGGGCACTGGAAGATACCCCCGGGTCGTGCCTTCGCGCGCGTCTAGCGCCGCTCGGCCACTGCGTAGGCAGCCTGCGTGGGCGAGCCGTGCTCCAGTGCCTCGATGTCGCAGCCCTCGTACAGCTCGAAGGGCTGGTGGATCCAGGGGCTGTCATCAAGGTTGCAGACGCAGTAGTCGGGCGTGTAGACCGAGACGGCCTTCTTCCAGAGCACTGCGGTGCGCAGCTCGGTGATCTCGGGATGGCGGCTGCGCATGACCGGCAGCAGCTTCTCCAGCGTGACACCGGTATCGACCAGATCGTCGGCCAGCAGCACACGACCGCGCGTGACGTCCTCGGCCGCGCTGATGGTGGAGCCAATCTTCAGCTCGCCCTGCTGCACGACATTGCCGGTGTGGCGATAGGAGCTGGTGGTGAGCACACCCAGCGGCTTGTCGAAGATGCGCGACAGCAGGTCGCCCACCCGAAGGCCGCCGCGCGCCAGCGCGATGACCGAGTCGAACTGCCAGCCGGAGCGATGGATGGAGAGCGCCAGGCGCTCGATGAGGCGATGGTATTCGGCCCAGTCAACGTACAGATGCTGCATGATTCAGCCTTCCTTCCTGCCAGGGTGCCGCAGCACGATGGTCTCTTCGCGGTCGGGACCGGTGGAGATGATGTCAATGGGGGCACCCGACAGCTCGGCCAGACGCTCGACGTAGCGGCGTGCGTTCACCGGCAGGTCTTCCCAGCGGCGTGCGCCCCGGGTGTTTTCCTTCCAGCCGGGCATTTCCTCGTAGACTGCCTGGCAGCGGGCGACGGCACCGGCACCGGTGGGCAGGCGCTCCAGGCGCTTGATGTTGCCCTTGGGCGTGGTCATGTCGTAGTGCGTGCAGATGCGCACGGTGTCCAGACCGTCCAGCACGTCCAGCTTGGTCAGGCACAGGGCGGTGACGCCGTTGAGCTCGATGGAACGGCGCATGGCCACGGCATCGAACCAGCCGCAGCGACGCGGACGCCCGGTGACGGAGCCGAACTCGTGGCCACGCTCGGCCAGGCGCTTGCCGATGTCGTCATGCAGCTCGGTGGGGAACGGACCGCTGCCCACGCGGGTGGTGTAAGCCTTGGCGATGCCCAGCACGAAATGCAGGTTGCCCGGGCCGATGCCGGAGCCGGCTGCCGCTGCACCCGCCACGCAGTTGCTGCTGGTGACGAACGGATAGGTCCCGTGATCGATGTCGAGCAGCGCGCCCTGGGCGCCTTCGAACATCAGCGACTCGCCCCGTGCCAGCGCGTCGGCCAGCAGGCCGGCCACGTCGTGGACCATCGGGCGGATCTGCTCGGCCTGGTCCTGCAGCTCATCCAGCATCCTGGCCACGTCGATGCGCGGGGCGTGGTAGTAGTTCTCGAGCAGGAAGTTGTGCAGCTCGGCGGCCTCGCGCACGCGCTCGGCCAGCTGGTCGGGCACATACAGGTCTTCCAGCCGCAGGCCGCGCCGTGCCACCTTGTCCTCGTAGGCCGGGCCGATGCCACGGCCGGTGGTACCGATGCGGGCGTCGCCCCGGGCCTGCTCACGCGCCTGGTCCAGCGCGATGTGGTAAGGCAGGATGAGCGAGCAGGCATAGCTGATGCGCAGACGGTTGCGCACGTCGACACCGGCGGCCTCCAGCTCGGCGATCTCGGACAGCAGCGCCTGCGGCGAGAGCACGACGCCATTGCCAATGTAGCAGGTCACGTCATCACGCAGGATGCCCGAGGGAATGAGGCGCAGCACCTGCTTGCGCCCTTCGATGACCAGCGTGTGGCCCGCGTTGTGACCGCCCTGGAAGCGCACGACTCCCTTGACTTCGTCGGTCAGCAAGTCGACGACCTTGCCTTTGCCTTCGTCACCCCACTGGGTGCCGACCACCACCAGATTCCTGCTCATGATTCCTTCCCTGCAAGCCGCCATTGGCCGTGGATGAAGCCGATCATCCGATCGGCGGAAACGCCGGCCAGGCGCTGGGCATCCTGGCCGGGCAACAATTGCAATACGGTCTCGCCCTGGGCGCGCAGCGTGTCGATGAACGCCAGCAGCGCCGGGTCGTCGGACCAGGGAGCGACGATGATGGCCGGCGGCGTGTGCCGGTCGCGTCGCAGCTCGACGAGTTCCCGCAGGTCGAGCGAAAAGCCGGTGGCCGGGCGGCCGCGCCCGAAGGCGGCGCCGATGCCGTCATAGCGTCCACCGCGCCCCACGGCCCGGGCATGACCTTCGACGTAGGCCGCAAAGCCCAGCCCGGTGTGGTAGCGAAAGCCCTGCACGTCAGCCAGATCGATGGCCAGCGACACCTGCCCGGCATGGCGTGCCAGCCGCAGCGAGCCCAGGACGGCATCCAGTGCGTCGAGATGGGGGGTGGCCTGCGGCCACGGGGCCAGCACGGTGCGCGCACGGGCCATGGCCGATTCGGCCGGGCCGAAGCACTCGGGCAGAGCAAGCAGCGCGGCCGCAGCGGGCTGTTGCGACCACGGGGCAAGCAGCTCGCGCAGGCTGGGCAGGTCGCGGGCCTGCAGCAGCTGCAGCACGGCCTCCTCGTCGACCCCTTCCAGCTCGGCCAGCAGCAGGCTGGCCAGCCCCAGATGGTTGATGTCCAGGCGCACCGGACCCAGTTCGGCCAGTGCCAGCGACTGCAGCAGCAGATCGATGACCTCGATGTCGGCCTCGATGCCGGCATGGCCGTAGACCTCGGCACCGATCTGGATGGGCTCGCGCGAGCCTTCCTGGCCGCTGGGACGGGTGCGCAGCACCGAGGCGGCGTAGCAGAGCCGGTTGATGTCACGCTGCTGCAGCAGATGCGCGTCGATGCGTGAGACCTGGGGCGTGATGTCGGCCCGGACCCCCAGGCTCTGCCCGGAGAGCTGGTCCACCAGCTTGAAGGTCTTCAGGTCCAGGTCGCCGCCGCTTCCGATGAGCAGCGAGTCCAGATATTCGACGAGCGGGGGCAGTACCAGCTCGAAGCCGTGGCGACGATAGGTGTCAAGCAGCGCACGGCGCAGACCTTCGAGGTCCTGCGCCGCATCGGGCAGCAGGTCCGAGATGCCTTCGGGAAGTAGCCAGCGGTTCTTCATGCCAGGGAAACGAAAAGCAGGCCGGCAAGTACCAGCATGAGACCCACGAAACGCAGCTGCCCATCACGCAGGGCAGCCATCTGCTGCACCGCGTTGCGCCAGCCACCCGGCAGCAACAGGGGCATCAGCCCCTCCAGGAGCAGCACGAGCCCCAGGGCGAGCAACCACGGCGAGACGGCGGGATCATCCATGGGGACAGTGAATGCGGGACCGTGAATCCAAAAAAACACCGCCCTCGTGGCAGGAGACGCATCCGCCCTGCCCTGGGGCCTGGCGGGTTGCGCCGTCCTAGCCGACGAAGGCAGGACAGATGGGAAGGAACTTTCCGTCACGCCGTCCCGAAGGACGGGCGTGGCGGAGAACTTACGTTCCTGTGTCTGATTTTAACGGCATTTTTCGTCCGGACACCGGTCCGGCGCATTTTCTTTCGGACTCAGTGCGCGCTGCCCGCCGCAGCCGGGGCTGCGGGGGCTTCCTTGAAGGGTGGCGTGGGCTGACGACCCGAGGCGGCCGGCGCCGGCTCTGCCCCCTGGAAGTAGCGGAAGAAGTCGGACTGCGGATCCAGAACCAGCATGTCGGCACGGTCGGCAAACGAGGCGCGATAGGCTTCCAGACTGCGATAGAAGCTGGCGAACTCGGGGTTGCGACCGAAGGCCTTGGCGTAGAGGCGGCTGGCCTCGGCATCCCCGGCACCCCGCTCGTTCTGGGCGTCACGATAGGCCTTGGCGATCAGCACCTCGCGCTGGCGGTCGGCATCGGCGCGGATGCGCTCGCCTTCCGCGGCGCCCTTGGCGCGGCGCTCGTTGGCCACCCGGGTACGCTCGGAACGCATCCGCTCATAGACCCGTTCGGCCACCTCGGGCGCGAAGTCCACACGCTTGAGGCGCACGTCGACGATGGTGACGCCGATCTTTTCCAGCTCGACCGACATCACCTTCATGACCTGCTTGACCAGGGTCTCGCGCGCCGAGGAGATCACGTCAGCCACGGAGAGCCGGGCAATCTCGTTGTTGAGCGCCGAGCGCAGCTGCCGGCCGATGCGGTCGTCGGCGGCCAGCGGGCTGTGGCCAACCGACACGAAGAACTGGCGCGGATCGGCAATGCGCCACTTCACGAAGGAGTCGACCTGGATGTTGATCTTCTCGGCGGTGATGAAGCGGTCGATCTCGTCGCTGTCATAGGTGAGCGTGCGCTTGTCGAAGTAGCGCACGTCCTGCAGCGGCGACGGCAGCTTCATGTACAGGCCAGGTTCGTTGATGACGCGCTTGATCTCGCCGAGGGCAAACACCACGGCGTACTGGCGCTGGTCAACGACGAACAGGCAGGAAAAGGCGAGGACGATCAGCACGCCCAGCGTGATGATCAGCGCGAGCACACGATTCATCGGAGGCTCCCGTCGATGGCGTTGGCGAAATGGGCGTTGTCAGAAAGGGGCAGATGCGAGGGAAACGGGCTCATCGGGCGTAGCTCCGATCGCGGCTGCGCAGCGCGTTGAGCGAAGCACCACGGCTGTCGGCATCCTGCGCGATGCCGGTGCCGCCCGCGTTGGCCGGCTGGGGCGTCTGCACGCTGGCCGGTGCCTGCTCGACCGCGCGCTCGGCGCGCTCGCCCGTCAGCGACGGCTTGCCACCCTTGCCCTGGTTGCGATCCAGGATGCGATCGAGCGGCAGATACAGCAGGCTGCCGTTCTTCTGCGAATCCAGATACACCTTGGAGGTGTTGGACAGGATCTGCTGCATGGTCTCCAGATACATCCGCTCGCGCGTGACCTGCGGCGCGTTGGCGTACTGGGTGTAGATCTGGTCGAAGCGCAGCGCATCACCCTCGGCCTGGGCAATGACCCGTGCCCGGTAGCCCTGGGCCTCCAGCACCATCCGGTCGGCGGTACCCTTGGCGCGCGGGATCACGTCGTTGGCGTAGGCCTGGCCTTCGTTGATGAGGCGCTGGCGGTCCTGATCGGCCTTGTTGGCGTCCTCGAAGGCGGCCTGCACCTGCTCGGGCGGCTGGGCCTGCTGGATGGTGAAGTCGACGATGCCGATGCCGAGCTTGTAGCGATCCAGGATGGCTTGCGTGAGCGTCTGGGCATCCTCGGCCACCTGCGCCTTGTCCTCGTAGAGCACCTGGTCGGTGGTGCGCTGGCCCACCACCTCGCGCATGGCCGATTCGGCCACCTGGCGGATCAGCTCCTCGGAGCCGGAGGACAGGTTGTTCTGGAAGAGGAAGTCACCCGGATTGTCGATGCGGTACTGCACGGCGTACTGCAGGTCGACGATGCTCTGGTCACCCGTGAGGATGAGCGACTCCTTGGGCACCTTGGTACGCACCGAGTTGCGGTAGCCCACCTCGATCTGGCGCAGCCGCGAGCGGTCGACGATCTCGTGCGTCTCGATGGGGTACGGCAGGTTCCACTGGATGCCGGCCTCGTGCGTGAGGTAGCGGAACTGGCCAAAGCGCAGCACGGCAGCCACCTGGCCTTCCTGCACGATATAGAAGCCGCTGCCCAGCCAGGCCAGGCCGGCCACGACGCCGACGATGGCCAGACCCGAAAGCAGGCTGCGTCCGGAGGGGGCGGCATTGCGGCCACCACCAACGGGCATGCCGCCGCGGCCGCCCTGGCCGCCACGCTTGCCCCCCAACAGGCCGTTGAGCTTGCTGCTCAGGTCCTGCCAGAACTCGTCGAGATCGGGCGGGCCATCGGACGGACGCTGCGGCTGCGGGCGCTCGGACTGCCACGGCGAAGGCGACGCAGCAGGCGGACGCGCCGGGGGTTGCTCATCCGCGCCACGGGTGCCACCGGCCTCGGGCGACCGGCCGGAAGGGGTCGGGGATGCAGCAGGAGGCGGGTTCTGGTCCTGGCCGGATCCGGCACTTCGGCCCCAGCCCGAATCATCAGGGGTAGACATGGTTTGACTGTACCTTGAAAGGGTGGCAGTTGCCCGAAGCAGGAGGGCGGCGTTCAGGAAGACGGATGATCCGGCCCGTCTTCATCCGCGGACGGATCAGCCTCATCGGATACATCGGAGGGGTCGGGAGCCTCGGCGGTAAAGGCCTCATCGCCGTACCAGGCGGTCTCGTCGACAGCCTGGGCCCGCGCCTGGGCACGTTCCCGCAACAGGTCGCGCAGTGCATCGACCCCGGCGCCCGTGCCAGCGCTCAGCGCCAGGCCGCTGATCCTACCATAGGGGTCGAGCCGCACCTCGGGCACATTTCCGGTCAGATCGATCTTGTTGTAGATCATCAGCTGCTCGACCTCGCCTGCTCCGATCTCGGCGATGACTTGGTTGACGGCCTCGATCTGGCGTTCGCGGTCGGGCGAGCCGGCATCGACGACGTGCAGCAGCAGGTCGGCCTCGGCGGTTTCCTCCAGCGTGGCGCGGAAGGCCGCCACCAGACCGTGCGGCAGGTTGCGGATGAAGCCCACCGTGTCGGAGAGCACCACCTCCAGACCGTTGCCCAAGCCCAGACGGCGGGTGAGCGGATCCAGCGTGGCAAAGAGCTGATCGGCCGCCAGTGCCCCGGCCCTAGTGAGCCGGTTGAACAGCGTGGACTTGCCGGCGTTGGTGTAGCCGATAAGCGAGACGCGCAGGGCCTCGCCGCGCTGACGGGCGCGACGGCGGGTGCGCCGCTGGCGATCGACCTTCTGCAGGCGCGTGCGCAGCCGACGGATCTTGTCGTCGAGCATCCGGCGGTCCAGCTCAAGCTGGGTCTCGCCGGGGCCGCCGCGCACGCCGATGCCGCCGCGCTGACGCTCCAGGTGCGACCACATCCGCACCAGGCGCGAGGCCTGGTGCTGCATGCGTGCCAGTTCCACCTGCAGCTTGCCTTCGGTGCTGCGGGCGCGCTGCGAGAAGATCTCGATGATCAGCTCGGTGCGGTCAGCGACCTGCACCTTCCAGAGGCGCTCGAGGTTGCGCTGCTGGATGGCGCTGATGGCGTGGTCGAAGAGGACCAGACCGACACGCTCGGTGCGCAGCTGGTCGGCGATGCGCTCGGCCGCTCCCGAGCCCAAGTAGAGCGCGGGATCGGGGCGATTGCGCCGCAGGACCTCGCGCAGCACCGGCTGCAACCCGGCCGAACGCGCCAGGGCGTCCAGTTCATCCAGATCGTGAGCCTCCAGGCGTTCTCCCTGGGTGGCCACGGCCAGCAGCGCGGCCCGCTTGGGGTCGGGCGCGTTCGGGTCGTGCTGGCGGGCGACGTACTGGTGCTTCAGTGGGAACCGCCTTCAGACTGGAATTCGATGGCGCGGCTGGGCACGACAGTGGAGATGGCGTGCTTGTAGACCATCTGCGTGACGGTATTGCGCAGCAACACCACGTACTGGTCGAAGGATTCGATCTGGCCCTGCAACTTGATGCCGTTGACCAGATAGATGGACACCGGCACATGCTCCTTGCGCAACTGGTTCAGGAAGGGATCTTGTAATTGTTGGCCTTTGTTGCTCATGGTTCTTCTGAGAGATACTGAAATTCAGGGTGCAGTCCGGGATGCGGCTGGTCTGGGCCATGCGAAGACCACGACACGCCCGGACAGCCCGAGCCATGCGGCCCGGGCGCTCCTGATTGCACTTTAACCTATATGGGCGCTTTACGCATTTTTCCAGCCCTACCGTTGACAACGGCACACGTTCGGGCCGATGAACGGCGAGAAGTTTCGCCGTTATCTCCTCACCTGGCTTACTTCCCCCGGTTGGCGTAGGGGTTGGCGCCCGTGCGGAACTCGATGCGCAGCGGCGTGCCCTGCAGCGCCAGACGCTCGCGGAACCAGCCTTCCAGGAAGCGTCGGTAGCTGTCGCCCACCTTGTCGAGCGAGCTGCCGTGGACGACGATGACGGGCGGGTTCTGTCCCCCCTGGTGCGCATAGCGCAGCTTGGGCCGGAACGGGCCGTTGCGCGGCGGCTGCTGATGCAGCACGGCCGCATGCAGCATGCGGGTGAGCTTGGGCGTGGACAGCTTGCGGGTAGCGGCGGCACGGGCCTCGTCCACGGCCTTCATCAGCTTGTCCAGCGCGCGGTTCTTCAGTGCCGAGATGGTGAGCATCGGCGCCCAGTCCAGGAAGTACAGGCGTCGCTGGCATTCCTGCAGGACGTTGCGGCGCTCATCGGCCGGCACGGCATCCCACTTGTTCAGCGCGATGACCAGTGCCCTGCCCGCTTCCAGGATGTAGCCGGCAATGGCACTATCCTGCTCGGAGATGCCGTCGGCCGCATCGATCATCAGCACGGCCACGTTGCAGTCCTCGATGGCCTGAAGCGTCTTGACCACCGAGAACTTCTCGACGGTCTCATGCACCTTGCCCCGGCGACGCAGGCCGGCGGTGTCGATGAGCTGGTAGTCGCGGTTGCGATAGCGGAAATCGACGGTGATCGAATCCCGCGTGGTGCCGGGCTGATTGAAGGCGATGAGGCGTTCCTCGCCCAGCAGCGCGTTGATCAGCGTGGACTTGCCGCCATTGGGACGACCGACCACGGCCACGCGGACGGGCTTGCGCTCGTCGGCCTCGGCGTCGCCCTTGCCGGCAGCCCCCTCGGCAGCCTCTCCCGCACGTTTACCGTTTGCCGGGCGTCCGTCCTGGTCGGCCTCGCCGTGTGCTCCCGCGTCGTCAGCGGCCGCATCCGCGGGACCTTCAGCCTCATCAGCCATGCCGGCATCCGCTTCGGCAGCCTCGGCCAGCAGGCGTTCGCGCTCGGCGCGCCAGTCCTCCAGGCATTCCTCCATCAGCGCGTGCACGCCGTCACCATGAGTGGCGGAAATGGGCATGGGCACGCCCAGCCCCAGCGCATGGAACTCGGCGGCAGCCACCGGGCGCGAGATGCCCTCGCACTTGTTGACGGCCAGCACCACCTTGCGGGCCGTGCGGCGCAGCTCCTGGGCGATCTCCTCGTCACGGGCCAGCAGGCCCTGACGGCCGTCGACCACGAAGACGACCACGTCGGCCTCGATGACGGCCTGGCGGGTCTGGCGAGCCATCTGTTCGGCCACGCCGGTGGCGGCCACGGGCTCGAAGCCACCGGTGTCGATCAGCACGACACGCTGGCCGTCGAGCGTGGCCGAGCCATAGTGCCGGTCACGGGTGAGACCCGGGATGTTGGCCACCAGGGCGTCGCGCGAGCGCGTCAGGCGGTTGAACAGGGTGGACTTGCCCACGTTGGGCCGCCCCACCAGCGCAATAACCGGTACAGATGGATTCATGGTCAGCGCAGCGCGATGGCCGCGATCGTTCCTTCCTGGGTTTGCACATAGGCCTCGTCACCCGCCAGCAGCGGCGGCGTGGCCAGGGCCGAATCGTCGATCTCGATGCGTGCAAGCGTCTGGCCGTCGTTCATCGACAGCAGCGACAGGTTGCCGAAGCGGTCGCCAAAGAGCAGGCGCTTGTCGGGCACGATGACGGGGGCGGAGACCCCGCGGCGCACATAGCCGTCCTGCCGCCAGACCGTACCGCCACCCGGGCGCAGCAGCTGGATGACCTCGGAAGCATCGACGATCACCAGATCCCGGTCGTCGGCCGCGATGCCGACGGAGGAGCTGAGCGCCCGACTCCAGGCCAGCTCGCCGTCGGTCGTGCGCACGCAGGCCACGCGGCCCTGATAGGCCACGGCACACAGGTCGGTGCCCATCAGCACCGGCGCACCCACGATGTCGATGAGGCGCTCCAGCTCGGTGGCCCCCAGCGACGAGGCAATGGCCACATCCCAGCGGGGCACGCCAAAGCGCAGATCCAGCGCCACCAGCTTGGCATTGGGCAACCCCACGTAGACGGTATCCACGTCCGTCACCATGGGCGAACTCTGCCAGAGGTTCAGCAGTGCGGTGGGCGCCTTCCAGCTCCAGCGCGTGGAACCGCCACTGCGCTCCAGCGCCAGCACCCGCCCCTCGATGGTGCGCACGAGCACGGCCGAATCGGCCAGCACGGGCGCGGTGGCCACCTCGCTGTCCAGGCGTGCTTCCCAGCGCTGTTCGCCCTTCGGGGACAGAGCCTTCACGGTACCGTCACGGCTGACCAGCACGACCAGTTCGTCGTCGGCAGCCAGACCGGCAATGGCCTTGCCGGCCTTGAATTCATGCTCGACCCGACCGTCCTTGCGAGACAGGCGCCGCACGCGGCCTTTCTGATCGACCACCCACAGGCTGTTGCCGCTGATGGCAGGCTGAAAGCCCACCAGGGCATCGCTACCGCCGGTGTTCTTCCACAGAAGGCGCATGCCCTTCTCGTCACCCAGTCTGGGCACCGGGTACGGCGGCGGCTCGGCGGCATCGTCACCGAACATCGAGCAGGCCGACAGCGGCAGCAGTGCTGCCCCCATGGCCAGCGAGCCCAGCAGCCGACGACGCGATGGCTGGATCAGCCCAGGCGCCTTGGCGGACACGGACGATGCCGAGGCCACGCCTTCAGCGGACATGTCGCCGCGAGCCCGGGAAGCCCCGTCCGCATGGGCGGACAGGAACGAAGGAAACGGGAACGAAGTGCGTGCGCCCCGCATCAGTCAGTCACCGCGTCGAGCTTGTACTGCACCAGCGAGCGCAGCTGGTTGTGCCGGGGCAGCAGTTTCAGCGCCTCTTCCCAGGCCGCCTTGGCGTCGGACGCCTTGCCCTGGGCCGCCAGGATGTCGCCGCGGCGATCGGCCACGCTGGCCGCCATCTCGCCCGAGACGGGGCCGATATTGCCGGAGTCGATGGCCTTGGTCGCTTCGTCGTACTTCTTCTGGTCGAGCAGCAGACCCGCCAGGCGCACGCCGGCAATCGGCTTGAAGCCCGGCTCGGTGCTGTTCTTCATGACGCTTTCCAGCGCAGCCACGGCGGCATCGGGCTGATTGGCCTTGGCAAAGGCCTCGGCCGCGCGCAGACCGGCCATGCCGGCATAGACGCTGCTGCCATAGCCTTTCTGGATGGCGTCATAGCGCTCGCGGACCTGCTCGATCTTGCCGGAGTCGGCCGCCGACAGCAGGCCAGCGTACTCGCGGGCAGCATCCTGGGCCTGGCTGTCGTGGTACCAGTTCCAGGCACGCCAGCCGGCAAAGACCGCCAGCGCGATGACGGCCAGCCACATCAGACGGTTGCCGTTGTTGGCCCAGAACGCCTTCAGTTCGTCGATCTGTTCCTGATCCTGAAGGTTGTATGCCATGAGATCTTCCTGTTTCTGTTCGATGTAAGGTGGGCGGCGCCGTGTCGCAGCCGCCGCTCAGTCCTCGTCGGTCTGGCCCAGCAGGGCACGACCCACGGCCTCGGGCGCGTCGTCGAGACGGATGCGCACCTGCCGGCCGCCCTGCCCGGCTTCGCCCTCGCGCAGCCATTTCAGGGTTGCCTCGCCGGCCTTCAGCTCGTCTTCGCCGATGACCAGCGCCAGGTGGGCCCCGCTGGCCCCGGCCCGCTTGAACTGCGACTTGAAGCTGCCGCCGCCGGCGTGCATCAGCACCTCGATGCCCCGGGCACGCAGCGCCTCGGCCGTGTGCAGCGCAGCCGCCATCGTGCCGTCGCCGCTGCTGATGAGGTAGACGTCGGGCGCATCACCCTCGCCCAGGCCGCCGGCCTGCTCGACCAGATCCAGCAGACGCTCGACCCCGATGGCAAAGCCGCAGGCAGGGGCCGGCTTGCCGCCCAGCATCTCGATGAGCGCATCGTAGCGACCGCCGCCACAGACCGTGGCCTGCGCGCCCAGCCGATCGGTGACCCACTCGAAGACGGTGCGGTTGTAGTAGTCCATGCCGCGCACGAGACGCGGATTCAGCGTGGCCTCGATGCCCAGCCGCGCCAGATAGCCGCGCAGCTGCTCGAAATGCTCGCGCGACGGGCCTTCCAGGTAGTCGATCAGGCGCGGCGCCTGCTCGATGATCTCCTGCATGGCCGGGTTCTTGCTGTCGAGAATGCGCAGCGGGTTGGCGTGCAGCCGTCGTTTGGCCTCCTCGTCCAGCAGTTCGGCATGCTTCTCGAAGTGGTCGATCAGGTCCTGACGATGGCGGGCGCGCTCGGGCGCATCGCCAATGGAGTTGATCTGCAGCTGCAGCCCTTCGATACCCAGGTCATCCCAGAGACGCTGGCCCATGGCGATGACTTCGGCATCGACTTCGGGGCCGCCATAGCCCAGTGCCTCGACGCCCACCTGATGGAACTGGCGATAGCGGCCGCGCTGGGGGCGCTCGTGCCGGAACATGGGCCCCAGGTACCAGAGGCGCCGCGGACCATCATAGAGCAGGTTGTGCTCGATGACGGCACGCACCACGCCGGCGGTGCCTTCGGGACGCAGGGTGAGTTCCTCACCGTTGAGGGCATCGCGGAAGGAGTACATCTCCTTTTCGACGATGTCGGTGACGGTGCCCAGGCCCCGGGCGAACAGGGGGGTGGGTTCGACGATGGGCGTGCGGATCTGGCTGTAGCCATAGCTGCGCGCCCAGGAGGCGACGATTTCCTCGAAGCGCTGCCAGCGCGCCGAGGTCTGCGGCAGCAGGTCGTTCATGCCTTTGACGCCGGCGAGTTTTTGAGCTGCCATAGGGGTTGTGCGGGTTCCTGCGCGCAAGGGTTGCGCGGCTTGTCAGTGTGGAAATGCAAGGCAAGCTCGACATTCTAGCGGAGAATGCCGGGGAAGACGGCTTCGTCGCGGGGGTGTGCTTTTTGCAGGACGGCTTCGGTGGGGGACCGTGCTTTTTGCAGGACGACTCCGCTGAGCGGCGCTCCGGGGCGGGGTGCCTTCCTCGGCTCATGCTGTCCGCTTCGCTTCCAGAGCGCCTGTGGAGGCACCCCACCCCGAAGCGCTGCGATTGCTGGAGGAAGACTTCGATGGAAGACGCCCTACTCCCCGGAAAGCGCTTATGCCTTGGCGCCGTAGCGGCGCTCGACGTAGTTCTCGACGATGGCCTGGAACTCTTCGGCGATGTGGTCGCCCTTCAGGGTCACGGTGCGCTCGCCGTCGATGTAGACCGGCGCCACCGGGGACTCGTCGGCACCAGGCAACGAGATGCCGATGTCGGCGTGCTTGGACTCGCCCGGGCCGTTGACGATGCAGCCCATGACGGCCACGTTCATGTTCTCCACGCCCGGATACTGCGTGCTCCAGACCGGCATCTGCTCGCGCAGGTAGCGCTGGATGCGGTCGGCCAGTTCCTGGAAGAATGTGCTGCTGGTGCGGCCGCAGCCCGGGCAGGCCACCACCATGGGGGCAAACGAGCGCAGGCCCAGCGACTGCAGGATCTCCTGTGCGACCACCACTTCCTTGCTGCGGTCGCCGCCCGGCTCAGGCGTGAGCGAGATGCGGATGGTGTCGCCGATGCCCTGCTGCAGCAGCAGCGACAGCGCGGCGGAAGAGGCCACGATGCCCTTGCTGCCCATGCCGGCTTCGGTCAGGCCGACGTGCAGCGGGTAGTCGCAGCGGCGGGCCAGTTCGGTATAGACGGCCACCACGTCCTGCACGTTGGAGACCTTGGCCGACAGCACGATGGCGTCGCCGGGAAGGCCGATGCGTTCGGCCTCCTGGGCGCTTTCGATGGCAGAGGTGACAAGCGCCTCGCGCATAACGGCCTGGGCGTCCCAGGGCTGGGCGCGGGCCGAGTTGGCGTCCATCAGGCGCGCCAGCACGGACTGGTCAAGCGAGCCCCAGTTGACGCCGATGCGCACCGGTTTGCCGTGACGGCAGGCGGCCTCGACCATGGCGCGGTAGTTGTCGTCACGCTTGGCGCTGCTGCCCACGTTGCCCGGGTTGATGCGGTACTTGGACAGTGCCTCAGCGCACTCGGGGAAGTCGTGCAGCAGCTTGTGGCCGTTGTAGTGGAAGTCGCCCACCAGCGGCACCTTGCAGCCCATGCGATCGAGCTGTTCGCGGATGGCGGGGACTTCGGCTGCGGCGGCCGGGGTGTTGACGGTGATGCGGACCAGCTCGGAGCCGGCCTTGGCCAGCGCGCGGGTCTGGATGGCCGTGGCGATGGCCTCGGCGGTGTCGGTGTTGGTCATCGACTGCACGACCACCGGTCCGTCGCTGCCGATCAGGACCTGGTTGTCATCCCAGCGCACCACCACCTGGCGGGTGCGGCGGCGCTGTCCGGGGCCTACCGGCATGGGATCGGGATGGGTGGTCGAGGGCCTTTCTTCGCCTGCGTGTGCAGTCATCTTCCAGTCTGGGTAGCTTCACTCCGAACCTGCCGCACCGGCGGCAGGTGCCTGCTCTGCGGGCGCCCAGCTCCAGGTGACCGGCTCGGTGACCTTGCCGGAGGCGCGACGCACAGAAGGCGATGATTCTACCGGCTTGTCGGCCGACATGAAGCCATCGAGCCACTGGCGGGGCTGCCAGTGCCCGTTGTCCATGCTGCCATACCAGACACCCAGGGCCACCACGGCCGCCAGGCTGGCCATGCCCCAGAACCAGCGGCTGGCGCGGCTGCGGTTGGCGGGCTCGTACTCGGCGCCCATGTCGGCCTGCAGGGCCGCCTCGGAATAACGCAGTCGCACGGTGAGCGGCGCCGGCTCGGCATGGCCGCCGATGGTGGCCAGCAGCGGCGTGGCATCCATCTCCAGCACGGCGGCGTAGTTGCGCAACGCTGCGCGCACGAAGGCGCGGCCGGGCAACTGGTCAAAATGGCCTTCTTCCAGTGCAGCAATCTGCCGCACCTGGAACTTGGTCAGACGGGCCACGTCCAGCCGGCTCCAGCGGCGCGCCTCGCGGGCGGACTGCAGATCAGCGGGAAGGGTCACACGGGGCAGACCGGCGCGCTCGGGCGCCGGCACGTCGATCCTCGGCTCGGCCGACATGTCACTGCCCGTTCTCGGGATCATGCGGGCCATTGCTGGACGGTGCCCCGCCCTGGTAGGTCTGCGGCTCGTTGTCGCCCCCCTGCTGCCCCAGACGCGTTGCCTCGGGCGACTGCGGGTAGCGCCGGCGCAGCTGATCGATCAGCTGGTGGGCATAGGCCGTGTTGTTGCCCAGACGAGCCACGCGAATGCCTTGCCACAGCGTCTCGGCCGTGGGCTGGTAGGTGGCCAGCAGGCGGTCGGAATAGAACTTGGCGCGATCGTAGGTGCCGCGTTTCAGGTACAGCTCGGCCAGGTTGTACATGGCCACGGCGTTGGACGGATCCACCTTGAACGCGCGCAGCAGATAGCCCTCGGCGCCGCTCTCGTCACCCATCTGCATCAGGCAGATGCCGGCGTTGTGCAGCGGCTTGGCAGGCGTGGTGTAGGCGTGATCGGCAGCCGCCACGTCGAAGTAACGGATGGATTCACGCTGACGGCCCGTCTGGCACAGGTACCAGCCGTAGTTGTTGTTCAGCTCGGGATCCTTCGGCGACAGCTTCAGGCCCTGACGGAAGTTGGCGTCGGCCTTCTCGGAATCGTTCATGGCCGCATAGACCAGACCGCGCATGCCATGAGCGGCTGCGTAGTCGGGGTCGATCCGGATGGCCTGGTCGATTTCCTGCAGCGCCAGCGGCATGTTGCCGCCCTGGTAGTGGTTGACGGCCAGCTCCAGACGGATGCGGGCACGACGGCGCTTCTCTTCGGCCGGCGAGACCTGGCTGCTGACCGAAGAGACGCCTTCGGCCGCCGTTCCGCCGGCAGGACGGCCACCGCCCTTGTTGTCGACGGTCTCGGTGGTGACGCATCCGGCCAGACCCAGGCCCAGAGCCAGCACCAGGGCCACCTTGCGACCCGCCAGGGCACGTCGAACGCGCATCGTGGTCATCGTGCGGGCGGCTGCCATGCCCGTTCCGGCCAGGTTGTCGGTTCCGATCGATTGTGCTTGTTGCTTCATGGTCCTATCCGAGAAAAATTTCGTTGCGTCCTGCCGCTGCACCCTGCGCACCTGGTCCAGGCCCTCAAGCCGGCCGGCACACGACGCCCGGCCCGGACCGTCGAGCTCCGGCCCAGCAGCCTGCCCTGACCCGAGCAGCAGTCACGACCGCGTTCAGGCCCGTGCCGGCTGCCCGTTTCCGCCAGGCCGCCCGCCCTGACGTGCTGCAGGCCGGTGGAACTGCACCGTGCGCTCGCGCAGCCGCGTGCGGTCGACCACTTCGCCTGCCAGCTGCCCGCAGGCGGCATCGATCTCGTCGCCACGCGTGCGTCGCACCGTGGTGACGATGCCTGCCCTCAGCAGCACATCACCGAACTGGCGGATGGTCCGGTCGGAAGACCGCGACAGCCCGGAGTTCGGGAACGGGTTGAACGGAATCAGGTTGAACTTGCAGGGTACATCAGCCACCAGCGCCGCCAGTTCCCGGGCATGCGCCACCGAATCGTTGATGTCCTTGAGCATCACGTATTCGAAGGTGATGAAATCCCGCGGCGCCACCTTCAGGTACCGCTGGCAGGCAGCCAGCAATTCCTTCAGAGGATACTTGCGATTGAGCGGCACAAGCTGGTCGCGCAGCGTATCGTTGCTGGCATGCAGCGAAACTGCCAGTGCCACCGGGCAGTCTTCCGACAGACGGTCGATCAGCGGCACCACACCGGAGGTGGAAACCGTGACCCGGCGGCGTGAAAGCCCGTAACCGTGGTCGTCCAGCAACGCCCGCAGGGCGGGCAGCAGCGCGTTGTAGTTCAGCAGCGGCTCGCCCATGCCCATGAAGACGATGTTGCTGATGGGGCGCAGCGCGCCGGCATCGTCGACGTCCTCGTCGAGCTGGGCCATGTCGTCGGCGCCGCCCCAGCGGGGCTGCGCACCGGGCTGGCGCAAGAGCTGGTTGGCCAGCCAGATCTGACCGAGGATCTCGGCCGTGTTGAGGTTGCGCGAGAAGCCCTGCTTGCCGGTGGAGCAGAAGCTGCAGTTGACCGCACACCCAGCCTGCGAGGACACGCAGAGCGTGCCGCGACGGGCTTCGGGGATGAAGACGGCCTCGACGGCATTGCCGGCCCCCACGTCGAAGAGCCACTTGCGTGTGGCATCGGGGGCGGTGTGATCCTTCAGCACCGACGGCGCCTGGATCAGGGCCTTGTCCTGAAGGCGCTCGCGGAAGCTGCGGGCCAGATCGGTCATGGCTGACCAGTCGGCCACGCCACGCTGGTGCACCCAGCGCATGAGCTGGTGGGCACGGAAGGGCTTTTCGCCCATGCCCCCGCAGAAATCCAGGAAGCCCTGGCGATCGAGCCCGAGCAGATTGACGGGCCCGGCGGGCGCCCTGGCCGCGGAGGTGGGCGCTGCTGGCGCCGTGGTGCCCTCCCCGGGCGCGACGGTCACGGCCGGCTGCACCGGCGTGCCGCCCTCCTGTCCGCCCTGCGGCGAAGCGGAGGGATCCAGAAAGGCGGAAGCGGGTTCCGGGCGGGTTTCCCGCTGGGCCAGGGGGGCTTGCATGCAGTATCTCCTGACATCAGACCCGGACGCCCGCACCTTGCGCGACGCCGGGAGACCGGGTGACCGGATCACCCCGGCAAGGATGAAGCGATGTGCTCAGCGCGAGCAGATCTGCATCGAGGGGAAGAAGAAGGCGATTTCGTTGGCAGCCGTTTCCGGAGCGTCCGAACCGTGCACGGCGTTGGCGTCGATGCTGTCGGCGAAATCGGCACGGATCGAGCCTTTCTCGGCTTTCTTCGGATCGGTGGCGCCCATCAGCTCACGGTTGCGCAGGATGGCGTTCTCGCCTTCCAGCACTTGCACCATCACGGGACCGGACACCATGAAGGCAACCAGATCCTTGAAGAAGGGGCGCTCCTTGTGGACGGCGTAGAAGGCCTCGGCCTCGGCCTTGGAGAGCTGCATCATGCGGGCAGCCACGATCTTCAGGCCGGCGGACTCGAAACGGGCGAGAATCTGGCCGATGACATTCTTGGCCACGGCATCGGGTTTGATGATCGACAGGGTTCTTTCAACAGCCATGGTGAGCTCCGTTGTGCCAACGCCGAAAAGCGCAGGCAAATGAGGGTTGTGCGAGGGCACGAATGCCATTCGCAGGGTCAGAACAATCGTCCATTATAGCGGATTGGCGGCCGATGGAAGGTGGTTTTCGGGCGAACACCGGTTGCCTGACCATTCTGGCTGCCACCCTTGCAGCAAGGCCCGTCCGCCCTCACCTGAGCCCTGATGACGAAAGGTCGCCCCGACAGGCCGGAAAGCGCATTCCGTCAACCGAAACAACCACTCGGACGTCTATAATCCGCAACGGCCCATTGTCCGTCCGTGGCCCCCTTCCCTTTCCGGAGACCATTCAATGGCGATCGACCAAATCTCACCCCAGTACCAGAACACCGCCGTCGGCACCGAGACCCGCAATCGCGTGCTGCGCAACACCTACGGCCTGCTCGCCCTGTCCATGATCCCCACCGTCATCGGTGCCTGGATCGGCGTGGCCACGCGCTTCACCTTCTTCGCGGGCAGCCCGGCCATCAGCTTCATCGCCTTCCTGGCCATCGCCTGGGGCTTCATGTTCGGCATCAGCCGCTACCGCAACAGCAGCGCCGGCATCCTGCTGCTGCTGGGCTTCACCTTCTTCATGGGGCTGATGCTCTCGCGCCTGCTGGGCTTCGTGCTGGGCATGAGCAACGGCGCCTCGCTGGTCATGATGGCCTTCGGCAGCACCGCCGTCATCTTCGGCGCCATGGCCACCATCGCCACCGTCTCCAAGCGTGACTTCTCCGGCATGGGGCGCTGGCTCTTCGTGGGCATGATCGTCATCCTGCTGGCGGCATTTGCCAACATCTTCCTGCAGATCCCGGCGCTGATGCTCACCATCTCGCTGCTGGCCACGGTCGTCTTCTCGCTGTTCATCCTGTTCGACCTGAACCGGGTCGTCACCGGGGGCGAGACCAACTACGTCATGGCCACGCTGTCGGTCTACATCAACCTGTACAACGTGTTCAGCAACCTGCTGGCCCTCTTCGGGATTGCTGGCGGCAACAACGACTGATCTCTCTCCGCCGGTCTGCCTCTTGGGCAGACCCCCTTCAACCGGCCCCGCACCTCTGCTGGGCCGGTTTTTTCATGCCTCCAGCAGCGCAATCGACTCCACATGTGCCGTGTGCGGGAACATGTTGGCCACGCCGGCCATCCGCACCCGCCATTTGCCCTCGTTCACCATCAGGCCCAGGTCGCGTGCCAGCGTGGCCGGGTTGCATGACACATAGACCATCCGGGCCGGGCGCTGCTCGGGCGGCAGTGCCGCCAGTACCCGGGCCACGGCCAGCGCGCCGTCGCGCGGAGGATCGATCAGCAACCGGTCCACGCGCCCCAGCGCCTGCCAGGCCGCCCGGTCGAACTCGAACAGATTGGCCACGCGGAACTGCACCCCGTCGTTGCCGGGTGGCGCCAGCAAGGCATGGCGGTTGGCCAGCGCATTCTGGCGGCCACGCTCCACCAGCGCCTTCACCCCTTCCACACCGATGACCTGGCGTGCGCGCGTGGCCAGCGGCAGCGTGAAATTGCCCAGGCCACAGAAGAGATCCACCACCCGGTGCTCGGGCCGAGGGTCCAGCATCTGCACCGCACGGCTCAGCAGCTGACGGTTGATGCCGGCATTGACCTGGGTGAAGTCGGTGGGACCGAAAGGAATGCGGATGCCGAATTCGGGCAGTTCGTAGGCCAGTGCCGACGTGCCATCGGTGCGCCCTTCGGCGTCGCACAGCAGGCGCGCCGTGTCCGGTCCGCCCGGTTGCTGCCAGATCTCGGCGCCATGCTCGCGGCCAAAGGCAATCAGGCGGTTGCGGTCCTTGCCGCTCAGCGGCAGCAGCGTGCGGAACACCAGTGCCAGCGGATGCCGGGGGGGCCGCTGACAGTCGCCCACCGCCACCTCGATCTGCGGCATGCGGTTGCGGATGGACAGCGACTCGACCAGCGCCTTCAGGGCCGGCAGCAGCACCGAGACCTGCGCCGGCAGCACCGAACACTCGTCCAGATCGGCCACGTAGCTGGACTTCTTCTCGTGAAAGCCGATCAGCACCCCGCCGCGTGACGGCACGTCGCGCACTGCCAGCCGGGCGCGAAAGCGGTAGCCCCAGGTGGGGCCTTCGATGGGCGCCAGCATCTGCGCTGGTCGCACCCGCCCCAGGTGCCAGAGCGTGTCTTCCAGCACCCGCTGCTTGAAGGCCACCTGCGCACGCAGGTCGGCATGCTGCAGGTTGCAGCCGCCACAGGTGCCGTAGTGCGGGCACCGGGGTGCCACGCGGTTCGGATTGGGGCGGCGGATGGCCGCGATCTCGGCCACGTCGTAGCGCGGCTTGCTGCGCACCAGGCGCGCCTCGATCTCCTCGCCGGGCAGCCCGCCCTGCACGAAGACCACCTTGCCGTCCCGGTGCGCGATGCCCTGCCCATCCAGGTCGACCGACTCGATGTGACAGCGGACCGGCTCGGCCGGGACGGCGCTGGCAGACGGTCTGCCAGACGTTTCCAGAAGGGTGTTGCTCAAGGACGATGAAAACCCATGAAGGAGGACATCAACGCTTGGGCAGCACGCCAGCCGGATCCACCGGCTTGCCGCCCTGACGCACCTCGAAGTGCAGCGCAGGCTGGCCATTGCCGGCATCGCCCAGCTCGGCGATCTTCTGACCGCGCGTGACCTGCTGGCCTTCCTTCACCGCCAGGCTGCGGTTGTGGGCATAGACCGACAGCATCTCGTTGCTGTGCTTGATGATGATCAGGTTGCCATAGCCCCGCGGGCCCTGGCCGCTGAAGATCACCCGGCCATCGGCGGCCGCCAGCACGGCGTCACCCACCTTGCCCGACAGCAGCAGGCCCTTGTTGGAGACGCCATCGAAAGGCTGCACCACACGGCCACCCACCGGCCAACTGAAGCGCACGCCATCGAAATTGCGGGTGGCTGACGGCACGGGCGGCGCCTTGGCGGCCTGCGCATCCTTGCCCGCGTCCTTCACATCCTTTGCGTCCTTCGCGGCGTCCTTGCCTGCATCCTTGGCCGATGCCGCAGCGCCCTTCGCGCCCGCAGCACCAGCCGCACCAGCCGCACCCGCGGCGGCTGTACCCTGAACGCTCAGGCCCGCATCGGCCGGCGCCTGCGCCACCACCGTGGGCTTGGGTGTCCCGTAGGGGCGTTTCATGCCCTGCGGCCCCACCTTCAGGTTCGGATCCTGCGGCGCGCCGTACTTGCCCGGGGCATTGATGGCACCCTGATAGATGGGCGTGACCTCTGCGGCGCCCTCGTCAGCCTGCCCCTCGTCGCCGGCCGTGCCGGCATCGGCCACACGGCCCGGATCAGCGGAATGCCCGTCCATGGCGGGCACCACCGGTGCAGGCTGGGGAGCCGTCGCCACCGGCGCCGGTCCCGGACTGGTGCGGTGAACCACCGGCGCAGGCCGCGTGGCCGCACATCCGCCCAGCAGCAAAGCCACGGAAACCCACAGCAACAGGTGCGACTGTTTCTTCAGCGCATCGCTTTTCATGCAGAAAATTCCTCCGTCTTCGCCACCTACCGGGCAACGCCGGCACGCAGCGGTACGAATCGTACCGGATCCAGAACCGTCAGCGACCATTCGTCCGGGCTTACCCGATCCACCACATGCAGGGTCTGCATGTCGCTGTCGGGTGCCTTGACAGGCGCCACCAGACGCCCGCCCACCGCCATCTGCCGCAGCCAGTCCTTCGAGATCGACTCGCTGGCCGCAGCACTGATCACCACATCATAGGGAGCCCCGGCCGTCACGCCCGCCGTGCCGTCCCCGAAAATCAGGCGCAGATTGGGCAGCCGGAACGGACGCACATTGACCTTGGCCAGCTCATGCAGCCAGTGTACCCGCTCCACCGACACCACGTCCGCAAACAGCCGGGCCATCACGGTCGCCTGATAGCCACAGCCGGTGCCGATCTCCAGCGCCCGCAGCTTGCGCACCTCCTGGGGCCGCACCGATTCCGCCAGCAGCCAGAGCATCCGCGCCACCGTGGACGGCCGGGAGATGGTCTGGCCGTGCCCGATGGGCAGCGCCACGTCCTCATAGGCCCGGCTGGCCAGCCCCTGCTCGACGAACAGGTGGCGCGGCACCTTCTTCATGGCGCCCAGCACCAGCTCGGAATCGATGCCCTGATGCGCCAGCTGCTCGACCATGCGCAGCCGCGCACGCTCGGAAACCAGACCGTCGCTGTCGGAACGCTGGATCACGCCAACCATTGCCGGGTCTTTTCCAGCTGGGCCGTGGAAGTCAGGTCGATCTGCAGCGGGCTGATCGACACCTTGCCCTGCGCCGTGGCGTGGAAGTCCGTGCCTTCCCCGTTGTCCGCCACCGGCCCGGCCTTGCCGATCCAGTAGACCGTCTCGCCGCGCGGGTTCAGCGCCGGAATGACCGGCTCGGTGTGATGCCGCCGTCCCAGCCGCGTCACCTCGTAACCCTTCAGTTCCTCATACGGCACGGACGGAATGTTGACGTTGAGCAGCACCGGCTCCGGCCAGGGATCGGCCAGCTGCCGCACCACCAGCTCGCGCGCCACGCGCATTGCCGTGTCCAGGTGCGCATAGCCCTTGTCCACCAGCGAGAAGGCGATGGAGGGCACGCCCAGCAGGTAGCCCTCGGTGGCTGCTGCCACCGTGCCGGAATAGATGGTGTCGTCGCCCATGTTGGCGCCGTCGTTGATGCCCGAGACCACCAGGTCAGGCGGCCCGTCCAGCAGGCCGGTGACGGCCACGTGCACGCAGTCGGTGGGCGTGCCATCGACGAAATGGAAGCCGTTGGGTGCCTTGCGCACCGTCAGCGGCCGGCTCAGCGTGAGCGAGTTGGACGCGCCCGAACGGTCGCGCTCCGGCGCGAAGACGACGACTTCTCCCAGATTGGCCAGCGCGCTGGCCAATGCCTCGATGCCCGGCGAAAAATAACCGTCATCATTACTGATCAGTATCCGCATCGGATCATTCTATCAATGCCGGGCCGCCGGCTGCGCGACACGCCCCTGCAGCGTCGCATCCGTGCACCGCCTCAGAGCCCGCCACCCTGGGTGTTGTTCTCGTCCTGCGGCCAGTCGCGGATGTAGGCCTTCAGCATCCTGTTCTCGAAGCTCTGGGCCTCCAGCACCGAACGGGCCACATCATGGAAGGAGAGGATGCCCAGCAGCACCCCATCGTCCATCACCGGCACATAGCGGGCGTGCGATTCCACCATCACCCGGCGCAGCTCGTTCACCTCCGTCGACGGCGTCACCACCACCGGGTCGGACACCATCACGTCGGACACACGGATCTCGGCCACCGGCCGGGTGGGGCCACTGCGGCGCTCCAGCTGGCGGCGCGCCAGCATCCGCACCACCTCCCGGAAGGTGAGCATGCCCACCAGCTTGCCGTTTTCCATCACGGCCACCGAGCCGATATCATGCTCGTCCATGGTCAACACGGCGTCGGACAGCATCATGTCGGGGTTGACCGTAAAGAGCGTGGTGCCCTTCAGGCTCAGAATATCGGCAACGATCACGACGATTCTCCTTGTCATTCCTGTTTCCGGCCCCTGCCCGAACCTTGCTGCATCCACGGGCCATGGCCAGGCCAGCACTGTAGCAAATTTCCATCGCGCCCCCGGCCTTTGGCAACCCGCCGCGTGCTGCCTTCTGCGCTGGCCGCATGGGCCCATGCGCAGAGCCTGCTATCTTCGGGGGTTGGCTTCCCGCATCACAAAGCGTCCAGACGCTGCTCCAGCCACCGCCTCCCAGCACCTTCCTCAACCGCCCTGCCGCTGCCATGCCCCGTTCCCGCCCTGCCGCTGCCATGCCCCGTTCCCGTCCTGCCCTCATCCCCTCCGATCCGGCCGCCCTGCGCGCCGCCTGCCGGCGCTGGCGCCTGCTGACGGTCGTCCTGGTGGCTGCGCTGATCCTGCTGGGCAGCCTGTGGGAACTGTGGCTGGCCCCGCTGCGTCCGGGCGGCTCAATGCTGGCCCTGAAAGTGGTGCCGCTCGTCTTCGTGCTGCCGGCCCTGTGGCGCGGCTGGGTGCGCGCCTATCAGCTCTGGACCATGCTGATCCTGCTGTACCTGTGTGAAGGCATCGTGCGCGGCATGAGCGACCCGGGCTTCTCGTCCACCCTGGGATGGATCGAAACCGCGCTGGCCGCCGGCAGCTACGCCACCCTGATGCTCTACGTGCGCAGCTACCGCGCCTGGGCTTCAGCTCCGTCCGGACAGCGCTGAAACAGCATGCGTCCTGACACGGCACGGGCACACCGGACACCTGACGGCCCGAAGCGGTCGTGTCACACGCCCCGGCCCTGGGCCACCCTGGCCGCCTCGGCCTCCACCGCGGTGCAGGCTTCGCGCAGCAGGCCGGGATCATTGCGCGACAGCGCCCGGCTCTCGCTCAGCATCCGCCGCCACAGCCGTGCCGCCGGATGACCCAGATACAGCCCCAGCACGTGCCGCGCCAGGTGGCGTACCTCCACCCCGTGCGCTGCGCCCCGTTCCAGATAGCCCACCAGCGCCGCCACCACCGCGGCCCGGGTCAGTGGTTGCGCCGCGTCTGTCACCGGCGCTTCTGCCGCGTGCCGGGCCAACCAGTCATCCACCCCGGCCAGCAGCCAGGGGTCATGGTAGGCACGACGGCCATACATTGCGCCCACCAGCCGCGTGGCGGGGCTGTCGGCCTCGGCCCCCGCCATCGCATCCACCACGGCCGGCCCTTCGGAAGCTGTTTCCGAATCCGGGCCTGATGCCTCCGTCGGACACACCGCCGCCAGCCCGTGCGCCAGGTCCTGCAGCCCGCCGTTCAGCTCGAAGGCACAATGCGGAAAATCCTGCGCCAGCCGGTGCACCACCTCATAGCGCAGCGGCGGAATCTCGCGGTTCTGCTTCGGGTCCAGCCCGTCCAGCCAGGCATTGCGCGCGTGCACCACAAAGCGGCGGCAGCCGGCCGCGGCCACCACGTCCACGAAGTGATGCACGAACTCGTAGTCCTCGCGCCGGTCGATGCCGATGCGATGCTTGACTGTCACCGGCACCTGCACCACCGCCTGCATCGCCGCCACGCAATCCGCCACCCGCTCGGGCTCGGCCATCAGGCAGGCGCCAAAGGCCCCCTCGCGTACCCGGTCACTGGGGCAGCCGCAATTTAGGTTGATCTCGTCGTAGCCATAGGCCTGCCCCTCACGTGCGGCCCGCGCCAGCAACTGCGGATCATTGCCGCCCAGCTGCAGCACCACCCGGTCGCCCTCCTCGCCCCGCCCCAGCAGATGGTCCAGATCGCCGTGCGCAATGGCCTGCGCCGTCACCATCTCGGTATACAGCCAGGTGCGCCGCGACAGCAGCCGGTGAAAGCTGCGGCAATGGCGATCGGTCCAGTCCATCATCGGCGCCACCGAGACGCGGAAACCGGCAGGAAGGACAAGGGCGGAAGGGGCAACGGACATCGGACAGGCACCAGACAAGGGGGAAAGCGCATTCTAGAGTGAACCGGCGGCGGCCGATGTTCCGTTCCCCGCCATCCCCATCGTTCACGTTAACATCCCCGGCAGTCCGTTCCAACGCCCCCTGTCCACCATGAGCCGAGCCCGCCGCACCGAAACCCTCAACGCCGAATTCGTCGATGGCTATGCCCAGGGCTGGTGCTTCGGCGTGCACGAGTCCTTCCGCGCGCCGCTGGACATCAGCCTGGACACCCGCATGGACCGCGCCGCCAACCAGGAACTGGCCGAGCGCCTGGGCCGCAAGCCCACCGCCGCCGAACGCATCACCCGCACTGTCTACACGCAGGGCAATCCGCCCGCCTACGCCTTCTCGCGCGGGCAGCTGATGCACGAACCCGCCATCGTCCACACCCTGCCGTGGCAGGAAGCCCTGCCCCGGCTGCGCCGCTCGGTCATGGTGCTGGACGCCCAGCCCGATGCCGGCGCCCTGCCCGAGGCGCTGGAAGAAGCCAGCCAGACGGACGAAGCCCTGGATGACGAGACCCCGTCAGCCCCGGAGGATGGCGCCGATACGGCCTCTGGCACCGCCTCCGGCTGGGTCGACATCGAGCTGTACCACTACGATCAGGGCCGCATCAGCCGGCGTGAACGCCACCGCCTGAGCCAGGCCGGCTTCGTGCAGTTGCTGAAGGACGGGGTGCTGCCGGAAGGCCTGGCATCCCAGGCATGATGAACATTCAGGATGCCTGACCCCATGCGCCCTTCCGCCATTCTGAATTGCGAAAGCGAAGCCCATTTGACCCCTGTTTTGCGTTGCCGCAGATGCTGCCGGGTACGGTGCTGTCGTGGATAGGGGGAGGGATATCGGATCCAGGGGAGAGCAACGCGGTGCAGAGTGTGCGGAGTCAGATGGCGGGTTCGACGGGCCAGCGTATATTCAACCCCTTGCGTAGACCCGAAAAGGAAGAAGCGGTGAAGGGGCCAGCGAGCAAGAAAGCTGGCAACGTGAACAGCAAGGGCAACCAGACCCTGCAGGGTGGTCAGGGGACTGCGCCGGGGAGTTCAAAGAAAACAAAGTCATAAAACAATTTGCCCCGGCCTGCAGAACATGCAGCCGGGGCAATGATTCAGTGATGGGCGTCGAATCAGCTCATCAGGGCCTCATGAATGAACCTGCTGGTTCGAGGCGCTTCCCTCAGAAACTGCGCATCCTGGTGGATCTGACCATGGAGAGTTCCATCCTTCAGACTTTCTTCCGTCTCGCGTAGATAGCGCTTCTTGAAGGCGCGCAGAATGGCCTTCCGGGCCTCTGGATTCTCGTCGCGCAGAGATTCAATCGCATCAAGGTAGACACTGCACAGAAGAACCTGCTGGTTATATTCCTCCAGTTCCACCCGAGCCTGCAGCTGCTGCTGCAGATCCTCAATCATCTGCTGTTGCTGCTCGATGACCTGGTTGGCCTGCCTGACGGCCTGGTTCCATCCAGCGTTGCGGCCTTGCTGGAATCCCTCGTCCCTGCCGAGGTTGCGGCCACGGGCGACGTAGACCTCGGGAGCCAGTTCCCAGGGATTTTGTTGTTGAGGGACGGGGCGTCCGGGAAACATGATGGGACTCCTTGAGCCTTGAAACCTGCGATTGAGGCTACAGAACACGTTCAGCCGTGTCAATCCCCGAGGCTGATCGGCTTGCTGACCTTGCCGGCATGCCGGCCGATGAAGTCATTGATTGACCCGGTCGGCCGCGCCGCCCTGATCCGGATCTCGCCCCCCGGCATCTTGTCGAACTCGATCCGCTCACCGGGCCTGACCCCCAGATGCTGAAGCAGCTCCCGCTCGAGCGTGACCTCTCCTTTCATCGTGACTGCGAGAGACGACATGCCACCTCCTTCCGTTTCCGGCTTCATCCCATCGTACAACTATAACTTGCCTCAGTCCCCCTGCCCCTCATCCTCCACCGGCGGGGCCGATGACACCCGCCGCACCGGCCCGGCAAAGGTGGGCGGCAGGCCGTCCTCACCAGCGGCGCGCCGCCGGAACAGCGCCGCGCGCGCCAGCAGCACCACCGTCACCGGCACGGTGATGGCCATGAACACCACCACCAGCCAGGCCCGCAGCACCAGCGTCTGGTAGGTGAACGAAAAGCACAGCACCAGCGCCGCGGCCACGCACCACAGCGC
Source organism: Lautropia mirabilis (assembly GCF_900637555.1). Classification (NCBI taxonomy): domain Bacteria; kingdom Pseudomonadati; phylum Pseudomonadota; class Betaproteobacteria; order Burkholderiales; family Burkholderiaceae; genus Lautropia; species Lautropia mirabilis. The sequence continues at coordinate 2,132,003 of NZ_LR134378.1, read as the reverse complement.
CAGCGTGGAGCCCAGCGCCAGCGGGTGCAGCCGGGTGAAGAACTCGCGGATGCGCACCAGTCCCAGCGCCCCGGTGAACGACAGCAGGCCGCTGATGATCAGCAGCACCCCGATCAGCACGTCGGCCCACACCGGCAACGCACCGCCGAACATCGGGATCTGGGTGCTCATTCGATCACCTCGCCGCGCAGCAGGAACTTGGCAATGGCCGATGACGACACGAAGCCGAACATCGACATCAGCAGCGCCGACTCGAAGTAGGCATCCGACGCGTAGATGATGCCGCCGGCCAGCACCATCAGCATGCCATTCACATACATGTAGTCCAGCGCCATGACCCGGTCCTGCGCCGTGGGGCCGGCAAACAGCCGGAACATGGCGATGGCCATGGCCGCCAGAAAGCAGCCCAGCGCAAAATGCACGGTACCCGACAGCCACAGGCTCATTCGAAGATCTCCATCAGGAGCACCTCATAGCGTTCCTTGTACCAGGCCGCAAAGTCCTGGCCTTCCGGAACGTGAAAGACATGGAACAGCAGCCGGCTGCGGTCCATCGACAGCTCGCTCCAGACCGTGCCGGGCACGATGGCGGCAATGGCCGACAGCGCCGCCAGCGCAGCGGGTGTCCGCAGCTGCAGCGGGATCACCACCCACTGCGTGCGCGGCGGATGGCTGCGGAAGAACCACACATGCCAGGCCACCTCGAAATTGGAGCGGATCACGTCCACGAACACCCGCCCGATGAGCAGGAGCACCTTGCCGGGCCGGCGCATGCGCACCCGCGTGGGCCGCAGCGTCTGGGTCATCAGCGGCACCATGATGGCCACCAGCGCCCCCAGCATCACGGTACCCGGGTCGACCGACCCCTGCAGCATCACCCACAGCGCCAGCAGTGACAGCGACAGGAGCGGAGCCGGAAGCAGCTTCATGGCGTGTCCTCCCCATCATCCTTCAGCAACGGAATGCCCTGGCGCAGGATGCGCCGCGTGACCGACGGCGGCGGCAGCGGCCGTACACCCTGCACTGCCTGCACGTAGCCATGCGGGTCCTTCAGCTCGCTGGCGGCAGCCTGCAGGTAGCGTGCCAGCGGCTCGGCACGGAAGCTGATCAGAAGGCACAGCGTCAGTAACAGGCCGATGGGCAGGCATTCCAGCACCTTGAGCTGTGCGGCCGGCCGGTCACGCGGCGTCCAGAACATGCGGATGCCCGTGCGCGAGAGCGCCACCAGTGCAGCGAAGCCGGACATGATCACCAGCGCCAGCATGACCCACGCGGCCGTGCTGACCGGTTCCTGCAGGGCGCTGCCCGCCTCCTCGGTGGACAGCAGCCCCGAGAGCATCATGAACTTGCCGATGAAGCCCGACAGCGGCGGCGTGCCGGTCAGCAGCAGTGTGCAGGCCAGGAACGAGAAGCCCAGGAAGGCGGTGGAGGCCGGAATGACGCGCCCGGTGAGCGCCTCCTGCTGTTCATCCAGGTTGGTGTCGCGCGGCGGCTCGATCTCGTCCAGGAAGAACGGCACCGGGTCGGCATCGTCAGGGTTCGGAAACTCGCTCTCCAGCAGCCGGCTGCGGTCGATCAGCTCGATGAGCAGGAACATCGCCCCGGCAGCCATGGTGGAGCTGAGCAGGTAATACAGCGCGCCGCCCGTGACGGTGGGCTGATTGAAGCCGATGGCAGCCAGCAGCGTGCCGGAGGTGACCATCACCCCAAAGCCGGTGACGCGCCCCAGCTGGCGCGCCTGCAGCAGCCCCAGCAGGCCGAAGGCCACCGTGGCCAGACCGCCGGCCACCAGCCAGTCGGCGCCCCAGCGCAGCGTGCCCTCCTCGCCCGAGAAGCCCAGCGACCACAGCCGCAGGATGGCGTAGATGCCCACCTTGGTCATGATGGAAAAGAGCGCCGCCACCGGCGCACCCGCCGCCGAATAGGCCGGCACCAGCCAGAAGCCCATCGGCCAGACGGCCGCCTTGGTGAGAAAGGCCATGCCCAGGATGGCCACACCGGCATGCAGCATGGCCTGGTCCTGCGCCGCCACCTCGGGAATGCGCACCGCCAGGTCGGCCATGTTCAGCGTGCCCGTGACGCCATACAGCATGGCCGCGCCCACCAGGAAGAAGGACGAGGCCACCAGGTTGATGGCGATGTAGTGCAGCCCCGCCCCCACCCGCTGGCGCCCGGGCCCATGCAGCAGCAGGCCGTAGGAAGCCGCCAGCAGCACCTCGAAGAACACGAACAGGTTGAAGAGGTCGCCCGTGAGGAAGGCCCCGTTCAGGCCCATCAGCTGGATCTGGAAGAGCGGATGGAAATGCACGCCGATCCGGTCCCAGCGGGCCACCGCAAAGATGAGCGCCGCCGTGGCCATGACCGAGGTAAGCAACAACATGGCCGACGACAGCCTGTCCAGCACCAGCACGATGCCGAACGGCGTGGGCCAGTTGGCCGGCAGATAGATGCCCAGCGTGCCGATGGACCCCGGCGTCTGCCCCGGCGAGGCCGGTGCGGCGCCGTGGTGCACCGACCAGGCCAGCAGGATGGACAGCGCCAGCCCCACCAGGCATGAACCCACGTTCAGCCCGGCCAGGGTCTCGCGCCGCTGCTCGCCCAGCGCCAGCATCAGCGCAGCCGTCAGCACCGGCAGCAGCACCGGGGCGATGATCAGATGGGGCGACATCACGCCGATCATGCGTGTCTCCCTGTGGGCAGCGGCCGCGCGACCGGACTCGTGCGTTTCGTCTGGGTCATCATGCTCACCATTCCATGTCCGGGTTGCCGTCGACGTGGTCGGTGTCGGACAGCCCACGCGAGGCCAGCATCACCACCAGGTACATGGCCGTCATGGCAAAGCCGATGACGATGGCCGTCAGTACCAGCGACTGGGGCATCGGGTCGGCGTAGTTGTCGAGGCTGGGCGCCACATCCGGCAGCAGCACCGGCGCACTGTCGACCTTCAGCCGGCCCATGCTGAAGATGAAGAGGTTGACCGCATACGAGATGAGCGACAGCCCCATGATCACCTGGAAGGTCCGGGGGCGCAGCAGCAGCCAGACGCCCGAGCCGCCCAGCACGCCGATGGCAATGGCCAGAATGATTTCCATGTCTTGCGTGCTCCTTCAGCGAGAAGTGATGGTGTCGTCGCCCGTGCCGCGGTGGCCGGCATCCCCTTCGGGCAGACCGGCCTCGCCGTCCTCACCGGCGATGGGACGACGGGTGCGCCGGATGGACTGGTGCGACAGGGCGGTGAGGATCAGCATGGTGCCGCCCACCACCACGGCGAACACGCCCAGGTCGAAGACCGCGGCACTGGGCAGATGGGTCTCGCCGAAGATGGGCAGATTCAGATGGCCCGTGTGGGTGGTGAGGAACGGATAGCCGAACAGCCAGGCGCAGAGGCCACAGCCGATGGCGGTCAGCAGGCCATAGGCGATCCAGCGCGGCGGCCGCAGCTTCATGTGCGATTCCACCCACTGCGTGCCGGCCACCATGTACTGCAGGATGAAGCCGATGGAGACCACCAGGCCGGCGATGAAGCCGCCACCCGGCTGGTTGTGGCCGCGCATGAGCAGGTAGACGGCCACCACCAGCGCCAGCGGCTGCAACAGACGCACCAGCACCGCGGGCACCATCATGTAGCCCAGTGCCGTGTCGGCCGCCGCCTTGGGGTTGACCAGATCGGTGACGATGTCGGGCGGCAACCGCTGCTGCGACGGCAGCCGGGTGCTTTCACGCGGGGGACGGAAGCGGCGCAGCAGCGCGTAGACGGCCAGTGCCACCGCCGACAGCACGGTGATCTCGCCCATCGTGTCATAGCCGCGAAAATCCACCAGCATCACGTTGACGACGTTGCTGCCCCCGCCCTCGGGCAGCGCCCGGGCCAGGAAGAACGGCGAGATGCTCTGCGAGAAGGGGCGCGTCATCATGGCCCACGACAGCAGCGCCATGCCGCAGCCCACCCCGATGGACAGCACCAGGTCGCGGCCACGGCGCATCCGCACCAGCAGCGGCGGCGTGCTGTGCTGGCCGGGCATGTCCTCGATCCGCCGGGGCAGCCAGCGCAGACCCAGCAGGAAGAGCACCGTCGTCACCACTTCCACCGTCAGCTGGGTCAGTCCCAGATCAGGGGCCGAGAACCAGAGGAAGGTCAGACAGGTGACGACGCCAGCGCCGCTCATCATCATCAGCGCCGCCAGCCGGTGGTACTTGGCCTGCCAGGCCGCGCCCAGCGCACACAGTCCGCCGATGATCCACATGCCCACGAAGTACGGCGAGACTGCCAGCGGCGGGCGCGTGCCGCCCTGCGGCAGCTTCAGCTGCAGGCTGGCGCTGACCAGCAGCACGCAGACCGCCATGATGAGAAAGAGCTGCTGCTGCAGCCGGCGCGTACCGGCCAGCCGCGTGCCCCAGCTGCCCACCAGGCGCAGCAGCACCAGCACACCTGAAAACAGCGCCTGGCCGTCGATGGGTTTGAGCCAGCGCAGCGGCACGTAGTCGCGGGTGCGGGTGCGACGGCGCAGCAGCACCCACAGCAGCACCCCGCCCACCATGGCCGCCAGGCTCATGGCCAGCGGCAGGTTCCAGCCGTGCCACAGCGCCAGACTGTAGGCCGGCAGCTCGCCGCCCACCACCGGCCGGGCGGCCGTGTCCAGGATCGGGCCGATCAGCGTGGCCGGCAGCGTGCCCACCAGCAGGCAGAGCACCACCAGCAGCTCGATCGGCACCCGCATCCAGTGCACCGGCTCGTGCGGCTCACGCGGCAGATCGGTGGCCTTGGGCCCCAGAAACACGTCGATCGAGAAGCGCAGCGCATAGGTGACGCTGAACATGGCCGCCACCGTGGCCACCACCGGCAGCACCAGCCCCACCGGGTGCGAGGTGTCCAGGTCGATGGTGGCAGCAAAGAACATTTCCTTGGACAGGAAGCCGTTGAGCAGCGGCACCCCGGCCATGGCCGCACTGGCCACGAAGGCCAGCGCCCCGGTGACCGGCATGTAGCGGATCAGCCCCGAGAGCCGGCGGATGTCGCGCGTGCCGCTCTCGTGGTCGACGATGCCGGCCGCCATGAAGAGCGAGGCCTTGAAGGTGGCGTGGTTGATGATGTGAAAGACGGCTGCCACCGCCGCCGTGGGGCTGTTCATGCCCAGCAGCAGCGTGATCAGCCCCAGGTGGCTGATGGACGAATAGGCCAGCAGCCCCTTCAGGTCGGTCTGGAACATGGCCAGGAACGCCCCGAAGAGCAGCGAGGCGGCACCCGCCCCGCACACCAGCAGGAACCAGTCGTCGGTGCCCGAGAGCACCACCCACAGCCGGGCCAGCAGGAAGACGCCCAGCTTCACCATGGTGGCCGAGTGCAGATAGGCCGAGACCGGCGTGGGCGCGGCCATGGCGCGCGGCAGCCAGAAGAGGAACGGGAACTGGGCGCTCTTGGTGAGCGCGCCCAGCGCGACCAGCACCAGGATGGGACGGTAGAGCGCGTGCTCGCGGATGATGTTGCCGCTGGACAGGATGCGTTCCAGCTCGTAGCTACCCACCACGTGGCCGATCATCAGCACGCCGGCGAACAGGCACAGGCCGCCCGCCCCCGTGACCAGCAGCGCCATCCGCGCACCGCGCCGGGCATCGTCACGATGGTGCCAGTAGCCGATCAGCAGGAAGGAATAGATGCTGGTGAGTTCCCAGAACAGCACCAGCTGCACCAGGTTGCCCGAAAGCACCACGCCCGTCATCGCCCCCATGAACGACATGAGGAAGGCGAAGAAGCGCGGCACCGGATCGGCCGGCGACATGTAGTAGCGCGCATAGAGCACCACCAGCGCGCCGATGCCCAGCACCAGCATGGTGAAGAGCCACGCCAGCCCGTCCATGCGCAGCACCAGATCCAGCCCCAGCGTGGGCAGCCAGGTGATGCGCTGCTCGATGACCTCGCCCCGGGCAATGGCCGGAAAGTAGAGCGCCGCCTGCACCAGCGCTGCCAGCGATATCACCCCGGCCGCCGTGGATTCCGCGTTGCGGGCGTTGGACGGCAGCATGACAGCGACAAGGCTGCCAAGCCACGGCAGGATGACCAGCAGGACGAGAGGCATGGGGGGTATCCGGGCCGAGCAGAAAGGATGTGGCCCGTCAATTATGCGGGAATTCCGATCGATCCGTCGGCTAACGTCAGCTAAAAGATGTGAAGTGACCGGCTGTCACCCCTGTTTTCGATCGACGGAGGCCCACCCGTCGCATGCCCGCAACAACCCGCGTTCGCGGCAGGGTCGGCGTCAGGCCAGCGCGGCCGATGCCCTCGGCACACGCTCAGTTGAAGTGCACGTCCACCGGAAACTCGACGACGCGCGCCGGCACCGCCTGCTCGTTCTGAGCGTACTCCATGCGGATGGTGGCATGCCCGCCAATGACGGCAGCAAACACCCAGACCTGATAGACGCGGCCGTCGATGGTCCGCCGTTCCGGGCCGCTGACGCGGCGCATCTCGGGCGAGCTGTGACCCCGCCGATAGATGAGCAGGCTCTCGTCCACGGCCAGCCTCAGCTCCAGCGCCTGCCCCACCACCAGCCGGGTCTCGGTGCCGGCCTGCTGATCGGTCCGGATGATCCGCTCGCGTCGCCAGCCGTCGTCGTCACTATCGTGACCGCAGGCCGCCAGCAGCATCCCGCCTCCCAGGGCTGCCATGCCCTGCAGAACCCGGCGGCGCGCCGGCTCCCTGTCCCGTCCGGTCATCGTTGTCTGCATGTGCTTGCCTGATTCCTGCATGGACGCCTCCGATTCCTGTGCTTCCGACGCCCTGCCGGGACCTGCCCCGCACGCTGGGGCTCCCCTCAGCCCCCGCGGCTGGCGCCGGAAACGGATACCCTACCATCCTGGGCGGGCCGTGTCTGTATCAGACCCTCCCCAAAGTCCGGAGTTGCATCCTGCATCCGTCACAAGATGGAAACAGGATTTACACACCGACAGGACCAGCCATCCATACCGGCCGTCATGGGCGCAACGGCAATCCGCGAGCACTTTCGGTAGACTTCAGAAGGTCTGGACAACCCGGCGGAACACCCCCTCCGCGCCATGCGCCTCCTCGGTCGCACGGCCCGTTCCGCCCTTATTTCTTGCGATGGACAATCCTGCCAGTCTGCTTGCCGCCCTGCAGAACCGCCTCTATCAGCAGGCCCCCGAGAGACACGGCATATCGGGTGCCTTTCTCAAGGCCCTGGCCGTCTTTCTGGCCGTCGTGCGCGACCTGGCCTTCGGGCAGCTGATGCTGCGCGCCACCAGCCTGGTCTACACCACGTTGCTGTCCATCGTGCCCGTGCTGGCGCTCACCTTCTCGGTGTCCAAGGCCTTCGGCGTGCACGGCCAGATCGAGCCGGCGCTGCAGCGCTTCATGGAACCGCTGGGCCCCAAGGGCGCCGAGATCACCACCAACATCATGAGCTTCATCGACAACATGCACGTGGGCGTGCTGGGGTCGGTGGGTCTGGGGATGCTGCTGTTCACGGCCGTGTCCACCATCCTCAAGATCGAAAGCTCCATCAACACCATCTGGCACGTGAAGACGATGCGCCCGCTCTCGCAGCGCATCAGCTACTACCTGTGCGTCATGCTGCTGGGCCCCATCCTGGTGGTGTCGGCGCTGGGCCTCAACGCCACGCTGGCCTCGTCCCATCTGGTGCAGATGATCATCAGCGTCGAGCCCTTCGGGCACCTCGCGGTGCTGGCCGGCCGGCTGCTGCCCTACGTGCTGGTCATCGGGCTGTTCCTGTTCCTGTACCTGTTCATGCCCAACACGCGGGTGCGCCTGCTGCCGGCCCTCACCAGTGCGCTGGTGGCCGGCATCTGCTGGCAGAGCGCCGGCTGGGCCTTTGCCCGCTTCGTGGCCGGCTCCACCCAGTACGCCGCCATCTATTCCAGCCTGGCCATCCTCATCATCTTCATGATCTGGCTGTACGTGAGCTGGATCGTCGTGCTGGTGGGCGCCAGCGTGGGCTTCTACATGCAGCACACCGAATGCTTGATGGCCCCCCCGGGCGAAGAGCCGCACCTGTCGGCACAGAGCCAGGACCAGCTGGCCCTGGCCATCATGCAGGCGCTGGGCGAGCGCTATCTGCAAGGCAACGCGGCCCTGCGCACCGAGGAGCTGGCCCGGCGCTTCCATACGCCCGGCTATGCCATTGACGGGATCCTGGAAGCCCTGGTGGCCCACGGCATCGTCGTGCGGGTGGACAAGAGCGAGCCGGCGGCCTGGATGCCCGGCCGCGACCTGAGCAACATCACGCCCTGGCAGGTGCTGGAGGCCGTGCGCCATGCCGGCGACATCCATCCGCCCGAACCGGACGCCGACCGGATCATCCAGACCTTCTCCTACGCCCAGGACCAGATGTCGGCGGTGCTGTCGACCATCAGTTTCCGCGACCTGCTCACCCAGCCACCACGGGAACGTCAGCCAGTGCGCAGCAACATGGCGCATGGCATCGGCAACGGCCTGCACACCGCCCCCGGCGGCGCCGTCGTGACGGGTGCCACCAAGGCGGCACTGCCCTCACCGGACACCGGCGTCAGCCTGGCCGACGAGGTGGGTGGCGTGGGCCTGCGCAGCACGGCTCAACGCCGGGCCGCGCTGCAGCAGCTTGAGCGTCATGCCCAGCGCGATGCCGACGACGCGGCCCGCCTGTCGCCGATCTTTGCCGACGCACCCCCGGCGGACCATCCGTTCGACGGCAACCGGCTGGAAGCCAGGCTGCAGGCGGCAGAACGTGCCACGGCCAGGCCCTCCCAGGTCGCAGGTGCGCACGGCACCAGCGCCCCGGAAAAACCGGAACACCCTGCAGGGCAGCCGTCTCCGGCCTTGCCCAGCGCAGCCGACAAGGGCATCGCATCCCGACATTCCCCTGCGTCGGGGAGCCCCCCGCCTGCCGTGAGCGCCTCGGCCACTGACAAGGCATCCCCGCACGTCGCGCCCGGACCTGCCGCAGCCCTTCGGGCTGGCACACCGCCAAAAGGCGCATCCCCGGTCCGCCCAGTGCCCTCCACCGGCCATGCCCGAGACCTGTTCCGCGGGTCGCTGGGCAAGGCCTGAGACCCGCTGGACATCAGCGAGCCGGGGCTTGGTCTTGCCCCGGCATGGCCGCTTGAACACGAGCGCCCTCGTCCCCAATAATCACCCGAACCCCGGGTTCACTCCCATTCCGGCCCCGGCCACCCGCTGGCCGGCCCATCGCCCTCCCATCGAGACCTGCCGTGCCCCCATTTGTCCGCGCCGTCCTGCTCATCAACACCATCTTCTACCTGCTGCAGCAGAACTTCTATTACGAGATGATGGCCTGGTTCGCGCTCTGGCCCGACCTGTCCATATTGCTGACCCATCCCTGGCAGATCCTCAGCTACAGCGTGCTGCATGGTGACTTCACCCACCTGCTGTTCAACATGTTCGCCGTCTGGATGTTCGGCTCGCGCATCGAGATGGTCTGGGGGCCACGCCGCACCGCCATCACCTATCTGTCGGCCATCGTCTTCGGTGCCATCGCCCAGATGCTGGTCGGCGAAATCCTGTCCATCAACGGTGCCCCGATCATCGGCGCCTCGGCCGGCGTCTTCGGCATCCTGCTGGCCTATGCCCTGGTCTTCCCGCACGAGCGGGTCATGCTGCTCATCCCGCCCATCCCGCTGCCGGCCCGCGTCTTCGTGGCCATCTACGCGGCACTGGAACTATGGTTCGGCCTGACCGGCACGCAACAGGATGTGGCCCACTTCGCCCACCTGGGCGGCCTGCTGGGCGGCTGGATCGGCTATCGCTACATCCGGCGGTAAAAGGCGTAGCCGGTAAAAGGCGTATTCGGCGGTAGCAGGCACCATCCACGATGCGGGTCTGCTACCGGGAAACCAACAACGACTGCCAGCAACCCGGCAGCACAGGAGACACACTTATGAGCAACGACCACTCCCATGCCCTGATGGAACGCCTGGGCCTGGCCCTGCCCATCCTGCAAGCCCCCATGGCTGGCGTGGCCACGCCGGAACTGACCGCTGCCGTCAGCAACGCGGGGGGACTGGGCGGTCTGGGCGCGGGCGCCAGCTCGCCCGAAGACGCGCGCCGGATGATCGAGGCCACCCGTGCCCTCACCGACCGGCCCTTCAACATCAACGTTTTCTGCCATCGGACGCCTGCCCCCGATCCGGCTGGCGATGCGGCCTGGCTGCACCATCTGGCACCGCTCTATGCCCGTCTGGACATGGTACCCCCCACCCGGCTGGTCGAGGTCTATTCCAGCTTCATGGATGACGATCAGATGCTGGACGTCCTGCTGGAAACCCGTCCGGCGGTGGTGAGCTTTCATTTCGGGCTGCCGGCGCCCCACCAGCTGCAGGCCCTGAAGAAAGCCGGCATCTGCCTGCTGGCCAGTGCCACCAACCTGGATGAGGCCCGTCGGATCGAAGCCGCCGGACTGGATGCCATCATCGCGCAAGGCATCGAGGCAGGCGGCCACCGGGGCTGCTTCGATCCCGAGCCCGGTATGCCGCTCCCGCCCGACGAACACCTGAGCACCGCCGTGCTGGTGAGGCAGCTGGTCCTGAACACCCGGCTGCCCATCATCGCTGCCGGCGGCATCATGGACGGCCACGCCATTCGCGCCATGCAGGAACTGGGCGCCGCTGCCGCGCAGCTGGGCACCGCCTTCGTGGCCTGTCCGGAATCCGCCGCCAACGCAGCCTACCGGGCACGCCTCCGGAGCCCCGACGCAGCCCATACCCGGCTGACCCGTGTGCTCTCGGGCCGCCCGGCCCGTGGCATCGTCAGCCCGTTCATCGACTACGGCGAAGCGCCGGATGCACCGCCGCCTGCCGCCTACCCGCGTGCCTACGATGCCGCCAAGCAGCTCCATGCTGCGGCCAGCCGCCGGGGTGAGCACACTTATGCCGCTCACTGGGCCGGCCAGGGCGCGCCGATGATCCGCGAGATGCCCGCTGCGCAACTGGTGGCCACACTGGCCCGGGAGTGGCGGACCGCCTGACCGGTCAGCAGGTTCAACCCAGCCGATGGCGGAACAGCCAGGCGGCCAGCGGCAGCGTCACCGCGATCATCACGACAAGCGGAATCAGGTGCGGCACGATGTCGACGAATGTTGCCCCCTCCAGGTACACGCCCCGCGCAATGGCCACACCGAAGCGCAGCGGATTGGCATGGGTGGCCACCTGCAGCACCTCGGGCATGTTGCGGACCGGCGTGAGCATGCCCGAGAGCATCATCAGCGGCATGACCACCAGAAAGGTGTAGAGCATGGCCTGCTGCATGGTCAGCGACAGCGCCGACAGCGACAGCCCCATGCCGACGGCGGCCACCGTGAACACCAGGAGCCCCAGGTACAGCGTCACGATCGACCCTGCCATCGGGATCTGGAACCAGAAGCGGATGATCAGCAGGATGATGGTCGACTGCATCAGCCCCACCATCACCGACGGCACCGCCTTGCCCACCAGGATCTGCATCGGCGTGAGCGGTGTCACCAGCAACTGGTCGAAGGTGCCCTGCTCGCGCTCGCGCGCCACCGACAGCGCCGCCAGCAGCAGCGTCTGTATCAGGCTCAGCGAGGCGATCAGCGTCGGCATCAGGGACCAGCGCGACTCCAGGTTCGGATTGAACCAGGCACGCCGCTCGATCTGCACCCCGCCCGTGCCGGAAAGCCCCGCCGCCTGCCGCAGCGTCTGGTTGTAGCTGCCCACGATGCTGCCCACGTAACCCGAAGCCAGCCCCGCCGTCACCGAGTTGCGGCCATCGAGAATGAGCTGCACCGCCGTGGTCTGTCCCTGTGCGAGCCGGGGCGCAAAGTCGGCCGGAATGCTCACGACGAACATGGCGCGCCCCTCATCGATCACGTCGGCAATCTGCCGGGCATCAGCCAGTGTCGCCACCTGCCGGAAAAGCCCGTTGCTCTCGACGCGGGCCAGCAGCCGGGCCGAGGCCTCGCTGCGGCTCTGGTCCAGCACTGCATAGGGCGTGTCGTGCAGGTCGTAGGTACCCACGTAGCCATAGAGCAGCGCCTGCAGCAGCGCCGGCACGAACAGGATGATGCGGTTGGCCGGCTCCTTGAAGAGCGCCACCAGCTCCTTGCGGATCAGCGCCAGCACCTGCCGGACTGCCAGCAGCCATCCGGCCAGCCACGCCCCATGCATTTCATCCTGCCTCATCCGGATACCCTCCCGGGCAGGGTCGACAACACGCGCCTTCACCTGCCGCTTCTCTCTCTGCGTTCGGATCTCCACCGCCCTGCCCTGTCAGTCCAGCCGCTTTCTTACCGTGCGCAACGTGGCCCACAGCAGCAGCACCGCATACAGCAGCAGAATGACCAGGTCCTGCACGATGGTCGGCCAGTGGTTGCCCATCAGGAACAGGCTCTTGGTCAGCCCCATGAAGTGCGTGGCCGGCAGCAGATGCCCGATGACCTGAACCAGTGCCGGTGCATTGCGCAGGTCGAAGATGAAACCCGACAGCATCATCGACGGCAGCAGGCTCCCCAGAAGTGCCACCTGACTGGCCTGAAACTGGTTGCGCGTGCGCCCCGAAATGAAGAGCCCCATCAGCAACGACACCACCAGGTACAGCGTGCCCCCCAGCACCATCATGCCCAGCGAGCCGCGCATCGGCACCTCGAAAAGGAAATGCGCCGCCAGCAGGCACATGGCCAGATCCACCAGCCCCACGCCCACGTAGGGAATCAGCTTGGCCAGCACAATCTCCAGCGGCCGCACCGGCGTCACGAAGAGCGACTCCATCGTGCCGCGCTCCCATTCACGGGCAATGAGCAGCGAGGTGAGAAAGGCCCCGATCAGCGTGAGCACCAGTACCAGCAGTCCCGGCACCAGGAACCAGGTGCTCTCGCCGGCCTCGTTGAACCAAAGCCGCTGCTGCACCTGCACGCTGCCTGCCGCCAGAGTCTGCCCGGCCGGGCCAGCCCGATCCACCTCCTTCTGCGCCCAGAGCGCCAGCACGCCATTCACGTAGGACTCGATGGTGGCGGCCGACGTGGATTCACTGCCATTGACCACCATCTGCACCTTCGCGTCGCCGGTCTGCAGCCGCCCGGAAAAGTCCGATGGCACCCGCAGGATGGCCTCCACCTCGTGCCGGCGCAGCCATTGCTCGGCCTGCGGCATGCTGCCCGCCCAGCGCGGCTCCATGTAGGTGGATCCACGCAGTCCGGCCAGCACCTGCTGCACGCGGGGCGACGCATCTTCCAGCACCATCGCCACCCGCACGTCCTTCACGTCGAAGGACATGCCGTAGCCGAACAGCAGGATCAGCGTCACCGGCAGCGCCAGACCCACCAGCAGGTTGCTGCGGTCGCGCAGCATCTGATGGAACTCCTTCTTCACAAGCGCCCACAGCCGGTGCCAGAAACCCGTCGCCCTCATGAACAGCTCTCCTGCGTCCACAGGCCAACAACAGGGTACTGAGGGTGAGTGTCAAACAGGATGGTGCACTTCCTTGCCCGCAGGCAGGCGCCCAGCCCGGATGTCATTCGCCTGACTGACAGATTCACGATAGCGATCCTGGTCATGTCACAGCCTCCCGGCGTCCCTGCTCGACAATGGCGATGAACGCCTCGTTCATGTCGCTGCCCGCCCCGCCCGCCAGCTCGCGCACCTCGTGCGGCGTGCCCAGCGCCAGCATCCGCCCCGCATCCTGGATGGCAATGCGATCACAGTATTCGGCCTCTTCCATGAAGTGCGTGGTGATGACGATCGTCACGCCCTGTGCCGACAGCGCCGTGATGGTGCGCCAGAATGCACGCCGCGCCAGCGGGTCGATGCCGCTGGTGGGCTCGTCCAGGAACAGGATGTCGGGCGCATGGATGAGCCCTGCCGCCATGGCCAGACGCTGGCGATAGCCGGCCGGCAGCAGACCGCTTTCGGCCTCCGGATCCAGATCGAAGCGCTGCAGCATGGCCTGCATCCGCTCGGCGAGCTGTCGGCCGTGCAGGCCATAGGCCGCGCCATAGAACGCCAGGTTCTCGCGCACGGTCAGCGTGGCATAGAGCGAGAACTTCTGTGCCACATAGCCGATACGGGCCCGTGCCCGCGCCGGTGCCACTCGCAGGTTCGCGCCCGCCACCTGCAGCGAGCCGCTGGTGGCCGGCAGCAATCCGCACAGCATCCGGAACGTGGTGGTCTTGCCGGCCCCGTTGGGTCCCAGCAAGCCGAAGATCTCGCCCCGCCGCACCTCGAACGAGGTGCTGGCCACCGCCGTGAAGTCACCGAAGCGGCGCACCAGATCGCGCACCACGATGACGGGTTCAGCATGGTCTTCCACCGCGGCCGGGGCGGTCGGTTCATCATTCCTCCGCCCCTGCAGGGTTCGGTCCGCTCCGGCCGCAGACAGCTCTTCCGAAGATGATTGCCCACCAGCCGCCTCTGCGTGCTGGCGCAGCATCAGCATGAAGGCATCCTCCAGCTCGGCCGGTCGGGGATGCACTTCCACGTTCTCCAGCAACGGCCGCAATGCCGCTTCATCAACATCCGGCCGATGGATGAAGCGTACCTGCCCGCCCCGGGGCACGGCATCCACCACGGCAGACGCTGCATCCAGCAGCCGCGCCTGCAGCATGCGCGCCGCCATGCCAACTGGCGGCGTCGCCACGAAGGTGAGGCCCTGCGCCCGCTGCGCCAGTGCCTGCGGCGTGCCGTTGGCCAGTACCTGACCGGCGTTCATCACGTGAACGTGCGCACAGCGTTCGGCCTCATCCATGTAGGCGGTGCTTACCACCACGCTCAGCTGCTCGTCCCGCACCAGCTGCAGCAGAATCTCCCACAGATCACGGCGCGACAGCGGATCCACCCCTACACTGGGCTCGTCCAGTAGCAGCAGTTCGGGCGATCGCACCAGCGTGCAGGCCAGGCCCAGTTTCTGTTTCATACCGCCGGAAAGCTTGCCGGCGGGGCGCGCCGTGAAGCGCGCCAGATCCGTCATGGCCATCAGCCGGGCAAAGCGTTCGCGGCGCACTGCCTGCGGCACGCCATGCAGATCAGCATACAGGTCCAGGTTTTCCTGCACGCTCAGATCCTCATACAGGCCAAAGCGCTGCGGCATGTAGCTGATGCGGTCCTGGACCTCCTGGGCGTTACGAGCCACATCCCGTCCCAGCACATGGAGACTGCCCTCATCCGGCGCCAGCAATCCGGCCACCATCCGCATCAGTGTGGTCTTGCCCGCGCCATCCGGCCCCACCAGGGCCGTGAGCTGCCCCCGGGTCACCGACAGCGACACCCGATCCAGTGCCACCAGCGGACGCCCATCTGGCCTCGTGAAGCGCCGGGTCAGGCCCTCGGCGCGAACCACGGATTCATCCGCCCTCATGGTTCCGGTCCGCCGTGCCTGACTCCAGCCGCACCGTCACCGGCTGCCCCAGCCGCAGCGCATCATCGGGGTCATCCACCAGCACCCGCACCTCGTACACCAGGCTGGTGCGCAGCACCTCGGTCTGCACCGACTTGGGCGTAAACTCGGCCACCGACGAGATGTAGCCGACCCTGCCGGCCAGCGTCCGTCCCGGCATCGAATCCACGCTCAACTGCGCTGCCTGCCCGGGCTTCACCTGCCCCAGGCTGGACTCATCCACGTAGATGCGCGCCCATTTGGGACTGGTCACCGCCAGCGCCAGAACCGGACGCTGCGGCGACGCCATGTCACCCGGCTCCAGCAGGCGCGAACGCACCACGGCCGTCACTGGCGCCCGCAGTTCCCCCTGGTCCAGCTGATGACGCAGCAGCGCCAGCTGGGCACGTGCTGCCGCCACCTGGGCATCGGCCGCATCGATCTCCTCGCGGCGTGCGCCCTCCTGCACCAAGGCCAGTGCATCCTGCCGCTCCTTCACGGCGGCCTGCGCCACCCGGGCCGCACTGCGCGCCCGGTCCACATCCTGAACACTCACCGCGCCGGCACTGGCCGTCGCAATCCGCTCCAGCCGCGCCTGCTCACGACGGGCACGCTGGGCATCCGCCTGGGCAGCCGCCAGCCGGCTGCGTGCCTGGGCGATCTCGGCCGGCCGTGCACCGTTCTTCAGCCGCCGCAGGTTCTCTTCCTGCACCCGCAGCTGGGCCGCCGCCTGATCCGCCTGCAGCGCCAGCGTGCGCGTATCCAGTACCGCCAGCACCTGGCCCGGCTGAACCCGGTCACCTTCCTCCGCATCCACCTGCGCCACACGCCCGCTGCCCTCGAAGGCCAGCGACACCTGCCGCACGTCGATGTTGCCGTAGAAAACGCCGGCGTCCTGTCCCTGCGGACGCCAGTGCTGCCAGCCGTACCAGCACGCCGCCACGGCGGCCAGCAGCACGATCATCGCGATGGGTTTCTTCATGAGCGCATCCCCGGACGGACAGTAGGCCATCCCGTGGAACCCATCTTACCTTAAAGTTAAATTGAATTGAAATTAGTCCTATGGAAATATCAAGTGAATGCTGCTTACGTAAATGGCGACCATACGTCGTAGATCACGGGGCTACCTGCACCCCAGCCGGCACACCCGGGATGGCACAGGATGGCCAGAGCGCCGCAAATCAGGAACAATGCGCCCATGATCCCCAACCCCGCCAATGCCCGCGCCTCCCGTACCGACGGCGAAGCCACCCGTGCCCGCATCCTGCAGGCCGCGGGCGAGCTGTTCGGCAGTCGGGGCTTTGCCGAAACCACCAGCAAGGCAGTGGCTGCCCACGCCGGCGTGGACCTGGCCTCCATCAACTATCACTTTGGCAGCCGCAGCGGCCTCTACCAGGCCACGCTGATCGAAGCCCACCGGCGGCTCTTCACCGTCGACGCACTCAGCCAGCTCGTGCATGCACCGCTGCCAGCGTCCGAAAGGCTTCGCATCCTGATGGCCCAGCTGGTCAGCCAAGCCACCAGCGCACAGACCAACTGGCACCTGGGCCTGCTGGCCGCCGAAGTGATGGCCCCTTCCTCGCACCTGCAGGTGCTGTTCAGGACCGAGAGCGCCCCCAAGCTGTCGCTGGTGCGCCAGCTGGTGGCCGAGATCATCGACATCGACGCCGACGACCCGGTGGTCACACGCTGCATGTTCAGCGTCGGCGCCCCCTGCATCATGATGCTGATCGCCCGGCGAGAGCTGCCGGGGCCACTGCATGAGCTGCGACACATGCAGCCCGAGGTGCTGGTCGACCACCTGCATCGCTTTGCAATGGCCGGATTGGCGGCCATCCGTGCCAGCCTCACGCCGCCGGCTGATCCTCTGCCCTGAGGATTCAGGGACTTGTCTGCCGATGATGGGCCGCCAACGGCTGTAGCGCAACCCGCTTCATTGAGCGTCCCAGACCGGCACCCGGGAAAACAGGTCGGCCAACCCCGGGTTGTCCTGTTCCGGACGGTCCAGCATGTCCAGGATGGCCTGATACTGGCTGCCAGACATCATGAGCAGGCGCTGATCAAGCAGTGCCTGCTCGGCATGCTGACACGCCGTCAAGCGCCAGCTAGCCTCACTCCGCCAGCAGCTGCTCGGCCGGGACCTTGTCGCCGTAGACCGGGCGCAGGGTCTTCTCGTAGGCGGCTTTCAGACGGCCGTCCTGCTTGAGCTTGGCCACTTCCTGGTCGATCCAGGCGCGCAGGGCGTCATCACCTTTCTTCACCGCCGGAGCGATGAATTCCGGCTCACCCAGCTGGCCGATGGCGACTTCATAACCCGGATTTTCCTTGGCCCAGGCCCACAGCAAGGCGTTGTCGTGGGCCAGTGCTGCACCACGACCATCCTTCAGCGCATCGAAGGTCTCAGTGTTCTGGTCATATTTCAGCAGCGAAATATCCGGGTACTTCTTGCTGAAATACGCATCGGCCGTGGTGCCCTTGTTCACCAGCAGCGTCTTGCCTTCCAGTTCGTTCACCGACTTGATGGGCGCCTTGGTGGGCGAGACCACACCCAGCGACACCTTCATGTAGGGCGCGGCGAAGTCCACCACGCGGGCGCGTTCCTTCGTCTGCGTGAAGTTGGCCAGAATGATGTCCACCTTGCCGGATTTCAGATACTCGACCCGGTTAGCTGCCTCGGTGATCACGTATTCCACCTTGTCGGGGCTGCCCAGCAGATCCTTGGCAAAGTCCTTGGCAATTTCCACATCGAAGCCCTGACTCTTGCCTTCGCTGTCAATGTAGCCAAAGGGCGGCTTGTCACCGAACACACCGATGCGGATGCGGTCGCTGGCCTTGATCCGTGCCAGCCCGTCATCAGCCGCCATCGCATGGCTGCCACTCACCACACCGGCCGCCAGCAGGGCGGCCATCAGTACCGGCTTGAATGCAAATTTCATGATGTCCTTCCTTTCCAGGTTGTTTCGGATACTTACCACTCAGACAAGCGGCACGGTTCATACCGCCCTTGCTTCTCAAACTTGAGGCACGACGCGACCGTGCCCCACAACATCCATCGTCCATGCCCCTTCCAGAGCCGGAACACCGCCAGAGTGTCGAACGTCAGATCGCCACACGCCAAACGCCGTCACCCATCCGCCTTCGGCGTCGGCCTTTTCTTCAATAGTCCAGCCCGTTCAGGAACACCCGGGCCCGTTCGGTCTGCGGCCGGGCAAAGAATGCGGCGGGTGCTCCTTCCTCGATGATCCGCCCCTGATCCATGAACACGATCCGGTCCGCCACCTTCTCGGCAAAGCCCATCTCGTGGGTGACGATGATCATGCTCATGCCCTCGCGCGCCAGCTCCAGCACCACGTCCAGCACCTCGCGCACCATTTCCGGATCCAGCGCCGCCGTGATCTCGTCCAGCAGGATCACTTCCGGATTCATGCACAGTGCCCGCACGATGGCAATGCGCTGCTTCTGACCGCCTGACAGTTCGCGCGGCCAGGCCTGCTTGCGCGCCAGCAGCCCCACCCGCTCCAGCAGCCGGTCCGCTTCGGCCTCGGCCTCGGCACGGTCACGCTTCTGCACCTTCAGCGGCCCCAGCAGAATGTTGTCGATGACGTTCATGTGGGCAAAGAGTTCATAGCTCTGGAACACCATGCCCACCTTCTGGCGCACCTGGTCCCACGACACGTCGCGCCCGAAGACGCCCACACCCGCCATGCTGATCTCGCCGCCCTGGATCGGTTCCAGGCCGTTGATGGTCCGCAGCAGCGTGCTCTTGCCGCAGCCCGACGGCCCCAGGATCACCACCACTTCGCCCCGGTGCAGCGTCAGATCGATGCCATGCAGCGCCACGACCTCGCCATAGCGCTTGTGCACGCCATGCAGCGTCAGCAGTGCCTCACCGGATTCATTGCCCGGCGTGGCGCGATGCGTTTCTTCCTCGTGCCTCATCCTTCACGTTCTCCCGTCCCGTTCCTGCGCCCCTTGCCTCACGTTCTCCGAGCCCTGACCTTGCGCGCCATGCACCGACCATGCGGCCAGCCCGCGGCGTCCGGTGCGTTGCGTCCGTCCTTGCCCTGTCATGCCGCCCAGCGTCGTTCCAGCCGCGCTGCCCACCATGACAGCGGCCAGCACACCAGGAAATACAGCAGGAAGATCAGCCCATAGATCCAGAACGAGGCCGTCGGCACCTTCGGCTCGATCATCTGCGAACGTTCAATGATCTGCTGTCCCACCTTCACCACTTCCATCACGCTGATCAACGCGGCCAGCGACGTGGTCTTGACCATCCGCGTGAACAGGTTGATGGCCCCCGGCAGCACCCGACGCAGCGCCTGCGGCGCCTCGACGTACCGGAACACCTGCGCCCGCGTGAGCCCAAGGGCCAGTGCCGAGGTGCGCTGATGCGGCGGCAGCGACGAGAGCGCCCCGCGTACCAGGTCTCCCATCTCGGCCGTGCCCCACAGCGAGAACACGCCCACGCACACCCACAGGGCATCCACGTGCCAGCCCGTCCAGGTGGGCAGTCCGAAATACAGCACGAACAGCCACACCAGGATCGGCACGATCCGGATCGTCTCCAGGTACAGGCGGCAGCCGGCGCGCACTGCTGCGCTCCCGCTTCGCATCAGCAGCCCCAGCCCCGTGCCCAGCAGCGCCGAGGCCGCCACCGAGATCACCGAGATGTAGAGCGTCAGCCACAGCCCGTGCAGCAGCCGCGGCACGTTCTGGCCCGAGAGCAGCACCTCAAGCGCCGCCATATTCCGCCCTCCGCATCCGTTTCTCCACCCATGCCGCCAGCCACGACAGCGGCAGCAGCAGCACCAGGTACGACACCAGCAGCATGAAGAGCGCCTCGTTGGTCATGTAATCGGTGCCGATGATGTCCTTGGTGACGAACAGCAGCTCGGCCACCGACACCGCATTGATCACCGAGGTCTCCTTCACCAGAAAGAGCGCATTGGCCGTCAGCGCCGGCAGCGCGATGGCCAGCGCCTGCGGCAATACCACATGCCGGAGAATCTGTGCCCGCCGCAGCCCGATGGCGCGCGCCGATTCCACCTGTCCGCGTGGTACCGCCTGCAGGCCGGCCCGCAGCGCCTCGGCCATGTAGCTACCGCCCAGGAAGGTCAGCGCGATCACGCCGCAGGTGAAGCCATCCCAGTGAATGCCGATCTTGGGCAGCCCGTAGTACAGGAAGAAGAGCTGGATGAGCAGCGGCGTGTTGCGCGACAGTTCGATGTAGACGCGCGCCAGGCTGTCGAAGGGACGCACCCGGTAGCTGGTGACAAGCGCCACGGCCAGGCCCAGCAGCAACGACAGGCTCACGCCCCAGGCCGAGAGCCTCAGCGTCACCAGTGCCGCCTGGACAAAGCGCGGAATGATTTCCTGCACGTAGGACCAATCCATGCGGCGGATTCTAGGCGCTTACATATGCGAAAAACGATGAAGCAGGCCATTCGATCATGAGATTTTCAGATATGACCGGCTTTTGACGCCAAGGACTGTTCCTCAACGCGGCGGATGCTCCCTGCACATGCTCCCTGCACATGCTCCCTGCACATGCTCCCTGCACATGCTCCCTGCACATGCTCCCTGCACATGCTCCCTGTACATGCCATCTGCCTATGCTCCCTGGCGTGCCTCATGGCCGGCGACACAATCCTTCCCTCCAGCCCCTCTCTGTCAGCACGGTTTCACGAATCGGGCCATTGAACGTCGGTCCATCATCCCGGCCAATGATTTCCATCCACCTTGCAACGAGATTCAGGGTCAAGCGCACTACCTTGCCTGCCGTGAGGTTATATTGATGACTGTGTGTCACAGGCCGACACGCCTGGCAGAAAGACACCGTCCTCCCCTCTCCCACGGAATCCTCCCCATGCAACTGACCGATCGGCAGACCCAGGTCCTGGCCACCATCGCCACGATCACGGCAGTCTCGATGTACGTATCCTACATCCCCCAGATCCAGATGAACCTGGCCGGCCAGAAAGGCAGCGCCCTGCAGCCGCTGGTGGCCGCCATCAACTGCACCCTGTGGGTGATATATGCGCTCTTCAAGCCGCAGCGCGACATCCCGGTGGCGCTGGCCAACGCCCCCGGCATCGTGCTGGGCCTCATCACCTTCTGGACTGCTCTCTGAGGGACGGACGCCACCATGAAACTCTCTGCAAAAGCCGCCAGCATCCTGGGCATCATCGCCACCATCACTGCCATCGGCATGTACGTGGCCTACCTGCCGCAGATCCAGATGAACCTGGCCGGCCAGAAGGGCCACCCCATCCAGCCGGCCGTGGCCTGCGTCAACGGCCTGCTCTGGGTCATCTACGCCCTCTTCAAGAAAGGGCGTGACTGGCCCGTCACCATCTCCAACGCTCCGGGCTTCATCCTGGGCGGCATCACCTTCCTGACGGCCATCCTCTGACGTGCGACATCCATGGCATGCAGGCCCCCCTGCATGCCATGGCAAAAAACGCATGACGATATGCGTCTGACGCATATGGAGCCATCCTTGGCATTCAGCTCGGCGGGCTGGCGCTAATATCGCCGGGACCGAATCATTTTCCCGGAGAATACGTCATGCACACCCCTTCCCGCCGTCGCTTCGTCGGCGCCGCGCTGTCCGCCGTCATCGCATCGGCCACCCTGCTGCTCCCGATCGGGCATGCCCAGGCCGCCGACCCCGCCCACACGCACCTGGTTCTGGGCGCCACGGCCGGCTACAACTACGACGTGCTGAAGAAAGCTGTCGTGCCCCAGCTGGAAAAGGACGGCTACACCGTCAAGCTGATCGAGTTCAACGACTACATCCAGCCCAATCTGGCGCTGGCCGAAGGCTCGCTGGATGCCAACCTGTTCCAGCACATCACCTACCTGAAGCGTTTTGCCGAGGACCGCAAGCTGGACCTCGTGGCGCTGGTGCCCAGCACCACCGCGCCCATGGGCATCTACTCGGAACGGGTGGGCAAGTTTTCGGACGTGAAGGAAGGGGACAGCGTGACCTTGCCCAACGATCCTGCCAACCTGGCGCGTGCCCTGCAGCTGCTGGCCCAGCAGGGGCTCATCACGCTGAAGGACGGCATCGACCCGCTGCGCGTGGGCACCCGGGACGTGGCCAAGAATCCCCGAAAGCTGCGCTTCGTGCCGGTGGAAGCCGCCCAGCTGCCACGTACCGTGGGTGATGCCACGCTGGCCATCGTGCCCGGCAACTACGCCACGGCCGCCGGCCTGGACTTCACCCGCGCCCTGACCCTGGAAAAGCCCCCGGTGGCCTACCAGCAAGTGGTGGCCGTGCGCCAGGCCAACCAGAACGCCGCCTGGGCCCAGGACCTGAAGAAGGCCTTCCGTTCCGAAGCCTTCCGCCAGGCCCTGGACCAGCACTTCCCGGGCTATGTCCGCCCCGAGGGCCTCTGACCTTCCCCTCGTTTTCTCCGGCCGGCCGGAACGGTCGGCCGGTACCTGCCCTGGGACCATGGTCTTTCCATGCCGGAAATGATCATCCGGCGCACCGTGCCGCGTGCCAGCTTCTGTAGCCTTCGCCTACGTTTTATCGTTGTTTCAATGATTTTCGGAAGTGCATGAAAATGCGAATGCGTCAGCGACTGCATGTATGAAATGAAGCGGGCGTCATCACGGCAGATTAACAAAGAAAGACTGCACGTTCGCAAGAAATCAGGCACAATTCCGCCCATGGCGGCCTGCCTTTCCGTATCCTCGCGGCCGCCGTCCGTAACTGCACACACATGGCTGCCGATACCCCCGTCACCTTCACCCCGCAGACGCCGCCGGGCGTCGTGCTCGCGCATTTCCGTCCCTGGCTCACCATCGCCCATCAGGTGCCTGGTCGCCTGCGTCTCAAGCTCGGCAAGGGTGCCCTCAATGGCGTCAGCTTCGATGGGCCCGAAGGCCGGTCGGAGGCCATCACCACGGCCCTGCGCCGCATCCGGGGCGTGAAGAACATCAGCTGGAACCTGCTGGCACGCTCCTGCACCATCGAATACGATCCCGCCGTGATCCCGAATGCCGCGTGGCCCGATCTGCTGGCCAATGCCGACACGCCCGCGGCGCAGACCCTGCGAACCATTCTGGATGAAGCCCATGAACAACTTCGCCATGCCGCGCCCTGACCTGGCCTACGGTGGCCCCGGCCCGATCCTCGCTGTCGCCCTGCAGGAACAGCAGGCCTCCTGGGCCTTCTACACGTCGGCCGTGGCCACCCACGGCAACCAGGCGCCGCTGCAGACCCTGCTCGACAGCACCGTCCAGCGCATCACGCTGCTGGGCAACCTGTATCAGCAGTTCGGCATTCCGCTCCCGGCCCTGCCCGCTCCTGCCCCGGAGCCCCTGGTCACCGGCTGGCGTGAAAGCCTGGAGCGCGCCATGCAGGGCACGTTCAACAGCGCCGGCGTCTACCAGCAGCTGGTCACCCTCACCCCTGACCCCACGCTGCGCCGCCAGCTCGAGCGCCTGCAGTCCGAGCTGCTCACCCGTGACCTGCCCGCGCTGCAACGTGCCTGGCAGGCCGCCGTCGACCGTGAGCGACTGCATGCCGCCCAGGGCATCGACCCGGCGCAGGCCCATGTCAGCCATGGCGTCATCGGTGACGCCATGGAAGCGTTCTTTGCCCTGCTCACCCGTCAGGGGGGCGTTCTGGGCTTCACAGGCACCGTGCTGCGCGCGGCCCACCCCATGCTGGTGGCCGGTGCCGTCGTCGGCAGCCTGGCCGTGCAGGGCGGGCGCCACGCCCGCATCCTGCGCGAACAGCGCGCCGCCTGCGCCGCCGCCTGCGACTGCAGCGGCCAGGCCGCGCCTTCCGACCATCCGGACGAAACGGACGATTCCACCGATGCCGCCTGGTCTCCCTCCCATGACCCGGAGAACTGAACCATGCTTCCCATCCTGCCCCTGATCATCGGCGCCGCCGCAGGCGCCGCCGCCACCCAGCTCGTGCGCACCAAAGCCGTTCAGCAAGGCCTCAAGAAGGCCGGCAGCCAGATCCGTCAGGCTGGCGACACGCTGAAACAGAAAGCCAGCGACGGTCTGGACACCGTGCGCGAGACCGGCGCCGAAATGCGTCGCAAGGTGGCGGACAAGCTGCATCGCCGCAGCGCCGCCCACGCCGATGATGCCGACAGCGCCTATGAAGACGCCAGCGCCCTGCTGCTGCCCGCCCCGCACGAGGAGGCTCCGGCACCGAAGAAGGGCAGCCGCAGCGCAACAGGCACCCGCAGGCGGGCGGCGCGCAGCGCCAGCACCTCGCAGGCGGGCGGCGCCAGCCCCAAGAGCACCCGTCGCACCACGACGCGCGAGGCTTCCGAGGAGACGCCAGCACCGCG
Organism: Lautropia mirabilis; assembly: GCF_900637555.1. Classification (NCBI taxonomy): domain Bacteria; kingdom Pseudomonadati; phylum Pseudomonadota; class Betaproteobacteria; order Burkholderiales; family Burkholderiaceae; genus Lautropia; species Lautropia mirabilis. Next base: position 2,107,329 of record NZ_LR134378.1, on the reverse strand, counting down.
CCGTCGCCCCCGCAAGCGTCCTCAGACCCCCAAGACCGAGCAGGCCGCGGCCTCCGCCACGCCTTCGACCGAATCCGGGTCGAATGACGACGCCGGCCAGCACTGACCCTTTCGCCAGCACTGACCTTTCATGAGAACCCCCTTCAACCGTTCCGGCTCCCCCTTCGGCACCAACCTGCCCACCCCGGCTCGCACGCCCCAGGGGTCCGGCCTTGCTGCCAACGTGCCCGCCACGTTGCGCAATCTGGGCGCACAGGCCTTCCCCTCGCTGCGCCCCGGCAATCCGCCCCTGGCACTGGGCAGCACCGCCGTGGAAGACTTCTTCAAGGGCTGCATCACCACGGGCCTGCTGGTCACGCTGCAGGAACGCGCCGAGCGTGCCCGCAACGCCGACGGCAAACCCGCTGGCAAGCGCCTTGACCGCCGCGCCGTGCGCATGGCCCTGCAGGGCGGAGCCGCGCTCTCGGCCGGTACCGCCGCTGCCCGCGCCCTGCGCCAGTCCCGACCGGGTGCAGCCCTGCTCACGGCAGCCGCCGGCGCAGCCGTCGTGCTGGCCGCCGAACGCTGGCTGGCCGATCGTCCCGCCCGTCCGGCAGTCATCGAGGTGGACAACCTCGTCGACGACGCTCCGGAAAGCCAGGAAGACGCGTCCCCCCGCTACATCCAGATGGCACACACCCCGCGTGACGAGGCCTGAGCCCAGCACGCCCACATCGATTTCCAGGATCCGCCCTCACACCCTTTCGCTCGGACCCCGGGTGGTTCCTGTTCCCCGAACACACGCTTTGTCCATGACGGAGAACTGAAATGGCCAAGAAAAATCAGAAGTATCCGAACCGCAACAATCAATTCAATACCTGGAACAACGACAACCAGGATCAGGATTCCAACGACAACCAGGCTTACCCCAACCAGGGCTTCGACAACGGCTACGGCAATGGCGGCTTCAATCAGGCTGCCTATGGCAACGCCTTCAACCCGCAAGGCTTCAACGGCCAGGGTTTCAACGGCCAGGGTTTCAACGGTCAGGGTTTCAACGGTCAGGGTTTCAACGGTCAGGGCTTCAATGGCCAAGGCTTCAACAGCCAGGGCTTCAATGCTCAAGGTTTCAACGGACAGGGTTTCAACGGCTTCCCGCAGAATGCCAGCACGCCCAACGCCAACGTCAATGGCGCCTTCCCCAATGCCGCTCAGGCCAACGGTCACAGTGCCTGGCAAAGCTTGGGTCTGTCGGGCCTGTTCGGTGGCAACCGTCAGACGGAACAGTTCATCCTGGGTCTGCTGCTGGGTGGCGCTGCCGCCTATGTGCTGGGTGATCCCGAGAAGCGCGCCAAGCTCATCCGCATGGGCATGAAGCTCTACGCCGGTGTGGCTGGCAGCGTCGAGGAGTTCAAGGAGCAGATCGCCGACCTGAAGGCCGAAGTCGCGGCCGAACAGGAAAACGCCGAGGACTGATCCACCCCAGGCCCGGCCAGCCCCCAGGGCAGCCGGTGCCATAAGCCGTCGGATGCACCGGTCCAGCCGGTCTTTCGGTTCCCACCACACGCCTTGCCATCCACGCATTCATTGCACGTCATGCCCCTGGAACAACAGCCGGACGCCAAAGGGCGCCCTTCTTCCTCCAACGCCGCAGCCCCCCTGCTGTTCGAGACGCTCGATGTGGCTCACCAGTCGCACGGCCGAGTCCGCTATCGCTACACGCTGCCCAAGGGCAGCGCCAAGCTGGCGCCTCAGGCACTGGAACGCGTGGTACGTGACCAGCCCGGTGTTACCGGCGTGCGCCTGAACCCGGCAGCACGTTCCATCGCCATCCAGTTCGACGGCAAGAAGACCAGCATCCCCAAGCTGCAGCGCGTGCTCTCGCACATTCCAGCCTCGGTCTGCACTGGCGCCAGCGGCGCCGCCGTCCAGGCCGCCAGCTGCGAGAAGCGCAAGGCCGGCGAGAACGTGCTGTCCACCGGCGGTGACCTGCTGGCCAGCGCGCTGCTGCTGCTGACCACCAACAAGGTGCCCCAGCCGCTGGCGAAACCGGCCACGCTGGCCGTCTCGCTTCCCCTGTACAAGGACGCCATCGAGGATCTGCTCAAGGAAGGCCTCAACAACCACGTGCTGGAAGCGCTGGCCGTGGCCATTTCCACCGCCAGCGGCGACCAGATGGCCGCCAACGCCACGCTCTTCATGCTGGCGCTGGGCGAGTATCTGGAAGAGTCCATCGCCCGCCGCTCCGACGACCTGCTCAAGCACCTGCTGCATCCCGATGCCGACACGGTCTGGGTCGAGCGCGACGGCGAGGAGCTGCAGATCGACGCCGCCCAGGTGGTGGTCGGCGACACCGTCATCTGTGCGGCTGGCGCCGTCATCCCCGTTGATGGCACCGTGCTGAGCGGCGAGGCCACCGTCAACGAGGCCAGCATGACCGGCGAGAGCGTGCCGGCGCTGCGCCAGCGGGGTGACAGCGTGCTCTGCGGCACCGTCATCGAGGAAGGCCGCATCCGCATCTACGCCGAGCATGTCGGTACCGGCACGGCCAGCGCCCGCATTGCCAACTACGTCCAGCACGCCCTGCAGGTCAAGAGCGGCACCCAGCTCACCGCCGACCGCCTGGCCGACAAGCTGGTGCCCTGGATCCTGGGCCTGGCCGGCAGCACCTGGCTGGTGTCACGCAACTGGAAGCGGGCTGCCGCCGTGCTGCAGGCCGACTACGCCTGCGCGCTCAAGCTCTCCACCCCGGTCGCCTTCAAGTCCGCCATGTACACCGCCGGCCGTGACGGCGTGCTGTTCAAGGGCGGTGACGCACTGGAGCGCCTGTCCCAGGCCGACACCTTCGTCTTCGACAAGACCGGTACCCTCACCACGGGCACCCTGGTCGTCACCGACGTGCTGGCCTTCGACCCCGAGTTCGATCCCACGGACGTGCTCGACCTGGCTGCCTCGGTGGAAGAGCATTACTTCCACCCGCTGGCACATGCTGTGGTCGAGGCCGCCCGCCGGCACAGCAACCGCCACTTCCCGCACGAGGAGGTCGACTTCATCGCCGCCCACGGTGTGGCCAGCGTCATCCAGGGCAAGCGCGTCGTGGTCGGCTCGCGCCACTTCCTCGAAGAGCACGAGTCCATTGACATGGGCGCTCACGAGGAGGATATCGAGCGCCTGCAGGCTGAAGGCAAGACCCCGCTCTACATCGGCCTGGGTGGCCGACTGCTGGGCATCATCGCCCTGAAGGACAGCCTGCGCGCCAATACGGCCCAGACGCTCAAGCGCCTGCGCACCCTGGGCGTCAAGCGCATCCTGATGCTGACGGGCGACCACGAAGTCCGTGCCGCCGAGCTGGCCCGTGACCTGGGTCTGGACGCCTACCATGCCCAGCTGATGCCCGAGGACAAGGCCCGCATCCTGCACGAGCTGACCGAGAGTGGTGCGAAGATCGCCTTCGTGGGCGACGGCATGAACGACGCCCCGGCCCTGGCCGGTGCGCACGTCGGCATCGCTATGCAGCGGGGCGCCGACCTGGCACGTCTGACTTCCGACATCGCGCTGCTGGAAGACGACATCGCCCGCGTAGCCGATGCCAAGGCCATTGCCAACCGCACGATGAAGCAGATCGACACCAACTTCAAGCTCATCGTCGGCGCCAACACTGCCATCCTGGCCGGTGCCGCCACCGGCAAGCTCAGCCCCATCGCCACCTCGGTCCTGCACAACGGCAGCACCATCGCCATCCTGCTCAACGCCCTGCGCGGCGGCCTGCAGGCAGTGCCGGGTTCCACACGCAAGGGCAAGAAAGGCGCCAAGGCATCGCCCAAGGCCCTGCCTGCCCCCGTAAACCACACCCGGCCCGGCAAGGCGGCAGGCTAACGGCCCACCTCCTCGCCTCCGGCAGACAGGCCGGCACAGGTTCATGCCTGTGCCGGTTTTTTTCATGCATCGAACGGATGTGCACTGATTCCGTAGGGTTACGGCTGCCCCGCACCTCAGCGTCCCCCCAATAGCCGGAGGTCCCGAACGACGATCGACCAGGACGCGGATCGATCAGGACGAGGATCGCCTAGGCACCGAATGACATCTGCTGTCCGCGCCATCCTGTGCGGCGCAGAAAGCCCTCCCAGTCGAGCATGTCCGGATTCACCTTCCGGCTCCAGTTCAGGTCCAGCGACGCGTCGAAGTAGCCATGCTCGACCGCGTGGCTGACCATGCCCTGCAGTTCCTCCACCAGCAGCGGGTTCTCGGCAAACTGCGGGAAGTACTGCAACAGGCCGCCGCGCGTATAGGCATTGCGGTATTCGGCCTTCACGCCCGTCACCCGCTGGAACGCTTCCACCATCTCGCGCGGCGAGATCATCTCCCCCACCACCGGCATGGTCCTGCCCTGGTAGTAGGCGGGATTCGACAGGATCTCCAGAACCGCAGGCCCGGTGGCCGTCAGCGGATCGACGAAGGGTGCCCGGAAATCCTCCGGCAGATAGATCGGCATCAGCAGCGTGTCACCGTCCATCCGCGGCACGTAGTATTCCAGCAGATTGGTGTAGAAGAACGCCAGCATCACGAAGGTATGCGAGACCCCCAGACTGCGGATGTGGTCGGCCACCTTCGCCTTGTCGGTGAAGTGCGGCGCGTACTTCGTGCCGCCCGAGCGCTGCTCGACATTCTCCAGGGTACTGAACACGATGTGCCCCACGCCTGCCGTCGCTGCAGCATTGGCCAGCTGGAGGCCCAGCATCCGCTCATCGTCGCGCCCCGGCATCGATGGCGGCGTCATCAGGAACGCGCCAGCCGATCCCTCGAACGCCTGCGCCAGTGCATCTGGACTCCGATGGGGATCAACCTCCCACAGTTCTGCACCGGCTTTCTGAAGCTGCAGCGCCTGGGGCGAATCCTTCCTGCGCGTCAGCGCCCGTACCCGGAAACGCTGGCTTTGCATCAGTGAGTTCACCACGCTGCGCCCCTGCTTGCTGGTGGCACCCACCACGGTGATCAAGGGCTTTTCGATCCTCTCCATGTCCGATTCTCCATTCACGCGCCTCTCGGCCGAAGTGGCCCCACGACGACCAAGGCCACGATAGGGAGAAATGGGCCATAACAGAAATGAATTCTTGCGATGCCTGCCATCGCTGATGGCGATAACATGCCGCTGTCACGACTCGTTCCGTGCAGGCCTCGGCCCCCTCTCCGACAGGTTCCATCCTCCAGACGGCAACGGTTCCCATCCCTCAGGAGCGACAGGTCCCATCCTTCAGGCAGCCCATCACTGCAAGCAGCGGACTCACGGAATGGCCCATTTCTGGGGACCAGAATCTGTCCGAACGCCCTGATTGCAGCCCAGGTTGCACCCCCTCCTGAACCATGAACGCCCCTGACTCCGGACCACGTCCACTTCACGGCATCCTGCGCCGTATCGACCTGAATCTGCTCGTCACGCTCGACACCCTGCTGCGAGAACGGCATGTCACCCGCACCGCCCAGGTCCTGAACCTGGCACAGCCCACCGTCAGCATGCAGCTGGCGCGCCTGCGTGAGCTGCTGGATGATCCTCTTCTGCTACCCGGCCCGCAGGGCATGCAGCCCACGGCGCGCGCCGAGCAACTGCGCATCCCGCTGCACGATGCGCTGCATGCCCTGGGTCAGGCTGTTGCTCCTCCCGAGCCCTTCAACCCCGCCACGGCACACCACACCTGGCGACTCGTCGCCACCGACTACACGTTGATGACGGTCCTCCAACCCATCCTGCCCCGGCTTCGAGAGCAGGCACCTGGCATGCGCCTGGCCATCCACCAGCTCTCGCCCCCGCTCCTGTCGCAGCGCGCTCGGCAGGATGACTTCGATCTGGCTTTCCACATCACAGCCGAAGCGCCGCCTCACCTGAGACGCCGCAGCCTTTTCCATGAACGCTACGTGCTGGCCGCCCGTGCGGGGCACCCGGTCCTGAAGCGGCGGCCCACGCTGGCCAAGTTCTGTCGTCTGGAACATGCCATCGTCTCACCCGATGGGGGAGGCTTTCAGGGCGCCACCGACCGGGCACTGGCTGCGGTCGGCCTTCAGCGCAACGTCGTGCTGTCGGTACCCCACTTCCTGTCGCTGCTGCATGTGCTGGCCAGCACTGACCTGGTGGCCATGGTGCCTGAACGTCTGGCAGGCAACCATCCCGGTGTCGGGGTTGTGTCTGCCCCCCTTGAGATCCCTGGCTTTGAGATGCTGATGCTCTGGCCGGAACGTCTGCACCGCGACCCGGCCCACCAGTGGCTGCGCTCGCTGGTCAGCGAACGATTCCGGAACGAGCCGTCCGAGTGAATCCTGTGCGTGGCGCCTTCAATGGCGTTGGCCGATGGGCACGCGATGACGAAGCGAAGTTCAGGCCGTTGCCGCCCTGTTTCAGCCTACCTTGCGCTGATTGACCACCCAGTGCGAATCCGTGATGTCGTAGATCTTCTGGATGTCGTCCATCAGGTGCGCGAAGTCGATGTCCAGGTCGATGAGCCGGCCATTGCGCAGGTTGAACACCCAGCCATGCACGATCGGATAGCCGTCAGCCACATAGCGCGCCTGAACGCAATCCATCTTGATGACATTGATGCACTGCTCCTGCACGTTCAGCTCCACCAGACGGTCGTAGCGCTGGTGCTCGTCCTCGATGGCATCGAGCTCGTCCTTGTGCAGCCGGTAGACATCGCGGATGTTGCGCAGCCATGGATTCATCAGCCCATGGTCCTGGGGCAGCATGGCGGCCCGGATACCTCCGCAGTTGTAATGGCCACAGATGATGATGTGCTTCACCTTCAGGTGGCTGACCGCATACTCGATGGTCGACGAGACATTGAGATCCATGCCGATGACCAGATTGGCCACGTTGCGATGGACGAACACCTCGCCCGGCTCCAGCCCCATCAGCTCCTCGACGGCCACACGACTGTCCGAACAGCCGATGTACAGGTAGGAAGGATTCTGAGAACGCGACAGGCGTCGGAAATAGTCGGGGTCAAGTTCCTTCTTGTGCTCGGCCCATTCCCGATTGTTCTCGAATATCACCTGGTAGGAATGGCTCATGCGGGTTTCCTCGGTTGCACGAGATGGCTTCCATGAAACATCTTCATGGACATGGATTCTGCACGACATCCGCACCGATGTTGGTTGCATGGCCGTCACACAAGTTCCGCATCCTGGATGCATTCAATACCCGGCACTGTCGTCAGGATCCCGCCGGTATCTTCGACAGGCCGCACGCCCAGCCCGACGTCCGCAGCTACCCTGTTCTGCGCCACACTGTCAACATGGTTACAACTCCCTACTGACAGTATCGTTAATCATCCTCATTCTTAGAAACCATATACAATCCACCACGTTCCGTAAGACAGTGTCTGGTTTTCTTTCCATGGTCAGCGTTTCGTTGCCCATCCTGCAACCAGGCGGGGCCTTCCCGGCTTCTGTTTCTCAGGAACGCGCCACCAGACGGCGTGCGGCCCAGGGCACCATCCCATCGTGCACGCCACCGTAGGGCGGCTCTCTGTGTGATTCCCTCGATGATGTCTTGTTCCCTTCGTATACCGGAGAAATTTAATGAGAAAGTCTTCTATTGATATTCGCACCAGCGCCCGCCTGAAGGGCACGGCACTTGCCGTTGCCCTGGCCGCACTGTCGTTCAGCGTCGGCGTGCAGGCCCGCGGCCTCACCCACCCAGTCGATCCGGACTATACCGGCCGTGTCAAGGTGACGGGCGTTGCCTATCCGGGCGAGACCGTGGACGTGACCGGCAGTGGCTTCAAGCCGGGCCAGCAGGTTCAGCTGCTGAGTGATGGCGCCACCATCACCACCCAGGCCATCCTGAGTGTCGACGCCGAAGGGCGCATTGCCGGTCAAGTGGAGATTCCGCCCGAGTCGCCGGTGGGCATTCACCCGGTGGTGGTGCAGACGGTGAACCCCGGCTATGCCGAGATTCTGGATTTCAAGATCTCGCCCAAGCTGCCGTTCTCGGGCGTCAACGCCTACCATATCGCCCGCGCACCGCTGAATCCGGGCCTGTACCAGGGCGCCTACAGCGCCCGCAGCCACGCCGTGTATGTCACCTCGGCCGCGGGTCGTCCGCCCATCAAGCAGTCCAGCCTGATGAAGGTCAACCCCAGCTCGCTGGCCATCGAACACCAGGTCACGCCGCCGGCTGATTCGACCGGCAAGGGCCTGGAAGCGGTCTACGGCGTCGCCGTCGATGACACCACCGGTACCGTCTGGACGGGCAACACGCGCACAGGTGCTGTGGCCGTCTACAAGCAGGATGACCTGTCGCTGGTCAAGCAGTTCCCGGACAAGCTGGCCCCGCACAACCACGGGGTGCTGGTCGATGGTCCGCGTCATCGGGCCTATGTAGCCGCCGACCGCAAGAACTACGTGAGCGTGTTCAACACCCAGACGCTGGAACACAAGGTCGACATCGCGCTGGAATCGCCGACCCGCACCAAGATTCCGCCGGCGCCGCTGAACTTTGCCCTGGATCAGGACGGTGGCAAGCTGTTCGTGGTGGCCACGACCGACCAGATCTACGTGATCGACGAGCCGACCGAGAAAATCGAGAAGGTCTACAACCTGAAAGGGGCCAAGGGCGCCATCAGCATCGCCTATGCGCCGGAAGAGAAACTGCTGTTCGTTGCGTCGCAGAGCACCGACAACCTGCAGATTCTGGACGCCACCGATGGCAAGCTGAAGGCTGACGTGAAGGTTGGCGCCGGCCCGCTGGCCGTGGTCTGGGAGCCGGTGCGCAAGCAGGCCTACGTGGCCAACCGGGGCAGTGACTCGGTGGCCGTGGTGGATGTGAACGGCAACCTGGTGGCCAACCTGCCGGGTGGTTCGTATGCCAACCACGTCTTCACCGACGGCAAGGGCACGGTGTGGAGCGTGAACAAGGCACGCGGCGAGAACGATCCGCAGGGCGATCACATCAGCCGCTACGCCGCCAAGTGATCTGATCCGTTTCCGGCCACCCCGTGGGTGGCCGGATATCGGGTTCACGACGAAGCGCTGTCGCAGGATGACTCATCCGGCGGCAGCGCTTCTTTTTGCAAACTGCGGCGTCAGTCCCGGATGGACAGTTGGGTCTGCGCCGGCATGGCCGTCACGCCGCCGGCAGCCTGCGAGATACTCAGCTGCCGCACCGGCAGGTCGGTTACGCTGCGGACATGGAACTTGCGGTCAGCCCCCACCGTCACCTCGATGGTGCCAGCGGTGGCGATGTAGCTGGTTTCCTGCCGGGTGGTGGTGTCACGCACGGCTACCCGCAGCACGGCCAGACGCGCCTGGCGACCGGCATTCTGGAAACGGTTTGCGTCGGTGGTGATCTGATAGGTGCCTGCGGTTCGGCCGGTGAATTCCACCCGCAGGAGGCTGTCCAGTGTCTCGGTGGCCACCGGCGTGCCACTTGTCGTGACTGCAGAAGCCGAACCCGCAGCACCATTCACGGGCGTGGCCGGCGGAATCCGCCCATGGATCTCGAGCGTTGATTCGACGTGGTCATTCACGTCCACCGTCGATTGTTCGGACTGGCCGCTGCGCTGGAAGATGCGTCCTGCCAGTTGCCAGTAACCGGAAGCATTCGGTGCAACGTTGTTGTTGCCTGCGTTGCCGCTGCTGGCCGAAGGCGCCTGCGCCGTCTGATCGCCCGGATGGATATCGCTGCCGCAGGCCGACAGCAGCACGGCCAGCGAAGCCGATGCAAGAATCATTGAAACCGGACGCATGCGCACCATGATCGCTCCTTCAGGAAAGGGGCCGATCATAAGTGCGCACTGCGTGCGCCGGCGTGACATTGTGCCGCGCCAGGCACGCCATTCCGCCCGGCGGTATCAGTACGCCGGACGGACGGGCCATCAGGCCAGCATCAGAAGCTGATGCGTGCGACGCTTTCCTTGTCGGTCATCGACTTTTCCTTCGGCAGCTTCACCGTCACGTAGACCGTGCCGGTCTTCGGGTTCAGCGCAAAGCTGTTCGGGTGCGTGGGCAGGTCGATGGTCTTGATCTCCTGGCCGGTGCGCGGATCCACCACCGAGATATTGCTGGAGACACGGTTGCTCACGTACAGGCGATTGCGCGGTGCGTCCAGCAGCATGGCCACCGGCTGCGTGCCCACCTTGATGTTCTGCAGCACCTTGCCGCTGGACGGATCCAGGGCCAGCACCTGGTTGCCCTGGGTGCGCGTCTGATAGTTGAGGCCGCCCCGCTCCTTGCGAACCACGTCCAGGCGGTCGAAGCCCTGATCCACGGCCAGCAGGCGCTTGTTGTCGTGGTCCACCACCAGGTTCAGGAGCTGATCACCCTGCACCTCGAAGCGGTCGGTGATGGCCAGCGTGCCGATGTCCACGACAAAGAGCTGCCCCATCAGGTTGGAGACATACAGCTTGCCGGCGCCCGAATCCATCGAGATGCCGGTGGCACCGAAGTTGAAGCCCGGGATGGTGCGCTCGACCGTCAGGGTCTCAAGGTTGACCACCTGCAGCTTGCTGTCGTGATAGGACATGGCAGGCAGGTACAGCCGGTTGTTGGCCTTGTCCACGACGATCTCGCGGTACTCGATCTTCTCGGGCTTGCCCTGGGCATCCAGCACCGGCGGCATGGTCAGCGAAGCCGTCACCTGGCTGGAGGTGGTGTCGAAGACCATCAGCGTGCCGCCGCGGGTGTCCACGATGTAGAGGCGATGCGCCTCGTCATCCAGCGTCAGGCCATAGCCGGGCTTAGGCAGCTCGATTTCCGCCTTCACGGCCAGCGTCTCGGGGTCCAGCTTGAAGAGCTTCGACTTCACGCCGGAAGCCGGATCCTTGGGGTTGCCCGCCGAGACGGCATAGACCACGTTCTCGCTGGGCGAATAGGCCACTTGATAGAGCGCCGGGGCCACGTCCTGGCGAACGACCTGGGCCTGGCCCGTGGCCGACTTGACCATATTCATGGCCGAATGACCGGCATCCTGCGTGGCAGCGCAGCCGGCCAGCGCCGCCGCCACGGCCAGCGCCAGGAAGGAAGAAGTACGGAAAGACTTGGGGAACGATTTCATGGACACAGGTCTCCTGTTTCTGTAACAAAGGATTCGGCACCTGGCACCGGGAAAATGCCAGCTGCACACTGGCCGGGCTGCAACCTCCCGGGCCTGGAGAAACCGGAAAGTTCCCTCCCCGGCTTCCGGTCCGGACTGCCCTTGATCCTGCAGGCAGCCCGACCTCATGTTGTCCCGGCCTCACGCCGGGCAGATGGAATCAATACTGGATCCGGGCCACGCTCTCGTTGCTGCCACGCGCGGCGTCACGGGCGTTCTTGATCGTCACGTACACCTCCCCCGTCTTCGGGTTCAGCGTCAGGCTGTTGGGGTGCCGCTGAAGGTCCACGGACTTGAGCAGATGGCCGGTGCGGGCATCGATGATCGAGACATTGCCCGAATCACGGTTGGACACGTAGAGGCGGTTGCGCTCGGCATCCAGCAGCAGGGCCACCGGCTGCGTGCCGACGGCAATGTTGCGGGTAACCTGCCCGTTGGCCGGGTCGATGGCCACCACCTGGTTGCCCTTGCCGCGCGGCGTGTAGGCAATGCCGTCCTGCTGGCGCTTCTCGTCCAGGCGGGCCATGCCCTGATCCACGGCCAGCACCTGACCTGCCGCACGGTCCACCGCCAGGTTCAGCAGCTGGTCGGCGGCCACCTCGAACTTCTGCGTGACGGCCAGCGTGCCGGTATCCACCACGAAGAGTTGACCGACCAGGTTGGAGACGTACAGCTTGCCGGCCGCCTCATCCAGCGCAATGCCGGTGGTTCCGAAGCCCAGACCCGGCACCACCTTCTGCACCTTCAGCGTATGGGCATCAACCACCTTCAGCACCCCGTTGCTGCCCGCCTCCAGGCTCATGCCCGGCAGATACAGACGGTTGTGCGTGCGGTCCAGCACCACCTCGCGGTACTTGTACACGCCATCCTTGTCCTCATCAGCGGGCTTGGCGCTCTTGCCTGCCCGGGAGGCCTTCGCAGCCCTGGCTGCCTGGGAAGCCTTGGCAGGTGTCTGGCTGAAAACGGCATCCGGCGCTTCATTCAGCGCCACCGTGCCCACCACGGTGTCGCTGGCCACGTCGAGAACCGTCAGCGAGCCGGCACGGGTATCGGTGATGTACAGGCGGTGCGCGGCATCATCCAGCACCAGCCCGAAGCCATTGACGGACAGGGGAATCTCGCCCTTCACGTCCAGCGTCTTCGGATCGAGGCGCAGTACCTTGGAAGCCGGCGCATCCGGACCGAAACCACCGGCCGACACCACGTAGACCACGTCCTGGCTGGGCGAGTAGGCCACTTCATACAGCGCCGGCGCCACCGCCTGGCGGGTGACCTGTGCCTGGCCTGCCAGCGACTTGACACTGCTGACGGCGGACTGGGCGGCATCCTGCGTGGCGGCGCAGCCCGAGAGCGCGGCGGCAACGGCCAGCGCAACCATGGAAGAGACCCGGAATGCCTTCATGAAAGAACCCTCTGGTGAAAGACAGGGAAAGGGGGACAGCGACGAATTCTCGAATGATAGAACGTGAGCGAATGGGAATCCAATTCAATACCATGACTGAGGGCAGGTTTGTACGTCCTCAGACCGGCACTTCACGCATGCAGGCCGCCATCCGCGACACCGCCTCATCTGTCAGGTGCGTGACGTTGATCCGTGTCCAGGCCCGGAAATCCTGCGACACGGCAAAGGCCGAGCCCGGCAGCAGCAGGATCCCATGGCGGGCCAGTGCCGTGATGAAGGCCGACAGGTCCTCCAGCTGCGGATGGCGGATCCACAGGAACATGCCCCCGTCAGGCTGCGTGGCGCACTGCCAGCCCAGCGCAGCCAGCCGTCGCTGGGCCTGTTTCTGGTGCTTCAGCATGCGGCGCTGCAGCTCCCGCATGTGCCGTGCGTAGGATCCGTCCACCAGGATGGTGTTGACGAAGCGTTCACAGAAGCCTGGTACCGCCACCGTGGTCATCAGCTTCAGCTCGGTCAGCCGGCCGATGATCTCCGGGCTGGCCACGACATGGCCGATGCGCAGCGACGCCGACAGTGACTTGGAGAAGCTGCCGATGTAGATGCCGTGCTCCAGCCCCGACAGCTCCACCAGCGTCTGGCGACGCTCGGGATGGAAGTCCCCATAGACATCGTCCTCCACCACCAGAAAGCCGTGCTCGGCCGCCCGCTTCATCACCCCGAAAGCCGTGCGTGCCGACAGCGTGCCTCCGGTGGGATTGTGAAAGGTGCTGTTGCAGATGAAGAGCCGGCAGGGCTGCCCATCCTTCAGCGCCTCATCCAGCGCCTGCAGGTCCGGCCCGTCGGCGTTGCGCCGCACCCCCACAGGCGTGCCCCCGGCCAGCCTCACCAGGTGCACCAGGGAACCGTTGCAGGGCTCGTCCAGCAGCACCCGGTCGCCGGGCCGCACCAGCAACCGGATGATCAGGTCCAGCGCCTGGGTAGCCCCCACCGTCGTCAGCAGCTGCCCGGGCGGCACGTCGATGCGCGTGGTGCGACGCAGATGTACCGCCAGCTGATGGCGCAGCGACACATGGCCCTGGATGTCCCCATAATCCGTCAGCGTCCGCTGCCCCATCCGCGCCGTCTTGCGCACGCCTGCCGCCAGTGCCTCGGTGTCCCGCCATTCCGACGGCAGCCAGCCACAGCCCAGCTTCAGATATTCCGGCCCCGCCTGCAGCAACCGGAACAGGGCCGTCTGCCCGGCTGGCGCGGTGTCCTGCGATGCGGAGGACATGTCCGGCGGTGTAGCAGGCAGGCCTTTCACCGGAGGGGACACGTAGTACCCGCGCCCATGCTGCACGTCCAGCAGCCCCTCGCTGACCAGCTGCGCGTAGGCGCTGGCCACAGCGTGCAGGCTGACCTGCTCGCGCTGCGCCATCTGCCGCAGTGACGGCAGCCGCTCGCCGCTGGCCCACTGGCCATCGGCCAGACGCTGGCGGATCTGATCGACAAATGCCATGGCCTGCTCCTTCGCGCAAGAAAGCGCTGATTCTGCCACCGGGCTCAGACACTTGCCGCGTTCGGAACCCGGCAGAAGATGCTGCTCATGACCATGCCTGTTCAGGCGGGAAAGCCCGGCATCCGTGCCTGTACCGGCGTCGGTACCCGCAGACGCGGCACGACTGTCCGCGGCTGTCCGCGACTGTCGGGGCACTTTACTGCAACTGTTTGGCAAACAGATGACGACTGTCTGACGAAATCGCAGAGAGCAGCCAGTAGCATCCCCATCCATCAGGGACGCCAGACCTGATCGGCGCGGTTTCGCGGTCAGCCCGCTTCCACTGTCAGCCCGTCATCGACCGCACGTCCCATCAAGACGCTTTCAACCCACACCCTCATGTCCGCTCGCCTGCCCGCCCGCACGTGGCTGTACTTCATCGCCCAGTCCGTCAACCTGACCACGGCCGTGATGGCTGTCACCATTGCCGCCCTGGTGGGCGCCGTGGTGGCCCCGCGACCATGGATGGCCACCCTGCCCTATGGGGGCCAGTTCCTGGTGGTGATGCTGGCCACACTGCCGGTGGCGCGACTGATGCGCCGCCACGGCCGCAAGCGCATATTCCTGGCGGCCACGCTGCCACTGGCTCTGGCCGGCATCACCGGCTACCTGGCCGTGCAGGACCGCTCGTTCGGGCTGTTGATCGTCTCCCATGCGCTGCTGGGGCTGTACATCGCCGTGGCCAACTTCTCGCGCTTTGCCGCCACGGACGGCCTGTCCACCTCGCTGAAGCCCCGCGCCATGTCCCTGGTCATCGCCGGTGGCGTGGTGGCCGCCTTCACCGGCCCCAGCCTGGTCAACAGCCTGAGGGAATGGGCAGGCATCCAGGACTTTGCCCTCTGCTACGCCGCCTTTGCCGGGCTGGCCGTGCTGCATGCGCTCACCATCCTGCCCATACGCAACCGGGACGATGACACCCGCCAGCCTGTCCCTTCTGGTGCCCAGCCCCATGCTGCCGTACCTCACCCTGTCGCCGCCAACGCCTGGCAACTGGTGCTGCACGACCGGCCGCTGGTGGCCGCCATGCTCTCGGCCGCCGTCGGCTACGGACTGATGAACCTGCTGATGATCCAGTCCTCCATGAACATGACCCAGCTGTGCATGGCCTTTTCGGACGTGAACCGCGCCATCCAGTGGCACGTGCTGGCCATGTTCCTGCCCTCGTTCGTCACGGGCTCCATCATCCAGCGCGTGGGTACCCACGCCGTCATCGTGGCCGGCTTCATCCTCATCGGCATCAGCGCAGCGTTCAACATGGGCAACGACGGCTACGCCCTGCTCAGCACCTCGCTGATCCTGCTGGGCCTGGGCTGGAACTTCACCTACATCGGCGGCAGCGCCATGCTGAACGAGCGGCTGGATCAGCTGCGGGCACAGCCGTCGGCCGCTGCCTCGGCAGCGGATTCACCATCAGCCACCCAGGACGCAGCCCCGGCAGCCCACCGCCCTGACCCGACCGTCGAGGTCCAGGGGATCAACGACCTGTGCATTGCCGTGATGGCCACCCTGGGCGCCTTCCTGCCCGCCCCGCTAATGAGCTGGCCCGGCTGGGCTGGCAGCAACCTGCTGGGCGGGGGGGCCAGCGTGCTGCTGATCGGGTTGGTGGTGGGGGTGTGGCGGCGGCGGGTGGGTTGAGCCTGGTCAGTGCGGGGGAACCCCTTGTGAACGCTAACGGCGAGATTGGGGTATCGGGATGCGAAGGGGGGTATCAGGACGGATCAGCGTCCCCCTGCCATGCCGCAGACACGGCCTCGACCACTTCGGCCCATACACCGGGTTCAGCCAGTATCGGAATCTCGCCTGCCAGCACATTGCTGAGGGCGCCCTCGTTCTGCTGCAGCGAACGGATCACCCGATCCGCCTGGGCATCCGGCATCTCCACAACTTCCTTCAACGCGGCACGTGCCCGGGCATGCAGCTGAAGATAGCGGGATTCCTCCCGCATCTTCGTGGCCAGCGTCTTTCCAAGAACATCCGCCAGAAAGCAGACATGCGGCCCCAGATCAGGGTATCGCCACAGTGGGCGCGCCAGCGCATCCCCTGAAAAGCAGAAATTGGAACTGACACCATCGGGATACACGATGGGCTTGCGAGCGAAATCGACATGCTCGCGCACCAATGACATCAACGGCCGAGACACGCCGTCCAGCACCTGATCGTAGCGTCGACGTACCTGGGCATCATCGGCGATCAGGCTGGAAACCGGCAGGATCATCGTGTCCGGCACCACGCCATCGCGCCGCAGGATATCGTTGATGAGAAAGCGGTGAACCCGCCCATTGCCATCGGCCAACGGGTGGATGTAGACGAATCCGAAAGCGACCACCGCGCTGCGCATCACGGCAGGCTGACCCTGCGTCCGATCCAGAAAGACCCGCACCCCTTCGAGCATGGCCGCCACGTCTGCAGCGGGCGGCGCCACGTAATGGACGATGTCCTGATAGCGCACCGTTTCACCCACGAACACGGGCGACTGCCGAAGTCCAAACTGCCCCAGGGACGTGCGCCTGCCCAGGATATCCTGCTGCAACTCTGCCAGCACATCAGCCGACAGAGGCACTGTCCCCTGCCCCAGCCGGCGAGCCATTACATCGGCAAAGCGCTGCACACGGCTCACCTGATTGCCCTCGCCCTCGATGCTGAAACTGGCCCGGCTTTCGCGCAGCGTCAACCACACCGCCGAACGCATCAGCAGATCAGGACCGAACTCCGCCATGAGCCCGTCCAGCAGCCGATGCACATCAAGAGACTCCGCAGACCTGAGTGCCTCCGTCTTGACCACCAGAGGGCAGAAATGGCGGGTTCCCGGCAGATTGTCGACAACCCGCCAGCGGGGCACCCGCTGCCCACGGCCGGTGGATGCCACCACCCGTCGCGTCCCATCAAGGGCGTCCACATAATTACCTGCAAGGCCCACGGGCACGCGCAGCGTCTGGCCGGTCAGCCACTCATACAGGAAGGCGGCTCGACGCGCGTACTGCCCGGTGGGCTCGGTATCCACCCAGGTCTGGATGACGTCCGGTCCGATTTGCTCGAACAGACGTGCAAGCAACCCCAGGTGCGGCACCTCGTGCCGCAGGTGAAACAGCAGATGCGAGACCACATCCGCGGATGGGCGAGCCGCCTCCGGCCAGGTTTCCAGCCAACCGTTGGCCGTCACCTGCGTGGCACGACGCCCCCCCATCCGGCTGACGACGGGCAGGTCTTCGGGCCACGGCAGCTGGAAGGCCTGAGCCAGCCAGGCGCCGCCGAGAGGATCTGAAGGCGGGGCAGTCGTGAGCGTGGAGAGATGGCCAGACATGCGCGGAATCGATCATTCTTGCAATGAAACGATTAGCATACAGGGTTCTTGCGTGGAATCAATTAACTTCAGCCGCCGCCAATAGCCCCCTCACTCCCACTCGATCGTCGCCGGCGGCTTGCTGCTCACGTCGTAGGTGACGCGGTTGATGCCGCGCACTTCGTTGATGATGCGGCTGCTGGTCTTCTTCAGCAGGCTGTAGGGCAGCTCTGCCCAGTCGGCGGTCATGAAGTCGCTGGTCTGGACGGCGCGCAGGGCCACGACGTAGTCGTAGGTACGGCCGTCGCCCATGACGCCGACGCTCTTGACGGGCAGGAAGACGGTGAAGGCCTGGCTGGTGAGGTCGTACCAGCTCTTGCCGCTGTGGGGTTCGATGGTGGAGCGCAGTTCCTCAATGAAGATGGCGTCGGCCTGGCGCAGCAGGTCGGCGTATTCCTTCTTCACTTCGCCCAGGATGCGAACGCCCAGGCCCGGCCCCGGGAAGGGGTGACGGTAGACCATGTCGGGGGGCAGGCCCAGGGCAACGCCCAGTTCGCGCACTTCGTCCTTGAAGAGGTCGCGCAGGGGCTCCAGCAGTTTCAGGCCCAGCTGTTCGGGCAGGCCGCCGACGTTGTGGTGGCTCTTGATGACGACGGCCTTCTTGCTCTTGGCGCCGCCCGACTCGATGACGTCGGGGTAGATGGTGCCCTGGGCCAGGAAGGTGGCACCCTTGTGACCGGCGCCGCTGGCCTTGAGCTTCTCGGCTTCGGCCTTGAAGACGTCGACGAACAGGCGGCCGATGATCTTGCGCTTCTGCTCGGGGTCGGAGACGCCGGCCAGGGCGTCCAGGAAGAGCTGGCTGGCGTCGACGCGCACGACCTTGGCGTGCAGCTTGCCGGCGAACATGTCCATGACCATGTCGCCTTCGTTCAGCCGCAGAAGGCCATGGTCGACGAAGACGCAGGTGAGCTGGTCACCGATGGCGCGATGGATGAGGGCGGCAGCCACGCTGGAGTCGACGCCACCGGACAGGCCCAGGATGACTTCCTCGTCGCCCACCTGTTCGCGGATGGCGGCCACGGCTTCCTCGATGTGATCACGCATGACCCAGTCGGGACGGACGCCGCAGATGTCAAGCACGAAGCGCTCAAGCATGGCCCTGCCCTGCACGGTGTGGGTGACTTCGGGGTGGAACTGCACGCCGTAGAAGTGGCGATCCTCGTCGGCCATGCCGGCGATGGGGCAGCTGGGGGTGCTGGCCATGAGCTTGAAGCCTTCGGGCAGGGCCGTGACCTTGTCGCCGTGGCTCATCCACACCTTCAGCATGCCGTGGCCTTCGGGGGTGTGGAAGTCCTGGATGCCGTCCAGCAGCCGGGTGTGGCCGCGGGCGCGGACTTCGGCGTAGCCGAATTCCCGGGTGTTGCTGCCTTCCACCTGTCCGCCCAGCTGCATGGCCATGGTCTGCATGCCGTAACAGATGCCCAGCACGGGCACGCCCAGCTGGAAGACGGCGTCGGGGGCGCGGTCATCCACTTCATAGACGCTGGCATGGCTGCCGGAGAGGATGATGCCCTTGAGCTGGCCGTCGGCGGCGTATTGCCGGACCCAGTCGCTGCTGACGTCGCAGGGATGGACTTCGCAGTAGACGTGGGCTTCGCGGATGCGCCGCGCGATGAGCTGGGTGACTTGCGAGCCGAAATCCAGGATCAGGATCTTCTGATGGTTCATGGCGCGTGACAGAGGGGTTGTGACCCGCCCGGGCCGGGCGTGTCCGGAAACGAAACAGGCTGCCGACCAGGCGGCAGCCTGTGTGGGGCGGCAACGATCACTCGACGTGATAGTTGGGCGCTTCCTTGACGATCTGCACGTCATGGACGTGCGATTCACGGATGCCGGCGTTGCTGATCTCGACGAACTGGGCACGCTGCTGCATGGCGTCGATGGTGGGGCAACCGCAATAGCCCATGCTGGCACGCAGGCCGCCGCACAGCTGATAGATGATGCCGCTGACCGCCCCCTTGTAGGGGACGCGGCCTTCGATGCCTTCGGGCACCATCTTCTCGGCGGCGACGTTGGAGTCCTGGAAATAGCGGTCGGCCGCGCCCTGCTGCATGGCACCCAGCGAGCCCATGCCGCGGTAGAACTTGTAGGAGCGGCCCTTGTACAGGACGATCTCGCCGGGGGATTCCTCGGTACCGGCAAAGATGGAGCCCATCATGACGCTGGAGGCGCCAGCGGCAATGGCCTTGGCCACGTCGCCGGAGTAGCGGATACCACCGTCGGCGATGAGGGGCACGTCGGTACCCTGCAGGGCAGCGGCCACGTCGCCCACGGCGGTGAGCTGGGGCACGCCCACGCCGGCCACGATGCGGGTGGTGCAGATGGAACCCGGGCCAATGCCGACCTTGACGGCGTCGGCGCCGGCATCGACCAGCATGCGGGCGGCATCACCGGTGGCGATGTTGCCGGCAATGACCTGCAGGTCGGGGTAGTGGCGCTTGATCTCGCGCACGCGCTCGATGACGCCGCGCGAGTGGCCGTGGGCGGTGTCAACCACCACCACGTCCACGCCGGCAGCCACCAGGCGCTCGAGCCGTTCATGGCTGTCGCCGCCGGTGCCGATGGCAGCGCCAACGCGCAGCTTGCCGACGCTGTCCTTGGAGGATTCGGGGTGGGTGTCGGCCTTCAGGATGTCCTTGACGGTCATGAGACCGCGCAGCTCGAAGGCGTCGTTGACGACCAGCACGCGCTCGAGACGGTGCTTGTGCATGAGCTTCTGGGCGTCATCCAGGCTGGAACCCTCGGGCACGGTGATGAGCCGCTCGCGCGGGGTCATGATGTTGCGCACCGGCTGGTCGAGTTCGGACTCGAAACGCAGGTCACGGTTGGTGACGATGCCGACCACCTTCCTGCTGCCACCCTCGACCACGGGCAGACCGGAGATGCGGTGTTCGCGGGTGATGGCGATGACCTCGCGCACGGTCATCTCGGGGGTGATGGTGATGGGGTCGCCCACCACGCCGGACTCGTAGCGCTTGACGGCCAGGACCTCGGCAGCCTGCCGCTCGGGCTTGAGGTTCTTGTGGATGATGCCGATGCCGCCGAGCTGGGCCATGACGATGGCCATGCTGCTTTCAGTGACGGTATCCATCGCCGCCGAGACAAGCGGGATGTTGAGGCTGATTTTCCGGGTCAGGCGCGTGCGCAGGGATGCGTCACGGGGGATGAAGTCTGAATAAGCGGGGACGAGCAGGACGTCGTCGAATGTCAGTGCCTTCTTGGCTATCCGCATTGCAGTTTTTATCCGCAAAGCGGCATGATAGCAAATTATCCTTCGGACTGGCGCTTCGTGGCGCGGATCTGACGATCAGCCACGCCTCGTCGGCCCCAGCGACCGTCGGTCCGCTCGGCGCGACTTTTTGCCACCCGGGCAAAACGTGCCGCCTTTGCGTCGGCCAGGATCGGGCACAGCACTTCCACCCGGTCGTCGGGCCGCAGCGGGTCATCCAGCCAGGCGCGGCGGCCGAAGCGGGACAGGCCCAGGGCCTTGGCCTCGATGGCCTGGACGAGATCGCACGGCTCATCGCGCCCAGGGCATGCGCTGCCCAGGCCGGCCTCATCCGTCCGGGATGTCGGATGCTGCGGAGCTGGCGACGATCCAGATACAAGCGGGGCCTGCAGGTTCGAAGCGGCCGCCCGTTGCAGCAGCTGCCGGATGGTGGTGCCCGCGGGCACGCGGTGCAGGGTCCGCACCAGTTCGTACCGTACCGGCTGGGCAGCCTCCTCGGGATTGGTGGCCTCGGGATTGGTGGCCTCGGAACTGGTGGCATCGGAACTCGTGACCTCGGGGGCCGTGGCCTCCGGGTACTGGATGACCAGCTCCACCATCAGGGCTGCCGCAGAGCTCTCCGATACCAGCTGGCCCGAGGGGGCGGACGGCGGATCCTGCGGAGCCTGCCGGTGTGCGCCAGGGGTCATGAGGCCCCGAAGCCCGGGCCGTAGCGGCGCTCGGCCTCCTTCACGAAGGCATCGACCAGGGTGTTGGCGATGTGGCCGAAAACGGGATTGAGCACCCGCGCGATGAGGCCGCTGCCCACTTCATAGTCCAGCTCCAGGTCGATGCGACAGGCATCCTCGGCCAGCGGCTTGAAGGTCCAGCCGCCCTGAAGGCGCGAGAACGGGCCATCCTTCAGGCGCAGCCGGATGCTGGTGGGGCGCTGGTGGACGTTCTCGGTGGAGAAGGTCTGGCGGATGCCACGGAAGTCGATGGTGATGGCGGCCGACATGCCCTCGTCGGTGCGCGACAGCAGCTGCGTGCCTCCACACCAGGGCAGAAAACCGGGATAATCCTCTACCCGCTCGACCAGGTCGAACATGGCCTGCGCCGAATACGGCACCAGGGCGGACTTGCGGATCACGGGCATGGCTGGCCCCCGAACACGGATGGGATCCTCTCGGACGGGATCCTTTCAACAGGCACAATATCGACCATGTCGACCATTACAGAAAACCGGAAAGCCGGGTTCAATTATTTCATCGAGGAACGGATCGAGGCCGGGCTGGCGCTGGAAGGCTGGGAGGTGAAGGCCATCCGGGCCGGCCGCGTGCAGATCCAGGAAGCGTATGTGATTGTAAGGCGCGCGGAGATCTTCCTGATCGGTGCGCACATCACGCCGCTGATCACCGCCTCCACCCACGTCAAGCCGGATGTTACCCGCAACCGCAAGCTCCTGTTGCACGCCGCCGAGATCGCCCGCCTGATCGGCAAGGTGGAGCGCGCCGGCTATTCGCTGGTGCCGCTGGACCTGCACTACACGCGCGGCCGGGTGAAGCTGGCACTGGGGCTGGCCAAGGGCAAGAAGCAGTTCGACAAGCGCGCCACCGAGCGCGAGAAGGACTGGCAGCGCGAGCGTTCGCGGCTGATGAAGAACGGCAACCGCTGAGCGTGCCTGCGCGGCCCCGGAAGGATCCCGTACAGCCCGCATCATCTTTGGGGGTGCATTCGCGCCGATTGCGCTAGTCTGTCAGAGAGGCCCGACGCTGTGCGGGTCCGTGGCGTTCGACATTCGTTTTGCCCAGGCCGACAGACATGGCGAAGAAGAAGAGCGACAGGTTCACCCTTCGGACATGGGTGACCGAATCCATGGGCTTCCGCGACCAGGAGGCCTCCCCGAAACGCGACCGCAGGCGCGCCGAGAGTCTCTTGGCGCCGGCCGACGCGGACGCAGGCCGGGGTGAGGAAGAAGCGGATTTTCAGCCAACCCGCTGCAGCGCTTCCGGTACCGACACCCTGCCCCCCTACACGACGCGCGGCATCAACGCCTTTCCGGCGGAGACGGAAGCGCACGACAGGGCGCCTGTCACGGGCGAGCTCGACCCGGGCAGCGCCAATGGCGCCATGACAGAGACAACAGAGACAACAGAAACAACCGAAGCGGTCGCCTTGTCCGATCGGGAAGCCAAGAAGGCAAAGAAGGCAGCCAGGAAAGCCGCCAAGCTTAAGGCCCTGAAGGAGGAGTGGGCCCGGGAAGCCGGCGTCGCCGCGCCCCCTGCCCCGATGGGCACCGCCAAGGGCGTGGAGACAATGTTCCGCAACGCTTTCCGGACCGAGATGGAGCTGCTGGCGCTGGCGGCCACCAAGGCCAACATCATGATCTCGCTCAACGGCTTCATCGTGTCGGCGCTGATGGTGTCGGGGGCCTTCATCTTCTCGTCGTCGCCCGAGTTCCTGGTGCCCGCGGGCATCTTCATGCTGACAGCGGCTGCATCGATCGTCTGCGCGCTGCTGTCGGCCTCGCCCGAGCGGGTGGGCCGGCTGCAGGCGACCTGGCGCTGGCTGAAGGACGTGTTCCGGCGCAAGGCCCGGCTGCGCGACTTCAAGGCCCGGGTGTCACACAACCCCACCGTCCATTTCTTTGGCGACTCCCCCAACATCCTGATCTACGAGGATCGCGCCAAGATCCCGAAAGATCGCTACTGGCAGATGATGCAGGACATCATGAACGACCGGGAGCAGATCTATTACCGGATGAGCGAGGAGCTCTACTGGCTGGGACTGATGGCCGACAAGCAGTTCAAGTTCCTGCACATGTCGTATGTGGTGTTCCGCTGGGGCCTTCTGGCCTCCGTCATCGCCTTCACGGTCGTGAAGACGCTGCCGAGCGTGATTCCGGCCATGCAGGCGCAGAAGCAGGCTGCCCATCTGCAGACGCTGGGCATCAACGTCTTCAAGAGCCTGTACGAACCCTCGGCGGTGCAGCAGCTGCCCGATGGGCGCATCCTGGTGGTGGAGGACGAGCCCACGCGCGCGGCCAGTATCCTCACCATCGAGCCGGATGGCTCGCTGCGGGAGGACGAGGCGCTGGATACGCGCATCATCCGCGACTTCCGTCGCAAGCTGAACGACCTGGAAGCGCTGACCCGCGACCCGGAGGGCTACATCTACGCCATCACCTCGCATTCACCCAATCGCAACGGCCAGCGCCGCCCGGACCGCGAGCACTTCCTGCGCTTCCGGATCCAGGGCAGCGACATCCAGCAGCTGGAGTCGTACAGCGGGCTGATCGATGATCTGAAGAACTCGTCTGAGCTGAAGGAGCTGATCAAGGCGAAGACCGGCACGGAACTGGATTTCCGCAACACCAACATCGAGGGCCTGGCCTTCGACCCGCGCAAGAACCGGCTGATGCTGGGTTTCCGGGATCCGGAGTTCAACGAACTGGCGCTGGTCGTCTCCATCGACAACCCGAAGGACATGTTCGAGAAGCGCGTTCCGCCGCACTTCGTGTCGGTCGCCTTCCTGGACATCAAGGGGGGCGGCATCCGTTCGATGAACTATGACCCGGTGCTCAAGAGCTTCATCCTGGCCAACGAGGTCAAGGACGACGATGGCACGAAGTTCTCGCAGCTGTGGACCTGGAGCGGCAACCCGAACGATGCGCCCAAGGCCATCCCCCTGCCCAACCTGCGCTATCTCAGCAATGTGGAGGCCATCGATTCGGTGGTGATCAACGGTCAGCACCGGCTGCTGCTGATGGGCGACGAGGGAGATGCCAAGAAGAACCTCCCCGCCAAGTACATGGTGGTGGACTACAGCGATCTGTGACGTCGTGAAT
Organism: Lautropia mirabilis; assembly: GCF_900637555.1. Taxonomy (NCBI): domain Bacteria; kingdom Pseudomonadati; phylum Pseudomonadota; class Betaproteobacteria; order Burkholderiales; family Burkholderiaceae; genus Lautropia; species Lautropia mirabilis. Next base: position 2,082,933 of record NZ_LR134378.1, on the reverse strand, counting down.
GAAGGCCGCACCGCGTGATCGGGTGCGGCCTTCGTCTGGTGATCCTCAGCGACCGGCGGAGAGGATCACCTGGGCGATGATGCCGGTGGCCGCGGCCACCAGCACGAAGTCGCTTCCCAGGCGGACCCAGTCATGGCCGCGCGGCGGCGGATCCAGCCGATGATCGCGCCAGTCCTGCACCACCATCACCGACTGGCGTGCCTCGGGCGGCAGCCGGTCGCCCCGATGGTAGCGGTGCTCGGGGCCTGCCCCCGGCCCCATGCGCATGTCATCGGTCGGGACCTGCGTATGGATCTGGACGGACACCCGGGGTTCCTGACGCCCTGAATGGCCGCGCCCTTCCCAGTGCTGGCTCGGGCCGTGGTGGGGCTGATCGCCTTCCCAGTCACCACGGCGATCGTCCCGGCCGTCATGGCCATCGTGGCCGGGGCCACGCGGTGAATGACCGTACCGATCCCCTTCCCCGCCCGGCTCATGCCAGGGCTGTGCCGATGCGGCCAGACTGCTGGCACCCAGCACCAGGGCGACGGTGGAAGCCACAAGACGGCGGGAAACGTGTGCAAGACGCATGTGTCGTATCCGGATCCTTGTCCGGGTGGTGTTGAACACAGGCGGCATTGTGGGCGCTGTGTGTGAAGCAGGCACTGGGCGCAAGTAAAGATCGGGTAAAGCGCAGCGATACGTCAGCGGCATACATCTGCTGGGATACATCGGTAACACTTTATCGCTGAAGGCGACATCCCCTGGGTGATAGCCTTGGCCCGCTTTCCAGGCGATATAGGGGAAAACGATGATGCTGAAAAACCGACACATTCTTGCTGCCATGGTTGTAACGACAGGGATGCTGGCATTGGCGCAGCCGCCGGCCGTGCTGGCGGGAACGACGACCAGCACGGAGTACCAGCAGATCAACCACTACAACACGCCGGCCGGTTTCATGAACGACATCCAGACCCTCTTCAAGGGGGCGGATGGCTACTTCCACCTGTATTACCTGCTGAACAGCAACTACAAGTCCGACAACGACGGCACCGAGTGGTACCACGTCCGGACCAGGGACTGGGAGCATTTCGAGAACCAGGGCGTGGCCATTCCGAAGTTCACGCATGGCTGGTCGGCCGTGGCCACAGGCTCGGTGATCGACAACGCCAGCGGCTTCTTCAAGGATCTGCCAACGGCAGCCATCGTCGCGTATTTCACGAGCTACACCGAAAGCGGCCAGCATCAGTACGCTGCCTATTCGCTGGACTTCGGCAAGAGCTATGTGCCCTACAACGGCGGGCAGCCGGTCCTGAAGGGCACGACCGCCACCTCGGACAACCGCGACCCGTACATCTGGCATGACGCTGCCCGCGGCAAGCTGATGATGTACCTGGCCGAAGGCGACAAGATCGGTGTCTATGCCAGCAGCGACGGCAAGGCCTGGACCTATGAAGGTGCGACGATCCTGAACGCGGGCGCGCTGGGCGGCAAGGACCTGGGTCTGGTGGAATGCCCGAACCTGAAGACGATGAAGGCGTCGGACGGCACGACAAAGCACGTGCTGTTCTTCGGTGCCAACGGCTACCAGTATGGGTCAACCACCGGCACCTACTACATGGTGGGGCACCTGGATGACAAGAATGTGTTCGTGGCGGAAACCCAGCCGAGGCGCGTGGACCAGGGCACGGACTGGTATGGGGCCAACTTCCTTCAGGAAAGCGACACGACCGTGAAGGCGCTGGCCTGGCTGGGCAACTGGGCGTATCTGCAGGGCGACATCCGCGACCAGAATGGTGAGGTCTCGAAACACCTGAGCGGCATCAGCATGACCCGCAACCTGACGCTGGTCCGGGAAGGCGACGCCTACGTGATCAAGTCCGCCTTCGTGAACGGCAACCCGAAGACTTCGGTCGATACGGGCTTTGCGGACACCTTCAACGCGAAGATGGCCAGCGACAACTACCACAAGGTGCTTTACGACGTGAAGCGCTGGACGTCGCAGAATCTGAACCTGGCATTCACCGGCGTGAATGGGCGACCCGTGAACGGGCACATCCGCATCTTCCTGAACCAGGCCGACAGTACGGTGTTCATCGATTACGACGCGGACAACGGGCAGTATGAGGTGCGCCGCACCAGCACCCGGATTTCCGGCGATGCCAAGGCCAACTACGAAAAGAGCATGGTCGTGTCGTCAGGTTACGCCAGCCCTGCATCGTTCCGGATGAATCTGGTCGTGGACCGGACAAGCGTGGAGCTGGTCTATGGCAACGGCGAGAGCTATTCGCTGACGAAGCTCTCGACCGAAAACGACATGGGCGTGCTCATCGAGACCAGCGGGGAGAACCGGCTGGATTACTCGATGAGCAATCTGGAGGGCAAGTAGGGCCGATTGAGCAGCGAATCGATGGGGGCAACTTCGTTGTATGGCCCCCTGGTCACGTTGATCAGTCGGTAAATGGATTCAACAAGGGCACCGATGTTTCGGTGAAATCCGAAACATTGCGGGTCACCAGCGTCAGGCCGTTGACCCAGGCCGTGGCTGCAATCAGCTTGTCGATGGCGTGCTCGTGATGGGGAACGCGCAAGCGTCCCCAGAGCAAGGCGGCCTCGGTATCGATGGGCAGGATGCGGTCGTGGTGTTGCTCCACGATCAACGTGAGCCAGTCATCAAGCAGCCGGGACTGGATGTGGTCTCCTCGATGCCGGATGAGATCCACCCCGCGCCGCAGCTCACCCAGGGTGATGACGGACAGGTAGAGTGCGCTTCCCTGCTCGGCAGCCTCCCGGAAGAAGGCCTGAACGCCTGCATTGGCCCGCCTGCCCTTGCGAGCCTCGCTGATGACGTTAGTGTCAATCAAATACATGGGCGGACTGGCCGTCGTCCTGTTGACGCTCGAAGTCTGAATCCAGGCCAACATCCGGCATGCTGGCCAGGATCTCCGCCAGAGGTTTCCTGGGCGGCCGCTGGAGGGTTTCCAGCAGGATGGCACGATGCTCGGCTTCAGCACTGCGACCGTTGGCGGCTGCGCGCTGCTTCAGAGCCTGCACCAGGGATTCGTCCAGTCCACGGACCAGCAGGCTTGTCATGGTCATCTCCAGGCAGGAATCCCCCGAACAAGTCCCGTACTGCATACCGGCGCGCAAGAACGGGCGCACGACGTGTTCGGAGGATCGTCAGGTGATAGCAATGTTATCACCTTAGCCCTTGTTCCCAGCCCCCGTACCCTGCACGGTCTTCATGGCGGTGGCGATGAGGCCGGCCACGTCGCCGAGGTTGGCGGGCACGATCATGGTGTTGTTGGTGCGGGCCAGCTGGGCGAAGGCCTCGACGTACTGTTCGGCCACGCGCAGGTTGACGGCGGTGTCGCCGCCGGGAAGCTGGGAGGCGTTGCCGACGCGTTCGATGGCCTGGGCGGTGGCTTCAGCGATGGCGGAGATGGAGGCAGCTTCACCCTGGGCGCGGTTGATGGCGGCCTGGCGCTCACCCTCGGAGCGCTGGATGGCGGCTTCGCGTTCGCCGGAGGCGATGTTGATCTGTTCCTGGCGGCGGCCTTCGGAGGCGGCAATGACGGCACGCTTTTCCCGCTCGGCGGTGATCTGGGCCTGCATGGCGCGCAGGATCTCGGCGGGCGGGGTCAGGTCCTTGATTTCGTAGCGCAGCACCTTGACGCCCCAGTTGGTGGCGGCTTCGTCCAGCACGCTGACGACGGCCAGGTTGATGGCCTCGCGTTCCTCGAAGGTCTTGTCCAGTTCCATGCGGCCGATGACGGAGCGCAGCGAGGTCTGGGCCAGCTGGGTGATGGCGTCGATGTAGTTGCTGGAGCCGTAGGAGGCGCGCATGGGGTCGGTGACCTGGAAGTACAGCACGCCGTCGACCTGCAGCTGGGTGTTGTCGCGGGTGATGCAGACCTGGCTGGGCACGTCCAGCGGGAACTCCTTCAGCTCATGCTTGTAGGCCACGCGGTCGATGAAGGGCACGATGATGTTGAGACCCGGCATCAGGATGCGGTCGAATTTGCCCAGCCGCTCGACGACCCAGGCGTGCTGCTGGGGCACGATCTTGAGGGTCTTGATGGCAAAGACAATGGCCAGGACCAGGATGGCGATGGAGACGGTGGTAACAGGTGGCATCGACGGTCACTCCTGAAGGATGGTTATGGGATGAAGGCAGGATAGGCGTTCTGCCCGGGCAGCGTGTGCCTTGCGCGATTGCCGGCCGGCCCGGGCGGTGCTTCGGCGGCGTGGCGGCTGGCGTGGGCACGGGCCTGCCCGGCCCAGGCCGCCGTCACGGCCTGAGGGGGTGGTAAAGGGACTAGCCGACGGCCACCGGGGCGGGGGCGCTGCCCGTGGCACGGGCCAGCTCAACCGGGATCAGCACGAGGCGACTGCCGGCGATGGCGTGGATGCGGTGGGTACCGATGCGGCGCGGGTAGCCGGACAGCAGCTCGGCCTGCCAGATGGTGCCGCGATAGTTGATGCGGGTCTGGCCGTTGTCTTCCCAGCCTTCGACGGTGACGGTCTGGCCGATGTCGAGATTGAGGTCGGGGTTGCGCTCGGGCGCCTGCTGCGACGGGGCGATGGGCCGGAGGTAGCGCACCAGGCCTGCGCCCAGCGCACTGGCGACGGCGGCGACCAGCAGCTGGATGCTGAAGGTGGCGCCCAGCCAGGCGGACAGGCCCGCCAATGCCAGCGCCACGGCGATGACCAGCAGGTAGAAGGAGCCGACGAACAGCTCGGTGATGCCGAGCACCACGGCGAGGATCCACCAGCCATAGTGTGTTGCCATATCTGCCATCTGCGCCTCCATCTGCCTTGCCAGGGGGGTGTTCCGGGCCCGTGCCATGTGGACGCAGTCTCTGCACAGATGCGCGCAGATGAGGTCCGTTCATGGGCGAAGCGGCCGGAAGAGCCGTTTGGGGCCCTCTTTTTCATTTTGGGACACTTTTACCGAGTGTCAAGGCAAAGCCGCACAAACGGCTTTCCGGGGTGGAAATTTGGCGACAATGCGCAGACAGTCCGAAGAAATGTGCATGCTGCAGCCACAAAAAACGCCACCCGAAGGTGGCGTTTGAGTGACCGGCGCAATGCACGACCTTTCGGTCGGCGTCCAGGCAGCACGGTGCCAGAACGGCCCGGTGCCCCGGTCGATGTACAGCACGTGCCCGGCCGCCAGGGCGACCGGGCAGGCGGAGGGCTTATTTCCCGGCCCGGGCCCCGAGCCGCTGCCAGGTGGAGACGACGGTGTCGGGGTTGAGCGAGATGGACGTGATGCCCTGGTCAACCAGCCATTCGGCGAAGTCCGGATGGTCGGACGGGCCCTGACCGCAGATGCCGACGTACTTGCCGGCCTTGCGGCAGGCCTCGATGGCACGGGCGAGCAGCGCCTTGACGGCAGGGTCGCGCTCGTCGAAGCCTTCGGCCACCAGGCCCGAATCACGGTCCAGACCCAGGGTGAGCTGGGTCATGTCGTTGGAGCCGATGGAGAAGCCGTCGAAGTGCTGCAGGAACTCGTCGGCCAGGATGGCGTTGGAGGGCAGCTCGCACATCATGACGACACGCAGTGCGCCGGTGCCATCCGGTGCACCGCCCTCGCCCCGCTTCAGGCCATGGCTGGCCAGCAGCTCGATGACGCGCGCGCCTTCCTTGACGGTGCGCACGAAGGGGATCATCAGCTGGACGTTGGTCAGGCCCATGTCCTCGCGCACGCGCTTCATGGCCTTGCATTCCATCTCGAAGCAGTCGGAGAAGGTGTCCGACACGTAGCGCGATGCGCCCCGGAAGCCCAGCATGGGGTTCTCTTCCTCGGGTTCATAGCGCGAGCCGCCGATGAGCTTGCGGTACTCGTTGCTCTTGAAGTCAGAGAGGCGCACGATGACCGGCTTGGGCCAGAAGGCAGCGGCGATGGTGGCCACGCCTTCGGCCAGCTTCTCGACGTAGAAGGCACGCGGGCTGGCATAGCCACGGGCCACGCTCTCGACGGCCTGCTTGAGGTCGGCGTCGACGGCCGGATAGTCGAGAATGGCACGCGGGTGGATGCCGATGTTGTTGTTGATGACGAACTCCAGCCGGGCCAGGCCCACGCCGTCGCAAGGCAGCGCCGCAAACTCGAAGGCGAGCTGCGGGTTGCCGACGTTCATCATGATCTTGGTGTCGATCTTCGGCATGGTGCCGGTCTGGACGTCGGTGACTTCGGTCTCGAGCTGGCCGTCGTAGACGTAGCCGGTGTCGCCCTGGGCGCACGAGACGGTGACGAGCCGGCCATCGGCCAGCACGTCGGTGGCGTTGCCGCAGCCGACGACGGCAGGAATGCCCAGCTCACGCGCGATGATGGCGGCGTGGCAGGTGCGCCCGCCCCGGTTGGTGACGATGGCCGAGGCACGCTTCATGACCGGTTCCCAGTTGGGGTCGGTCATGTCGGTGACGAGGACGTCGCCAGGCTGCACACGGCTCATCTCGGACGCATCGCCCACCAGGCGCACGCGGCCGGCACCGATCTTCTGGCCGATGGCACGGCCGGAGGTCAGCACGTCGGAGCTGCTCTTGAGGACGAAGCGCTGCTGCTTGCGGTCCTTGCTCTGCGACTTGACCGTCTCGGGACGGGCCTGCAGGATGAAGAGCTTGCCATCGATGCCGTCCTTGCCCCACTCGATGTCCATGGGACGGCCATAGTGCTTCTCGATGATGGTGGCATAGCGGGCCAGCTGGGCGACTTCCTCGTCGGAGAGGGAAAAGCGCGCGCGCTGCTCGGCCGGGGTGTCGACGGTGCGCACGGTGCGGCCCTGTGAGGCAGCATCCTCGAACTCCATCTTGATGAGCTTGGAGCCCAGGTGACGGCTGATGATGGGGTACTTGCCGGCGGCCAGCATGGGCTTGTGGACGTAGAACTCGTCGGGGTTGACAGCCCCCTGCACGACGGTCTCGCCCAGGCCCCAGCTGCTGGTGATGAACACCACGTCCTCGAAACCGGATTCGGTGTCGATGGTGAACATCACGCCCGAGGCGCCCAGGTCGCTGCGGCACATGCGCTGGATGCCGGCCGACAGGGCCACACCCTCGTGGGCAAACCCCTTGTGGACGCGGTAGGAGATGGCGCGATCGTTGTAGAGCGAGGCAAAGACCTCGCGGATGCGGTCCAGGATGGCGTCGATGCCGACGACGTTGAGGACGGTCTCCTGCTGGCCGGCGAAGGAGGCGTCGGGCAGGTCCTCGGCGGTGGCGCTGGAGCGCACGGCGAACGAGACGCCGGCCGGGGAATCCTTCGTGAGGCGGGCGAAGTGCTCGCGGATGGTCTTTTCCAGGTCAGGCGGGAAGGCAGCCTCGCTCACCCAGCTGCGGATCTCGGCACCAGCCTGGGCCAGGGCCTTCACGTCGTCGGTGTTGAGGGTGGCCAGACGGGCGTTGATGCGTTCGGTGAGCCGGTTGTGATCGAGGAAGTCCCGGAAGGCGTCTGCGGTGGTGGCAAAGCCGCCGGGCACCTGGACGCCCGATGCCGAGAGCTGGCTGATCAGCTCGCCCAGCGAGGCATTCTTGCCGCCCACGACCTCGACGTCGGTCATGCGCAGCTCTTCGAACGGGATGACGAGCCGTCCTGCGTGCGTATTGCTCATGGTTGAAGTACCGGATGGTTGAAAATTCTGATGTCCGATATTCTAGGGCCAGTCCATTTCCGGCGTGTTTCCTCGTTCACACTTCCATGTCTGCCAACCCAACTTCCACACCCCAGGGCCATGAACGGACGGCCTACTTCATTTCCGACGGGACCGGCATCACTTCCGAGACCGTGGCGATGTCGCTACTGAGCCAGTTCGATGACCTGAAGACGCGCAACGTGCGCCTGCCCTTCATCGACAGCGAGGCCAAGGCCCATGAAGCCGTGGCGCGCATCAACCTGGCCGCACAGAACGACGGACGCCGGCCGCTGGTGTTCTCGACGCTGGCCATCCCGTCCATCAGCGGGATCGTGCAGACGGCCAACGCCTGCTATCTGGACCTGATCGGCACCTTCGTGTCCAGCCTGGAGACGGAGCTGGGGCGTGAGGCCTCACGCGGGGTGGGCCAGTTCCACCGCATCAAGAGCCCGGACGAGTACCAGGCCCGGATCGACGCGATCAACTTCTCGCTGTCGCACGACGACGGCCAGCAGCATGCGGAGCTGGGCACGGCGGACGTGATCCTGGTGGGGGTGTCGCGCTGCGGCAAGACGCCCACCAGCCTGTACCTGTCCATCCAGCATGGCATCAAGGCGGCCAACTACCCCCTCATCCCCGAGGACTTCGAGCGGATGCGGCTGCCGGAGGTGCTCTATCAGTTCCGTCACAAGCTGTTCGGGCTGACCATCTCGCCGGAACGGCTGCACGAGGTCCGCAGCGAGCGCCGGCCCGACAGTCGCTATGCGGCGCTGGAGAACTGCCGTGACGAGGTGCGTCAGGCGGAGTCGATGATGCGTCGTGAGGGCATCTCGATGCTGTCGACAACCACGAAGTCGATCGAGGAGATCGCGGCGACGATCCTGACGGTGATCCAGCTGGACGAAGGCGGGAAGTAAGCCCGCCAGACTTTTTTCGACCCTCCCCCTCGGTCGGTACCCCGCCCCCTCCTCTCCCGGCCCTGCCGCTCAGGCAGTGTCCACGCCAGGGCCCGTCAGGACGCGCTGGCGAGCCGCTGGCGCCGCTGCTCGAACAGGCAGACGGCGGCGCTGGCGGCAACGTTGAGCGATTCGACCCCGGGATCCTGCGGGATGGTGAGCCGGCAGCCCAGCCGGGCTTGCAGCTCGGGATCGATGCCCTCGCCTTCGTTGCCGAAGACCCAGGCCAGCGGCTGGCGCAGGTCGCTGGCGTAGAGCGACTGGCCGTCCTGAAGGACGGTGCCGGCCAGGGGCAGCGCACCGACCTGCGCCTTCAGCTGTTCGAGGGGGATGTTCTCGTGGATCTCCAGCACGAAGTGTCCACCCATGCCGGCGCGCAGCACCTTGGGCGCCCAGCAGGCGGCCGTGCCGGCCGTGGTGAGCACGGTGCGAATACCCGCTGCGGCAGCCGTGCGCAGGATGGTGCCGACGTTGCCCGGATCCTGGATGCGGTCAAGGATGACGAGATCGTGGTCCGGAGCGGAAGCCGGCAGCGCCGGTCGGGGCGTCTCGACCACGGCCAGCAAAGGTGACGGCGACGGCATGATGTCGAGCTGGTCGAACAGCCAGTCGTCCAGAACCAGCCAGCTGGCCTGTGCAGCCTGAGCAACCATCTCGGGATTCCCGTTCATGCTGGCGACATTGCCGGACGGGATGGGTGCACCCGGCTGCCGCTGCGGCGACACGCGCTGCCATGGGTTGGCAGACGGGGATCGACCGTGTTCCCGGCGGGAGGCTGGGGAAGACGGTTCGCCGCCCTGCCCCAGCTGCTGGAACGTGCGCCGAGGCAGAACCAGTTGCAGGACGGGCTGACCACCGGCCAGCCAGGATTCCAGCAGATGCCAGCCTTCCAGCACGGTCTGGCCGCTTCGACGACGCTCCCTGCCTGATTCGAGCAGCTCACGCAGGTGACGCAGACGCGGATTGGCGGCGGACTCGATCTCGACGGGGCTGTGGCGAAGCGCCTGGCGGGCGTGCGCCAGCAAAGGAGTGGGATCGGACATGATGGGCAGAGGGTTCAGTGACCGGCCAGCACGCGGGCCACGGGGGCAAAGCTGCGGCGATGGATCTCGCAGGGGCCATGCTCGCGCAGGGCCGCCATGTGCACGGCCGTGCCATAACCCATGTGCCGCTCGAAGCCGTAGGCAGGAAACTGCTCGGCATACTGCAGCATCAGGTGGTCGCGGACAGTCTTCGCCAGAATGGAGGCCGCAGCAATGGCCGGGTCCTGGTCATCACCGCCGATGACGGTCTCGACACGCAGACCTTCCAGCTTGGGAGCGCGGTTGCCGTCAATGCGGACATGAAGGGGCTGGGGTTGCAGGCCCTGGATGGCGCGGGTCATGGCCAGCAGGGTGGCATGCAGGATGTTGAGGCGGTCGATCTCTTCGACGCTGGCACTGGCCACCGCAAACGCGAGGGCCTTCTCCCGGATCTCGTTGGCCAAGGTTTCCCGGCGGCGGGCGCTGAGCTTCTTCGAGTCCCGCAGGCCCTCAATGGGATGATCGGGCGAGAGGATGACGGCCGCCGCCACGACCGGGCCGGCCAGCGGCCCCCGGCCGGCTTCATCGACGCCGGCGATGGAGGGATCGGCAGTGAATGGCAGGTCGGCAGTCATGGTTCGGTGCGCTTGGGGCCCTTCAGGCGCGGGACAGGTCATCGAGCACGGTTTCGGCCACGCGACGGGCACAGCCCTGGGCCAGCACGTGGTGCATCTCGGCAAAGCGGGCCACCAGGCGCTCACGCCCGCCGGCATCGTCGTGCTGCCGGACCATGGCCTCGGCCAGCGCCTGGGGTGTGGCGGCATCCTGGATGAACTCGGGCACCAGGAACTCGCCCGCCAGGATGTTGGGCAGGCCGAACCAGGGCTGATAGGCCTTGTTCTTCATCATCCGGTAGGACAGCGGGGCCAGCCGGTAGGCGATGACCATCGGACGCTTGAAGAGCGCGGCTTCCAGCGTGGCGGTACCGCTGGCGATCAGCGTCTGGTCGCAGGCCGCCAGCGCGGTGTGCGACTGGCCAGATAGCAGCTGCAACGGCAAGGTGCGCCAGGCGGGATCGGTATCGATGAGCGCACGCAGCTGGGCCAAGCGGGCCTCGCCGGCGGCGGGCAGGATGAAGTGCCAGTCAGGATGCTGCTGGTGCATCAGCGCGGCGGCGGCCAGGAAGGTGGGCGCCAGGTGCTCGACCTCGGCACGGCGGCTACCGGGCATCAGCGCGATGACGGTACCCTGTGCCGGCAGCCCCAGCGCCTGGCGGGCAGCGGCCTGATCAGGCTCGAAGGGAATCTGGTCAGCCAGTGGATGGCCGCAGTAGGTGGCGGGGATGCCGGCCTCGCGATAGATGGCTTCCTCGAAGGGAAAGACCAGCAGCATGTGATCCACCGCCTGGCGGATCTTCTCGATGCGCTCACGGCGCCAGGCCCAGATGGAGGGACTGACAAAATGATAGGTGCGCACGCCGGCAGCCCGCAGTCGGGCTTCCAGTCCCAGGTTGAAGTCCGGGGCATCCACGCCGACGAAGGCCTGGGCAGGCCAGTTCAGCAGCCGCTGGCGGAGCTGGCGGCGTACCCACAGCAGGCGCGGCAACGCCTTGAAGGCTTCGGCGTAGCCATGGACGGCCAGCCATTCGGAAGGCCACCAGGCCTCGAAACCCTCGGCCTGCATGCGCGGACCGCCAATGCCGGCGCAGACCATGCGGTCCGAGCCGGATGATGGAGGATGCGAAAGCGCGTCCCCTGCCCCGGACGACACGGCTGCGTCGTCAGGCTGGCCGGCGGAAAGCGTGGCGCTAGAAGCGCCCTGCCCGCGCCAGCAGGCCAGCACCGAAGCCGCCAGCAGGTCGCCGGAGGCCTCGCCGGCCACCATGCCGATGCGGGGCGTGGCCATGGCGCGGCTCAGCGGGCGATGCCGCGGGTGGCGTCGCCCAGGAAGCGCACCAGCGGACCCAGGCACTTCTCGTGGGTGGCGTCGGTGGCGGCCTGGGCCTGCAGCGCCTCGCGGGCCTCGGCCAGCGTGAGCCCCTGCCGATAGAGCGTCTTGTAGGCGCGGCGGATGAGGGTGATCTCTTCCGGCGCGAAGCCGCGGCGACGCAGGCCCTCGCTGTTGATGCCATGGGTAGCCAGCGGGTTGCCGGAGGCCATGACATAGGGCGGGATGTCCTGCAGCACGATGGAACCGGTGCCGGTCATGGCATGCGCCCCGATCTTGCAGAACTGGTGAACCTGCGAGTTGCCGCCCAGGATGACCCAGTCACCAATGTGGACGTGGCCCGCCAGGTTGGTGGTGTTGGCGAAGATGGTGTGGTTGCCCACCACGCAGTCATGCGCGATGTGGACATAGGCCATGATCCAGTTGTCGTCACCGACCCGGGTGGTGCCGCCGTCCTGCACGGTGCCCCGGTTGATGGTGACGCACTCGCGGATGGTGTTGCCGTTGCCGATCTCGAGTGCGGTGTCCTCACCCGCGTACTTCTTGTCCTGCGGCGCGGCGCCGACGGAGCAGAAGGGATACAGGCGGTTGTTCTCGCCCAGCATGGTGGGGCCTTCGAGCACGACGTGCGCACCCACCTTGCAGCCGGCGCCGATGCGCACGTGCGGCCCGATGACGGCATAGGGGCCGACCTCGACGCTGCTGTCCAGCTCGGCAGCAGGGTCGATGACGGCGGTGGGATGGATCAGGGGCTGCACCATGCGGTCAGGCCTTGCTGGTACCGACCTTGCCGGCCAGGGGGGGCTCGCCGGCGGCCTCCTGGCTGATTTCCCGCAGGGCGCACATCAGGTCAGCCTCGGCCACCTTCTGGCCGTCGACCGTGGCCACGCCATGGAACTTCCAGACCAGGCGCGACTTGCGAGCGATGCGCACGTCCAGCACGAGCTGGTCGCCAGGGCTGACCGGGCGCTTGAAGCGTGCCTCGTCGATGCCGGCGAAGTAGTAGACCGAGTTGGAGTCGGCATAGCGTCCCATGCTGGCAAAGGACAGGATGCCGGCGGCCTGCGCCATGGCTTCCAGCACCAGGACACCCGGCATGACCGGCAGGTGCGGGAAGTGGCCCTGGAAGAAGTGCTCGTTGATGGTGACGTTCTTGATGGCGAGGATGCGCTCGTCGTGGACGATCTCGGTGACCCGGTCGATGAGCAGGAACGGGTAACGGTGCGGCAAGTAGCGAAGGATTTCCGAAATATCGATCGCCGGCTGATTTTCACTCATGCTTGGACAATTCTCTGGCTGCTTCTTTCTTCATTGGACGGCATCGTCGTTGCGGGTGCCACCTTCTGCCGTCGCCGGGGCATCCGTGCCTGCGTGAGCAGTCTGGACCTGCTGCTCCAGCCGACGCAGGCGCCGGCGCATGTCGGGCAGCTGCCGCACCACTGCCGCCGCCCGCTCCCAGTCGGCATTTTCCATGGACGGGAAGATGCCGCTGTAGAAGGCAGGCTTGGTGATGGACTTGGAGATCAGGGTCATCGTCGAGACCACGGCATCGTCGCAGATGCTGATGTGGCCAAAGATGCCGGATGCTCCGCCGATCTGGACCCGCTTGCCGATGACCGCGCTGCCCGCGATGCCGGCGCAGGCCGCAATGGCCGTATCTGCTCCGATCCGGACATTATGGGCGATTTGCACGAGATTATCGATCTTGCAGCCATCTTCGATGACGGTGTCGTCAAGCGCGCCACGGTCGATGCAGGTGCAGGCCCCGATCTCCACACGATTGCCGATGACGACCGCCCCCAGCTGGGGAATCTTGGTCCAGCCGCCGCCCTTCTTCGGCGCAAACCCGAAGCCGTCGGCGCCGATGACGGCCCCCGAATGGATCAGGGAATCTTCGCCCACGCTGCAGTCGTCGCCCAGCGTGATGTTGGCATGCAGCCGGGTGCGTGCACCCACCGAGGCGCCAGCCCCCAGTACGGTGTTGGCGCCGATCCAGGCGCCCTCGCCCACCACGGCACCGGCACCGATGACGGCACCGGGCTCGATGACGGCGCTGGCGGCCACTCGGGCATCCGGATGGACATGGGCACCCTCGGCGATGCCGGCAACGGGCCGGGGATTGACGCGGGCGTCGAACCACTGCGCCAGGCGCGCATAGGCCCCGTAGGGGTCGGGATCGATCAGCAGGTTGGCGTCGGCCGGCAGATCATCGACCAGGCGCGGCGAGACGATGTAGGCTACGGCATGACTGGCATGGGCGGCCTCACGCTGCTGGGGCCGCACCAGGAAACTGATGCTCTCGGTATCGGCCTTCCTAAGGCTGGCCAGGCGACGTACCGTCACGGACGGATCGCCACGCAGTTCGGCGCCCAGGACCTGGGCGATCTCCGCCAGGGATACCGGGGTCTGAAGGTTCCGTTTCATGAGGTGCTCTGCTCTCCCGAGATGCTGGAGGGTCCGGCCGGACCCTCCGGAATGGTACGTCCGCCTGCCTTCGCGCAGACGGAACGGACCGCGCCACAGGACGCCGTGACGCGGGGTGGCCAGGTGCATCACACCCGGCCGGCCGGTCAGGCCAGGACCGCCCGCTCAAGAGGCGGCCAGCCCTGGGGCATGACGGATCAGCGACCGGCGTTGAGCTGCTTGATCACGCTGTCGGTGATGTCCAGCTTGGGACTCACGTAGACGGCGTCCTGCAGGATCAGGTCGAACTTGTCGCGCTCGGCGATGGTCTTGATGGCCCGGTTGGCCTTGTCCAGCACGGCGGTCAGCTCTTCGTTGCGGCGCTGGTTCAGGTCCTCGCGGAACTCGCGCTGGCGACGCTGGAAGTCCCGATCCATGTCGGAGAGCTCACGCTGGCGACGGGCACGGTCGCTGTCGGACATGACCGCGCTCTCCTTCTCGAAGTGCTCGGAGGCGGTACGCAGGCGGGCGCCGAGATCCTGGATCTCCTTGTCGCGGCGCGAGAAGTCCTTCTCGATCTTGGCCTGGGCGGCCTTGGCCGGCGCCGAGTCACGCATGATGCGCTCGGTGCTGACGAAGCCGATGCGGGGGCTGGTCTGGGCCATGGCCGGTCCGGCCACGGAAGCCAGGCCGACCGTCAGCGCGCAGGCCAGCGCGGCCCGGTGAAGCGTAGAAAAGCGGGGGGTCTTCGGGATGGAAAAGGTCATGGGTAGAAAAACTCGGTTTGGGTTCGATGGGAGGGCGCGGGGCCTGTGGGCACGGGAAGGACCTGTGCCGTGGCCGGGCACCCGGACACTCGACGGGTGATTCTTGCACACTTCGGCAAACTGCATGCGCAATGCCGGGCGCATGGCGCCGTGCCTGCCCGACGGGTGCCCGCCCCGTCAAGGGCCGGGGCACGCCGCCGGTTGCAGCCTCGTCAGAACGAGGTGCCGAGCTGGAACTGCACGCGCTGGGTATCGTCACCGGGCTTGCGCTTGAGCGGGTAGCCCAACGACAGCTTGATGTCAGCCCCGATGGGCGCGAACCAGCTGATGCCGATACCGGCCGAATAGCGCAGATCGCCGAAATCATAGTGATTGTCGAAGACGTTGCCCGCATCGGCGAACAGGAAGGCACGCACCGTCTTGTCGTTGCCGGTGCCCGGCAGCGGGAAGAGCAGCTCGGTGCTGGCCACGAACGAGGCGTTGCCCCCCAGCGCGCTGTTGTCCTTCACGTCGCGCGGGCCCAGGCTGTTGGAGCCGAAGCCCCGCACCGAGCCGATGCCGCCGGCGTAGAAGTTCTTGAACACCGGATAGGGCTTGCCCCCGAAGCCGCGGCCATAGCCGAGGTCAGCGGACAGCAGCCAGGTGTAGTCCTTCGTGACGGGGATGTACCAGGCATGCTGGTAGGTGGCCCGGTAGTAGGACAGATCCTGCCCCGGGAAGGTCACGTCGAAATTGAAGCGCTGCAGTCGGCCGCGCGTGGGCATGTAGCCGCTGTCACGCGAGTCACGCGACCAGCCGAAGGTGAGCAGCCACGCATCGCTGGTGGTGCCGAACTGGTTCACGTAGTCGATGTAGCGCTGCGGCAGCCCCGTGGTGCCCGGCTTGATCTGGTTCTGCTCGAAGACGAGGCCGAAGCTGAGGCGGTCCAGCTCGGTGTACGGGATGCCCAGCCGCAGGCCCGCGCCCGAGGAGCGGATGCGGTAGTCGCCCAGGCCCGAGTTGGAGGCATTGAAGGTGCGGGAGTAAAGATCGGCTCCCAGGCTCACGCCATCGTTGGTGAAGTACGGGTCCACATAGGAAACCGAGGCAGTGCGCTGGGTCTGGCCGGTGTTGACTTCGACGCCGAAGGTGTTGCCGGTCCCCAGGAAGTTGGGCTCGTTCAGCGCCACCTGCAGGAGCAGCTTGTCGGTCGTGGAGTAGCCGGCACCGAAGGTCATGTTGCCGGTGGGGCGTTCGGTGACCTTCACCAGCAGATCCACCTGGTCCGGCACGCCCGGCACCGGCACATTGGAGATCTGCACGTCCTGGAAGTAGCCCAGACGCTCGACCCGGTCACGCGAAAGCGCAATCTTGTCGGAATCGAACCAGGCCCCCTCGAACTGGCGCAGCTCGCGGCGGATGACCTCGTCACGGGTGCGCTGGTTGCCGGCAATGGTGATGCGCCGCACGTAGGCACGTCGGCCCGGGTCGATGTTCAGCGTGTAGTCGACCTCGCGCTTCTCCCGGTCGATGGTGGGCACCGGGTTGACGCTGGCAAAGGCGTAGCCGATGGCCCCCAGGTCGTCGGTGATCTTCTTCTCGCTCTGGGTAAGCTTCTCGCCCGAGAAGGTGTCACCCGGCCTCAGCGCCAGCGCCTTGCGGAACTGCTCCTCGCGCCCCAAGGTGTTGCCGCCGAACTTGAGGTCGCGGACCTTGTAGCGCTCGCCTTCCCGGATGGTGAGCGTGACGTAGACCTTCTCGCGGTCCGGGTCGATGGAGACCTGCGTGGACTCGATCCCGAACTCCAGATAGCCGCGGTTCAGGTAGAACGAACGCAGCGTCTCCAGGTCGCCGGCCAGCTTCTCGCGCGAATACTGGTCGGTCTTGGTGTACCAGGACAGCCAGTTGGGCGTGGTGAGCTTGATCTGGTCGAGCAGCTCGGATTCCTTGAACACCTTGTTGCCCAGGATGCGGATCTGGGCAATGCGGGCGCTGGCACCCTCGTCGATGGCCAGCGACACCGCCACCCGGTTGCGGGCCAGCGGCGTGACGGCCGAGGTGATCTTGACCGAATACTTGCCGCGCGACAGGTACTGACGGCGGATCTCCTGCTCGGCCCGATCCAGCACCGAGCGGTCGAAGATGCGTGCCTCGGCCAGACCGGCCTGGCGCATGGCCTTCTTCAGCGCCTCGGCATCGAACTCGCGCGAACCGCTCACGTCGACGGAGGCAATGGCCGGGCGTTCCTCCACCCGTACCACCAGCACCTCGCCGTCACGCGCGAGCTGCACGTCCTTGAAGAAGCCGGTGGCGTAGAGGGCCTTGATCGCCTCGCTGGCGCGCGCCGGCGTGAACTCGTCGCCGACGCGGATGGGCAGATAGCCGAAGACGGTACCGGCTTCGGTACGCTGCAGGCCCTGTACGCGGATGTCGCGGATGACGAACGGCGAGAACGCCAGGGCCTGGGCCGACCACGCCAGGGTGGCCAGGCCGGCCAGCACGACGGCGGCACCGTGGCTGGCCCAAGGGGGGAAAATCGCGTGTTTGATACCCGGTTCCTCGGCGCGAGACCAAGGCAGCCGGAATCGTCTATCGCGCAGTCAGAGATTCTGTGGAAATGACTGTGGCCGGCGCGTCACCCGAACAGGCGGGAGAGATCGTTGAAGAGTGCGACGATCATCAGGCCGACCACCATGACAAGGCCCACCTGCATGGTGACCTGCCGGAAACGCTCGGAAAACGGGCTGCCTTTGAGCGCTTCGAGCGCGTAATATACCAAACGCCCGCCATCGAGCACGGGCACCGGCAGCAGATTCAGCACACCCAGGCTCACGCTGATCAGGGCCATGAAGCCCACATAGGCAAACCAGCCGATGGCAGCGGACTGCCCGGCATAGTCGGCAATGGCCACAGGACCGGAAAGGTTTTTCCAGGACAGGCTGCCCACCACCATCTTGCCCAGCATCCGCAGCGAGAAGACCGACATCTCCCAGGTCTTCGTGGCCCCGTAGCCCAGCGCCTCGATCGGCCCCAGATCCACCGTCACCATTTCGAACTGCTGCACCAGACCGGCACCGATACGCCCCTTGCGCAGCGGCGGTGCGCCAGCGTCCTGAGCGTCCTGCTCGTAGACGAGCTGCGGCGTGACCGGTACGGTGATCTCGCCGTTGCCACGGCGTACCAGCAGCTGCAGCGGCCTGGTGTCATCCGAAGCCTGCACCTGCTGGATGAGCTGCTGGGCGCGCGAGATGGGCTGGCCATTCACGCGCAGCACCTGGTCACCCAGCTGCAGACCGGCGCGGGCCGCGGCGCTGCCCTCTTCCACCGAGGCCACCTGCACCAGACCAGCCTTCAGATCCACGCCCAGCGTGCGGGTGAAATCACGCTCCAGTTCGCCGGCCGGTAGGCCGCTGGTGGGGATGCTGCGATGGTGACGGCCATCAGGCCCCTCCACCTCCAGCACGATCGGGCGACGCTCGACGATCGGATCGATCATCTTCAGGCGCATCTCACTGAAGGACTGGACGGCATGGCCATCGACCGTCAGGACCCGTTCACCCTCCTGGATGCCGGCAGATGCCGCGGCCGTGCCAGCAGGCGGGGTGGCCAGCACCGGCGCGGGCTCCTGCAGGCCGGCCATGCCCAGCACCGCATACAGCACGATGGCCAGAAGGAAGTTGGCAGCCGGACCGGCGATGACGACGGCCGAGCGCTTGAGCAGCGGCAGCCGGTTGAAGGCGCGATGCACCTCGGCCGGGTCGATCTCTCCCCCCTCTTCTTCATCGAGCATGCGCACGTAGCCGCCCAGCGGAATGGGCGACAGGCTCCATTCGGTCTGATCCTTGCCAACTTTCCAGGTCAGCAGCGGCTTGCCGAAGCCGATGGAGAAGCGCAGGATCTTGACGCCACACCAGCGGGCCACCAGGTAGTGACCCAGCTCGTGCACGAACACCAGCACGCCCAAGGCAAAGAGAAAGGCAATCAGGGTGGTCATCGGCGCAGACTCCGGCGGAATTCGGGGTATTGAAGGGATGGGGGCCGAACGTCCCCACCCCTGACAGATAGGGCATCATGCCGCAAAGCACAAGGCACGCCGCCTGACCGGATGGTCCGGACCGACCGGCAGCCGCCCTTGCAGGCCAGCCCGAGCCGGGCCCGGCGACGGATGCCCCCCCGGGACACCCAGGCTTTCCGGGCCGATCGGCTTGCTCAGCCGCCCCGCTGCTCAGCCACTCGGTCGCGCCATCGCCCGGTTGCCCGTCAAAAAGCCCAGGCGGTGATAGCCCCAAGGCAACGAAAGCGCTCAGGCGGCGATCTGCTGCTCGGCCAGCAGGCGTGCGGTGGCGTCCAGTGCCAGGGTATCGGCCAGCGAGTCGGGCGCCGCGGGGTTGCCCAGCGCCGTCAGCACGGCCTCGTTGATCCGGGCAATATCGGCAAAACCCACGCGGCCGTCGAGGAAGTTCTGCACGCTCACCTCGTTGGCCGCGTTGAGCACGCAGGGAGCACCGCCGCCGGCCCGCATGGCCTCACGGGCCAGGCGCAGGCACGGGAAGCGCGTCTCGTCGGGCTCCTCGAACTGCAGCGTGCCGGCCGCCACCAGATCCAGGGAGCTGACGCCACTGTCGAAGCGTTCGGGATAGGCCAGCGCATGGGCAATGGGAACCCGCATGTCGGGATTACCCAGCTGCGCCAATACCGAGCCGTCGACATATTCCACCATGGAATGGATGATGCTCTGCGGATGGATGATCACATCCAGCTGCTCGGACGGCATGTCGAAGAGGAACTGGGCCTCGATCAGCTCCAGCCCCTTGTTCATGAGCGTGGCCGAGTCGACCGAGATCTTGCGGCCCATCGACCACTTGGGATGCTTGCAGGCCTGCTCGGGCGTGGCGGCGGCAATTCTCTCCGGCGTCCAGGTCCGGAACGGCCCGCCCGAGGCGGTAAGGATCAGGCGTCGGACGGCACGGCGGGAGTCCACGCCAGTAGCGCGATCCGGCAGGCACTGGAAGATGGCATTGTGCTCGCTATCGACCGGCAGCAGCGTGACACCGGACTGGCGGCAGGCGGCGCCAAAAAGTGCGCCAGCCATGACGATGGATTCCTTGTTGGCCAGCAGCACCGAGCGTGCGCCGCGCGCCGCCGCCAGCGTGGGCGCCAGGCCCGCCGCCCCGACGATGGCGGCCATGACCGCATCGATGCCCGGCGTGCCGGCCACCTCGACCAGCTCGTCGGGGCCGACGGCCAGCCGGGCCGTGACACCAGCCGCACGCAGCCGGGCCTCGAATCCGGCGGCAGCCTGGGCATCCGACACAGCCAGCACCTCGGGTCGGTGCCGCACAGCCAGCGTCAGCAGCTTGTCGACATTGCGATGAGCCGACAGCGCGTGCACCCGATAACGGTCGGGGTGGCGGGCCACGACATCGAGCGTGCTGTCACCAATGGAACCGGTGGCGCCCAGAACGGAGATGGTCTTCATGTGTATGGTTGGATTGAGGCAGGGAACGGCCGCCAGGCAGGGACTGGGCGGGCGGGCCGACGACGTCCGGCCTCTCGTTGCGCTGATGGACGTTCAATGCACCATCAGCAGCCAGATGAGCAGGCACAGCGGCATGGTGGGCACGAGCGCATCGATGCGGTCGAACATGCCCCCATGGCCCGGCAGGCACGTGCCGCTGTCCTTGACACCGGCATGGCGCTTGAGCAGGCTCTCGTACAGGTCCCCCATGACCGACAGCAGCACCAGCAGCATCAGCACGATCGCCATGCCGATCAGCCCCAGGTGCTGGGCAACGACGGTGGAAAACAGCGGCAGGCTGCCCTCGGCGGCCCCTGCCCCGGCTCGGGCCACGACCAGTGCCGTCCCGATACACAGCACGGCACCACCGGCCACGCCCTCCCAGGTCTTGCCCGGCGAGACGCGCGGTGCCAGCTTGCGCCGCCCGAAGGCACGACCACTGAAATAGGCGCCGATGTCGGCCAGCCAGACGATGGCCATGGCGGAAATCAGCACGCCGGCCCCCAGGTTGCGCAGCTCGAAGAGCGACACCCACAGCAACAGCATGCTGAAGGCGGCCAGCCAGGGAGAACTGCAGGACGGCCTCACCCGGAACACCGAGCGAAAAGCCACGAAGATCCAGGCCAGCACGCCGATGCCCAGCACCGGCACCAGCCATTCCGGGGCGGGAGTGGCATCGCTGCGCCAGGCGCCATAGGCGATGGCAACAGCCAGCGAAATGGGCAGTGCAGGCGAGGCCTGACGTCCCAGCAGACGGGTCCATTCATGGATGGCCAGCGCCATGACGGGCAGCATCAGCACCCCCCAAGCCGTGGTGCCACCCAGTGCCAGCACGCCAATGATGACGGCCAGCAGGATAAGAGCGGTGATGACGCGCTGTTTCAGCATGACAAGGCGCCTCCTGCGAAGAATGAAAGGGAGTGGCGACGGATCACCGTGCCGCGTCCTGCCGGGTCTGAACGCTGGTCCGTCCGAAACGACGCTCGCGCTGGCCATACCACTGGATGGCTTCCTGCAGGCGCTCGTCGTTGAACTCGGGCCAGAAGCACTCGCAGAAGTACAGCTCGGTGTAAGCGAGCTGCCAGAGCAGGAAGTTGCTGATGCGCTGCTCGCCCCCGGTGCGGATGAAGAGATCCGGCTCGGGTGCATAGGCCAGTGACAGGTGGCTGGCCAGTTCAGCCTCGGTGACGGGCTGATCGGCGGGCACTCCCTTGGCCGCCCTTTCGCGCAGCAGCGCGTTGCCGGCCTGCAGGATGTCCCAGCGGCCGCCATAGTTGGCGGCGATGGTCAGCGTCATCCGGGTGTTCTGCGCCGTGCGTGCCTCCGCATCGGCGATCATCTTCTGCAGGCGGGGCTCGAAGCGCGCCAGATCGCCGACGATCCGCAGACGGATGCCGTTGCGATCCAGCAGCGCCACTTCACGCTGCAGCGCCGACAGGAAGAGCCGCATCAGCAGCGACACCTCGTCGGCGGGGCGACGCCAGTTCTCGGAACTGAAGGCAAAGAGCGTCAGGAATTCGACACCGCGCCGGGCACAGCCCTCGACCGTGGTGCGCACGGCCTCGACCCCCTTGCGGTGGCCGGCGGCGCGGGGCAGGTGCCGACGGGTGGCCCAGCGCCCGTTGCCGTCAAGGATGACGGCGATATGGCGCGGCACGGAACCGGCGACAGGAACGGACTGCGTCGAACTGGTGAAGCTCATGATGGCAGGATGGGGTCCGGGGAAAGAAACGAAGGTGACGACGGATCAGACCGTCATGATCTCCTGTTCCTTGGCGGCCAGCAGCTTGTCGATCTCGGCAATGAAGCGGTCGGTGGTCTTCTGGATGTCTTCCTGACCCCGGCGCTCGTCGTCCTCGGAGATCTCCTTGGCCTTGGCAGCAGCTTTCAGTTCGTCATTGGCCTCGCGGCGCACGCCACGGATGACCACCTTGGCAGCCTCGCCCTCGTGCTTGGTGACCTTGACGATCTCGCGGCGGCGCTCCTCGGAGAGCGGCGGCATCGGCACGCGGATGGCGGTGCCCATCGACTGCGGGTTGACGCCCAGGTCAGAGTCGCGGATGGCCTTCTCGACGACGACGGCCATGGACTTCTCCCAGACGTTGACCAGCAGCGTACGGGCGTCAGCCAGCGAGATGTTGGCCACCTGGTTGATGGGCGTGGAGGTGCCGTAGTAGTCGACGTGGATGTGATCCAGCACGCCCGGGTGCGGACGGCCGGTACGGATCTTGGAAAGTGCGTTGCGGAAGGACTCGATGCCCTTCTGCATCTTCTGTTCAGCGGATTTCTTGATTTCGGCGGGTGTGGGCATGGGTGCGTGCGTTTCTGGCGTGTCGGTCGGAAAGGCCGGGCAGGAGCCCGGCCAGGGGCTTGGGCGCGAACCGGGTCAGACGTGGACCAGCGTGCCTTCGTCCTCGCCGCACACCACACGGGTCAGTGCGCCGGTCTTGAAGATCGAGAAGACCTTCAGGGGCAGCTTCTGGTCACGGCACAGCGCGAAGGCGGCGGCGTCCATCACCTTCAGGTTGCGCATGATGGCCTCGTCGAAGGTGATCTCGCGGTAGCGGGTCGCGGACGGATCCTTGACCGGGTCGGCAGTGTAGACACCATCGACCTTGGTGGCCTTGAGGATCAGCTCGGCGTTGATCTCGGCACCCCGCAGCGCGGCGGCCGTGTCAGTGGTGAAGAAGGGGTTGCCGGTGCCGGCCGCGAAGATGACGACCTTGCCCTCTTCCAGGTAGCGCAGCGCCTTGGGCCGGATGTAGGGCTCGACGATCTGCTCGATGTTGAGCGCCGACTGCACGCGAGCCTCGACGCCGGTCTGGCGCAGGGCATCCTGCAGGGCCAGCGCGTTCATGACCGTGGCGAGCATGCCCATGTAGTCGGCCGTGGCGCGGTCCATGCCGGCTGCGCCCGAAGACACCCCACGAAAGATGTTGCCGCCGCCGATGACGACAGCCAGCTCGACGCCGAGCCGATTGACCTCGGCGACCTGCTGACACATCTGCTCGATGGTCTGGCGGTTGATGCCGTAGCTGTCGCTACCCATCAGGGCCTCGCCGGATAGCTTGAGCAGGACGCGGCGGTAGGCAGCCTTCGTGCCGGCGCCCTGGGCGCCGGAAGTCGATGCGGAATCAGTCATGGGGGTGTGCTCCGGGTGCGTTGGACGAGATCAGCGGGCAGCTGCCACCTGGGCGGCCACTTCAGCAGCGAAGTCGTCCTGTTTCTTCTCGATGCCTTCGCCCACCACGTACAGCGTGAAGGAATCCACCTTGGCCTGGCGGTTCTTCAGCAGCTGCTCGACGGTGGTCTTGTCATCCTTGACGAAGGGCTGGCCCAGCAGGGTCACTTCCTTCAGGTACTTCTGCACGGCGCCCTCGACCATCTTGGCAGCGATCTCGGCAGGCTTGCCGGATTCGGCGGCCTTCTGCTCGGCGATGGAACGCTCCTTGGCGATGACCTCGGCCGGCACCTGCTCCTTGGAGAGCGCGATGGGCTTGGTGGCCGCGATGTGCATGGCCAGGTCGCGGGCCAGGGCCTCGTCGCCGCCTTCCAGGTCGATCAGCACGCCGATGCGGGCGCCGCCGTGGATGTAGCTGGCGAGCTTGCCCTTGGCAGCGGTGCGCACGAAGCGACGGACGCTCATGTTCTCGCCGATCTTGCCGACCAGCGCGGCACGGGTTTCCTCGACGGTGCGGCCATCAGCCATGGGCAGTGCCGAGACGGCGGCCACGTCGGCCGGCGCCTTGTCCAGCACCAGCTGGGCGATACCGGCGGCCAGGGCAAGGAAGTCCTCGTTCTTGGCCACGAAGTCGGTTTCGCAGTTCATCTCGACGATGGCACCGGTCTTGCCGTCGGCCGAGATCTGCACGGCCACCACACCTTCGGCGGTGATGCGGGAGGCAGCCTTGCTGGCCTTGCTGCCGAGCTTGACGCGCAGGATTTCCTCGGCGCGCTCCATGTCGCCGTTGGCCTCGGTGAGTGCCTTCTTGCACTCCATCATCGGTGCGTCGGTCTTCTCGCGCAGCGTCTTGACCATGCTTGCGGTGATTTCCGCCATGTCTTTCTCTCTATTCCTGTTCTTGAATTCAAATGGCACGACAGCCGGGACGCTCAAGGCGACACCGGCTGTCCTTGACGACCGGCCCGGGTCCGTGCCCAGACGGCCGGTCGTGGCCGATCAGGCCTCTTCCTCGGTGCCGACCTCGACGAACTCGTCTTCCTCGGTGGCAGCTTTGACGGTTTCCTGCAGGCGGGCAGCCTTGCCTTCCAGGATGGCGTCGGCCACGCCACGGGCGTACAGGCGCACGGCACGACCCGAGTCATCGTTACCCGGGATGACGTAGTCGATGCCTTCGGGCGAGTGGTTGGTGTCGACCACGCCGACGATGGGCACGCCCAGCTTGCGGGCCTCGGTGACGGCGATCTTGTGATAGCCGACGTCAACGATGAACAGCGCGTCCGGCAGGCCGTTCAGGTCCTTGATGCCGCCCAGGCTGGAGGTCAGCTTGGCCAGTTCACGGGTGAAGAGCAGCGCTTCCTTCTTGGTCATCTGGTCCAGGGCGCCGTCTTCCACGGCCTGTTCCATGTCCTTCAGGCGCTTGATGGAGCCCTTGACCGTCTTGAAGTTGGTGAGCATGCCGCCCAGCCAACGCTCGTCGACGTAGGGCATGCCGGCGCGTGCAGCTTCTTCGGCGATGATCTCGCGCGACTGACGCTTGGTGCCCACGAACAGGATGGTGCCGCCATTGGCTGCCAGCTGACGCAGGTAGCGGGTGGCTTCCTGGTATTTGACCAGGGTCTTTTCCAGGTTGATGATGTGAATCTTGTTGCGATGGCCGAAGATGTAGGGGGCCATGCGCGGGTTCCAGAACCGGGTCTGGTGTCCGAAGTGGACACCGGCTTCGAGCATCTGGCGGATGGTGACTGACATGAAGGGAAAAACTCCGATACAGGGTTGACAATACCCCGGGACCAGCACGGAACCAACCCGCACCCGGCAGCTCTTGAATGATGTGTGGCCGACAGGACGGGCACCCTTGTTCCGCGGCAGGGGCCGCTGCGCCGCGGGATGCGGCGGCGGCCGGAAGTCGCATCGACCCGGGGCCTTCTGAAAGCCGCCGGTGCCCGGCCCCACCTGGAAGGGAGACCGCGCCCGGCAGCGCCCGTGATTCTAGCATCCAATGCGCCCGCGTGCCGATGCCATCTGACGGGAGATGACATCAGGATGCTGCAGATTGCAACGCAGAACCAGACAGGAGGCCAGCCGGACTTCTCGTGCCGGCAGCCCCCATGGTCCGGGCCGGCCGGCCCTGCGACGGCGAATCAGTTAACATGCAGTCCTGATCCCGCCTTGCTCCCCACCATGTCCATCAGAATCAAGACCCCGGAAGAAATCGAGAAAATGCGTGTTGCCGGCCGACTGGCGGCCGAGCTTCTGGACTACATCACCCCCTTCGTGGTGGCGGGCACCACCACCGAGGAGCTGGACCGTCTCTGCCACGCCTACATGACCGACGTGCAGGGCACGATCCCCGCGCCGCTCAATTACGCCCCTCCCGGCCATTCGCCCTACCCCAAGTCGATCTGCACGTCGATCAACCACCAGATCTGCCACGGCATCCCCGGGGAGCGCAAGCTCAAGAACGGCGACATCCTCAACATTGATGTCACGGTCATCAAGGACGGCTTCCACGGCGACACCAGCCGCATGTTCATGATCGGCCAGCCCTCGGTGCTGGCCAAGCGTCTGGTGGACGTCACCTGGCAGTGCCTGTGGCTGGGCATCGAGCAGGTGCGGCCCGGCGCACGCCTGGGCGACATCGGCCACGTCATCCAGACCTATGCCGAGAAACAGGGCTTTTCCATCGTGCGCGAGTTCTGCGGCCACGGCATCGGCCGCAACTTCCATGAAGATCCCCAGGTGCTGCACTACGGGCGCCCCGGCACCGGTCCCAAGCTGGAGCCCGGCATGATCTTCACCATCGAGCCGATGCTGAACGCCGGACGCCGCGAGATTCGCCAACTGGCCGATGGCTGGACCGTCGTCACCAAGGACCACAGCCTGTCGGCACAATGGGAGCACATGCTGTGCGTGACACCAACCGGCTACGAAGTGCTGACCGTGTCGGCGGGCACGCCGCCGAAACCCGAACTGCCGGCCTGACGCCCGACGACATCGCCGCCCTGCGCGATGAGCGCGAACGGATGCGCACCGCGCGCATCGAGCGCTTCCGCGCCGACCAGCGCATCGGGCTGCTGATGCACGGACTGGCCCGTGACACCGACCACCTGCTGAAGAAGCTCTGGAAGCTGGCTGACATGCCGCCCGACTGGGCGCTGTTCGCCGTTGGGGGCTATGGCCGCGGCGAACTTCAACCCGCTTCCGACGTGGACCTGCTGCTGCTGGCGCCGGAGCCCGAACAGGCTCGCAATGCAGCAGCAACGTCGGCGAACACTGTCCCTCCGGTACCCCAGGCCTCTCCGGCCAACAGTCCATCGGTGGGCGCACACGACACTCCGTCCGCCAGCGCCCCGGCAGACGCAACGACGGCTTCTCCCGCCCCTGCCCTGTCCGACGACACCATCGCCCACATCGAGCGCTTCATCGGCGCCTGCTGGGACATTGGCCTGGAAATCGGCCACAGCGTGCGCACGCCTGCCCAGTGCGCTCAGGCCGCCCGCGAGGACATCACCGCGATGACGGCACTGCTGGAGCGCCGCCAGCTCACCGGCCACCGGCGGGCCGCACGCCAGCTGAGCGAGGCCATGGCCGGCCAGCTGCAGCTGCCGCTCTTTCTGCGCGACAAGCTGCTGGAGATGCGCCAGCGTCACCAGAAGTACGAAGACACTCCCTACAGCCTGGAGCCCAACTGCAAGGAAAGCCCGGGCGCCCTGCGCGACCTGCAGGTGGTGGCCTGGATCAGCCGCGCCGCCGGCTTCGGGCAGGCCTGGGTGTCACTGGTGCGCGCCGGCGTCATCGAACCGCTGGAAGCCAGCCAGCTGCAGCGCTACGAGCGACTTCTCAAACGCATCCGCGCCTGGCTGCACATCCTGTCGGGCCGGCGCGAGGATCGGCTGATCTTCGACCTGCAGCCCGCCGTGGCCCAGGCCATGCACCTGAAGGGGGAAGGCCCGCGCGCGCTCTCGGAAAAGCTGATGCAGCAGTACTACCTGGCGGCCAAGGGCATCACGCAACTGAGCACGCTGCTGCTGCAGTCGCTGGAGATCCGCCTGCTGCGCCAGCATCCGGGTCCGGCCCGCCGGCTGGACGACCATTTCGACCAGATTGACGACCAGCTGGACCTGCGCAACCCGCAGGACTTCGAGCGCGATCCCCGGCTGATCCTGCGTGCCTTCCGCGTGCTGCAGCAGAACCGCTCGCTCAACGGCATGACGGTGCGCACGCTGCGCGCCCTCTGGCATGCGCGCTTCCGCATCGACGGCGCCTACCGGCACGATCCGATCAACCGCGCCTGCTTCCTGGCCATCCTGCAGACCCCGCCCGGCATCACCCACACGCTGCGGCTGATGAACCAGTGGTCGGTGCTGGGACGCTATCTTGCGCCCTTCCGGCACATCGTGGGCCGCATGCAGCATGACCTCTTCCACGTCTACACGGTCGACCAGCACACGCTGATGGTGGTGCGCAACCTGCGCCGCTTCATGATGGCCGAGCACGTGCACGAGTACCCGTTCTGCAGCCAGCTGATGAGCGATTTCGAGTCGCCCTGGCTGCTGATCGTGGCGGCCCTCTTTCATGACATCGCCAAGGGGCGCGGCGGCGACCACTCGAAGCTGGGCGAGCGCGACGTGCTGCGCTTCTGCCGTACCCACGGCATCACCGGCGACGACCAGCGTCTGCTGGGCTTTCTGGTGCGCGAGCACCTCACCATGTCGATGACCGCCCAGAAACGCGATCTGGCCGACCCCGAGGTGATTGCGGAGTTCGCCCAGCGGGTACAGACCCCCCGTCGGCTCACGGCCCTGTATCTGCTCACGGTCGCCGACATCCGCGGCACCAGCGCCCGGGTCTGGAACGCCTGGAAGGGCAAGCTGCTGGAAGACCTGTACAGGGCCACGCTGGCCTACCTCAGCGGCCACACCACCCGTCCCGCCACGCAGATGGACGTGCGCCGCCAGGCGGCTGCCGGGCTGCTGCGCGAACGGGGCATCCCCGACGATGCCTACCAGGCCTTCTGGAACACGCTGGATATCGGTTACTTCCTGCGCCATGACCCGCAGGACCTGGCCTGGCACACCGAGATGCTGCATGCGCACGCCGACGAGCGCCGCACCAGCGTGCATACCCGTGCCAGCGGCGTGGGCGACGGTATCGAGTTCCTGATCTTCACGATGGACAAGCCGGCGCTCTTCGCACGCATCTGCCGCTTCTTCGACCAGCAGCGGCTCTCCATTCTGGAGGCCCGCGTGCACACCACCCGCCACGGCATGGCGCTGGACAGCTTCGAGGTGATGACGACCGACCAGCGCCGCCTGCCTCCCGAACAGCTCACCCGCCTGGAAGCCGAACTGACCCGTCTGCTGGATGCCCCCCTGGACCCCGGACAGCTCAAGCCCGCCGGTCCCAGCCGCCTGTCACGTCGTTCGCGCGCCTTCCCGCTGCCCCCGCGCATCGACCTGCGCCCCGATGAGGCCGGCCAGCGCTACCTGCTGTCGATCACGGCCACCGACCGCCCCGGACTGCTGTACGACCTGGCGCGCATTCTGGCCAACAACGCGGTGGAACTTTTCGGGGCACGCATCGCCACGCTGGGCGAGCGCGCCGAAGACAGCTTCACCATCGGCTCCGACAACCTGCACACCGAGGCCGAGCGGCTGAAGCTGGAAAAGGAACTGCTGGAGATCCTGTAGCCCCGGGCGGCAGCGCCTGCCCGCGACCTGCCGGAAGGATCCATGCCCCGGAAACGGAAATGCCCGCCCAGGGCCAGCATCGGCACCGGGCAGGCATCTTTCGGGGACTGGACAATCAGGCCTCTTCAGGCCATCTGCGTCACGGCCCTCGTCAGCACCTTCAACAGCTTGGGCATGGCAGCGGACAGCGCAGCCGAGATCTGCAGCGCCAGGTCATCCTGGGTTTCATCCTTCGCCCCACCGTTGGCCTGGGCGATGGCCACGTCCGGCACGATGCGCCCCGGGTGGCCCGTCTGAGCGGCATCACCCGCCGCAAGGCCGGCTGCAGGCAGACCGGCAGCACGGTTGGCCACCGCCGCCAGCATCGCATACGGCAGATCCAGTTCACGGGCCAGCGCCGCCTCGGGCATGGCCGTCATGCCCAGCATGTCGCAACCATCGCGCCGGTAGCGGCGCACCTCGGCCAACGTTTCCAGGCGGGGGCCCTGGGTGCAGCCGTAGCAGCCATCAGTCGCCAGCGGCTGCCCCACGGCCTGCGCCGCCTCGATCAGCCGGCGACGCAGCGTGGCGTCGTAGGGATGGCTGAAATCGATGTGCACCACGGGCTGGTCCTCGCCACTGAAGTAGCTGACAGCGCGCCCCCAGGTGTAGTCGATGATCTGATCGGGCACCACCAGCGTGCCTGGCAGCAGGTCATCACGAATGCCCCCCACCGCCGAGCAGGCGATCAGGGCCTTCACGCCGGCCTCGCGCAGCGCCCAGACGTTGGCCCGGTAGTTGATGTCATGCGGCGCGATGGTGTGGCCGTAGCCGTGCCGCGCCAGGAACACCACCGGCACCCCGGCCAGCCGCCCGAACGACAGCGCGCCGGAGGTCTGGCCCCAGGGCGTGCGCGCCACCTTGCGGTGCACGTCTTCCAGCCCAGCCAGATTCAGCAGGCCACTGCCGCCGATGATGCCGACCACCGGCCGGTCCACCGGCATGCTGGCCGCAGCCAGTGCCGGTGCCATGCTGTCGTCGATGCCGTCGATCACTTCACCAGGCCCAGCTCGGCGGCCTTCGCTTCCAGGAAGGCACGGAACTCGGCACCGACCTCGGGGTGCTGCAGGCCCAGCTCGACCGTGGCTTCCAGGTAGCCGATCTTCGAACCGCAGTCATAGCGACGGCCCTCGAAGGCGTAGGCCAGCACCGGCTGGTCATGGATGAGCTGTGCCAGTGCATCAGTCAGCTGGATCTCGCCACCGGCGCCCGGCTTCACGTTGGCCAGGTGATCGAAGATCATCGGCGACAGCAGGTAGCGGCCCACGACAGCCAGCGTGGACGGAGCCTCCTCGGGCTTCGGCTTTTCCACCATGCCGGTGATACGGCTGGTGCGCTCGGCCCACGGCGTGCTGGACACGATACCGTAGGCGCTGGTTTCCTCGCGCGGCACTTCCTGCACGGCCAGCACGCTGGCGTGCTGCCGGTTGTGCAGGTCGACCATCTGCTTCAGCACCGGATCGCCACCGGGAGCCGGCTGCATCAGGTCATCGGCCAGCAGGATGGCGAACGGCTCGTTGCCCACCACCTCGCGGGCACACAGCACCGCGTGGCCCAGGCCCAGCGGCTCGGCCTGGCGGATGTAGACACAGTTCACGCCACTGGGCAGCGATTCCTTGACGGTTTCCAGCAGCTTGTCCTTGCCCTTGGCCTGCAGCTCGGACTCCAGCTCATAGGCCTTGTCGAAGTGATCCTCGATGCTGCGCTTGTTGCGCCCGGTGATGAAGATCATCTCGGTGATGCCGGCAGCCGCTGCCTCTTCCACCGCATACTGGATCAGCGGTCGGTCGACGATCGGCAGCATCTCCTTGGGCTGCGCCTTGGTGGCGGGAAGGAAGCGGGTACCCAGCCCGGCGACAGGGAATACAGCTTTGCGAACGCGGTTGTTGGCCATGATCAATTACCGATTTTGTTGAAAAAATCTGCTTCTGCAAGAACGGAGATTCCCAGACTTCGGGCCTTGGTGAGTTTCGAGCCGGCGTTCTCTCCGGCCACGACGAAGGCGGTGCGTCCCGAGACCGAACCAGCGGGCTTGCCCCCCAGCGCGCGGATCATTGCCTCCGCCTGATCGCGGCTGAGATGCTCCAGCGTGCCGGTGACGACGATCGACTGGCCGGCAAACGGCTGCCGGGCCACGGCGGCCGCCCAGGTTGCGGCATCCAGACCGGGCGGAACCGCTTCGCCCGCGCCGGATGTCTCATCCATAACGCCCGGGCTGGCCACCCCGTCGACAGCCGAAGCGTCGACGGTTGTCGGATCGGCGCCGCGAGGCTGCCCATCCTGCGCCGCCAGGGCGAGCTCACCCTGCCCGAAGGACGGCACGCCGGGACGTGCGGCCGACCGTGCACCCTGCACCGGGCGGGGCTCGACCCCGACGGCACGCAGATGCGCGATCGAATCCCGGTTGTGCGCCTCGCCCAGGAAGGCCGAGACGCTGCCGATGATTTCAGGCCCGATGCCGTCAAGCGGCACCGGCAGGGGTCGTTCACCCCGACTGCGACGGCGCTCGTTCTCCTTGAGCGTCGCCGCCTTCTCTTCCAGCAATGTAGCCCAATCGGCCGCCAGGAAGCCTTCCAAATCCCCAAAGGCCCGTGCCAGCACTCGGGCAGCCTCTTCGCCCACCGCACGGATGCCCAGCGCGAACAGGAAGCGCTCGAGCGACGGGTGGCGCGATCCGTCGATGGCAGCCAGCAGGTTGGCCGCGGACTTCTCGCCCATGCGCGGCAGGGCCTGCAGGGTGGCGGCATCCAGCCGATACAGGTCGGCAGGCTCATGCACGAGGTTGCCATCCACCAGCTGCTCGACCAGCACGTCCCCCAGACCGTCGATGTCCATGGCACGCCGGTGCGCGAAATGCCAGAGCGCGCGCTTGCGTTGCGCGCTGCAGAAAAGACCGCCCACGCAGCGCCAGTTGGCCTCGCTGGGCAGGCGCTGCACGGCCGAGCCGCAGACCGGGCACTGGCTGGGCATGCGGAACTCGCGGGCGTCGGCCGGGCGCTGATCCAGCACCACACCGACCACCTCGGGAATCACGTCGCCGGCACGACGCACGATGACACGGTCACCGATCAGAAGATGCTTGCGGCGGACCTCGTCCTCATTGTGCAGCGTGGCGTTGGAGACGTTCACGCCCCCCACGAACACCGGCTCAAGCCGGGCCACGGGCGTGAGCACCCCGGTGCGCCCCACCTGCACGAAGATGTCCTGCAGCGTGGTGACGGCCTCTTCGGCCGCATACTTGTGGGCCAGTGCGAAACGGGGTGCGCGGGCCACGAAACCGGCCTGCTCCTGCAGGTGACGGTCATCCAGCTGATAGACTACGCCATCAATGGCGTAGGGCAGCGTGGCACGCACGCTGCCAGTATGACGGTAGTAATCCAGCAGCGCCGAAACGCCCTGCACGCGCTCCGCCCCCGGTGGCGGCAGGAAACCCAGCGTGCCCAGCCACACCAGCATGCCGTGCTGCGAGGCAGGCACCTGATCTGGATCACTGACTTCACCGATGCCATAGGCGTAGAAGGTGAGCGGCCGGCTGGCCGTGACCCGCGCATCCAGCTGGCGGAGGCTTCCGGCAGCCGCATTGCGCGGATTGGCAAAGAGCTTGTCGCCCCGGGCCTCCTGCGCACGGTTCAGCGCCAGGAAGTCCTCCTTCAGCATCAGCACCTCGCCCCGTACCTCCAGCACCTCGGGGGCCGGGCCAGAGAGCTGCGCGGGTACGCCGCGCACTGTACGCAGGTTGGCCGTGATGTTCTCGCCCGTGACGCCATCGCCCCGGGTGGCACCCTGCACCAGCCGGCCGTGCTCGTAGCGCAACGTGGCGGCCAGGCCATCCAGCTTGGGGGTGGCGCTGAAGGCAAAGTCCTCCGTCACCCCCAGCAGCGACTTCAGCCGACGGTCGAACGCCAGGACATCAGCCTCGCTGAAGGCATTGGACAGCGAGCGCATGGGCACCCGGTGCGTGACGGTGCCGAAACCGGCCGAGGGGGCCGAGCCCACCCGCTGGGTGGGTGAATCGGGGGTCAGCAGCGCCGGCCAGCGGGCCTCGAGCTGCTGCAGCTCCAGGAAAAGACCGTCGTAGACACTGTCCTCGACCGTGGGGGCGTCTTCTTCGTAGTAGGCCCGGTTGTGTGCCAGCAGCTCGGCACGCAACGTCTGGACGCGCGCCCGAATGTCGGCAGGGACATCGTCGGGCGCGGCGTCGGCAGGCTTGGCAATCGGGACAGGTTCAGTGTGCATCGGGCAAGTGTAACAAGCCCGGCGCGATTACTCAGTGAAATACTCGTAACGCAGCGGCATTTCCCGCCGCAAGGCCGACCTGGGCCAGTTCAGCGTAGCGACGGGCCAACTGACGCGACACGGTGCCGATCATGCCGACCGACAGACCACGGCCGCTGCTGTCCACCAGCCGTCCGCCCAGCGCCTGGGCCATGCTCTGGGCGCAGGCCACCATGCCCTCCCAGGCCTCGTACTTCTCGGCCGTGCGGGGCACATCCAGCATGAAGTCGATCTGATCGCGCGTCTGGTTGAAAGCCAGCGTGAACAGCGAATCCCCCGAGTCGGCAAAGGCCTCGTAGCGGCCGTTGCCACGCTCGGACAGCCCCAGATGGCGCACCACCCCCGCCACCCGATTGGGCTCGGCGGCCTCGGGCAGCTCGACGCGCACCTCAATCTGGGTGTCGAGCCGCGCCGCCAGCGTATCCAGGTCACGCGCGTTGCGCAGGATCGGCGCCATGTCGGGAATGTTGACCGGTGCCTGAAGCTTGCTGGCCAGCGACTCGATGGCCGCGTTGAAGTCCGACAGCTCGACCGCATTGAGCGGCCCCTGGCGGTTGGCCAGCAGCAGGCTGCAGCGGATGCGCACCGCCTTCTCGCCCGCCGTCAGCGGCCCCCAGTGACTGCCCAGCCGCTCGACCTCGATGCGGACCGGCTTGCTGCCCACGTGACGCAGCGACGAGGTGAGCGCCACCAGCCGGTCGGTATTGACCGGAGCGGGCGGCTCCAGGATCACCACGTGCTCGACCTGGGCGTCAGGCAGCGGATCGGGCTCGGCCACCTCGGCCGGTACGGCCTCTGCCCCTTCGGCCTCGATGTCATCTGCCTGAGCCGGCGACACGTCGTCCACTCGACGCTGCCCGTCGGCCTCGCCATCATCTGCCGCAACCGATGTGGGCGATGCGTCCCGATGGCTGCCGCGCCGGTCATCGTCCTCCGGCGTCCCCTGGCTGGCCACACCACGCGTCATGCGCTGTGCCGCCGACGAATCCTCCTCTGCCGGATGCTCGGCCCCGCCGCCGTCATGATCGACCGCAGGGCGTGCCATTGACGCCTCCATCCGGGAATCATCCGCATCCGCCCGGTGAGCGCCGGCCGTGCGGCCTCGGCCGACCCGGGTTCCGGCCGCCTCGAACGGCGCATCGCGCCCCTCGTCCCGTGCACCGTGACGGTCATGGCCAGCATCAGTCTGTCCGGCATGCACGGGCGAATGCCCGTCACGGGCCGACTCCCGGCGCAGACTGTCCGGAATGCGGCGCGATGCCAGCGCCTGGGCCTCGGCCCGGCGTGCGGCCTCGACACGGGCCCCATCCTCGGCACTGCTCCAGGGGCGCACGGCCGCCGGGTTCTCGAACGGCGTCTCGATGTAGTCCTCGTCATCCAGCGCCAGAGACGGGTGCCGATCGGCCGGATCACTGGACGGCCCACCCTTGCGGAGCGAGCGCGAATCCTCGCCCTCGAAGCGTGCCGGACGGGCGGCCAGATCGGGCGGAACCTGCCGTGCTGCCCCCCGCATCACGGGCTCGCGGCGACCGCGCCCCCGGCGCGGGGACGACTCGTCATCCGGACCGGCCCCGCCGGTCAGCGTCTGGGGATCATCATCGAAATACCCCTTGCGCAGGCCGAGTGCGGAAGCCTGCTGGCGCCGACGACGGCCCTGCCACAGGTTGTGGGCAATGACGATGACCAGCACCACGACGACCAGCGCGATGATGCTCCATGTAAGCGTGCTCAAAAGTGTTCCCCTGACTGTAAATGACGACCGGATTCCACCGCAGGTGTGAGCATCCGGTAACGATGCTGTCGATCCTGCGGCATCAGGCGGCCTCGGCGAGTTCGACCGCAGAGGTCAGGTCCACCGCCACCAGGCGGGAAACCCCCTTCTCCTGCATCGTCACGCCGATCAGTTGATGGGCCATTTCCATGGCGATCTTGTTGTGCGAGATGAAGATGAACTGCGTTTCCTCGGACATCGCCGCCACCATCTTCGCGTAACGTTCCGTGTTTGCGTCGTCCAGCGGCGCATCCACCTCGTCCAGCAGGCAGAACGGCGCCGGATTCAGCTTGAAGATACCAAAGACCAGCGCAATGGCGGTCAATGCCTTCTCACCCCCTGAAAGCAGGTGGATGGAAGCGTTCTTCTTGCCCGGGGGCTGCGCGAACACCTGCACCCCCGCATCCAGGATTTCACCACCGGTCAGCACCAGCCGTGCCTCGCCGCCCCCGAAGAGCATCGGGAAAAGCCGACCGAACTCGGCGTTGACGGTATCGTAGGTGGACTGCAGCAGCGACCGGGTTTCCTGGTCGATAGTGCGGATGGCGTTCTCCAGCGTGGCCATCGCCTCCTGCAGGTCGGTGGACTGGGTGTTCAGGAACACCTCGCGCTCGCGCGCCGCTGTCAACTCGTCCAGCGCCGCCAGGTTCACCGGCCCCAGCCGGGCCACCGCCTGCGCCAGCCGGCTCACCTCGCTCTGCAGCCACGACGGCTTGGGCCGCTGCGGCTGCGCCTCAAGCGACGCCTTCAGCTCGGCCAGATCGGCCGACGCCTCGGCGAGCGCCTCGTCCATCTGCTCGGCCGTCAGGCGTGCGGCCTGCTCCTTCATGCGCAGCTCGATCAGCCGCTGACGCAGCGGCTCCTGGCCGCGCTCGGCACGCAGCCGCTCCTCGTCCAGCCGGCGCAGCTCGCCCGAACGCTCGTCGGCCAGCCCGCGGGCCTCCGAAAGCGCCTGCTCCGCTTCCATGCGCCGCTCCAGCATCACTTCCAGCTGCTCGCGCAGCGCCTCGTCCGACATCCCTTCCAGATCGGCCAGCAGCCGCTCGCGGTTGCCGTCGGCCTGCGCCAGCTGCTCGTCCGCGCGGGCGATGCGCTCGCGCAGGTTGTCGATCTCCTGCTCCAGCGAGCGCACCGCGTAGGCACTCTCGCGCACGGCCAGCTCGCTCTCGCGGGCATGGTCGCGCCGGCTCGACAGCGTGGTCTCCAGCATCTCGGCCGCCTCGCGCGCGGCCGCCAGTTCCTCGCTGGCCACCTCGGCCTTCTCCTCGGCCTCGGCCAGCCCGTCCACCAGTGCCTGCAGCGCTTCCTCGCGCCCGGCCTGGCGCATGGCCAGCTCCTCGATCTCTTCCGAGAGCCGCTGACGGCTTTCCTCGCGGCTTCTCACCGCCTGGGCCAGCCGCTCATGCTCGATGGTGGCCGTTGACACCCGTCGCACCGCCCGGGCGCTGGCATCGCGCGCTGCGCGCACCTGCTCGGCCAGCTGTGCTGCCATGGCATCAATGCGCTCGGCCTGCTGGCGGGCCTCGTCACCCAGCAGCTGCTGCGCCCGCAGCTCGCGCTCCAGGTTCTGCAGCTCCTGCTGGCGGGCCAGCACGCCCTCGCCTTCCGAATCCATGGCGAACAGCACCACGTCGAAGCGGCCGATGGCATGACCTTCCCGCACCACGAAGCGCCCGCCCGGGGGCAGCTGCCCCCGACCGGCAAAGGCCGCCTCGGTGGATTCGGCGCTGAAGAAGCCATCCAGCCACTCGGCCATGATGGGCTTGAGCCGCGCATCCTGGCAGCGCACCAGCGAGGCCAGCGGCACCAGCCGCCCGGCCGGCCGGGCCGGCAGCGGCGCTGCCCCCGCAGGCAGGTCCGTCAGGAACAGCCCCACCTTGCCCGGGGGGGCCTCCTGCAGCATGGCAGCCACCTGCTGCACGCTCTTCGCTTCCAGCGCGTGCACCCGCTCGCGCAGCACCGCTTCCACGGCCGTTTCCCAGCCGGGCTCGATGCGGATGTACTGCCAGATGCGCTCGGTGTCCTCGCCCAGGCCGTGCTTCTCCAGCCAGGGGCGCATCTGGTTCTCGCCCTGCATGCGCGCCTGCAGCTGTTCCAGCACCGCCATGCGCGCCTCGATGGTGGTGGTCTTGGTCACGGCCGCCTGCAGGGCCTCCTGTGCAGGGCCCCGCTCGGCCTGGACCTCGGCCAGACGAGCCTCCAGCGTCTGCTGCTGCTCGGCCGTGCGCGCCTCTTCCTCCTGCGCAGCGCCCAGCTCCAGCGCCAGCCGCTCCAGCTGATCCGACGCATCGTCACCCAGCTGCGACAGCGAAGCCTGCAGCCGCTGGCGGCGCTCCTGCATCTGCGCCAGTGCCTCTTCATGGGAGCGACGCTCCACGCGCCCCACCTGCAGCGCCTGCTGGGCCGTGTGCGCGGCCTGACGCGCGGATTCCAGCGCTTCGCGCCGTTCGCGCTCCTCGTCCTCGCAGGCCGCCAGCTGTTCTTCCGCCTCGGCCAGCGCCATCTCGGCCGTGGCCTGCTGCTCGCGGGCTTCTTCCAGCTGCGCCTCCACTTCCTGGCGGCGCTGCAGCCCGCCCTCGGACAGCGCCCGCGCCGACTGGATCTGTTCTTCCAGCGACTTCAGGCGAGCCTGGGCCTGATTGCGGTTCTGCGCAATCATCCGGATCTGCGATTCCAGCGTGGAGATCTCGCTGTTGACCTCATAGTAGGCGGCCTGACAGCGGCTCACCTCGTCATTGGCCTGGTGCACCGCCTCGCGCAGCGTCTCCATGCGGTTCTCGGCCGAGCGCAGCCCGGTCTGCAACCCCTCGATCTCCAGATCCAGACTCTCGGCCGTCTTCTCCAGCAGCTGCTGCTCGGCCTGCGCATCATCGCGCTTGATCAGCCACAGCCACTGCTGCTTCTGTGTCCGCTCGGCCTCCATGGCACGGTAACGGCCCGCCACCTCGGCCTGCGCATCCAGCTTGCTGATCTGCCCGTGCAGCTCGCGCAGGATGTCCTCCACACGGGTGAGGTTCTCGCGCGTGTCGGCGAGGCGGTTTTCGGTTTCGCGGCGGCGCTCCTTGTACTTGGAGACGCCGGCGGCCTCCTCGAAGAACACGCGCAGCTCGTCGGGCTTGGCCTCGATGATGCGCGAGATGGTGCCCTGCCCGATGATGGCGTAGGCACGTGGCCCCAGGCCCGTGCCCAGGAAGATGTCGTGCACGTCCTTGCGACGTACTGGCTGCTGGTTGATGTAGTAGGTGGACTGCCCCTCACGCGTGAGCACACGCTTGACCGAGATCTCGGCAAAGCCGCCCCACGCCCCGCCGATGCGGCCCAGGCTGTTGTCGAACACCAGCTCCACGCTGGCGCGCGACGAGGGCTTGCGCTCCAGCGAGCCGTTGAAGATCACGTCCTGCATCGACTCGCCGCGCAGCTCGGTGGCGCGCGACTCACCCAGCACCCAGCGGGTGGCATCGATGATGTTCGACTTGCCGCAGCCATTGGGACCGACGATGCCCACCAGCTGGCTGGGCAGCTCGAAGGTGGTCGGATCACAGAATGACTTGAAGCCTGCGAGCTTGACTTGCTTGAGGCGCACGAAAACCCTTTGGAACAGACGACGGATGACGAACGCTGCCGATGGGGCCGTGAGGGCCTGGACAGCCCACTTTCGCATCCGGGAAAGGCCCGTATGATAGCAAGGCCCCGCCCGTTCCCGCCCCGGACTGCACGGTTTTTCGACACGTGTGTCCGGGGCAACAGAATCGCGGACTCACTGCACCGTGATGGTGCGCGTCGCCTCCAGCGTGAAGTCCCCGTCACCCTTCCACGACAGGCGCAGCTCGCCGCTTTCACGCGCCAGGAAGGTGAACTCGATGTACGGGTTGCGCGCCGTGGCCGGCCCAGGCTCCCAGGAGTACAGCAGCCCCTCGCCCAGACGGGCCTCGAAGCGGGTCACGATGTCGCGCGGCTTGATCTGCCCGTGCCCGTCCAGCCGAAGGCCGGTCTCCATGCGGTGGCTGATCTGTGCACGCACACGCACCATCTCGCCCTTCTTCGGCGTGAGCGTGCTGGTCCAGATACGCGGTGGTGTGGATGTGCTCATCGTCTTTCCCCCTTACATGCCGCAGCCGCTGGCGGCCACCGTCACGTCCCTGCGGGCCTCCAGGATCTGCCCATCCTTCATCCGCGCCAGTGCGTGGATGGCCTGAGAACGCGCCAGCCGCACCCGAACCGCTGCCTCGGCCACCCCGGCCAGCGGCGTGAAGTACATCCGGCAGGCCAGCGGAATGGGGTTCTTCTCGGCCAGGATGATCAGTTCCTCGCACCAGTTCGATTCAGTGATGAGAGAGGGATCGACACTGACGCGCACCGGCACGGCGCTGGGGTTGTCGGCCAGCATGGCCACGTCCAGCAGAAGGCCCTTGGCGCTGGGCGTCCTGCCATCCACGAAGGCCGTGATCACGTTCTGCACCGCATCCGGATGCGCCAGAAGCATCTCGGCCTGCCGCTTGGCCAGCACCTCGGGTGACAGCACGCCGGCTGTGGAAGAGGCCTGCGCCAGGGCGCGCAGCGGCAATGCCAGCGTGGCCCCCGCGGCCACGGCACCGGCAGCCAGCAGGCTGCGCCGGCCGCGGTCATGCACGGTCCCGGGCTGCGCACGCAGGGACGGAGAAGAAGCGGTATCCGCATCCGGGCGGCCGCTCATGTCGGAAAGGGGATGAAGGGTCTGCATGTTCCTGAAGGTCGGCTCGTCGGCGGGGCCCCCGTGGCCGGGGCATGCCCCGCCGGATTCACGAAACCGGACGGTTGGATGAAATGAAGATGGCCGAAGAGGCCATGTCCTGAAAAGCCCCGATCTTACGGCACCAGGAACTCGCTGAACTTGCCGTTGATCCAGGCGAAATCATCCTTGACCATGTCGGCCGACCGCACGTCCACGTCCACCTGGTTCTGAACGATACGTCCGAGCGCATCCAGCTCGTAGTCAAAGAGCACCGAGATCTCTTCCTGCGGCTCCAGATTCACCATCATGTAGCACAGGTTGTCGGGCAGGATGCGCTCGACCGTCTTGCCGGCCACGCGCTGCGACAGGTTCTTGGCCACGATCCGGCCGAGGGTGGATGCCACGTGCGCGCTCTTCGGATAATGGCCGAACAGCGGCGAGACCTGTCCAATCGAATCACCGATGATGTAGACCCGGTCGTCCGACTTCGCCGTGAAGAACTTGTTGTCGATGTCACCCCAGGTGGT
Source organism: Lautropia mirabilis (assembly GCF_900637555.1). NCBI lineage: Bacteria > Pseudomonadati > Pseudomonadota > Betaproteobacteria > Burkholderiales > Burkholderiaceae > Lautropia > Lautropia mirabilis. Next base: position 2,042,531 of record NZ_LR134378.1, on the reverse strand, counting down.
GGGCTTGCCGTCCGGTCCCTTGCCGATCAGGCCGGCGTGCCAGACCATGTCGGCTGCCTGGTGCGGCGGCATCAGGATGGCCTCGTCGAAATCGAAGTCACCTGCCTTGGTGCTGATGTGGCGCTTGTACGGATCGACCGACTTCACCTGCGCATTGGGCACGTGCACGATGATGTCCGGATACAGCTCCTTGAAGGCCTGCTGATAGCCGGCGCTGATCGGCGCCAGACGCGGTTTCGGATCCAGGATCACCACCTTGCCCGGAATCTTCTTGCGCTTGAAGATCGCGGCAATGAGACAGGCGCGCTCATAGGGCGACGGCGGGCAGCGGTGCGGCGGCGGCGGCATGGTCATCACCAGCGTGCCGCCCTTGAAGGCATGCACGCGCTGCTTCAGCGACATCATCTCGCGGTTGGGCAGATAGGCGCTGGAATAGTGCATGCGCGTGTAGTCGATCGTGCGCTGGTCGTTGCCGAACCACACGTCGAAGGCATCGCGGATGCCGCCGGCCAGGATCAGGTAGTCGTAGTCCAGCCAGCCCATCGAGGTCTGCACCCGGCGCTTGTCGCGCTCGAAGGCCATCACCTCGGCCTGCAGCAGCGTGTAGCCCCAGGTACGGGCCGGACGCAGGATGTCGCGGTTGACGAAATCCGTGCTGACCACGTCCGCCAGCCACTTGTTGCTCATTGGCCCCGACCAGAAGGTCGGGTTGCGATCCACCAGGATCACGTCGGCCTGCGGGATCCACTCACGCAGGTAGCGGGCAGCCGAGAGCCCGCCCCAGCCGCCTCCACAGATGACGATGCGCGGCCCCTTGCCGCGACGGGGAATGAAGCTGCTCTTGCCCGAGACCACAGCCGGTGCGGCCGATGCCAGCGGCGGCAGGGCCGCCGAGGCGGCAAGCATGGAAGTCAGCGCAAGCGCTTGACGGCGTTTCATGACACGGATTCCTATAACACTCGCAAAAGACAGGTCCTTTGTGCAGCACCCTCCCGACAGGATGCTGCCGCCCGAAGGACTGACGGGATGAAACTCAGTAGCGGCGACCCCACTGCAGCACGCACAGCGCCCCCAGCACGATGCCGAATGCGGCCGGCATGCTGGCCAGCGACAGTGTGGACAGCCCGGACAGACCCTGGCCGATGGAGCAGCCCATGGCCACCACCCCGCCCAGACCCATCAGGATGCCCCCCAGCGCACTGCTGGCCATCCGGCGCGGACTGCCAAAGCCTTCCCAGCGGGCCGTGCCGCTGACCAATGCCGTCACGCAGGCTCCGGCCAGCACACCCAGCACCAGCGCCACCGCGGCCGCCAGCTCGCGCCCCACCGCCACCTGCAGATACAGCCAGCTCTCGGCCACCGGGCTGATGAAGCTGAGCGAGGTGAGCGGCCGTTCCTCGAACGGATCAACATCGATGTGGGCACTGATCCACCAGCCCGCCACCACCATCGCCCCCACCAGCAGCGCGCCCACCCATTGCAGCGGCGCATGACGCAGGGCCGGGCGCCGCAGCGCATACACCAGCAGCAGAAGGACGATCAGGGCCGTCACCGCCACCGTGGCCACCGACTCGGGCACACCCAGGGCGGCCAGCCAGCCCGGCAGCGTGGCGCCCTGCGGCTCGATCACCAGCAGGCCCTGCAGCGTCTGTCGCACCGGCGCCAGCACGCCGGTCATCGTGGCCTGGGCCGTCAGCCCCAGCCACAGCAGCACCCACAGCGACCGCAGGTTGCCGCCCGCCAGCAACACCAGCGCCCGTGCGCCACAGGAATGCGCCAGCGCCATGCCCACGCCGAACATCAACCCACCGGTCAACGCCCCCAGCGGCGAGAAGCGAGGTCGCACCACCAGCACCTGCGACAGCGAGATCTCCCCGAGCATCGCCAGCACCTGCGTGCCGACCAGTGCCACCGCCAGCGCCAGCGCGAAGGCCTGCAGCGCCGGCGCGCCCTGGGGCGCCTGCTCCTCGCCCCAGTCCGACGGCTCCGGACGCGCCAGGGTCTGACGCAGCCCGCGCAGCAGGCAGAAGTTTCCAGCCCGTGCCGCCACGCCGAAGACGCATCCCAGCGCGAAAGTGGCCCAGAAAAGGTCCAGCGACGGCATCATTGATCCCAGATCTCCGTGCTGATGCTCTCGTACCAGCCCATGCTGTTGCTGGCCTCCTGGGCGCGATAGGCCGCATCTGCATCCAGCGGGCTGGTGCCCAGTCCCGGCAGCTCGACCAGCTGGTCGTCCTTCGCTTCGTAGAGGCCCGAGACCGAGATGGCATAGCCCGGCGCCACCAGGCTGTAGCAGGTGTTGGCATAGGTCGGCTTCGGACGCGGCTGCCCGGTCAGGTCGGCCGCAATCACGCCCGCCGCCATGCGACCCTGCACGTTGGCCACGAAGCCCGACTTGGGCATGGGCGCCGCAATCGTGGCATCGCCCAGCACATAGATGTCCTTCACCTGGCGGGACTCGAAGCCATCAGGATGCACCGGCACCCAGCCGCTGGCATCGGCCACGCCGGCCCGCTCGGTGATGATCCCGGCCCGCTGCGGCGGGATCACGTTCAGCACCGAGGCCTTGTGGATGGTGCCGAAGAGCGTCTCCACCTCGCCCCGCTTCACATCCACGCGCTGCACCTGGCCATCATCCGACTGGCCCACCCACTCGATCATGTTTCCGTATTTGGCCGCCCAGCCCTGCTGGAACAGCGCCTTCTTGGAAAAATTGTCCTTTGCGTCCAGCAGCAGGATCTTGCTGCGCGGCTTGTTCTGCTTGAAGTAGTGCGCCACCATGCAGGCCCGCTCATAGGGACCCGGCGGGCAGCGATACGGCAGGTCGGGAATCACCATCACGAAGGTGCCGCCATCGGGCATGGCGCGCAGCTGCCTGTACAGCAGTTGCGTCTGCTTGCCTGCCTTCCAGGAGTGCGGGGCAATCCACGAGGCCGCCTCGTCATAACCCGGCAACGCATCCCAGCGGAAATCGATGCCCGGCGACAGCACCAGCCGGTCCCACTTCAGCGTGCGGCCGTTGGACAGGCGCACGGTCCTGGCCGTCGCATCCACGTCCTCGGCCCGCGCATGCACCACCTCCACGCCGTCGGCCCGCAGTCCGTCATAGCCGTGACCGATGCTCTCGAACGTGCGCAAGCCCCCCAGATAGAGATTGGAGAACGGGCAGGTATAGAAGCGCGTCGCCGGCTCGACCAGCGTCACCTTCACCTCGGGGGCCAGCTGACGCAGATAGCGGGCCGCCGTGGCACCGCCAAAGCCGCCGCCCACCACCACCACATGAGCCGAGGCCGCCCGGGCACGCACGAATGCCGGCATGGCCAGCATGGCAGCCCCGGCGGCCAGCACCTGTCGGCGACCGGGCCGGAAAGCCTCATCCGTCTGCATCTGGACATCGCCATTCCGAGTGGACAGGGCGGTGTCGATGAAATCGGGCAGGAGGCATCCGCCGTGGGATGCCGTGGGCTGTGGTCTGCTGGTCATTGCGCTGCTGGTGCTCCCGGCTTGTCGCGGCCAATGTCTGGCCGATGTGTTCTTTTTCGGGTCTGCTGCCGGGTGCCATCCGCTGCATGTCGGTACTGCAATGGGCCAATCCCCCGGATCAGGCCTGCTGCAGAAGCGCCGCCGTTCACCGGCCCCGCTCCTGTTCCGAGCATTGTACCGTTCGTTTCATTCTGCGACGAATTCTCGCTCCTTATAATCAGAATCCCTTGCCTGAAACGACGATCCACCCGCGTGAGCCTGCCCGCCAACCCCCGCCTTGATCTCCTGCACCCCTACCCGTTCGAGCGCCTGCGTGCGCTGCTGGCTGCCAAGCCCGCAGGCCTGCAGCCGTCCAGCCTGCCGCTGGTGGATCTCTCCATCGGTGAACCGCGCCACCCCACCCCGCCTGTGGTGCTGAACGCCCTGGCCGATGCCACGGACGGTCTGGCCAGCTACCCGGCCACCGCCGGCACCCCGGCGCTACGCGAGGCCATCGCTGCCTGGATCCGGCGCCGCTACGACACCCCCGTCGATGCGGCCACCCAGGTGCTGCCCGTCAACGGCTCGCGCGAGGCCCTGTTCTCCTTCGCGCAGGCCATGCTCGACCCGGCGCCCGCGGGCACCCAGGTCGTCATCGCCCCCAATCCCTTCTATCAGATCTATGAAGGCGCCGCGCTGCTGGCCGGTGCCCGCCTGCACCTGCTGGACCAGCGCCCCGACAACGGCTTCCGGATGGACTGGACCCAGGTGCCCGACAGCCTGTGGCCGCAGGTGAAGCTCGTCTACGTCTGCTCACCCGGTAACCCCACCGGTGCCGTCATGGACCTGGACGAATGGCGCACCCTGTTTGCGCTGGCCGACCGGCACGGCTTCATCATCGCCTCCGACGAGTGCTATTCCGAGATCTACCACGACGAATCCGCCCCGCCCCTGGGCGCCCTGGCGGTGTGCCGGCAACTGGGCCGCACCGACTATCGGGGCGTGGTGGTCTTCTCCAGCCTGTCCAAGCGCTCCAACGTGCCCGGCATGCGCAGCGGCTTCGTGGCCGGCGACGCCGCCCTGCTGGCGCGCTTCCTGCGCTACCGCACCTACCACGGCTGCGCCATGAGCCCGATGTTCCAGCAGGCCTCCATCGCCGCTTGGAACGACGAGGCCCACGTGGTGGACAACCGTCGCCTGTACCGGCAGAAATTCGACGCCGTGCTGCCCATCCTGCAACCGGTGGTCCCCGCCCTGCAGATGCCGGCCGCCAGCTTCTACCTGTGGCTGCCCGTGCCCGGCGGCGATGACGAGGCCTTCACCGCCCGCCTCTTCCATGAAGCACACGTGAAGGTGCTGCCTGGCAGCTACCTGGGCCGCCCCTCCAGCCTGCGCCCCGACGACCCCGCCAGCAACCCTGGCCACGGATTCGTGCGCATCGCGCTGGTGGCCCCGCCCGAAGCCTGCATCGAAGGAGCACGGCGGATTGCGGCGCTGATCGGGTGAGGCCGCGCCCTGTTCCTGCTGCTTGTCAGGTTGATGGGCGAAGGTCGCGTCTGCCCGCCGCCTTCAACCGACAGAGGGCAACCGCCCTCTCGTTATTTCGACTTTCCCGGCCTGCCCGGATCCGTCAGCTCCGGCAGCGCTCCGCCCGCAATCGCCCACAGATACAGGCTGGCCGTACTGCCATAGGGGCTGTAGCGGCGACGGTAGCGGGCAAAGAGCTGCGGCGTGATGGACCGGTGGCGATAGAGCATGCGCATGCCGCGCAGAATGGCCAGATCCCCGTAACTGACGATGTCCGGGCGCTGCAGCGAGAACAGCATCAGCATCTCGGCCGTCCACACGCCAATGCCCCTGAACTGCGACAGCGCATGGCAGAGCGCCTCATCATCCAGCTGGGCCAGCGCATGCAGATCGGTACGACCCTCGACGATGCTGCGCGCAATGTCCTGAATGTAGCCCGCCTTGCGGAAGGTGATGCCAACGCCCTGCAGCTCGTCCAGCTCGCATGAGGCCATGACCTCGGGGCTCACCCCGGGAAACCGCGTCTGCATCTTGCCCCAGATGGTTGTCTGGGCCTTGGTGGAAATCTGCTGGCCGATGATGCTGTGCACCAGCGCATGAAAGAGATCCGGCTGCACCTCGCGCCGGATCAGCCCGATGCGGTCGATGGCCACCGCCAGACGGGGATCCCGGGTGCGCAGGTGGTCCAGCTCGGTCTGGCCGTAGCGGAAACAGGGCGGGTTGTCGGCATGCTCGTCCATGCGGACATGATACGAAAGAACGCCGCCCCACCATCCCCGATAGAATCCCGCCCATACTCCCCGCCACGATGGCCGCCACGGCAGCCCGTATCCCCCCGTTCACGTATCGGCCATCCCGGCGGCCCACCCTTGCCCCTTCAGGAGATTTCCCATGACCGACCCGAGACAAGCCCTGATCGAATCCGCCTGGGACAACCGCCAGGCGCTCAGCCCCTCTGCCGCACCGCAGGACGTGCGCCAGGCCGTCGAATCGGTGCTGGCCGACCTGGACGCCGGCACGCTGCGCGTGGCCACCCGCTCGGCCGATGCCGCTGCCGAGGGCGCAGCACGCTGGAACGTGCATCAATGGATCAAGAAAGCCGTGCTGCTGTCGTTCCGACTGGCCGACAACGTGCCGATGCAGGCCGGCATGCTGCAGTTCTTCGACAAGGTGCCCACCAAGTTCGACGGCATGAGTGCCGAGGACTTTGCAAGGGCAGGCTACCGGGTCGTGCCGCCCGCCGTCGCCCGTCGCGGCTCGTTCATCGGCCGGAACGTGGTGCTGATGCCCTCCTACGTCAACATCGGCGCCTATGTCGACGAAGGCACGATGGTCGACACTTGGGCCACCGTGGGCTCGTGCGCGCAGATCGGCAGGAATGTCCATCTTTCCGGCGGGGTCGGCATTGGCGGCGTGCTGGAGCCGCTGCAGGCCAACCCCACCATCATCGAGGACAACTGCTTCATCGGCGCCCGCTCCGAAGTGGTCGAGGGTGTCGTCGTCGAGGAAAACTCGGTGCTGGCCATGGGGGTGTATCTCAGCCAGTCCACGAAGATCTACGAACGCGAGACCGGCAAGGTGTACTACGGCCGGGTTCCTTCCGGATCGGTCGTGGTGCCGGGCAGCCTGCCGTCGAAGGATGGAAGCGTCAGCCTGGCGTGTGCCGTCATCGTGAAGCGGGTCGATGCCCAGACACGGGCCAAGACCGCCATCAATGACCTGCTGCGCGGGGCGGATGCCTGATTCCGGTCCGGCCTGATCCGGACTGGCCACGCACGGCGGCCCTCGGGCCGCCTCCCTTCCGGATACGCAAAGACCATGAGCGGCACCAACCCCGGCAGCACCAGCAGCCCCTTCAACCAGCTGCTGGAAGTGATGGCCCGGCACAAGGCTTCCGATCTGTTCATCTCGGTGGGTTCACCGGTGCAGATGAAGATCAACGGCAACATGGTGGCCGTGACGGCAGCCGACAAGCGCCTGATGCCGCAGCAGGCCGAGGCGCTCCTGCGTTCGGCCATCAACGACCAGCAATGGCGGCGCTTCCAGGAAGAGAACGAGCTGAACATCGGCTACGGCGTGAAGGACGTGGGCAGCTTCCGTATCTCGCTCTTCCGTCAGCGCGGCACGGCCGCCGCCGTGGTGCGCTACATCCCGGGTGACATCCCCGAGTTCGACACGCTGGGCATGCCGCCGGTGCTGAAGGAGCTGATCCTGCAGCCGCGCGGCCTCTTCCTGATGGTGGGTGCCACCGGCGTGGGCAAGACCACCACGCTTGCCTCGCTCATCGACTACCGCAACGCCAACCGTACCGGCCACATCCTCACGCTGGAAGACCCCATCGAATTCGTCTTCCGCAACCAGCAATCCATCGTCAACCAGCGCCAGATCGGCTCGGACACGAAGGACCTGCACACGGCACTCAAGAGCGCGCTGCGCCAGGCGCCCGACTGCATCCTGATCGGCGAGATCCGGGACATGGAAGCGATGGGCGCGGCCATTGCCTACGCCCAGTCGGGCCACCTGGTGCTGGCCACGCTGCACGCCAACAATGCCGCCCATGCGCTGAACCGCATCCTCAGCTTCTATGCCCCCGAGAACCGGGGTGCGCTGCTGGCCGACCTGTCCACCACGCTCAAGGCTATCGTCTCGCAGCGACTGCTGGCCAGTACCGACGGTGGCCGGGTGCCGGCCGCCGAGGTGCTGATCAACACCCACCACGTGGCTGAACTGATCTCCACCGGACGGCTTTCCGAGATTCCGGACGCCATCGCCAACAGCCTGGCAGCCGGCTCGTTGTCCTTTGACCGTTCACTGACCCGGCTGCTGCGCGCCGGCCGCATTTCCCGCGAGGACGCGCTGCAGCACAGCGATTCGCCCACCAACCTGCTGTGGCTGCTGGACAACAACGCGGAGGACCTGGCACAGGACGCCCCCACCACGGAGGAAACCGCGTCAGGCCTGACGCTGCCCGACCTGCTGCAGAAGCAGGCTTCCAGCTTCGAGAGCCGGCGCACCGGCCCGTCAGCGCGTGGCGGCTCGGTGGCACGCCAGACGCTGGCCGACATGGATGCTGCCGGTGAGGCGCCCGCTGCCGCGGCCGCACCGTCCGCTCACCCCTTCGCCAGCGCGGTCAGCCAGGCTGCCATGGCCGTGCCGTCCGGCATGAATGCTGCCCCGGCTCCCCAGCCTGCACAGGCGGGCGGGTGGCCCAGCACCGCCACGTTTGCGGCCACCGACAGCGTACAGGGTCCGGCCACGCAAACGGCCCCCACCAGCACCGCCAGCCCGGCAGGCAACGCCGCCCCGGCGGCCGCCAGCACGGCCTTCCCCTCGTCCAGCCCGGCCTTTGCGCCCACCGGCATCCAGTCCAGCCCGCCGGTTGCAAGCAACCCGCCCACTGGCATCTTCATGACGGACCCGACCCGCAACGCGGCAAAACATGGCACACTGCCAGCCCAGGCAGCCAGTGCGCCCACGCCTGGCCAGGGTGGGCCGGCTGCCCATGAAGCGCCCGCCCCCACGCAGGGCGCCTCCTTTGCAGAGTTCCTCATCAAGCTCGAATGACAGTCACCGTCTACGGCATTCCCAACTGCGACCAGATCCGCAAGACCCGACGCTGGCTCGACCAGCACGGCGTCGATTATCGATTCCACGACTACCGCAGCGATGGCCTGGACCGGGCCACACTGGAGGACTGGCAGGCGCGGGTAGGCCTTTCCGAGGTGATCAATACCCGCAGCCAGACCTGGCGCACGCTGGACGAGGCGCAGCGCAAGGCCGTGGCCGACGTCAGCACCGACGCCGCCTATGAACTGCTGCTGGCCCATCCCACGCTGATCAAGCGCCCCATCGTCACCACCGACGCCCGGCCCGACGAACTGCAGATCGGCTTTCAGGAAGACGAACTGCACGCCTTCCTGCGACTGCCCTGAGCCCCACCCCATGAGTTCCGACAAGTTTCCGTTTGCCCCGGTGGCCCCGTTTTCCCCGTACCGAGCCAACTACAGCCCCCAGTCGGCCAGCCTGATCGACGCGCAGGAAAGCCTGCGCACGCTGCGCGACTGGGTGCGTTATGCCATCAGCCGCATGCAGGCAGCTGGCGCCTCGTTCGGACACGGCACCGACAACCCCTTCGATGAAGCCGTCTGGCTGGTCTGCTGGTGCCTGCACCTGCCCGTGGAGCAGTACGACGAGCTGGCCAACGCCACGCTGCTGCCCGACGAGCGCCGCAAGCTGCGCAACCTCATCGACGCGCGTGCCCAGTGCGACCAGCCGCTGGCCTACCTGATCGGCGAAGCCTGGCTGATGGGCTTCCGCTTCCGCGCCGACGCCCGCGCCCTGGTGCCGCGTTCGCTGCTGGCCGAGGCGCTGGTCAACCACGCCTTCGATCCGTGGCTGAACCGCGAGATGCTGCAGCCCTTCCATGACCTGGCCGAGGAGCTGGACCAGGGCCTGGGCGCGCAGCCGCCGGCCTCGGCGCCCTACCGCGTCCTGGACCTGTGCACGGGGGGTGGCAGCCTGGCCATCATCGCCGCCCACTACCTGCCGGATTCGGAGGTGGTGGCCAGCGACATCTCGGCCGACGCCCTGCAACTGGCCGCCGAGAACATCGCCGACTACGGGCTGGAGAATCGCATCCGCCTGGTACAGGGCGACCTGTTCCAGAACCTGCAGGGCGAGAGCTTCAAGCTCATCCTGTGCAACCCGCCCTACGTGAATGCCGAATCGATGGCGGCGCTGCCCAGTGAGTACCGTGCCGAGCCCGAGAAGGCACTGGGGTCCGGCCCCGACGGCATGGACCTGATCACCCGGCTGCTGCACGAGGCGCCCGAGCACCTGTGGCCGTGCGGCGTGCTGGCCCTGGAGATCGGCCACGAGATGCCCAACTTCCAGGCACGCTTCCCCACGCTCACCTGGACCAGCATCCCGGTGGCGCAGGGTGATGACCGCATCGTGCTCATCACGGCCGACGACCTGCGCCAGTGGCGCGAGCAGCAGCCGCTGGGCTGAGTCCCCGAAAGGCCTCGAAAATTTGGGATAATCAAGGGCTTGCAGGCCGCCTTGGGCCTGCCTTCTGCCGTCCTGACACACTTCGGGCCCGCCCTTGATCCGCTTCGACGACCTCAGCCTGGCCCGCGCCGGGCGCCCTCTCTTTTCTCACGCCTCGCTCATCATCAACCCCGGTGAGCGCGTTGCCCTCATCGGCGCCAACGGCAGCGGCAAGAGCTCGCTGCTGGCGCTGCTGCGCGGCGATCTCGCCCCCGAACAGGGCAACGTCGACCTGCCCAGGCTGCGCATCGCCTGGCTGGCCCAACATGCGCCGCGCGCCAGCATCAACCCGGTACGCTTCGTGATGAACGCCGATGCCGCCCTGGTGGCCGCCGAACAGGCCATCCAGCAGGCCGAGGCCCGCCACGACGGCGAGGCGCTGGGCGAGGCCTATGCCCGCTGGGTCGATGCCGGCGGGCCTTCTGCCGAGGCCCGCGCTGCCGAACTGCTGGACGGTCTGGGCTTCGGACAGGCGCAGCTGGCACGCACGGTGGACGAACTCTCGGGCGGCTGGAAGATGCGCCTGAACCTGGCCTGCGTGCTGATGGCGCCCAGCGACCTGCTGCTGCTGGACGAACCCACCAACCACCTGGACCTGGACGCCGTGCTGTGGCTGGAGCGCCAGCTGCTGCGCCATCCGGCCATCCAGCTCATCGTCTCGCACGACCGCGACTTCCTTGACCGCGTGGCCAACGCCAGCCTGGTCATCGAGGATGGCCGGCTTGAGCGCTATCCCGGCGGCTACACCGCCAGCGAGAACATCCGTGCCGAGCGCGCCGCCCAGCGTGAGCGTGCCCGCCGAGATCAGCAGGCCCGCATCGAGCACCTCAACCGCTTCATCGCACGCTTCCGCGCCAAGGCCACCAAGGCCCGCCAGGCGCAGAGCCGCCTGAAGGCCCTGGAGCGCATGGAGGCCATTGCGCCACTGCGCGCCGCACGCGGCATCGACTTCGAGTTTGCCCAGCCCCCCGAGGGACCGGATCCGCTGATCCGTGCCCACCACCTGGCCTGCGGCCACACGGCCGGCCAGACCGTCGTCACCCTACCCGAACTCATCGTGCGGCGCGGTGCCCGCATCGGCATCCTGGGGCGCAACGGCACCGGCAAGACCACCCTCATCCGCACCCTGATCGGCGAGCTTCCCCCGCTTTCCGGCGAGCTGACCCGCGCCAGCACACTGGACACCGGCTATCTGGCCCAGGAGCAGATCGAGGACCTGCGCCCGGATGAATCCCCGCTGCAGCATCTGTCGCGGCTGGCCCCGCAGGAGCGCGAGCAGGTGCTGCGCGGCTGGCTGGGACGTTTCGGCTTCCCCGGCGACGACGCCCTGCGTCCCACCGGCCCCATGTCGGGGGGCGAGAAGACGCGACTGTGCCTGGCGCTTCTGGCCTGGAAGAAGCCCGGTTTTCTGGTGCTGGACGAACCCACCAACCACCTGGACGCCAACACCCGCGACGCACTGGCCGACGCACTGGCCGAGTTCGAGGGACCGCTGCTGCTGGTCTCGCACGACCGCTATCTGCTGCGCAGCACGGTGGACGAGTTCTGGCTGGTGGACGACGGCATCCTGCGTCCCTTCGACGGCGATCTGGACGACTACGCTCAGTGGCTGCAGAAGGAACGCAGCGCGCGTCAGCGTGGCACGGATGCCGACCCGTCGGGCAGCGCGTCGGAACAGGCCGGGTCGGAAGGCGCGAATGCGGCCGGCAGTGACGCCTCCCGTTCGGCGGGAAGTGCTCAGGAAGGCAGCGGCGCGTCCAGCCAGCAAGGCGCCTCCACGGGGGGCTCGCGCGCCGACAACCGGCGCGAGCGTGCCCAGCAACGTGCGGCCCTGGCTGCCCGCAAGAAGCCTGTCGAGCAGGCCATTCAGAAGATAGAGCGCCAGATGGAAAGCCTGCAGGCCCGCGCCACGACGCTGGACGAGCAGCTGGCTGCCCCTGATGCGTTTGCTGACCGCGCGGCAGCTACCGAGCGCCAGCGCGAACGCGCCCAGATCGCCACCGAGCTGGAGAATCTGGAAAACGACTGGCTGGAACGCCAGGCGGAAATCGAGGAAATCGAGCGCCAGGCGGCGGAAGGCTAGGCTTTCCGCCTACTGAAGCCGCCCTTTCAGCGCCGGCGGCAGGGGGAGCGTCAGCACCTCGATGCCCTCCTCGTGCAGCGCCTTGGTCTCCTCAGGCGTGGCCACGCCCCGAATGGGGCGGTCCGGCGCCTCGTCAAAATGGATGCGCCGAGCCTCCTCGGCAAAACGGTCACCCACATCCTCGGTCGCGTCGATCAGCTTGCGCAGCCCCCGCATCAGCTGCCCCTGCAGCTCGCGGATCTCGGCCGTCACCGGGCCGGAACGCGCTGCCTTCTCGCCACGAGCCCCGGCTGCTTCGTCAGCTGACGGGCTGCCATGGGACAGGTTCAGCCGGGGCGCCGACAGGAGCTTCTTCACCTGTCGGGACCCGCACATCGGGCATTCGATGAGCTGATGCTCCTGCTGCCGCTCGAAGTCCTCGGCAGAGGAGAACCAGCCCTCGAACTGGTGTTGCTGCTCGCAGCAAAGATCGAAGACTTTCAGACGGGCCTCCGTTCACTCCGCATCGCCCGAACCGCTGTCCTTCTCCAGATGGCGGTCGATCTTCAGGGTGCTCTTGAGGGTATCCACCCAGGCCTGGCGCTCGGCGTTGGCCATCAGCTGCCGCAGCTGGGTACGGTAGGTGTCCAGACGCTGACGGGCCGCTTCATCAGGCGGCAGGGCCTTCTCCACATGGATGAGCTGATAGCCGTCCTTGCCCAGATCGGCGCCTACCCAGGCAGGCAGCTGATCGGCCGACACGCCAAAGGCGGCCTTCAGGGCCGGCTGCTGCAGACGGCCCGGCTGGGAACGGCTGATGGTGTTTTCCTCGCTCAGACCCGACGGCAGCGCGGCCTTCGCATCCTTGGCGCCTGCGGCCTCACGCAGCTCGGCCAGGCGCTTCTCGCCGGCCTCGCGGGCCAGTCGTGCAGCCTCATCGGCAATCCAGCGCTGACGCACCGTGTCCTTCACCTCGTCCAGGGTCTGGCGACGCTGCGGATGATGGGCATCCACCCGGGCTGACACCAGCACGCCCGGGCTCACCTCGATGGCGGTGGTGTTGCGCTTCTCTTCCAGCGCGTCAGGCGCGTAGAGCTGCTCCAGCAGGCGGGCATTGGCCAGCGGCGAACCCTCCGGCGCATTGGCGGCCGGCTTGCGGCCCACACCCTTGGCCTGCTCGATGTTCAGCTTGAAGCGCTCGGCAGCCGGCTTGAGCGACTCGGCCTGCTCGTAGACCATGTTGGACAGGGCCTCGGCTGCCTGGTTGTAGCGCCGTGCCGCCTCTTCCTCACGCCACATCTTCACCAGCTGGGGCTTGACCTCGGCCAGCGGCTTTTCGCCACCGCCCTTCACGCCCGTCACCTGGATGACGTGGAAGCCATACTCGGTCTCCACCACATCGGTGAAGCCCGGCTTGTCCAGCCCGAAAGCCGCATCGGCAAAGGGCTTGACCATCGTGTCACGCTCGAAGAAGCCCAGATCGCCCCCCTGCTCGGCCGAGCCCGGGTCCTCGGAGTTCTTCTTCGCCAGCTCGGCAAACTTGTCCGGATGGGCCTTGGCCTCAGCCAGCAGCGCCTCGGCGCGAGCCTTCACCTTCTCCTTGGCCGCTGCATCGGCTCCTTCCGGCACCTTCAGCAGGATATGGCTGGCCTGACGCTCCTCAGCCTCGTTGAACTGGTTGCGGTGCTTCTGGTAGTAGGCTTCCAGCTCTTTCTCGGACGGCTCGACATCCTTGGGCAGCATGTCGGTGCGGCGCAGCGCCACATAGCTGATGTCCACCGACTCGGGCAGGTCGAAGGCGGACGCATGGGCGTCGTAATAGGCCTTGAGCTGCTCATCGGTGGGGGCCAGCCCCTTCTCGTAGTCACGCGGGGTCACCAGCAGCGTGCGAACCACCCGCCGGTTCTCCTGGGAGGCAAAGACGCCATCCACCACGGTCTGCGGCACCATCGCCGAATCCGCCACGGCACGCTCGACGGCGCCCACAGCCAGCATCTGCCCCATCTGCGCCTCGTACTGCGCCGGCGTCAGGCCATTGGCCGCCAGCAGCCGCTTGTAGCCCTCGATGTCGAACTTGCCATTGGCATCCCGCAGATCGGCATGCTGATCCAGGATGGCCTTCTGGATCTCACCTGGCGTGACCGTGATGCGGGCACGGCGTGCATCGGCCAGCAGGGCCTGGCGGGTGATCAGGTTCTCCAGCACCTCCATGCGCGTGGCCTGATTGTCGAAGACGGCGGCGTCGTAGTTGTCGCCCATCATCTGCTGCATCTGCTGCACCTGCTGCCGGTACGTCTGCTCGAAATAGGCACGCGGCACCGGCTCGCCGTCAACGGATGCCACCGAGTCGCCATCGCCGAACATCCGGTCGTAGCCGGAGATGCCGAAGAAGACGAAGGCAGGCATGATCAGCACCAGCAGCAGCCCCTGGGCCAGGCGCTGGTGGGTTCGGACGAAATCAAACATGGAGATGGGGATCCGATCGTGAAAAGGAACGTAGATCCCCGTAGTTTATTCGAGATGTCGGCAACTGCACGGAACATCATGGCCCGCGCACTGCCAGATGCAACAGGGCGCGCTCAGCCCCCGGTCAGATCCTGTTCAGATCTCGGCCAGCCAGCCGTCGCGGCGGGCCGCCTTCACCGCTCGATGGGCACACGAGAGCACGCCGAAGGCCACGGGTGCCGCCAGCAGCAGCGAACCCCACAGGGGCGAAGCCGCGGCCACGAACACCGACGGCACCAGAACCAGTGCCTTGACGAGAAAGCGAGCCCAAGCAGCCATTCATCGACCCCGGGGTACCGTAGCGTGTCCGGACTGGACAGCCCCTTGCATTCGATTCACCCGGGAAACCCATTGTTTCAGATTGCAGACAAGGGCATCGTACCGATGTCGCCACCCGCCATCCGGCCCCGGCCGACAATCGACCAGCCTCGCCCCCTGGACGGCAAACCGGCCGGATGTCGCAACCGCCGGATACGTCGGGCAGCGTCGTGCCGCGCGGAGGAAAACAGCGCCCCATCCCCACGCCCAGCCCCGAGGCAGCCTCACTCCTTTGAGCCCTTGGGCGAACGCTGCATGAAGTAATGGTTGTAGGCCATGCGCCGGTCAGCGGTCGAGTCCGTATACCAGCCCACACAACGCTGGGCGTAGCGGCGCATCGAATCCAGTACCCGTGCAAACACCGGGTCGCCATTGCTGTTGCGCACCGTCACCCGATCCCAGGCCTGCAGCTGGGCGCGCAGCACCGACTCGGGTGTCTTGTAGAAGCGCACGCCCTGCACCTCACGCATCTCGATGTAATGCGTCGCCCCCTTGTTGATCTGCTGCCCGATCAGCGTGGCCGTCACCGCCTGCGTCGCCTGCTCCACCACGGCCTGCCAGGCAGGCGGCAGCGCGGCCCAGCGCTCGGCATTGATCAGCAGCTCGGTCTGCTCGGCCACCTGGTGATGGCTCTGCAGCATGCACACCTTCAGCACCTCGGGCAGACCCAGCGCACGGTCACCGGAGAGCGTGCTGAACTCGGCCGCCTCGATCTCGCCCCGGCGCAAGGCCGGGATGATCTCGTCGATGGGCAGCTGAAAGACGGTCGCCCCCAGCTCCTGATAGATCTGCGCGGCCAGCCCCCCGGCATGGAAGCGCATGCCGTTCAGATCCTCCACCCGCGCGATGGGACGCTTGAACCAGCCAAAGGCCGGCGTGGGCAACGCCCCGTACAGCAGCGAATGCACCTTCAGGCCGGACGCTGCATAGATCTCCTGCAGCAGCGCCTCGCCACCGCCGTACCGATGCCAGGACAGCAACGTCAGCGCATCCATGCCGAACGCGGGCCCGCTGCCCCAGAGCCCGATCGATGGCTGGCGCAGACTGTCGAGCGTGAGCGTGCGGTGACAGGCATCCAGCCGGCCACTGGAAACGGCCTCGGCCAGCGCATCGGTGGGAACCACCTTGCCGGCTGGCAGAATCTCCAGCTGCAGCCGACCCTCGGTCAGCATGCCCAGGACATCGGCCAGCGTCTTGATGTAGGACTGAAAATCATCCTCCAGCGACCAGGCGGTCTGGCAGCGCCAGACCACCGGCTCCTGGGCCGGCATCGTGCCCTGGCTGGCCGCCGCACGACTGCGTGCCAGCGCCGGGGACGACAGCGCCAGTGCCGCCATGCCGGCGGCACCGACACCGGCGCCCTTCAGGATCTGCCGCCGTCCCGGCACACTACCCTCGGGAACGGCATCCCGGGAACGTGGCATGACCTGATCCTGCTTCATGGCATCGGCACCTGCTGGAGAATCCTGTACATCATCGTGTCCGATCGCCGATCAGCGCACGTCACGACGCCAGTACACGTGGCCGCTCTCGCCGTGGTAGTACTCGCGGTCATCATCGATGAAGACGCCACGATCCACCAGCGGCTGACCGGCCTGCCAGCCCGACGGCACCTGCCAGGTCTGGCAGTACAGACGGCCCAGCGTGGGCAGCGCATAGTTCCAGCACAGCTGGGCCTCGTTCTCGCCCTCGCCCCGGCGCAGCATCAGCTGCACGAAGGACTCGTCGTTGCGCCACTGCTGCAGCACCTTGCCGAACGGCACCTCCTCATCCTTGCGGACGCGATAGGCACTGTGCGTGGTCAGCATCAGCGAGCTGGTGGCGGCCGGCGCCGGCGACCAGAACTGCGTGCCATACTGGAAGCCCACGTTGGTCGAGAGCATCGTGCGCGTGGCCAACCAGTTGCCCAGCACCACGTTGTTGGGGCCCTCGGCCAGATAGGTCAGCACCCACAGGTCGCGGAAAGGCTTCGTGGCCTGCGTGCTCAGCTTGTTGTCGTTCTGGACCTGGTGGCGCTGGTCGTAGCGGAACGTGCCCGACAGCGACGCATAGCGCTCGGCCACGTTGTAGAGCGGCGGCATCGTCGGATTGGACGGACGCGAATAACGCGTCACGCCACTGCGGGCATTGACCGGCGGAACCGCCACATCGTTCGTGGCCGAACCCTTCTCGCCGCTCACGGCGTCAGCATGGCTGCTGGCGCTGCCTGCACTCTGATCCAGCATCGTGGCCAGCACCGCACCGCTCACGCCGGTATTGCTGAACGGTGCCACCGTCTGCGCCTGGACATTGCCTGCCAGCACAGCCAGTGCAGCAGCCGTCACCCACCCTTTCTTGCTCATCTTGAACATGTGTGTATCCCTGATCCGTGTGTTGATCACTGAGCGGCCGAAAGCTGCTGCCAGTACAGATTGCCCGAACCGCCCTGCGGCTCGCGGTTGTCATTGACGAAGTTGCCACCGTTCTGCAGCATGCTGCCTGCAATCCAGCCGGCCGGCACCTGCCAGGCCTGGCAGTAGGTACGCTTGAGCTTGGGCAGCCAGAAGTTCCAGCACAGCTGCGGCTGGCTGCTGCTGCCGTTCTTCAGCAGCCACAGCTGCACGTAGGTATTGTCGGCGCTCCACTGCTGGATCATGCTGCCGTAGGGCACCAGCTGATCCTTGCGCGCCGCAAAGCCGATGGGTGCATACAGGTTGCTCTGATGGAAGGCGATGCGCGAATCGCCCGGCTGCACCGTCACGCCCGGCACCCCAGCACGGCTGAACGTGCCATTGGCGCGTTTTTCCGGCGTCCACGACAGCACATGCAGCATGCCACCCACCGAGACGCTGTTCTCGTCGGTGGACACCGCGGTGTTCATGTTGAACTCGCCAAACGGCGTGGTGGCCTGCGCGCTGGCGCGGCCCAGGTTCTGCACCCGCATGTACATCTGCAGCTGCTGGCGGCTGCTGGCTGCGCGGTACTGCCCATCCACGTAGTTGTCGGGCGTCAGGCTGTAGCCCGCCGTCACGAACGGCAGCGCCGCATCGTTCACCTGACCGGCATTGCGGGCCGTCACCGGAACCAGCATCGTGCGGTCGGTCGGTCCAATCTCGTCCAGACGATTGCCCACCCGCTGATCCAGCATGGCCGACAACAGCGCACCGCTCACACCCGACACCGAGTACGGCGACACTGCCTTCACGGCATGTGCCGAGGCCGGCGCAACCGACACCTCGGTCTGACCCGGTGCGGACGCCTGCAGCTCCTGGCCGGCAGCCCGATCCACGTTCGCCTGCAGTTCGGCGGCATCGGCATCCGTACCACCGGCGGCCTTCACCACGGCCGCCAGCGTCGCAGCCTCGGCCGCCTCACCCGTGAAGGCGGCCAGCTGGGCCGAACGGCCCTCCACGGCCTTGGTCGACGACGTGCTCATGCCGGCATCGGCACCATCACCGCCACCGCAGCCTGCCAGCAACGCCAACAGCGCTGCCCCCATCGTGAATTGATTGCGCTTGCTCATCTTTTTTCCTTCTACCCGGTTGAAAAGGAACTTCAGAAACACGTCATCGCGTCATGCAGCACCCGCTCCTGGCGGACAGGCGCTGCCGACGAAGGCAGAAACCTTAACCAACCCGTCACCAGCGGCCAACTTCGGGGCGACGAACGGCACCCGCATGCTCGTCCTTTCGGCCTGCATGACGAAGTCGTCACCACCACCGTGCCATCAAGCAACACACGGCTTGCGCCCGCCTTCTTCCGCTTTTGCCCCCCATGCACGGCGCCTGTTCCGCGTCCGTCTTTTCCCGACGGACGGTCCCCCGAAGTGCCAGAAAAGTCACACCCCGGCCGTTCATTCACCTTCATCGGCCACTCGTCTTCATCCGGATGTGACCAATTGCCGCGCCCTCTTCGGGATCAGCCCCTACGATGCACGGCACTGACAGCCCGACGAAAGGTCGCCGACTCGACCTTCCTGCACTGTCCCGATCCAGAAGCTCTCGATCACTGCCTCCCCCTTCCCCTCACGCCGGTTGCTGCTGGCACCGGCCCTTCGGAACACAGGTGCACACCATGTCGATCAACACCCGCAAACTGCAAATCAGCGCTGCCGTCATGCTGCTTCTGGCCGGCTGCGGTGGCGGCAGCAACGGCAGCTCCGAGCCCCTGGCCACCAACACGCCTGCTGCTGCAAACACCACGACCACGGTGAACAGCACCGCTGCTGCCCAGCCCGCGCCCTCGCAGCCGGCAGCGACGGTGTCGCAGCCGAGCACGCAACCTGCCGCGCAACCGACCGTCCCGACGGCTCCTCGCACGGATGCGTCCCACAACAACGCCCAGGTCACGCCGCCCCAGCCGGCTGCCCAGCACCCGGCCGCTGCCATCTCGGCCACCGGCATCACCGGCGCCGTGCTGGCCACCATGCTGGACCAGCGCAGCATCGACGTGGGTGATGACGAGCACGCCGCCTACGCCTACCCGTCCACGCTGGAAGGCAAGATCCTGGACGGCGCTACCGCCCCGGTCGTGCAGTCGGTCCAGATCCGCAGCACCCCCTACGCCGGTGAAGGCCAGCGTCCGGGCGCCGGCGGCAGCTACACCCCGGCCACGGGCAGCTACACCTACACCACCTTCAACGGCACCAAGGTCAGCGACGGCACCAACCCGCATTTCGAGGTCAACTCGATCGGCATGGACCTGGAAGTGACCAACACCGAGCACGCCGTCACGCTGGCCACCCATCTGGTGGCACTGGACGAAAACGGTGGCAACTACCTGCAAGGCCCGACCTACACCGGCGCAGGTGCCACCCTCGGCAAATCGGACTCGATCCACTTCGGCAGCGTCGTGGCCGAATGGAAGCACGGTGCCCACAACGTGCAGCTGCTGGTGAACCGCGTGGCTGATGACCAGGCTGCCCTGTGCTGGAACTACCACCTGCCCGACACCAACCGCCTGTACTGCAACAAGTGGACCGTGCCCCACGGCTGGAAGGAAGGTCAGCCCCTGGTCAAGGCCGGCCACTACCTGGTGGAAGTGCGCGACGGCAACACGACCTACTGGCACACCCGGAAGCAGGGCCAGTAAGACCTTGCACCTTGCAGCAACGCTGACAGGCCAGAAGGACGGTCGAGCACAACCCGCACCGACCGTTCCCTGATCACCACAGCGTCTGATGTCGAAACCGTCAGCCCGCGCTGGCGGTTTTCTTTTTGTATCCACAATGCAACACAAGAACATCAAATTATGTTGCACGTCGACATGAGTGAATCAAAGTGTGAATTCGGCTATTAAACTCGCCGCTTTCGCATTATGAACAGCCCTTGGTCGCCTCCCGTAGACCGCAGGGCAGCCCATCGAGGTAGATCATGTCGACGACAAACAACAGACTTCAGATCAGTGCAGCCGTGCTGCTTCTCCTGGCAGGTTGCGGCGGTGGAGGCGGCGGCAGCGAAGCACCCAAGGCCGTCTCGGCCAGCCCGTCGGCGACGACGACTGCAACGAACAGCACAGCTACAGCCAATGTGGCCGCAGCTAATGCCGCAGCAGCCGCTGCAGCAAACTCTGCATCCGCTGCCGCTTCCAACGCCGCTGCGACCGCTGCAGCCAACGCTGCCGCTCAGCGGACAGCCGAACAGGCTGCCAACCAGGCTGCCGCTCAGGCCAACGTAGCCCGCAACGCAGCCGCCCAAGCCACCGCTGCGCTGCAGGCAGCCCAGGCTGCGGCTCAGGAAGCCAATGCCAAGCGTACCGAAGCCGAGGCCGCCAACAAGCGTGCAGCAGAGGCAGAGGCCGCACTCCAGAAGGCCACCACCGCGCGCAGGGCTTCGGAAGAAGCCTTGGCCAAGGCTGCTCGTGAAGAAGCCGCTCGCAAACAGGCAGAAGCCGCAGCTGCTGCCAAGGCCAAGGAAGAAGCCGACGCCAAAGCCAAGGCAGACGCAGAAAAGGCTGCACAAGCTGAAGCCAAAGCCAAGGAAGAGGCCGCAGCTGCAGCCAAGGCGAAGGAAGAAGCCGAGGCCAAAGCCAAAGCAGAAGCAGAAGCCAAAGCCAAAGAAGAAGAGGCCCGTCAGGCAGCCGCACGGAATGCCGTGCCCGCCAGCTCCAGCGACGGCGTGAGTGGCCTGCTGCTGGCCACCATGCTGGACCAGGCCATGACCACCAACCGCACCCAGCAGGCCAATCTTGAAGCCCTGCCGGCCGAAGGCGTCACTGGCGATTTTCTGGAAGATGCTGACGCACCGACCGTCAATGCTTCGCAGTACACGGATCCGAGCAACTACGTGGGCGGCGGCCAGGGACAAGCGGGCAACTATCAGCCTGCCAACGGTGAGTACTACTATCACCTGTTCAATGGTGGTGTGGTCAAGGCTGGCAAGGATAACGCCTTCCCGATGGCGACCGTGGGTATCAAGCTGAAAGTCGAAGCTACCGCTGACAAGGTGGAACTGGATGACGAGCTGAAGGCCAGCAATAACATCGGCGACACTAGTATTGATGCCGCTCCCACCTTCTCCTCTGGCGAAGAGCGTAGCTTCCAGAAAGGCGCGCTGGTTTCTCGGGCAGCCAATGCGGGTGTGATCCAGACTTGGCATGGTCCGAACAAACAGAGCGTTCAGCTCGTGCTGGCCGAGAGTAGCGAAAGCAGTGCCACCCTGTGCTGGAACTATACCCAAGCCGATACCTCCCGCCTGTATTGCAACCGCTGGCAGGTCCCTGCCGACTGGAAGGCAGGCAAGGCTCTCACCTTCCTGGGTTACTACATTCACGAGTCCCGCACCGTGGACGGTGCCGAAAAGCACTACTACTGGCACACCCGCTAAGACCTCAGTCCCACGGCGCGCGGTCTGATCCGCGCGCCGTGTCAGGCAAAAAAAGGCGCTCTTCGGAGCGCCTTTTTTCTTTCCAAGGCTCCATTCTCAGCCTCATTTCCTCCTGGGTACTCTTCCCCGCCCTTATTCCCGAAAGACGTCCTCTCTTCCCGAAGGCTGTCTTCCCAATAGCTGCTGTTTCGCTGATCTTCCTTTCGTTAGCCGTCCTTCCGATTGCTTTCCATTCGCGGGATGGCTCATTCCAATGATCGCCGTCCCGAACACCGGAGGTCCGACGGCATGGCGACGTGCCCACTCAGGCCCATCGTCACATCTACCGACAGTGCGCCCCCTGCCTGCCCAGGTGCCCTGCCCTGGCCGTTCACGGGCTCATTGACGACACCTTACCTACTGCCGTCGGCCCCCATGACACAAGCCAGTTTCGGCCAAGCAACACTCTAAGGAAGCGAACATTAATGAATGTTTCTTCCCGGCAAAGCCCGGATGAACGGCGTGGGTTTACCGCTAGACTCGCCTCCTGCTTCACCGAAAACGGACCATTTATCAGTATTTGCCGTCCACAGGACGGACAGACCGGGTTAAATATGTCGACTACGAACCACAGAATCCAGATCAGTGCCGCCGTCCTGCTCCTGCTGGCGGGATGTGGCGGTGATGGCAGCGATGCACCGACTGCCATCTCGTCCAGGCCGTTGGCGCCTGCCAGCAGTCCGGCAAGTACCGCTTCGAATAACGTCATCACGAACAGTACGTCCGCAAACGGAAGCTCGCTGACCGGAAACGCAGCAACCCCGACTACGGCTCCGAGCGCCGCACAGACCGCGGCTGCCCGGGCTGCTTCCCAGGCGGCCGCCGTGCAGGCAGCCGCGGCCCAGGCGGCAGCCACCCAGGCAGAAGCCAACCGCATCGCGGCCGAGCAAACCGCTGCCGCCCAGGCTGCAGCAGCTCGCGAAGCCCAAGCCCGTGAAGCCGCCGCACGCGAGGCGCTGACCCGTGAGCAGGCTGCCCAGGAAGCTGCCCGTCAACGGGCTGCGGCCGCCGAAGCTGCCCGCCAGGCCGAAGAGGCCCGCCTGGCCGCCGAGCGCGCCGATGCCCAGAAGCGTGCGGAAGAAACGCACAAGGCCGAAGAAGCACGCCTGGCTGCCGAACGCCAGAAGGCCGAAGCGGATGCAGCGGCCGCCCGGGCCGAAGCCGCCAAGGCCGAAGAAGCACGCAAGCAGGCTGAAGCCGAGGCAGCCGCCAAGGCCAAGGCCGATCAGGACGCGGCTGCCAAGGCCGCCCAAGAGCGTGCCGCCGCAGCCAATGCTGAAGCCGAGCAGGCCAAGCGCGAAGAGGCACGCAAGGCAGAAGAGTCGGCCAAGGCCCAGGAAGCAGCACGCAAAGCAGAAGAGGCCCGCAAGGCCGAGGACGCGCGTAAAGCCGACGAGCAGAAACGCCAGGCCCAGCAAGCCCAGCAACAGCAGCAAACTGCACGGCAGGCACAGGCCAGTGCTCAACAACCGCCCAACCCGCAGGCAGACGCCGCGGCCGTCCAGGGCGCCAGTGACAAGCCCGCTGCGGACGTCAAGCCCGCTGCCGATGAAAAGCCGGCTGCCACCGACAAGCCCTCGACCGAAGAAAAGCCGGCCGTCACCGACAAACCCGCTTCCGACGAGAAGCCGACAACCAACGACAAGCCCGCGGCCAACGACAAACCGGCTGCTGAGGAAAAGCCTGCTGCCGCGGAAAAGCCAGCCGCAAACGACAAGCCTGCTGCCGACGAGAAACCGGCTGCCGATGGCCAGACGGCTGACAACTCAGCCACCGATGCTGGCAAGACCGCAAACGGTGAGGTCGAGGCCATCAACCGCAAGCCGCTGCGGCACCCCACCGAGCCGATCGGCTCGGGTGGCGTCAACGGTGCCGTGCTGGCCACCATGCTGGACCAGCACAGCGATGGGCAGTCGAATGACCCCAAAGCCATCGGCTACCCGCAAGGCATGGCCAATGCCCCGCGAATCAGTGCTACCCAAAGCCGAGACAAGGGCTATGCCGGCGAACGCAACGGTACCCCGGGCGGCTACACGCCGGCTGAAGGCAGCTATACCTACTTCACCTTCAACGGCGGCAAGGATACCGACGGAGGCGGTGATGCGAACTATGACGTGGACCAGGTCACCATGTCCCTGCCCGTCACCAACGGTGCAAATGGCGTCACCCTGGGCGGCACGCTGACAGCCACCGACGAACCAACCTTCAGCTACGACAAGGGCGTGAGCTATACCGGCAAGACCGAGACCATCGGCTACGAGGAGCAGGTGGCTTCAGCCAGCCAAATCTTCGAGTGGAAGAACGGCGGAAACACGGTACAACTGATGGTGATGGTCAATGGTAAGAACATCGCCGATCTCTGCTGGAACTACAAGCTGCCGAAGACCCAGCGCATCTACTGCAACCGGTGGCAAGTGCCTGCCGGCTGGAAGAAAGGCCAGCCGCTGGTGCACCTGGGCTACACCATCAAGGACGTGAAGGCCGGCGAGGAACGTAACTGGGCCAGCCGCTGATCGACCCAAACCCCAGAGCATGACCAGAACGCGCCCACCCGGGCGCGTTCTCGCTTGGCGGGCGTGGCGCAACGTGCGGCAGGCCCCACGCAAATTGCCAAGCCCGGCACGCCATGCGCGCACAAGAAAAAACCCGGCTGCCATGACGACAAGCCGGGTTTCAAGGCACCGAAGAAGGCCATCTGAGCTGCCCGCTCTCCCATCAGAACGAAGGAGGCTGACAGGAAGTGGCTGGATCTCAGCGCGGAATGTGTGGCGGAGAGAGGGGGATTCGAACCCCCGAAGGGCTATTAACCCTTACACGCTTTCCAGGCGTGCGACTTAAACCACTCATCCATCTCTCCGGAATTTGGCATTATAACAAAGGCTAAGCCGCATGTCACGACGTCTCAATTAAACAACAATGCCACGCCTCATCGGGTGAAGCCGCGCCCCACGGCCGGGACGCAGCAAAGCAGCAAAGCGGTAAAACGGCCAAAAGTAGCATGGCAGCCCGGCAGCCAGGAGCCGAAGCGCCGGCCCCCAGGGTGCCCTCTGCCATCAGGCCCCGGCGACGATCGCGTCGACAGCAGCCTGCGCCACTTCCAGGTCCTCGTTGGGCTTCACGCCCGAAACCCCCACGGCGCCAGCTACCTGGCCGTCGATGACGATGGGCAGCCCCCCTTCCAGGGTGCCCTTCAGCACGTCCACGCACAGGAAGGCGGTACGGCCGTCGTTGATCATCTTTTCATAGCCGCCGCTGCCACGCTGGCCCAGCGCAGCGGTGCGCGCCTTCTCGGGCGAGATGTAGGCTGCCACGGCCGCGCAGCCATCCATGCGCTTGAGGCCCAGCAGATGGCCGCCATCGTCGACCACGGACACGGTCACGGCCCAGCCTTTCTCGGCGGCCTTGGCCAGGCCAGCCTTCAGGCCATTCTCCACGTCGCGCAGTTCGAGGGTGGGTTTGGTTTTCATGGTTGATGTCTCCCTTGATGAATGAAGATGCCCGATCTGGCCGGGCGTGGATTTCAAAAAGCTCAGCTACAGCAACACGGCTGCACGGCTGCACGGCTGCACGGCTGCACGGCTGCACGGCTGCACGGCAAGCAGGATGATGCCACCTCCGCACCCGGTTGCCTGTTTCCGTCAGGACGAGGCCTCCGCATGGATGGCCGAGGCATCGTCAGCCCGCGCCCGGCACACGCCACGCGCGATGTCGACGTAGGCCAGAAGTGCCAGCGCCGCCACAAAGAAGCAGCCGGTGAACAGCAGTGCCCCCCGATGGTTGCCCTCGGTGGCCCAGCTGATGATGCCATAGGTCAGCGGCCCGACAATGGCTGCACTGCGGGTGGCAAAGGCCCACAGCCCATAGAACTCGCCCAGCCGGTGACTGGGCGCCAGGGCGCCAGCCAGCGCCCTGCCCGCCGACTGGCTGGAGCCCATGCAGAGACCGGCCAGCATGGCCGCCGCCCAGAACACCGTGTCGCTGTCAGCCATCACCGCCAGTGCCACCACGGCGATCCAGCCCACCAGCGTGAGGCCCAGTGCACGCCGGTGGCCAACGCGGTCCTCCAGATAGCCGAAGAGGAAAGCCCCCAGAGCCGCCGCGATATTGACCACGAAGAACAGCATCATGGTCTGCTTCGGCTCGAAGTGCATCACCTGCTCGGCATAGACGGCGGTGAGCGAGATCACCACGAACACGCCGGCATTGAAGAAGAAGCCCACCAGCAGCAGCCGCCGAAAGTCGATGAAGTCGCGGACGCGCCGCCAGGAGGTCCGGATGTCGAACACGGACAGCACGGCGCTGTCGGCATCCTGAACGCAGGGCTCGGCCCGGTCACGCACGAAAAGGAACATCGGCAGTGCCGCCAGCAGGTAGATGATGGCCGTGATCAGCATCGTGCCGGGCACAAAGGCTTCGGCATCGCCTCCGCCCGCCTGCACATGGCTCACCCAGGCCAGCGAGACCCCCAGTGCCAACATCCCGCCCACGTAGCCAAAGCTCCATCCCCATCCCGAGACGCGGCCCATCGCGTCGGGCTGCGCCAGCTCCGGCAGATAGGCTGCGCAGAAGGTCTCGCCCAGCGCGTAGCAGTAATTGGAGACGATGATCAGCAGCACCGCCGGCAGGATGTCGCCTGCATGAACCCAGTAAAGCCCCACCACGCAGGCCACGCACACCAGCGTGACCGACAGCAGCCACGCCTTGCGCGAGGCCCTGGCATCCACCCGGGCGCCGATGGCGGGCATGGTCAGCATCACCGCCAGGTTGGAAAGCCCCAGGATGAAGGTCCACAGGAAAGTGGCCCAGCTGGCATTGCCGGCCACCACCCCCACAAAATAGGCGCTGAACACCGCCGTGGTGACCACGGTGGTGTAGCCGGAATTGGCAAAGTCGTAGCCGGCCCAGGCCAGCACCTCGCCTTTGGTGACGCCGTCGCGCAGCGCGCGCTGATCGAACAGATTCATCGTGCCCCTCCCGACACGCAGCGGATCGGCGAACGGGGCGAGCGCACCGGCCTTGCGGAAACCGGGCTACGCCGGCCTTGCACGACCGGACTATCAGGTATGCCGACCATCAGCCCGGAAAAACCGGCAGGACAGCCATGGCGGATGGATCGTACCGCAAATGCCCGCTAAACTGGCCGCATGACGTCCCGGACAGCCCCTTCCCCCCACCACACCGGCGCCTTGGCGCGCCGGACGGTGCTGCACAGCCTGGCCACCCTGATGCTGGGCGGTGGCCCGTTGCTGCTGGCTGCGTGCGCCAGCCATCGGGCGGAACCGCTGCCCCGGCGGGCTGCCAACGACGTCACGAAGGAAGCACTGGCCCAGGTGGGCAAGCCCTATCGCTGGGGCGGTTCCAGCCCCCGCCACGGTTTCGACTGCAGTGGCCTGGTCCAGCACGTCTACCGAGAGGCGCTGGGCATCGAGCTGCCGCGCACCAGCCGCGAGATGGGAACGCGAGGCACAAAGGTGGCCCGTGCAGACCTGGCCCCGGGCGACCTGGTGTTCTTTCAGACGGGCCGACATCCCAACTCGCACGTCGGCATCTACATCGGCCGGGGGCGCTTCGTGCACGCCCCTTCGTCAGGCAGCATCGTGCGCGTCGAGGCCATCGACAAGCGCTACTGGATGAAGCGCTTCAACGGCGGCCGCCGTCCCGTGAAGATCTGAGAAACGTCTCCGCACGCGGGTCTCCCCACACGGCGCCCACCTCGACGCCCCCCGCCTGAAGTCAGGCCGCAGTCGTCCCGGCGATTCGCCCCGGGCGATCGGACCGCAGCCGTCACGACGGATCAGACCGCAGCCGTCACCACGATCTCGACCAGGATGTCGGGCGAAGCCAGACGTGCCTCGACCGTGGCGCGTGCCGGCGGGTTGCCGGGCGACACCCAGGCGTCCCAGGCTTCATTCATGGCGGCAAAGTTGCCGATGTTGGACAGGTAGACCGTGGCGCTCAGCAGCTTGCTCTTGTCGCTGCCCAGCTTGGCCAGCACGCTGTCGATGGCCGCCAGCACCTGACGTGTCTGGTCGGCCGGGCCCTTGCTAGTGTCTTCCGGAATCTGGCCAGCCAGATAGGCCACGTGGTTGTACACCACCGCTTCGGACATGCGCTTGCCGGGTTCCAGGCGCTTGATTTCCATGTGATTGCTCCTCCTTGATGGCATCTGTACAGATGAAGAATGTAAGCGCCCCCAAAGGGCGCGCGTCCGAAGCTTACCATTCCCCGCCCTGCGTCGTGCCCCTCACGAGGTACCGAACGCACCATGGAGACGACCGGATTTTCCCTAGGGATCCTCTGAATAAGTCCCGCGAACCGGCGCGCCACGGAAAGGGATGCAGGACAAGGCGACATTTGCTGTCAATAGCGGCGCTATTGACAGCAAATGGCAACGCAGTCACGCGCCCGTTACGGGGATGCGACGGCCGCGGGAACTTGTTCAGAGGATCCCTAGGTCAGTCGCCTGTTCCGTCAGTCTCATCATCCAGCCGGACCCGCCAGTAGGGCGCGCCGTCGATCCGGCTGCGCGTGACCTGGGGCGCCTGTCCCTGACGCAGCACGATGCGCACCGCACCATCCCGATCCGTGCGCAACAGCCGTGTGCCCTGGTTCTCCAGACGTTCCACCAGCGCGGCATCCGGCCTTCCATGCTGCTGGCGATGCGTCGTCTGCACCACCGCCAGCGCGGGCCGCACAGCCTCCAGCAGGTGCTTACCCGTCCCCTGGCGGCCGCCCTCCTGCGGAACCACCAGCACGTCCGCCGGCAGACGATCCCCCTGCGCCTTCACCAGCGCCGCCTCGGCCCGTGCCGGCAGGTCACCAGCCAGCAGCACGCTGCCTGCCGAACTGCGTACCCGTATCACGCAACTGTTCTGGTCCTGCCGTGCATCCTCGGTCGTATGGGCCATCTGCTGCGGCTGCAGTACCTCGATGGCGCCATCAGCCCACGGCAATACGGTGCCTGCCAGGCAGGGCTGGAATCGTCCATCCACCGAATCGTCCATCCCCAGCAGTCGCGAGTCCATGGCCGTCAGCAGTACCGATGGATTCAACACCGCCACCGCACGCGCTGCGCCGCCGGCATGGTGCGCATCCAGATGCGACACCACCAGAACGTCCACCCCGTTCAGCCCCCGGCTGTTCAGCCACGGCACCAGGGTCGCGTCGATGGCGCTGCGCCCGCCAAGGCGGGACGCCCCCGTGTCGTACAGCAGGCGTTTCTCGCCCTGCTCCACCAGAATCATGCTGCCCTGGCCAATGTCCAGTGCCGTCACCACCAGCGCATCCGGCGGTGCGTGCCGAGGGCTGGCCAGCAGCAGCGGCAGCAGGCACAGGACACCCAGCCTCGGGCGGCGCAACCCCACGGGCGCCAGCATCAGCACCGCCCCCAGCAGCGCACACCCCAGCGCGAACACCCCGGGCCGGGGCAGCTGGATACTGGCCAGCGGCAAGGCATCCAGACTGCGCAGAAACGCCATCAGCCAGCCCAGCTGCAGCAACAGCGCCTTCAGCAGCCAGCCGGCCAGCCAAGGAAAGACCGGTGCCAGCAGCATCACCCCGATGGCCATCGGCGTCAGTACCAGCCCCACCCACGGAATAGCCAGCACATTGGCCACCGGACCGATCAACGACCAAGTGGAAAAGAAGGCAATCGTCAGCGGCGTGAGCAGCACCGTCGCCGCCCACTGGTTGCGGGCCCCGTCACGCAGTGCCGCCCACCATTGCCCCACGCGACCCTGCTGCCACCATCGGGTCCCGGAGAGCGCATCACCTTCTTCCATCCCCCCGCCCAGCGGCTGCTGCGCACACCAGACCAGCGCCAGCACCGCACAGAACGAAAGCCAGAACCCCGCCTGGGCCACCGACCACGGATCCAGCGCCACAATGGCAGCCGCTGCCAGCAGCACCGGCGTCACCGCATTCTGGCTGCGCCCTCCCACACTCAGCACCGCAGCTGCCAGCAGCATGAAGCAGGTCCGCTGCGACGGCACGCCCCACCCCGAGAGCAGCGCGTAGCCAAAGGCCGTCAGCACACCAGGCACCAGCACCAGCCACTGACGCGGAACACGCGACATCCGTGCCAGCCACCGTCCGCTCGCACGACGCGCCAGCGCGCGATGCAGCCCCAGGCAGCCCGCCGACACGACCATGGCCAGCAAGGTCACATGCATGCCGGAAATCGCCATCAGGTGGCTCACGCCGGTCCGGCTGAACAGCCCCCACTGCTCGGCCCCCATGGCGGCCTGATCCCCCAGCGACAGCCCTGTGACGATGCCCATCAGGGCCCAGCGTCCTTCATCCTGTCCCCGTGCCGGATCGATGCGTGCCTGCAGCGTCTCCAGATGCTGCCTCAACACCGCACGCACCGATTCGACCCAGCGCATCAGCCCCGCCATGCCCTGCAGCCAGGCGGGTTCATCCTGCAAGCGCTGCCGCCTCACGACCCTTCCCACGGCCCCGATACCCTGCTGCAGCATGCGCTGTTCGGTATCGAAAGCGTCCGGATTCACCGCCGCCACCGGCCTGCGCAGTTTCACCAGCAACCGCCAGCGCTGGCCCGGTTCGGGCCACACGTCATCCGCGGACGGCCCGTCCGCCTCATCCTGCGCCCCGGACTTCGGCGTGCCCCACGATAGCGACACCTGCCCCAGACCCTCACAGCCAGGCAGGGATGCTGCCTCATCCAGCGGCCCGCAGGCCTGCACCGCAAACAGCACCCGGTCGCCAAAGCCCTGACGCGACGGCAGGCTGCTGACCGTGCCCTCCACCACCAGCGGCACATCCTCCAGCGACGGATCGAGCCGCATCTGAAGCGCCTGATGGATGGACAACGCCAGCGCCGCACTGACCATCACCCCCATGCCCAGCGGCCGCAACCGCGCCGGCAGCA
Source organism: Lautropia mirabilis (assembly GCF_900637555.1). NCBI lineage: Bacteria > Pseudomonadati > Pseudomonadota > Betaproteobacteria > Burkholderiales > Burkholderiaceae > Lautropia > Lautropia mirabilis. The sequence goes on along the minus strand of NZ_LR134378.1, from coordinate 2,011,876 downwards.
CCAGCAACGCCCCCAGCAATGCCCACCCCGGCAGCCAGCCCACAGGCGGCAGCCAGCCGGAGAACTCCAGCGCGCAGGCCGACACCAGCAGGCAACCAGCCAGCAGCGTCAGACGGGGAATGAAGGATGCAGGATGAATCACCCCGCAAGGCTAGGGCAAAGCGCCTGCCTGAAGGGGTTCAGGGAAGATGACGGGCCTAGGCCGGATGGCGGATTGCCTGATGCCTCGCCGCGCGCTCGGCCGGTTGGGCATCATCGAAAGCAGGACCACAAGACCGCTCAAGGGGATCGTCGATGAGGGCGGTCGGGGTGCGGGTGCATCGGGGGGCGTCATGCAAGGCCGTACAAGTCGTTCCGTGCGGTGCACAAGCACCCCAAAAGCGGGCTCACCGCTGATCGGAAGCGCCCTTCACCTCGTCCTTCTCGTGCAGCTCCACCAGATCGAGAGCCGGCGGCACCGGACGGTCATCGGCCTCGGCATCCGGCGGAGGGCGACGCAAGTACAGCCGGTCCGACCACGTGGCCAGCCAGCTGGGCTTGAACGCCACGAAGATGGCCGTCCACATCCCGGTAAAGAAGCCATCGCCCCAGGCCAGCAGCCAGCGCGCCACCATGGACGAGAACTCGTCACTGCCATGCCCCAGCCGCATGCCGGCCCACTGCGCCAGCGCCCCGCTCAGGAACAGGCAGATCACCGTCGTAAGAAAGCCCCGGCCCAGAATGTAGACGAACAGATGCTCGCCCAGCAGGCGGCGCACCAACGCCCCCAGCAGCATGGCAAAGGTGGCCGGTGCCATGCCCAGCCACAGGATGCTGTCGAACACGTCTGGCCACGGCTGCGGCACGAACCATCCCGACAGCACGCCCACCAGGCACAGCACCGGGATGGCCAGCGGCCAGCCCAGCATCAGCAGCACCAGACAGGCCCCCGACCATTGCAGCTGCACCGGCGCAATGTGCAGGCGCGGCAGCGCCCACATCCAGGGCAGGAGCACCAGCGTTGCCAGCACCGGGGTCAGCAGTGCGCCCCCCCGCAACATCCGCCAGGGACGCAGAGCCAGCGAGATGCCCAGCGCAATCAGAACGATGTAGAAAGATCCGTGCATGCCTCTATTGTCCGAGTATGGCCAGCGCCACACAAGCGGCCCCCAGACCGCCCGGGCCGCGCCAACCGCATGAGCTACCCGGCCCCTGCTGCAACAGCGGCCCACCCTTCCCCGGCTTGCTCGTTGACATGCGGGCAGGTTCTGGCATAATCCGATGTCTTGACCGCAAGGACACGGAGAGGTGGCAGAGTGGTCGAATGTACCTGACTCGAAATCAGGCGTACCGGTAACGGTACCGTGGGTTCGAATCCCACCCTCTCCGCCAGAACATGAAAACGGCCCCTGATGGGGCCGTTTTTGTTTTCGCGGCTTCGATGGATGAACGTGTCAGCCGGACCAAGGTGCTCAGCCGGCGTGACCATTCATGATGAAGCGCTCCTTGGATCCGTCACACGCGACGGGCCACGCCTATCCGGACCACCACAGCCATTTCCCGTGGAGCAGTACGCCTCCCAGGTAGCAGCAGACGACGAAGCCCACGAAACGGAGGATGACACCCAGGCTATGGCAGAAAAGCATCCGATCGATATCGGCGCGCGTTGCTTTGGATCTTGCAATTGCTTCATCAGCTCTCCGAAGGAGGTCTGACTGCTCTTCGTTTCGTGGGTCCATGCCGTGCCCTAGTCACCTTGCCTTGGGCGGGCATTATGAAGGACGTGGTGCGCGTGATATCCACGGTATCAGACAAGCGGCCTCGCGACCCTGAATAAACGACCGCATGAACATCCTGACCTCCCCGATTGCGCATGGCAGGCGCATGCGCCTCGGCTTCTTACTTGCGCACACCGGCCGGTCGCGCCGACATTTCCACACCAAGCGCTTTCATCACTGCCAGCGGGGTGCGCAACGTAGGGTTGCCTTCCTCGCTGAAGGAGCGATAGAGCTGCTCACATGACAGCCCGGTCTGGCGCGCCAGCTCGCTCATGCCCTTGGCGGGCGGCACTGGCCACGCTGCTCTGTACCGGAAAGACTCAAAACAGAAACGGCCCCTGATGGGGCCGTTTCCGCTTCCATGATGCTGCGCCTCAGGGCTTCAGCACTTCCACCCCGCCCATGTAGGGCTGCAGCGCCTTCGGAATGCGCACCGAGCCATCGGCCTGCTGGTGGTTTTCCAGCACGGCCACCAGCGTGCGGCCCACGGCCAGGCCGGAGCCGTTCAGCGTGTGCACATGCTCAGGCTTCGCCTTGCCCTTGCCGCCCTTGCCTTCGGCATCGGCTGGGCGGAAGCGCGCCTGCATCCGCCGGGCCTGGAAGGCCTCGGTGTTGGAAATGGACGAGATCTCCCGATAGGCCGACTGCCCCGGCAGCCACACCTCCAGGTCATAGGTCTTGGCGGCCGAAAAGCCCATGTCACCCGTGCACAGGGCCACCACCCGATACGGCAGCTCCAGCGCCTGCAGGATGGCTTCGGCATGGCCCACCATCGATTCCAGCGTCGCGTAGGAGTCCTCGGGGCGTGTCACCTGCACCATTTCCACCTTGTCGAACTGGTGCTGGCGGATCATCCCGCGCGTGTCACGGCCATACGAGCCCGCCTCGGAGCGGAAGCACGGCGTATGCGCCGTCAGCCGCAGCGGCAGCGCCTCGCCCGGCAGGATCTCACCCGCCACCAGGTTCGTCAGCGACACCTCGCTGGTCGGAATCAGGTACATCGTGGCCGGCACCGCCTGACCCGAAGCCTCCTGCCCGGCCTCCGTCCCGGCCGCCGGTCCCTGGTCACCCAGTTTCTGCACCCGGAACAGGTCTTCCTCGAACTTGGGCAGCTGCCCGGTGCCGAACAGTGCGGAAGCATTCACCAGATACGGCGTGTAGCACTCGGTATAGCCATGCCGCGTGGTGTGCATGTCCAGCATGAACTGGGCCAGCGCCCGATGCAGGCGCGCCACGCCGCCGCGCATCACGGTGAACCGTGCGCCCGAGAGCTTGGCCCCTGCGGCTGCGTCCAGCCCCAGCGGCTCGCCCACGTCCAGATGGTCCTTCACCGCGAAGTCGAAGGTGGCCGGCGTGCCCCAGCGGCGCACCTCCACGTTGTCGGCCTCGCTGCGGCCCACCGGCACCGACTCGTGCGGCAGGTTGGGCAGGCTGGCCAGCAGCGCATCCAGCGATGCCTGCACCGACTCCAGCTCGGCCGGAATGCCGGCCTGCTCCTGCGTCACGGCGTTGACCTCGGCCAGCAGTGCGCTGGCATCCTCACCCTTGCCCTTGGCCTGGCCAATCTGCTTGGACAGCGCATTGCGCTGCGCCTGCAGCGCCTCGGCACGCGTCTGCAGCGCCTTGCGACGGGCCTCCAGGGCCTCGTAGCCGGCGCGGTCAAAGACGAACCCGCGGGTCTTGAGACGACTTTCCACTTGTGCGGCGTCTCGGCGCAATGTTTGAATATCGATCATCCCGCCATTCTAGTCGCTTGTCGGCCCATTCAGGCGCTGCCGCTGCCCGTCGGCTGCACCCAACGTATCATCTTCACCAAGGAAAGGCCTGCCGGGCCCAGGCCTGCCGGGGCGTGACCCCGGCACGGATGTCCAGCCTCTCCCCCATGCCGGGACATGGAGGGCCAGGACTGCTCGGCGCCTTTCCGAGGGCTTGTCCGGATCTCCCCGGGGGGGATCGGGCATAATGCCCGCAGCGCCGCCGGCCGGGACCGGCAGGTGCTGGTCTGCGCCCCTGCATCACCCGAATGCCCGATCCGGAGGAAACCGTGTCATCGAAACCCCAGTTTCGAGCCCCGAAACGCCGAACCCTGCAAGCCGCGGGTCTCGGCGTCCTGCTGCTGGCAGGCTGCAACGTCATCAGGCCCGCAGCCCTCGATACACACCCGTCCATCCTGTTCGTGCACGACAACGGCGAAAGCGCCGCCAGCTGGCAGACCATGCTGTGGCGCTTCGAGTCCAACGGCTGGCCCACCGCCAAGCTGCACACGCTGAATCTGCCCTACCCCTACGCGCGTGACGACGACACCCAGCCCCAGGCCGGCCGCAGCAGCAGCGCCGACTACATGGCCTACCTGAGAGCCGAAGTCGCCGCCATCAAGGCCCGGGACAAGACCGACAAGGTCATCCTCATCGGCAGCGGCCGTGGCGGCAACGCCATCCGCAACTACATCCAGAACGGCGATGGCCAGGCCAGCGTCAGCCACGCCATTCTGGCCGGCACGCCCGCCCATGGCGTCTGGGCCGTCAAGGGCCTGCGCGAACAGAGCGAGTTCTCGGGCCTGTCCAACTTCCTGAAGGGCCTGAACCGGCCCAAGGACGCCCAGGGCAACGAAGTGCCCACCGGCATCCAGTGGCTCACCCTGCGTTCCGACAACAACGACAAGTACGCCCAGCCCACCGGCGAGTGGATCGGCAACCCGCTGCTCAGCACCAACATCCGCCCCGAAAGCCAGGCACTCAAGGGCGCCCGGAACCAGATCCTGCCCGGCGCCGACCACCGTGAAGTGGCCCATTCCGCGGCAGCCTTCAGCGTCATGCATCAGTTCATCACCGGCAAGGCGCCTGCCCAGCCCGAGATCGTGGCTGAACAGGACGTCACGCTGGATGGCATGGTCAGCGGCGTGGAAGGCCAGAACGGCGGCTTTCCCACCAACTTGCCGCTCAAGGGCGCTCAGGTCGAGGTCTACACCGTCGATGCCAACACCGGCATCCGCACCAGCCAGACCCCGGTCCACAGCCAGCGCACCGGCACCAACGGCCGCTGGGGCGGCTTCCAGGCCAGCGGCAGCCAGACCTATGAATTCGTGATCAGTGCGCCGGGCTACCCCACGCACCACATCTACCGGAGCCCCTTCCCGCGCAGCAGCGACATCGTCAACTTCCGCCTGCAGCGGATCGTGCATGCCGACCCGGACGCCCGGGCCATGGTCATCATGAGCCGGCCGCGCGGCTACTTCGACGTGCGCCGCGACACCATGTCCTTCGGCCGCGCGGTTCCGCCCCCGGGCATTCCGCCCCGTGGCGCTGCGGGTGTCTCCACCTCGCGCATGAAGTCGCTCAGCGACACGCCCGAGACCGTCGTCGCCCGCTTCAACAACGAGCGCATCGCCGGCCGCACCTGGCCGCTGGCCGACAAGCACGTCGTCATTCTCGAACTGACCGACTGAACCGTTTCCGACCTGCACGCCCGGGCCATTCCTCATGCCCGGGCAGGACACGTCGTAAGGCCAAAGGCGGGCGGCCCATGCCCGCCCGGATCATACCTTCGGTCATGGCCTGCCCAGCCCCACCTTGGGCCCCCTGCGCCCAGACCACTTCCCCAAGGGTTAACCCTTCCTCGCACGCGCCGAGGGAGGCGATGAGTGCTGCAGAGCAATATACTGGAAGCAAAACGACATCCAGGGCTTCCAGACCATGACCACCGCAGCACGCACGGCCACCCCGCTCGACCCCAGCAGCACCCGCCGGGTGGACGACACCCGCATGAAGGCGATACGCCCCCTCATCACCCCGGCCCTGCTGCAGGAATGGCTGCCTGCCCCCGACACCACCACCCAGCTTGTCGAGGACAGCCGTGCAGCCGTCTGCCGCATCCTCTCCGGCCAGGATGATCGCCTGCTGGTCGTCGTCGGCCCCTGCTCCATCCATGACCACGCCCAGGCCATGGACTACGCCCGCCAGCTCAAGGCGCAGGCCGACGCCCTCTCCGACGACCTGCTCATCCTGATGCGTGTCTACTTCGAGAAGCCCCGCACCACCGTCGGCTGGAAGGGCTACATCAACGACCCGCACATGGACGACAGCTACGCCATCAACCAGGGCCTGGAAATGGCCCGCAGGCTGCTGCTGGACGTGCTGCAGCTCGGCATGCCCGTCGCCACCGAATTCCTCGACCTGCTCTCGCCCCAGTTCATCAGCGAACTCATCAGCTGGGGCGCCATCGGCGCACGCACCACCGAAAGCCAGAGCCACCGCCAGCTGGCCAGCGGCCTGTCCTGTCCCGTGGGCTTCAAGAACGGCACCGACGGCGGCGTGAAAGTGGCAGCCGACGCCATTCTGGCCGCCCAGGCCTCACACGCCTTCATGGGCATCACCAAGATGGGCGTGGCCGCCATCTTCGAGACCCACGGCAACCCCTACTGCCACATCATCCTGCGCGGCGGCAAGGCCCCCAACTACAGCGCTGCCGACGTGAATGCTGCCTGCCAGCTGCTGGCGAAGAACGGCCTGCGCGAACAGGTGATGATCGACTTCTCGCACGCCAACAGCAGCAAGCAGCATCGTCGCCAGATCGATGTGGCCCAGGACGTGGCCGGCCAGATCGCCGCAGGCGATGCCCGCATCACCGGCGTGATGATCGAGAGCCACCTGAACGAAGGCCGGCAGGACATTGTGCCCGGCCAGCCGCTGCAATACGGCGTTTCCGTCACCGACGCCTGCCTGAGCATGGAACAGACCATTCCCGTGCTGCAGACACTGGCGCAGGCGGTGCGCAAGCGGCGCCAGACACAGGGACGGTAAAGCGGTTCAGGCCCTTTCAGTCGCGACAGGGCCGTGCAGGGGCAACGCGGCCCCTGCAACATCGAAAAGCACCTGAAACGAGCTGCTCTACTACTTGCTCTACTGCTCTTCCTGGTTCGATACCGTATCATGAGGCGACGCAGTGCTTCTTGCCTTGCTTCTTTCACGACGCCGAGCCTCCGCATCCCACGCCCGCAGCTGCGTCAGCTTCTCGCCGATCTTCAGCTCCAGCCCGCGCGGCACAGGCTTGTACCAGCCCGGCTCGCGCATCCCTTCCGGCAGATAGGTTTCACCGGCGGCATAGGCATTGGGCTCGTCATGCGCGTAACGATAGGCATGGCCGTAACCCAGCTCCTTCATCAGCTTGGTGGGTGCGTTGCGCAGGTGGACCGGCACCGGTCGTGACTTGTCCTTCTTCACGAAGGAAGCCGCCTGGTTGTAGGCCATGTAGCCTGCATTGCTCTTGGCCGCCATGGCCAGATAGATCACGACCTGCCCCAGGGCCAGCTCGCCTTCGGGGCTGCCCAGGCGTTCATAGGTGGCCGCCGCATCGTTGGCCAGCTGCATGGCGCGCGGGTCTGCCAGCCCGATGTCCTCCCACGCCATCCGCACGATGCGACGTGCCAGGTAGCGCGGATCTGCTCCGCCATCCAGCATCCGGCACAGCCAGTACAGCGCTGCATCCGGGTTGGATCCCCGCACCGACTTGTGCAGGGCCGAGATCTGGTCATAGAAGCTGTCGCCGCCCTTGTCGAAGCGCCGCGCATTCAGGGACAGCGCCTGCTCCAGGAAGGCCGGCGTGATCTGCGCCACCCCGGCTGCCCGCGCGGCAGTTGCCGTCTGCTCCAGCAGGTTCAGCATCCGTCGCGCGTCGCCGTCGGCATAGCCCACCAGCGTGTCGATGGCCGCCGGCTCGAACTCCAGTTCCGGCAGTGCGCGTGCCCGCGCTCGCTCGACCAGGGCCTTCAGCTCCTCATCGTCCAGCGACTTCAGCACATAGACCTGAGCGCGCGACAGCAGCGCGGAATTCACCTCAAAGGACGGATTCTCGGTCGTTGCCCCGATCAGCGTGATCAGCCCTGATTCCGCATAAGGCAGCAAGGCATCCTGCTGCGCCTTGTTGAAACGGTGGATCTCGTCGATGAAGAGGATGGTGTGCCGTCCCGCCTGCAGGTTGCGCTCAGCCTGCTCCATCGCGGAGCGGATATCCTTCACCCCCGAAAAGACAGCCGACAGCGCAATGAATTCATGCCCGAAGGCGTTCGCCGTCAGCCGTGCCAGCGTGGTCTTGCCCACACCCGGCGGCCCCCAGAGGATCATCGAATGCGGCTGCCCCGACTCGAATGCCAGTCGCAGCGGCCTCTCCGGTCCCAGCAGGTGCTTCTGCCCGATCACCTCATCCAGCGTCGCCGGCCTCAGCAGCTCGGCCAGCGGCACGCCACTGCTGTTTCCGGTCGCAGCCCCTCGTGCCTGGGTGGCGGTCTGAGCCTCAACCTGGGTCTGTGTCCGCGATTGCAGCGGTACCTGTTCCGGCACCGCCTCGGGCAGATCGTCGAACAGATCACCATCCATCACGCTTGCTCCCTGATGCGCCAGTCACTCCAGCACATCCACGCCGGCCGGTACCTTGAAATGGAAGCGCTCAGCCGGAATCCGCTCATTCGTGGCCAGCTTGGAAAACTCGAAGCGATTGATCTGCCCAAATGCATCCACCACCTCCATCACCACCGGCAGCCCGTCCCGCATCCCGATCCGGATCCGGTCAAAACCGCTGTCGGCCGAGCGGGGCACCGCTTCCACCCAGGCGACCCCGTTGTACTGGCCCACTTCCGACAGCTTGAACGCCTCGTCCAGATCGCCCACGCCGAACAGCACCGCCGCCGGCGTGGCCTGGATCGCTTCGCTGGCCTCGCGGACCGTCACCTGCCGAAGTCCTTCATCGTAGAAATACAGCTTCTTCCCGTCCGTCACGATCAGCTGCGGATCAGGCTTGTCGATTTCCCAGCGGAAATTGCCCGGCCGCGCGAACGCAAAGCTGCCGCTGGAACGCGCCGCACCGCCGCGCCCGCCACCTGCCAGCTGCGTCTGCACGAACGTGCCCGTCGCGGCCGGCGTTCGGGTGGCAAAGCGCCGCAGCTGGGCGATTCCCTGCCCCTGGGCTGCCGTCATCCTGGAAGCCGCCGCCTTCCCGGCCCCCGCGGTTCCATCAGCCGCCTGCACCTCCATCACCTTCCCGGATGGCAGCACCGTCGTCTGAGCCTGAACGCTCCCGACACCCAGGCTGCCCGCCACCATCAGCGACAGCACAAGCCCTGTCCGTTGCCTTTCAGCAACAGGGTGCGCACGCCCCTGAAACGATCGGAAAACACCGGAAATACCGGAAACAATGACAGAGAAGCGAGAGATGTCAGGCATGGATCCAGGTAGAAAGTGAGCGAATGGTCTAGCTTAACAGACACTCCTTGACCCCCATCAAGCCAACAAACCCGACCATCCCCCTAGGCCTCTGATCCTCCCTGATAATGTGAAAAACTATGTCACTCACAGGACAGGGAGCCTCATGCATACAGCAACGGCAGACATCATCGTCCTCGGGGGCGGCGGTGCCGGATTGCGCGCCGCCATCGCGGCCGCCGAACTCAACCCCGGGCTGGAGATCGCACTGGTCTCCAAGGTTGTTCCCATGCGTTCACACACCGTCGTGGCCGAAGGCGGCTCGGCGGGTGTCATTCGCCCCGACGACAGCCTGGACAACCACTTCGACGACACCGTCTCCGGCGGTGACTGGCTCTGTGAACAGGACGTGGTCGAATATTTCGTCGAGCACTGTACCGAAGAGATGGTCCAGCTCGAGCAATGGGGCTGTCCGTGGAGCCGCAAGGACGACGGCAGCATCAACGTCCGCTACTTCGGCGGCATGAAAACCCCGCGCACCTGGTTCGCCGCCGACCGCAGCGGCTTCCACATCCTGCACACCCTCTTCCAGACCTCGCTCAAGTACCCGCAGATCCGGCGCTACGACGAGTTCTTCTGTACCGACCTGCTGGTCGAGGACGGTCGCGTGCGTGGCGTGCTGGCCGTCGAGATCGCCAGCGGCGAGCGTCTGGCACTCTTTGCCAATGCCGTGGTCATGGCAACCGGCGGCGCAGGCCGCGTGTTCCGGCAGAACACCAACGCCGGCACCCTCACCGGCGACGGCATGGGCATGGCCTACCGGGCCGGCGTGCCGCTGCGCGACATGGAGTTCGTGCAGTACCACCCCACCTGCCTGCCGGGCTCCGGCATTCTCATGACCGAAGGCTGCCGCGGCGAAGGCGGCATCCTGGTCAACCGCGACGGCTATCGCTACCTGCAGGACTACGGCCTGGGCCCGCTGGACCCCTGGCCGCGTCCGAAGGCGATGGAGCTTGGCCCGCGTGACCGGCTCTCGCAGGCCTTCTGGCACGAGCGCCAGAAAGGTCGCACCGTCGACACCCCCCATGGCCCGGCCGTCCACCTGGACCTGCGCCACCTGGGCGAGAAGAAGATCCACGAGCGCCTGCCGCTCATTGCCGAGGCCGCCGAGACCTTTGCCGGCGTCGACCCGGTGAAGGATCCCATCCCCGTCTGCCCGGCCGTGCACTACACCATGGGCGGCATCCTCACCGACGGCCGCTGCCAGACCCCCATCCAGGGGCTCTTCGCCGCCGGCGAGTGCTCCAGCGTCGGCATCCACGGCGCCAACCGCCTCGGTTCCAACTCGCTGGCCGAGCTGCTGGTCTTCGGCCGCCTGGCCGGTGAAGGCGCGGCCACCGTGGCTGCCGAGCGCGGCCGTGGCAAGGCTGACACCGCCATGCTGAAGCAGGCCGAAGATGCCGAACGGCGCATCCTGGCCTGGCTGGATCCGGCCCGTAATTCTGGCGCCGGTGCCGAGCGGCCCGCCACCATCCGCGACGAGATGCGGGTGGCCATGGAAGACGGCGTGGGCATCTACCGCGACGAGAAAGGCATGCAGGCCACCTGCGACAAGCTGGCCGAACTGCGTGAACGTTATCGCCGCGTGCGCATCGACGACCACAGCCTGGCCTTCAACACCGACTGGCTCACCACCCTGGAGCTGGGCTACTCGCTGGAAGTGGCGCAGGCCATGGCGCATTCGGCCCTGCTGCGCAAGGAATCCCGGGGCGCCCACCAGCGACTGGACGGCTACACCGAGCGTGACGACGCCCAGTTCATGAAGCACTCGCTGGCCCACTACACCGGCGATGGCGCCCCCGACATCACCCTGCAACCCGTGGTGATCACCAAGTCCCAACCCCGTGCCCGCGTCTATGGTGGCGCCGGCAAGAAAGCGGAGATGTCCTGACCATGACGACAGCCACCGTGACAGCAATGGAAACCCTGCAGGAAACCGTCCTGCGCCGGGTGCGGCACGACGAGACCGAGGCTGCCGGACACCAGCGGCCCGCCGCGTCCAGCGCCGCGGCCCCGGCATCGGCCGGCAGCGCGCCCCAGTCCTCGACGGGCCAGGCCGCAGCAGCCACGCATGGTCAGCGTGCGGAGACGCGCACCATCACCATCGAGTGCATGCGCTACAACCCCGACACCGACAGCGCCCCGCGCTACCAGTCGTATGAAGTCCCCTTCACGCACGACATGTCGGTGCTCGATGGCCTGCAGTACATCAAGGACCATCTGGATGGCACCATCACCTACCGGTGGTCGTGCCGCATGGCGGTCTGCGGCAGCTGCGGCATGATGGCCAACGACATGCCGGTGCTCAGCTGCCAGGCCTTCCTGCGCGACTACTACCCCGGCACCCTGCGCATCGCGCCCCTGTCGCACTTCCCCATCGTGCGCGACCTGGCCGTGGACCAGAGCGACTTCCTGGCCAAGCTCGAGCGCGTCAAGCCCTACATCATCACCGAAGAGCCCAGGACGCCGGCAGACGGTCCCAATCTGCAGACGCCTGCGCAGATGGACCAGTACTACCAGTTCTCGCAGTGCATCAACTGCATGCTGTGTTATGCCGCCTGTCCGCAGTACGGGCTCAACCCCGAGTTCACCGGCCCTGCTGCGCTGGCGCTTCTGCAGCGCTACAACGCCGACTCCCGGGATGAGGGCAAGGCCGAGCGCATGCCCGTCATCAACGCCGAAAGCGGCGTCTGGGGCTGCACGCTGGTGGGTGAATGCTCGGTGGTCTGCCCCAAGGGTGTCGACCCCGCCCGCGCCATCAACCTCAACAAGGTCAACTCCACCCAGGACTATTTCTTCCGCTTCCTGATGCCCGGCGCCAAGAAGAAGGCGACGAACAAGGCCCCGCAGTAACGGCGGGGGCGGCCCTGTCCGCCCCCGGGAAGCAATCGACAGAAACCGCATTGGAGTCCGAAGACCATGAATCAACCCCGACGCAGAGTCGCTCCCCTACGACAGGTCAAGACCTACCACCGTCCCATGGCGGGCTGGTACATGCACGGCCGCAACACCTACAAGCGCTACATGGTGCGTGAGCTCACCTCGGTGGCCGTGGCCTACTACGCCCTGCTGGTGCTGTATGGCCTCTTCCAGCTGCACGCCGGTCCCGAAGCCTTCGACGGCTTCATCGCCAGCCTGCGATCGCCGCTGTGGATGATCATCAATCTTGCCACCCTGGCCCTGGTCACCTATCACGCCATCACCTGGTTCCTGGTCATGCCCAAGACGGCCCCGCTGCTCTTCATCAAGCGCCGGCCCGTGCCCGACAAGCTGATCGTCAATGGCGCACTGGTCGGCTTTGCCGGTGCCAGCATCGTCCTGCTCGCGCTCTTCCTGCTGACGGCGCCCTGATCACGCCACGCGCGGAAAGACCCTTCACAAGCCCAAGACAACAGACAGGCAGTTGACCATGACCCCATCCCATACCGTCGACGAAGCCCCGCTCAAGCGCACCCACGAACCCATCGTCTGGTCCCTGTTCGGTGCCGGTGGCGTGCTTTCGGCCATGTTCGGCCCCATGCTCATCCTCGTCACCACCATCCTGGTGCCGCTGGGCATCCTGCTGCCCACCGGCACGCTCAGCTACGCCCGTGTGCTGGCCTTCGCCCAGTGGTGGCCCGGCAAGATCGCCATCCTGGCCGTGGTGGCACTCTTCCTCTACCACGCCATGCACCGTCTGTGCCATTCGCTGCACGACCTGGGCTTTCACACGGGCACGGGCGCCCAGATCGTCTGCTACGGCTTTGCCACCGTCATGTCCGGCGTCTGCGCCGTGCTGCTGCTGACGTTCTGAGGTGTTCCATCCGGGCTTCCCTCACGGCAGGGAAGCCCTTCCGAAGCCTGGACGGAGACGCCAAGCATGGGGGCAGATTCCCATGGGGAGGCAGACCCCCATGCGGGAGCAGAAGAGTTCCCGCGGCCCCCTGTCGGGAAGATTCCAATGGCCTTCCGACAGCCCCTGTCATCTGGACAGGGGCCGGAATGCTCAGAAGGTGTAGTGGAGCCCCACCACCGCCGTCACGCCCGAGCTGTCCCGCACGATCGGGCTCTTCTTGATCTTGCTGGAAAACCGATGGTACTCACCGGCAACCAGCGTCGCCCAGTGCTCGTCGATCACGTGCGTCCACTGGGCACCCAGTGAATACGCATACACGCCGCTTTCAGCATTGAACTGGCCATAGCGGCTGCGCAGTGACTGCTCCGGGGTCACGCCAAAGTACGTCTTGTTGTAGTCCTTGTCCCCGAACATGGCCGACAGCCCAAGTTCCACCTGGTCGGTTTCCGTCGTCCACGGCCGCAGGGCCAAGCCGGTCGTGTACTGGTTGCCGCGGTGCTTCTGCCCCGAAATGGCAAACTCTCCGCCCACATTCACCGCCAGCCAATCGGCCACGTCCTGCGAAAGCTCCACGTCGATGGTGGCACTGCGCTTGATCTTGCCCAGGCCCTGAAGCTTCTCACTGCCACTGCTCCAGTAGTTCCCACCCCCGTCCTTCTCGGAACGGCCGGGATCGTAGGAGAGCGCCGCACTCATGTGCAGTCCGAAGGGCGTGCTGTACTCGGCACCCAGCCCGCGCATCGAATCCAGGAAGAAAGGTCCGTACTTCACCGAGAAGATGCCCGACAGGCCTGTTGCCGTCTCGTCAGACCCCAGGTAGCGCGGCCCGGTGGCCAGACCCACGCCCAGCGCGAACTGGACCCCATCCTTCGGCGCCGCCGCCGGATTCTGGATGGGTCCCCGATCCTGCTTGATGCCCGTGCCCGCGTCGGATTCAACCTGACCAGCCGCGCTCGCCTCGCCCCCTGATCCCGGAGCCTGCAGTGTGCCCTGTTCGCCAGACGGCACGCCTTCCGCGCCGTAGGAAGGTGATTGGCCATAGGCGCCACCTCCACCAACCTGACCTGAATACCCGCCGTCCTGCGCCCAGGCGCCAGTACTCAGCAGGCCAAGCCCGCCCAGCACCACACACAGCTTCTTCATGCCAACGATACGAGATAGGACATTCATGACAACCAGACCTCCAGAAACGCAATACCCCTTCATGGCTGCCATTTCATCGATCCGTCATGTCGCCTGAAGCAAGGCTGGATCGGCCCCGCCGGGCCAGCGACATGGAGATTGCAGCCCGCGAAGGGCAAAAGGTCGATTGTCACACGCTGCAAACAGCGCAGCCGCGCCGCCCTCCCGCGGACCCGATAAAACAGGTAGGTCAACGCAGACCCGGGAGGCAGCGTGCTTCATATCAGGCCGTCTGCCCGTCGGCTGAACGCGCAGAGGCATCGGCCCGGTCAGTGCAGGATGCCGGGCAGAAGCGTGACGGGTGGAAATGATGGGGACGGGGCCCGGCCAGGCTACCGGGCTATCAGGCTGCCGGACGGACTGTCGGCAGCCCGGGCGCGCATCAGCCCTCTGCCTCGCCCCGCCCCCCATTGACCGGGACCAGGATGTCCCGGTTGCCGTTGCTGGTCATGGGCGAGACGATGCCGGAGCGCTCCATCTGTTCCAGCAGGCGGGCAGCGCGGTTGTAGCCGATGCGCAGGTGACGCTGCACCAGCGAGATGGAGGCGCGACGGTGCTGCAGGACGATGGCAACAGCCTGGTCATACATGGGGTCGCTTTCGCCGTCCATGCCGGCTTCGGCCAGGGTGCTGGACAGGCCTCCGAAGCCGACGGCGCTGCCGGTGTTGGTCTCTTCGGGAACGCCGCCTTCGAGGATGCCTTCGATGTAGTCGGGCTCGCCGCCGACTTCGCGCCAGCTGGTGACGACCTTGTGGACTTCGTCGTCGGCGACGTAGGCGCCGTGAACGCGCTGCGGCAGGTTGGTACCGGCAGGCAGGTAGAGCATGTCGCCCTGGCCCAGCAGGGTCTCGGCCCCCATCTGGTCAAGGATGGTGCGCGAGTCGATCTTGGAGGAAACCTGGAAGGCAATCCGCGACGGGATGTTGGCCTTGATGAGGCCGGTGATGACGTCGACGGAAGGCCGCTGGGTGGCCAGGACAAGATGGATGCCGGCGGCACGGGCCTTCTGCGCCAGACGGGCGATGAGTTCCTCGATCTTCTTGCCGACGACCATCATCAGGTCGGCCAGCTCGTCGATGACGACGACGATGATGGGCAGCTTGGAAAGCGGCTCGGGTGCGTCCGGGGTCAGTGAGAAGGGGTTGGGGATGAACTCTTCGCGCTTCTCGGCATCGGCGATCTTGGCGTTGTAGCCGGCCAGGTTGCGCACGCCAAGCTTGCTCATCAGCTTGTAGCGACGCTCCATCTCGCCAACGCACCAGTTCAGGGCGTGGCCCGCCTGGCGCATGTCGGTCACGACGGGCGCCAGCAGGTGGGGAATGCCCTCGTAGACGCTCATCTCCAGCATCTTGGGATCGATGAGGATCATCCGGACCTGGGAGGGGTCAGCCTTGTAGAGGATGGACATCAGCATGGCGTTGATGCCCACGGACTTGCCGGAGCCGGTGGTACCGGCCACCAGCAGGTGGGGCATCTTGGCCAGATCGGCCACGACCGGGTTGCCGGCGATGTCCTTGCCCAGCGAGACGGTGACGGGGGACTTGGCGTCGACGTAGACGCGCGAGCCGATGATCTCCGAGAGGCGCACGCCCTGGCGGCGGGGGTTGGGCAGCTCCAGGCCCATGAGGTTCTTGCCGGGGATGGTCTCGACCACACGCAACGAGATGACGGAGAGCGACCGGGCCAGGTCCTTGGCCAGGTTGACGATCTGGCTGCCCTTGACGCCGGTGGCGGGCTCGATCTCGTAGCGGGTGATGACGGGGCCCGGGTAGGCATGGACCACGGTAGCCGAGATGCCGAAGTCGGACAGCTTCTTCTCGATGAGGCGCGAGGTGTATTCCAGCGTCTCGGGCGACATCGTCTCGACGGTGGCCGGCGGCGCATCCAGCAGCGCCAGGTCGGGCAGCGGGGAATCTTCGCCCTGGTGACGGTACACCGGGGCGGGCTGAGGCTTGCTGATGGTGGTGCTTTCACGCACGGGTTCGCGCTGGACCCCGACGGTCTGGCCGACGTAGGCGTTGCCGTGCGATGCGCCGCCATGCGAAACGTTTGTGGTGGGTGCGTGGCTGGCACCGAGGGACTGGGCTGCGCCCTCCGATCCGCGCCCCGAAGGGGCAGGATGCGGTTCCTGCCATGCTGCGCCTGCGGTGCCGCCGCGGGTGGCAGGCATGTCGGGATCGTCATCCAGCCCGGGCTCGCCAAAGCCGGCAATGGTAGGCTCGACCGCGCCATGGCGATCGGTGACGCCTTCACGGCCACCGGAGACGGCGTCCTTGGCAGCGCCGGCGACGCGACTCAGCAGGCCGCCGAACAGGCCTCCACGGGCCGGGGTCTCGTCGGCATCTGCCGCGCCCGCGAGGTGACTGCCCGGTGCGCCATCGGCATCATCAGGGTCGGCGGCATGCACGCCCTGCCCCCCTTGGGCCGTTCCGGTGACAAGACCATCCAGGCTGGACGATGCGCTGGCCATGCTGCCGACCACGGCATCGGGAGCACCAGCATCGCGGCTGCTGCGCCCTGCCCTGCGGCCCTGAGCCGGCAGGGTATCGTCATCCAGATAGATGTCGTCTTCGTCGGGTTCGTCGGCGCTGGCGGTGCTGCCCTGGGTCAGTCGGGCAGGACGGATCAGCGGCGCACCGCTCTCGTCACCGTCCAGGTCCACGGGCGCACGCCCCAGCAGGTTGCCCCGCTGACGGGCCGCACGCGCACCAGCCTGACGATCGGCACGAGCAACGAGTTTCTGACGGATGTAGTCGACGCTGCCTTCCAGGACGGCCCCGGTGCGCTCGAAAATGGACATCCAGGAGACGCCGGTGGCCAGGCTGAAGCCGATGGCAATGAGCAGCAGAAGCGCCAGCGTGCCGCCGACGGCTCCCAGCATGACGTGGACGGGCCCGGCAACCAGTGCCCCCAGCAGCCCCCCGGGGGCCAAGGGCAGATTGGCGCTCAGGTTGTAGAGACGCGAGCCTTCCAGGGCGCTGCACCCGACCAGCAGCAGGATGAAGCCGATCCAGCGTTCCCAGGCAAAACGGGAAGGCGGCAGGGCCTCCGGCGTGTCGGCGCTCTGGCTGACCGTGCGGGCGCGACTGACCGGCTTGGCATCGGCCAGCGGCAGCGTGCGCGCCAGCTGGGCTTCCTGATGCAGCCGCCGGTAGCTGGCCAGCACCCGCAGCATGAGAAAGAACGAGAACAGGTAGGCCGAGAGCCCGAACAGGTACAGGATGAGGTCGGCAAACCAGGCACCGATGCGCCCGCCGAGGTTGTGGACCTGGCGGGTGGTGACGGCGTGCGACCAGCCCGGATCGACCGGGTTGTAGCTGAGCAGGATCAGAAAGAGAAAGATGGCAAGGAAGCACAGGACGATCCAGCGGGCTTCCCGCAACAGGCGGATGGCCCGCCCGGAAAGCCCGATGTGCCGACTGGCCCAGTGTTCATTGGCGGTTGCCTGAGCTGCGCTGCGCGCCATCGTTCCCTTGTCCTCCGGAAATTGGGTGGAACCCCTGATCATACCGCCTTGACCGGGGACGGGACGAATCCTCCGGGGGTTTCGGTCGTGTGTGGGCTATCGTTCAGGCCAGATAGCTGCTGAGTTTCTCGCGCAGCAGCACCTTGCCCTCGGGTAGCGGCACGATGTAGCCCTCGGTTTCCAGACCCTTCATGACGCGCGAGACCATCTCGCGGGAGGCACCGATCATCTTGGCGATCTCCTGGCGCGGCAGACGGCTGCGGATCATGCGTTCCTCGCCGACCTTCTCGGACATGTCCAGCAGCACGCGGGCAACACGGCCGTAGACATCCAGCAGCGCCAGCGTCTCGATCTTCTTGTCGGCCTCACGCAGGCGGCGTACCAGGCCGGCCATGATGCGCAGGGACATCTCGGGGCTGGAGAGCATCATCGACTTGAAGCTCTCCTTGTTGATGGCCATGAAGTCACTGGTGTCGATGGTGATGACGCTGGCCGAGCGCGGCGAGTCGTCGATCAGGCTCATCTCGCCGAAGCACTCGCCCGGGCCGATGACGGCCAGGATGACTTCCTTGCCCTCGGTGTCGGAACGCTGCACCTTGGCGCGGCCCGACAGCAGGATGTAGAGGGACTGCGAAGGCTCGCCTTCGGTGACGATGACCCGGCCCCGGGGGAAGTTGCGGCGGACACTGCCGGCGGCCAGACGCTCGATCTGCTGCTCGGTCAGGCCGGAAAACAGCGGTACCCGCCGCAGGAATGCAATGTTCTGCTCTTGTGACATGCCAGTTCTCGATGGTTCCAGGTGGCCAGGTGTTCCGGATAGGCGTCATGGATCGGTTGTGCTGCCGTTGTGGCAACAACAGGAACCTGTCCGGAATGCCCCCTGGATGTATGAAAGTTGAAAACGACGACCTTCGCCTTCAGGTACATGCCGATAGCTTCTTATAATTTCCGTCCGGCGGTCGATGGGTCCGACACCTACGGCCTTCTGGCCGCCCAGTGGTTGTTTTTTTGGAATTTCTGCAACGTTCAGCCAAGGAGAGCCTCTCGATGAGCGCCCCACGTCATACCCGTCTGCTGATCCTGGGCTCCGGCCCGGCCGGCTACACTGCCGCCATCTATGCGGCGCGCGCCAACCTGAAGCCGCTGCTGATCACCGGCCTCATCCAGGGGGGACAGCTGACCACGACGACCGAGGTGGACAACTGGCCTGCCGACGTGAACGGGGTCCAGGGCCCTGAGCTGATGGCGCGCTTCCAGGCCCACGCCGAGCGCTTCGAGGCCGAGCTCGTCTTCGACCACATCAACAAGGCCGACCTGTCTCAGCGCCCCTTCGTGCTGACGGGTGACAGCGGCACCTACACGTGCGATGCGCTGATCATCGCCACCGGGGCCTCGGCACGCTATCTGGGTCTGGAGTCCGAGACGGCCTTCGCCGGCAAGGGCGTCTCGGCCTGCGCCACCTGTGACGGCTTCTTCTATCGCAACCAGGAAGTGGCAGTGATCGGCGGTGGCAACACGGCCGTGGAAGAGGCGCTCTACCTGAGCAACATCGCCAGCCGCGTGACGGTGGTGCACCGGCGTGACCGCCTGCGCGCCGAGCCGATCATGATCGACCGGCTGATGGAAAAGGAAGCCGAGGGCAAGGTGCGCATGCTGTGGGACAGCGAGCTGCAGGAAGTGCTGGGTGATGCCAGCGGCGTGACCGGCATGCGCGTGAAGAACAACAAGACCGGCGAGGAAAGCACGGTGCCGCTCACCGGCGTGTTCATCGCCATCGGCCACACGCCCAACAGCGAGCTGTTCACGGGCCAGCTGGAGATGAACAACGGCTACATCCGCACGCGCAGCGGCCTGGACGGCAACGCCACGGCCACCAGCGTGCCTGGCGTGTTCGCCGCCGGCGACGTGCAGGACCACGTCTATCGGCAGGCCATCACCAGTGCAGCCACGGGCTGCATGGCAGCGCTGGATGCCCAGCGCTACCTGGAAGGCCAGGACTGATGCCGATCCGGCTGCGGCTGGAGGACCTGGGCAGGCTGGCCGGCGAGATGAAGGCCCGGGCCGCCGCCGAGCGCGCCCAGGCCGAGGCTCGGCGGCGCGAGGCTGCGCGGCTCAAGGCCGAGTCGGAGGTCTTCCGGCGCGAGGTGGCGGACGTGACGCCCCTGCGGCCCACCGGACGCCGCGAGCCGGAAACGCGCCACCGCTCGCCTCAGGCACGTCAGCGCCAGCAGGACGAGCAGCAGGCGCTGGCGCAGTCGCTGTCGGACGAGATCGACATCGAGCAGCTGCTGGAAGCGGACGAGGCGCTTTCCTTTCGGCGCGCTGGTGTGGGGCAGGATGCGCTGGCGCGGTTGCGCCGGGGACACTGGACGGTGCAGGCCCAGCTGGACCTGCACGGGCTGCGCACCGATGAGGCGCGCGAGCAGGTGGTGTATTTCATCAGCCAGGCACGCCGGAACGGCTTGCGCTGCGTGCGGGTGATCCACGGCAAGGGGCTGGGATCAGAGGGGCGCCAGCCGGTGCTCAAGGACAAGGTGCTGCGCTGGCTGCCACAGCAGAAGGAGGTGATCGCCTTCTGCCAGGCACCGCCCTCCATGGGAGGCAGCGGCGCACTGCTGGTGCTGCTGCGGCAGGCCAGCCGGCCGCAGGAGGCGGGCTGATCAGACGGCGGCTTCGTCGATCTCGCCGGTCCGGATGCGGATGACCTGCTCGACGCTGCGCACGAAGATCTTGCCGTCGCCGATGCGGCCCGTCCGCGCGGCCTTGACGATGGCGTCGATGACCGCATCAAGGTTCTCGTCGGAAACCACCACGTCGATCTTCAGCTTGGGCAGGAAGTCGACCACGTATTCGGCGCCACGATACAGTTCGGTATGCCCTTTCTGGCGCCCGAACCCCTTCACTTCGGTGACCGTCAGGCCAGTGACACCGACCGCGGCCAGGGCTTCACGGACTTCATCGAGTTTGAACGGCTTGATGATTGCCGTGATCTCTTTCATGAATCTCTCCAATTCGTTGTAGGCCGGGACGTTCAGGCTGTCGACACGTTACCCGGCTAGCCTAACCCCTTTCAGGTGCCCTGTCCGCTGACTGGTTCACGGAAAGCCGATGTAATGGGATAGCGCCAGTCACGACCGAAAGCCCGGGCCGTGACGCGCGGCCCCACCGGTCCCTGCTGACGCTTGTACTCGGCCAGCCGCAGCAGACGGACCACCTGGGCCACGGCGTCGACCGGCAGCCCGTCAGCCACCAGCGAGGCAGCCGGGCGATCTTCTTCCATGTAGCCCTGGATGATGCGGTCCAGCACATCGTAGGGTGGCAGGGAGTCCTGATCGGTCTGGTCTGGGCGCAGCTCGGCGCTGGGCGGCCGGGTGATGATGCGCTCGGGAATGACGGGGGACTGGGTATTGCGCCAGTTGGACAGTTGATAGACGACCGTCTTGAGCACATCCTTGAGCGGTGCAAAGCCCCCGGCCATGTCGCCATAGAGGGTGCTGTAGCCGACGGCCAGTTCGGACTTGTTGCCGGTGGTGAGCACCAGCCAGCCCGTCTTGTTGGAAATGGCCATCAGGAGCGTGCCCCGGATGCGGGCCTGGATGTTCTCTTCGGTCAGATCCTCGGACAGGCCGGCAAAGGTGCTGGCCAGCGTCCCGCGGAAGGCATCGAAGCACGGTGCAATGGGCAGCACCTCGTGCTTCACCCCCAGCCGGGCCGCCATGTCCTTGGCATCGGCCAGCGAAATGTCGGCCGTATAGGGCGACGGCATCATGACGGTGCGCACCCGTTCGGCCCCCAGCGCATCCACCGCCAGGGCCAGCGTCAATGCGGAATCGATGCCACCCGACAACCCCAGCACCACCCCGCCAAAACCGTTCTTGCCAATGTAGTCGCGGATGCCCAGCACCAGGGCCTGATAGATCTCGGGCAGACGCTCCAGCGCCGGGGCCATGCTGCCGGCAAGTGCCAGTGCACCATCGGCGCCCCGTTCGACCGTGACCAGCAGCAGATCCTCGACAAAGGACGGAGCCCGGGCTGCCAGACGCCCCTGGGCATCCAGGGCCAGACTCTGACCGTCAAAGACGAGCTCATCCTGACCGCCCACCAGGTTGCAGGCCACGACAGCCATGCCCTGTGCACAGACATTGCTGCGCAGCGTGTCGACCCGCAGGTCGCCCTTGGCCGACTGGAACGGCGAGGCATTGAGGCTGAGCACCAGCTCCGCCCCGGCGGTCCTGGCGCGAGCCGGTGCAGCCGGCAGCCAGGTGTCCTCACAGGTCAGCAGTGCACAGCGCACGCCCGCCACCGTGAAGACAGTGGCATCGGCCTGCGGCTGGAAGTAGCGCGTCTCGTCGAAGACCCCGTAATCAGGCAGCTCGGCCTTCAGGTATTCCGCCACTTGGCGTCCCTGATGGAAGACACCGGCGGCACTGTGGCGCCGACCTTCGCGCAGCACCGGATACCCCACCACCCAGTGCAGTCCCGGCTGCTCTGCCGAGGCCTGTCGAATGGTCTCGACGGCCGCATCGACCTGCTGCTGGAAGGCGGGCCGGAACAGATTGTCCCCCGGCAGATAGCCGCACAGCGACAGTTCGGGGGTGAGCAGCACCTGGGCGCCCTCCCCAGCTGCGCGCGCCGCAGCGGCGATGATGCGTTCGGCATTGCCGGCCATGTCACCCACACGCTGGTTCAGCTGGGCGCACGCGATCTTCAGGCTCATCAAGGGGTATCCGGGGACGGGGTGGGAGGGACGCGATCAGGCCGACTTGTGGGCCTTGCCGCGCTCGATGCCGGCCAGGATTTCCTTGGCAGCGGCCTCGGGGCCTTCCCAGGCACCGACCTTGACCCACTTGCCAGGCTCCAGGTCCTTGTAGTGCTCGAAGAAGTGCTTGATCTGGGCCAGCACCAGCGGGTTCAGGTCATCGGCCGTCTTCACGTTCTTGTTGGTGGCCAGCAGCTTGTCGATGGGCACGGCCAGCAGCTTGGCATCGCCACCGCCCTCGTCTTCCATGTTCAGCAGGCCCAGGGCGCGGCAACGCACCACGCAGCCATGCACCAGCGGGTACGGCGTGATCACCAGCACGTCCACCGGGTCACCATCCTCGGCGATGGTCTCGGGGATGTAGCCATAGTTGTGCGGATAGCGCATGTTGGTGGCCACGAAGCGGTCCACGAACAGGGCACCCGTCTCCTCATCGACCTCGTACTTGACGGGATCGGAGTTCATCGGGATTTCGATGATGACGTTGAATTCTTCGGGCAGCTTCTTGCCGGGACCGACGCGATCGAGATTCATGATTTCCTGTCTGTGGAAGGAGTTGAGGAAGAGGAAGTGGCTGTCGCACCGGACGAGGGCCGGGATGCGGCAGGGGTGCCTGTCGTGCCCGCAGCGGGGGTCTGCGCCGTGCTGGCTGAGGCGGTCTGCGCCGTGCTGCCTGGGGAGGTCTGGGCGGACGACGGTGCAGCACCTGAAGCCGGAGACATCGAAGCCGGCGTCGTCGCCTGCGCCAGGGTGCCGCGGGCGGCCTCGACTTCCTGGGCCGAGGCCTGCAGCGGCGCCCCGCCCTGTCCCAGCGGGGCAGTGTGGGCAGCGGACTGACCCTGCAGCCGGGGCGCGGGGATGTCCGGCGGCAGCGGCGAACTGCCGCTTCGCGACCCCGCGCCGGCACCGGCTGCACCCGGCAGCGACGCGGCGCCGATCGGCTCAGGCAGCGGGGGCCGCTCGCCCAGCGACAGCCGTGCCGCGTACTGGAACTGCAGCGCGGCTTCCTGCGGACGACCGACCGATTCATAGAGCTGGGCCAGGGCAACCCGTGCCGAGACGGAATCACCCGCCAGCAGCGAATCCACCAGGTAGCCTTCGGCCTTGCCCCACAGGCGCTCGGATGCGCAGATGCGTCCCAGCATCTCCAGCAGCCGGGGCTTCTCGCCGTGGCGCAGGCGCCAGCGTTCCAGCTGCTCCAGCCGCTGGCGAGCCGGCAGGGCCTCCAGGGATGCATAGGCTTCCAGCACGCCCTCGTCATAGCCCTCGTCAAGCAACCCGATGCCGATGCGACGCGCATCGCCCGTGGCATTGGCTTCCGCCAGGGCCGTCATGGTGGGAGCGGCCAGCATGCCCTTCTTGCGTTCATCGGCCGAGAGCGACTTCCAGAGTGCATTGAGCGCCTCGGCATCGCCGGCCCGGCGCGCCAGCAGCTGCCGATAGGCCGACAGTCGCAGGTTGTCCGCCTCATTGGCGGCCAGCTTGCCCCGACGCGTGAGCTGACGGACCGTTTCCAGCACCTGATCCCAGCGACCAGCCTGGCCATAGCCAGCCAGCGCCGTCTCCAGCGCGGCCACCTGCTGCTCGCCCCCGGCCGTGATCTGGCCGACGGCCATCAGGGCCTTCTCGGGCTGGTGATCTTCGAGGGCAAACTCGGCGCGCGCCATCAGGGCCGCATTCTTGCCACCCCGACGCACGGCCTGGCGCGTCCAGTCGTCACGGCGGGCATAGTTGCCCAGCCGGTGGGCCGAGAGCGCGGCCAGCAGTGCTGCCGCCGCACCCTGATCCTTGCGGTTACCTTCGGGCGTATGGGCCAGCACCGCGGCCGACAGCCGCTCGGCGCGCTCGAAACGCCCTTCAAAGTGGGCCAGCACGGCCTCCTGCAGCGAGCGGTTGTTGCGTTGCAGACGGCGCTGCTCGCGTTTGCGACGGATGCGCTGGGGCAGCCCCAGCGTGCGCAGCACCAGCAGCAGGGCCAGATGCAGGATCAGGAAGCCGATGATCAGCAGCACCAGCAGCATGTTGCTGGAGAGCTCGATCTGGTACGGGGGCCAGGTCAGCGTGACGTTGCCGTGATTGCCCTGGAAGAACAGGGCCAGGACGACGGCGCCGGCAAACGCCACCAACAGCCAGATTGCGTTACGGATCATCAGAATCGCTTCTCGCTTTCAGCCCGTGCCGCGGCCAGGGCCGCCATGCTGTCGGACAGCGTGGGCAGCTTCAGCTGCAGCGGCTCGGATTGCAGTTCGGTCAGGAGGTTGATGGAGGACTTGACCTCGGGCTTCTCGACATCGAAGAAGCGCTGGATGGTCTCGACGCTCTTGGCCAGGTCCTGCCGGAACAAGGCTTCGTTGCGGTTGAGCAGGTTGATGCGCGCGCTGAGCAGCTGCAGGCGCAGGCCCTGACGAATGCTGCGCTTCTGGTCCGGACCCAGCAGGTAGCGATCGGGCTCGTCGATGCGACGGATCTTGACCAGGCTGGTGAACTCCTCGTGTGCCGCGGTGGCTGCGCGCGAACCGGCGCCCAGCAGATCGTGATACCACCGTTTGAACTTGCCGGAAAGACTGTCGTCGGTCGGCTCATCGGCCACCGGCGCTTCGGCAGGCTCCTCCTCGGGGGCCGCTTCCTCGGTGGCGGCCGGTGCCATGGCCAGACCGCCAGGGGCGTCGGCCGCCGGGGCGTCCGGATCCCCCAGGAAGGGCAGCGTCTCGACGCGCGACAGCACCTCGTCCATGCGGGCCACCGAACGGACCAGATCGACTTCGGGCAGCGACTTCAGCTTCTCGATGTCCTGCAGGATGACGCGACGCAGGCCGATGGCCTGGGACTGTTCGCTGTCGGCCAGCTGCTTCTCGGCACCTTCCAGCGCCAGCAGCGCCCCCTTCACGTTGCCCGACACCGCCAGGTGCTGGTTGGCCAGCGTGATGGCGCGCTCGACTTCGGCCAGGCGGGCATCGCCCCGGACCCGGGCCACGTCGTCATAGAGGGCCTGCAGCTGCTCCTGCTGGGCCGAGGACTCGGCCACACGGGTTTCCAGCGCATTGCCACGCGTCTGCAGCTGCTGCTGGAGGTCGCGCAGCTGGCGGACCTGTTCCTCCAGGCTGGCAGCCCGGCTTTCGGATTCCTGCAGGCGCAGGGCATTCTGGCGCTCCTGTGCCAGGAAACGCTGCTGCATGTACCACCAGCCCGCAGCGGCCACGATCACGACCAGCACGGACACGGCCAGCCAGCCCCAGCCGCGCCGCTGCACATAGACGGTCTTCGGCTCGTCACGGCCCGTGCTGCCCCCCGAATTGGTCTTGATGGAGGGTTCGGAAACGACCAGACCGGTGCCAGAGGCTGCCGCACGCAAGGGGCTGGGGGCTGCAGGGCTGGGGGCCGCAGCGGCGCCCTTGCCGGCCTCGGCGGGCTTGCTGCCGGCCGGAGACGCCGAAGCCGCGGCAGGCGATGCCGTGCCGGGCGCAGACGCTGCAGGGCCGGACGACGTGCTGCCGGCCGTGGCCGACGGGGTCTTGCCGAGAGCGGATGCGGCCGATGCGGGGCTGGCCGAGGCAGAGGAAGGGGTCTGACCGACCGTGCGGCCCATGGGGGGCGTCACGGAGATCTGCTTTCCCGATGCGGGTGCGGGAGGTGCCGGCGGCTTGCCGGTACCAGCAGCTGCGGCGGGGCGGGAGGATTCAGCGGGCTTGCCACTGCCGGCCTGGCCGGCAGCCGGCGTCTTGCCGGCAGGCGCACTGGCGGACGATGCCGTGGCGCCGGATGACCCCGGTGCGCCACGCTGCGGGCTGTTTTGCTGCTCGGAACTCAAGACTTCGTATCCTCAGGAATGGATGCGCCCTGCCCCAAGGCCATCAGGGACGGTGGCGCTGACGAGGCCCGAACACGATGCCGGCTGCTGGGCAGACGACCCGCCCGACACCCACCGGGTGAGCAGTATCATCGTTTCGAGCGAAATTCCTCCGATTGTAGCCGTTCGATCAGCTGCTGCCGATCATGGTAGACCCGGGGACTGTCGAAACCCAGGTTTCGGGCCGCCTCGATCAACCTCGGATGCGGCAGCCAGACCGGGCGATGCACCGCAAAATGCGCCAACCGAGGCGGCAGCGTGGCCAACCATCCCGCCACGGTACGCAACACCGATGCCGAGCCGATCAACCAGTGTGGACCACGCGACAGGGCTGTGTCTTCGTCAGCCTCGTCCGGATCCTGCATGGCCAAAGGTTCCGATACCTCCGCGTCGGGCGCAGCCGCCTGCCAGCCCTGCCAGGCTTCCATGAAACCGGCCGGCGCCGCCGTGCACCACCGGGCCTGGTAGGCGGGCTGCCAGTCCACCTGGACGCCAGCATCCTGCAGCACGCCGGCCCACTCGCGGCGCCCATCCGGGCGGTTGAGCACCACGATGCGCTGCGGTAGCGGCTGAAGGCAGAGCACGAGACGCGCCAGATGGGCCGCGTCCTGATACGGCGGAGGCGGCACCAGCAGCCGAGGACCGGTACCGAAATGCCGCGTGAAGGCATGCGCACTGCCTGCCCCCGGCAGCCCGGCCCAGACAGCGGACGGCCAGCGACGCCCGCCCCGTTGCAGTGCCTGGGCCACGACCCGTACCGCGGCCGGACTGGGCAGCACGACACCCTCCGCGCCACTATCGAACGCCGCCAGGATGTCTGCGTCGGACAGCGCCTCGATCTGGAAGGCCGGCCAGTGACACGAAACGAGGCCAGCCGGCTCGAGCAGCGCCCGCCATTCGGCCGCGCTGGCATCGTCCTGGGTCAGGATGAGGTTCGGAATGGGCGGCGCCCCATCCGATGCGGCGCGCGTCCCCGAAGCTTCAGGCATCAGGACTGTCCGGACGGCTTCGGAGCGGCAGCAAGCTGCGCCTTCAGTTCGGCGGCCACGGCCTCGCCCATCACGCGGGCCTCCTTCGGATCGGCCACCTTACCCACACGGGTGACGCGGGCAATGCGTCCGTCGTCATCGGCCAGCAGCGCATCCAGCTGCATCTGTCCGGACGCGGTGAAGCGGGCATGCGCGGCCAGCGGTGTCTTGCAGTTGCCCCCCAGCTGGCGCGACACGGCACGTTCTGCCGCCGCAATGCGCGCTGCCTCGGGATCATTCAGGAAGGCCAGGGCCTGGCGCACATCGTCACGATCGGCCCGGATCTCGATACCCAGCATGCCCTGCCCCGGTGCCGGCAGCATCTCGTCCAGCGGCAGGTACTGGCGAATGCGGTCCGCCAGCCCCAGACGGGTCAGTCCCGCGGCGGCCAGGACGATGGCGTCATACTGACCGGCATCCAGCTTGCCCAGGCGGGTGTCGAGGTTGCCGCGCAGCGGCTGGATGCGAAACCCCGGGTGCCGCGCCTGCAGCTGCGCAGCCCGGCGCAGGCTGGAGGTGCCCACCACCGCATCGGGCGGAAGTTCATCCAGCGAGGCATACCGGGTGCTCACGAAGGCATCGCGCGCATCGGCCCGCGTCATCACTGCCGCCAGGTCGAAACCTTCGGGCAGGTCCATCGGCACATCCTTGAGCGAATGCACGGCCAGTTCGGCACGCCCGTCGAACAGCGCCACCTCCAGTTCCTTGGTGAACAGCCCCTTGCCGCCGATCTCGGCCAGCGGCCGGTCCAGGATCTGGTCCCCGCGGGTGGTCATGCCCAGCAGCGCGACGCCTGCGGCCGGATGGCGGGCGCGCAGCAGCTCGGCCACATGGTTGGCCTGCCAGAGTGCCAGTCGGCTTTCGCGCGTGGCAATGCGCAGGGGGGCGGAATAGGCGGATTCGGTCATGCGGCGCGCGCTCCAGAAAATGACAGGATGCCAGGCGGCATCAGGGCAGGATCGGGGATTCGACCCCGCCAGCGGAATTCTAGGAGCTTGGGCGCCAGAACGCACGCCAGCCGCGCCAGAAAGACAAGGGGCCGGAAGAACCGGCCCCTGCGTGCAGCCCGGATGGAAACCCAGGCGGGAAGATCTCGACTGAAGCGGGTCAGCTGACCAGGCCCTTGACGATGGACCACTGACGACGGCTGACCGGCAGACGATCGGGCACCTCGCGCAGCACCACCTGCCAGTACGGGTCGCCCGACTCGCCTTCGCCCGAGGGCGAGACGCGCTCGAAGCCGGCGATGGACGGGCGTGCCACCAGCGCGTTGCGGTGGATGCGCACGAAGCGGTCACTGAATTCCTCTTCGAGCGAGGTGAGCGATTCCTCGATCAGGTATTCACGCTCGCGCGTGCGCACCGTGATGTATTTCAGTTCGGCCTTCAGGTAGATCACCTGCTCCAGCGCCACCAGGATGACGCGACCACGCTCGTGCACCGACAGGTGACGACGACGGGTGTTGGTGGCCTTGGCCAGCGCGTCGATGGCATCCAGATGCTCGGACGGAATCAGCGTGCGGGCACGCAGCAGCGCAGCCAGCAGACGCTGGGCGCGCACGGGCTTGAGCAGGTAGTCCAGTGCGTTGACTTCGAAGGCGTCGACCGCAAATTCGTCGAAGGCCGTGACGAAGATCATCAGCGGCATCGGCTTGGGATCGCTGCCGTCGCTTTCACCGGCACGCGCGGAAATGTGCCGTGCCAGCTCGATGCCGGTCATGCCCGGCATCTGCACGTCCATCAGCACCACCTGCGGACGCTGCGACTCGATCTGCGCCAGTGCTTCGGGCGCGTTGGATGCCTCGCCGACGATGCGATGCGGAAACTCCGGCGCCAGATCGGCCAGAACCTCTCTCAGCCGGGCGCGCGCAGGCGCCTCGTCATCAACGATCAGGATTGAAGTGGCGTCGGACATCTCGTCGTCGTCTCTCTTTGCGGTAGGGGAATTCAAGCAGTACCTGATAACGGTCGCCCTGCGGACCTGTTCTCAGTTCGGCCGCCATATCATAAAGCAGCATCAATCGCTCCCGCACGTTGGACAGGGCCATTTGGTTACCTGGACGCGACGCTACTGTTGTAGAAATGGGATTATCGATCTCGACCCGCACGCGCTCCCCCACCAGGGTGATGCAAATATTCAACACCCCCGTCTCGGTACGCGGTTCGATGCCGTGGTGAACGGCATTTTCCAGCAACGGCTGCAGCAGCAGCGAAGGCACCAGTGCATCACCCGGCATGCCGTCGATCTTCCAGCAGACATCCAGACGCGGCGCCAGTCGCAGTTTCTCGATCGCCAGATATTCCTTGCAGGTCACCACCTCGTCGTCCAGCGGCACCATCTCGCGGGCATCACGCATGAAGACGCGGAACAGGTCGGCCAGATTCTCCAGCGTGCTCTCGGCAAGCTTCGGGTTTGAACGAATCAGGCCCAGCACCGTATTGAGACTGTTGAAGAGGAAGTGCGGACGGATGCGGGCCTGCAGCGCCTGCAGCCGCGCCTCGGAAAATGACGGCGCATAGGCACGACCGCGAAGGCGGAAATAGCGATAGACGCCCCCGGCCACCAGCACGGCACACAGCGCGGCACCCAGCGCGTCATGCAGGAGCGGCACGTAGGCATCACGATGCTCGCCGGCTGCCACCCGTTGCACATTGCCGACCACCAGGCTGACCACACCCCCGATCGCGCCGGGAATGAGCAGCCCGAAGACCCACTGCATGCGCTGGCTCAGACCATTGACCTTCTTGCGCGCCAGGCACAGCAGCAGCATGGCCAGCAGCATCGAGGGCTCGAAGATGGTCAGCAGATAGAAGAGCGTGTCCAGGGCCCGGTTGCCATCATCCCAGAGACTGACCGACGCCCCCAGCACGGCCAGCACGCCCAGATGCACCAGCAGCAGCGTGCGCGAGAAGACGCCCGGGCTGCAGAACTCGGGGATGACCGGCGCAGGCGCCCCCTCGCTCTGGCGCCGTGCCTTGGCGCCCTCTCCCGAATCGGCCGGGCCGCCCGCGGCGGGCTTGTCCTTATAATTTGCAGCGACATCGCCATTCCCGCTCCCAGGCTGCGGGCTGGTGCCCGAACCTGTCGGTTCCTGCGCACCGGGTGCCGGCCCGGGGGCCGACTGCATCACACTACTCATAGAAGATCCATCACATGACCGGACAATTTGGCAACAAGAACAAGGCATGGTCGGCACGGTTCTCCGAACCCGTGTCCGATCTGGTGAAACGCTACACGGCCTCGGTGGACTTCGACCAGCGCCTGGCCGAGGTCGACATCCGGGGGTCGCTGGCCCACGCCGCCATGCTTGCCGCGACCGGCATTCTGAGTGAAAGCGATCTGGCGTCAATCCAGCGTGGTTTTACAACCATTCGTGAGGAGATCGCCGCCGGCCGCTTCGAGTGGTCGCTGGATCTGGAGGATGTTCACCTCAACATCGAGAAGCGCCTGACCGAGCTGGTCGGCGACGCCGGCAAGCGCCTGCACACGGCCCGCTCGCGCAACGACCAGGTCGCCACCGACATCCGCCTGTGGCTGCGCGATGCCACCGACGAGATCCTGACCCTGCTGCGTGCGCTGCAGGAAGCGCTGCTGGCGCTGGCCGAACAACACGCCGACACGATCATGCCCGGCTTCACCCACCTGCAGGTGGCACAGCCTGTCACCTTCGGCCACCACCTGCTGGCCTATGTGGAGATGCTGTCGCGCGATGCCGGGCGCCTGGCCGACACCCGCCGCCGCATCAACCGGCTGCCGCTGGGAGCTGCCGCGCTGGCCGGCACCACCTTCCCCATCGACCGCGAACACGTGGCGCGCACGCTGGGTTTCGATGGCGTATGCGAGAACTCGCTGGACGCCGTCTCCGATCGCGACTTCGCCATCGAGTTCTGCGCCGACGCCAGCCTGCTCATGATGCACCTGTCGCGCTTCTCCGAAGAGCTGGTGAACTGGATGTCGCCCCGGGTCGGCTTCATCGACCTGTCGGACCGCTACTGCACCGGCTCGTCGATCATGCCGCAGAAGAAGAACCCCGACGTGCCCGAGCTGGTCCGCGGCAAGACCGGTCGCGTCTATGGCCACCTGATGGCGCTGCTCACGCTGATGAAGGGGCAGCCGCTGGCCTACAACAAGGACAACCAGGAAGACAAGGAGCCGCTCTTTGACACCGTGGACACCCTGGTGGCCACGCTGCGCCTCTTTGCCGACATGACCACCGGCATCCAGGTGCGCGCCGAGCGCATGCGTCAGGCCGCGGCCGAGGGCTTTTCCACCGCCACCGACCTTGCTGACTATCTGGTCAAGCGCGGCCTGCCCTTCCGGGATGCCCACGAACTGGTGGCCCAGGCCGTGCGCGAAGCGTCCGACGCCGGCGTGGACCTGGCCGGTCTGGGCCGCGAGCGCCTGAAGGCCCTGAGCCCGCTGGTGGGCGATGACGTGCTGGAGACGCTCACTCTGGAAGGGTCGGTGAACGCACGCAACCACATCGGCGGCACAGCCCCGGCTCAGGTACGCGCCGCCATCGCACGTCACAGGGCACGACTGGCCAGCGCCTGAACACGCCCTCGGGCAGCTCACACGTACCGACACGTTGTCCTGCACGCTGCCCGGACACGACCTGCACCGCTACCGGACCGGTGCACCACGGCACCCGGGGCATGTCCGCGCATGCTCCGGACGGCCAAGCGCCTTCTGTCCATGCCTTCCTGCCGCCGGACGGCCAGCCGTCCGATCCGGCACGAATCGTTTCCCCATAAAACACGACAGCCGGGGTCCAAGGCTTCGTGATGGGAAGGGCTCTCGTTATAATCGGCCCTTCCCTAGCACTTTTCGGACCACCCCGTGCCGGCCCGCCCAGGGCTCATCCAGAAGCCCGGCAGGCAA
This sequence comes from Lautropia mirabilis, assembly GCF_900637555.1. NCBI lineage: Bacteria > Pseudomonadati > Pseudomonadota > Betaproteobacteria > Burkholderiales > Burkholderiaceae > Lautropia > Lautropia mirabilis. The sequence goes on along the minus strand of NZ_LR134378.1, from coordinate 1,979,868 downwards.
TCAGGGCACGTGCCACGGTCCGTGTCGATGATCACCGAGCCAGAGCCCCCGTCCCGCCAGCGTTGCGGCACCCCCTTTTTCACTCCCGCCTTCGGGCAGCCCGCCGACATGGATGACCGGGCGCAGATGTGCGGATCCATGATCACGGCCTGCATCCCGTCCCGCCAGGCCCTGTCCCTCCAGGAGAGCCGCTGATGGAAGCTGCTGTCCTGCTGGGCCTGATCGTGCTCAACGGCCTGTTCGCCATGTCCGAAGTGGCGCTGCTCACGGCGCGCAAGGCGCGACTGCAGCGTCTGGTGGCCGAAGGCGACAAGAGCGCCGCGGCCGCCCTGGCCCTCGGTGAAGACCCCACCCGCTTTCTCTCCACCATCCAGATCGGCATCACCTCCATCGGGGTGCTGAACGGTATCGTCGGTCAGGCCGCCTTCGCCGAACCGCTGGCGCGCTGGCTGCTGTCGCTGGGCGTGGCCCAGAAGACGGCCGAGATGCTGGCCACCACGCTGGTGGTCGTGCTGGTCACCTATGTGGCCATCGTTGTCGGCGAACTGGTTCCCAAACGTCTGGGCCAGATCAGCGCCGAGACCGTGGCCCGGCTGGCCGCCCGTCCCATGGGCGTCCTGTCGCTGGTCTCGCGCCCGTTCGTGATGGCGCTCACCGGTTCCACCAACCTGATCCTGCGCAGCATGGGCGTTGATCCGGACACCGAGCAGAAGGTGACGGAAGAGGAAATCCACGCGCTGCTGGCCGAAGGCTCCGAGTCCGGGGTCATCGAGCAGAGCGAGCACGTCATGGTGCGCAACGTGTTCCGCCTGGACGAGCGCCAGATCTCCTCGCTGATGGTTCCCCGCAGTGACGTGGTGTTCCTGGACGTGGAAGATCCGCAGGAGGAGAACCTGCAGAAGGTGGCCGAATACGAGCACTCGCGCTTCCCGGTGTGCCGTGGCGGCCTGGACGATGTCCTGGGCATCATCCACACCAAGCAGCTGCTGGCGCAGTCGCTGCGCGGCGAGAGCATCGACTTCTCGCAGAACCTGCAGGAAGTGCTGTACGTGCCCGAGACCCTCACCGGCATGGAACTGCTGGAGAACATCCGCAACTCCAACACGCAGATTGCCCTGGTGCTGGACGAGTACGGCGAGGTCCAGGGTCTGGTGACACTGCAGGACCTGCTGGAGGCCATCACCGGCGAGTTCACCTCGCCCGACGATGATGACAGCTGGGCACTGCAGCGGGCCGACGGTTCGTGGCTGCTGGACGGGCTGATTCCCATCCCCGAACTGAAGGATCGGCTGAACCTGGCCACCGTGCCCGAAGAGGACAAGGAACGCTACCAGGCACTCTCGGGCATGATGATGCTGCTGCTGGGCCGCATGCCGCAGACCGGCGACATCCTCACCTGGGACAAATGGAAGTTCGAGGTCGTGGACATGGACGGCAAGCGCATCGACAAGGTGCTGGCCACCCCGATCCTGCCCGGGGAAGATGCCGACGAGGAAGACCCTGACGTCGAACGTGACGGGCACAGCCGATTCGATGGCGACGACCCGCGCGAGGACGCTCACCCGGGGCACACCGAGGACGGCGCCCATCGCCACGACGGCGACTCGCACCGCTCCGGGCATCACTGACCCCCCATCCGGTGTCACCTGTTTCGGGAAATACCCGCTTCCCGAAACATGACCCATGACGCATCGCGGCCGCCCAGCGGCCGCGTCGCTTTCCCGGACAATGCTGCATGACCGGGCGCGCCTGCTACACTAGCGCGCTCAGTCAGTAACGTATCTCATTCCCGGGTTCTCCCCATGGCGTCATCCCCCTTTCCCGCTGGTGACCAGGCCAGCACGCAGTATTCCCGCCTGCTGAAGCTGCGCTGGCTGCTGATGGCGGTCTTCGTGGCCGTGATCCTGCTGTCGCTGGTGGCAGACTTCATGCTGGGCCCGTCCGGCCTGAGCTGGTCAGAGCTGATGCGCACGCTGTTCTCGCCCGATCAGGCCGAGCCCACCACGAGCGTGATCGTCTGGGACGTGCGCCTGCCCTATGCCGTCATGGCCGTGGTGGTGGGCCTGGGCCTGGGCCTGGCCGGGGCCGAGATGCAGACCATCCTGGCCAACCCGCTGGCCAGTCCGTTCACGCTGGGCATCTCGTCGGCGGCGGCCTTTGGTGCCTCGCTGGCCCTGGTGCTGGACCTGAGCCTGCCCTGGCTACCGGCCGAGTGGGCCGTGGCCGGCAACGCCTTCGTCTTCGCCATCCTCTCGGCCCTGCTGCTGGACGTGCTGGCGCGCTGGGGCGGCATGAGCGGCTCGGGCATGGTGCTGGTGGGCATCGCGCTGGTCTTCACCTTCAATGCGCTGGTGTCGCTGATGCAGTTCATCGCCAGCGCCGAAGACCTGCAGAACCTCGTGTTCTGGACGATGGGCAGCCTGTCGCGCGCCACCTGGCCGAAGGTGGGTGGCATGCTGCTGGCCTTTGCCGTCATCCTGCCGCTGTGCTTGAAGGATGCGTGGAAGCTCACCGCGCTGCGGCTGGGTGAGGACCGCGCCATCAGCTTCGGCATCGACGTGAAGCGCCAGCGGCTCGTCTCGTTGCTGCGCATCAGCTTCCTGGCGGCACTGGCCGTGTCCATGGTGGGCACCATCAGCTTCATCGGCCTCATCGCCCCCCACATCGCCCGACGGCTGTTCGGCGAGGACCACCGCTTCTACCTGCCGGGCAGCGCCCTCATCGGGGCGATGATCCTGTCGCTGGCCTCCATCGCCTCCAAGAACATCGTCGAGGGCGTCATCGTGCCGGTGGGCATCGTGACCTCACTGGTCGGCGTCCCCTTCTTCGTGTCGGTGGTCATGCGCCGACGCGCCGGCTGACGGAGAGCACCATGCTGGAAGTGAACGACCTGAAGGTTGCCTACCGCAGCCGCACCATCATCGAGAAGCTCACGCTCTCGCCCATCGCCCCCGGCCAGCTGGTCTCGCTGCTGGGGCCCAACGGTACCGGCAAGTCCACGCTGCTCAAGGCCATGGCCGGCCTGCTGCCGCCCCGCCATGGCACCGTGCGTCTCAACGGCACCGATCTCGCCTCGCTGGACTTCCGCGAACGAGCCCGCCACGTCGTCTACCTGCCGCAGTCGCTGCCGGCCTCGGTGCACCTGCGCGTGATGGAGTCGGTACTGGTGGCCGCACGCGCCTCGTCCCTTTCGCAGGAGGCCGAGCACGTCACGCTGGAAGCCGTCATGGCACTGCTCAAGCGTCTGGGGGTGGACCATCTGGCCATGCGCTATCTCGATCAGCTCTCCGGCGGCCAGAAGCAGCTGGTGGGCATTGCCCAGGCACTCATTCGCCGGCCTCGGCTGCTGCTGCTGGACGAACCCCTGTCGGCCCTGGACCTGAACTACCAGTTCCACGTGATGGACCTGCTGCGTCAGGAGACCCACGAGCATGGCCTCATCACCCTCATCGTGCTGCACGACCTGAACATCGCGCTGCGCCACAGCGACGGCTGCGTGCTGGTGCGCGACGGCGGCCTGCTGGGCCAGGGCGCACCGGCCGATGTCATCACCCCGCAGGCGCTGGCCGACTGCTACGGGGTGAATGCACGTGTGGAGCGCTGCTCGAAGGGGGTGCCCCAGGTGGTGGTGGACGGGCTGCTGAAACCCGTGCAGTAACCCGATCCGGCCGGCCTGCTGCCGGCTTCGTCCCTCTCATCCAGGCGGGAGCCCGTTCCACAGCCTCCGCCATTTGCCCGCATTCTTCATCAGACATGGCTTCCCTGTTTTCCCGCTTTCACTCCACCCCGGAATCCGGCAACCGCGCCGTGACTGCCCCCACCGTGTCGCGCACGCGGACATGGCAACGCTCGGTTCGCCGCACCCTGACGGCCGCCTCGGCACTGCCGATGGCAGCACTGCTGCTCCAGCCCGTTCCCCTTCTGGCAGCCGACGCAGCGGGCACGGAGCCACCGGCGGCCCAGGCAGCTCCCCAGAGCGGCCCCATCACCGTCACCGACGTGCTGGGACGCCAGGTGACGCTGAAGGCCCCCGCCAAGCGGGTGATCCTGACCCAGGCGCGGCACATGCCGGTCATGGCACTGCTCACGCCCGATCCGGTCTCTCTCCTGGCCGGCTGGTCGGACGAGTTCAAGACCTCCTTCTCGCGCGAGTATCAGACCTACCTGCAGCGCTTCCCGGGCATTGCCAAGGTGCCCCTGGTGGGACGGCACACCGCCGACAGCTTCTCGGTGGAACAGGCGCTGGCACTGCGGCCGGATCTCATCGTGCTGACGGCACGCTTTGCCGGCGGCACCGATCGGCAGAGCGTCGAGGAATCGCTGATGATGAAGCGCTTCGCGGCCGCCGGTATCCCGGTGCTGGTGGTGGACTTCTTCGTGAAGCCGCTGGAAAACACCGTGCCCAGCCTGAAGGCATTGGGTCAGGCCATCAGCCAGCCGCAGCGCACGGCCGAGTTCATCGATTTCTATGAAAGCCACATGAAGGCTGTGGCCAACCGGCTGGCCGACCTGCCCGCGAAGGACCGGCCCCCCGTGTTCGTGCATGCCCACGCCGGCAGCACCGACTGCTGCAACTCCCCCGGCCAGGGCACCTTCAACGAGATGATCAGCTACGCCGGCGGGCACAACATCGGTGTCGACGTGCTGAAGACCCCCACCGGAAAGCTCGGCTTCGAATACATCAACAGCCGCAACCCGCAGGTCTACGTGGCCACCGGCACCGGCTCGGGCAAGCGCACCAGCCAGGGGCTCACCATCGGGACCGGCATCAGCGAGGCCGATGCCCGCAGCAGCCTGCAGCGGGTCATCGACGGCAACCGCCTTTCCGCACTGGCCGCCATCCGCAACGGCAACGCCCATGGCATCTGGCACGCCTTCAACGACTCGCCGCTGCACGTGGTGTTCATCGAGGCGCTGGCCGGCTGGATCCATCCCGACCGTTTCGATGAACGCATGGCCATGAAGACGCTGGACGAGGTAAACCGGCGCTTTCTGACTGTGCCACTGGATGGCACCTATCTGGTGGACCTGAAAAAGCCCTGATCCGGGCAGACGCTGCACGCCCCGGTTCAGCACCCGGGGCGTGTTCCGGATGATAAGATTCAGTCGTTTCCAAGATTGATAATCGTTAGCATGACTGATCCCATCCAGCTGCATCAGCCCTGGCCCGAAGACCTGGCTCGTCGTTACCGCGAGGCCGGCCACTGGCGGGGCGAGACCTTCGGCGCGTGGCTGCGCGAACGGGCCCAGGCCCACCCCGACCGCATCGCCGTGGTGAGTGAAGGCGAGCGCATCAGCTATGGCGAGCTGGACCGCCAGGCATCCGCCATCGCGGCCGGCCTGCTGGCACGCGGGCTCCGCCGCGGCGATCGGGTCATCGTCCACCTGCCCAACCTGCCGGAATTCATCAGCGCCATCTTCGGCATGTTCCGTGTGGGCATCATCCCGCTGTATGCGCTGCCTGCGCACCGCATCGCCGAGATCGCGCATTTTGCCGACACGGGCGATGCCCGCGGCTACATCTGCGCCGGGGACTGGGGCGGCTTCGACTATCGCAACCTGGCCTCCGAGCTGCAGACGCGCTGCCCGCAGGTCCGGCACGTCATCGTCACCCGGGGCGACGCGGGCAGCTTCACCCCGCTGGCCGAGCTGATGCGTGCCGACACGGCACCGGCCCCCTATGCCGCTGACGTGCTGCCTGCCACCGACGTGCAGGGCGAGGACACGGCCTTCTTCCAGATCTCGGGCGGCAGCACCGGGCTGTCCAAGCTCATCCCGCGCACGCACGACGACTACATCTACACGCTGCGCGAGAGCGCGCGCATCTGCGGGATGGACGAAACAAGCGTCTACCTGTGCGCGCTGCCCATGGCACACAATTTCCCGATGAGCTCGCCGGGCTTTCTCAGCGCGCTCTACGTGGGCGGGCGCGTGGTGCTGGCCCCGGCCCCCACACCGGCCGTGTGCTTCGAGCTGATCGCTGCCGAGAAAGTGACCGACACCGCCCTGGTGCCGCCGCTGCTGCTGCTGTGGCTGGAGGCCGCCGCCAGCGCCACACCGGATCTCTCCAGCCTGAAGCTCATCCAGGTGGGCGGCGCCAAGCTGATTCCGGAAGTGGCGCGGCGCGTCACGCCCACGCTGGGCGCCACGCTGCAGCAGGTCTTCGGCATGGCCGAAGGGCTGGTCAACTACACGCGCATCGATGACGATGCCGAGACCATCATCCAGACCCAGGGCCGCCCCATCAGCCCGGATGACGAGATCCGCATCGTGGACGACCACGACCAGCCGGTCCCGGCCGGCGAGGCCGGCAACCTGCTCACGCGCGGTCCCTACACCATTCGCGGCTACTTCAACAATCCGGCGGCCAACGAGCGCTCCTTCACCCACGACGGCTTCTATCGCACCGGCGACATCGTGCGCCGCACCGAAAGCGGGCACCTGGTGGTGCAGGGTCGCGCGGGCGACCACATCAACCGCGCCGGCGAGAAGATCTCGGCCGAAGAGATCGAGAACCACCTGATGGCCCATCCGCAGGTCTACGACGCCGCCGTGGTGTCGGTCCCTGACGACTACCTGGGCGAGCGCAGCTGCGCCTTCATCATCCCACGCGGCGAGCGTCCGCGGCCCGCCGAGCTGAAGAAGTGGATCCGCGCCCAGGGTCTGGCCGACTTCAAGGTGCCCGACCAGTTCGTCTTCGTCGATCACTTCGTGGAGACCGCCGCCCTGAAACTCAGTCGCAAGGCGCTGCGCGCCCACCTGCGTGCCCAACTGGATGAAAAAGCATGACGACCCTCACCCTTGAACAGATGCGCGCCGACCTGGCGAAGATCCTGCTGGAAGACCCGGCCGACATCCATGACGACGACAACCTGATCGATCTGGGTCTGGACTCGATGCGTGCCATGACGCTGGCCAGCCGCTGGCAGGCGGCGGGCGCTCGGCTGGACTTCTCGGAAATGGCACTGAACCCCACGCTGGGGCACTGGTGGACGCTGATTCAGCAGGCCGGCTGACGCCCCCCGATTCACTGTCCCGCCTTGTGCCTTTCCTCTTCGCCGCAGACCCCTGACGGCTGCCCTGCTGGAACGAGCCCTCCTCATGACGCCCGCCCTGAACCACGACACGCCTTCCATGGACAGCCCTGCCGGCGCCGTGCCGCTGACCGAAGCCCAGGAAGGGCTCTGGTACGCGCAGCAGCTGGATCCGCGCAACCCGATCTTCAACACCGGCCATTGCACCGGCATCCGCGGTAAAGTGGACGTGGAACGGCTGGCCAGCGCCATCGAACGGACCCTGGCCGAGGCCGATGCACTGTCGCTGGCCTTCATCGACACCGAGGACGGTCCGCGCCAGTATTTCGACGCGGCCCACCGTCCGGTGCTGGAGCGCCTGACACTGCCTGGCGATGCGGCGGGCCGCGCCGAGGCCGAACGCCTGATGCAGGCCGACCTGCGCACCCCCATCGATCCGCGCACCACGGCGCTGGCTCGGCATCTGCTGATCCGGTTCACCCCTTCGGCAGGTGCGGACAGCGCGGCCAGTGCCCTGCCCACGGTGCTGTGGTTCCAGCGCGTCCACCACCTGGCGGCCGACGGCTATGGCATGGCGCTGATCGAGCAGCGGGCCATGCAGCACTACCGTGCGCTGGCCGGCACGCCCCTGACCTCCTTTGCGGCCGTAGTGGCCGACGACGCGCGCTACCGCGACAGTGCCCAGCGCGCAACCGACGCTGCCTACTGGCGCAAACTGCTGGCGCCGCTGGACACCGTCGGTAGCCTCTCCGAGCGCAGCGCCGCCACAGGCGATCATGCGCTGCATGCCGAGATCGACGTACCCGAGGACGTGCTGCAGGCCCTGCGTCAGAAAGAGCAGCAGACGCTGGTGAGCTGGCCCGATGTGCTGACCATGCTGCTGGCCGCCTACGTGCAGCGCCACATCGGCCAGCAGCCGGTGGTGCCCGGCGTGCCCTGGATGGGCCGACTGGGCAACGCCAGCGCCCGCAGCGTGGCCACCGTCATGAACATCGTGCCGCTGGTGCTGGACATGGACCAGGACCGGCCGCTGGACGAACTCATCGTCCAGACCGCACGCCAGCTGAAGCTGGCACGCCGCCACGGCCGCTACCGCAGCGAACAGATGCGCCGCGACCAGGCTCGCCCCGGCGGCCAGGGCCGCATCCATGGGCCGCTGCTCAACATCCTGCCCTTCGACGCCCCCTACCGCCAGGCCGGTCTGGATGCCGACCAGATCGTCTACAGCACCGGGCCTGTGGAAGATTTCAACCTGAACGTGCGCGCCGCCCCCGATGCCAGCGGCATGCGCCTGCAGGTGGAAGCCAACCCGCGCCTCTACGCAGCCGAGGAGATCGATCGGCACCCGGCACGCCTGCTGGCCTTCCTGCGAGCCGCCCTGCAGGCCGATACCCTGCGCCCCGTGCAGACCCTGTACGACGAGGAGCTGAGCCACTGGGTGGCCGGCGTCAACGACACCGCCCACCCGGTGCCGGAAACCACGCTGGTGGCCCTGGTGCGGGAAGCCAGCCGGCAGCATGCCAGCGGCGAGGCCCTGCGGATGCAGGACGAGTGCCTGGACTACGCCACCTTCGACGCCCAGGTGGATGCAGCCGCGCGCCGGCTGGTACAGGCTGGCGTGCAGCCACGTGACATCGTGGCCGTGGCCCTGCCCCGCAGCCCGCGCATGGTGATGAGCCTGCACGCCATCCAGCGTTCCGGCGCCGCCTACCTGCCGCTGGACATCGAGCAGCCGGCAGCGCGCATCCAGCGCATCCTGGCGGCCGCACAGCCCCGCTCCGTGGTGGTGAACGAGACCACGCGCACCCTGCTGGAGGGCGCGGAAGTGGCCTCGGTCGACGTGTCGGCGCTGTTCGCCCTCCCTCACCCCGGGAGTTCGGCAGCCCATACCCCACAGGACGCCACCGACCTGCAGCCGGCCATTCCCCTGCCCACGGTGCAGCCCGCGGACCCCGCATACGTCATCTACACCTCGGGCAGTACCGGCGAGCCCAAGGGCGTGGTGGTCAGCCACCATGCCATCGTCAACCGGCTGCTGTGGATGAAGGAACACTACGGTTTCGGCCCGCAGCACCGATTCCTTCAGAAGACACCCTACACCTTCGACGTATCAGTGTGGGAGCTGTTCCTGCCCATGCTGTGCGGCGCCCCGCTGGTGGTGGCCGAACCCGACCTGCACCGCGACCCGCAGGCGCTGGCCGCACTGATCCGCCGGGAAGGCGTGGACGTGGTGCACTTCGTGCCCTCCATGCTGGCCGCCTTCCTGGACGAACCGGCCAGCGAAGGCCTGCAGATGAACGCCGTCTTCTGCAGCGGCGAAGCCCTGCCCGCCACCCTGCGCGACCGCTTCCATGCCCGCATGCAGTCGGCGCTGCACAACCTGTACGGCCCCACCGAGGCGGCCGTGGACGTGAGCTTCTGGGACGCTGGCCGCACCGACCGCAGCGACCCGATCCCCATCGGCTTCCCGGTCTGGAACACGGGCCTGTACATTCTGGACGACTGCCTGCGCCCGGTGCCCCCGGGCGTGACCGGCACCCTGTATCTGGGCGGCCGCCAGCTGGCCGACGGCTACCTGGGTCGCCCGGACCTGACCGAGGCTCGCTTCATCCTGCACCCCGGCTTCGGCGCCGAAGACTCGCCTCGCCGTCTGTACGACAGTGGCGACCTGGCGCGCTGGCGACGGGATGGGGCGGTGGAATACCGCGGCCGACTGGACCACCAGGTCAAGCTGCGCGGTCAGCGCATCGAGCTGGGCGAGATCGAGGCCGCCTTCTCCACTCATCCGCAGTGCCGCCAGGTGGCTGTCATTGCCCGTATCGACGACCAGGGCGGTCAGCGGCTGGTGGCCTACGTGGTACCACAGAGCGACGCCGAACCGCAGCCGGTCGTCATCACCGACGAAGCCCTGGCCGAGAGCCTGCTGGACCACGCCCGCACCCTGCTGCCGGCCGCCATGGTGCCTTCGGCCGTCGTGCTGATGGCAGCGCTGCCCATCAACGCCAGCGGCAAGATGGACCGCAAGGCGCTGCCCGCCCCGGTCTTTGCCGTGCAGGCGCGCACACCTGCGCGCACGCCACAGGAAAAACAGGTGGCGGCCGCCTTTGCCGACATTCTCGGGCTGTCCGAACAGCCCGGCGTGGAAGACGACTTCTTCATGCTGGGCGGCCATTCCCTGCTGGCCACCCGGCTGGCGGCGCGGCTGCGCGACCAGAGCGGTGTCGAACTCACGCTGGGTGCCGTCTTCGAGCACCCGGAAGTGGGCCGGCTGGCCGCCTGGATCGAGCGCTTGCAGCGCCGTGAGGCCGATGCTGCCTCGGCCGGCTTCGGACCGGTCTTCCGGTTGCGGGGCGATCTGCCGGCCGACAACGCCGTCAGCGCAGCCCCGGGACAGGAGGCTGATCCCGCCGACCGCACATCCGCCGCACAGGGAGGCCACTCGCCGGCCCTGTTCTGCATCCACCCCGCGGGCGGCCTGGCCTGGTGCTACGGGCTGCTGGCGCGTCGGCTGTCAGGCGACCGCCCGGTGGTCGGCCTGCAATCCCCGGCCCTGACGGGCGAGCACGCGCGCTATCCCAGCCTGCGGGCGCTGGCTGCCCACTATGCCGACCTCATCCTGCAGATGCAGCCCGGCGGCCCCCATCACCTGCTGGGGTGGTCCACCGGCGGCATCCTGGCGCAGGAAATCGCCTGCCAGCTGCAGGCGCGCCACGCCCGCGTGGGCGTGGTCTGCCTGCTGGACGCCTACCCGGCCGATGCCTGGCGTGATCGGGCACCGGCCGAAGCCCACGACGTGTGGCGCGCCATCCTGCACATCGCCGGCCAGGATCCGGACGTGCTGGCTGCCGAAGGGCCACTGACGCGCGAGCGCGTGATCGGCTTCCTGCGTGCGCAGAAGCACCCGCTGGGCGACCTGACCGATGCACAGCTGCACGGCATCTTCGAGGCTGTGGCCGCCAGCAACACGATGGTCAAGACCCACCCTCACCAGCGCTACGACGGCGAGCTGCTGTACTTCCGGGCCGCACTCGACCACGTGGGCGAGAACCTGCACCCCGACATGTGGGCGCCGTGGGCCGAGAGCCTGGCCGTGCACGACGTGCCCAGCCTGCACGCCCACATGCCGGGCGAGGCAGCACTCGCACACTGGCTGCCGGTGCTGGAAGAGGCGCTGGCGGACAAGGAACGGGGCTGAGGCGCGGGCTGGCGGGTATCATGACAGGATCAGGTGGCAGGGCCGCTCTTCCCGTTCGGCCTGTCCCACCTGCGTGAACCGATCCCCATTTTCTGGAACGCATCAGCCCATGAATCCTGTTCTCCAGACCCTGCATGAGCATCGCACCTATCGCCAGTTCGATCCGGCGCACCAGATCCCGGCCGAACAGGTGCAGGCCATGCTGGATGCCACACGCCAGGCCCCTTCGTGGATGAACGGCCAGCACTACACCATCATCCGCATCACTGATCCTGCGCTGCGCCAGAAAATCGCTGCAGCCCAACCCAACAATCCACAGATTGGCACCTGCGGCGAATACTGGATCTTCGTGACTGACGCCCGGCGGGCCATGCTGTGCAGCCAGGCTGCCGGAGGCAGCTTTGCCGCTGCGGGCACACCCGAGATGCTGATCACGCTGGTCACCGACGCAGCGCTGGCAGCGCAGAACGCCGTGGTCGCCGCCGAAAGCCTGGGCCTTGGTACCTGTTTCACCGGCGGCATCCGCCTGATCGCGCCCGAGCTGACCGAATGGCTGGGGTTGCCGGCATATACCTATCCGCTGTTCGGGTTGTGCATCGGCAAGCCGGCGGTGGAAATGCAGGTGAAACCTCGCCTTCCGCAGCAGGCCGTGGTGGCCGAGAACCGCTATCCGTCGGATGACGTGCTGTCGACGGCACTAGCCAACTACGAAGCCACCATGACAGCCTTTGGCGAGAAGCGCGAGAAATTCCCGTTCCGCGAGAAATTCGCGCGCTACTACAGCCAGGAATACGCGCCCCGCAACACGAAGCTGCTGCGCGACCAGGGTCTGCTGAGGCAGCCGGAGGGATCGGCCGAAACACTGAAAGGGCAAAACGCCTGAAGCTCGGGTTGCAGGATGCCCCTGCTCAAGGATCCCACGACATGGAGTTCTCTGACGACGAACGCCTGAGCCTGCAGCGCCTGTTGCGCTGGCGGCGCGATGTGCGGCACTTCCGGACAGATCCGGTACCCGAGGCCTTGCTGGATACGCTGAAGGAGGCCATGTCGCTGGCACCTTCGGTGGGCAATGCCCGGCCTTGGCGCGTGCTGCGGGTAGAGAATGCCGGTCTGCGGCAGGCGGTGCAGGCGCTACACGACCAGGCCAATGCACAGGCGCTGGCGGCACAGCCCGACGCGCGCAAGCCCAAGTACCAGCAACTGAAGCTGCATGGTCTGGAGGCAGCGCCTCTGCAGCTGGCCGTATTCACCGAAACGGCACCGGCCGCCGGCCACGGCCTGGGCCGGCACAGCATGCCGCAGACGCTGGAACAGAGCACGGCCATGGCCATTCAAAATCTGAATCTGGCAGCCCGTGCGCACGGGCTGGGCGTGGGCATGCTGTCGATTCTCGACCCGCAGGCGATGGAGGCACTGTTCCAGACGCCAGCCACCTGGCGCTTCAGCCTCTATCTGTGCATTGGCTGGCCACAGTTCCATGATGACCAGCCGTTGCTGCATCGCCAGGGGTGGCAGGAAAACACGCAAACGGCGTGGCAGACGAGAGATTAAATCCATCCGGCGACCATGCACGTCCTCTCGCTGCCTGCCTGGCTCACAAAAGGCGGGTTCATACGCTGCACACCGCAGCGCATTTCCTGAAGACCAAAGCACACGGGCCGGCCTCATGCGGAATGAGACCGACCCGTGGTGTGCTGGCGTGTCCGCTATGCGGACAGGATCAGCGCTTCTTCTGCGGCGGCAGGTCGGTGCAGACGCCCTCGAAGACTTCGGCGGCCATGCCGATGGACTCACCCAGCGTGGGGTGCGGGTGGATGGTGTGGCCGATGTCGGCCGCATCCGCGCCCATCTCGATGGCCAGAGCCAGTTCGCCGATCATGTCGCCCGCATGGGTGCCGACAATGCCGCCCCCCAGGATGCGGTGGGTCTCGGGATCGAAGAGCAGCTTGGTGAAGCCCTCGTCACGACCATTGGCCACGGCACGGCCGGAGGCCACCCACGGGAAGACGCTCTTGCCCAGGTTGATACCCTTGGCCTTGGCTTCGTCCTCGGTGATGCCCACCCAGGCCACTTCAGGATCAGTGTAGGCCACGGCCGGAATGACGCGGGCGTCGAAGTGGCGCTTCTGGCCGGCAGCGGCCTCGGCAGCCACGTGCGCCTCATGCACGGCCTTGTGGGCCAGCATGGGCTGTCCCACGATGTCACCAATGGCAAAGATGTGCGGCACATTGGTGCGCAGCTGCGTGTCGACCTCGATGAAGCCACGCTCGCCGACGGCCACACCGGCCTTCTCGGCATCCAGCTTCTTGCCGTTGGGCGTGCGGCCCACGGCCGACAGCACCAGGTCATAGACCTGCGGGCCTTCGGGGGCATTCTCACCCTCGAAGCTGACCTCGATGCCTTCGGGCGTGGCCTTGGCGGCGGTGGTCCGGGTCTTGACCATCAGGCGGCCCAGACGCTTCTCGTTGTACTTCTGCCAGACCTTGACCATGTCGCGGTCGGCACCGGCCATGACGCCATCGAGCATCTCGACCACGTCCACCTGGGCGCCCAGCGAGGCATAGACGGTGGCCATTTCCAGGCCGATGATGCCGCCGCCGATGACCAGCATGCGCTTGGGCACGAAGCGCAGTGCCAGCGCGCCGGTGGAGTCGACGATGCGATCATCCTGCGGCAGGAAGGGCAGCCGCACGGGCTCGCTGCCAGCCGCGATGATGGCCTGGTTGAAGCGCACCACCTGCTCCTTGCCGGTGGTCTGCTGCCCGCTGCCCTCGGTGAGATCCACCACGACGTGGTGCGGATCAAGGAAGCGTGCATAGCCGCGCACGATGGTGACCTTGCGGCCCTTGGCCATGCCGGCAAGACCCGTGGTCATGCGGCTGACCACTTTCTCTTTCCAGCCGCGCAGGCCGTCGATGTCGATCTCGGGCTTGCCGAACTTGATGCCGTGCGCCTCGAAACCCTTGGCCTCCTCGACGACCGAGACGGCATGCAGGAGGGCCTTGGACGGGATGCAGCCGACATTGAGGCAGACACCACCCAGGGTGGCGTAGCGCTCGACGATGACGACCTTCATGCCCAGATCAGCGGCACGGAACGCGGCGGAGTAACCACCCGGGCCGCCGCCGATGACAAGCATGTCGCATTCGACATCGGCCTGGCGGTCGGTGGCCGGCGCGGCCTGCGGGCCGGGACGCGCTGCCGGTGCAGCAGCCGGGCTGGCGGATGCGGGCGCGGCAGCCGTGGCGGCCGGTGCAGCAGCTGCGGGTGCCGCGGCGGGGGCCTTGGCAGCGCCCTCGCCTGCCGCCGCCTCGATGACGGCAATCTCGGACCCCTTGGAGACCTTGTCGCCCAGCTTGACCTTCATCTCGACAATGCGGCCGGCCTCGGTGGCGGGGATCTCCATGGAAGCCTTGTCGGACTCCACGGTGATGAGGCTCTGCTCGACAGCGACAACATCGCCGGGCTTGACCAGCACCTCGATGATCTCGACATTGCTGAAGTCGCCGATGTCGGGCACTTTCAGAATCGTTGTCATGGGTTCTCCTCGCTCAGAGCATCACGCGCCGGAAATCGGCCAGCACCTGCGCCAGGTAGGCGGCAAAGCGTGCAGCGGCGGCGCCGTCAATGACGCGGTGATCCCACGACAGCGACAGCGGCAGGATCAGGCGCGGCACGAATTCGCCCCGTGCCTCGTCCCAGACCGGACGCTTGGCCGAGCGGCACACGCCCAGGATGGCCACCTCGGGCGCGTTGATGATGGGCGTGAAGTAGGTACCGCCAATGCCGCCCAGGCTGGAGATGGAGAAGGTGCCGCCCTGCATGTCGGCCGGACCCAGCTTGCCGTCACGGGCCTTCTTGGCCAGCTCGCCCATCTCGACGGCGATCTCGAGCACGCCCTTCTTGTCGGCATCCTTGATGACCGGCACGACCAGCCCGTTGGGCGTGTCGGCGGCAAAGCCGATGTGGTAGTAGTTCTTGTAGACCAGCGTCTCGCCGTCCAGCGAGGCGTTGAACTCGGGGAACTTCTTCAGCGCCGCCACCGAAGCCTTCACCAGGAAGGCCAGCATGGTGAGCTTGATGCCCGCCTTGGCATTCTCGGTGTTGAGCTTGACGCGGAAGGCTTCCAGGTCGGTGATGTCCGCATCCTCGTGGTTGGTGACGTGAGGAATCATCACCCAGTTGCGATGCAGGTTGGCGCCCGAGATCTTCTTGATCCGCGACAGCGGCTTCTTCTCGACGGGGCCGAACTTCTCGAAGTCGACCTTCGGCCAGGGCAGCAGTCCCAGAGCAGCACCGGTGCCACCGGCAGGCGCAGCCGCCGCACCGCCGACTGCGCCGGAGGTGAGCAGGTTCTTCACGAAGGCCTTCACGTCGTCGGCCAGGATGCGGTCCTTCGGACCGGTGCCGCGCACGCCGTTCAGGTCCACGCCCAGCTCGCGGGCCAGCAGCCGCACCGAGGGCGAGGCATGCGGCAACGGCCGGATGGCACCATCAACCAGCTCGGCCGGGGCCGCCGGGGGCCGCGGTGCGCCTGCTGCCTGCGGAGCAGCCGGTGCAGCGGCGCTCGATGCGGCCGCGGGTGCGGCGACCTGAGCCGGAGCTGCCTGCGGCGCAGGCGCTGCCGTCTGGGCCGGGGCGGCTGCGGGAGCCGCCGGTGCCCCTGCGCTGGCGGCCGGAGCCGCACCACCGGCTTCCAGCTTGCCCAGCACCGAGCCCTTGGACACCTTGTCGCCCAGCTTGACCGTCAGCGAGACGATGCGCCCTGCTTCCGTGCAGGGGATCTCCATCGAGGCCTTGTCGGACTCCACGGTGATGAGGCTCTGCTCGGCAGCAACCTCGTCACCTTCCTTGACCATCACTTCGATGACCTCGACATCCGAGAAGTCACCGATGTCGGGAACCACAATATCAATCGCGCTCATGGCTGCGTATTGCCTCCAGTCGGTATTCGTTCGTCAGGCCAGCACCGGATCGACCTTCTCGGGATCGATGCCGTAGCGCTGGATGGCCTCTGCGGCCTTCGTGAGGGGGATGACGCCGTCCTCGGCCAGGGCGGTGAGCGCCGCCAGAACCACGAAATGGCGATTGACCTCGAAGTGCTCGCGCAGCTTGTAGCGGAAGTCGGAACGACCGAAGCCATCGGTACCCAGCACCTTGAAGCGGCGGCCGGCCGGGATGTACGGACGGATCTGGTCGGCAAACAGCTTCATGTAGTCGGTGGACGCGATGACCGGGCCGGCCGGACGGCGGTCGAGCTGCTCGCGCACGTACGGCACGTGAGGCTTCTCGGTCGGGTGCAGCAGGTTCCAGCGATCGCAGGCCATGCCGTCGCGGCGCAGCTCGGTGAAGCTGGTGGTGCTCCAGATGTCGGACTCGATGCCCCAGTCTTCCTTCAGCAGGCGCGCGGCCTCGATGACCTCGCGCAGGATGACGCCCGAGCCCATGAGCTGGACACGCGGTGCCTTGGCATCGACCTGGGCGGCCTTCGAGCCGTCCGCCGCCGGCGCACCTTCATGCAGCAGGTACATGCCGCGGATGATGCCTTCCTCGTCGCCCTGCCGAAGACCCGGATGGGCGTAGTTCTCGTTCATCACCGTGACGTAGTAGTAGACGTTCTCCTGACGCTCGACCATGCGCAGCAGGCCTTCGTGCAGGATGACGCCCACCTCGTGCGCAAACGACGGATCGTAGGAGACGCAGTTCGGGATGGTCAGCGACATGATGTGGCTGTGGCCGTCCTCGTGCTGCAGGCCCTCGCCGTTGAGGGTGGTGCGGCCGGCGGTACCGCCGATGAGGAAGCCCCGCGCCTGCATGTCGCCGGCTGCCCAGGCCAGGTCGCCCACGCGCTGGAAGCCGAACATCGAGTAGTACGCGAAGAACGGCAGCATGATGACGTTGCTGGTGGAGTACGACGTGGCCGCCGCAATCCAGGAGCAGAACGCACCGGCCTCGTTGATGCCTTCCTGCAGGATCTGGCCGCTGGCGTCTTCCTTGTAATACATCACCTGGTCCTTGTCGACCGGCACGTACTTCTGACCCTCGGGGGCGTAGATGCCCAGCTGGCGGAACATGCCCTCCATGCCGAAGGTGCGGGCCTCGTCGGGCACGATGGGCACAACGCGCGGGCCCAGCGTCTTGTCACGCAGCAGCAGCGTGAGGAAGCGCACGAAGGCCTGGGTCGTGGAGATCTCGCGCCCCTCGGCGGTGGGATCCAGCACGGGCTGGAAGGTCGACAGCGGCGGCACGGACAGCTGCTCGTCGGAATGGGTACGACGATGCGGCAGGAACCCGCCCAGCGCCTTGCGACGCTCGAACATGTACTGCATCTCCGGGCTGTCCTCGGGCGGACGGTAGAACGGGATCTCGTCGAGCTTGTCGTCGGGGATGGGAATGTTGAAGCGGTCGCGCATGCCGCGGATGCTGTCGGCGTCGAGCTTCTTGAGCTGGTGGGTCGGGTTCTTGCCCTCGCCCACATGGCCCATGCCGTAGCCCTTGACGGTCTTGGCCAGAATGACGGTGGGGCGGCCATGGTTGTTGTGCACGGCCGAATGGAAGGCGGCGTACACCTTGTACGGATCGTGGCCGCCGCGGTTCAGGCGCCAGATGTCCTCGTCGGACATGCGTGCGACCATTTCCAGCAGCTTCGGATCCTTGCCGAAGAAGTGCTTGCGCACGTAGGCGCCGTCATTGGCACGGTAGGCCTGGTATTCGCCGTCCACCGTTTCCATCATGACGCGGCGCAGCGTGCCATCAGTGTCGCGGGCCAGCAGCTTGTCCCAGTACGAGCCCCAGATGAGCTTGATGACGTTCCAGCCGGTGCCGCGGAAGTCGCCTTCCAGTTCCTGGATGATCTTGCCGTTGCCGCGCACCGGGCCGTCCAGACGCTGCAGGTTGCAGTTGATGACGAAGATGAGGTTGTCGAGCTTCTCGCGCGCCGCCAGACCGATGGCGCCCAGCGATTCGGGTTCGTCCATCTCGCCGTCGCCGCAGAACACCCAGACCTTGCGGTTGGCGGTGTCGGCCAGGCCGCGGGCATGCAGATACTTCAGGAAGCGTGCCTGATAGATGGCCATCAGCGGCCCCAGGCCCATGGAGACGGTGGGGAACTGCCAGAAGTCCGGCATCAGCTTCGGGTGCGGATACGACGGCAGGCCGTGACCATCGACTTCCTGGCGGAAGCTGTTCAGCTGGTCCTCGGTGAGGCGGCCCTCGATGAAGGCGCGGCTGTACAGGCCAGGCGAGGAGTGGCCCTGGAAGTAGATCAGGTCACCGCCGTGGCCTTCGTGCGGGGCATGCCAGAAGTGGTTCATGCCGGCGCCGATCATGGTGGCCACCGAGGCGAACGAGGCGATGTGGCCGCCCAGGCTGCCGCCATCGGGGGTTTCATGCTTGTTGGCGCGCACCACCATGGCCATGGCGTTCCAGCGGATGAAGCTGCGGATGCGCTCTTCGTATTCGTGGTTGCCGGGCGAGCGGACTTCCAGTGCGGGCGGGATGGTGTTCACATAGGCCGTGGTGGCCGAGAACGGCATGTCGCCGAACTGACGCCGGGCGGTGTCCAGCAGCTGTTCCATCAGGTAGTGGGCACGCTCGCGGCCCTCACGCTGAATGACCGCGTCCAGAGCATCGAGCCACTCCCGGGTCTCGATCGGATCGGTGTCGGATGATTCGACGGGGTTGGGGGTGTTCTTTGCAGCTTCAGACATGCTGGCCTCTCACCGGAACGGAAAACATGGATCCCCGGATTCTAAGTACGGCGGAATGGAAAGCAAGCCGAATTTCAAGGAACGATATCCTGCACCGCATCGCAAAATTCGCCGCAAGTGCGCAATTCCGTGGAAAATGGCGGTATGGCGCGGCCGCACGCCATCAACCGGCCGTTTCTTGCTGCAGCACAGCATGACCCTGATGACGACCTGCCCATGACGCCCGACGACGACGCGAACGCCCCGCCCACCGAGGCCGCCAGGCCACCAGCGCCCCGGCATGCCTCCCTGTCGAACATCCGCATTCCGTCCGACTGGCTGGCCTGGCGCTTTCTGGGCCTGGCGCACATGGCGGGGCTGGTGCTGTTCATCGTGATGATGGCCGGTTTTCTCTGGTATGTGGGTCATATCGAACGGCAGGAGCGGCAGACATCGCTGCTGCGCGACACCGACTGGGCCCAGCAGTCGCTGAAGCTGTCGCTGCGTGAGCTGCAAGCCCACCTGGTCCGCCTGGCACCGCTGTGGCTGGCCGACCTGCGCCAGGGAGCCGGCAACCGTACCACGCCCCCGACGGGTGACGACGAAGGAGCCGGCACCGCCCAGAACCCCGCGGGTTTCCTGGCAAGCTACCCCCAGACCCGGTACGTGGCCCTGGTCACGCCCGAAGGACGCGTCCTGCAGGCCACCGTGGCCCAGGGCGCGATGATCGGCAACGGCCTGGAGGCCGGGGAGCCCACCCAGGATGGTGACACCCTGCTGCTGCCCGCCTTCCAGGACACGCCCGGTGCGTCGCCCCGACGCAGCGCCTGGCTGGCCAGCATGCAGTCGTGGCAGCCCCGCTATTCGGCGCCGCTGATGATTCCGGGGGGCGAGATGGTGACCGAGCTGTACCTGCCCGTGGTGCAGGGACGGCGTCTGGTGGCCGTGGCCGTGGCCGGCATCGGGCTGGAGCCGCTGCTGGCAAACATGCTGCCCGAGAACCTGCGCGACCGCTATCGGTTCAGCCTGGTGGGGCCGCGCGGCCGGCTGCTGGCC
This sequence comes from Lautropia mirabilis, assembly GCF_900637555.1. Classification (NCBI taxonomy): domain Bacteria; kingdom Pseudomonadati; phylum Pseudomonadota; class Betaproteobacteria; order Burkholderiales; family Burkholderiaceae; genus Lautropia; species Lautropia mirabilis. The sequence continues at coordinate 1,959,895 of NZ_LR134378.1, read as the reverse complement.
AGCACAGCCTCGGCACACCGCATCGACACGCGGGCAGCGCACCAGCTGCCGCTGGACCCACCCGGTGACGGCCTGATGCTGCGGGCCGTGGCCTACGAAGAACCCACCCCTTCCCTGGCCGAACGGCTGACCCAGCTGGGGCTGTTCACGCTGGCCCTGACATCGATCCTGTCACTGATCCTGCTCTGGCGCAGCGCCCATGACCGACTGCGGGCCGAAGGCGAACGCGACCGGCTGTTCGAGCTGTCGCAGGACGTGTTCTGCGTGATCCGCCCGGACGGCACGCTGGTGCGCGGCAATCCGGCCTTCGTGGAGTATTTCGGCAAGGACCTGAGCAACACGCGCTTCTGGGACCATGTCTATCCGGAGGACCGGCTGGACGTGATCGAGGCCTTCACCACGCCCCAGGAGCGCATCGGCCCTCTGGAATGCCGGGTACGCTTTCGCAATGCCTGGCGCTGGCTGAGCTGGTCCATCAGCGTGGACTCGCGCTCGCCCGAATCGCTCTATTACGCGGTGGCCCACGACATCACCGGCCGAAAGCTGGTGGAGCAGGCGCTGACCACCGAAGCCACGTTCCGCCGCGCCATCGAGGATTCCATCAGCACGGGGCTGCGCGTGATCGACCACGATGGCCGCATCACCTACGTGAACCGGGCACTGTGCCAGATCCTCGGTTATCCGGCCGAAGAAATGGTGGGACAGCTGCCCCCCTACCCGTACTGGATCCCCGAGGAACATGACCTCAACATGGCCCACCTGAACCTGACGATCTCGGGTGGTGCCCCCCCGTCGGGCCTGCAGACGCGGGCACGGCGCAAGGACGGCCGGATCATCGATGTTCGGCTCTATGTCTCGCCGCTGATCGACGACCAGGGTCAGCAGGCGGGCTGGATGGCCTCGGTGACCGACATCACCGAACCGAACCGGATCCGCGCCGAGCTGATCAATGCCCACGAGCGCTTCGAGACCGTGCTCAACCAGCTCGATGCTGCCGTCTCGGTGGTCTCGCCCCCGCCGCCCATCGTCCCCCTGAGCATCACCGCCCCGTCGACGGACGAACAGTCGCCGGCACCCACGCCTTCCCGCCTGCTTTTCTGCAATTACCACTACCACGCGCTGTTCGGCGACGACATTGCCGGCCACCTGGCGCTGCTCAACGGCTGGCCGGTGGCGGACTCCTGGATGGGCGAAGAGGTCTACATCCCGCGCATCGACCGCTGGTTCGAGGTGCGGGTACAGGTGATCCGCTGGGTGGACGGCCAGCCGGCCCAGCTGGTGGTGGCCACCGACATCACGGCACTGCGCCCCATCCGTGAACGACAGAAGCAACAGGAAGAACAGCTGCAGCAGACGGCACGGCTGGTGACAATGGGCGAGATGGCCTCCTCCATCGCCCATGAGCTGAACCAGCCGCTGGCCGCCATCAGCAACTACGCGCTGGGCCTGGCCAAGCGACTGCAGCCCGGCAGCCCCGCACCGGCCGATCCGGCCATGGTGGACCAGACGCTGGACAAGATCGCCCGGCAGGCGCAGCGTGCCGCCTCGGTCATTCAGCGGGTGCGCAACTTCGTGCGTCGCAACACGGCCGAGCAGCGCGAGATCGCCGTGGACGAGATCCTGACCGAGGCGCTGGCGCTGGCCGAGATCGCTGCCAAGCGCTATGGCGTGGCCATCACCATCGACCTGGCCCCGAACCTGCCGCGCCTGTCGGCCGACCGCATCCTGATCGAGCAGGTCCTGCTGAACCTGATGAAGAACGCCATCGACGCCATGCATGGGCAGAACGATGCCGCCCTGACGCTGCAGGTGAGCGCCACACGCGACAACGTGCTGTTTGCGGTGGCCGACCAGGGACCGGGCATCCCCGAGGAACAGCAGGAAAAGGTCTTCGAGGCCTTCTTCACCACCAAGCCCGAAGGCATGGGCATGGGACTCAACATCTGCCGCAGCATCATCGAGTCCCATGCCGGCCGGCTGTGGGTGGAAAGCAATCAGCCCCGGGGGTGCATCTTCAAGTTCACGCTGCCGGTACACGAGGGGCCGGCGCACGGCGACACGACATCCGCATGAGCCCCTTGCCCTCCAGCCACAGCGCCTCGCCTGCCCCCTGCCATCGACCGGCCCTCCGGTCCGGTCCATCCTCCCGATGCGGGTACGCGTTTTCCCGCAGTGGCAGCCCCGAGGATTCATCGATAATTCCCAAGGGACGCCGGGAACCGCGATCCCGGTGCCCATGGCCCCGTGCCCATCATCTGGATAGACGACAGAACCATGAGCCCATCAAACGAAACCCCCTCCACCGCCCCTCCGCAGCCTGAAAGGTTCGTCTACATCGTCGACGACGACGAAGCCGTGCGCGATTCGCTGCGCTGGCTGCTGGAAGGCAGCGGCTTCAACGTGCGCACCTTCCACAGCGCCGAGAGCTTCCTGAACGCCTACACGCCCGGACATTTCGCGGTCCTGATCCTGGACGTGCGCATGGGCGGCATGAGCGGCATCGAGCTGCACGACGAGCTGTTGCGCCAGCGCTATGACCTGCCGCTGATCTTCATGACCGGCCATGGTGACGTGGGCATGGCCGTGGCCCGCATGAAACTGGGCGCCGTGGACTTCCTGGAAAAGCCCTTCGACGACAAGCAGCTGATCAGCACGGTCGAGAACGCCTTCAACCAGGCCCGCGTGAAGCAGAACGATGCCCAGCGGCGCGAGCAGCGCCAGGAACTGCTGGCCCGCCTGACCCCGCGCGAGCAGCAGGTGCTGGAGCTGATTGCGGCCGGCCGCCTGAACAAGCAGATTGCCGGCGACCTGAACATCAGCATCAAGACGGTGGAGGCGCACCGCGCCAACATCATGGACAAGTTTGAGGTCCGCACCATGGCCGACCTGATGCGGCGCTTCCTGGGCAGCAGCCCGGACTGATCCGCACACGAGAACCGACAGACAGCGCCCGGGCCCCACGGGGTCGGGGCATTTCTGCCCAAGCACGCCCTTTCCCGGGAGGGCTTCGTGCATCCAGCCTGAGGGCAAAGAAAAAGGGCCTGAATTCGCTTTGAATTCAGGCCCTTGAATGGGTGGCGCGCCCGGCAGGATTCGAACCCACGACCCCTTGGTTCGTAGCCAAGTACTCTATCCAACTGAGCTACGGGCGCGACGCGGAACGCATAATACCATGAGTCGCGGCCGGCCGCCTGGACAGGCAGATTGCCGGCGACCTGAACATCCGCATCAAGACGGTAGAGGCGCACCGCGCCAACATCATGGACAAGTTCGAGGTCCGCACCATGGCCGACCTGATGCGGCGCTTCCTGGGCAGCAGCCCGGACTGATCCGCAGACAAGAGCCGACAGAGAGCGCCCGGGCCCCACGGGGTCGGGGCATTTCTGCCCAAGCACGCCCTTTCCCGGGAGGGCTTCGTGCGTCCAGCCTGAGGGCAAAGAAAAAGGGCCTGAATTCGCTTTGAATTCAGGCCCTTGAATGGGTGGCGCGCCCGGCAGGATTCGAACCCACGACCCCTTGGTTCGTAGCCAAGTACTCTATCCAACTGAGCTACGGGCGCGACGCGGAACGCATAATAACATGAGATTCGGGTTTGTCACGTCGTTTGGAAATTTTTTGCAAACGATTGTCAAAACTGAGCATGAAAACGGATTTTCACCCCAAAGGAGGGTGCAACGCCCATGAACGGTTCTCACTCGTGCTGAATCGAATGAAGATGCCCGCCTGCCCGAACGAGAGTCCCCGCGAGCATCCCCCGGTCGGCACCGACGTCGATCCGGCTGCCAGCGTCTCCTCATAGCCGCACAAGGATGTAACGTTTTCCGAATCCGGCCCCCTGGAGAGGCCGTGTGCGGGCAGCTCATGTAGACTTCTAGGGGTGTCGGCATGCCTCGGTGGCGAGGCATGTCGTCGGCATCCGAAGCGGCCGCCCGGCCCGCAGCGGCAGCCATCGCCGCACGACACGTGCAGCCCCCGAATGCTCTGCTGCCCAGTTTCCTGCGCCTGGCACACCGTCACGGATGCCGCAGATCATCACGTGAATCTTCGAAGGAAAGTGGTTTGAACCTGAACTGGAACGATCGCCCCCTGATCACGACCTCTACGCGCGGCGTGTTTGCCGAAGCCATTTCACCGTTCACCGACGACGGGACCCTGGATCTGGATGGCATCCGGGCCCAGATGGACTTCCTGGTCGCCTGCGGTGCAAGTGGCGTGCTGCTGCTGGGGGCCGGCTCCGAGGCCGACAAGCTCACCAACGATGAACGCCTGTCGGTGGTCCGTGCCGGCATCCGGCATCTGAACGGCCGCATCCCGGCCATCGTCGACATCTCCTCGCCGGGCATCGACAACCTGGCGCTGCTGGGCCGGCGGGTGATGGATGCAGGCGCAGCCGGCGTGCGCATCAGCCCGGATGTGACGCTGCGCACCGACGAGGACATCTACAACTATTTCGAGCGCGTCAGCGAGCGGCTGGGCGAGATCCCCTGGATCCTGCACGACCAGCCCGCCGTCACCGGCGTCACCATCGCCTCTTACCTGCTCATCCGCATGCTGCAGGACTTCGAGCGTCTGGTAGGCATGTGCCAGGGCCTGGGCTCGGGTCTGGACAAGGCCGAGGCGCTGCGCGACGCCGAGACCAAGGGTGTGCGCCGCCTGGCCCTCTTCGAGGGCAACGACGGGCTGCATTTCCCGCAGGCACTCGACCGCACGGTGGATGGCGCCTTCAGCGCATTTGCCTACCCCGAGGCGCTGATCAAGCTGCAGGAACTCTTCGAGGCCGGCAAGCGTGACGACGCCGAGGATGTCTTCGACGCCTACCTGCCGCTGATGCGTCACCAGAAGCAGCTGGTCATCGGCCCGGCCGTGGTCAAGCAGCTGCTGAAGGTACGGGGCGTGATCCGCAGCGCCCGGCTGCGTGAACCGGCCCGCCGGCTGGACGAGGCCGAGGAGCAGGACATCGAGCGCCTGGTGCGCCGGATGGAGCGCCGCACGCGGCAGCTGGGCATCGGCCTGCCCACCCCCTGGCCGCAGCGCTCGGGCAGCTGAGCCCTGCCCTCAGTGCCCCTCACGGGGCGGACGGGATGAGCCGGCAGCCTGCCGGCCCGCGGCACCCTTCGGTGCCGCGTTTTCCTTCACCGCCTTGCCCGAGGGCTGCCCTTCTCCCTTGGCCCGGGTTTCATCGGCAACCTTCTCGTCGCCATCCAGGCGCACCTGCACATGGCGGGTCACACCATTGGGCCCCGGAAAGTCCTGGAACAGTGCCTTCACCATGAGCGGCACGGCGTTGTTCAGGGCGCCATCCTCGGAATCCGACACGACCGAGCCTTCATAGAGGCGCGCCGGCCGTCCCGGCAGCGGCTTCGTGCCCGTCAGCGCCAACTTGACCTGCTTGCGGTAGATGGTGCGCTGGTAGGTCGAATAGCCCACCAGATCATAGCCATACATGGGCACCGTCTCCCAGTAGGTAACGACCTGGCCGTTGGCATCGGTGCGCTGATGCGCCACCTGGCGATAGCCCTGGAAGACATAGGCGTAGTTGGGCTGGCTGTAGTTGACCGGCCGGCCGTTGTCCACCGAATATTCCAGCGTCACGTCCACGTCCGGACGACTGCTGCCGGTTTCCTTCAGGCCATGCGCCAGCAGCTGTTCGCGTACCAGCCCGGCATAGGTCTGGTATTCGAGACTGTTGGCCTGGTCCGCGTCGGGCTTGAAGCGGAAGCTCAGCCCCTGCAGGGCCGGTTCCTGCTGGTGGTAGGCCGTGACCTCGGCGCCGAAATAGGTGGCGCACCCGCCCAGCAGCATCGCGCCGGCCATCGTGGCTGCCAGCCCCAGCCGGCGCCAGGCGCCCGACCGTGCCATCGGAATATGCTGCATCGACTGTCGCTCCATGGATCTTCCCTCTGCACAATCATAACGGGGCTCCGCCCCCTTGGCGGCGGATAACCCGGACGTATCCCCCGGCCCATCCGGTGCGGCACGCCCCCCCGAAGACGAAACCTGCCCCCGGACACTCGCAGCCGGTGCCGGGTCCTGAAACGGGTATCGGGCACTGGACGTTGACCCACATACCCGGCATGCCCTGCACCACAGGCTGAAAAACCGCCGGCCTCGGCTCCAGCACCCAGCACCCAGCACCCAGCACCCAGCACCCAGCACCCAGCACCCAGCACCAAGTGCCCAGTGCCCAGTGCCCAGTGCCCAGTGCCCAGTGCCCAGTGCCCAGCATCATGCTCATGTCCGCCTGCCGCCCTGGCCAGGTTCTGGTAATCTCGTTCCAGTCCTTTTTTCAGAAATGTCCCGGGGCAGACACGCCCGGGACATCAGGCCGGACGGCTGCCGCAAGCTTCCGCCTTGCACCTTCTCTCGACCTTCGCCCGATTCACCATGGCCGACTCGCTCACCAACGCCACCAAGCCCACCAAACCCAGTGCCTCACGCGTCATCGAGGTCCACCAGTACCATGCGCTGCGCCCTGGCCCGCGCCTGCTGGTGATGGGCGGCGTGCATGGCAACGAGACGGCCGGACCCATCGCCATCCGGCAGATCCTGGCGGAATTCGCCGAGGGCCGTCGCATCCTGCATCGCGGCACCCTCACCTTCGTGCCGGTGGCCAATCCGGTGGCCTGGGCTGCCGGCCGCCGCGAGGGCGACCGCAACCTGAACCGTGACTTCCGTCCCAGCCTGTCGCCCGAGAACGTCGAGGATCGCATCGCCACCCGGCTGGGACCGATCCTGGCCAGCCACGACGTGCTGGTGGACCTGCACACCTTCTCGGCGCCGGGCGAGCCCTTCGTGTTCTTCGGCCCTGCCGACAACCAGGAGGAGCTGGAGCCTTTCAGGCGTTCGGCCGAGGAAGAGCGCCTGGCGCAGGCCATCGGCCCCCGTCGGCTGGTCTACGGCTGGCTGGCCGCCTACGCCAAGGGGGTGCGCCGTCGCCAGAACGGCAGCATCTCCTACGGCATTGGCACCACCGAATACATGCGGGCCCATGGCGGGTACGCCGTCACGGTGGAATGCGGCCAGCATCTGGATCCGGAGGCACCGGCCGTGGCGCGTGCCGCCATCGACAATGCACTGCGCCTGCTGGACATGGGCGGACTGCTGCCCGAGGAAGGCGCGGCCCCTGCCACCTGCCATGACCACGATGCCCCGCCGGCCGCTGAACCCTCACCGGATTTCTCGCGCAGCGAGTTCACCCCGCCGGCCGACGACCAGGCCGCACGCTTCGAGCTGATCGAGCTGTACGATGTCTTCGACCGGCACGCCACCGGCGACCGTTTCGCCCGCGACTGGCGCTCATTCGACCGCGTGGCAGCGGGCGAACCCATTGCGTTCCGTGCCGACGGCCTGCCGCTGACGGCGCCGGAAGATGGCTACGTGGTGTTCCCCAACCCCGGAACACCGCCGGGACGGGAATGGTTCTACTTCGCCCGACCGGGTCGGCGGCTGCTGCGCTGAGCAGCCCCCCGGGGCCAGCGAGCGAAGCCGGCCCCGGGACAACCTCACTCGGACAGGCCGAAGCGCCCGTCCGGATCAGCGGCGCGCGCAATTTCCACCGGCTGGATCGGCGGGATGTCCAGACCCTTGATGCGGTTGAACTCGTTCACCATCGCGGCAGCCCACAGACCGTTCCAGACCGTTCCGGCATGGCCATCGCCGATGACGGCATTCCAGGGCTCATCGCCCTGCGTGACGCTCACCTCGCGCTTGCCCAGCAGCTTCACCTGCTTGTAGGCCGGTTGGCCCTGGGCATCACGCGCACCGAACCAGTGCCGGAAGAAGGCGCGGTCATCGAAGAAATGAACGCCCTTCGTGCTCTCGGCGATCTGGCGCAGGCGCTGGTCGTAGGCATCGAGCACGGCGGCGATGTTCGTCTGCTCCTGCGCGTTGCGGAAGCTGGCGTGCAGCGGTGGCCAGTCGACGTTGTTCAGGATCCCCACCAGGATGATGTCCAGCGCCGGATCGCGGGCCTTCAGCGCGGACACGGCCTGGGCCACCTGGTCAGCACAGGCCTGCACCCGGGCCAGATTGTCAGCATCCGCCCCTGTCTTCGCAAAGGCCTGCAGGTCCTCGCGCTTGCCCAGGCTATTGATGCCGATACGGATCAGCACCACCGATGGCACGTCCTTCCAGCCTTGCGGATCACGGGCCATCTCGGCCAGCAGGCCAGGCACCTGCCCGAAGGTGGGGTTGTTGAGTGCACCGCAGGTGGCGCCACTGAAGGCGAAGTTGTAGCGGAAGTCTTCCTTGTGCTGCCGCACCAGGCTGCCCATCACGTTGCGCCGCAGCCAGGCGCCAGCCCCGCTGCTGCCCACCTCACCGAAAGGCCCCTGATCGATGTCACGGGGACGCAGCCTCCCGAGGATCTCGGTCCATTGCCAGGTGCTGGCCTGCTGCGCCCCACCGCGCGCCTCGGGCGTGCCGTAGTGCAGCGAAACCGCATCATGGAAGGAATGACTGTCGGAGTCCCCCAGGACGGCCAGTCGCAGTTTCGGGCTGGTCGGCTCTCCGCCATTGAAGGAAGACATGTGGTCCGGGCTCCTGCTGTCGGTGGCCACGCCACCAGGATGGGTGTCGACGTGGCCGCGATTCGCAGCCGCCGGCGGATCGCTGTCGGGCGTGCAGGCGGCCAGGCTCATACCAGTACCGATGCCCAGAAGCAACACCCTCAGCATTGTTTTACTGAAAATATGTGACAAACGTTCAGATGGGCGACTCTGAACAGTCACGCTAGCATTGGCGGGTCGGGCAGGCTGCGCTCCCGTCGCATCGGTCGATGCGTCGCGGAAAACACGCCACCTGCCACTGGCCCCATGTTCAAAACCGATCATGCGTCTATAGATTGCTTGTTGGAATGAATCACCTACCCTCACGGGAGGACTGAAACCATCCGGCATCTTTCTCATCCAACCGGATTCTCGCAGCTGTGGCTTCCATCTCGATCAAGCTTCCCGCCAATCTGACCACGGCCCTGGCAGCGCGCCGGCGGCAGGACGAACCCCAGCTTGTACCCTGGCTGGCCGCCTGGATGCTGGCTGACCACCGCATCGGTGGCGGCACGCTACCCGGCGAACTGGGCGACACCGCCAGCCTGCTGGCGCTTGCACGCCAGCACGTGGACAACGGACGCAACACCTGGGAAGGCGAGACCGGGCTGGCGCTGTTCGTCGAGGAAGCCGACCAGACCAGGTTGCCGGCCGAAACCGACGCCGTGAACGCCATGCCTGCTGGGCATGATGCCATCCCGCCCGATACCGAATCGTCGACGTCCCGTAAAAAGGCTGACATTTCGCTGCATTTTGTCGGCGAAGACGTAACCATCTGCTCACCCAGCGGCCGCTACGATGCCGTGGCGCTGCATGGCTGGCGGCGACTGCTGCGCCACCTGCTGATCGAGCTGGTGCTGCAGGGCCCCCAGCAGCTGCGCCAGTTCTCCAATCTGGCCTCCAACATCCGGCCGCTGGTGCTGCAGACCTGGTCCGGTCCCACCGACGGGGACGCGCGCCTGCCGCAGGCCACCGTCATCGAGCGCTTCGACCTGCAGTGCCGACGCCATCCCGATGCCACGGCTGTGCGCATGCCGGGCACGCCCGGCGTCACCTGGAGCTACGAGACCCTGCGCGAGATCTCGCTGCGCCACGCTGCCCGCCTGCAGGCACTGGACGTGGGGGCCGGCGACCGCGTGGCCATGCTGCTGTCGCGCCGGCCCGAAGCCATCGCCCTGATGCTGGGCATCCTGCGCCTGGGTGCCGTCTATGTACCCATCGACCCGGCCAGCCCGGAACAGCGCCTGTCGCTGATGCTGGAAGACAGCCAGCCCACGCTGCTGCTGGTGGATTCGCACACCCAGCCCCATCAGCTGGCGCTGGCCAAGGCACGCGGCATACCGATGCTGGACATCGAGGGCATCGACCACGACGACACTGACACGCTCGTGGGATTCGACACGGTGCCCTGCCTGTCGGAGCGGCTGTCCGAGCAGGAACTGGCCCGGTACGGCAGCCCCGCACGCCAACCCGCGTACGTGATGTACACCTCCGGCTCCACGGGCACGCCCAAGGGGGTGGTCATCCCCCATCGTGCCATCGTCCGGCTGGTCTACCGCCAGTACTACGCGCCGCTGGGTCCGAAGGTGGTGATGCTGCACGCAGCGCCGCTGGCCTTCGATGCCTCGACGCTGGAGATCTGGGGCCCGCTGCTCAATGGCGGCACCTGCGTCGTCCATCCGCAAGCCATCCCCTCCGGTAGCGGCCTGGCCGAGACCATCCGCACCGAACGGGTCAACACCGCATGGCTGACGGCTGCCCTCTTCAACCGCATCGTCGACGAGGATCCGCTGCACCTGCAGGGTCTGCGCACGCTGATGACCGGCGGTGAGGCGCTGTCGCCCCGTCATGTGCGCCGGGCACTACAGGCGCTGCCCGGGCTGCAGCTGATCAACGGCTACGGCCCCACCGAGACCACCACCTTCGCCGTCACGGGGCCGGTGTCCGAACACGATCTGGACAGCCACGCCTCCGTGCCGCTGGGGCGCCCCATCAACTGGACCTACGTGCGCGTGCTGAGCCCGCTGGGCGATGCCGTTCCCCCCGGCCTGACCGGCGAACTCTACATCGGTGGCCCGGGCGTGGCCCTGGGCTACCTGAACCGCCCGGATCTCACGAAGGAACGCTTTGTTGCCGATCCGTTCGGTGGTCCTCACGACGTGCTCTACCGCACCGGCGATGCCGTGCGCTGGCTCGACGATGGCCGCCTGGAGTACCTGGGTCGGCTGGATGGCCAGCTCAAGATCCGGGGCTTTCGCATTGAGCCGGGCGAGATCGAGGCCGTGCTGGCCAGCCATCCGGCCGTGGCCAATGCTGCCATCACCGACGAGTGCCCGCCCAATGGCGAGCGCCGCCTGGTGGCCTGGCTGGTGGCAGCCGCCGGCCAGACATTGCCCGATGACGACGCCCTGCGTGACCACTGCCGCCAGCGCCTGCCCATCTACATGATGCCCGCACGTTTCGTGGCCGTCCCACAACTGCCGATCACACTGAACGGCAAGCTGGACCGCCGCGCCCTGCAGGCCATGGAGACCAAAGACACAACACCCGTAAACTCTGTCGACACAGGTTTTACAGAAGACACGGAGGTTACAGACCGTGACGTAACCGGAATCGATACAGATCTTGCACATTCAAACCAGAATAAACGCGAGATCGCGGCATCCGCTGCGTCATCGACACCACAACCTGTATCCGGCACACCTCGCACGACCGAGACGCCCCCTCGCCCTGATGGCCAGGCAGGTACCGGCAGCCAGGCCCTGACCCCTGCGCTCAAGCGCCGGCTCGAACAGCGCATCATCGCGCTGCTGGAACCCATCCTGGCCATCCGGGGCCTGCGCGCCCACGACAACTTCTTCGAGGTGGGGGGATCGTCCCTGCTGGCCGCCCAGGCCCTGGAAGCCCTGCAGCAGACTTTCGGACCGGCCATCGGCATTGAGGACTTCTTCGGCACCCCCACGGTGACGGCCTTTGCCGCGCGCATCGCGGAAGGCGTGCCGGCCGCCGAGCTGCAGCACATCCTGCAACCTGGTGATGCTGCGGCCCGCCCCGGGCACGCATCCCATCAGGCCCCGGCCGAGACGACCCCGCCTGCCGGAACGCATCCGGACAGCCAGTCTGCCCCTGGTACGGACGACGGCGCCCCGCATGCTGCCCCTGCCGGCCAGGCGAACGTCGCGCCCCCGACGGACGAGGACGAGCGCACCATTGCCATCATCGGCATGGCCGGGCGCTTCCCGGGCGCCGCCAGCATCGAGGAACTCTGGCAGAACCTGATCGCCGGCCGTGACGGCATCCGTCATTTCCGGCCCGAGGAGCTGGACCCCTCCCTGCCCGCCAGCCTCACCGGCGACCCCGACTACGTGGCGGCGCGCGGCGTGCTCGACGACGCGGCGCGCTTTGATGCCGCCTTCTTCGGCATCGGCCCACGCGAAGCCGAGCTGATGGATCCGCAGCAGCGCATCTTCCTGGAACTGGCCTGGCAGTGCCTTGAGCAGGGCGGCCAGGCCCCGCGCGACGGCAACCGTCAGATCGGCGTCTTCGCCGGCATGTACAACGCCACCTACTTCCAGCGTCACCTGCAGCACTACCCGGAAAAGATCGCCGCCCTGGGCGAATTCCAGGTGATGCTCGACAACGAGAAGGACTACATCGCCACCCGCACCGCCAACCGGCTGGACCTGCGGGGGCCCGCCGTCTCGGTGCACACCGCCTGCTCCACCTCGCTGGTGGCCATCGTCCAGGCCGTGCAGGCGCTGCGTGCCGGTCAGTGCCGGATGGCGCTGGCCGGTGGCGTTGCCGTCACCGCACCGGTCAACAGCGGCTACCGCCACGAAGCCGGCTCGATGCTTTCGCCTGACGGCTTCACCCGCAGCTTCGATGCCGATGCCCAGGGCACGGTGTTCTCCGACGGTGCCGCCGTGGTGCTGCTCAAGCGCCTGGCTGACGCCCGCCGCGACGGCGACACCGTATACGCGGTCATCCGCGGCGTGGGCATCAACAACGACGGTGGCAACAAGGCCAGCTTCACCGCGGTCAGCGTGGAAGGCCAGCATGCCGTCATCCGCGCCGCCCTGGACGACGCCGGCGTGCCTGCCCGCAGCATCCAGGTCGTGGAGGCCCACGGTACCGCCACCCCCATGGGCGACCCGGTGGAAGTGCGCGCCCTCACCCGTGCCTGGCGCGAAGAGACCCAGGACACCGGCTTTGCCGTGCTCAGCTCGCTCAAGAGCTACATCGGTCACACGGTCATCGCCGCCGGTGCTTCAGCCACCATCAAGACGGTGATGGCCCTGCAGCACAACCTCGTCCCCGGCACCCTGCACTTCAGGAAGCCCAACCCCGGCCTGCAGCTGGAACAGAGCCCGTTCCGGGTCACCGCCGAGGCCACGCCATGGCCGGCCACCCCCGGCACGCCGCGGCGTGCGGCCATCAGCGCCTTCGGCGTGGGCGGCACCAACGCCCACATCATCATCGAGGAAGCGCCGGCCGACCTGGCGCTCGGTGCCCCTGCAACCGGTACCGTGCAGGCAGCTGCCGCCCCGTCCGCCCATACCGCGGATGCAGCGCTCGCCTTCCTTCCGCTCAGCGCACGCACCCCCACGGCCCTGGCCACCCAGCGTCGCCAGCTGGCCGAGCACCTGCACCGGCTTCAGGCAGCGCAAGCCCGGACGGATGCGGCTGACGATCCTGCAGACAAGAGCGCGACACGCGCCGGCCAGGACGCAGACCCGTTCCTGTCGACGGCGCTTGCCAACCTGAGCGACATCTCCTTCACGCTGGCCCACGGCCGCAGTCCGCTGCCGCATCGCCAGTGCGTGCTGGCCCGAACACTGGACGAGGCCATCGCCGCGCTGGAAAACGACAGCGCCCCCGACCACATCCATGCAACGGCAGCCGCCCAAGGCCCTCTGGTCTGGCTCTTCCCGGGTCAGGGCGCCCAGTACGCTGCCATGGGGCGTCAGCTCTACGAGCAGGAGCCCGTCTTTGCCCGCGCGTTCGATGAAGTGGCCGAGGCCATCGGCCCCCTGCCCGGAGCCAACGGCCATCCGTGGCTGAACACGCTCATCCAGTCCGCCGAGAACAGCGGCCTGCCGAACAACGGACACACACGTCCGGACGACCATACCCCCGGCGGACATCCGGCCGCATCCGGCGCAGCCCCTCAGAACCCGACGCGCCACAGCGGTGCCGACCTGCGTGCCCTCGTCTTTCACGGCAGTGAGGCCGACCTGGCCCAGACGGCGTTGACCCAGCCGGCCCTCTTTGCCATCGAATACGCACTGGCCCGCTGGTGGCAGCACCAGGGGCTTTTGCCCGACCTGCTGGTGGGTCACAGCCTGGGCGAATTCACGGCCGCCGTCATTGCGGGCGTGATGCCGGTGGCCGATGCTGCCCGGCTGGTTGCCCTGCGTGGCCAGCTCATTCAGGCCTTGCCGGCCGGTGCCATGCTGGCCGTACGCCAACCCGCTGCCGAGGTCGCGCCGCGACTGCCTTCGGAGCTGTCGATCGCCACCATCAATGCGCCCGAAGCCTGCGTGGTAGCCGGCCCCGAAGCCGCCATTGAAGCGCTGGCACGGCAGCTGGAAGCCGAAGGCATCGCCAACCAGCGGCTGAAGACCTCGCACGCCTTCCATTCGGCCATGATGGAGCCGGCCGTCTCGCCCTTCGAGCGGGCCGTGTCCCGGGTAAGCCTGTCGGCCCCGACCATCCCCATCGTCTCGGGCCGGACCGGCCGACCGCTGACCGATGCCGAAGCCACCGACCCGCACTGGTGGGCTGCGCAGCTGCGCGACACCGTGCGATTTGCCGATGCCGTGCAGCATGTCCTGGCCGAAAGCCCCGAGAGCACTTTCCTGGAAGTCGGTCCCGGCCGCATTCTGGTCAACCTGGTGCGCCGTGCCGCACCCGCCAGGAAGGCGCCAGCCTGCGTCGCCAGCCTGGAGTCGGCTGATGACGAGGTGAGGTCGCTTGCCCGCGCCCATGCCCGGCTGTGGTGTCTGGATCGCCTGCCGGCGGCCAGCCTCGCCCCGGCCCAGGGCCGCCGCGTCCCGCTGCCCACCTACCCCTTCGAGGGCAAGCGCTACTGGCTGGATGCACCGGCCGCGGACGGGCGGGCCGCCCACATCCCGCCTGCCGCATACGCCACCTGCGGTGCACAGGCCCGCACAGTGCCTCTGGCCGCCGCGCCGTCTGCCAGCACGGCCCCCACCGCGACGAACACGCTTCCGGCCCGTCCGGCGCATCCCGTCGCCGGGGACCAGCCGCTGGCACCGTCTTCCGTGCCGGTGGCCGCATCCGTGGCCAGCACTGACCATCAGGGCCTGATCTCCGCTGCTGAAGCCGCCATCGGCGCCCTGCGTGCTGCCCTGCAGGCGCATGCCGGTCAATCGGTGAAGGCCGCAACACGGCAGACAGCGGATCCGGCCCGACATGCAGCCCCGGACGCTGCCATCCCTCCTGCCACGGTCTGTGCCGCCTCCCCCCAGGCTGCGACGGCCGTCCCATCCCTTTCAGAAAACCCGACCCCTCTCAAGCAGCACACGAACACCATGAGCACGAACGATCGCCAAGCGAGATTGCATCAGGAACTGGCCGATACCATTGATGAAGTCTGCGGAATCACCGTCGGCCCCGAGGACCGCGACAGCGCCTTCGTCGACCTGGGACTGGACTCCCTGCTGCTCACCCAGCTGGCCCTGCAGATCAAGCGCCACTTCAACGCGCCCATCAGCTTCCGCCAGCTGATGACCGACCTGCCCAGCCCCAATGCCGTCGTCCAGCACCTGGACGGCATCCTGCCGGCCGACGCCGCCGTGGCCGCCCCCGCCGCGGACAGCACCGTCGCCGCGGCCCCTCAGCTTCCTGCCGCGGCCGCACCGACGGCCCTGCAGCCGACCATGCCGAGCATGCCCGCCCAGGCCCCGCTGCTGGCCCCGGTCGCCCCGGCAGGCGCCGTCGACAGCGTCTCGTACCTGCTCAGCCAGCAGCTGCAGCTGATGGAAAACCAGCTGCGCCTGCTGACCGGCCAGCCCGCCATGGCAGCATCCGCCCAGGCCGTCATCAACGCCACCGATGCGCCGGTCGCCGCTGCGCCAGCCCAGGCGTCCGCCGTCCCGGCCGTGGCCGCTTCATCCAGCCCCACCCCGAGCAGTGCTGACGCCGACGAGCGTCCCACCGACGATCCGAAACGTGCCTTCGGCGCCATCGCCCGCATCTACCGCCAGCAGCACGACGCACTCACCCCGCGCCAGGAAGCCCGGCTCGATGCCTTCATCAAGCGCTACGTCGACCGCACCCGCGCCTCGCGCGACTACACGCAGAAGCATCGCCCGCACTCGGCCGACCCGCGCGTCGTCAACGGCTTCCGCCCGCGCCTGAAGGAGATGATCTACCAGATCGTCATCGAGCGCTCCAAGGGCTCGCACCTGTGGGATCTGGACGGCAATGAGTACGTCGATGCCCTGAACGGCTTCGGCATGAGCCTGTTCGGCTGGCAGCCCGACTTCGTGCTCGACGCCGTGCGTCGCCAGCTGGACCTCGGCTACGAGATCGGCCCGCAGCACCCGCTGGCCGGTCCCGTCACCGAACTGGTCTGTGAAATGACCGGCTTCGATCGCGCCGCACTCTGCAACACCGGCTCCGAGGCCGTCATGGGTACCGTGCGCATCGCCCGCACCGTCACCGGCCGCGAGCGCATCGCCGTCTTCGCCGGTTCCTACCACGGCATCTTCGACGAAGTGATCGTGCGTCTGGGCGCCCGGGGTCGTGCCATGCCAGCCGCCCCCGGCATCATGCCCAACACCGCCGCCAACGTCGTCATCCTCGAATATGGCGAGCCTGACGCCCTGCAATGGGTACGTGACAACGCCGACAACCTGGCCGCCGTGCTGGTCGAGCCCGTGCAGAGCCGTCGCCCCGACCTGCAGCCGCGCGAGTTCCTGCACGAGCTGCGCCGCATCACCGCTGAATCCGGCTCCCTGCTGATCTTCGACGAGGTGGTCACCGGCTTCCGCACCGGCCCCGGCGGCGCCCAGGCCCACTTCGACGTGCGCGCCGACCTGGCCAGCTACGGCAAGGTGATCGGCGGCGGCTTCCCCATCGGCATCATCGCCGGCAAGCGCCAGTACATGGATGCCCTGGATGGCGGCGCCTGGCAGTATGGCGACGACTCGATCCCCACCGTCGGCGTCACCTACTTCGCCGGTACCTTCGTGCGGCACCCGCTGGCGCTGGCCGCCTGCCACGCCGTGCTCTCGTACCTGAAGGAAGCGGGTCCCGAGCTGCAACGCAAGCTCACCGAGACCACCACACAACTGGCCGATTCGCTCAACGCCTTCTGCCAGGAGCACGGTGCGCCCATCGCAGTCAAGCACTTCGCCTCGGTCTGGCGGATCGTCTTCACCGAAGATCACCCGTACCAGGACCTGCTGTTTGCCATGATGCGCAGCCGCGGCATCCACATCCTCGACAACTTCCCTTGCTTCATGACCACGGCGCACAGCGAGGCCGATGTCGAAGCCATCCGCAAGGCCTTCTGCGAGTCGGTGCTGGAACTGCAGGCCGACGGTTTCCTGCCCGGCAAACCCGTGCAGAATGCCGCCGACGCGTCTGCCAGCTTCGACCCCACCAAGCCGCCGGTACCCGGTGCCCGCCTGGGGCGTGACGCCCAGGGCAAGGCCGCCTGGTTCATCGCGGACCCCGACCGGCCCGGCAGCTACATGCAACTGAAGACCAGCGTCTGACCCACATAACCACAAGAAGGCATCGACGGACACCCTGGCCCACACCCCGGCCGGGGTGTCCGCCGAAATGACCCCACATTCCACCAGAGAGAAAAGCCATGAGCCACGAATCCAACCCCTCACACCCGCTGCCCGCCGGCCTGGTGGGCGTGGCGGTGGATTTCGACCCCTTCGCGGCCGACCCTGCTGCCGCAGCCATCGAACAGGTCATCACGCCCACCGATGCCCAGCGCGAGGTCTGGCTGGCCGATCATCTGGGCCGCGAAGCCTCACTGGCCTACAACGAAGCCGTCGAGCTGGACCTGCGCGGCCCGCTCGACGATGCTGCCGTCACCCGTCTTCAGGGCGCCTGCCAGGCCGTGCACCAGGCCCATCAGGCCCTGCGCGCCGTCTTCAGCGACGACGGCTCCGAAATGCTGGTGCAACCCGCCGACGCAGCTCCGCTCGTCTTCGATGTGGTGGATCTGCGCATGCAGGACGAATCCACCCGCAACCGGCGCTTGACCGACTGGCGCCAGCAGGTGGTCACCGCCCCCTTCGACCTGGGCAAAGGCCCGCTCTTTCGCGCTCACCTGCTGCGTCTGACCGACCAGCATGGCGTGCTGCTGCTGGCCGCCCATCACCTGGTCTGCGATGGCTACTCCTTCGGCATCGTGCTGCGTGACCTGGCGCGCGCCATGCGAGGCGAACCCCTGGCGTCATCCGCCTACGCCGACTACGCCGCCGACGAAGCCCGCTTTGCCCAAAGCGCCGAAGCCGGCGCCAACGTGCATTTCTGGACCGGCCGCTACGCCAAGGACGTCCCCGTCACCGATCTGCCCACCGACCACTCGCGCCCTGCCCGTCGCCAGGTCGCGGCCAACCGCATCGACCACCTCATCCCGGCCGCCGACTTCGAGCGCCTGCAGCAGGCAGCCCGCAGCCTGCGCATCAGCCTGTTCTCGCTGCTGCTGGGCGGCTTCGAACTGCTGATGTCGCGCCTGACCAGCAGCCCCGATGTGGTGGTGGGCGTGCCCGCCGCCGGCCAGATGGCGGCCGAGCTGCCCGACATCGTCGGCCACTGCGTCAACCTGCTGCCCGTGCGTGGCCGCATCGATACCGAAGCCACTGCCGCCGACTGGCTGGCCGGCGTGCAGCGTGAACTGCTCGATGCCTTCGACCACCAGCGCTTCACCTTCGGCACCCTGCTGCGTCACCTGGCACTGCGGCGCGATCCGTCCCGGCTGCCGCTCGTGTCGGTGATGTTCAACCTCGACCAGCGACTGGATCCGGCGCTCACCGCACTGCCCGGCTTCGACACCACCATTCACCCGGTGGCCCGTCGCTTCGAGAACTTCGAGCTGTTCTTCAACCTCACCCCGCTGGACACCGGCCTGCGCATCGAATGCCAGTACAGCACCGCGCTCTTCGACGATGCCAGCATCCAGCAGTGGCTGCAGAGCTACGCCGCCCTGCTGGCCGGCATCGCACAGAACCCGCAGCGCCCCGTCGGCCACCTGCCCGCGCTGGATGCCGAGCAGCAGGCACTGCTGGCCCGCTGGAACCGGACGGAACACGAACAGGGTCTGGGCCGCACCCCGGTGGCCCTGCTCGACCGCATCGGCATCACCCAGCCCCGGAAGACCGCTCTGGTCGATGCCCGCCATCAGCTCAGCTACCGTGCCCTGCTGGATGCCAGCCACCAGCTGGCCCTGCGCCTGCAGGAATACGGTGTCGGCCCCGACAGTCGCGTCGGCCTGTGCCTGACCCGTGGCGTGGCCATGGTGGTGGCCCAGTGGGCCGTCTGGCGTACCGGTGCCGCCTACGTGCCGCTTGATCCGCACTTCCCGCAGGATCGCCTGTCCTACATGGCCGAAGACGCCGGCCTGGCCCTCGTCCTGGCCGATGCCGAGACCGTCGAGGTCTGTCAGCAGTTCAACTGGCCGGCCGAGCGCACACTGACCATCTCGGCCGACGAGCTGGTCCAGGATCTGCCCGCCAGCGGCGAGATCGAGAAGCGCCTGGACCTGTCCCGCCCCGAAGCAGCCGCCTACGTCATCTACACCTCCGGCTCCACCGGCAAGCCCAAGGGCGTGGCCGTGCCGCATCGCGCTGCCGCCAACCTGCTGCTGTCCATGCAGCGCAAACCCGGCATCCGCGCCAGCGACCGGCTGCTGGCCGTCACCACGCTGTCCTTCGACATCGCGCTGCTGGAGCTCATCACCCCGCTGATCGCCGGTGGGACCGTCTACGTGGCCGACCGCGACGACACCGGCGACGGCCATCGCCTGGCCGAGCGCCTGCAGCAATGGAACATCACCGTCATGCAGGCCACTCCGGGCACCTGGCGCCTGCTGCTGGCCGCTGACTGGCAACCGACCGAAGGCTTCCGTGCCCTGGTGGGTGGCGAACCGCTGCCGCTGGACCTGGCACGCGACCTCACCGCGCTGCCACTCACGTTGTGGAACATGTATGGCCCGACCGAGACCACCGTCTGGTCCACCTGCTGGCAGGTTCCGCCGCAGCCGTCGTACATCCGCATCGGCGGCCCCATCGACAACACCCGCATCCACATCGTGGACGCCCATGGCCAGGAGGTGCCGGTGGGCGCAGCCGGCGAGATCGTCATTGCCGGCGAAGGTGTGGCGCTGGGCTACCTGAACCGCCCTGAACTCACCGAAGATCGGTTCATTCCGGATGATTTCATCAAGAATCATTCGGAACAGAATCAATCTGCACATGTCGTCGGACGTCGTGCCTACCGCACCGGCGACAGCGGCCGGTGGCACCACGACGGCACGCTGGAGCACCTGGGACGTCTGGACCACCAAGTGAAGGTGCGCGGCTACCGCATCGAACTGGGCGAGATCGAATCGGTACTGTCCACCTTCGAGGGCATCACCCAGGTCGTCACCATCGTGCGCGAGGACGTGCCCGGCGATCAGCGCCTGGTCGCCTACATGGTGTCCGACGATCCCGAGGCCGCCCCGCGCGAAGCCAACCGTGAAGAAGCCAGCGCCCTTCGCAGCCACCTGCGCAAGCAGCTGCCCGACTACATGGTGCCGCAACACTTCGTCTGGCTGCCCACCTTCACGCTGCTGCCCAACGGCAAGATCGACCGCAAGGCCCTGCCCCGGCCTGACCAGCTGGCCCGCAGCATTCCCAACCGGCATGCCAGCACCGTCATGCCCCAGCCATCCGCCAGCGCCCGGAATGCAGCACCGCGTTCGTCCGAACCGGCCGCCCGCCCCGGTGCCAGCGCACCCGCTGCCAGCACGCCCCCGGCAACGGCAGGCGAAGCGGCTGCTGCCACGATCGCCGCAGCCTCCGCGGCGCCCGCGCCGACCAGCTCGCCCGCACAGGCTGCTGCCTCGGCGCCCACGCTGCTGCCCCGCGTACGCGCGCTGATGGCCGAATACCTGCGCCTGCCCGAAGTGTCCGACGACGACGACTTCTTCGCCGTGGGTGGTCATTCGCTGCTGGCCGCCCAGCTGCTGCAGGCGCTGGGCCGTGAGCTGGGCCGCAAGCTTCCGCTGGCGGCGCTGTTCGAGGCCCCGACACCACTGCAGCTGGCTGCCTGGCTGGAGGGGGGCGAAGGGCAGCCTTCCGCTCAGGCCACCGAGCAGCCTGCTGCCCCCGCCGCCAGCCACGTGCCCGCTGCCGAGCCGGCCGACACCATCACCCGTCGCGCTGACCGCAGTGTCGCGCCGCTGTCGCTGATGCAGCAGCGGCTGTACTTCCTGGAGTCGATCAACCCCGGCACCCCGGTCTACAACACACCGTCGGCCCACCGTCTCACCGGCAAGCTGAATGAATACGCCTTCCAGCGTGCATTCAACCAGCTGATGCAGCGCCAGCCGATCCTGCGCACCGTCATCGACACCGATGCCCAGGGCATGCCCGAGCAGCGCGTGATGGACAACCTGCAGGTCTCGCTCTTCCCGGCGATGGACCTGAGCAAGCTGCAGGGCCAGGCCCAGGAAGCGGCCCTGCGTCATGCCATCGATTCGCTGGCTCAGGAACCGATTCCGCTGCACGGCGCACCGCTTTTCCGCACCCGCATGTTCCGGCTGGGCGAAGAGCAGCACGTCTGGTTCTTCATGCCGCACCACATCATCTGGGACGGCTGGTCCTTCGACCTGCTGTATCAGGAAATGGCGGCCCTGTATGCACACCAGATGGAGAAACCCGGCGCAGCCGATCCGCTGCCGCCGCTGGCCATCGATTACGGCGATTTTGCCGGCTGGCACCACCAGTTCCTGAAGAGCGACACGCTGCAGAAACAGGTCGACCACTGGCTGTCGATCATCGATCCGAAACTGCCGCCTCTGGACGTTCCGGCCGACCGCAAGCGCCCGGCCCGCATGAGCGGCCTGGGCAGCACTGAATGGCTGTACCTGCCCGAGCCCCTGGTGGCCCGGCTGCGCGAGCACGCCCGCCAGCAGCACACCACCCCGTTCATGACGCTGCTGGCCGTCTGGGCCCTGCTGCTGCACGGCCTGTCGCGCCAGCCCACGCTGCGCATCGGCACCCCCGTGCGTGGCCGTGAGCTGCCCGAGCTGGAGCAGGTGATGGGCTTCTTCGTCAACGCCCTGCCGCTCACCTTCCACTTCGGCAACGATCAGGCCTCGTCCCATGCAGGGGCCCACGCCAGCCCGGATAGCGCCACGCCTGCCGGCATGGCGGCTGGCGCCGGTGCCCGCGAGCACGCTCCGCGCACCATCCGCCAACTGCTCGAACAGGTCCGCCAGACCGTCGTGACCGCCTTCGGCAACAGTGATGTGCCGGCCGACCGCATCCTGCAGGCCATGGGCCCGTCCCGTGACGAGTCCCGTCCCCCGCTCTGGCAGGCCTTCTTCTCGTTCCAGGAAGCCACGGCACGCCAGCTGCAGTGGGGCAACCTGCACGACAAGCCGCTGTACGTGCTGCAACCGGGCACCGCCGAGGACCTGGGACTGTGGTTCCTGGCCAATGGCAACCACCTGGTGGGCGGCCTGCAGTACAACACCGACATCTTCGACGCACTGCGAGTGCGCCGGATCGCCGAGGCCTACCAGCTACTGCTGACCTGCTGGCTGGACAGCACGCCCGACACCCCGCTGGCGGACATGCTCACGCATATTCCGACGGCCGTGCTCTGTGGGGTCGACCATCCGGTCACCACCCTGCCGTCCACGCCGACGACCACGTCCCGGGCCGCTGCCCCCCAGCCTTCGTCGGCCGCACCGGTGCACCAGCCCGGCTTCGGTGAAGAGATCGGCATCGAGAAGGCGACCCGCACGGCCCCCTCAGGAGCCGCGCCGGTCCGGGAAGGGATCGGTACCGGGCACGCAGCCGCTCGTGAAGTGATCGCGGCTGCCCAGGCCTCGGCAGCCGCCAACACGCCGGCAACCATGCCTGCGACCGCTGCGGCATCTGCCACCGAGCAAGGTAGCAGCGTGCAGACCCAGGCTGCCCCGTCCCCGGATGCCGCCGCAGATGGTGCGGCCACGGCCGAAGCGCCTCTGCCCGCCGAAGAGGCGGGTTCGATGGAAGCCACGCTGACCGGCGTCTGGGCCGACCTGCTGGGCACCGATGACATCCGGTCCGATGACAACTTCTTCGACCTGGGCGGCCACTCGATGCTGGTGATGCAGGCCATCGCCCGCATGGAGGTGCTCACCGGCCGTCGCGTCAACCCGCGCCGCTTCGTCTTCGAGACGCTGGCCCAGGTGGCCCACGCGTATGAAGAGGCCCAATCCGGCCCCGCGCCCGAGGCGGACACCGCCGGCAAGAAAGGCGGCCTGATGGCCCGCATGCTGGGCGGCCTGCGCAAGCGGCACTGATCCGACGCGCCTTGAAAGCGTCCTGAATGGCGCCCGACAGGGGCGGCCCGACGAAGATGTCGGGCCGCCCCTGTGCCTTTTGGGGAGCACTGAAGGCCGGGTGATGGCGCCGACGACCGCACGTTACCGATGATCAGGAACCCGCAGCCCGAAGACCAGCCGGGCCGATGCATGCCCATCATCGACTAAGATGACATCCACCATCCCGTATCCACCAGGAGACCCGAACGACATGTTGACCGTCATCAGCAGCGCCGCCGACATCAACAACGCCCAGAGAACCCTCGTCCATCAGCTGCAGACCGCGCTGCCCCAGCGCGTTGCCTGTACCGTCGGCGGTGCCGGCGGCGGCTTCGAGGCCGACGTGGCCTACGACGACACGCTGGGCCTCTGGTTCGCCGGCCAGTCGCAGGACACCAAGCACTTCAACGGCTTCGGTACCGACGCCCCGGTGGCCGGCAAGAAAGTCTCGCTGGCCGCAGAAATCAACTTTCCCGTCCAGGGCATCAGCCGTGCCATTTCCGGTGTCTTCGCCCAGGATGAAAACGGCCGCATCGCCGTGCTGCATCGGGGCAAGATCCGTGGCGGCAAGGCCATCTTCTTCCAGCATTACCAGGGCGAGTGCGTCGAAGCCGACGACGGTGGCAAGCCCGACACCTTTGCCCTCATCGGCTGGCTGGATGACCCCGCCTTCGCCCGACGCATGAACGACTTCGTGCGCGAGATCCTGCGCATCAAGGCCGCCGCAAAATAGGGGGAAACACGGGTCTCCGCGGGCAGACGGCAAGGCATGCGGCAGTAAACTCGGAAGATCAGTCCCTATCCCTTCCCGAAACCGTCATGCCGGACGCGAACCTTCCTGTCGTCGATTGCTGGCGCATCGATCTCGATGCGCCCCGTCCTCCCGAATCCGAACACTGGATCGCCGCGTCCGAACACGCCCGTGCCGAGCGCTTCCGTTTCGAGCACCTGCAACGACGCTACCGCGCCACCCGTGCCGGCCTGCGCGCCCTGCTGGCACGCCAGCTGCATGTCTCGCCCGCCGACGTGCGTTTCGTGCGCAGCCCAAGAGGCAAGCCCAGCCTGGATCCGGCGCATCAAAGCCCCCTGCACTTCAACCTGACCCACAGCGAACACGTCGCCTGGGTGGCCCTGGGGCCGCAGGAACTGGGCATTGATCTGGAGGTACTGGGGCGCGAGGTAAAGATGCTGGATTCGCTGGTCCATCGCGTCACCCGCCCCCATGAGGCCCAACTGCTGCTGGCCATGCCCGATAGCCTGCGCGAACTGGCCTTCCTGCTGATGTGGACCCGCAAGGAATCCACGCTGAAGGCCTGGGGCGAGGGCATCAGCGGCATGGGGTCGCTCAACACCCTGGACAGCCAGCTGCCCGACGTGGAAACACTCACTGCCTTCCTGCAGCGGCATCATCCCGACCGGCTGGATCCGGCCACGGCGGTCCGCAAGCCCGCCTCACCGCGCCAGCCCGGTGATTTTTCCAGCCATGAATACCACGGCCCCCACCCGATTCCACCGGCGCTCCTCACCGATCACCCGGAAGCGCACCAGCTTCCGCAGGTCCTCATCCATTACCCGGACGTGCGCCTGCCCACCGCCGAGGGCGAACGCCCACCGCTGTACGCCACCACCTTCGACCTGGGTTCCGAACTGGTCACGGTTTCATCGCCCACCCCCTTTCGTGCCAGAATCCATCGGTTTTCCTACTGAAGGCGTCCCCCCAGACCCGCCGCATGCCGGCTTCAGCCCGTCGCCCGATCCTGTCATCTGCCCATGCCCACCCTGCACCTCCAGGACGTACACCTCACACGCGGCATCACGCCCGTCTTTGCCGGCCTGCAGCTGGAACTGACCGAGGACCGCATCGGTCTCATCGGCAACAACGGCGCCGGCAAGACCAGCCTGCTGCGCCTGCTGTGCGGCCTGGAAGCCCCCGATCAGGGCAGCATCCATATCGATGGTATGGACATCCATCAGCGCGAGGGGCGTCTGAAGCGCAGCCAGCGCATCGGCATGATGTTCCAGAACCCTGACGACCAGATCATCTTCCCCACCGTGGAAGAAGAGCTGGCCCTGGGCCTGCCCGGCCTGAAGAAGCTCGAGGCCCTGCAGAAGGCACGCGAGTTTCTGGCACAGCGTGGCCTGTCCGACTGGGCGCAACGCGCCATCTCGGCACTGAGCCAGGGCCAGCGCCAGCACGTCTGCTGGCTGACGCTGCTGCTGGCCGGGCCCGCCACCCTGCTGCTGGACGAACCCTATGCCAGCCTGGATCTGCCCGGCCAGGCCCGCCTGGCCCATGACCTGAACCGGAGCGACCGCCAGCTCATCGTCTCCACCCACCTGCTGGACCACGTGCGCACCTACCCGCGCGTGCTATGGCTGGACCAGGGGCAGGTCCGTGCCGACGGCAACGGCCCGGACGTCTGCGCCGCCTACGAAACACACGTGCACCAGCTCATCGCTGAAGCCGCTCACCCCGCGGAAGCCCCCCATCCCGCTGAAGCCGCTCAGCTCGCGGAAGGCGCCCGCGCCACTGAAACCGCTCGTCCCACCCAGGGCGCGGCACCTCACCATGGGTAGCCTCTACAGCGACATCCCCAGCTGGCTGCACCGTGTGCCAGCCGGCCTCAAGCTGGCCCTGCTGGTACTGCTGGGCCTCGTGCTTTTCTGGGTGAAGGACCCGCTGATCCTGGGCATCATCGCCGGCCTGGCGCTGGCCCTGTGGCTGAGCCTGGGTCGCGCCACCCGTCCGGCCCAACGCCTGATGTTCTCGGTGCTGGTGGCCGCCGGCCTGGTGGCACTCTTTCAGCTGTGGATGGGCCGTCCGGACCTGGCCTGGTCCGCCACCGTGCGGCTGGCCTGCACCTGCAGCCTGGGAGCTGTACTGACCGTCACCACCCGTCCCGCCGCGCTGCTGGACGTGCTGGAATGGCTACTGCAGCCTCTGCGCCTGGTGGGCCTGTCCCCCGAACGCCTGGCCCTGCAGCTGGGCCTGATGCTGCGCTTCATCGAGCACTTCTTCGTGCAATGGAAGAAGCTCGACGACGCCTGGCGCCTGCGCACCGGCCGGCCCGGCGGCTGGCGCCTCATCGCCCCCCTCACCATCCAGATGCTGCAGACCACCCGCCGCGTGGCCGATGCGCTGTTTGCGCGACTGGGGGACTGAAGCCGGCGCCCCCCACGGCTGATCCCGTCCACCACGCCCCGACCCCGTTCGATCTCATCATGGACCAGCACATCAACTACATCACTCTCGGCGTTGCGGACGTTGGCCGATCACGCCGTTTCTACCAGGAAGTCTTCGGCTGGCAGGAAAGCGCCGAAAGCAACGAGCACATTGCGTTCTTCCAGACGGGCGGCGCGCTGATACTGGCACTGTTCCAGCGTGATGCGCTGGCCAAGGATGCCGGCCATGACAGCCCTGTCACAATGCCGGGCGGCTTTCCCGGCTTCTCGATGGCTCACAACCTGGCCACCGCCACCGAGGTCGATGCGCTCTTTGCGCGCTTTCGCGAGCATGGCGTCACCATCATCAAACCGCCCCAGAAAGTGTTCTGGGGCGGCTACAGCGGCTATATCGCGGACCCGGACGGCTTCCTGTGGGAAATCGCCCACAATCCGTTCCTGCAGAAACTGCGGGGCTGACGGTCACCAGCGGAAGAACCTCCGCCAGGACCGCCAGCCCCCTGCCTCACACCACCACCTGCGCGATCAGCATCGCCACCACCGTGGCCACCCCCACGCCAATCAGGCCAGGCATCATGAAGCTGTGGTTCAGGATGTACTTGCCGATGTGCGTGGTGCCGGTACGGTCGAAGTTGATCGTTGCCAGATCACTCGGGTAGAAGCAGAAGAAGAAGTATGCATAGCTGGCCGGCACCGATCCCAGCAGCGTGGCCGGTGAAAGCCCCAGCGCAAAGCCCAGCGGCAGCATCACCGTCAGCGTGGCCGCCTGGGACTTCAGGAAGGCCGAGAAGGTGAACATGGCCAGGGCGAAGGTCCACGGATGGCGTTCCACCTCGGCCTTGAGCAGGTCGGTGATGTAGCCCTTGTTGCCCGAGATGACGGTATCGCTCATCCAGGCAATACCCATGATCATCACCACCGCGATCATGCCGGCATTGAAGACCTTGGAATCCGAGATGGCCTTGGGCTTGACGCCGGTGAAGAACAGGATGAGCGCGCCGGCCGCCAGCATGACGAACTGGATCACCGGCACCATCGTCAGCGGCTGTCCCTTGGCATCCAGCGGCAGCAGCGGCTGCGCCACCGAAGCCAGGCAGACGATGGCCACGATACCCAGCAGGAAGATCGTCAGCGCACTGCGCGCCTGCGAACTCACGGCCTCGCCCAGCACCGAATGGCTGCCCCCCTCGATGTACTCGCGCATCTTGGGATCCTGCATCCGGGCCTGGAAATCCGGATCGTCGGCCAGTTCCTTGCCCCGCTTCAGACTCCAGGTGGCCGCCACCAGCATGCCGATGATGCATGAAGGCACGGTCACACACAGCACCTGCGGCACCGAAATGGCCACATGGTTGGTGGCAGCGATGGCCACCACCGTGGCCAGAGCGGCGGACACCGGGCTGGCCGTGATGCCCATCTGGCTGGCAACCGACGCAATCGCCATCGGGCGCTCGGGACGAATCCCCTTGGAATACGCCACGTCATAGATCACCGGCAGGAGCGGATAGACCGCATGCCCAGTCCCCACCAGCATCGTCAGCGAAAAGGTGCAGATCGGCGCCAGGTAGGTGACCCGCTCGGGATGGCGGCGCAGCAGCTTCTCGGCCAGCCGCACGATCAGGTTCAGCGCCCCGGTGGCTTCCAGCGTGGCCGAGGTGGTCACCACCGCGATGATGATCAGGATGACATCAATGGGCGGCTTGCCGGGCGCCACGCCGAACAGGAAAGCCAGCAGCGTGATGCCCAGCCCGCCCAGCAGGCCCAGTGCCACCCCACCGAAGCGGATGCCGAAGTAGATGATGACCAGCAACAGCAGCAGCTGTGCCCAGAATGGATGGATGCCCATCTGTTGCATCAATGTGCTCAACATGATCGCTCCTGAATGCGGGGTATCCGTTGCCGCCCGTTCTATGACATTAATTGACAATCTGATTCTATACCCATGGTAGTCGAGAGTTCGTGCCGCTCCTGTCCATGTCGCACTCATACCATCGGTCGTCCCTCGCACGGGGCCTGTCGATACAGGCAACGCCGGGTCAGTCGGAGGGGCTGGCTGTTGAGTGGACCGTTGTCGACAGGCAGCACAGCAGGCGTACCCGGAAAGCTCGACAACGGAATCGCCCGCAGGCATGAAGGAGCCCTCACAGGTCCGCATCCGGCAAAACCCTGATTCCCGGCGACGGTAGAATTTCAGTCAACCGTAGAATGACACCCATTCCAGACGGCACAGACCGGAGACGTTCCAAGGGATCAGTACGACCGGCCTCTGCGCCCCATCCTTCTTCTGCCAGACATCCCCTCATTCATGGACCGAACCCTGTCGCGCCAGAGTGCGCAGCACATCTCGCAAGTCGCCCTCTTTGCCGCCCTGCTGGCGGTACTGGGCCTCATTCCCAAGATCGACCTGCCTTTCGGCGTTCCCATCACCGCCCAGACGCTGGGCATCATGCTGGCCGGCTGCCTGCTGGGCCCCTGGCGCGGCTTTCAGGCGGTACTGTTGTTCGTCGTGGCCGCGGCCCTGGGCCTGCCGGTGCTCTCCGGAGGCCGGGGCGGTCTGGCCCCGTTCATGTCGCCGTCAGCCGGCTACCTGTACGGCTTCGCGCCAGCGGCCTTCGTCACCGGCTGGATGATGCTGATGCTGCCGCGCGCCCATACCGCCGGACGGTTGGCCGCCAACGCCTTCATCGCCTCCATGGCTGGCGGGCTCGTGTTCCTGCACCTCACGGGCATCATCGGTCTGACCATCTTTGCCGACATGACCTTTGACAAGGCCTTCCTGGCGGATCTGGCCTTCGTGCCCGGCGACACCATCAAGGCGCTGCTGTGCGCCCTCATCGTCCACACCGTCGCGCGCGCCCTGCCCGACTGGCCCTTCCCGGGCAGCGAGAGCCGCGCCACGCGCCGTTGAACGCGATCCGATCTGCCGATCCCGCCGATCTGGTCCATGGCCCGCTGCTGCGCTGGGCCCATGAACACCCCGATCGGCCAGCCATCATCCAGGATGCCCATGGCAGCCATGCCCGGCAGCTGGATTTCGGCCAGCTCCTGAAGGCCGTCGAAGAACGGGGCGCGGCACCCACCGGCCGCTCCCTCGGCAGCAACGTGCTGCTCACCAGCACCGCCGATCCGCTGGCGCTGCTGATCGATTTCCTGGCCGTCATCCGCAGCGGGCGATGTGCGGCCGTGGCCGACCCGGACTGGCCCACCGAGGTTCATGCCCGCATGGAAGCGGCGCTGCGCGACATGGGCGACCCGTCCCCGGCCCCCAGCCCGCCCCCCACGCCGGAAACGCCCTTCTACATCGGCTTCACCTCCGGCAGCACGGGCCTGCCCAAGGGTTTCCGGCGTCACCATCTCTCATGGGCAGAGACCTTCCGCATCACCCTGCAGACCTTCGGCCCGGTGGCCGGCGGCCGCGTGCTGGCCCCAGGGCGGATGTCGCACTCGCTCTTCCTGTTCGGCGCACTGCTGGGACTCTGGAGCGGTGGCGGCACCTCGCTGCAGAGCCGCTTCTCGGCCGGCCGAACCCTGACCACGCTGGCCGACGGCAGCTCCCCGGTCATGGTCAGCGTGCCCAGCCAGCTGCTGATGCTGCTGACGGCCGCACGCCGGCGTCGGATCGGTCCCATCCCGCAGCTGAAGCTGCTGCTGATCAGCGGCGCACGCTGGGCCCACGAGAACACCGCGCCGCTTCAGGCACTGTTTCCACAGGCACGCATCATCACCTTCTATGGCGCCTCGGAAACCAGCTACGTAAGCTGGATGCAGGCCACACCCGACGCCCCGCCCCAGGCGGTCGGCCGCCCCTTCGGCAACGTGCAGGTCCACATCGGAGCGGCCGAGACGCTGCCCCCGGCATCCGACCCCGGCAACGGCTTCCATGGAACAGGCGGTTCCACGCCACTCCCATCACCCGCAGCTCCAGCCACCGTTTCGCTCCAGGTTTCGCCCTTCTCGTCACCCGCCGGTTTTCCCTCATCTTCCACCCCATCGCCTGCTTCGTTCCCCACCTCGTCCGCCCCCTCCGACAAGGCATCGCCCCCCACGCAGGAGGACCACGCCGATCCCCCAACCCGCCCTCAGCCCGGCCTCATCTGGATCCGCAGCCCCATGCTGTTCATCGACTACGTGAATGGCCAGGACGCCACGGCAGCCCGCCGCGTGGGCGAATGGCTGACCGTGCGCGACATCGGGTGGCAGGATGCCCAGGGCAACCTGTATCTGGTGGGGCGCGAGAATCGCATGATCGTCACCCAGGCCCGGAACCTGTTCCCCGAAGAGGTCGAGGCCCGTCTGATGGCCCATCCGGACATCTCCCAGGCCGCCGTGCTGGGCCTGCCTGATCCGCAGCGCGGTCAGGTGGTGCATGCAGTACTGATGCGTCCATCCGATGACGGCAACCAGACCCCCGCCATGACCGGCAGCGCCGATGTCGAAGCACCGGCACTCGTGCCCTTGACGGCTGCTCCCGCCGACCTGGTGGCCTGGTGCCATCAGGCGCTGGAGTCCTACAAGGTGCCCCGCCACTGGTGGCGCTGGCAAGGCGACTGGCCAATGACCGCCAGCGGAAAGACCGATCTGACCGCCATCCGCCATGCGCTGGAGGGCGCCACCCGGATTCGCCCCTGATGCTGTCCCCTCTGCCCGTTCCGCTCCTTGCCGGGGGCCGCACCCCGGTCGCGCCGCGTCATGGCGCGCTGCGTCATCACACACCACACACGCTGGCCGCCCCCCTGGTGCTGCATCTGCTGCAAACAGTCGGGCTGCCGCCGGAGGCGGTGGACACCCTGATCCTGGGCAATGCACTGGGGGCCGGCGGCAACCCTGCACGCATGACGGCGCTGGCAGCCGGCCTGCCACAACGCTGCGCCACCTTCTCGGTGGACACCCAGTGCTGCTCGGGGCTGGACGCGATCAACCTGGCAGCGGCGCGCATCCTGTCGGGTCAGTCCGACGTCGTCATTGCCGGTGGTGCCGAAGCCTGGACCCGATCCCCCATCCGCCAGCACCGGCCCATGGACGCCACCCAGGCCGCCATTCCCTACGAACGCCCCGCCTTCACCCCGTGGCCGGCACGTGATCCCGATCCACTGCAGGCCGCTGCCGACTACGCGGCCCGCCACGGATTCACGCGCCACCAGCAGGATGCATACGCCCGCGACAGCCACGCCCGCGCCGTCCGTGCCATGGCGGCACGCTCCGCCTGCACGCCATCCGCCATCCTGCCCCTGGAAGGTCTGTTGCACGATGCCTATCCCCGGCTGCTGAGCGAGCGCCAGGCATCGCGGATGCCGGTGGCGGCACGCGCACCAACCGATACCCACAGCCCCGATGCATCGGACCCGGACTGCGCTCTCAGCCGTCTGGCCATCTCCCCGCAGGCCGATGGTGCCGCACTCGTGCTCATGGCCTCGGCAGAATTCTGCGCCCGGCATGGCATCGCGCCCGCCGCCCACTGGCTGGGCGGGCTCAGCCTGGGCGCCGATCCTGACAACCCGCTGACCGGCGCGCTGGCCGCCACGGAGGCCCTGATGCAGCGGCAGCAGCTGGACCTGCATGTCCTGCACGCCGTCGAGCTGCATGACGCCTTTGCCGTGCAGGGTCTGGCCTTCCAGCAGGCCCTGCACGGCAAAGGGCTGGATCCTGCGCGCGTCAACGCCTGGGGCGGCGGACTGGCGCGCGGCCACCCCATCGGCGCCTCGGGCGCCATTGCGCTGGTGGAGCTGCTGGCCCGACTGCATGCCCCCCATGCCCCATGCGCTGCCTCGACAACCTCGGCCATTCCAGAGAGGCCAAAGAGCTCAGAGATTCCGGCGGAACCATCCACTGCACCTCATCCGGTCCGTCCAGACATGCCGGGCACGGAGGCTACCGCCATGCCCCGCCATCCACGGCTAGGTCTGGCCTGCATCGCTGGTGTGGGTGGCCTGGGCAGTGCGGCGCTGGTGGCGGCTCATCGGTAGCAAGTACCGTTGGCAGGACCTTGAACGCGTTCAGGTAACCCCCACCAGCCGCTCATCCATCTGGCCCATGCCGACCATCCAATCGATGGATGGCGGCTTTCCGACTTCAGGCGCACAGTGAGCGAACCTCGCTCCATCCTCTTCACGGTGCCTGTCGCCATGAAAACACCCCTTGCCTGCAACCGCTCCCCCCTGTACGCCGCCCTGCTGGCCGCCTTCTCACTGGGGCTGTCTGCCACCTCACTGACCTCGCCACATTCCGCGTCTGCCGCGGAGCCCAAGGCAGCAAAGATGGTGGAAATGAAATCTGCCGACACCGGCACCAGCCAGCTCTTCTTCGACGAAGCCGGCCGACCGATCCGCGAAATCGACGCCACCGGCTCCCGCCTGGAGATCCAGTACGACAAGCAGGGCCGCATGATCGAAAAGCGCCTGTCCGACAAGCAGGGGTTTTCTGAAACAACGACCTACCACTACAAGGAAAATCAACTGGTCAAGGTCGAATCACCCTCCATGACCGAGCGGATGGAATACGATGCCCACGGCCGGCTGATTGCACGCACGGCCGCGATCCATCCGGTTGATTCGGGCAAGAATCAGATTTTCGTCACCCGCTTCCAGTACGATCCGTCCAACAACAGCCGGGATGCGCGCCCCAGCGGAATCATGCTGCCCAACGGGGCTGCAATGAGCATCGACCGTCAATCCAATGGCTCCATCAATGTGCGCTCCGCGAACTTCCGGCTGGGCGAACGGCACAACGGTTTTCTGTATTCCAATCGCCAGAGTGGCAACGACGGCCCACAGCGCTTTGCAACGCTTGCAAACGGTCTTTTCGATGTGTTGGCGTTTGAACGCAACGGCCAGCCGATCGGGGGTGGGGCCGCCATCTTTTCGGATTCTCCGTACTACGACAGCCATCTGACCGAATACCGCCTGCAACACCACGACAACGGACGCTGGCAGGCGATCGGAACCCGCTACCACGGTCAGATCTTTGACTATGATGCGCAGGGCCGTCTCATCCGCACCAAATGGCAATCTACCGACAGCAAGGAAAAACTCGACAAGCTGCGCATTTCTCCAACCGCAGTGGGTGACAGCCAATGGCAGTACCGCTATGACGACCGGGGCAACCGCATCGCATCGAGCTGGACGCATCAGCCTACGCTGAACGGGAAATCGGCCGACCGAAAGCAGGAAGCCTCCTTCCTGCCGGGCACCCACCGTTACAAGAACGTACCCTACGACGCTGCCGGCAGGCCGCTGGAATGGAACGGCTGGAAGCTGCGCTGGCATCCAGGCGGCCAGATCCTGTCGATGACGCACAAGGATGGTCGCAGCATCCAGTACAGCTACAACCACCGCGGTGAACGGGTGGCCCGTCGTGAAGGCAAGCAATGGACCTTCTACGACTATCAGGATGGCCTGCTGCAGGCCGAGATCGGCGCGCAGCGTCCGTTGATGCGCACCTGGTGGCACTATCAGGGCATGCCCTTGCTGATGATCGAGACCCTGAAGGAACCCGCGTCGGCACCCGGAAAGAAAGATGCCGGCCATCCACAGACTGACTCGAAGGCCACTCCGGCAAACGTCGCAACAGCCCACCCATGCACCGCTGCCCAGCATGTCAAGTCGTCCGGGTCACAGGATCCGTGGAACTGTCCCACGCTGCAGCATGACGCCTATGGCATGCGCTGGATCCTGCTTGATCCGCGTGGCCTGCCCTACGGTGTAGCCAGTCCGCGCACCACGTTGAGCTGGAGCCAGCTGTTCGGCCCCTTTGGCGAGGAGCTGCCCGATACCCCCTACCCGACCACGCTGAAATGGCAGCCGGAACCGCTGTCGGACGCCGAGCGTCGGCAGGCAGACCCTGTGGTGCGCTTCCCCGGCCACTGGGCAGATCCCACCACGGGGCTGCATTTCACGAAACGGGGTGAATACGATCCGGATACGGGCCGCTATCTGGTACCGCAGCCCGATGCCCCCAAGGGCAGCAACCCGTATCTGTTCATGAACGGCAACCCGATGCAGGCTGCACTCAAGCCCTTTGCACCGTACTGATGCCTACCTGCGCACCATCACCAGCAGCCCCGACACGATCAGCGTCGCGCCGATCGCCATGCGCGGGGTGATGGCCTCGCGCAGCAGGATCCAGGCCAGGATCATGGCCACCACCACGCTGCCCTTGTCGATCAGCGCCACGGTGGCCACCTGGCCTTCCTTGATGGCCTTGTAGTAGAAGATCCATGAAAGCGCCGTGGTGGCGCCGGAAATGCACAGCCACATCAGGCTGCGGCCATTCAGCCGGGGCAGTTCGGCCGGGTCCACGAACATCAGCGCAAACACGAAGACGAAGCCGCAGACGAACAGCGTGCGCACGCTGAGTCCCAGCTCGGCGGAAATGCCCTCCATGCCCATCTTGGCAATGACGGAGGTGAAGCCCGCAAACAGCATCGAGAGCGTGGCGTAGAGGACCCAGCGTTCCATGGTCTTTCCCTTCTGAGCGTCTTGCGATTGGTCAGGCCTTATCCAGCGCCTGCGCGATGTCGGCCAGGATGTCCTCGACATCCTCGATGCCGATGGACAGCCGCACCAGACCGGCCGGCACACCGGCACGCGCCAGTTCTTCCTCGTTCAGCTGCCGATGCGTGGTGGAGGCCGGGTGGCAGGCCAGCGTCTTCGCATCACCAATGTTGACGAGGCGATAGATCATCTGCAGCGCGTCGATGAAGCGCATGCCGGCGTCGATGCCGCCCTTCAGTTCGAAGCTGAGGATGCCCGACGCGCGGCCGCCGCAGATGCGCTCGGCCGTTTCCCGGTAGGGGCTGCCCGGCAGCGCCGCGTAATTGACCCGTGTCACCTTCGGGTGCTTCTCCAGCCACTGCGCCACCTGCAGCGCGTTGCTGCAGTGCCGTTCCATGCGCAGCGACAGGGTTTCCAGCCCCTGCAGCAGCATGAAGGCGTTGAAGGGCGAGAGTGCCCCACCGGTATTGCGCAGCGGCACCACACGGCAGCGCGCAATGTAGGCCGCCTCGCCGAAGGAGTCGGTGTAGACGACGCCATGGTAGGACGGGTCGGGCTGGCTGAAGATGGGGAAGCGCCGTGCGTGCTTCTTCCAGTCGAAGCGGCCGCTGTCGACGATGGCGCCGCCAATCGTGGTGCCATGGCCACCAATGTACTTGGTGAGCGAATGCACGACGATGTGGGCCCCATGCTCGAAGGGGCGGCACAGGTAGGGGGTGGCCACCGTGTTGTCGACGATGAGCGGCACGCCATGGCGCTCGGCCACCTCGGCCCAGCGCTTCAGGTCCACCACGTTGCCGGCCGGGTTACCGATCGATTCGCAGTAGAGCGCACGGGTATTGTCATCAATGGCCGCTTCCAGCGCCTCCAGATCGTCGTGATCCACGAAGCGGCACTGGATGCCCTGGTTAGGCAGGCTGTGCGCGAACAGGTTGTAGGTGCCGCCATACAGCTGACTGGTGGAGACGATGTTGCTGCCCGGCGAGCACAGTGCCTGCAGCGCATAGGTGATGGCCGTCATGCCCGAAGCCAGCGCCAGCGCACCGACGCCACCCTCCAGGGCCGCCACGCGCGCCTCCAGCACCGCATTGGTGGGGTTCATGATGCGCGTGTAGATGTTGCCGGGCACCGCCAGGTTGAAGAGGTCCGCGCCATGCTGGCTGTCGTCGAAGGTGTACGAAGTCGTCTGGTAGACCGGCACGGCGGCCGCCCGGGTGGTGGGGTCGCTGTGGTAGCCGGCATGGATGGCGGCGGTGGAAAATTTCATGAGAGTCTCCTGAGATGAATGCCCGGCAGAACGCAATGCACCGCTGGCCCCACGTGTTGGGGGCATTCTGTTGCCGCGTTGCCACAACCCGGTAGACTGCGGGATCCTGCCGTTCCCGTATTCCGACCCGATGATATTGCAACCCGGTCGCCTTCGCCGCCGCCTGTCCCTCCTGCTGGCTGCCCTGCCTTGGGTCCTGGCCCTGCCGCTGGATGCCCAGGCGGTGCAGGATTTGCCCCCGGTCATGCCCCGACTGCCCTGCACGCTCAACAGCTTTGCCGATGCCTCGCTGGCCGAGGCGCCCACGCAGGTCACGTCCGTGCAGACCGAGGACATCAATGGCAAGGCGATGTGCCTGGTGCAGGGCGTCATCTCGCCCCAGATCCGCTTCATCGTGCGGCTGCCCGTGGCCGGCTGGACGCAGCGCTACCTGCAGACCGGCTGCGGCGGGCTGTGCGGCCGGCTGGCCATCCATTCCCCGCAGCGCGACTGTTCCTTCGAGCGCGACGGCACGCTGGCCATGGCCTCGACCGACATGGGCCACACCAGTGGCGCCGGCGGCATCTGGGCCGCCGCCGACATGCAGCTGCGGGTGGATTTCGGCTACCGCGCCGTGCATGCCACCCGCCTCATCGCGGGTGAACTCATTCATCGCTATTATGGTCAGCCACCGAAGTACACCTATTTCTCAGGTTGCTCCGACGGTGGGCGTGAGGCGCTGATGGCCGTGCAGCTCTATCCGAAAGACTTCAACGGCGTGGTGGCCGGCGCACCGTCCCTGGTGTTCACCATTCAGAACAGCATGTACCACGGCTGGAATGCCCGCATCGTGCAGCCCGACAGCGACCAGCCCGCCATCCGCGAGGACGACCTGCCGATCCTGCACCGCCGTGCAGTGCAGGCCTGCGATGCCGCCGACGGCACGACCGACGGCCTGGTCAGCGACCCGACCTGCAAGGTCGATCCCTGGCAATGGGTGTGCCCCGACAAGGTGGCGGACCCTTCCCGGGACCTCATGAACGCGGGCAACTGCATCTCGCCGCGCACGGCCGCCGCGGTGGCCGAAGTCTATCGGGGCGCCCATGACGGCGACCACAAGCTGGTGCTGGGCTCGGTGCTGCCAGGCTCGGAGCTGGCCTGGCTGCGCGTGCTGGTGCCGCGCAACGCCGTGCTGCAGCGCCAGACGCAGCAGCGCTCGTCGCACGACATGAGCACCCCGCTGCATCCGTCGAAGACGCCCTCGCCCGCTGCACCGCCACCCCCAAAGCCGGCCCCCAACGCGCACGCAGCGGTGCCCGATGCCGCCACACCCACGCGCCCGCCCAGCCCCGAGGGCACGCCCATCGACCAGGTGGTGCTGCCGCCCACGGCACGCACCGTCAGCCTGAAGTCTTCCAGCGACATCATTCCGGCGCTGGCCTATCCGGGTTCCTACGATCCGCACTGGAAGCTGGCGAACTTTCGCTTCACCCGCGAATCACTGCAACGGCTGGCGCCGATGCACGCCCTGCTGGACGCCAGCAATCCGGATCTGTCCGCCTACCGCGAAGCGGGCGGCAAGGTGCTGATCTGGCATGGTCTGGCCGATCCGAACATCACGCCGATGAATGCCATCGCCTACTGGCAGGCCGTGCGCGACCTGGACCCGCAGGCCGACGACATGCTGCGGCTTTTCCTGATTCCCGGCATGTACCACTGCGACCGCGGCGACGGCCTGGGCAGCCTGGATGTGACCACGCCGCTGATGGACTGGGTGGAAGACGGCCTGGCCCCCGAGACGCTGTTTGCCTCGGCCACCGAGGTGGATGCCCGCGCCGGCCGCGGCCGACCGATCCAGCGCTTTCCGTACCTGACGGTGCTGAAACCGGGTGGCGATCCGGCCAACCCTGCCGACTGGCAGCGCGGCCGCACCATCGACATCGACCCGGCGCTGTACCGCAACTGGGCCGGGGCCGAGTTCTTCAAACCGGGCTTCCAGCGCTTCTGCGGGTTTTCCGGGCTGCAGTTCGTCTGCCAGCCCTGAATGCCGGCCAGCCGACATTCCGACCGGACAACGCCAGAAGGCACTGACCGACCGGGCAGGACCCACACGCCCATTCTGACCACACGAAGGAGGGATCCCCACCATGACGGACACCGAACAGATCCGCGCGACCCTGACGCTGTGCCTGCTGGCTGCCTACGCAGACCAGCAGAAACATGAACGCGAAGGCGAGGAGATCCGGCGCATTGCCGAGGGCCTGGCCGCCCGCGAGGAGATCAATCTGCCTGCGCTCCATCAGGATGTGCTGATGAAGCGCACCGGCGTGCAGGACGTGGCCGCCCGGCTGCAGGATGACGATGCCCGCCGGCTGGCCTACGAGATGGCGGTCTGTGTCTGCGAGGCCGATGGCAGCATCAGCGAGGCCGAACGCGCCTTCCTGACCGAGGCACGCCAGGCCCTGCAGCTGGATACAGCTTCCGCCGAGGCCACGGTGCAGCAGGCCGAGGCGCTGGCGCAGGCCCCGCTGGCGGAACCGCTGCAGGAAACCCCGCTTTTCGGAAACTCCCGGGCCCAGGGCACACCCCACGAAGCCGGCAGCCACCCGACACCCCCGCTCCCGGACGCTCCGGCGAACCAGAACGTGCCGACCGGCCGCCCCACGCCGGACGCACAGGCCATCGACCAGCAGATCCTGCGCGCGGCCATCACCAACGGCGCCATCGAGCTGCTGCCCGAATCGCTGTCGACGCTGGCCATCATCCCGCTGCAGATGCGGCTGGTCTACCAGATCGGCCAGCAGTACGGCTACCCGCTGGACAAGGGCCACATCCGCGATTTTCTGGCCACGCTGGGCGTGGGCGTCACCTCGCAGTATCTGGAACAGGCCGGCCGCAAGCTGCTGGGCAGCCTGCTCGGCAAGAAGCTGGGCAAGGGCATGCTGGGCGGGCTCGGCCGCCAGGCCGTCAGCTCGGGCATGAGCTTTGCCAGCACCTACGCCCTGGGACACGTGGCGCGCGAGTACTATGCCGGCGGCCGCACGCTGTCCACCCAGATGCTGAAGGACGCCTATCAGCGCGTGCTGGGCGACGGTCGTGCGCTGCAGTCGCAGTACCTGCCCCGGATCGAGGCTGAATCGCGCCAGCTGGATGCGGCCAAGGTGATGGCGCTGGTGCGCGGCCAGGGGTAAGACGCCACGACGGTACCGGCCCCTGGCCGGTACCCCAGCGTTCCGACCGTGTGCACCGATGCAACGGTACAACGTCCTCGCATGGAAGCGGCGTGCTGGCCTGCATCTGATCGCCCGCGGCTTTGTGCGTCGCGGGCGCAGCGCTATAGTGGGCCTTCGTACACCCCTTCCGACAACCATGTCTTCCAAGCATCGCCCACACGCTGCCGAGGCGCCGGCCCCGGCGCTCCATGCTTCTGCACGCCCTGCCGAAGCGGCCTCCCGTCCAGCCGAGATCAGCCTGCGGCTGCGTCCGCTGGAGCGTGAGGACCTGCCCTTCGTGCACCAGCTGGACAACAACGCCAACGTGATGCGCTACTGGTTCGAGGAGCCCTTCGAGACCTTTGCCGAGCTGTCGGCGCTGTACGACGAGCACATCCACGACCAGCGCGAGCGCCGCTTCGTGGTGGAGGCCTATGGCAAGAGCGTGGGCCTGGTGGAGCTGGTGGAGATCGACCACGTGCACCGGCGGGCCGAGTTCCAGATCATCATCGCCCCCGATCATCAGGGCAAGGGCATTGCCTTCAAGGCGGCCCGGCTGGCCATGGAGTATGGCTTCAGCGTGTTGAACCTGTACAAGATCTACCTGATCGTCGACCGCGAGAACCACAAGGCGATGCACATCTACCGGAAGCTGGGCTTCGAGGTGGAAGGCGAGCTGAAGCACGAATTCTTCATCAACGGCCAGTACCGCGACGTCATCCGGATGTGCCTGTTCCAGCACGACTTCCTGTCGGCCAACCGTCCTCAGCAGGTCGGGCTGGTGACACCGACGGCACAGTGAGGCGGCACAGGCATCGTCGATGACCGAGGAACATCCCTTTTCCGCTGCACCGAAATCTCCCCACCGCTGGCTGCTGCTGATGATGGTGGGCCTGGGCCTGCTGCTGGTCACGGTGGACATCACCATCCTGCTGACGGCCCTGCCGGTGCTCACGCATGAACTGCACGCCAGCGCGGCCGAAGGGCTGTGGATCGTCAATGCCTATCCGCTCTTCAGTACCGGACTGCTGCTGGGTGCGGGCACGCTGGGCGACCGCATCGGCCACCGGCGCATGTACCTGGTGGGGCTGGTCATCTTCGGGCTGGCCTCGCTGATGGCGGCCTATGCGGGCTCGGTGGCCGTTCTGGTGCTGGCCCGCGTGCTGCAGGCCATGGGCGCCTCGGCCATGCTGCCGGCCACGCTGGCCCTCATCCGGGTGGGCTTTGCCGACGAGCGCGAACGGGCGCTGGCCATCTCGGTCTGGGCCTGCCTGTCGCTGGTGGGTGCCATTCTGGGGCCGCTGCTGGGCGGCTGGCTGCTGGGCCACTTCCACTGGGGCGCGCTCTTTCTCGTCAACGTGCCCATCATCGCCGTGGCCTGGCTGGGCACCTGGTTCGTGGCACCCGAACAGCGCAACCCGAACGCAGATCCCTGGGATCTGCCCTCGTCGGTGCTGGCGCTGCTTGCGCTCTCCTCGCTGGTGCTGGCCATCAAGACGGCCACCCATCCGCCCATCGACCTTGGAGTGCTGGGCGCCGCCCTGGCCGCTGGCCTTGTGGCAGGACTGGCCTTCGTCCGGCGACAGCGCCAGCTAACCCATCCCCTGCTGGACTTCTCGCTGTTTCGCAACCCCGCCTTTGCCGCGGGCGTGCTGGGCGCCGTGTCGGTGACGTTCACGACCGGTGGCGTGCTGCTGGGCGTCTCACAGCGCTTTCAGTGGGTAGCCGGCTACACGCCGCTGCAGAGCGGGCTGCTGGCCTCGGTGCTGTTCATCGGCACGCTGCCCAGTTCCATCCTGGGAGGCCTGTGGCTGCACCATATCGGCCTGCGGCGGCTGATTGCCGGTGGTCTGGCTGTGGGTGCATTGGGCATGCTGGTGGCCGCCCAGGCGCTCCCGTGGCATCCATCGGGCCTGCCGGCGGCCCATGAGGGCCTGGGATGGCTGGTGACGGGCCTGCTGCTGGCCGGGCTGGGCCTGGGCGCCACCATCTCGGTGGCCTCCACCGCCATCGTGGAAAGCGCGCCACCGCACCGGGCCGGCATGGCCTCGTCCGTGGAGGAAGTGGCCTATGAATTCGGTGCGCTGCTGTCGATCGCACTGCTGGGCAGCTTGCTGACCGGGCTCTACACGGTGTTCGTGCAGCTGCCACCGGGCGTGGACGCAGCGGCCGCCCGAAGCATCAGCGCGGCCCTGGACATCGTGGCGGCATCCGGCGGCGCCCTGCCCGATCACCTGGCGCACCTTGGCCAGCATCTGTCCCCAACCCTGGCCGAACCGGGGCTGGCGGGCTCCCTGCCTGCAGAGGATGCAGCCGCCCGCCAAGAGGCAGCTAGCCTGCTGGTCGCTGCCCAGACGGCCTTTGACCGCAGCTACACCGTGGTGATGCACCTGGGGGCAGTCATCCTGACCAGCGGGGCATGGATCACCAACCGGCTGCTGCGTCCCCGGCAGCGGGCGTCCTGAAATACGCCATGGCTGGTCGGCTGGCCACCAAGGACTGCCCATGGCCCATGCCGATGCCCTGATGCGATCAGGACCCGGGCTGGCGCCGGCGTAGCTTCAGCTCGCTGACCAGCACCCCGGTCACGATCAGCGCGCCCCCGGCCAGGGCCAGCAGCGGCAGACGTTCACCGGCTGCATAACCGGCCAGCCCGCCCCAGACCGGCTCACCGGCGTAGATGACTGTGGCCCGGGTGGGCGAGACCGTTTTCTGGGCCCAGTTCATGCCCAGCTGGATGAGGATGCTGCTGAGGCCCAGCCCGATAGCCCCCACCAGCCACACCCAGGAAAATTCCGGAACCGATTCGCCCAGAACGGGCATCAGGAGAAACGACAGCAGTCCGGCTGCGTACAGCTGAACGACCGTCACCCGCCCCAGGTCCACCCGGCCGGCGTAGTGCCCGATCAGGATGATCTCGAAGGCGATGGCCACCGCCCCAGCCAGCGTCACCCATGCCCCGAAGGTCATGCCGAACTCGCCCTCCTGGGGACCTGCCATCAGCACCAGCCCCGCAAAGGCCAGCGTCACCCCCACCAGGTTCATGGCCGACGGTCGGCGACGCATCACCAGCCACTGCAGCAGCGGCACCATCGGCACATACAGCCCGGTGATGAAGGCCGACTGACTGACCGGAATCGTCTTCAGCCCCCAGGTCTGCAGCACATAGCCCAGGCAGATGCTGATCCCGATCACCATGCCCGCCACCAGATCCTGCCGGGTAAGACCCTGCAATCGCTTCCAGAACACCAGCGTTCCAACCAGTCCGGCCGTGACGAAGCGCAGCCCCACGAAGAACAGCGGCCCGCTGTGCTGCATGGCCAGCTGGATGATGAGAAAGGTGCTGCCCCAGAAGGCCGTGACGGCCACCAGCGCCAGCTCCTGGCGCGACAGCGAAAACGGAGAGGGGGACTGCGGGGATGAAGATGTGGATGGGGGCGAAGGCGATGCCCCGGACACGGCAGGCTGCGTACTCATGCCCGGGATGATACGGCCCGCCCAAGGCTGAAAGACCCGCCCTGAACTCTGGAAAACCCGATGCGTGCCTGGCGTGCCCGGCCCTTCGGCACCAGGCACGGCGGCTTCGGGCCGCGATCTGAGCCCTGTTCTCCAGGCCTTGAACAGTGCGCGCCGCGCTTTGGAGCGATGTTTCAGGCGTGCTTGTTGCGGTTCTTGGCCCCGCCCTGGCGCGCCTTGAAGCGCGGGTTGGACTTGCAGATGATGTAGATGCGCCCACGCCGCCGCACCACCTGGCAGTCACGGGCACGTTTCTTGGCTTCCTTCAAGGACGACAGGACCTGCATGGTTTGGGCTCCTCATGGCGTTTCATCAAAACGCTAATGATACTGCATTAGCAATAAGAGCCAAGAGGCACCTGCTCTCTGTCCGCGGAACTGTCGTCATGAAGGCACATGGCGAGGGCGCCGCACGATGAAAGCCCCCTCCTATCCCGACTTCGGACATCGCCCTTCCCCATCTTTTTATGGGGCTGTCCTTCACCCTGCGATGTGACAGAATGTTCCAGTCAATTACTTATCTCACAACAAGACCGCTTGTATTGGGCAGGATGTATCGATGTCTTTGCGAAACCTCGACGATCTGCACGTTCTGGTACGGGTTGCCGACAGCGCCAGTTTCTCGGCAGCCGCCCGTAGCCTGCAACTGGATCCAAAGACCGTCAGCAAGCAGATCGCGCGACTGGAGAACGCGCTGGGCACGCCCCTCTTCGAGCGCAACACGC
This sequence comes from Lautropia mirabilis, assembly GCF_900637555.1. Taxonomy (NCBI): domain Bacteria; kingdom Pseudomonadati; phylum Pseudomonadota; class Betaproteobacteria; order Burkholderiales; family Burkholderiaceae; genus Lautropia; species Lautropia mirabilis. Next base: position 1,916,407 of record NZ_LR134378.1, on the reverse strand, counting down.
GCAATCTGCGCATCACCGACGAGGGACGCACCATTGCAGCGCGTGCCCGCTCGGTGCTGTCCATCCTGGACGAGATCCAGCAGGTGGGCCAGGGTGACGACGACACGCTGCGCGGCGTCATCCGGCTGACGGCACCGGCGCCGTTCGGACGCAAGCACGTGGCCCCGGCCATCGCCGAGTTCAGTCGCCGGCACCCACAGGTCGGCTTCGACCTTCGCCTGACCGACCGGATGGTGGACCTGTACGGCGACGGCTTCGATCTGGCCATCCGCCTGGACGAGCCGACCGATTCGCGTCTGGTGTCCACGCCGCTGGCACTCAACCGCGGCATGCTGGTGGCCTCACCAGGCTATCTGGCCGCCCACGGCACGCCGCATCGGCCTGAGGATCTGAGTCGGCATCAGGCCCTGCTGCCGGCCGGCGCGGACGGGGCGCAGACCACCTGGGCCCTGCGCCAGGGACGGCGGGAACGGACGGTGGTGATGAACGGGGCGCTGGGCAGTGACAGCGGCGACATCCTGCACGCCTGGTGCCTGGCGGGGCTGGGCATCTCGCTGCGGGAAACCTGGGACATCCACGATGCTCTGCGCAGCGGACGCCTGGTACCGGTGCTGCCGGACTGGACCGTGCCCGTCACCCACATCAGCGCCGTGCGGGCGCGGCGCGACCCGGTCCCGCGCCGGCTGGACGTCTTCATCGAATTCCTGGCCCGGCGCTGGCGGGAGGCGCCCTGGAACACCGACGCGGCACACTGACCATCGATCTGCCCCGTGGGCCCCGGGCAGCGGGAAGCCTCCAGGGTGCCGAACTGCCCCGAGCCCCGGATCGCCCAGGGGGCCAAATGCTCCCCAAGCTCCTGACTGCCTGGACTACTAGACTGCTCAGGCCCCCAGACTGCCCGGGCTCCCGGATCGCACGGCTCACGGGTTGCCATCACGTTACCATCGTGTCTGGTTCCCAACGCTTGCCTGCCCGCCATGTCCTCCGTCGATCTCTCCGCCCACACGCCGATGATGCGCCAGTACCTGAGCATCAAGGCCGAACATCCGGATGCGCTGCTTTTCTACCGGATGGGCGACTTTTACGAGATGTTCTACGAGGATGCCCGAAAGGCGGCTCAGCTGCTGTCGATCACACTGACCAAGCGTGGCACGTCGGCCGGCGAGCCAATCCCGATGGCCGGGGTACCCGTGCAGGCGCTGGAGCAGTACCTAGCGCGGTTGGTGGCGCTGGGCCAGTCGGTGGCCATCTGCGAGCAGATTGGCGATCCGGCCGCCAGCAAGGGGCCCGTGGAGCGGAAGGTGATCCGCACCATCACCCCCGGCACGCTGACGGACGCGCAACTGCTGCCAGAACGCGAGGACCGGCCGCTGGCGGCGCTGGTGTTCTCCGACGCAGGGCGGCGAGGTGCCCGGACTACACCGCTGGTCACGCTGGCCACCGTGGTGGCCGCCAGCGGGCGCTGCACGCTCACCACCCTGCCCGAGGCCGAGCTGGAAGCCGAGATCGAGCGGATCGGCCCAGGCGAGCTGCTGGTGTCCGAGGCGGCGGCACGCAACAAGTCGGTGCTGCTGGAGCGTCTGCGCCTGCATGCCCGCACCACGCCGGTGATGCCCATCCTGGCCAGGCCGGACTGGCAGTTCGACGTGGCGCGTGCCGGTCGCACCATCTGCGAGGCCCTGGGCATCCAGACGCTGCACGCCACCGAGCTGCAGGAGGACGAGGCCGGCCAGGCCGCCATCGGTGCGCTGCTGGTCTATCTGGGTCAGAACATCGGCCAGCCCTTCCGGCACCTGCAGCCCATCGAGCGCGTGCGGCGCGAGGCGCACATCATCATCGACCAGGTGGCACGCCGAAATCTGGAACTGGTACGCCCGCTGCAGGAGGAACAGGGGCCGACGCTGCTGTCGCGGATGGATGTCTGCGCCACCGCGGCCGGCAGCCGGCTGCTGCGCCAATGGCTGCTGGCACCGCTGCAGGACCGCACCGCCGTGCACGCTCGCCAGGCGCTGGTGGCGCTGCTGCTGGAAAAGGACATGGCACAGCCCATCGGGCGGCTGCTCTCGCAGGCGGCCGACATCGAGCGGATTGCGTCGCGCATCATGCTGGGCAGCGCACGGCCGCGCGAGCTGGTGGCGCTGCGCGACAGCCTGCCGGTCCTGGGTGCCTGCGTCTCGCAGCTGCAGGCCCAGCTGGATGTTCCGGGCGCTGAGACCGAGCCGGCAGCCCTCACCGCGTTGCAGCAGCTGGCCCAGGCAGCCGACATCGATCCGGCCATCGGCGAACGGCTGTCGGCCACACTGCTGGACGAGCCAGCCACGATGATCCGCGACGGCGGCGTGATCCGCCCCGGCTTCGATGCCCAGCTTGACGAGCTGCGCGACATCGACGCCGGCTGCGACGGCTTTCTGGCCGAGATGGAAGCGCGCGAGCGCGAGCGTACCGGCATCGCCACGCTGAAGGTGGGCTACAACAGCGTGCACGGTTTCTACATTGAGGTGGGCCGCAGCCACGCCGACCGCATCCCCACCGAGTACCGGCGCCGCCAGACGCTGAAAGCGGCCGAACGCTACATCACACCCGAACTGAAGGCCTTCGAGGACAAGGCGCTGTCAGCCCGTGAACGGGCACTGGCGCGCGAGCGGGCGCTCTACGAGCAGCTGCTGACCGAGCTGGCTCCACATACACCGGCCCTGCAGCGGCTGGCCGCCGGCCTGGCCCACCTGGATGTGTGCCAGGCCTTTGCCCAGGTGGCCGGGCAGTCGGGCTGGAGTCGGCCGGGCCTGCTGGCCGTGCCGGGACTGCTCGTGAAAGGCGGACGACACCCGGTGGTGGAAGGCATGGTGGAGCAGTTCATTGCCAACGACTGCGAGCTGACGCCGCAGCGGCGGCTGCTGATCATCACCGGCCCCAACATGGGCGGCAAGTCCACCTACATGCGGCAGGCAGCCCTCATTGCCATTCTGGCCTGGTGCGGCAGCTTCGTGCCGGCCACCGCCTGCGAAGTCGGCCCCATCGACCGGATCTTCACGCGCATCGGCGCATCCGACGACCTGGCCGGCGGCCGCTCCACCTTCATGGTGGAGATGACCGAGGCAGCCGTCATCGTCAACGCCGCCACCGAACGCTCGCTGGTGCTGGTCGACGAGATCGGCCGGGGCACCTCCACCTTCGACGGACTGTCGCTGGCCCACGCGATTGCGCGCCACCTGCTGGTGCAGCGCCGTTGCCTCACGCTCTTTGCCACGCACTACTTCGAGCTGACGAGCCTGGCTGCGCACGAGGATGCAGCCGTGAACCTGCACCTGTCGGCCACCGAGCACAACGGGCGCATCGTGTTCCTGCATCAGGTCCAGCCGGGGCCGGCCAGCAAGAGCCATGGCCTGCAGGTGGCCAAGCTGGCGGGGCTTCCCGCCGGGCTGCTGCGCCATGCCCAGACACTCCTGCAGGCGCTGGAAGAGAACGCCGCCGACCAGGGCCCCCAGCTGGACCTTTTTGCAACGGAAACCCTGCAAGACAGCACTGTTGCATCAGACGTACCGGCATCCGACACGCAGGAGTGCGAAAATGGAGGGGAACCCTTCTCTTCGCTCAGGGCCGATGCCGCGGCACAGCAGGTGCTGGACGAGCTTCGGGCGCTGGATCTGGACGCGATCACGCCCCGCCAGGCCGCCGAACAGCTGCACCGCTGGCGCGAGGTCCTGCAGCCATCAGGATCATGAGCAACAGGCCGATGCAACCCGTCCCTCCCGAAGTGCCTCCGTCCGCCTCGCGGCGGCGGGCCTTGCGGAAGATGACGGCCGCCGTCACCGCCCCGCCCCTGGCCGCAGCCTCGCTGCTGGCCACCGCACGGGCCGATGCCCCCGTACCCCAGTTCGACGCCAAGGCGCTGTCCGAGCTGGACAGCATCCATGAAGCCCAGGGCAAGCCCGCTGACACTTCCGGCAAGCCCGTTCCCCCACATGAGGGCTGGGGCAGCGGCACCGTCCCCTTCGATGGCCAGGACCGCGCCTTCACCTTCGGCTTCATCGGCGACACCCCCTACAACCGGCTGGACCAGCAGGGCCTGAAGCGGGTGATGGCAGGGCTGGACGACACGGATCTGGAGTTCGTCCTGCACGTGGGCGACATCAAGAGCCGCGGTGAGCGCTGCTCCGACATCCTGCTCTCGGACCGGGTGGAAATGATGGATCGCAGCCAGCATCCGCTCATCTACACGCCCGGCGACAACGAATGGACCGACTGCGGCTGGATCGACCCGGACGATCCCTATGCACCGGGCACGCCGCTGGAGCGCCTGCACTGGCTGCGCTCGCGCGTCTATCACCACCCCGAGTCGCTGGGCGCCCGTCGCATGCGCGTCGAGCAGCAGCGCCAGATGATCCCGCAGCTGTCGGTGCGTGACTCCAACAGCCTGGAACAGCCCCGCCTGCCCGAGAACATGCGCTGGCGCATCGGATCGCTGCAGTTCTGCACCATCCACGTGGTGGGCAGCAACAACGCCATGTTCTCCACCCCCGCCATGCGCGAGGCCTGGGCGCTGCGCCAGCAGGCCAACGCCATCTGGCTGACCGAGACGGCCGTGCTGGCCAAGCGCTATGGCGCACGGGGGCTGGTCATTGCCACCCATGCCAACATGGGCTTCGAGGCCGCCCGCAACGACGGCTGGACGGCCACGCGCCAGGCCATCATCGCCACGGCAGCGGACTTCGGCGGACCCGTGGCGCTGCTGCATGGCGATACCCACATCTTCCGCACCGACCGCCTGCTGCTGCGCTCCCACGGCCTGGAAAACTTCATCCGGGTGGAGTGCTTCGGCTCGCCCTTCACCTGGCAGTGGGTGACCATCCGCTGGAACCCGGAAGCCGCCATGCCGGATCGCCCCGATCCGGAACGCGGGCCGGCCTTCCGGGTCTATACCCACCACGCCTGAGGGCGGCCATCGGTCCACGGCAGGCGAGGAAGCCACGGCCCCGTGCTCGCCTCCAGGCACGGGGTCTGGACGTTCTCTCACACGTGCGAAGGGCCGTCCAGGCCCCTGCGCCGAACTGCGCCGGCGGCCCGCCCAGCTGGAAAGCGCCCACCATGTATCACCATCTTTCAGACAGTCGATCTGCATGACAGCACGTATCAAAAGGTACAAGCGCTTACCATCCCGCCTCCGCCCACAACATGGCCGGCACAAAGGGCATCGGTCGGGGTGCTACCATCAATTGTCGACTTGACATATGGCAATGCGGAAGACGGCAGATGTCCTTCCACTTTCCGCATTTCCCTGGCGTGCCAGCCAGCGTCGGCATGTCGATCAGGCCAGTCCTGTTCAACTCCCCTAATCGAGAGAAAAGAGAACCATGCGTAAACTGATCTTTGCGGCTCCGCTGCTCGCCCTGGCCCTGGTTGCCTGCCAGAAACAGCAGGATCCTGCCGCCGAAGCCGCCCAGAAGGCTCTGGACGACGCCAAGCAGAACGCCTCGCAGGCCGTGGATTCCGCCAAGGAAGCCGCCTCCAAGGGCGTGGAAGCTGCCAAGGACGCCGCTGCCAAGGGCATGGACAACGCCAAGGAATCGGCTGGTGCCGCCATGGACAACGCCAAGCAGCACATGCACGACGCCAAGGACGCTGCCGCCGAGAAGATGGATGCGGCCAAGGACGCCGCTTCCGAGAAGATGGGCGCTGCCAAGGACGCTGCTTCCGAGAAGATGGATTCCGCCAAGGATGCCGCGGCCAAGGCCGTTCAGAACGCCAAGGACGCTGCCAAGCAGTGATCCAGGTGGTCTGATCCTGCCTGTGCGGGCCTGAACGCCGTTCGGGTCCGCCCAACCAGGCAGGATGCAGCCTTCAGGACGCCACACCAGGCGTCCAAAAAATCGCCCCGATGGCACAGGCCGCCGGGGCGATTTTTTTGCGGGCAGAACCACCGGAAGGCCCCCTGGGGCCCTCCTTGTGATGTCAGCGCAGGTTCTCGTTCAGGATGCGGATGATCTCGTCGGCCACGCGGCGATCTTCCTCGCGGGAAGGCTGCTTGCCGTCGGCCAGCAGCACGCTGACGGCCGTCTCGCCGCCCTCACCCCGCACCAGCAGCTGATAGTGCTGGCCGGTGAGATCCTTGCGTTCACCCGAGAAGATGCGCGACCACGTGCCCTGCGTCTTGTCACGGCGCTGCGGGTCCACATAGATGATGTTGTAGACCCCCTGCTCGCGGTTGCGATCCTCGATGCTGAAATCGAGCCGGTCCAGCACCACGCCCACCGAACGCCAGCTGCGATCGAAGTCCTCGGACAGCACCAGATGGCTGGGCTGGCCTTCCTGGGTCACGATGCGTGCGCGGGATTTCTCCGCCGGCTGGGCACCCGCAGCAGGTGCCGAAGCCGCGGCTGCATCCGCCCCCTGACCGCTGGCTGCACCCGTGGCATCGGCCTGTGCGGTACTGCCCAGCTGTCCATGGGCGAAGGCGCTGTCCAGCCGCGCCAGCATCCGCCGCAGGTACTCCACCTCCAGCTCGGTACGGTTCTCGTTGTTGGGCACCCAGATCGACTGGTCCTTGTTCGAGCCGCGCAGCTGCTCCTCGCGACCGTAGTAGGTCAGGTAGATCTCGGTGTCGCCTCCCTCGGTGCGCTCCAGCCGGGTGCGGTACTTGTCACGGTCACCGGTGGCATAGACGGCCCCGGTCTTGCGGGACAGGATGCCGCGCACGCCATCGGTCTCGACCCGCTGGTAGCGCTCGGCCCAGTCGGTCTCCATCAGGCCCAGCCGCGGCTGGGAGACTTCCAGGTTGAAGCCCTGCACGGCCCAGAAGTCCAGCAGGATGGGCCAGACCTTCTCGGGCGGCGCCTTGACGGAGATCCAGCGCGTGGGACCGTCACGATGGATGCGGGCCTCGGCACGCTCGGGCAGCACGTTGCCGGCGCTGGGCACCCCGTCGCCATTGGCACGAGCGTCCTCGCGTTGCCGGTTGAAATCGGACAGGCTCTGGCTTTCCTCGGTGCCCGGCAGCGTGTAGCGGCTGTCGGCCTTGGGCGCCACCAGATCGGGCGGCACGTCCAGGCCGGGCCCGCGCCGGGCATTGCGGTACTCGACGTTGTCGGCGTCGAGCGAGTCACGCAGGACGGAGCAGCCGCCCAGCAGCAGGAAAGGCACCAGCAGGGCTGGCCAGACGGCCCGCGACGGGCGGCGCACGGAATCGGACATCAGACAAGGACTCCCGAGGTTTTCAGGGCATCAAGCACGCTGGCCTGGCCGGCAGGCGTGAGCGGCGACAGCGGCAGACGGACCGTCGGGCCGGCAATGCGGCCCATGCGGGCCAGCGCCCACTTGACCGGCACCGGGTTCGGTTCCGAGAACAGCCGCTCATGCAGCGTGATGAGCTTGCGGTTTATGGTGCGCGCCTTGGCAAAGTCGCCCGCCAGGGCGGCGGCGCACATGTCGGCCATCTGCTTCGGTGCCACGTTGGCCGTGACCGAGATGACACCGTCGGCGCCCATGGCCATGAGCGCCAGCGCGGAATCGTCGTTGCCGCTGTAGACGGCAAAGCGCTCGGGCAGGCGGGCCAGCAGCGACGCGCCCCGGCCGATGTCGCCCGTGGCGTCCTTCAGCCCGATGATGTTGGGGTTGTCGGCCAGCCGCAGCACGGTGGCATTGGAGATATCGGCCACGGTACGGCCAGGCACGTTGTACAGGATGACGGGCAGACCGCCTTCCTGGGCCACCGTGGTGAAGTGGCGGTACAGGCCCTCCTGCGAGGGCTTGTTGTAATAGGGGGCCACCTGCAGCGTGGCGTCCACCCCCACCTCGAAGGCATGGCGGGTGAGCTCGATGGCCTCGCGCGTGGAATTGGCACCGGTACCGGCGATGACCGGGACCCGGCCGCGGCAATGTTCAGCGGCGACCCGGATGAGTTGAGCGTGCTCCTCGACGCTGACAGTGGGCGATTCTCCGGTGGTGCCCACCGCCACGATGGCGCTGGTCCCGGACTCGATGTGCCAGTCGAGCAGGTTGCGATATGCGTCGAAATCCAGTGAGCCATCCGCCTTCATCGGCGAAACGACCGCGACCAGACTGCCTTGGATCTTCATGATGGCATCTCCCGATGGTGTGGCATCAGTGGCCGGGCAGGCAGGACGGAAGTGGCCCACCCGGCGGCGGTGCCGCCCATTCTAGCGCAGCGACTGCGGCTGGTTGCTGCGCCAGGCCACCATCCGCTGCACGATGGCCTGTCGCGGCTGGCTGACACTCCCCTGCTCGAAGGCGCAGACACGCAAGGCCGCCCGTCGGGCCGCGATAAACAATTCGTCGGGCTGCAGCAGGTGGCCGGGTCTCGACGGCCTACCATAGCGCCCATGCCCCTGGGCAAAGGTCTCGTAGATCAGGCAGCCGCCGTCAGCCAGCCGCCCCAGCAACAGATCAAGTCTCGGACGAAACAGATACCTGGTGATGACAATGACCGCAAAGCGCTCCGAGCCCCAGTCCCAGGCATCGGCTTCCAGATCGGCCACGCGCGCCTCGATGCCCGGTATCCGGTTCAGTGCCAGACAGGCCGGATCGCGGTCCAGCGCCAGCACCGAATGCCCCCGCTCTGCGGCCAGCCGTGCGTGCCGCCCGCGCCCGCAGGCAAAGTCCAGCACCCGACCCGACCCGCTCGCTTCGGGCAGCCAGCGCCGCACCCAGTCACTGGGGCCGTCCGCATCCGGACCAGCCCCTGCATCGTTTCTCGCTTCGTTGTTCATCAGCATGATTCCGGAAAACCGGGCTGGCCTCGTCGCGGCCAGCCTACGGCTGGCACAGGTGCCGGCCCCCCAGGGCGGAGGCCGTTGACGTGGCAGCACCTGCATTGCAACGATTCTATGAAAACCTGCGCCGCCTGCGCCGGCGGCTGCTCGTGTTCATCCTGCCCAGCGCCGTGGCGCTGCTGATCATTCTGGGGGGCGAGCTGTACCCGGAATGGATGCGCACCTACATGATGTACCTGGCACCGGTGGCGCTGTTCGCGCTCACGGTGTTTGCCTACAGCCTGCTGAACACGTCCGAGGACCTGCGGGCCGAACGGGCCGTGAACCGCCGGCTGCAGGAACTGCAGGCCCAGTACGGTCTGGCCGAAGGGCTGGCACACGTGGGCTCGTGGGTGTGGGATCAGAAGACGAAGATGATCCACATGAGCGGCGGCTGCTACAACGTGTTCGGTCTGGAAAAGGAGCACGGTTCGGTCTCGCAGCAGGCCTTCTTCATCTGCGTGCACCCCGAGGACCAGGAAAAGTTCAAGAGCGAGCACCGTCGCCAGAGTGCCCGGCAGGAACGCATCGACCTGGTGTTCCGGTACGTGAAGGACGGCTCCACCCCCATCTGGGTGCGCTGGGTGGGCACGCCCGAGCTGGGTGAGGACGGCCAGCTGGCACGCATCGCCGGCGTGGCCCAGGACATCACCGAGAGCAAGGCCGCCGCCGACCAGCTGGCCGACGAGAAGGCCAAGTACCTGACCCTGACCGAGCTGAGTGCCGACTGGGACTGGGAGCTGGAGCCGGACTTCCGGATCCGCGAGATCTCGAAGCAGATTCCGGACCTGCTGCGTGACTGGTCCGATGCCATCACGGGTCACTATTTCTGGGACCTGACGACGGTGAACATTCCCTGGGCCGGCGAGACGCAGCTGGCCCAGAAGCTGGCCAATGACGCACGTGCGGCCAACAGCAATCCCCCCGCCCGACGTCGGAACGACAAGACACCGGAGCAGGACGCGCGAATCCTGCCGGAGCACCTGCAACAGGCGCGCGAGATGCTCCTGCAGGACCCGCATGCCGGCTGGAAGCTGTGGCATGCCACCCTGCAGCGGGGTGAACGCATCCGTGACTTCGAGTTCGGCATCCTCACCAAGGGTCGCCTGCTCACGCTGTCGCTGTCGGGGCGCCCGATCATCGACGAGAAGACCGGGCAGCTGCTGTACTACCGGGGCGTGGGCCGCGACGTGACGCGCGAGAACCACCAGAACCTGCTGCTGCGCCTGGAGTCCGACATCGTCAAGCTGCTGCAGGAGCTCGACGCACAGGGACAGGACGAATCGGTCGTGGTGCGCGAGGTGATCACCCTGGTCTGCCGGACGCTGAACTGGGCGGGCGGCCTGCACATGCGCCCGGTCCCGGAAAGCTCGCGGGTCACCATCGAGGAGAAATGCGGCACCCCGGCCGTCCAGGAGATGCTGTCGGCGCTGGGCAAGGAGATGCTGCTGCTGGCAAACTCGCCCGAAGCCATGGTGCTTCGCGAGGGCGCCCTGCTGTGGCTGCACCGCAAGGACGGCAACAGCGCCGAGTTCTATGCCCGCTACCAGATGGAGCGGCTGGGCCTGAAGGCCGCCCTGCTCGCCCCGGTCATGGACAAGGGCAAGGTGCTGTCCGTCCTGCTCTTCTTCACCCCGCAGAGCTTCGAAGGCAACTCGCTGGTCGTGGATCTGGTCGGCATGCTGTCGCGGCTGCTGTCGCAGTACATGGAGCGGCAGCGGCTGGAAGCACAGCTGCGCCGCCAGTCGCAGCACGATGCGCTGACCGGCCTGCCCAACCGCAAGTACCTGTCCGAACGACTGGAAAAGCAGCTGGAACACAAGCAGCCGCTGGCCGTGCTCTACATCGACCTGGACCGCTACAAGGCCATCAACGACACCCTGGGCCACCAGGCCGGTGACCAGGTGCTGGTGGAGATGGCACGCCGATTCAAGGACACCATCGGCCCTGGCAACATTGCCAGCCGCGTGGGCGGTGACGAGTTCATTCTGGTGCTGCTCAACCAGAACGACGCGAAGAAGGTGGAGCACATCGCCCGCCAGGTGCTGGCAGCGGCCGAGCGCCCCTTCATCCTGCAGGAGCGCGCCCACTTCCTGTCGGCCAGTATCGGCGTGTCGCTCTCGCCGCAGCACGGCACCGATGCGGGCACGCTGATCAAGCGTGCTGACGCCGCGATGTACACGGTGAAGTCCGAAGGCCGCAACGACGTGCGCTTCTTCAGCCCCGACCTGAAGTCCGCCAAGGTGGCACAGGTACAGTTGAGCAGCGAATTCCCGCTGGCCATCGAGCGCGGCGAGGTGGAGCTGCACTACCAGCCCGTCATCTCCAGCTTCGACCTGCAGGTGGTGGGCATGGAGGGCCTGATCCGCTGGCGCCACCCCACCCAGGGGCTGTTGCTGCCCGACCAGTTCCTGCCCAGTGCCGAGCAGAGCAACGCCATGAAGCAGCTGGCCAGCTGGACGATCCGCCGCGCGCTGCAGGACCGCCAGAAGCTGGACCTGCATCGCTACGGCAACCTGGTGGTGTCGGTGAACATCTCGCCCAACCAGATCAACGAGGACCGCTTCCTGGCGCAGCTCAAGGGCATGCTGGACGAATACCAGGTGCGCCCCGAGATGCTGCGCCTGGAGCTGACCGAGAACACGCTGATCGAGGCTTCCAGCCGCACCATCGCCCAGATGACGGCACTGCGCAAGCTGGGCGTGCAGGTGATGATCGACAACTTCGGCACCGGCTATGCGTCGCTGTCCTACCTGCGCAACCTGCCGGTCAGCGGCCTGAAGATCGATCAGGGCTTCATCCGCGGCCTGCCCGACGACCGGGGCAACGCCGCCATCATGCAGGCCATCATGACGCTGGCCGAGAAGCTGAAGCTGCAGGTGATCGCCGAGGGTGTGGAAACCGCCCAGGAAATGCACGCCCTGCGCGAGCTGGGCTGCCGCATGATGCAGGGTCACTTCATCAGCGCTGCCCTGCCCCCGCAGAAGCTGTCCGAGTACCTGAAGAAACGCGAACTGACCGGCGTGGTGTGATCCCGCATCACGCGGGACCACGTCCGATGCGCATCAGCCCTCGGCCAGCTGCTGGAGGGCTGCCACCACGGCCGGCTGGCGGTCGGCCGGCACGGGCTGGAGGTACGCCTGCTGGGCGGCCCAGCCCTGCGGGTCGGCCTTCAGACTGCCGATGCAGGCACCACATGCCTTCGGATCGGCAAAGCCCAGGCTCTGCAGCAGCGGCTCGGCATCGCCCACCTGCAGCTTGAAGTAGAAGAGGCCATCCTTCTCGCGGTACTGCTTGAGGACCGGTCGGGCGCCACGGGCCCCCGTCGCGGCTCCGGAAGCAGCCTGAGCGCCACCCGCCTGTGCCCCCACCAGCGAGCGGATGCCCACCGCCTCGCGCACCGCCTTCACCAGCGGCACGCACACCGCCCGCGCCTTCTCTGCACCGGCCTCCAGCACCTTCTCGATGCCGGCCGGATCGGCCATCAGCGCCTCGTAGCGCTCACGCATGGGCGAGAGCATCCGGTCCAGCATCTCGAAGAGCTGCTGCTTGGCATCCCCCCAGCCAATGCCGTCGGCAAAGGCCTGGGCAAAGGCTGCGGTTTCCTGCGGGGTGGCAAAGGCCTGGTAGAGCTGAAAGAGCGCCGAGCCGTCGGTATCCTTGGGCTCGCCCGGCTGGCGCGAGTCGGTGACGATGCTCATGATGAGCCGCTGCAGCTGCCGGCGCTCGGTGAAGAGCGGGATGGTGTTGTCGTAGCTCTTGCTCATCTTGCGGCCGTCCAGGCCCGGCAGCGTGCCCACCTGCTCGTCGATCTGCACTTGGGGCAGCGTCAGCACCTCCCCGTACAGGTGGTTGAAGCGCTGGGCCACGTCCCGTGCGATCTCCAGGTGCTGCACCTGGTCCAGCCCCACCGGCACCCGGTTGGCACTGAAGGCCAGGATGTCGGCCGCCATCAGCACCGGGTACATGTAGAGCCCGGCCGTCACGTCGGCATCCAGGTCCAGACCGGCCTCACGGTTCCTGTCGTTGGCCGCCTTGTAGGCATGCGCACGGTTCAGGAGCCCCTTGGAGGTCACGCAGGTCAGGTACCAGCACAGCTGCGGGATCTCGGGGATGTCGGACTGGCGGTAGAAGGTGACGCGTTCCGGATCGAGCCCTGCCGCCAGCCAGCAGGCGGCGATCTCCAGCGTGGAGCGCTGGATGCGGGCCGGATCGGGACACTTGATCAGCCCGTGCAGGTCGGCCAGGAAGTAGAAGCTGTCGGCATTGCCGCTGCGGCTGGCAGCAATGGCCGGGCGAATGGCGCCTGCATAGTTGCCCAGGTGCGGGCTGCCGGTGGTGGTGATGCCGGTGAGCACGCGTGGCAGGGAGGGCTTGGCAGATGACATGGTGAGGCGGATGGATGCGGAAAATGGAATCTCCGCATTCTACGTGTCCTCGACGGGCCTCAGCGCAGCATGGCCTCCACTGGTCCCAGGCCCACGCGCTGGATGACGGGCTCGTCACCCGTCACGTCAATGACGCTGGTGGCCTCCAGCTGTCCGGCACCGCCGTCGACCAGCAGGTCGATGCGCTTGCCGATGCGGTCCTCGATGTCGTCCGGGTCGGACAGCGGATTCTCGTCGCCCGGAAGGATCAGCGAGGCACACAGGAGTGGCACGCCCAGCTCGGCCAGCAGCGCCTGCACGATGGGGGCCTCCGGCACCCGCAGGCCTACCGTCTTGCGCGACGGGTGCATCAGCCGGCGCGGCACCTCACGTGTGGCGGGCAGGATGAAGGTGTAGGCGCCCGGCGTCCACTCCTTCAGGAAGCGGAACTGGCGGTTGTCCACCTGCGCGTACTGCGACAGCTCGGACAGGTCGCGACACAGCAGCGTCAACAGGTGCTTCTCATCGATGCCGCGCAGCTGACGCATCCGGTCAACGGCCGTGCGGTCTTCCAGGTGACAGGCCAGCACATAGCTGGCATCAGTGGGCAGCGCCACCAGCGCGCCGGTCTGGAACTGTTCGGCCACCTGGCGGATGAGACGGGGCTGCGGATTGACGGGATGGATCTCGATGCGTTTCATGTGGGGCCTCTTGGCAGACCATGAAGAAGTGTTCCATCCGTTCGGGCCCCCGATGGCGACCCGGACACCGGTGGCCATGCACACGGCCGGCCGGGATGAACCCGGATGGAATGGGCGCTGCGACAGCATCGCCCTGACAGGGCCATTTTGCAACAGATCGCGGCTGGCGCGATGCCATGCCGTGCCGGCGCGTTCGCATGTGCCGTGTCCGAAAGCAACCGGCGCGCGGGCAGAACCCGTGAATCCGAGCGCTCAGACGCGAATATCCGCCAGCTCCGGCCAGCCGTCCCAGATCGGGGTGAGATCGGACGGCAGCGGCGGCATCTGGCCCACGTCGAAGCGGCTCTCAACAGGATCGTGAAAGTCCGAGGCGCGTGACGCGGCCAGCTCCAGCCGGCGCGCCCAGCCCGCGAACCGCTGAACGTCCGCCGGTGCGTGACCACCCGAGATCACCTCGATGCCCTGCCCGCCGGCCGCCTTGAAGTGCTCGGCCAGCGCCCACAGCCGTGTCTCGTCCAGCCGGTAGCGTGCCGGATGCGCCAGCACCGCCACCCCGCCCGCGCCCCGGATCCAGCTCACCGCCTCATCCAGGCTGGCCCAGCGCTGCGGCACATAGCCGGGCTTGCCGGGCACCAGCCAGTTATCGAACACCTCGCGCTGGCTGGCGCACAGCCCCAGCGCCACCAGGTGCCGGCCAAAATGGCTGCGCGAGATCAGGGCCGGGTTGCCCACGTACTTCAGCGCCCCTTCCCAGGCATCGGGCACCCCGCAGCGTTCCAGCTCGGCCGCCATCTCGCGCGCCCGCTCGGTGCGCCCCGCCCGGTTGGCCTCCAGCCCGGCCAGCAGCGTCGCATCCTGCGGATCCACCCGCAGGCCCACGATGTGGATGGTCTCGCCCGCCCAGGTGATCGACACCTCCACCCCCGGAATCAGCACCAGCCCCTCGGCCCGTGCAGCCGCCCGCGCCTCGGGCAGGCCATCCAGCACGTCATGGTCGGTCAGCGCCAGCATGTCCACCCCGTTGGCACGGGCACGCTCCACCAGCGCCGTGGGCGAGAGCATGCCGTCAGAACGGGTGGTGTGGCTGTGGAGGTCGATGTTGAGGTGATCGGCGGGCATGAGACGGATTGTTGCACGTGGACACCTTTGGACGGTTGGCCGACCACAACAGCCGACTGCAACGGGGCCCTCCGGGGCCTGAATCACCCAGCATCACCCAGCGCACGTGCGCTGAAAGGCAAAAGCTGACACCCCTCCTCGACCCCGGTCTGTCGCCATCTCACGCCGCAGCCCTTCCGACCCTAGGCTCGCACCCATCTTCTGACATGAGTGATGATGAATGAAGATGCTGAAAGATGAACAAAATGTAAAGACATTTCCAGCTTCTCGTGTAATAAAAATGGTCAGTCGGATCCCTGATATTTTGTTTGGCTGTCCGATCACGATCCGTCGAGGAGCCACCGAATGACCGATTCTTCCAAGCGAAACCGGAAACATCATGCCGGCATGGGCGCACTGCCCTGCAAGGGGGGCGTTTTCTTCCGCGTCTGGGCGCCGCATGCGGATCAGGTCTGGGTGACGGGAGATTTCAATGACTGGTCAAAGACCGAACACCCGCTCGTTCATGAGGGCAACGGCTACTGGTATGCCGAAGTCAAGGGCGCCAAGGCCGGTCAGGAATACAAGTTCGTGCTCCGCAATGGCGATACCGTGCTGGAGCGGATCGACCCGTATGCCCGTCAGGTGACGAATTCGGTCGGTCACGGTGTGATCTACGATCCGGCCGCTTTCGACTGGCAGGGCGATGACTTCCAGGTCAGTTCACACAACGAGCTCGTGATCTATGAGCTGCATATCGGCTCTTTCCATGTGGAAGAGGAAGGCCGGCCGGGGGGATTCGAGACCATGCTGCAGCGGCTGGATCATCTGGTGAAGCTCGGGGTCAATGCCATCCAGATCATGCCGATCGCCGAGTTCGCCGGAGATTACTCCTGGGGCTACAACCCCGCCCACATCTTCGCGGTGGAAAGTGCCTATGGCGGGCCGGACGGCTTCAAGCAGCTCGTCCGGGAGGCGCACAAGCGCGGCATCGCCGTCATCCTGGATGTGGTCTACAACCACTTCGGCCCGAGCGATCTCGACCTGTGGCAGTTCGATGGCTGGCAGGAGAACGACAAGGGCGGCATCTACTTCTACAACGACCACCGCTCGAAGACGCCCTGGGGGGACACTCGCCCGGACTACGGCCGTGGCGAGGTTCGTCAGTTCATCCACGACAACGCGATGATGTGGCTTGAGGACTACCACGTCGACGGCTTGCGCTGGGACATGATCCTCTACATCCACAGCGTGAACGGGGACGGCGGCGAGACGATTCCGGAAGGCTGGAGCCTGATGCAGTACGTGAACCAGGACGTGCGCAAGCGTTTTCCGGGCCGGATCATGATCGCCGAGGATCTGCACAGCAATCCGGCCATCACCGCCGACCCGGACCGGAGCGGTGCGGGCTTCCATTCTCAGTGGGATGCACAGTTCGTGCATCCGATCCGCGAGATGGTGATCCAGGCCGATGATGCAGGCCGCTCGATGGAGGCGGTGAAGACGGCCATCACCTACCGCTATGAGGAAGATGCCTGCAATCGCGTGATCTACAGCGAGTCACACGATGAGGTGGCCAATGGCAAGGCGCGCGTTCCGCAGGAGATCAACAACGATGATCCGACGGGCTGGCATGCCCAGAAGCGCTCGACGCTGGCGGCCGGGCTGCTGTTCACCTCGCCCGGCATCCCGATGATCTTTCAGGGACAGGAATTCCTGCAGGGCGAATGGTTCCGTGACAATGTGCCGCTCGACTGGCACATGAACGAGGAGTATCACGGCGTGGCCCGCATGTACCGTGACCTGATCTGGCTGCGGCTGAACCGGGATGGCGTCAGTCGTGGGCTGTGCGGACAGAATGTGGCCGTCACGCACGTGAATGATCAGCAGAACCTGATCGCGCTCCAGCGCTGGGACCAGCACGGTGACGGGGATGACGTGATGGTGATCGCCAATTGCGGCTACGAGGTGAAGGAAGGTTATCGCATCGGCATGCCGCAGAGCGGCGAATGGAAGCTGCGTTTCAATTCCGATGCGTCGATCTACAGCGATGATTTCCAGAACACCCTCAGCACCCATCTCACGGCCACGGATGAGGCCCAGGATGGCCTGCCGGCCAGCGCGGAAGTGACGATTGCGCCTTACAGTGTGCTGATCTACAGCCGCGACCCGTCCTGATGACCTGCTGAACCGGGAGATGGCGCATACGGGGATTCGTGTGTGTCATGCGCCCTCTTCGCCTGTCACTCGCCCCACCTTTACCTTGCCGCCATGAAAAAGCCTGCCGCTCTGAAAGAGCTGGCAGGCCTTGTCGGGAACCAGGTAGGCACCCCGGACGATGAAAGGGCATCCGGTTGCCTGCGTGGCACCCTTTTCCGGCGGGGGCTCCCACCGGACGGAGGAGATCAGTTCTTGTTGCTGATGGGGCAGGTGCAGATGCCCAGCATCCGATACAGCGGGCAGAAGCGGAACAGACCAGTCAGCAACAGGATGATGCCCAGCCACCCCCACCATCCTACGGTGTTGGTCGCGGCCAGTGCGATCAGCACGATGCCGATGATGATGCGCAGTGCTCGGTCGATGCTGCCAACGTTCAGTTTCATGATGACTCCTTGGTGATCGGACAATACAGACAAACGGTTGAGGCCGTCATGGCCTTGCGGTTCCAGGGCATCCTGACCAGCAGGCGGGCCAGACCGCAGAAGCCCGAGATGCCGGCAAACATCAGCCCTGCCCCGACGAAACCGGACAGCAGGTGAATGAAGTCATGACTGATCGCTGATCTTATAGAAAACGCCTGAATTGGCAACATCCAGACATCTGATTGTGTGAAAGGCAGCAGCATCAGCAGGGCACAACGGGCGTCCCGTGTCTTTTCCAGCGACAGCACGACCTGGTTCGTGGCGAGACGGGCGGCGCCCGTCAGGCTTGCGATCCCCTGGACGGTTGGGCGACCACAACCACCGATCTGAGACCATCGCCCTTGACCGGCTCTACACTATCCCCTCAACAGCCATTTCAAGGAGACCCCCATGCCCCTCTACACCTTGGGCCCCAAGCACCCCACCCTGGCCCCCGATGCCTGGGTGGCCCCCTCAGCCTCGCTGATCGGTGACGTGCGGCTGGAGGCCGGCACCAGCATCTGGTTCGGCGCAGTGCTGCGCGGCGACAATGAGCCGATCACCATCGGCGAAGGCAGCAACGTGCAGGAAAATGCCGTGCTGCACGTGGACCCGGGGGCACCGCTCGTGCTGGGCAGCAACGTTACTGTAGGCCACCAGGCCATGCTGCACGGCTGTACGATCGGGGACAACAGTCTGGTGGGGATTCAGGCGGTGGTCTTGAATCATGCGCGCATAGGCCGCAACTGTCTGGTGGGTGCAGGGGCGCTGGTCACGGAGGGCAAGCAGTTCGAGGACGGCTGGCTGATCCTCGGCGCACCGGCCAAGGCGGTGCGCCCCCTGACGGCCGAGGAGATCGCCGGGCTGGCGAAATCGGCCGCAAACTATCAGGCGCATGCGGCGCGCTACAACAGAGAACTGACAGAATGGATTCCCTGATTCGATTCGGATTCAACGGGCGGGTGCGTGGCCAGGTGGTGCGGCTGGACAAGAGCTGGCTGCCCATCGTCACCCATCACCAGCGCTACGGCGAGCGTGACGTGCCACCCACGGTGCGCGAGCGGCTGGGTGAGCTGACCGCGGCCGGGCTGCTGCTGGCCTCGTCGTTGAAGTTCGACGGCAGCCTGCTGCTGCAGATCCAGGGCACCGGGCCGGCGCGGCTCTTCGTGGCGGAATGCCAGGCCGACGGGCGCTTTCGCGCCACGGTAAAGCTGCAGGACGGCACGGCCATCCCGCACGATGCCTCTTTTGGCGATCTGGTGAATCCGGACGGCAATGGCCGTTTTGCGGTGACGCTGCTGCCAGCCAGCAACAGCTCGGACGCATCCAAGGGGCTGGACAACCCCTACCAGGGCATCATCCCCTTCGAGGGGGACACGGTGGCCGAGGTGCTGGAAAACTACATGAGCCTGTCGGAGCAGCTGCCGTCACGGCTCTGGCTGGGCGCCAACGAGCAGAGCGCCTTCGGGCTGCTGCTGCAGGTGATGCCGGGCACGTCCGACCAGCTGGCCACCGACGATGAGGAAGGCCGGATGCTGTGGGAGCAGGTGCAGGCACTGGCCGACACGCTGACCCGAGAAGAGATGCTGACGCTGCCGCCCGAGGAAGTGCTGCGCCGCCTCTTCTGGGAGACGGACATCCGCGCCTTCGACCAGAAGAAGCCCCGCTTCCAGTGCACGTGTTCGCGCGAGAAGGTGGCAGGCATGCTGAAGATGCTGGGCCGCGCGGAGGTGGAGAGCATCCTGGAGGAGCAGGAAGGCGCCATCCAGGTGAACTGCGAGTTCTGCCGGCTGCCGTACCGCTTCGACACGCAGCAGGTGGCAGCGCTGTTTGCCGATCCGCAGGCAGACGAAAAAACGTCAGTGTCGTGAGCTGTCGCGCCCGGTTTCACGACACGGGCGCGTGGGCCGCAACAACCATGATGGCAGGCCGCGCCGGGTGGCCGCCACGTGGGCCTGCTGTATCTGGCCTGCTCCCTCTGGTCCACCGTCCTGTGGCCAGCTGCGGCCCAGGGTCAATGCCCGGTGGCCGGTGAATCGGGAGCCGGGTTGATCTGCACGAAGATCTCGTCCGGCTTGACCATGCCCAGGCCATAGCGGGCGCGTTCCTCGACGGCAGAGCGGCCGGATTTCAGGTCCTCGACCTCGGCCTCCAGGCCCTCGTTGCGCAGGCGCTTGCCGGCGTTGACCTCACGCTGCAGGGCCAATGACTGATCCAGGCGCCAGACACGCGACCAGCTGCCCTGGCCCAGCCACAGCGGGTACTGGATGAGTACGAGCAGACCGACAAGGACGACGAAGAGCAGGCGCATGGTGGCAGACGGGTCGACGGCGCGCCGACGAAAGGGAATACGGAAAGAAGTGGCAAAAAGGGCCGGCTGGTTTCACCGGCCACGGCCCCCCTTGGGGGAGGCTGCGGCCAGGACCTGTCCGGCCCTGTCCGGGAGCCCGGCATGAAGCCGGGCCCGAACCGCGATCAGCGGCGACGGATGCTGTAGAAGGCGTCGCGGCCCGGGTAGACGGCGGTTTCGCCCAGATCTTCCTCGATGCGCAGCAGCTGGTTGTACTTGGCGATACGGTCGCTGCGGGACATCGAGCCGGTCTTGATCTGCAGGGCGTTGGTGGCCACGGCGATGTCGGCGATGGTCGTGTCCTCGGTCTCACCGGAGCGGTGCGAGACCACGGCGGTGTAGCCGTGGGTCTTGGCCAGCTCGATGGCGGCGAAGGTCTCGGTCAGCGTGCCGATCTGGTTGACCTTGATGAGGATCGAGT
The DNA here is from genome assembly GCF_900637555.1 of Lautropia mirabilis. Lineage (NCBI taxonomy): Bacteria > Pseudomonadati > Pseudomonadota > Betaproteobacteria > Burkholderiales > Burkholderiaceae > Lautropia > Lautropia mirabilis. The sequence continues at coordinate 1,896,084 of NZ_LR134378.1, read as the reverse complement.
TGGCGATGCCCTTGTCGATGCCCTCGCGCAGGATCTTGGTGTTGGTGACGAACAGGTCGTCGCCCACCAGCTGGACCTTGTCGCCCAGGCGCTCGGTCAGGTGCTTCCAGCCATCCCAGTCGTTTTCGGCCATGCCGTCCTCGATCGAGATGATCGGGTACTTGGCCACCCAGTCGGACAGCAGCTTGGTGAACTCAGGCGCGGTGAGAACCTTCTTCTCACCGGCCAGATGGTATTTGCCGTCCTTGTAGAACTCGCTGGAGGCGCAATCCAGACCCAGGGCGATGTCTTCGCCCGGACGGTAGCCGGCCTTCTCGATGGCCTTCACGATCAGCTGCAGGGCCGCCTCGTGGTGATCGACCGACGGGGCGAAGCCGCCTTCGTCACCCACCGAGGTCGGCATGCCGGCGTCATTGATGAGCTTTTTCAGCGCGTGGAAGGTCTCGGCACCATAGCGCAGGGCTTCCCGGAAGGTGGGGGCACCCAGCGGGATGATCATGAATTCCTGCAGGTCGAGGTTGTTGTTGGCGTGGGCGCCGCCGTTGATGACGTTCATCATCGGCACGGGCAGCGACATCTGGCCCGAGCCACCGAAGTAGCGATACAGCGGCAGGCCGGATTCCTCGGCAGCGGCACGGGCCACGGCCATGGACACGGCCAGCATGGCGTTGGCGCCCAGGTTGGCCTTGTTGTCGGTACCGTCCAGCTCGATCAGGGTACGGTCGACGTAGGCCTGTTCAGTGGCATCCAGGCCCAGCACGGCCTCGGAGATTTCGGTGTTGATGTTCTCGACCGCCTTCAGCACGCCCTTGCCGCCGTAGCGCTTGGCGTCGTTGTCACGCAGTTCGATGGCTTCGCGGGAGCCGGTGGAAGCACCGGACGGCACGGCGGCACGACCCATCACACCGGATTCGAGCAGGACATCGCACTCGACGGTGGGGTTGCCGCGCGAGTCGATGATCTCACGCCCGATAATGTCGACGATTGTACTCATTGGCCTTTCTCCTCAATCTAAGCCTTCAACACAGATCATGTTGAACTGTGCGGTTGCGCCTGCCCGCGTGGCGCGGGCCTGGCGGTACTGCTCCGAATCATAGTACCGGCGGGCCGCGTCCATGTCATCGAAACGGATGATGACGATGCGCTCGGGTTTCCAGTTGCCCTCGAAGACATCCACCTGCCCGCCCCGGGCGACGAAACGCCCGCCCCCGGCCGCGGTGGCCCGGGTGGAGAGTTCGCGGTAGGCGGCGATCTTCTCGGCGTCGGTGACACCGGCGATGTCGGCGATCACGTAGGCTGCCATGGGGTTACCTCCCTGGAAATCTATGACATTCCTTTACCTTCGGGATTATGCCTGCATTGGGGCTTTCCCGGGGGATAAAACCTTGCGGAAAGGTCGCGGCGCAACAGACGGCCGTAGCCCTTCGTCCGGACAGGCGCCTGCAGCCAGCCAGGCCATACATGACCTGCCTCAGCCGGCCAGGTCCAGTTCGGCAAAGCCCTGGCGCTTCACCACGGCGTCCAGTTCCTTCAGCGTGGCCAGCAGGTCGTGCATGCGGGCCAGCGGCCAGGCATTGGGGCCGTCGGACAGGGCGTGTTCCGGATCGGGGTGGGTTTCCATGAAGAGGCCGGCCACGCCGGTGGCCACGGCCGCCCGCGCCAGCACGGGGATGAACTCGCGCTGGCCACCGGAGCGGTCGCCCTGCCCGCCCGGCAGCTGGACCGAGTGGGTGGCGTCAAAGACCACCGGGCAGCCGGTCTCGCGCATGATGGCCAGCGAGCGCATGTCGGAGACGAGGTTGTTGTAGCCGAAGCTGGCACCCCGCTCGCAGACCATGACGCAGTCTTCGTCGACCCCGGCCTCCTTCGCGGCGGCACGGGCCTTGGCCACGACCTGCTTCATGTCGTGCGGGGCGAGAAACTGGCCCTTCTTGATGTTGACGGGCCGGCCGCTGGCGGCCACGGCGTTGATGAAGTCGGTCTGGCGGCACAGGAAGGCCGGCGTCTGAAGCACGTCCACCACCTCGGCCACGGGTTTGATCTGGTCGATCTCGTGGACATCGGTGACGACGGGCACGCCGATCTGGCGCTTGACCTCGGCCAGCACCTTCAGCCCGCCCTCAAGCCCCGGTCCCCGGAAGGATTTGCCCGAGCTGCGGTTGGCCTTGTCGAACGACGACTTGTAGACGAAGGGGATATCCAGCTCGGCGCAGATTTCCTTGAGCTGGCCGGCGGTGTCGAGTGCCAGCTGCAGGGACTCGATGGCGCACGGCCCGGCCAGCAGGAAGAAGGGCTGGTCAAGCCCGGCGGGGCGTCCGGCGATCTTCATGAATGTTTCTCCTGCGAGGCCTGGCTGTCACCAGCCGCCGACTGCTGGGCACGCTGCTCGCTGGCATGAGCCAGCGCCGCCTTGATGTAGGCGATGAAGAGCGGATGCCCATGACGCGGGGTGGACGTGAACTCGGGGTGGAACTGCACGCCCAGGAACCACGGATGCGCATGCTCGCCAGCGGTGGGCAGCTCGACCGTCTCGGTCAGGCCCTCGACCGGGGTGCGGGCCGCGATGGTGAGCCCTGCCGCCTGCAGGCGGTCGACGTAGTCGTTGTTGACCTCGAAGCGGTGACGGTGACGCTCGTAGACCGAGTCGCCGTAGATGCTGGCCAGCAGCGTGCCGGAGCGCACCGGGCAGCGCTGTGCGCCCAGCCGCATGGTGCCGCCCAAGCCGGAGCTGTGGTCCCGCTTCTCGACGTTGCCGCTGCGGTCGGTCCATTCGGTGATGAGCGCGATGACCGGATGCGGGGTATCGAGCGCGAACTCGGTGCTGTTGGCATCCGTCAGCCCTGCCACGTGGCGCGCGTATTCGACCACGGCCAGCTGCATGCCCAGGCAGATGCCCAGGAACGGCACCTTGTGCTCGCGGGCAAACTGGATGGCCCGGATCTTGCCCTCGACACCGCGCTTGCCGAAGCCGCCCGGCACCAGGATGGCGTCGTAGTTGGCCAGCATGGCGGTGCCTTCACGCTCGATCTGCTCGGAATCGAGGTAGTCGATGGCGATGCGGGTGGAGGTGTGCATGCCGGCATGCACCAGCGCCTCGGTCAGCGACTTGTAGGACTCGGTGAGGTCGACGTACTTGCCGACCATGGCAATGCGCACGTGGTGGCGCGGATGCTCCAGCCGCTGGATGAGGGTGTCCCAGACGCTCAGGTCTGCGGGCGGACGGTCGAGCTTGAGCAGATCGACGAGGATGTCGTCGACCTTCTGCTCGTGCAGCATGCGCGGGATCTTGTAGATGGAGTCGGAATCACGCACGGAGATGACCGAATCCACCGGGATGTTGGAAAAGAGCGAGATCTTGGCGCGCTCGTCGTCAGGGATGGCGCGGTCGGCCCGGCACAGCACCATGTCAGCCTGGATGCCGATCTTGCGCAGCTCCTGCAGCGAGTGCTGGGTGGGCTTGGTCTTGAGCTCGCCGGCCTTGCCCAGGAAGGGCACCAGCGTGAGATGCACGAAGCAGGCGTTGCCGCGTCCGACCTTCAGGCTCATCTGCCGGGCGGCCTCGAGGAACGGCAGGGATTCGATGTCACCCACGGTACCGCCAATCTCGACGATGGCGACCTCGGCCTCGGCCGGGGTGCCCACACCTGCGCCACGCTCGACGAAGGCCTGGATCTCGTTGGTGATGTGCGGGATGACCTGCACCGTGCGGCCCAGGTACTCGCCCCGACGTTCCTTGCGGATGACGGAGTCGTAGATCTGACCGGTGGTGAAGTTGTTGGAGCGGCGCATGCGCGCTGAGACGAAGCGCTCGTAGTGGCCCAGGTCCAGGTCGGTCTCGGCGCCGTCCTCGGTGACGAAGACCTCGCCGTGCTGGAACGGGCTCATGGTGCCCGGGTCGACGTTGATGTAGGGATCAAGCTTCATCAACGTGACGTTGACCCCCCGCGACTCCAGGAGCGCGGCCATCGAGGCGGCGGCTATGCCCTTGCCCAGGGACGAGACCACGCCGCCGGTGACAAATACATATTTGGTCATGTATGCCCTTCCGGAAATGGAAATTGTAGCAATGATCCGGCCCCGGCCAAAGTGCGGCGATGGCGTTTGCGCGACCGGGAACCTCACGTTGCCGCGCCCGCCCCTGCCGGCCACCGCGGCAACGTTCCCATGACGCAAAAATGGACGATTGTCGAGCGGGGGGCTTTCCCCGTTTGCGCCGCAGCATGGCTTCACCGAAAATGACGGGGATATCGTGATGACTCCCCGGACGGGCTCTGGTGGCTGTGCCGCATGCGTCGGCTCGCGACAGGCCTCGGACCGGGCCCCTCGGACACCGAACCCGGGATCGTGCGGGCAAACACCCGGCCATCCCTCCCTCAAAGGAAGCCTCCATGGAGCGAGATGAATCCGTCGTCGAGATCGAACGCGACTCGATGGAATTCGATGTCGTGATCGTCGGCGCCGGACCGGCCGGCCTGGCCACCGCCATCCGGCTCAAGCAGCTGGCGGCCGAGAAGAACCAGGAGATCAACGTCTGTGTGCTCGAGAAAGGGGCCGAGGTGGGTGCCCATATCCTGGCGGGCGCCGTCATCGATCCGGAATCCCTCACCGAGCTGCTGCCCGACTGGAAGAAGGATGGCGCCCCGCTGCAGACCGAGGTCACGCACGACGAGGTGCTGTTCCTGACGGCCACAGGCACCCTGCGCACGCCGGAATGGGCCATCCCGCCGGGCATGAAGAACCATGGGGCCTACATCGGCAGTGCAGCGCAGCTGGTGCGCTGGCTGGGCGAGCAGGCCGAGGCGCTGGGCGTGGAGGTCTACCCGGGCTTTCCGGCAGCCCGCATCCTGTATGGCGACGAGGGCCAGGTGCGTGGCGTGATCACGGGCGACATGGGCGTCGGCCGTGATGGCAAGCCCACCGACGCCTTCCAGCCGGGCATGGAGCTGCTGGGCCGGTACGTGGTGTTCGCCGAGGGCTCGCGCGGGCACCTGGGGCGCGAGCTGATGGAGCGCTTCCAGCTGGAGGCCGAGTCCGACCCCCAGAGCTATGGCATCGGCATCAAGGAGCTGTGGGAGGTCCCACCCGAGAAGTTCCGCCCGGGACTGGTCGTGCACACGGCGGGCTGGCCGCTGGACAATGCCACCTACGGGGGCGGCTTCATCTACCACTTCGGCGAGAATCTGGTGGCCGCCGGCTACGTGGTGGGCCTCAATTACCAGAACCCCTATCTGTCACCCTTCGAGGAATTCCAGCGCTGGAAGACGCACCCGGCGCTGCGTGACACCTTCGAGGGCGGCCGTCGCCTGGAGTACGGCGCGCGCGCCATCACGGCTGGCGGCATCAACGCCCTGCCGAAGCTGGTCTTCCCGGGCGGCTGTCTGGTGGGCTGCGAGGCGGGCTTCCTGAACGCGGCCCGCATCAAGGGCGTGCATTCAGCCATCAAGAGCGGCATGCTGGCGGCCGAGAGCATCGCGCAGGCCCTGGCCGAGGGCCGCAGCCACGACGTGCTGCAGGGCTACCCCGAGGCCTTCCGCCAGTCGCCGCTGCACGAGGAGCTCTGGAAGACGCGCAACTTCAAGGCGGCCATGGGCAAGGGCCTGGTGCTGGGCAGCCTGCTGGTGGGGCTGGACCAGGTGGTGTTCCGGGGCAAGCTGCCGTTCACCCTGCACGTGAAGAAGGCCGACCACTGTTATCTGAAGCCGGCCAGCGAATGTCAACCCATCGAGTACCCGAAGCCCGATGGCAGGATCACCTTCGACCGGATGTCGTCGGTGTTCATCTCCAATGCCAACCACGACGAGAACCAGCCGTCGCACCTGCGCCTGAAGGACCCCGAGGTGCCGGTGGCGGTGAACCTGGCCCGCTACGCCGGGCCCGAGGCGCGCTACTGTCCGGCCGGCGTCTACGAGTTCGTCGAGCATGAGGACGGCAGCGGGCTGAAGCTGCAGATCAACGCGTCGAACTGCGTGCACTGCAAGACCTGCGACATCAAGGATCCGACGCAGAACATCGTCTGGACAACGCCGGAAGGCGGCGGCGGCCCGAACTACAGCAGCATGTAAGCCCTGGGCGCAGCCCTTCGGGACGCGCCCTTGCCCACGGGGGCCTGCAGGCCGCCCCCCGTTCCGGAACACCCCATGAAACGACACAGGGGGCCCGGCGATGCCGGGCCCCTGTGTTCATGCGTCTTCGTGCGTGCGAGGGCCAGTCGGGCGAGACCCCGGGCGACCGCCCTGGTTGTTGGCCTCGTTGACCACCAGCGTGCGCCCTTCCAGCAACGAGCCGTGCAGGGCGGCAATGGCTGCCTGGGCTGCCGGCGCGCTGGCCATGGTGACAAAGGCAAACCCTCTCGACCGGCCGGTATCCCGGTCGGAGATGATGCGGACACTGAGGACATCACCATGGGCAGCGAACAGCTGGGTCAGCTGCACATCCGTGGTGCGCCATGGCAAATTACCGACGTAGATCTTGGTGGACATGTAGTGAAACGGGCTTCCAGAAAAGGGACGAAACACGGCGTGCGGCTGTCGGATACCGAGGGGATCGATCGCCCGACGGCGTGATGCAGCCACAGCCCCCGCGCAGGAATCGGGGCCGATCGGGCGGCCCTCCATGCGAGGGATCGACGAGAAACGAGCGAGAACAGCCGTCCGTGCTTACGAACGGTAGAGCGCCAGCCCCTGAACAGGGCGGCAACCCCTGGAAGAGAGAACCGTTCCATTGCCTGGCAACCCCGTGGAAAGAGGCTGCCCGCCCGGCGGGGTCAGGCAGCGGTGCGAACGACTGCGCAACCCCGATACAGGCGCCTGCGGACCGACCGCAGGAAAACGCCCCGGCAAGCAACGGAATGGTGGCAACGCATTGAGGAGACCTTTCAAGCAAGCTGTCCCGTCACGGCGGAATGCAGCGCGTATATGAGACAGAAAGCGCTCGCATCCTGAGTTGCAGTGCCACAATATGAGAGTGTAACTTTTTTTGCCTGCTGCAGTGTGAATCTCCCCATGACTTGCGGTTCACACGATACTGGACAAAAATACAGGCTGATCGCCCTTGTCCCTTCTTCGATTCGCCTGCCACCATGCGCCCCCTCACCGCCCGGCAACGGGAAGTCCTTGCCCAGATCCAAGCGCATCTTGACCAGACCGGCTTTCCCCCCACCCGGGCGGAAATCGCCAGTGCGCTGGGCTTCCGGTCGGTCAATGCCGCTGAAGATCACCTGAAGGCGCTGGCCCGCAAGGGCATGATCGAACTCTGTGCCGGCACCTCGCGCGGCATCCGCCTGCTGCCGGCCGCCGAAGGTTCCCTGGAAGGCGCGATCCACCCTGCCGCTTCCGGCACGGCCGGTCATGCCACGGCCAGGGGAGCCAACGGCACCACGCTCACCCGGGGCGGGCGCAGCGTGACGGTGCGCGGGCTGGGTGCAGGCGCCATGGAGCGCGCCGCGGCGGCCGGGCTGCTGGGCAGCAGCCCCAGCATCTCGCTACCCCTGGTGGGGCGCGTGGCGGCCGGGCACCCCATCCTGGCCGAAAGCCACATCGAGGCCAGCTTCACGCTCGATGCCAGCCTTTTCGAGCGCCACCCCGACTATCTGCTGCGCATCCGTGGCGACAGCATGCGCGATGCGGGCATGCTGGATGGCGACCTGCTGGCAGTCAAGGCCACCTCCGACGCACACAATGGCCAGATCGTCGTGGCCCGCCTGGGACAGGAAGTCACCGTCAAGCGGCTGCACCGAAACGGGCTCAATGGCCCCGTGGAACTGCTGCCGGAGAATCCCGCCTATGAACCCATCGTCGTGCCTGTCGGCACCCGGGACTTCCATATCGAGGGCATCGGCGTGGGGCTGATCCGTCAGCGCCCCCCGCGCTGACGGAAAGCGTCAGATCAGCGACCTGCCTGCGTGGCCCGCAGGCGGGCATTCAGCGTATAGGTGCCGCCCACGCTGGCCGATCCCAGGCTGTGCCGCTTGATCAGCTCGATGGCCTGACGGCCGTCAAAACGCCCTTCAATGGGCAGGCGCTCCACATCCAGCGCATGCACGATGAAGTCATAGCGGTGCGGCAGCGCATCGTTCCACGGCGGGCACGGGCCATCGTAGCCGTAATAGTCGCCGTTCATGTCATGATCGGCAGCAAACCAGGCCGTGTAGTCGTTCACGCCCTGGCGGGTGCCGTCAGGCAGCTCCGGCCCCGGCTTGCCACGCGGCGAGACCTCGCTGGAATACACGCCCTCGCCCACCGAACGAAGCTCGGGCGGCAGGTCGATGAGCGTCCAGTGCATGAATTCCACGCGCGGCAGGTCGGCCGGCACTTCACGGTCCGGGTGATTCACGTCGTCGGGCCGCGAAGGTGCGTCATGGTCGATGCACAGCACGGCAAAGGAACGGGTGCCCTCGGGCACATCCTCCCAGGCCAGGTGCGGGTTGCGATTGTCGGAAAGGGTTACCCGCGAGGAGGGATCGGGTCGCGCGAAGGCCAGCGCATCAGGCAGCGGCTGGCCAGCCACGAAGGAGTCACTGCGTACTTTCATGCGTCTTCTCCAGGCATCGTTGCGGGTCAGGATGATTTGACGGAGTTTAGCATTCATGCCCCTCCCCACTCGGCGCATGCGCAGCCGGAGACTGTCGACGGATCCGGCATCTTTCCGTTTTCCCGTAGGCAGCGCCCTCGACACGCTGACCGCCCGGTTAATATTGTGGTAGTAATCAGGGACTTATTTTTGCCCCGGCCTGCGGGGGAGACAGGAACGCACATCGTCATGACAGAAGAGAACGTGGTCATTTTCGAGGAACCCGCCACAGCCGATGGCCGGCGCATCGGTCATGCCCGCCTCAACGCACCGGCATCGCTGAACGCACTGTCACTGGCCATGGTCGAGCAGCTGCTGCCACGCCTCAAGCAATGGATCCGGGATCCGGACATCGTGGCCATCGTGCTGGATGGCGCCGGATCGCGCGCATTCAGTGCCGGCGGTGATATCCGGGACCTTTACCATTCCATCAAGGAATACGGAGACCGCCCCAACCCCTACGCGCAGCGCTTCTTCTTCCTGGAATACGCGCTGGACTATCGCATTCACACCTGCACGAAGCCGGTGCTCTGCTGGGGGCACGGCATCGTCATGGGGGGCGGCCTGGGCCTGCTGGCCGGCGCCTCGCACCGTGTGGTCACCCCCGAGACCCGCATCGCCATGCCCGAGATCAGCATCGGTCTCTTCCCTGACGTGGGGGGTAGCTGGTTCCTGAGCCGACTGCCGGGCCGGGCCGGGCTCTTCCTGGCACTGACTGGTGCGCCGATGAACGCCTCGGACGCGCTCTTTTCCGGCATGGGCGATTTCTGCATTGACGATTCGGCCCGCGATGCGGTGCTGGCCGATATCCTGAAGGCGCACTGGGGCACCGACACGGCGGCGAACAAGGCCCAGATGACCCACCTGCTGGATGCGCATGAAAGCAAGGCCGAACGCGCGCCGTCCAACCTGCGCAAGCACTTCGACCTCATTCGCAAGACCGTGGGCATGGCCAGCCTGAAAGACACGGCCGAGCGCCTGCTGGCCCTGCCCACCGAGGGCGACGAATGGCTGGCCACGGCCGTGGACACGTTCCGGCGCGGCAGCCCCACCTCGGCCGCGCTGGCCTGGGAACTGCAGCACCGCTGCCGTCACCGCTCGCTGGCCGACGTGTTCCGCATCGAGTACAACGTGGCCATCAGCTGCTGTGCGGCCCATGACTTTGCCGAGGGCGTGCGTGCACTGCTCATCGACAAGGACCGGTCGCCCAAATGGGATCCGCCCACGCTGGCCGCCGTGGAGCAGAAGTTCATCGAAAGCCACTTCCGCGACCACCACGACGGCGCACATCCGCTGTCGGACTGGCGCTGAGACGTCAGGGGGCCGGGAATCGGGCCAGGCTTGTTGATTTGACCTGGCCTCGTTTTCCTTGACCTGGTTTTCCCTGGTCTGATTTGAAGTGGCCTGATCTGGCTTGGCGTGGTTTGCCTGGTTTGGTTTGCTGGGTCTGGCCAGATCTGATCTGCGCTGCTCTGACCTCTCCAGCCCAGACCGTAAAGACGAGAAGACAGGCTGCCCAAAGTCAGGCGGCCGACGGCAGCCCCGGTACCGCCGGGGGCGCGATGTCCGGCATGCCGTCGAAGAATTCGACGATACCGGTCTCCAGCGAGTATTCGGCCCCGACCACCAGCAGCCCCTCATGCGCGATCCAGTGTTCGAGGATGGGGGAGCCGTGCCGCAGGTGGTTGGCCGCGTGGCGGATGTTGGCGCGTACCGCATGCCGCTTCAGCCGCTCCGGATCGTTGGCCAGCTCGGTTTCCAGCAGGGGTTCGATGGATGGGCGAATGCGGTCCACCACGGCACGCAGGTTGGGGGAACGCCCCTTGGCGGGCAGCTTCAGCTCATCCAGCGTGGCCGAGATGGCACCACAGTTGGAATGGCCCAGCACCACCACCAGCCGGGTGCTGAAACGCTCGACGGCAAACTCGACGCTGCCGATCTGCGAAGGCGCCACGATGTTGCCGGCCACGCGGATGACGAACAGCTCGCCCAGCCCCTGATCGAAGACCAGCTCGGCTGGCACGCGGGAGTCCGCACAGCCCAGCAGCACGGCGAAGGGCGTCTGCTTCATGATGAGCTGGGAGCGGCGCGCCTGGTTGGTGGCCAGTGAGACGCCCCCCAAGCCGGCGACGAAACGGCTGTTGCCAGCCTGAAGGATCTTGAGGGCTTCGTGGGCTGGAATCATGGCGAGCAACAGACAGAAGAAGATGCCGGGCGCCGCCCCGGCGGAGTGAACGGCCGGCGTGTGACAAATATAACCCAAAGCCGGCCAGGGGCATTCCGTTGGCCAGCACTCCGTTGGGTGATCGACAGTACCCGGCCCTCCTCCCGGTCACTGCAGCAGTCTGGCCCCCGCCATGCGCAGCACCCCATCACGGCGGGCCAGCGTCGAGGCAGCGCCGGCAGCCCCGATGAAGTCGTAGCCACGACCGATCCGCGCAGGGCGCAGCCGATCGTCCAGACTGCCATCCGCCAGCTGGCCCACGCCGTTGCTGCCCCAGGCCCAGACACTGCCGTCACGCTGCAGACCCACGGCATGAGCGCCGCCCGCAGCCACGGCCACATAACCGCTGCCGATCTTCACCGGGCTCAGCCGGTCTTCATGGGTACCATCGCCCAGCTGACCCAGCAGGTTGCTGCCCCAGGCCCACAGCGTCCCGTCCTGCCCGATGGCAAAGGACTGGGCCGTGGAAGCCGTGACACTGCGGTAGCCGCTCCCGATCAGGACCGGCCGGGACTGGTCGTCCTCGTTGCCCGTGCCCAGGCGGCCCGATTCGCCCCGACCCCAGGCCCAAAGCCGGCCCTGGCGGTCGATGGCCAGCGAGTAGCCGGCCCCGGCCGCCACCGAACGGAAGCCCTGACCGATGACGACAGGGTCGGTGATGGTCTCCTGACTGCCATTGCCCACCTCACCCCAGCGGTTCTCACCCCAGGCCAGCAACGCGCCGTCCTTGCGCACCGCCAGACTGTGCCGATCGCCAGCAGCGATGGCCACGATGTCGCGGGCAATGCGTGTCGGCCTGTCCTGCGGCGTGTGATTGACCCGTCCGCGACCCAGCTGGCCATGGCGATCATCCCCCCAGCCCCACAGATTGCCTTGGCGATCCAGCGCCAGCGCATGGGCGCCGCCAACGGCCACGGCCTGATAGTCATGCCCCGGCAGGGGCAGGAAATCGTTCACCTGGGCCTGGGCAATGCCCACGCCCAGCTGTCCCCGCGTGTTGAGACCGCGTGCCCAGAGCCGGCCATCGGCCCCCAGGACCAGCATGAAGTCACGGGCTTGAGCCAGCCCGGCGACATCGCCCACCAGGCCCAGCGGAATCTCGCGCAGCGGCGTGATCTCCAGCGCCGACATCGTGGCCAGCAGCGGTCGTGGGGACATGCTTCGAACACTCGCCGAGGTGTTGCCCGGCACATCGGAACCCTGAGAGCGGCTCAGGGCAGAGATCGGGCGCAAGAGCGCGGCCGAGGGCGCGGCCCCCTGCCCGGCATGCCGAAGCGCCCCGGCATCCAGCCCGGCCACGGCCGCATGACCCGTGCCACGTGCATCGTCGACCTGGGGCGACGCGCTGACAGCCGTCTGAGCCGGCATTGGCGCCATCAGGCCATGACGCAGGGCGTTGCCCAGGGCCAGTGCCCCCAGCGCCGCCGCCACCGCCAGACCACTGTAAACCCCATTGGCCAGCACCCGCTGTGTTCTGCCTGCCAAGACCGCCATTGTTGTTCCCTGCCTGAATGAATATTCGAAAGAAGCAGGAATTTTCAGGCGTTGCGCGGCCGGGCCTGTCCGTCGGTCGGGCCTGGGGCGCACCAGTGGCGGAGGCTGGCAGCCGGCCGGCGACCGGCGTGCGCCCGTTGCGACAGGCATTTCAGCCACATGCAGGGCCCAGGCATGCTCAGGTGCAGGGGATGGCTTCCCAAGCGTCGCCGTCGACGTGCACGACGGTCGATTTAAAAGCAGCCCGCGGATGCCGATCCCTGCCAGGGTACCCCGCAGGCACGTCCGGGCGGCGCGGTATCGGAAGCACGCGGGCCTGATGAAGGACGGGCCATGCCCGCCGCAGCGTCACTCCTGGGGCTGCTGCTGTTGTTGCTGTTGCTGCTGTTTCAGCAGATCGGCGTAGCCCCCCTTGTTCTCGACATGGGTATAGCCCTGCTGCAGCAGCAGCTTGCGGGCCTGCTCGGCGCGACGGCCGCTGCGGCAGTAGAGCATCACCGGCGTGTCCTTGTTGGGCACCAGCGTCGAAATCTGCCCGGCGATCTGTTCGACCGGCACGTTGTGAGCGCCTTCCAGATGGCCGCCGTCGAACTCCTTCGGCGTACGCACGTCGATCCAGATGGGCTGGGCAGCCGGTGCAACGTCACCAGCCTGCGTCGCCTGTGCAGCATCAGCCGCCTGGACACCGACCGTGGGCACGGCTGCCAGCACCAGGCCGCCCGAAACCGCCAGCGCAGCTCCCAGAGTCCGGAAACCGGCGTGCGAGAAGATCTTCATCATGTTCAGAGTCTCAAAAAGGAAGGGTCAGAGTGAAAATTCCAGAAAACACAATCAGAACACGGCTTTGGACAGCCCGCGCTCCAGGTCGGCGCAGATGTCCTCGGGCGATTCCAGACCGATGGCCATGCGCAACTGGCCTTCGCCGATGCCGGCGGCCGCGCGCGCCTCGGGGCTCATCTTGCCATGGGTGGTGCTGGCCGGGTGCGTGATGGTGGTTTTCACGTCACCCAGATTGGCGGTCACCGACACCACCTGGCAACTGTCGACCACCTGCCAGGCGTTCTGGCGGGTGACGTCGGGACTTGTGCCCTTCACCTCAAAGGCCAGCACCGGGCCAAAGCCGCTCTGCTGGCGCTTGGCCAGTTCATGCTGCGGATGGCTGGGCAGACCCGGATAGTAGACGCGCGCCACGGCCGGATGGGCCTCCAGCCAGCGCGCCACGGCCAGGGCGCTGTCGGACTGGGCGCGAATGCGCACCGGCAGCGTCTGCAAGCCGCCCAGCAGGATCCATGCGTTGAAGGCCGACAGCGCCGGACCCGTATAGCGCAGCACCGGTTCAAGCTTCTCCTTCATGTAGGACTGGCTGCCCAGCACGGCTCCACCCAGCACCCTGCCCTGGCCATCCAGATACTTGGTGGCCGAATGCACGACGACATCGGCGCCCAGTTCCAGCGGGCGCTGCAGCACTGGCGTGGCAAAGGTGTTGTCCACCACCAGCAGCGCACCGTGGCGATGTGCAAGCTCGGCCAGCGCCCGGATGTCGGCCACCTCGGTGGACGGGTTGGCCGGGCTCTCCACGAACAGGAAGCGCGTCTTGCCCGGCTGGATGGCGGCCTCCCAGGCCTTCAGGTCGGCGATGTCCACATAGGTGGCCTGCACACCATAGCGCTCGAAGAGTGCAAAGAGCTGCACCGTGGTGCCGAACACCGAGCGCGAGGAAACAATATGGTCACCCTGCCCGGTCAGGCTCATGACCACCGCGTGGATGGCCGCCATGCCGGAGCCGGCCGACAGGCACATCTCGGCGCCTTCCAGCGCGGCCAGACGGTCCTGGAAGACCCGCACGGTGGGATTGCGAAAACGCGAATAGATGAAGCCATCCACTTCACCGGCAAACTTGGCGGCGGCGTGCGCGGCATTGTCGTGAACGAAGCTGGAGCTGAGGTAGATGGCCTCGGAGTGTTCACCGAATTCGCCCGGATCGAAACCGGCACGCACGGCCAGGGTCTCCAGGCTGACGTCGGCCAGGCGTTCGTTCCAGGGGGCACGCCGTGCGCTGCCGTGTCCCGGGGCAGTCGGCGCAGCGGCCGGATCGTGCGGATGAGTGTGGGTATCGGCAGGCTTGGTCATGTCATCGTTCCTGAAAGATGGAGAGAACCCAGCGCCGGAAACCCCGCAGGCGGGCAGCTCCGGCGGTGAGATGAAGACAGCAGCGGCGCGTCTCGCAGACGCACTGCTGCTCCCCTCGAAATGCTCTGGCCGGCCCCTGTTCCGGCCAGAAGTGCTTCAGCTGGCCGCGTCGGCTGCCCGGCGTGCCTCGTCCGCCTTCTTGCGCGACGCTTCCAGCGCCGCCAGCGATTCGGGCGTGACATCACCGGTGCAGTAGACGCCATCGAAGCAGGAGGCATCGAAGCGCGTGGCACGGGCGCCGGAATCCCACGCAGCCTGCTTCATCGCCTCGATGGACTGATAGACCAGCGCATCGGCCCCGATGGCGTCGCGGATCGCGTCGTCATCACGTTCGTAAGCGATCAGCTCACTGCGGGTGGGCATGTCGATGCCATACACATTGGGAAAGCGCACCGGAGGTGCCGCAGAAGCAAAGAACACCTTGTTGGCGCCTGCCTCGCGGGCCATCTGCACGATCTCGCGCGAGGTGGTGCCCCGCACGATGGAATCGTCGACCAGCAGCACGTTCTTGCCCTTGAACTCGATACTCATGGCATTGAGCTTCTGACGCACCGATTTCTGGCGCACGGCCTGGCCGGGCATGATGAAGGTGCGGCCCACGTACCGGTTCTTGATGAAGCCCTCGCGGTAGGCAAGCCCCAGACGGCCGGCCAGCTGCATGGCGGACGGACGCGAGGTCTCGGGAATGGGGATGACCACATCGATGTCCTCAAGGCGCAGCTGCTGCTCGACCGTGGCTGCCAGCTTCTCGCCCAGCCTCAGGCGCACGTCATAGACCGAGGCGCCGTCGATCACCGAATCGGGGCGTGCGAAGTAGACGTACTCGAAGATGCAGGTGGACAGCGGGCCGGCCTTGTCATAGGTCCGGCTATGGAAGCCCCCGTCGCGGTCGATGAAGATGGCCTCGCCGGGCTCCAGATCACGCACCAGCCGGAAGCCTAGGCCCTCCAGCGCCACCGATTCCGACGCCACCAGGTACTCGGTACGGCCGTTCTCGGCCTCGGCCACGCCGTAGCAGAGCGGCCGGATGCCCAGCGGATCACGGAAGGCCAGCAGCCCGTAGCCGGCGATCTCGGCCACGCAGGCGTAGGCACCACGCGCCCGGCCATGCAGCGCGGCCACCGCCTGGAAGATGGTGTCCGGATCCAGCGTCACGCCCCGCGCCTGGTTGTCCAGCTCGTGCGCCAACACGTTCAGCAGGACTTCGGAATCCGAGTCCGTGTTGATGTGCCGGCGGTCGCGCTGGAAGAGTTCCTGCTTGAGCGCGTCGGTGTTGGTGAGATTGCCGTTGTGGGCCAGGATGATCCCGAACGGGGCATTCACGTAGAAGGGCTGCGCCTCTTCCAGACTCACGGCCGAACCTGCCGTGGGGTAGCGGACATGGCCAATGCCCGTACAGCCCGGCAGCGCCCGCATGTTGCGGGTGCGAAAGACGTCCCGCACCAGCCCGCTGCCCTTGTGAACCGCGAAGGAGCGGCCGCTGCTGGTGCCGATACCGGCCGCGTCCTGTCCCCGATGCTGCAGAAGCAGCAGTCCGTCATACAACAACTGGTTGGCCGGCGCCTGTCCGACCAGGCCCAAGATTCCGCACATGATGATGCCCCGCTCGAAAAAGAAAAACCTGACTCACGCGAACCTATGGCCCAGGGTGGGCCGAGGGCTCACGGCTGGGGCTGGAACTGCCCCAAGTATCTGAAACCGGCCTCGACCATGCCGTCCAGCAGCGGCCGGGCATGCGCGTCCTGCCAGGAGAGGTCCAGAGGGACGCCCTGCTTCATGGCAACGACGCAGGCCATGGCCACGACCGTGATGATGACGGCCGCACGCGCCGCGCCCAGCAGCGCGCCGAAGAAGCGATCGAGCCCGCCCAGGCCAATGGCCCGCATGGCACGACTGACCATGGCACCCACGAAGCGGCACAGGACGAAGAGCACGAGAAAGACGATGACCTGCAGCACCAGGGTCGGCATGGAGAAACTGGCCACCCAGGGGGCCACCAGCGCCGAGACGGGGGCGGTGAACAGGAAGGCCAGCACCCAGGCCGCCAGGCCGAAGGCGGTGCGCACGAAACCGCGCCAAAGACCCATGAGAATGGACAGCACGGCCACCAGACCGATGGCCCAGTCCCAGAGGGTGGCGCTGGCAAACCAGGTGGACATGGGCGTCTCCGTATCGGTTGAAGGAAG
Organism: Lautropia mirabilis; assembly: GCF_900637555.1. Lineage (NCBI taxonomy): Bacteria > Pseudomonadati > Pseudomonadota > Betaproteobacteria > Burkholderiales > Burkholderiaceae > Lautropia > Lautropia mirabilis. Next base: position 1,879,422 of record NZ_LR134378.1, on the reverse strand, counting down.
GTCAGAGGGCGATCAGTGCGGCGGTGACCCCGGCCCGCTTGAGTGCCTGCTGGGCCTGTTCGGCGTCTTCACGTGACGCGAATGGCCCCACGCGCACCCGGATCCAGTCGCCATTGCTGGTCTTGACCGTTTCCTGATAGGCATTGAAGCCGGCCTTGGCCACACGATCGACGGCCGCGCGGGCGCTCTTCACGTTGCTGTAGGCCCCCACCTGCACCAGGAAGCGGCGCGACTGCTGTCGGGCGGTCGGGCGGGCTGCATTGCTGCCCGAATCGACCTGGTCAATGAGGCGGGCCAGCACGTCGGGGCGGTTGTCGGCGTCGGACTGCGCCCCCCCTTGCGTCATCGGCAGCGGCTTGGGCAGCGGGGCATTGGCCGGGCGCTGGGTCGTGTTGCCGGACGGGGCCGTGGCCGGCCGGGCCGGACGTGCCTGGTTGGCCGCATCCTGCCCCGCTGCAGCACGTCCCCGGCCAGCAGCGGTGTCGGGTGCTGCGGAACGGGCCGATTGCGGGGATGACGGCGGCACGGCGGGCGTGGCGGGAGTCTCCGGATCCTGACCCGTCCTTGCGCTCAGGTCAGGCAGGTTCACCGACGGCTGATCGCCGGGTGCACGGGGTGCCCCCTGACCGGATGCGGCGGGCTGCCCGGCAGCGCCCTCTTCCAGCATCACCACCTGGTCGGGCATGACGGAACGGGCGGCCTCGTCGGCCACCGGCGGGCGGATCCAGGGCTGGTCAGCCCGGGTGGAGTTGGCCGCAGCCTCGACCGTCATGGGCAGCGAGCGCAGGCCGGTGCGCGGCTCGGATTCGAGCAGCATGGGCACGACGAAGGCTGCCACCAGACACAGGGCGATCGCGCCCACCAGGCGATGGCGGGCCTTCTTCTTCTCGGCCAGCGAGGCGTCGGCAGCGGAGTCGGAACCGTTGCGGGATTTCGGGCGCGACATCAATTCGAGGGGGGCGTGGCGGACAGATCCTCGCGCACGGCGGGCAAGGCAAGCGCCACCGTGAGAAACGAGCCAAAGACGATGATTCTATCATCCGGTCCCGCCTGCCTGCGCGCCAGACGTAGCCCCTCGTCGGGTGTGGTGGAACACACCACACTGCGGTCGATGCCCTTTCTGCGATCGACCAGATCGTCGATGCCCGCCATGTGCAGGTGATCGGCCAGCATCCGGGCGGTGGTGCCGCGAGGCCCGGGCAGATCGCAGCAGATCCAGTGGTCCACATGATTGGCCAGATGGGCAATCACGCCGTCGATGTCCTTGTCGGACAGCATGCCGAAGACCGCGTAGGTGGCCGGGTGGTAGGCCATGTTGCCCAGATTGGCCACCAGATGCCCGGCCGCATGGGGGTTGTGCCCCACGTCCAGGATGATGGTGGGCTGCCCCGGCAGCACCTGGAAGCGTCCCGGCATCTCGACCAGCGACAGGCCGCGTCGGATGTCCTGGGCACTGACCGGCAGCTGGCCACGCACGGCCTGCAGTGCAGCCAGCACGCCAGAAGCGTTGAGCAGCTGGTTCATCCCGCGCAGCGCCGGATAGGCCAGACCGCTGCGCCGCGTGCCCCGCCCTGTCCAGGCCCACTGCTGGCGGTCGCCTGCATAGTTGTAGTCGCGCCCCAGCAGCCACAGGTCGGCACCGATCTCCTCGGCGTGACGCACCAGGCTCTGTGGCGGTTGCGGATCGCTGCAGATGGCGGGCCTGTCCGGCCGGAAGATGTGGGCCTTTTCCAGCGCGATGGTCTCGCGGTCGTTGCCCAGCCACTGCGCATGGTCAATGGCCACGCTGGTGACGATGGCACAGTCCGCATCCACGAGGTTGACGGCATCCAGCCGTCCGCCCAGACCGATCTCCATCACCACCGCATCCAGCGGCTCGCGCGAGAAGGCCAGGAACATCACCAGCGTGGTGAACTCGAAGTACGACAGCGACACGTCGCCGCGGGCCAGCTCCACCTGCTCGAAGAGCGGCAGCAGCGCCTCGTCGGACAGCTCCTCACCGTCGATGCGGATGCGCTCATTGAAGCGCAGCAGGTGCGGCGAGGTGTGCAGGCCCACCCGGTAGCCGGCCGCACGCAGGATGGCATCCAGCATGGCGCAGGTGGAGCCCTTGCCGTTGGTGCCGGCCACCACGAACTTCACGCCCGGCAGCTGGATGCCCAGTCGACGATAGACCTCACCGACGCGCTCCAGCCCCAGGTCGATGGGCTTGGCGTGTCGCGTTTCCAGAAGCGTCAGCCAACCATCCAGCGTGGTCGGCAGCGTAAAGGCTGACATCGATGGGCGTCCCTCAGGCGGCTGCAGGCGTGGGTGCAGGCGTCGGTGCCGGCTCGGGCGGCGGCTCGATCTTGGGCTCGCGCACCACCGGCGGCTGCTTCTGCAGCAGCGCCGCCAGGTCGGCCAGCGTCTGGCGCATGTCACGACGGTGCACGATCATGTCGATGGCGCCTTTCTCCAGCAGGAACTCGGCCCGCTGGAAGCCCGGCGGCAGCTTCTCGCGCACCGTCTGCTCGATGACGCGCGGACCGGCAAAGCCCACCAGCGCGTTGGGCTCGGCGATCACCACATCGCCCAGGAAGGCGAAGCTGGCCGAGACACCACCCATGGTGGGGTCGGTCAGCACCGAGAAGTACGGCAGCCGCTCAGCCCCCAGACGGCTCAGGGCCGCCGTGGTCTTGGCCATCTGCATCAGCGACAGCAGGCCTTCCTGCATCCGTGCACCGCCCGAGGCCGCGATCGAGATGAACGGGCAACGCTTTTCCAGCGCCCGTTCGACGCCACGCGCAAAGCGCTCGCCCACCACCGAGCCCATCGAGCCGCCCATGAAGTCGAACTCGAAGCAAGCTGCCACCACCGGAAGCCCTTCCAGCGTGCCCTCCATCACCACCAGCGCATCGGTCTCGCCGGACGCACTGGCCGCTTGCGACAGACGGTCGGTGTACTTGCGCGAATCCTTGAACTTCAGCGCATCGACCGGACGCACGTCCTGCCCCAGTTCCTTGCGGTTTTCCGTGTCCAGCAGGCGCTCCAGGCGCAGCCGGGCGCGCAGCCGCATGTGGTGCTCACATTTCGGGCAGACGTTGAGGTTCTTTTCCAGCTCGGTGGAGTAGAGAACGGCATCGCAGGCCGGGCACTTCACCCAGAGCCCCTCCGGCACCTGCTTGGCGCGGGACGTACTGTTGGAGCGCTTGAGCCCCGGCGGCAGAATCTTGTCGAACCAGCTCATGGATCGGGTTCCTTCTGAATGAGGAATCAGGAGTTTGGGACGGACCGGACGGCACGCGACGACGCGTCCCGGCCCATCGGCGAATGGGACAGGGTCAGGCCGAAGCCCCCCGCTTCGGGTTGGCGTCGATGGCGCTGCGCACCTCGGACAGCCAGGCCTGGGCACGGGCCGGCGCACCGGCGGGATCACCGGCTTCCAGCACCTCGATCAGGCGGCTGCCGATGATGACGGCATCGGCAAACTCGGCCACGCGAGCAGCCGTGGTCGCATCCTTGATGCCGAAGCCCACGCCCACCGGCAACTGTACCGCCTCACGGATGGCCGGCAGTGCACGTGCCACGGCATCAGTGTCGAGATTGCCTGCACCGGTGACGCCCTTGAGCGAGACATAGTAGACGTAGCCGCTGGCCACTGCCGCCACCTTCTGGCGACGATCCGACCCGGACGTGGGCGCCAGCAGGTAGATGAGGTCGATGGCACGGCTGCGCAAGGCGGCTGCGTAGTCCCGGGCTTCTTCTGGCGGGCAATCCACCACCAGCACGCCATCCACCCCGGCCTTCGCGGCCGCTTCGGCAAAGGTCTCGATGCCCACCGCCTCGATGGGGTTGCAGTAGCCCATCAGCACGATCGGGGTCGTCGGGTCCTCGCGGCGGAACTCGGTCACCAGCGCCAGCACCTTGGACAGACTCATGCCGGCGGCCAGCGCCCGGTCATTGGCCCGCTGGATGGTGGGGCCATCGGCCGCGGGGTCGGAGAACGGCACACCCAGCTCGATGATGTCCGCGCCGCCCGCCACCAGCGCGCGCAGCACCGCCAGCGCCTGTTCGGGCTCGGGAAAACCGGCCGTGACATAGGGAATCAGTGCGGCGCGGCCCTGTCGCGCCTTCTCGGCAAAAACCGCGGCAATGCGCGGCGAACCGGCATGCCCCGTCGGGGCTGCCTTCGTGTCAGGTGTATTCATGCCAGATGGAACGATATGCGTACGGATGAAAGGAAAAGGCGCCCGGAACATGCCCCTTCACGACAGAAGGCACCCCGGATCATGCCTCTCAGGCCCAGCTCTGGCCCGCGCGCTGGGCCACGGTATGCATGTCCTTGTCGCCCCGGCCCGACAGGCAGACCAGGATGATCTCGTCCTTGCTCATGGTGGGCGCGCGTCGTACCGCCTCGGCCAGCGCATGACTGGATTCCAGCGCCGGAATGATGCCCTCGATGCGGCAGCAGTCGTGGAAGGCTGCCAGCGCCTGGGCATCGTCAATGGGCACGTACTCGGCACGTCCCGAATCCTTCAGCCAGGCGTGTTCGGGGCCCACACCCGGGTAGTCCAGCCCGGCCGACACCGAATGCGTCTCGATGACCTGCCCGTCGGCATCCTGCAGCACATAGGTGCGGTTGCCGTGCAACACACCCGGCACGCCGCACTGCAGCGAGGCCGCATGCCGGCCGGTCCCGATGCCGTCACCGGCGGCCTCCACACCCACCAGCTTCACGGCGGCGTCGGGAATGTACGGATGGAAGATGCCGATGGCATTGGAGCCCCCGCCCACGGCGGCAATCACCACATCCGGCTGTCGCCCCGCATAGGCCGGCATCTGCACCCGGCACTCCTGGCCGATGATGGCCTGGAAGTCGCGCACCATCATCGGATACGGATGCGGACCGGCCACCGTGCCGATGATGTAGAAGGTGTCGTCAACGTTCGTCACCCAGACCCGCATCGCCTCGTTGAGCGCGTCCTTCAGCGTCTTCGAGCCCGACTCCACCTCGACCACCTTCGCACCCAGCAGGTTCATCCGGTAGATGTTCTGGCGCTGGCGGGCGGCGTCGATCGAGCCCATGTACACCGTGCACTCCAGCCCGTAGCGCGCGGCCACCGTGGCCGTGGCCACCCCGTGCTGGCCCGCGCCCGTCTCGGCAATGATGCGCTTCTTGCCCATGCGCCGTGCCAGGAGCACCTGACCGATGGCGTTGTTGATCTTGTGGGCCCCGGTGTGGTTGAGATCCTCACGCTTGAAGTAGATCTGCGCCCCGCCCAGCATCTGCGACCAGCGCCGCGCGTGATAGACCGGGCTGGGCCGCCCCACGAAGTGCTCCAGCTCGTCGCGGAACTCTGCCTGGAAATCCGGATCGTGGCGGTAGCGCTCGTAGGCCTCGCGCAGCTCGGTGAGCGCGCCGATCAGCGTCTCGGAGACGAACAGGCCACCATAGGGGCCGAAATGCCCGGATGCATCCGGAAAATCATAGGCATCAGTCGTCATCACACCTTCCGATAGAAAAACCATTCAACCAGCCTGCGCCCGATCCGCATCGGCCTGCAACACGGCTGTCATGAAACGCTCCATTCTAACCGTGTCTTTCTTCCTTGGATCGTCCCCCTGAATCCCGCTGGACACATCCACCGCAAAAGGCCCCACCTGACGGATCGCCTCGCCCACCGTCTCGGGTCTCAATCCGCCAGCCAGCACCAGACGCGGTTCATCGTCACGGGGCGATCCGGCCTGCGAGCGCCCCTCCAGCAACGACCAGTCAAACGCATGCCCGGTGCCACCAAAACCCGGACCGGCACTGTCCAGCAGACAGCATTCCGCCTGCCCGAACAGCCCCAGCGCCTCATCCAGCGCTCGGGCATCCGCCGGCACCCGTCCCGCCTGCAGCCACGCAGCGCGCTCCTCAGCGGCCACCTGCCCGCCAATGCGCAGCGCCTTCCAGTACCGGACACCCTGCCCACCCAGTGCAGCCAGCCCCTGCGCTGTCTCGTCGCCGTGTGCCTGAACCACATCCAGCCCCACCCGGCGCACGCCCTCCAGCATGACATCCAGCGGCTCGTTCACGAACAGCCCCACCGCCCGCACCCAGGACGGCAGACGCCGCCGCAGCACCGCGGCCTCATCCAGCGTCACGCAGCGTGCACTCTTCGGATAGAAGACAAACCCGACCGCATCCACCCCCAGCGCCACCGCCGTATCCACATCCTGCGGACGCACCAGCCCACAGAACTTCACCCGCGTACGCTGCACTGTCATCCCTTTCTCCCTGGCTCCCGGTTCCCGTCCAGGCCGCCCCTGTGCCCGGAATCCCACAGAAGTATAGGACCTGCCCTCACACCAGCTCCGCCATCGACAGCGGACGCACCGTACAGGGCAATCCCCAGGCCTCGTCATAGCGCACCGACGCCAGATACAGCCCTCCGGCCGCAAACGTCGGCGCCCCGGCTGACCGTGAGCGCGCAGCCAGCACCTCGGCCATCCACGACACCGGGCGCCGCCCGTCCCCCACATACACCAACGATCCCACCAGATTGCGCACCATGTGATGCAGGAAGGCATTGGCCGTCAGCCGCATCATCACGAAGGCGCCATGGCGCTCCACCGTCCATTCCGTCAGCGTGCGCACCGGCGTGGCCGCCTGGCATTCCGAGGCCCGAAAGCTGCTGAAATCATGCGTGCCCAGCACCGACCGGGCTGCGGCCTGCATCCGCGCCACGTCCAGCGGCCGATGCGTCCAGCCGGCGCGCCCCTGCCACAGTGGCGGCGCCACGGGACTGTCGATGAGCACATACCAGTAGGTGCGTTCCCGGGCCGAGAAACGGGCGTCGAAATCGGCATCCGGCGCCAGCGGCGCGGCCCAGCGCACCGCCACCGTATCCGGCAGGTGGGCATTGGCGCCCCGTACCCAGGCCGTGGGTGGCCGTTGCGCCGTGGTGGAGAACTCGATGACCTGTTCCAGCGCGTGCACCCCGGCATCGGTACGTCCGGCACAACGGATGTCGATGGTCTGCCCTGCCACGGCCGACAGCGCCGCTTCCACCGTGGTCTGGACCGACGGCGCCAGGCCCGGCACAGGGGGCTGCTTCTGCCAGCCGCAGAAATCCCGGCCATCGTAGGACACGCCGCAGACCCAGCGATGACGCGGCACATCACCCATCTGCCCGTCGGCAGGCTGCGTTTCTGCACCGCCAGCCGGCAGCACGCCCTCAGCCCGCCCCGCCTCTGCCTGCCTGTCGCCTGTCAGATCGTCGTCCATCGTCACTCCCGAGGTGTGTCCGTCCGGTATTCTGCCCGAACGCACCATCCCCCGCGTCCAGGCCCCGCAACGAGCGCCCAAAAACGAAACTGCCACCGTCATCCCGAAGGACGAGGGTGGCAGTTGAAGCCCCCGCCGTGCGGGGGCAATCGTCGGGTCGGAAGCTGTCGATCAGAGATCGGCAAGCAGTTCGCGAGCGCGCTGCTGTTGGGCGGCGTCACCGCCGTTGATCACTTCTTCCAGCAGTTCGCGGGCACCTTCCTTGTCGCCGATCTCGACATAGGCCGAGGCCAAGTCCAGCTTCGAGGCCATTTCCTGCCACTGGCTGGAAGCCGCACCACTCATGGTGATCGGACCGGAGATCGTCGACGGCGACAGATCCAGGCCGATGGCGCCCAGGCCATCACCCTCACCGCCCGACGCATGGCCCATGTCCAGCGACTCGGTGATGGTCGTGTCGATGTTCAGATCGGTGACGGTGCTCGGGCCTTCATCCAGGTCCAGCGGCGCGTCCAGATCCAGCGAGGGCAGCTCGACACCCGGCATGGCCGACAGCGGACCGGAACGGGTCGACTGGAAGGTCTGCACCGGCTTCGATTCAGCCTCGGCAGCCGGCTTGTTGTAGCCGCCATCGAAGGCCAGGCCTTCATCCAGCGAGGGCGACGACACTGCCTGTGCTTCCGGCTCGACAGCGGCGGCCACACCCGCCACGCCAGCGGCAACCGCGGCAGCCCCTGCGGCAGCCATGCCGCCAACATCAGCAGCCGGCGAAGCCACCGGCGACGGGGCGGCCAGATCGGCCGTGCCATCACCATACAGCGCGTTGTCCGGATCCAGGGCGGCACCCATCTGCACCACCTTCGACCATTCCTCGTTCAGGCCGCCGGTCATGTCGTGCATTTCGCGCGCCATCTGGCCAAAGGCCACCGTGTCCTTGCGACCCGAGTAGATCTCCAGCAGCTTCAGGCGGATGGCCTGGCGCTCGGGCTGGCGCTTCAGCGCCTCGCGCAGGATCTCTTCGGCCTGGGTCTCGCGACCGTAGGCGATGTAGACCTCGGCCTCGGCGATCGGGTCGACCTCGGTCGGCGTGCTCTCGCTGATCGTGGTGATCTGCGTGCTGGCGCCGGTCATCGTGTCGACGCTCTGGCCACCGGTGGTGCCGAACAGCGAGTTGGCGCTGAATTCGTCGGCGCTGATGCTGTCGGAGAAGCCGTCATCCTCGCGGCGGCGGCGGCGCAGCATCCAGAAGCCCAGACCCGCGGCCAGGGCAGCCACGCCCAGACCCGGCAGCAGCAGGGAATTCTGCGACAGCCCCTCGATCAGGCCGCCCTGCTCCTCACTTTCGTTGACCGGCGCGGGCTTGGGCATGTCCTTGGACTTGTCGGCATCGCCGTTGGTCACGCGCTCGACCTCGGCCTTGGCATCGGCAGCAGCACGCTCGACGGCGTCCTTGTCCGCACCCTCGGCCGGTTTGGACTGATCCTGCTCGGCGGCAGCCTTATCAGCCGCGGCTTTCTCGGCAGCAGCCTTGTCTGCGGCGGCCTTGTCAGCGGCAGCCTTGTCGGCAGCCGCCTTCTCTGCAGCGGCCTTCTCGGCAGCAGCCTTGTCAGCAGCCGCTTTCTCGGCGGCAGCCTTCTCGGCAGCGACCTTGTCGGCGGCGGCCTTGGCCTCGGCAGCCAGCTTGTCAGCCGCAGCCTTGGTCTGGGCAGCCTTCTCGGCCACGGCCTTCTCGGCAGCCGTTTTCTCGGCAGCAGCCTTGTCAGCCACCTTGCTGGCGGCGTCGCGGGCCTTGTCGGCAGCCGCCGTGGCAGCTGCAGCCACCGTGCCGCTGACCTGGGCACCGGCAACGCGGGCTTTCTCCAGCTGAGCCTGCAGGTCAGCCAGCGACTTGTCCTTCAGCTCCAGCATGCTCTTCAGGGCGCCAACGTTCTTCTCCAGCTCGGCGATGCGGCTGTTGGCTTCCTTGAGCGCGGCCTCACGGGCCACCTGGGCTTCGGCATCACGGGCACCGACGGCGCTGCCCTGCTCATCCTTGCCACCTTCCGAGCGGCTCAGCTCCAGGCGGTCCTGGCTGCCGGCCTGACCACCGCGCTCATCATCAACCTTCGCGCTGATGGCACCGCTGGCGGTGCTGCTGCCGTTGCCCGTAGCCACTTCAGGCGTGGTGCCGGCCATGCGCTCCTTGTAGGAGCGGAAGTCGCGCGCCGCCATGCGCAGCTGGCGACCAGCCTCGGTGCTGTCGATCGCGGCGATCTCGCCCTCGGACGGGATGGTCAGCGTGCGGCCCTGACGGAGCAGGTTGGGGTTGTTCTGGATGAACGCCGTCGGGTTGGTGCGGTAGATGGCCACGATGGTCTGATCCAGCGTGGCGCTGGCCGGACGCACGCGGGCAGCGATCATGCCCAGCGTCTCGCCCTGACCCACCGTGACGGTGCCGCCTTCGCTGCTGGCGTCACGACCAGCCTTGGCCTGTGCAGCCGGCTGCTGCTTGGCCTCGGTCGGCTGGCTGGCAGCCTGCGAACGGCCCTGTGCACCGCGCTCCTGGTTGACCAGGCGGCCGGTGGCGGGATCGATGGTGCGCACGGCGTTGCTGCCGGACGCGGCCGCGCCGGTGGCAGCGGCTGCCGTGGCGGCGCCGGCCACAGGTGCATTGCCCGAACGGTTGGCCTGGTTGGCGTTCTGCTGGGTCGGAGGATCCAGCAGGAAGGTGTATTCACGGCTGAACGTGCCCGACGCCCAGCTCAGCTCGACCACCAGATCCACGAAGGGATCGTTGATGGGCCGGCTGGAAGTGACCTTGATGAAGTAGCGACCGCCCCGGTTCTCGACGTCCATGCGCACGCCGGACAGCGCTTCCTTGTACTGCAGACCCACACGGCTGAAAGCCTCGGGCGAGGCGATCCGTGCCTTGAGCGATTCGGCCTCGTCAGGGCTGACGGAGGTGACTTCCACCTCGGCGCGCAGCGGCTGTCCCAATGCGGACTGGACGGTCAGGCGGCCGAGACCGGCAGCCTCGGCGGACGTGACGCCACCCCCGGACAGAATCGCCAGGGCGACGGCAACCGCAGTCGCCATCTGGCTGCGCCCGGAGCCACCAGACGTCATCGAATGCAATTTACTGCGGGGCTGTTCAGACAAGGTACCACCTCTTACAGGAACTGGAACGAAACAAACTCTTTGGATGGCCCGGCGGGAATCTGCCCGCCGGGAAACGGGCCAGGGAAACTTCAGTCAACTCTCAAGCGGTCATCACGCAGCCAGCGGGCGCTCCAGCACGATCCTCAGCATCCGGCGCAGCGGTTCGGCGGCCCCCCACAGCAGCTGGTCGCCGACCGTGAAGGCACTGAGGTAGCCCTTGCCGAGCGTGAGCTTGCGCAGGCGGCCGATCGGCACGTGCAGCTTGCCGGTGACGGCTGCCGGCGTGAGTTCGGCCAGCGACGCCTCACGATCGTTGGGCACGACACGCACCCAGTCGTTGGCACCTGCCAGCATCTCTTCGATGGCCGGCAGCGGCAGATCCTCGCGCAGCTTGATGGTCAGTGCCTGGCTGTGGCAGCGCATGGCGCCCACCCGAACGCAGATGCTCTCGACCGGAATGTGGTTTTCCGGCGTGCGACCCAGCATCTTGTTCAGCTCGGCATCGCCCTTCCACTCCTCGCGCGACATGCCGTTGCCCAGGTCCTTGTCGATCCAGGGCAGCAGGCTGCCTGCCAGGGGGAAGCCGAACTGCTTGGTGGGGAAATCCGCCGCACGCATGGTCTCGGCGACCGTACGGTCGATGTCCAGGATGTTGCTTCCCGGATTCGACAGCTCGGTTGCCACCGATGCGTGGATTGCGCCCATCTGACTGACCAGCTCCCTCATGTGTTGTGCACCACCGCCAGAGGCGGACTGATAGGTCATTGCCGTGACCCACTCGACCTGATCCGCCTGCAGCAGACCGCCGAGAGCCATCATCATCAGGCTAACCGTGCAGTTACCGCCAATGAAATCCCGATTACCGGTCTGTATGGCCGCATCAATGACATGACGGTTGACCGGATCCAACACGATCACGGCCTTTTCATCCATCCGCAGCGACGACGCCGCGTCGATCCAGAAGCCCTTCCAGCCGGCTGCGCGCAGCTTCGGATGCACGTCCAGCGTGTAGTCGCCGCCCTGGCAGGTGACGATCGCATCGAGCGCGGACAGGGCCTTGATGTCGTGGGCGTCGCCCAGCGGCGCGTCGCCCATCGGCGCCTTGCCACCCGCGTTCGACGTGCTGAAGAACACCGGATCGAACAGATCGAAGTCCTTCTCGGCGCGCATCCGGTCCATCAGGACCGAGCCCACCATGCCACGCCAGCCCACCAGACCAACCCGATACTTCCTGCTCATGCTTTCTCCCTGCTTGTTCCTGGCCGGATTCCCGGCGCTCAGAGCGCTGCCACCACGGCGTCGCCCATTTCGGTGCAACTTGACACTTTATCACCCGGACGCGCGATATCGGCCGTACGCACCCCATCGGCCAGCACTTTCCGTACGGCGGCTTCCACCCGGCGGGCCGCCGCTTCCTCGTCCAGCGAGTAGCGCAGCAGCATGGCCAGCGACAGGATGGTGGCCAGCGGATTGGCCTTGTTGGTACCGGCGATGTCCGGCGCCGACCCGTGGATCGGTTCGTACATGCCGAAGCCCGAGGCGTTGAGCGAGGCCGAAGGCAGCATGCCGATCGAGCCGGTCAGCATCGACGCAGCGTCCGAGAGGATGTCGCCGAACATGTTGCCGGTGACGATCACGTCGAACTGACGCGGCTGGCGAATCAGCTGCATCGCCGCATTATCCACGTACATGTGAGAAAGCTCGACATCCGGATAGTCCTTGCCGACTTCCGTGACGACATCACGCCACAGTTGGGTCGTTTCCAACACATTTGCCTTGTCCACCGAGCACAGCCGCCGCTGGCGCCGACGGGCGGCCTCGAATCCGCGCTGCGCAATGCGACGGATCTCGGACTCGCTGTAGCGCATGGTGTCGAAGCCTTCGCGCTCGCCGGCCTCGTTGGTGCGGATGCCCCGAGGCTGCCCGAAGTAGATGTCCCCCGTCAACTCGCGCATGATCAGGATGTCCAGACCGGCCACGATGTCGGCCTTCAGCGGGCTGGCCTCGGCCAGCTCCGGGTAGACCATGGCCGGGCGCAGGTTGGCAAAGAGGTCGAAATGCTTGCGCAGCCGCAGGAGCCCCTGCTCCGGACGCTGCGGACGCGGCAGCTTGTCGTAAGCCGGGCCGCCCACCGCACCGAACAGGATGGCACGGGCCGATTCGCACACCCGCAGCGTCTCCTCGGGCAGAGGATCGCCCGTGGCATCGACGGCTGCGCCGCCCACCAGCGCCGATTCGGTCTGCACGTCCAGCCCGTCACGGGCCAGCACCTCCAGCACCCGAACCGCCTGCGCGGTGATCTCGGGACCGATGCCGTCACCGGCCAGTACTGCAATCTTCATTTCGATTCCTCCTGTCCTTCAAAACATGAAAGCCAGAGCCCGCCGGAAATGCGCCGGCAGGTCTGGCCCTTGATGGTCCGACTCGATGGGAACACCGGGGCAGCCTGCCCCGGCATCCGGATGGATGATGACGCCTGCGCCGTCAATGCCCCAGGCTGGCCTGCAGCCAGGGCTCGGCCCGGAAACGCCGCTCCTCGTAGGCCCGGATGTCGTCGGCGTGCTGCAGCGTCAGCCCGATCTCGTCCAGCCCGTTGAGCAGGTTGTTCTTGCGGAAGGCGTCGATCTCGAAGGAGCCGATCACCTCGCCCTGCGTGGTGCGCACCACCTGCTCGGGCAGATCAATGATCAGCTCGTAGCCGACGAAGGCCTTCACGTCGTCGAAGATGCGCGACACCTGGGACTCGGTCATCCGCAGCGGCAGCAACCCGTTCTTGAAGCAGTTGTTGTAGAAGATGTCGGCGAAGCTGGGCGCGATGATGCAGCGGAAGCCGTAGTCATCCAGCGCCCACGGCGCGTGCTCGCGCGACGAGCCGCAGCCGAAGTTCTCGCGTGCCACCAGGATTGAAGCGCCCGCATAGCGCGGCTGGTTCAGCACGAAATCCGGGTTCAGCGGACGCTTGCTGTTGTCCTTGCCGGGCTCGCCCACGTCCAGATAGCGCCATTCGTCAAACAGGTTCGGACCGAAGCCCGAGCGCTTGATGGACTTCAGAAACTGCTTCGGGATGATGGCGTCGGTGTCGACGTTGGCCCGGTCGAGCGGCACGACCTTGCCACGGTGCACATTGAATACCTTCATGTCGTCACAGCCTCCGAACATCCACGAAATGACCGAACACCCCGGCCGCCGCCGCCATGGCGGGGCTCACCAGGTGGGTACGACCACCCGCACCCTGCCGACCCTCGAAGTTGCGGTTCGAGGTCGACGCACATCGCTCGCCCGGCTCCAGCCGGTCGGCGTTCATGGCCAGACACATCGAACAGCCCGGATCGCGCCACTCGAAGCCTGCCTCGCGGAAGATCCGGTCCAGGCCCTCGGCCTCGGCCTGCGCCTTCACCAGACCCGAGCCCGGCACCACCATGGCCAGCTTCACGTTGTCGGCGCGACGGCGCCCCCGGACCACGGCAGCCGCCGCGCGCAGATCCTCGATGCGCGAGTTGGTGCACGAACCGATGAACACCTTGTCGATCTTGATGGCCGTCATGGGCGTGTTGGGTGTCAGACCCATGTAACGCAGCGCCCGCTCCATGCCCTCGCGCTTGACGGCATCCTTCTCGCGGTCCGGATCGGGCACCCGATCCTCCACCGACACCACCATCTCGGGCGACGTGCCCCAGGTGACGTAGGGGCGCAGCTCGGAAGCGTCGATCTGCACCACGCGGTCAAAGCGTGCCCCCTCGTCGCTGCGCAGCGTGCGCCAGTAGCTCACGGCCTTGTCCCAGTCGGCACCGCGCGGCGACATGGGACGATCACGCAGGTAGTTCATCGTGATGTCGTCAAAGGCGACCAGACCACTGCGCGCGCCTGCCTCGATGGCCATGTTGCAGACCGTCATCCGGCCTTCCATGGACATTTCACGGAAAACCGACCCGCCGAATTCGATGGCATAGCCCGTGCCGCCAGCGGTGCCGATGCGGCCAATGATGCCCAGCGCCACGTCCTTGGGCGTGACACCGGCCGGCAACCGGCCGTCGACCTGCACCAGCATGTTGCGCGACTTGCGTGCCACCAGCGTCTGCGTGGCCAGCACATGCTCGACCTCGGACGTGCCGATGCCATGGGCCAGCGCGGCGAACGCCCCGTGCGTGCTGGTGTGCGAGTCGCCACAGACCACCGTCATGCCCGGCAGCGTGGCACCCTGCTCGGGCCCGATGACGTGCACGATGCCCTGGCGGCGGTCGTCGATGTCGAAGTAGGTCAGACCATACTTGCGGGCGTTGTCACCCAGCGTCTCGACCTGCAGACGGGCCACCGGATCGGCAATGCCTTCCTTACGGCCGGTGGTGGGCACGTTGTGGTCCACCACCGCCAGGTTGGCATTCAGGCGCCACGGCGCGCGGTGTGCCTGCTGCAGGCCCTCGAAGGCCTGCGGACTGGTGACCTCATGCAGCAGGTGACGGTCGATGTACAGCAGGCTGCTGCCATCGGGTTCCTGACGGACGACATGAGCGTCCCACAACTTGTCGTAAAGGGTACGGGCAGTATTAAGCATCCCGCGATTATGCCACGCAGGCCGACAACTTCGGCATCCGGGAAAGTCAGCGTCCCTGCCCCTGATACAGCGGCAGCACCCGGGCCGAATAGTCCTGCAGATCCTTGATGCGCGTGCTGGCAGACGGGTGCGTGGACAGGAACTCGGGCTGGCTCTTGCCCCCGCTGCGGGCCGCCATCTTCTGCCACAGCGTGATGGCCGCGCGCGGGTCGTAGCCAGCCCGTGCCGCCAGCTCCACGCCGATGCGGTCGGCCTCGGTCTCGTGCTGGCGACTGTGCTTCAGCCCGAAGGTGGTCTGATAGGCCAGACGCCCCAGATCCGCGCCACTGCTGCCCAGCCCGAAGCCGGCTGCACCGGCATTGATCAGCAGGCCGGCCGTGGCCTGCTCCGAGGCCCGTTCACGGGCATGCTCGCGCAGCGCATGGGCAATCTCGTGCCCCATGATGGCCGCGATTTCATCATCAGTCAGGTTGAGCTGCTGGATGATGCCGCTGTAGAACGCGATCTTGCCGCCCGGCATGCACCAGGCGTTGAGCTCGTCGGACTTGATGACGTTGACCTGCCACTGCCACTTCAGCGCATCCTGCCGGAACGCTCCCACCTGCGGGATGATGCGCCCCGCCACCGCCCGCACCCGGGCGGTCATGGCCGGGTCGGTGTTGAGGCCACCGTCCGACTTCGCCTTCTGCAGCACCTCGGCATAGGCCACCTGCGCACTCTGGTCCAGCTGCGCCTCCGAGACCAGCGGCGACATCATCTGCCGCCGTTTCAGGCCAATGGCACCTTCGCTGGTGGTATGCACGGAAGTACAGGCCGTCAGCAGCAGGCTGCCGCTCAAGGCGGCCAGCGCAAACCGGCCGGCACGGGTCAGACCTTTTCTCTTCATCGTCCGGGATGAATCCATGGGGAAGCAGATCCTCATTGCGTGGGATGGGCCGACGCCGGAATCGGCGCCAGACCGGAATCTACATCACCGCACTGCGCACGATGCAGCAGGCAGTGATCGATGAGCACCAGCGCCAACACCGCCTCGACGATGGGCGTGGCGCGGATGCCCACGCAGGGATCGTGTCGGCCCAGCGTCTGCATCATCACCGGCTTGCCCTCACGGTCGATCGAGCGGCGCTCGATGCGGATGCTGGACGTGGGCTTGATGGCCAGCGACACGCGAATGTCCTGCCCGGTGCTGATGCCACCCAGGATGCCGCCTGCCTCGTTGCCGATGAAGCCTTCGGGCGTGAGTTCGTCACCATGCTGCGAACCGCGCTGGGCCACCGCCCCAAAGCCTGCGCCGATCTCCACGCCCTTGACGGCGTTGATGGCCATCATCGCGTAGGCAATGTCGGCATCCAGCCGATCATAGAGCGGCGCGCCCCAGCCCACCGGCACGCCGCTGGCCTCGACCTCCACACGCGCCCCGCACGAATCACCGTCGCGGCGCAGCTGGTCCATGTACGCCTCCAGCGCCGGCACCTTGTCCTGATCGGCCACGAAGAACGGGTTCTGGCCCACGTCCTCCCAGCGACGGAACGGCACGACAATCTCGCCCAGCTGCGACAGATAGCCACGGATCCGGATGCCGTGGTGCTCGGCCAGCCACTTGCGGGCCACCGCACCGGCCGCCACCAGCGGCGCCGTCAGCCGGGCCGACGAGCGCCCACCCCCACGGTGGTCGCGCAGGCCGTACTTCTGGAAGTAGGTGTAGTCGGCATGACCGGGCCGGAAGGTCTCGGCCAGATTGCCATAGTCTCGGCTACGCGCATCCTGGTTGCGGATGACGAGTGCGATGGGCGTGCCGGTGGTACGTCCCTCGAACACACCGGACAGGATCTCCACCGCATCGGGCTCCTGGCGCTGCGTGACGTGACGCGAGGTGCCGGGCCGCCGCCGATCCAGCTCGGGCTGGATGTCGGCCACGTCCAGCGCCATGCCCGGTGGGCAGCCGTCGATCACGCAGCCGATGGCCGGCCCGTGCGATTCGCCAAAGGTGGTGACGGCAAACAGCCGCCCCAGTGTGTTGCCTGCCATGCCTGTGCTCCCGTTCTCAGCCCGCCAGATGCGTCCGCACCCGCGCCTCGATCTCGGCCGCCGGCAGCAGCGCTAGCATGGCGTCCACCGAGGGCGTCTGCTCCACGCCGAAGACCATCAGCCGCAGCGGCACCGCCAGCTGGGGCATCTTCAGCCCGTGCGTCTTCAGCACCGTCTTCATCAGCGCACCGATGGCGTCCTTGTCGCCAGCTGCCGCCGGCAGGCCGGCCAGGAAGTCCGCCACGGCAGCCCGTACCGGCTCGGTCAGTCGTGCTGCCAGTGCCTCGGCCTCCGGCGCGGACGGCGCAAAGAAGAGCGCCACCCAGTCAGTAAGCGCCACCCAGGTGGGCGAACGGTCCTTCAGCAGCGCACACATCGCCGCCAGCGCCTCGGCCGACACCGGTTGACCACCCAGCGTGGCCGGGATGCCCCGCGCCTCCAGGCGACGCCCCACCTCGGCCGCCAGCTCGGCATCGGGCAGCGCCTTCAGGTAGTGGTGGTTCACCCAACGGAACTTGTCGAAATCCAGCTGCGCCGGCGACACCGACAGGTGCGTGCCGTCGAACCACTGCACCAGCTGCTCGCGCGAGAAGATCTCGTCGTCGCCGTGGCTCCAGCCCAGCCGCGCCAGGTAGTTGATGATGGCATCCGGCAGGTAGCCATCCTCCTGGTACTGCAGCACCGACACCGCGCCGTGCCGCTTGGAGAGCTTCTGCCCGTCCGGCCCGTTGATCATCGGCAGATGCCCGTAGATGGGGGGCTCGGCACCCAGCGCCCGCAGGATGTTGATCTGCCGCGGCGTGTTGTTGACGTGGTCGTCACCGCGGATCACGTGCGTGATGCCCATGTCCAGGTCATCGACCACCACGCAGAAGTTGTAGGTGGGCGTACCGTCCGATCGGGCAATCACCAGGTCGTCCAGCTCGGCATTGCCGATGGCGATGCGCCCCTTGACCATGTCATCCCACACCACCACGCCGTCATCCGGATTGCGGAAGCGCACCACCGGCTTCACGTCCGCCGGTGGCTGCTTGCCGGCCGCGTTCTCGGGACGCCAGCGACCGTCATAGCGCGGCTTCTCGCCCCGGGCCCGCTGCGCCTCGCGCATGGCCTCCAGCTCCTCGGGCGTGGCATAGCAGTAGTAGGCACGGCCATCGGCCAGCATCTCGTCCAGCAGCTGGCGATAGCGGTCCATCCGCTGCATCTGGTAGAACGGCCCCTCGTCGGCATCCAGCCCCAGCCAGTCCAGCCCTTCCAGAATGGCGGCCACGGCCTCGGGCGTGGAACGCTCCACGTCCGTGTCTTCAATACGCAACACATAGTCGCCGCCATGATGCTTGGCAAAGGCCCAGGCATAGAGCGCCGTGCGCACGCCCCCGATATGCAGAAAGCCCGTGGGACTGGGGGCAAAGCGGGTGCGCACCCGGCCCGGCACGCGGGCAGAGGTGGCAGGTGCGGAAGAAGCAGCAGACGAAGCGTTGGCAGTCATGGAAGGACAGTGATGAAAAGCCGAAGAAGAATGGGGCCGATGGTAGAACAATTCACGCCTGTTACATCTTCGCTTTGACCAAACCGAATTTCCGGTTATACTGCCGGCTTACCGGATGCGGTGCTTCGCAAGACACCTTTCCTTCCGGGCGGTTAGCTCAGCGGTAGAGCACTGCCTTCACACGGCAGGGGTCACTGGTTCGAACCCAGTATCGCCCACCAGATTCAAAAAAGCAGCCTTGGCTCACGCCCTGGCTGCTTTTTTCATTTCTGGCCTGGCTTTCCCGCTGGCTTTCCCGGTTTCCGCCCGGCATCCATCCCGTAACCGGCCGCCGGGACGGCTGCGACACTGGCACACCATTGGTGCCACCCCGTCGGCACACGCAACGCCACCCGCCTCCACGCGCCCGCCCCCTTGCACGACATGACGACACCCGCCGCCCTGCCCGCTTCGGACACCGTCCTGCACTTCTGGTTCAAGGAAGCCTCGCCGAAACAGCATTTCAGCAAGGATCCGGCCTTCGATGCCACCATCCGAGAGCGCTTCCTGGCGCTGCATGCCCAGGCCGCCGCCGGCGAGCTGTGGTCCTGGCGCACCTCCCCGTCGGGCCGGCTGGCTGAAGTCATCGTGCTGGACCAGTTCTCGCGCAACCTGTACCGAAACGACCCGCGCGCCTTCGCCCAGGACGGCATGGCGCTGGTCCTGGCCCAGGAAGCCGTCCACCTGGGAGCCGACCTGGCGCTCGAACCCGCGCAGCGGGCCTTCCTCTACATGCCCTACATGCACAGCGAATCGGCGCGCGTGCAGGTGGAATCCGTCCGTCTCTTCGAGGCCAGCGGGCTGACAGGCAACATCCGCTTTGCCCACGCCCACAAGCGGATCATCGACCGCTTCGGCCGTTACCCGCACCGCAACGCCGCATTGGGCCGCCCCTCCAGCACCGAGGAACAGGCCTTCCTGCAGGAGCCCGGCAGCGCGTTCTGAGCGCCCCGGCCCCTGCACCTACATCTTGTAGGTGGCCAGCACGATGCTGGTCTCGGTGGCCTGCACGCCGGGAATGGCCCGGATCGTGCTGATCAGCCGATCGAAAGCTTCCAGCGTGTCGAGCCGCAGCTCGGCCACCAGGTCCCAGCGGCCGTTGACCGAATGCAGCGTGACCACGCTGACGTGGCCACGCAGCTGGCGCATCACCGCCTCCTCGCGGTTGCTTTCCACCGCCAGGCTCATGATGGCCCGGATCTGGTGCACTTCCTCCTCGGGCTTCAGGCGCAGCGTGTAACCCACGATCACCCCTTCCTGCTCCAGCCGGGCGATCCGGTTCTGCACGGTGGCGCGTGCCACCCGCAGCTTCTTGGCCAGCGCCACCACCGGCATCCGCGCATTCTCGCGCAGCAGCGCAATCAGCTGCCTGTCCAGGTCGTTCATCCTGTATTCCCGGCGGTTACCCGCCTGTTTCCCACACTCGTTACAACGCGCGACACGGCAAAACCGCCGACATGGTCGCTTTCGGAATTCTGCCTTTTTCCCGCGATGCTGGCGCGACTTTCCGACCTCAGCACCCCATCGGGATAACCCTGAATGTGCGCTGCAGCATTGGCATTATGCCTATCCATATATATCAAAATGACTTGATACATGCCGATTGTGACAGATAAGTTTCTTCAATATGGCAGCTCTCGCGGCAACAATCACGGCGTTCCGGGGTTCCGGGGTTCCGCCAAGAGGATCTGTTCCGAAAACCCCCAAAGTTCCAGAGGGGCGGACGCCTCCCTGAGCCGCCCCTCCCATAACGCTCCGTTCCACGACTGCGCGCCGGCCTATCAGAATCCGACCGCACCCTAGAAGGAAATTGCCATGACCCGCTTCATCGACGTACCCACGATGTCGAAACTGGTTTACGACATCGGCGTGCCCCGCTTCATCGGCGAGCTGGCCGACACCATCCGCGACGACTTCATGCACTGGCCCGAGTTCGACAAGTCCGCACGCGTGGCCAACCACTCCGACATCGGCGTGATCGAGCTGATGCCCGTCTCCAACGCCGAACGCTACGCCTTCAAGTACGTCAACGGCCATCCCAGCAACACCCAGCGCGGCATGTACACCGTCATGGCCTTCGGCGTGCTGGCCGACGTGGACACCGGCTATCCGGTGCTGTTGTCGGAGCTGACCGTGGCCACCGCGCTGCGCACCTGTGCAACCTCGCTGATGGCAGCCCGCGCCCTGGCCCGTCCGGACTCGAAGCGCATGGCGCTGATCGGCAATGGCGCCCAGAGCGAGTTCCAGGCGCTGGCCTTCCACACGCAGCTGGGCATCGAGGAGATCGCCGTCTATGACGTGGATCCTGACGCCACCGAGAAGCTGATCCGGAACCTGGCCGAGTACAGCGGCCTCAAGATCATCCGCGCCAGCTCGACCGCCGAAGCCGTCAAGGGCGCCGATATCGTCACCACCGTCACCGCCGACAAGGCCTACGCCACCATCATCACTCCCGACATGCTGGAGCCCGGCATGCACATCAACGGTGTGGGCGGCGACTGCCCCGGCAAGACCGAGCTGCACGCCGACGTGCTGCGCGCCGGCCGCGTCTTCGTTGAATACGAGCCGCAGAGCCGCGTCGAGGGCGACATCCAGCAACTGCCCGCCGACTTCCCGGTCGTGGACCTGTGGAAGGTGCTGGCCGGCACCGAGGAAGGTCGCCAGGACAAGGATCAGATCACCATCTTCGACTCGGTGGGCTTCGCGCTGGAAGACTATTCCACCCTGCGCTATGTCTACCAGCAGGCCCTGCTGCGCGACGTCGGCGTCGACATTGAACTGGTGCCGGACGGTGACGATCCGAAGAACCTGTTCCGTTTCGTGCGCGGCGGCCGTGGCCGTGCCCAGATGCGCCGCGTGGCGTGATCATCCCGGGGTGGGCCATGCCCCACCCCGCCCAGACAGAGGGGGCGGCGCCGGCCGCCCCGTGCACGGCCCCCCGCATCGTCATGCCGGGGCGCCCTCTGCCCATACCCCGAAAAACCCCGGGGAAAGTGGACAGTCCGGCCAAATACTGCGGTATTCTCTGGCCCGCTTGATCATGATCCTCATGACATAAGGACGCACGGCCATGAGCCATAACCAGACCATCAACGAGACACCCATTCCCTTTCGCTACGCCGTGATCCCCATGCTGGTGATGATCATCATCATGGGCATCTGCGTCATCGTGCTCAAGGCCAGCCCGCACGTTCCGCTGCTCATCGGCACGGCCACTGCCGCCTTCATCGCCTCCCGCTTCGGCTACACCTGGAACTTCATCGAGGAGGCCTGCTACGCCGGCATCAAGATGGCGCTGCCCGCCATCCTCATCATCATCATGATCGGTCTGACCATCGGCAGCTGGATCGGGGGCGGCATCGTCGCCACGATGGTCTACTACGGGCTCGAACTGCTCTCGCCGTCGATGTTCCTGTTCACGATCTGCTCGATCTGCTGCATCGTGACGCTGGCCATCGGCAGCTCGTGGGCCACCATGGGCACCATCGGCGTGGCGGCCATGGGCATCGGCCACAGCATCGACATCCCGGCCCCGATGGTGGCGGGCGCCGTCATCTCGGGCGCCTACTTCGGTGACAAGATGTCGCCGCTCTCCGACACCACCAACCTGGCTGCCGGCATCACCGGCACCGACCTGTTCGACCACATCCGGCACATGTTCTACACGACGGTGCCGGGCCTCGTCATCGCACTGGTGGCCTACTACGTGATGGGCATGCAGTTCCAGGGCGCCCACCTGGACGCCGCCAAGATCAACGAAGTGCTCGGCGTGCTCGACAAGAGCTTCGTCATCACCCCCTGGCTGCTGCTGGTCCCCGTCGTCGTCATCGTGCTGATCGCCCGCAAGGTGCCAGCCCTGCCTGCCCTGGCTGCCGGCATCCTCATGGGCTGGGGGTGCCACGTCTGGGTGCAGGGCGGCCACATCGACATGGCCGTCAAGACGCTGCAGGAAGGCTTCAAGCTGGAAAGCGGCAACGCCATGGTCGATGAGCTCTTCAACCGTGGCGGCATCGACGCCATGATGGGCACCGTCTCGCTCACCATCGTGGCCATGACCTTCGGCGGCGTGATGGAAAAGACCGGCATGCTGCGCGCCCTGGTCGAGAAGATCCTGCAGATGGCACACAACGCCGCAGGGCTGATTACCGCCACCATCGCCTCGGCCATCCTCACCAACGCCACCACGTCCGAACAGTACATCTCCATCCTGCTGCCGGGCCGGATGTACGTCGAGGCCTTCCGCCGGATGCGGCTGAAGTCCAAGAACCTGTCGCGCGCCCTGGAAGACGGCGGTACCGTCACCTCGGTCCTGGTTCCCTGGAACACCTGTGGCGTGTTCGCGTCCTCCATGCTGGGCGTCACCGCCTTCGAGTATGGTCCCTACGCGGTCCTCAACTATTCCATTCCCATCCTGGCCATCATCATGGCCTTCCTGGGCATCGGCGTGCAGCGCATGAGCCCCGAGGAAGAGGCTGAAGTGGAGCGCGAAGAGCGCCGCGAACGCGACGGCACACAGCAAGCCGGCACCACGGCCTGAGCAAAGCCAGGGGCAAGGCCGACACGGCAACTTCGATAGCCGTTAGACTGGGGCACCCGGTGCGCCCCGCACGTTCCCTGCCGGATGCGGGCTCCAGGCCCGCATCCCCGGGCAGATCCTCCCCCGTGCGCCCCACCGGACACCGCCTTCCCCAACCTCTCTTTGCCCTGTCGCCATGTCCCGAAGCATCCACCCCGAACGCCACTACAGCAGCCGCAACAACTGGCTTCGCGCCGGGGTCCTGGGGGCCAACGACGGGCTGATCTCCACCGCCAGCCTGCTCATGGGCCTGGTGGCCGGTGGCACCGACGGCCGCACCCTCGTGCTCTCGGGCATTGCCGCCCTGGTGGCGGGCGCCGTCTCCATGTCGGCCGGCGAATACGTTTCAGTCTCCAGCCAGTCCGATACCGAACGAGCCGACCTGGCCAAGGAACGTCAGGAACTGGACCGCAACCCCGAAGCCGAGCTGCGCGAGCTGACCAGCATCTACGAAAGCCGGGGTCTGGACCACGCCCTGGCCCGTCAGGTGGCCGAAGCGCTCACCCGACACGACGACCTTCAGGCTCACGCCCGCGACGAGATCGGCCTGAGCGAGACCATCGACACCAACCCCCTGCAGGCCGCCTGGGCCTCAGCGCTGGCCTTCATCTGTGGCGCCATCCTGCCGGTGCTGGTCGTCGTCGTCCTGCCTGTCTACGTGATGCTGCCCGCCCTGGCCAGCAGCACCCTGGCCGGACTGGCCGGCCTGGGCTGGCTATCGGCGCGCCTGGGCGGCGCCCCGGTCGGCCGCGCCGTTGCCCGACTGGTCGGCTGGGGCGTCATTGCCCTGCTGGCCACCTACCTGGTCGGCGACATGGCCGGCAGCGTCTTCCTCTGATCCGAAGCGCCCGGACCCTCGGCATCCCCCGTGGGCAACCGGGGGCGCGTCTTGCCAGGGGCCGGTCTTTCCCGTCAGGCTGACACGTCGATAGGCTGGTCTGCCCGATAGGGACTCATGCGACGGCCAGCCCCACCGGACTCACTCGTCGTCGTCCTCGTACAGGCCGTCGTCCTCGACCTCGTACGCCCCATCCTCATCCATCGGCGCATAGTGGCCAGCCTCAGCCAGCTGCTGCACCAGGGCACGCCCGGCAGGCGAAAGCGCCCCCAGGGTGCGGGCATCGATCTGGTTCGCCGCGCAGATGCGTGCTGCGTCGTCCGGCAACTCGCAGGCCCAGTCCCGTCCATTGGCAAAGATCTGGGCCTTGCCCGCCGCCGTGCGCCGCCATGCCATGCGTGAATACGGATGCCGCTCCCACACCACGCCTTCAGCCACGCTCTCGGCCACCGACAGGGAACTGGCCGTCTCGGCCGACGGTGACTGCCCCACCGCCACCCGATAGCTGGAAATGAAGCGACCGAACCACTCGGCAAAGCGCTCGGGATCGTCCATCTTCAGCGCCTGCATTGCCGTCCAGGCCCGGTCCAGCGCCGGCCGGTCGATCTCGTAGGCATCGGCCGGCAGCTGCACGTCGGCATCGCCGTAGCGCAGCGACTCGTCAGCATCGAAGGTCAGCACATCAATATAGTCCTCCAGCAGCTCGGCACTGGAGGGCGCCCGAAAGCCCACCGAGATCGTCAGGCAGGCGTTCACCGCCACGCCGTGGTGCGGCACCCCTGGTGGCAGGTACAGCATGTCGCCCGGATCCAGCACCCAGTCGCAGTCCGGATCGAAATGCTTCAGCAGCCGCAGCGGTACGTCATCCCGGTAAGTGGTGTCCGGATTCGGGCGGCTGTCGATCATCCAGCGCCGCTGACCCACTCCCTGCACCAGGAACACATCGTAGTTGTCGATATGCGCGCCCACATTGCCACCCCGGGCGGCAAAGCTCACCATCACGTCGTCCATCCGCCAGGCCGGCAGGAAGCGGAAATGCTCCAGCAGCGCCCGCACGTCAGCATCCCACTTGTCCACGTCCTGCACCAGCAGCGTCCAATCGTGGTCCGGCATGCCGGGAAACTCGGCCTCGTCAAACGGCCCGGTGCGCAGCGTCCACTTGTCGGTGGCCGGATCATGGCTCACCAGCCGTCCCAGCGACCCCTCCTCGCACGACAGCCCCGCCAGATCCTCCGGAAGGATGGGCGACTTGAAATCGGGAAACGCCCTGCGAATCAGCACCGGCCGCTTCTGCCAATAGTCACGCAGGAAGCGCTCGGGCGGCATGCCCAGAGGGAAAGGCCCTTCGGCCGCATCGATTTCCAGCGGCGGCAGTGCCGGCGTCGAAGATTGGGTCATCGCAGAATCATCCTTTGCAGAAACCATCGGAAACATTTCATTCTACCGGCAGACATGAGGGCCAGGGTCCCCTCCGGCCAATGACCTTTCCGGCCCGGCAACTCATCCTCGCCCCTTGTTCCTCCCGGTGTTTTCGAGCACATCGGCATCCGGATTTGTAAATACACAGTGCGAAGCTGCCCCGGATCACGCCGCCGACCTCATGTCCGATTCAGGAATCCGGCGATATCCACACCACGATCTGCGCAAAAGCCGGCGGATATACGACGCATTACATAAAAGCCCCCCATAAACCCATGATTTTCGACATATCAACACAACGAATCATCAACCCCATGGATACCACCTGCTGCGTTCAGGGCTGATACGCTGACGTCCAGGTCCAACGAAGGCCCCGGCAAACATGCCTTCCGAGGAACGACCGGCACGGATGGCACCGCTGACAGGCGGGCCGCTGATGCCGGGGCCGGAACCGCCGTGGCGGCTGGGAGCTCCGGTCCACAATCAGAAAGAGCTGGAGACCGTCGGTTCCTTATCAGACTCTCACTCGACCGACGAGCGGGGCGCGGTGTTCAGAGCCACCGCGCCCCGCGGCCATTTCCTGCGCTATCCGCCCGGCCCGCGAAGGCCCGTTTCCCGGCCACGGTCCCACGGCACGGCTATCATTAGGGTCCCTTTCCCGCTCCACGCCCGGACCACACCACGATGACGGCATCGTCCACCTTCCTGCCTGCCCGCACCCTCATCGTCTACTTCTCGTTCACCGGCAACACCGAAACGGTCGCCCGGTTGCTGCAGAAGCACACCGGCGCCACGCTGATGGCCCTGGAACGCCCGGCCGACTACCTGCTGGGACTGGACGATGACGAGGACGGCCCCGAGCCGCTGGAACCCGACCAGGTCAACCTGTCCAACTACGATCTGGTCTTTCTGGGCTTTCCCATCTGGACCAACCAGCTGCCGGCGGCCGTGGAAAGCTGGCTGGGCGAACACGCACTCGCCGGCCACACCGTTGCCCCCTTCTGCACCCACAGCGGTCCCGGCCCCGGCCAGGCCTTCGACACCCTGCGCACGCTCTGCCCCGATGCCCGACTGCTGCCCCCGCTGGCCCTGATGGGTGGTGTCGAAGAAGATGGTGTGCTCTACCCGCTGGAAGAAGAGCAGCTGGCCGAGGCCGAACGGCAGCTTCAGGCCTGGGCCGATACCGTGACGGCCTCCGCCGGAACGCCCGGCTGATCTCTACCACCTTCCCGCATTTTCCTGCCCTTCCTTCCCGGATCCTCCCGCCCTGTCCCCAGGCATACCACGATGAAAGAAGTCCTCACCCTGATCGGCATCGGCCCCGCCACCGAAACCGTCGCCCGCGCCCTGGGCACTGACAGACAACTGGTCCTGGCCGACCTGCAGGTTGCCAGCCACGCCACCTCGGAAGACAGCAGCGACGACGCATCCCGTCCAGCCAGTGCCGCAGAAGATCTGGCCAAGATCCTGCGCCGCGCCGGCATCAAGTCACGCAGCACCCGGGTGGACCTGAGCGACGCCGAATCGGTAGAGGCCCTCATCCAGTACGCCGAACGCCTGGGCCAGCCGACTGGCGCCTGGCTGCTGGACCCGGCCCCCGGTGCAGCCAGTCCCATCGTCGCCATCGACCTGGCTGCGACCGCCCGCACGCTGCAGCAGCTGCCGCCGCTGGCTCGCAACGAGGCAGCACCAGCGCAGCAGCCATCCGGCACGCAACCATCCCAGGCCCCGGCACCCCAGGCTGATGCAGCCCCTGTCAACCCGCCTGCCCCGCAAGCTGCCAGCCAGCCCCTGCCCGCCTCGGTCAGCGGCCAGAAGGCCCTCATCGTCTGCTTCTCGCCCAGCGGCAATACGGAAACCCTCGCCTGGCTCATCCAGAAATACACGAACGCCGACGTGGCCGAGCTGAAACCGCTGATGCTCTACCCGCGTGACTACAAGAACGCCCTGGAACAGGTGAAACTGGAAAACGAGCTGAACTATCTGCCCAAGCTTGGCAAGTTCGAAGCCGACGTGGCCAGCTGCCCGCTCATCTACCTGGGCTTTCCGGTCTGGGACGCGCAACTGCCGCCCCCGGTCAAGACCTGGCTCTCGCAGACCGACCTGGCCGGCAAGACCATCGTGCCCTTCACGACACATGCCGGCCCGGGTGAAGGCAAAGCTTTCGGGCAGATCAGCCAGCTCTGCCCCGCCAGCACCATCCTTCCAGGCCTTTCCCTCGTGGGCAACACGAACAACGAGACGCCCCAGAACGCCCTGCGAGGCCGCCGCGCTGCCGAAGCCGAACAGCAGGTCCAGGCCTGGCTGGGCATCCCGAGCACGCGCTGACCCCTCGCGCTGACCACGACCAGCCTCGGCTCGGCCCCCACAGCGACATCACGCGGGTGGCAGCATTGCCTCGATGCTCCGGCATCGACGCCGGCATGCTGCGCCCGGACGTTGTCCCACCGCAGCAGATACTCGCAATCTGTAAATATTATTTATAACGAAAAAGCTATCGACACATCGCTTACCAATACATGGACCTCGCCTTCACGAAGCACCACACAATGAAGCTGCGTCCATGATCTGCGGCCAGACCGCAGAACATGCCTTCGTGGCCAAGGATCCTGCGACGACCTGCAGCCGGGCAGCAACCAAAGCCGGCACCTTCGCGTGCCTGCCACTCGCGCAGCACGCCGACCGTTGGAGGAAACGAACCCCATGAAGCAAGACACGCAACGACGTCTCCCGGCCAGCGTTCTGGCCCTTCTGGTGGCCCTGCCGGCCAGCCAGCTCGCCATGGCCCAGGTCGACACGGATGCCAGCCAGGCCTCCCAGGCCGCATCACAGACCTCTGGCCACCAGACCAAATCCCTGTCCGACGTGGTCAACAGCATTCGTGATCTGCGCCGGATTCGGCCCATCTCCGCCCAGGGTGTGCGTGCCGATGTCGTGGCCAGCGCCCTGGCCGCCACCACCGACAACAAGGACAACAAGGAGGTCGCCGTCCCCTGGTCCCAGGCCATGCCCGGCGGCTCGCCCCTGAAAGACAGCCCCCGTCAGCCCTACCAGGTCATGCAGACCCAGCTGGGCAACGGCAAGCTGCAGATCACCTATCAACCCTGGTGGGAAGATGGCACCGACGGAAAGGGTCTCCAGCGCACGCGCACCGAGGTTCCCGTCACACTGCCCAACGGCAAGCAGAAGCCCTTCCACTGGGTACGCAACGGCAAGGTGCTGCTATCACTGGGCACCAGCGCCTTCACCATCACCGAGTACAGGCCCTCGTTCAGCCTGAACTTCCGCAACCGCCACGCTGCCTCTCCGCAATCGGCAGAAGCCTTTGAACTGAAACAGGGCCAGGTCCTGCCCTTCAACCAGGTGCTCCATCAATGGACAGGCCCCGGCCCCTACCAGAGCCTGCAATTGATGGTGTTGAACGGAGAGCAGGAAAACCAGTTCCGCGTCTGCTTCAACATCAACGTCGTCCTTACCCGCAGCCTCGTCTGCAATACCTGGCAGGTACCGAACAACTGGAACTACATGCACACGCTACGTTACGTGGGTCCCTACCTGCTTGAGGGCAGCAGGGGTGACGCAGACTTATGGTATTTCCGCTACCAGCCCTGATCTGACGCGGCCGGCAGGACACCCTGCCCGGCCGTTGCAGAGACCGCCGGACGGCCCAACGAGGAACCACGCCTCTCACCGTCCGGCCACCAGGCTGACGTTTCATGGTCGGCAACGCGTAGCCACTCGCCCGTCACATGGCGCGCAACACGGATGTTGCTATCTCATCCACGGATAACCTTATTTTGCAGACCCTCTATATACTGAAAAACGTCGACACACGACTTTCTCATCCACGAACTTCACACTTGAAAGTTCGAACGGACTGATAGTGCATCCATGCCCTGCAGCTTGCCTGCAGAATGGTTGTCTTCGTGGTCAAGAGTCCTGCGGCGACCTGCAGCCGGGCAGTAACAAGAACCGGCACCTACGCGTGACTCCCGTCAGTCACGCCGACCGTTGGAGGAAGAGAACCATGAAGAACCACAGGCCACGCCTGCTGTCCCACCGTATTCTGGCCCCGCTGCTGGCGCTGTCCTTCAGCCCGCTCGCCCTGGCGCAAGCCCCTGCCGCCAGCGACACAACGCCTGACATCAGCGCCCAGAAGCTTACCCATCCGCAAGCAGGTGCTCCGTCGTCAAGAGACAGAAAATCCCTGTCCGACACGATTCGCAGCATCCGCGACCTGCGCCGGATCCGCCCCATTTCCGCCTGGGGCGTACGTGCCGACGTGCTGGCATACGCACTCAGTGTCTCGACCGGCAACGACGACGGCCGGCAGGTTGCCATCCCCTGGTCACAGGCCATGCCCGGTGGCTCGCCCCTGAACGACAGCAGCCGTGAGTCCTTTCAGCTGAGACAGAACCTTGAGGGAAACACACTGCAGGTCATTCAACAGGTCTGGCGGGCAGAGGGCGATGTAGGAAAAGGGATTGGTCGCTACCGCACGGGAATCCGGACCACCCTGCCCCAGGGTCCCATCAAGCCGCTGCGCTGGGTCCGCAATGGCACACCGCTGCTATCGCTGGGTACCTTCGCGTTCACCACCTTCGAAATACGCCCCGAAACCAGCTGGGGCCCGAACTTCAAGCGTAGCGGGCAAGTCTACTATGAGGCCGTTGAGCCCTATGTACTCAAGCAGGGCCAAGTAGTGCCTTTCAACCAGGTACTGCACGAATGGAAGTCCATCCCCTATAACGCCATCCCCCTTCAGCTGATTGTGCTGCCGGGCGAACGGCAGAACCAGTTCCGTGCATGCTGGAACATCGGCTATCACGGTTTCCGGCTTGTCTGCAACACCTGGCAGGTGCCGCACAGCTGGAACTACCTGCACACCCTGGACCACATAGGCCCCTACTTGGTCCAAAACGGGTCGGACGGCCCGCAGTATTTCCGCTACCGCCCCTGACCCGACACGGCCGGCAGGACACCCTCGCCGGCCGTTCCGGAAACCCATGTACGGATAACGAGGCCCCCTTCATGCCTCGCTACCATCCGCAGGGTCCATGCCCTACAGCCAGCGCCGCACCGTGGCGCAATAGGACGTGAAGCGCGTGCCAAAGCGCTCTTCGAGCACGCGCTCCTCGGGTCCGATCTGGAAACGGTTCAGGTACCCCACATACAGCGCCAGGCCCAGCAGCGCCAGCGGCGTGGACAGCCACAGCGCCCAGGCCACCAGGAAGCACAGCATGCCCAGGTACATCGGGTTGCGGGTGTACCGGTAGACGCCTTCCGTCACCAGCGCCACGGTCTGCTGCGGCAGATGCGGGTTGATGGTGGTGCGCTGCCTGCGAAAACTCCAGACAGCCCACAGGCCCAGCATCATGCCCGTGCCCACCAGCACACCGGCCAGCCACGCACGGCCCGGCACCAGCCATACCAGTGACGGCACCGCGCCTCGCAACCCCCACATCAGCAACGCCGACACGAGCGTCACCACCGGCGGGGGCACCCGCAACTCAAGTCTTTCCATGGTCTGCCTTCCCGGCCACCGCACAGGCCCGAGTGGCACCTGCCGCCCGGACATTCCCCCGGCTGTACCGTCTGCCTGGGCAGGCGGCATCACCGGACGCGCCCTGCCTCACTTCAGCGGCTGATGCACCGCATCCTTGCCGCGCTTGACGCCCGGACGCTCTGCCAGCTGCTTCGTCCAGCGCTGCACGTTCTTGTACGACGCCACGTCCAGGAACTTCGCAGCACCGTACAGCTCACCCAGCACCAGCCGGCCGTACCAGGGCCAGATGGCCATGTCCGCCACCGTATAGTCGGCGCCGCAGATGTACTCGCGCTCGGCCAGGAGCTTGTCCAGCAGGTCCAGCTGGCGCTTCGTCTCCATGGCAAAGCGGTTGATCGGGTATTCATACCGCTCGGGTGCGTAGGCGTAGAAATGCCCGAAGCCGCCCCCCAGATAGGGGCCGCTGCCCACCTGCCAGAACAGCCACGACAGGCACTGCGCCCGCGCCGCACCCGAAGCCGGCAGGAACTTGCCGAACTTCTCGGCCAGGTACACAAGGATTGCCCCGGACTCGAACACGTTCACCGGCTCCGGACCGCTGCGATCGACCAGCGCCGGAATCTTGGAGTTGGGGTTGATCGCCACGAAGCCGCTGCCGAACTGGTCACCCTTGCCGATGTCGATGGCCCACAGATCATAGGCGGCCTCCTTCACACCGGCTTCCAGCAGCTCCTCGAACATGATCGTGACCTTCTGCCCATTGGGCGTGCCACGCGAGTACAGCTGGAAGGGGCGCTCGCCCACCGGCAGCACCTGCTCGAACTGCGCGCCCGCCGTGGGCCGGTTGACCGACGCATACTTCCCGCCGTTGGCCTTGTCCCAGGTCCAGACCTCGGGTGGCGTGTAGGTGGATGAACTCATGACATGCTCTCCTTCGATGCTTCGATGAACTTCCGGACGAAAACCGGCCCATTGTAGAGCGCCCCGGCACCTGCCGAAGACAGCGGGGCGCCCCCAGGGCGGCATCAGCGCAACCCGGTCCCCGTCCCCTGGTCATCGGGCCGCTGGATCAGCTCCACCTTGTAGCCGTCCGGATCGGTCACGAAGGCAATGACCGTCGAGCCCCCTTTCACCGGCCCGGCCTCGCGCGTCACGTTGCCGCCGGCCGCGCGGATCTTCTCACAGGCCGCATAGGCGTCCGGCACCCCGATGGCGATGTGCCCGTAGGCCGTCCCCATCTCGTACTCGGTCGTCCCCCAGTTGTAGGTCAGCTCCAGCTCTGCCTGGGCCGGGTTGCCGCCCTCGTAGCCCAGGAAGGCCAGCGAGTACTTGTATTCGGGGTTCTCCGATTGGCGCAGCAGGCTCATGCCCAGCACCTCGGTGTAGAACTTGATGGACCGGTCCAGATCGCCGACCCGCAGCATGGTATGCAGCAGTCTCATGGGAATACCCTCCGTGAAAGAAGGCCCCATTCTATGCCGCCTGCTCCCCCTTTCGACGAGGCGCGCCCCCAGCCGCAGACCGAAGCCAGGAAACGAGGCAAAGCCTTTCGAGCATGGAGTCTCACTACACAGGCCGAAGCGCCCCGGGACGGGGTGCCTCCACAGGCGCTCTGGAAGCGAAGCGGACAGCATGAGCCGAGGAAGGCACCCCGTCCCGGGGCGCCCTCCAACGAAGCCGTCTTCCGCAAGACAGGACGCAGAAAAAGCCTCCCGCCCCACAGGCCCCACGTCACTTCTTCGGCTCGACCCGCGACAGCGTCACCCCCGTCCACCCGAACACCAGCGTCAGCACCAGGCTCATGTAGCAGAAGATTGCGTACGGCAGATAGTGCCAGACCGGCACCCCCAGCACGTTGAAGATGAACACCCCGCACACGCTCCACGGCACCAGTGGATTGATCACCGTGCCCGCATCCTCCAGCGTGCGCGACAGGTTGCGCGGGTGGAGGTGCAGCTTCTCGTAGACGGGTTTGAACGTCTCGCCCGACAGCAGGATGCTCAGATACTGCTCGCCGATCAGCGTGTTCACTCCCACCGCCGTGGCCGCCACGCTGAATGTGGCCCGTCCCGTCGTCGTCAGGAAGCTGCGGATGCCATCAAGCAGCGCCGGGATCACCCCCAGCGCGAACAGCAGGCCGCCGAAGCTCAGCCCCAGGATCACGATGGTCTGCGTGAAGAACATGCTCTCCACCCCACCGCGCGACAGCAGTTTGGCGATGTCGCCCCAGGCCTCGGGGAACGAAGGCCCCTTGAAGAACCACTGCCCCAGCTCGGCCAGGCTCGGCGTGCTGTGGAAGTAGGTCAGCCCCAGCGCCAGGAAGATCGTGGCCATCAGCGTCACGATGGCGTCGATCTTCATCAGCGCCATGCCCAGCAGAAGCGCGAAGGGCAGCAGCGAATACAGATGCGCCAGGCCCGAGCCCTCCAGCTGGTGCCGGAATGCCACCACGCCGTTCAGATCATGCGGCGCCACCGCCGGCAGCAGCCACAGGTAGACCACCGCGCTGATCAGCCAGGCGGGCACCGTGGTGTACATCATGTTGCGGATGTGCTCGAACAGGTCGATGCCCACGATCGAGGCGGAAATGCCCGTGGTGTCCGAGATCGGCGACATCTTGTCGCCGAAGAAGGCCCCCGAGACGATGGCCCCCGCCGTCATGGCCAGATCGGCATGAAAGGCGTGTGCCATGCCCATGAAGGCCATGCCGACCGTGGCACAGGTGGTCAGGCTGCTGCCCAGCGAGATGCCGATCACCGAGCTGAGCGCAAAGGCCGAAAAATAGAAATAGCCCGGCGAGATCAGCCCGAAGCCGTAATACATCAGCGTGGGGATGGCACCGCTGATCATCAGCGCCGTGACCAGCAGCCCGATGAAGAAGAAGAGGTACAGCGCCCCCATGCCCTGCCCGACCGCACCGATCATCCAGTCCTGCATGGCCCGGTAGCGCACGCCCCGGCAGAGCCCGTACACGAGCAGGCTGACCATGGCTGTCAGGATGGCCATGTGCGGCACCCATTCCAGCCAGATGATCGCGTAGCCCATCAGTGCCACGATGATGGCGGCCACCGCTGCGGCCTCCCAGCGCGGCATCTCCAGCAATGGTTTGGCACTGAACATGATGTCTTCCCTTGTATTCCGTGATGTTTGAATGGGAGGGCTGAAGCCACGCCCCGCCCTTTCGGGCCGGCGCGGCAAGACGCCTCTGCCAGGGTGTCGGGCAGGTGGCAGCATATGCCGTGCATCAATACGAGACATACAATGTCACAATATCGGATGCACCATCCTGGTGCATGCTGTCCAGCCCCCTGCCGCTTCCTGACAGGGACCACCCGGCGCGAAGCCGCGCCAGAACCGGAAAATGCCTCGGGCGGCGCCTGATTATCTCATGCCCCATCCCCCTTTCCCGAGCCACGGCAGCCGTTGAACCATTCTGGTGCAGCCTTCCGGGACGGTCCGGACACATTTCGATTTGTATTAATATGGGCCGCTGGACAATCGTGTACCCCCGCGGAGTGCCACGATCCGCCCTTCATCCGGCTGGGTGCCGGCCCGCCCCGGATCCCCCTCATTGCCCGGCCCGTCCACTCACGGAGGCTTTCCGTAGCCATGAAATACAAATCTCTCGATGACTTCATGAACATGGTCAAGCGGCGCGATCCGCAGCAGACCGAATTCCTGCAGGCCGTCCAGGAAGTCATGAACAGCCTCTGGCCCTTCCTCCAGAAAAACCCCCACTACGCAGGCTACGGCCTTCTGGAGCGTCTCGTCGAGGCCGACCGCATCATCCAGTTCCGCGTCAGCTGGGTCGACGACAAGGGCGAAGTCCAGGTCAACCGTGCCTGGCGGGTCCAGCACAGTGCCGCCATCGGTCCCTACAAGGGCGGCCTGCGCTTTCACCCGTCGGTCAACCTGTCCATCCTGAAGTTCCTGGCCTTCGAGCAGACCTTCAAGAACGCACTGACCACCCTGCCCATGGGCGGCGGCAAGGGCGGCTCCGACTTCGACCCCAAGGGCAAGAGCGACGGTGAGGTGATGCGCTTCTGCCAGGCGCTCGTCCTGGAGCTCTTCCGCCACATCGGCCCCGACACCGACGTGCCGGCTGGCGACATCGGCGTGGGCGGCCGCGAGGTGGGCTTCCTCAACGGCATGTACAAGAAGCTGGCCAACCAGACCGGCAGCGTCTTCACCGGCAAGGGCATGTCCTTCGGCGGCAGCCTCATCCGCCCCGAAGCCACCGGCTACGGCGTGGTGTACTTCGCGCTGGAAATGCTCAAGCGTGTCAACCAGGACTTCCGCAACCAGCGGGTGGCCATCTCGGGCTCGGGCAACGTGGCCCAGTACGCCGCGCTGAAGTCGCTGGAACTGGGAGCCCGCGTGCTCACCATGTCCGACTCGGAAGGCACCCTCATCCATGAAGCCGGCATCAACCACGAGATGCTGGAAGCCATCTTCGAACTGAAGAACGTCAAGCGCGGACGCCTCTCGGCCTTTGCTGCCGAGCGTGGTCTGAAGTTCGAGAAGGGCCGTACTCCGTGGCATGTGCCGGTGGACATCGCCCTGCCCTGCGCCACCCAGAACGAGCTCAACGCCGAGGACGCCCGGACGCTGGTGGCCAATGGCGTGCAGGCCGTGGCCGAAGGTGCCAACATGCCCACCACGCTGGATGCCGTGGACGTGTTCCTGGGCGCCCAGACGCTGTATGCACCGGGCAAGGCCAGCAACGCGGGCGGCGTGGCCGTCTCGGGTCTGGAAATGAGTCAGAATGCCATGCGTCTGTCGTGGAGCGCCGAAGAGGTCGACAAGCGCCTGCACGACATCATGACCAACATCCACGAGAACTGCGTCCGCTATGGCGAACGCGACAACGGCAGCATCAACTACGTGGATGGTGCCAACATCGCCGGCTTCGTGAAGGTGGCCGACGCCATGCTGCAGCAAGGGGTCTACTGATCCCTCCTCATCGGGCGGGCAGCATCCCGCCCCCGGCCGACCGGAGGCGCCTCAAGGGGCACCCGGTCGGCACGACTGGCCTGGCGGCAATGCCGACCTGCGCCTCATCCACGGGTCCAATCCCTGCAGCAAGCCCCCTTTATCCCGTACCCCTATCCTGCCCCCGTATCCTTTCCTGACAACGCCTCCATCATTCCGCCTCCGACCCGGCTCCGTATCCTCCACCTGCCTGGGCACCATCGCGTCTCCACGGCGTTCCGCCCTGCGGCCACTCCTGGCGCACCTTCCGGGGCGATGCATTCAAGCCACGCATGCCCCATATTTCATGGGCACATGACCAACACCCCGTCGCCACACCCTCACAATAAGGACAGGGAATAAGGATATTTGTGAATGAACGTTAAGGTTTATACATGAATCATTAATGCCATCCGTCTCCCTGCCTCGAGATCCTGCTGTCCGGGTGTATATATGAAGGCACCTAACAACTCAACGGCAGACAAGAGGAGGACACATGTCATGATGGGATTCATGAAGCCGGCACCACACGTCGCGCGCCTGCCGGCCGACCGCATCGATGCGGAATACAAGCGACTGCGAATGCAGGTCTTCTGGGGCACCTTCCTGGGGTATGCCACCTACTATCTGCTTCGCAAGAACTTCTCGCTGGCCATGCCCTACATCGTCGAGGAAAGTGGCTACACCAAGGCGCAATTGGGCATCGTGCTCACCATGCTGTCCATCGCCTACGGCTTCAGCAAGTTCGTGATGGGCAACGTCTCGGACCGCAGCAACCCCAAGTACTTTGCCACCATCGGTCTGCTGCTCAGCGCCATGATCTGCCTGGCGTTCGGCCTGGTACCCGGCGTGCTCAGCAGCATTCCCATCATGTGCACGCTCAGCTTCCTCAACGGCTGGTTCCAGGGCATGGGTTACCCCCCGTATGCACGAACCATGGTGCACTGGTTCTCCACCAATGAGCGCGGCCAGAAGTGGTCCTGGTGGAACGTCTCGCACAACCTGGGCGGTGGCCTGATCGCCCCGCTGGCCGGTCTGGGCATCTACCTGTTCGGCACGTGGCACAGCATCTTCTTCTTCCCGGCCATCATCGCCATCATCCTGGCCATCTTCACGTTCTTCCTGATGCAGGACACGCCGCAATCCTGTGGCCTGCCCCCCATCGAGGAATACCGGAACGACTATCCGAAGGAGGCCACGTCGGAAACCATCGAGGAAGAGCTCTCGGCACGCGACATCCTGTTCAAGTACGTGCTGAACAACCGCATCCTCTGGCTGATCGCGGTCGCCAACATCTTCGTCTACTTCATCCGCTACGGTGTTGTGGACTGGGCGCCCACCTATCTGGCCGAGGTCAAGGGCTATTCGCACAAGGGCTCGCGTCTGGCCTATTTCCTGTACGAATGGGCAGGCATCCCCGGCATGCTGGTCAGCGGCTACCTCAGCGACAAGGTGTTCAAGGGCCGGCGTGCGCCTGCCACCATCCTGTTCATGTTCGGCGTGCTGATTGCCGTGTTCGTGTACTGGAAGAACCCGGCCGGCAACCCGCTCATCGACAACATCGCCCTGGTCTCGATCGGCTTCCTGATCTATGGCCCGGTGATGATGATCGGCCTGCATGCTGCCGACCTGGTGCCCAAGAAGGCCACCGGCAGTGCCACGGGTCTCACCGGCCTGCTTGGCTACCTCATCGGCTCGTCCTTCGCCGGTGTCGTGATGGGTGCCGTGGTGGACCACCTGGGATGGGATGGCGGCTTCTATACGCTGATCATCGCCTGCATCCTGGCCATCGTGCTGCTCTTCATGAGCATGATGGGTGGCAAGCCCAGCCATCAGGCCCACGGATGACACACTGATCGCCAGGCCATACCGAAAGGGCCCCGGTCGGCAACGGATGCCGGCCGGGGCCCTTTCATGTCCGACCACTGCATCACCTCATTGGCCCGCCACGCCGGTATCACGAAAGCGAACTCAGGAAAGCGGCATTCGACCAGCCGGACATGCGTTCAAACGATCATGCGAACGCGGCCCAAGTGGCCACACGATCACACCGCCCCCTTCTCCACCCATCATCACACACCCCGTCCTTCACGAGGCGATCGACGGCCACAGCGTTGAAGGGCGTTCAGCCCTCCACCCGATCGAAGCAGAACCCGCTGTAGTGCTCGACGCTGTATTCCGGCTGCCCGATGACGGGCATGCGCTTGCCCAGGTTGCGCCACTGGTCACGAAGGCGGTAGCCCTGTGCCTCGATGCCGCGGACGAACGGCTCGCGCGCCTGCACCCGGTAGCCGCAGTAGGCTGTGCCGATGTTGTTGAGCGTGAAGAAGTCGTGCTGCTCGTGAATGGGCGTCGTGTTGATGACGATGCGCTTTGGCTTTTCCTTCATGCCAGCCAGGATCTCGGGCAATGACTGCTCCAGATACTGCAGCGCTCCCGACGCATAGAACACGTCCATTCCATCGGCGTCAGCCAGCCTGTCCGAGAACTTCAGCGATGCACTCTCACCTCGTTCTTCGGCAAACCGTCTTCCCTCCTCAGCCACGGCCGGCATGTCGATGACGAGCCACTTCAGGTCGGCCGGGTACTCGATGAATGGTTTGAAGGCAAAGTACTTGATGCCCACCGAACCGCCGACATCGACGATCTTCGTCATGCCATGATGAATGGCATCAGCCAGCCAGAAGAGCGCCGGATGATCGTAATCATCCATCTGAAGGCGATTCAGATACAGCTTGGCCGATGCGGTGTTGTCGTAACTGGTGGGTGCTGTGTCCGGTGCATGCGCCACCGCATCGGCAAAACTCTTGTACACCCCCTGGAACAGGTGGGCCTGCCGGGCATGAATGAACTGATGACGCTTCCAGGCGGTGTCAGCCCATTGCATCGGCCCGTTTTCCCGGGTCCAGCGCCGGGCCTTGCCCAGCTGCTTCATGACACTGCTCATGTTCGTGCTCTCGCATGGGGCCCCAAGGGCCCGCAGAGAATGGTGAGAAAAACAACAGGATGGGCGCCAGCACACTTGCGCACCGACGCCGGTCGGCAAGGATCGACCATTCGTGCGCACCTGACGAGGACATCGTTCACACACGGGTGAGACGGCGGCCGAACGGATGCTGTCAGCCGGCTCGGCGGCAGGCTTCAACAGGCATACAACGGGAACGATTGATAGTCTGCGGGCTTCGAACAACCGGGAACGAAGCAGGCCACGACACGGCAGCTTCGTTCCGAACACCTGATGAATGAGGTCCCGTGCCGGGGCCAATGAAGCGACCGATTCCTGGAGTGAAGAACATCATGCGCCGCGACGACAATGCCACCGACATGCACTGGAACCGCCATGTGGGGCTGACCTATACCGAACCCGAAACGGGCGAAGACGGCATCGATTTCGGTGCCGTGGCCAGCGATGGTCGTGAGTACCGTTTCCACCTGGAAACGAATGCCCTGAAGGCGCTGAATGCCGAGGCATTCTATGACGACGACCTGATCGAGAGATTTCACGCCCATCAAAAAGATATCGAACGTGTTGCAGGCCGTATGGTGATGTTGAACGTTCGTGCCAACCCGATCGTGCTGAAGGCGTCGTACTTTGCAGAATCGCCGTGGCGTCGACTGGGCGGGCGGATCTGAGGCTGGGCGGACGGATCTGATTCAGAGCTGATAGGCCACCGCCCGCACCATGCCCTCCAGGATGTCCTTCCACCAGCTGGCCGGACGCCCCCGGTAGGGTCTGGCCTCAGCGATGTGCCCTTCCAGCCAGTCGGACAGCCAGCGGACCTCGGTCTTGCGGTAGAAGGCCACCATCATCTCGTAGTTCAGGAAGAAGCTGCGGCTGTCCAGGTTCAATGACCCGGCCAGGGCCATGGCCTCGTCGATGACCACCACCTTCGCGTGCAACATCCGCGGGTAGAGATGGATGTGTGCCCCCACCTGAGCCAGCTGCCGCAGGGCCCGCATCCGGGCCACATCAGCCAGACGATGGTTGGAATGCGCCGGAATCAGCAGGCTGATCTGCACGCCACGGCGTGCCGCCATCATCAATGCCGTCATCAGTGCCTCGTCGGGCACGAAGTACGGCGTCACGGCCAGCAGCCGCCGCTCGGCATG
Organism: Lautropia mirabilis; assembly: GCF_900637555.1. Taxonomy (NCBI): domain Bacteria; kingdom Pseudomonadati; phylum Pseudomonadota; class Betaproteobacteria; order Burkholderiales; family Burkholderiaceae; genus Lautropia; species Lautropia mirabilis. The sequence goes on along the minus strand of NZ_LR134378.1, from coordinate 1,839,507 downwards.
GAAGGCAGCCGTCAGCAGCAGCGAATAGAGCGTATCGTCAAACAGATCCGGGCCACTGGGCAGCAGCTGCGTCACCAGCGGCCGGGCATCCAGCAGAGTCCCGTCCACCGGCACTCCGTCGGCAGGCGTCACGGAGGCCGACATGTCGCCAGCGGGTCTCGCATCGGCAAGCTCCCCTTCTGACCGCAGGACACCAGCCTCTTCGCCATCCAGGGCAGCCTGATCCGGGGACATCGCCCCCCTTGCGGACTCGGCTCCCTGCATGCCTTCCGAGTGGTCTGATGCCTTCGACGGTTCCGACAAGGCAGACGGCGATGCATTGGACGAGGTCCGGGCCAGCACCTGTGCGATCAGCTGCTCGGGCATGTCGGCCACCTGGGCCATCGGCTCCACGACGCGCGCCAGCGCCGTGCCCCGATACCGGACAGCCCGTCGCCGATAGCGGGCCGGCAGACGCTTGCCCACCCGCCAGTCCCGCTCGAACATCTCGATGGCCTGTGCCACCAGCGGCCCCTCGATGGAAAAGCTCAGGTCCAGCCAGGCGGGCTCATCCCCCACCCCCATGAAGTACTCGCCCGCCAGGTTCCGGCCTCCGGCCCAGACGGTCTGCTCATCCGCCACCAGCAGCTTTCGATGGTTGCGCAGGTTGGCCCGGCCGTGCACGGGGTTGTGCAGCAGCGGCATGTAGCGCCGCACCCAGACCCCGGCTGCCAGCAGTTGCTCGTACTGATGAGCAGTGACACGCAGGCAGCCCATGGCATCCAGCAACAGCCGCACTTCCACCCCGCGCGCCGACGCCCGGCACAGGGCCTCGACGATGCGCTCGGCCTGATCATCCTGCCCCAGCAGGAAGGTTGCCACGCGCAGCTGTTGCCGTGTCTGGTCGATCAGGTCGATGACGGCCTGCAACGCCTCTTCACCCTGGGCCTGAAAGCTCACCTTGCCGCCCACGGCGGGCGGCGGCATACCCATCGAGGCCAGCAGTTCGCCGGCCCAGATGTCGATGGGTGCCCGTTCGGTCTGCGGGATGCCGCACAGCGGGTTGCGGGCAGGATCAAAGCGGCGCGGTGCGCGCTGCCCCGGTCGCAGCAGTTTGCGGGTACCGAACATCAGAAAGACCGGCAGGCCCACGTAGGGGAAGGCCACCAGCAGCAGCACCCAGGCCAGGGCTGCCGACGGCGCACGACGCTGGTGGCCGATGCGCGTGACACTGACATAGACCAGCAGGCTGAGCAGAACGACGATGGCGTGGGTGCTGAACAGCAAGGAAGGCTCCTGGAGGACGATAGTCCTTCGACATTATCAGAGCCTTGGCCAGGGCGCGCTCAAAGCCCCCGGCGTGCCGGATTTGCCCGTCAGTGGAAATGCGGGCTGGTCGTCTCGGCCCCTTCGGGCATCTGCACGTGCACCAGTTCGCCGCTGCGATCGGGATAGAACGGCGAGCCGCAGTCCTCGCAGAACTCGGGCTCCATCAGCGCATTCCAGACCCGCAGGTCGTTGACACCCACTTCCTGCAGCGTGCTGCGGATCTGCTCCAGCGGCGTGGGTTCGTCATTCTCGGATTCAGGGCCCAGCAGCGGCCAGACGATGCCCTGCACGACATCGCCAGTCTCGCCCAGCGACAGGCCGATCCGGTATTCATCCACGCGGGTGTAGCCGAAACCGGCCACGGAGGCCTTGATGGAAGCGGCCTCCACGCCCAGGCTGTGAACCAGATAATGGACAGCTGCCTTGATGCCCCAGATGCGCACCAGCCGGTCGGACTCGCGCAGGTTGGCATGGTAGGCGTCGGGCAGCAGGGACTCGAAGCCGCAGCCAGGCAGCATGGGCTCGAACAACGGCCGAGTAGCTTCCACCCAGGCCTTCATGCAGTCCTCGCGCGAGCGATGGGCTGCACCGGAAAGCTGCCAGCGAAACACCGGGTGGTTCACGTCAGGCACCACCACGCAGCCCAGCAGGAAGCGTGTGTCGGCCAGCATTTCGGCCGTCTCGGGCATGGACTTCAGGTCGACGCGTCCCTGGCTGCCGTTGGCGGTGGAAACAGCCATGCGGCGGGTGAGCTTGCGCAGCTCGGCAAAGTCATGCGGCAGCTGATCCAGGCTGTAGAGCCAGGGCATCAGCTGAAAACGTACATCAGGGGCCAGCACCAGCTCGTGCCACAGCCGCAGCAGCTCGGCCATCACCGGGGCAGCAATGGCCCGGGTGGGAATGCTGAAGCGCGTCCAGGCCACGATGGGCGCCGTGACCAGCAAGGCATGCAGCGGGGCGGCGGGTCGCTCGTCCGCGGTCTGCCCACGCAGCGCCGAAGGCTGTACGGGCACGGTCTCGGCTGCGTGCTCGATGGCCTCGACCAGCGCACCGTAGGCCGTGCCGTCCTGCTGGCTGAGCTGGTCGAGCGCCGTGCCGACGGCCGACGGATGTGCGCCATCCAGCAGACGATCAAGCACCTGGGCCAGCCTGCCCTCCCAGAACATGCCTTCGGTACGGCTGCCCGCCCTGGCCAGCCCGAGCGAAGCCGACACGAGGGCCTCGACATCCGGAGAGGCCTGGGAGACCCGTTGCCGGGCACGATGCGAGACGCGGAGTTCTTTGCTGGACATGCCGGCAGTGTAACGGAAAGTGGAGAAAGGGTGGCGGTGCTTCAGTGATGCCAGCGCATCGACGATTTGAACTGTTTTTCCAGGGCGACGAGCCCCTGTTCATGCAGCTGTCGCTCGGCATCGGTGGCCAGGCGCACCCGCAGGCCGGTGGGCGGCCAGCGACCGCCGCCGGCATCGGCCACCGCGCCGCCTTCATCATCTTCGGCGGACGATCCAATGTCGAAACTGCCCTGGCCACGCGTCATGCCCAGGTACACCTCGGCCAGCAGTTCCGAGTCCAGCAACGCGCCGTGCAGCGTGCGGTGCTTGTTGGGCACCATCAGGCGCTCGCACAGTGCATCCAGGTTGTTGCGCTTGCCGGGGTAACGTTCGCGCGCCATGGCCAGCGAATCGGTCACGCACGCCACATGCGAGGCGAAGGTGCCCCGCCCCAGCCGCGCCAGCTCGGCATCCAGAAAGCCCGTATCGAAGCTGGCGTTGTGGATGATGATCTCGGCGCCCCGGCAGAAATCCAGAAACTGGTCGACGATCTGGGCGAAGGTGGGCTTGTCGCGCAGGTCGTCCCAGGTCATGCCGTGAACGGCCGCGGCCCCCTCATCCACCTCGCGCTCGGGGTTGATGTACAGGTGCAGGTTGTTGCGGGTGATGCGCCGGTTGACCATCTCCACGCAACCGATCTCGATGATGCGATGCCCCTTGGAGGCTTCCAGACCGGTGGTCTCGGTATCCAGCACCACCTGGCGGGTGACTTCTCCCATCAGGCACCTCCGCGCGCTTTCTGCAGCGCCGCCACGGCCAGCCGGTCGGCACGCTCGTTGTTCACGTTGCCCTGGTGGCCGCGCACCCAGCGTACCGACACCTTGCGGGCGTCGGCCACGGCAAACAGCCGCTTCCAAAGCTCCAGGTTGGCCACGGGATCACCCTTGGCATTGCGAAAGCCCCGACGCTCCCAGCCGGCCCGCCATTCGCTCAGCCCCTTCAGCACGTACTGGCTGTCGGAGACCAGCTCCACCGCGGCGCCTTCGGGCGTGCGCGACAGGCCCTCGATGGCCGCCGTGATCTCGGCGATCTGGTTGGTACCCGGCCCGATGAAGCCGTTGTCGGCGGCTGTCTCGGCGCCATCGGGCGCAAAGACCACCACGCCCCAGGCCGCAGGCCCGGGATTGGTCGGCGCGCACGCCCCATCGGTATAGGCAACCCATCTGTTCGTCATGGAATCCGTCATCGGCAGCTGTCAAAAAGGGGCAGCCATTCTAGAGCGGATTCCCATCTCGTGGGCCGGCACCTTGCGTCCTTGCCGAATGGCCAGCCCGGCGCAGGCGAGACCTCTTGTCCTCGGCGGACATCGACGCAGGCTCACGGCAGGACGAGCCCCGTCCCCCCATGGCCACCGCGGCGCCGTGACGGGCCGGCACGCCCCGCCAGGCCGGCCCCACCAGCCGCATGCCCCGCACCCGCTTCACGGCGCTGACCAGATAGACCGCCCCGCAGACCGGCCACCAGCGGTCACCAGCCCGCTCCAGAAAGCGCTGGCTGCGAGCCAGCCATTCCTGACGCAGGAAGGGCCAGGCATAGCCGCCGTACACGGTGTCATCCGGCTCGAAGCTCAGCAGGCGAATCCAGTCACGGACATGGGGCGCGCCGATGAGCGCACCGGCGTGGGGCAGAAAGCCGCCGCCCAGCCAGCCCGGCAGCGCCTGACGCAGCCCCCACAGCGACCACGGATTGATGCCCAGCACCACCAGACGCCCTTCGGGACGCAGCACCCGGTCCACCTCGCGCAGCAGCTGATGGGGATCGGTGCAATCCTCCAGCCGATGCGGCATCACCACCAGATCCACCGACTGGCTGGCAAAGGGCAGCTCGCCATAGTCCGCCACCCGCAGGTCGGGCTGCCATTCACCCTCGGCCACCGGCCGGGTGCCCTGCAGCACCCGGATGCGGTGCGGCATGCGGTTGTCGGCCAGCGCATCCAGCGCCGGCATGCCCAGCTGCACCGCGTAATAGCCAAAGACATTGCCCACGGCGCAGGCCAGCTGCCGCCCTTCCCACTGCAGCAGGTAGCGGCCGGGCGGCGTGGCCAGCCACTCCGTCCAGGCATCCGGATTGCCTTTATGATCGGGAGTGTTCGGGGTTGGGGACGTCGCCCCGGCACGATTGTCCATGCGTTTCCATTCACCAGACGCCAGAGGGAAGACCAGATCCTGCGGCACGCGCATTCTACGGATGAATGCGTTGCACGTCGGGCAGGCTCGGGGAATCCCTGTGGAGCACCCATGATCACCAATACTGCCCAGCCCCTCCATTCACCGTACCGAAGCCGCACCGTGGTTCCGATTCCGGCGCTGCAGGACAACTACATCTGGCGCATCGGCGCCGGCCCCGCCTTCGTGGTGGTCGACCCTGGCCAGGCGCAGCCGGTGCTGGACAGCCTGCAGGCCAGCGGCGGGTCGCTGGCTGCCATCCTTGTCACCCACCATCATCACGACCACGTCGACGGCATCCCCGAACTGGTGGCGCACTGGCCGTCGGCGCGTGTCATCGGGCCGGCCGACTGTGCGGCCAAGGGCGTGCGCGAGGCCGTGGGTCATGGCGATGTCGTCGAGATCCCCGAGGCGGGCCTGAGCCTTCAGGTCGTGGCCACCCCGGGCCACACCCAGGACCATCTCTCCTATTTCTGCCCGCAATTGCCCGAGCATCCGCACCCGGCGTTGTTTTGTGGCGACACATTGTTTCTGGCAGGTTGTGGCCGCGTCTTCGACGGCACGCTGGAGCAGCATTTCGATTCGCTGGGCCGGCTGAGCACCCTGCCCCATGACACCCAGGTCTACGCCGCCCACGAATACACCGTCACCAACCTGCACTTTGCCCGGCAGGCCGAACCCGACAATGAACGGATAGCCCAGCGCCTGCAAGACGCGCTGCTGCTGCGCGCCCAGGGGCAATCCACCCTGCCGGGACAGCTGGACGAAGAGCTGGCCACCAACCCCTTCCTGCGCAGCCACCTGCCGGCGCTGGCCCGCCACCTGCCCGGCGGCGCCCTGCCTGAAGGCACCAGCGCCTTTGAGGTGTTCGTGGCGCTGCGTCAGTGGCGCAATGGCTTCCGCCCCCCTGCCATCAACTGACGGACGGACAGCCACCCCTGAAGAAAGCCGAAGTCGGTTACTTTGGCCGACGGGTTACTGTGCTATCGTCAGAGCGCTCCCAATTCCAGTCTGCCTGCCGGTCTTCCGGCTCGGCCGCCTGGGTTGCACGCCCCGTCGGACGGCAACCCGTGTTGGCCGCCCCGACCCTTCCGGCGCAGCATCACAGGTACTGCCCGTGCGCGCTCATCGTTCCTCCCGTCAGCCCGGCTTTCCTTCCCCGCTTTCCCAGACGCCCGTGCGCCAGCCCCTGCGGCGCAGCCGGCTGGCACGGCTGCTGGCCCATGCCGGCGTGGTGCTGGGAGCCGGCTGGCTGGCCGCCTGCTCCAGCGTCTCGCCCGGCACCACGGCCCAGAACACCCACGGCGCACAACTGCGGCATGGCGAGCCCGTCCTCGTGACCGAAAGCGATGCCGTGCGCCAGCTCAATGCCGCCAGCCAGGCTCAGGGCGACGACGGCGAGGTCATCGTCAGCAACGACCTCTGGGACCGCATCCGCGCCGGCTTCGCCATGCCGGAGCTGGATTCGCCCCTGGTGGCCCGCCACGAACAGTACTACCTGTCCCGCCCCGACTACCTGCAACGCATGTTCGGGCGCGGCTCGTTCTACCTGCACCACATCGTCGAGGAAGTCGAGCGCCGGGGCATGCCCACCGAACTGGCACTGCTGCCCTTCGTGGAAAGCGCCATGAACCCCTCGGCGCTGTCCTCAGCCAAGGCAGCCGGCCTGTGGCAGTTCATTCCAGCCACCGGCAAGCGCTACGACCTGAATCAGAACTGGTGGGTGGACAACCGTCGTGACGTGGTGCAGTCCACGCGGGCGGCGCTGGACTACCTCCAGAGCATCTACCAGATGAACGGGGACGACTGGTTCCTGGCACTGGCCTCGTACAACTGGGGTGAAGGCGCCGTGCGCAGGGCCGTGCGTGCCAACCAGGCCGCCGGCAGGCCCGCCGACTATGCGAACCTGCGCATGCCCAACGAGACCCGCAACTACGTGCCCAAGCTGCTGGCACTCAAGCACATCGTGCTCAATGCCCGCCAGCTGGGCCTGCAGCTGCCCGACCTGCCCGACCAGCCCTACTTCGTCACCGTCGAGAAGACCCGACCCATCGACCTCAAGCTGGCGGCCCAGTTCGCCGGCATGACCGAGGCCGAGTTCCTGGCGCTGAACCCGGCCCACAACCGGCCCGTCATCTCCGCCAGCCGCAACAACACCCTCAAGATCCCGGTCGATCGCATCGAGCGCTTCAAGGCGGCCATGGCCGAGCACGCCGCCCAGAAGCGGCCCTTCGTCTCCTGGCAGCCGCACACGCTGCAACCCGGTGAAAGCCTGGCCGAGATCGCCAGCCGCGGTGGCCTTACCGTGCCCGCCCTGCTGCGCGCCAACGGCATTTCCGCCGGCACGCACTTGCTGGCCGGCACGCGACTGCTGGTACCCACGCACCGTGTGAGTGACGAGAACCTGGTCGAGCAGTTCGACGGTCCGCGCCTGTATCAGCAGGTGGATGCCGGTCCGCTGGTTCACCGTGTCCGCCGCGGCGAGACCGGCGCCTCCATCGCCCGCCGCTATGGCCTCACGCTGGCCGAACTGCGCGCCATGAACCGACGTGTCTCTCCCCTCAAGCCGGGCATGACGCTGACGGTTCGCCGCAGCCAGAAACAGACCGTGCTGGTGGCCGAAGACGGGTCCCGCAAGGTGATCAGCCGCCAGGCCACCGTGCCGGCCACAGCCACGGCCAAGGCAGCCACGGCCTCGTCGGGCAGCCATACCGCCATCCGGCTGGTGCATTACAGCCCGGCCCGTACCCAGACAGCAGGCAGCAGCAACACGACCGCCAGCCGCAGCACGGCCTCGCGCCTGGACAGCCGCGTCACCCTGCGCTCCGACCGCAGTATCACCCGCCACACCCTGCGTCAGAGTGGCAAGACCACCGTGGCCCTGGCCGACACCACCAGCCGCTCGCGCAGCACTGCAACGGCCAGCACCAGCGCGCGCAGCGCCACCGCACGCAAGAGCAGCAGCGCCACGGCAGCTACCGGCAAACGGCTGAAGGCAGCTTCCGCCAGCAGCACCAGCCGTGGCAGCTCCTCCAGCCGCTCCGCCAGCACCAAGACTGCCTCGACCAAGGGCTCCAGCAGCCGCAAGGCCCTGACCAGCAGCAACGCCAGGGCCAACAGCCGCAGCACGGCCACCCGAAGCAAGGCAGGCAGCGCCCGCGCCCGGGGCAGCCACAAGGTCGCCGACGCCCGCTGAACAAAAAAGCGCTCCGTGTGAGCGCTTTTTTGTTGGGACTTTCGCCCCGGGGTTCATTCCCGAAAGGAACTTGAGCGCTCCCTCGGGAAACGGCCGGACAGGGCCTTTCACCCTGCCCGGCAAGCATCACGCCGGCAGACCCAGCGACACGCCCAGCGACGTCGCCACATCCAGCAGCGAATGGTTTTCCGGCACGTTGCGGGTGCGGTTGGCCACGTCCTCGATGGGCACGCTGGCGCACTCGTCGCCCTTCAGCACCACCATGCGACCGAACTCGCCATTGGCCACCATCTTGGCGGCATACCAGCCAAAGCGCGTGGCCAGCACGCGGTCATACGGCGTGGGGGTGCCACCGCGCTGCACGTGGCCCAGCTGCGTGGTACGCACTTCGCTTTCCAGGTGCTGCTCGAGCTGCTGGCGCAGCACGTTGCCCACACCCCCCAGCCGGATCGGGTCCGGGCTGTTTTCCAGATGCTTGGCCACCACCATGCCACCGTCGATGGGACGTGCGCCCTCGGCGATGCAGATCAGCGTGTAGCCCTGCTTCTTCTCGCGCTCCTTGCAGACACGGATGACCTCGTTCAGGTCATAGGGCTTCTCGGGAATCAGGATGACGTCGGCACCGCCGGCCAAGCCGCCTTCCAGCGCGATCCAGCCCGCATAGCGGCCCATCGTCTCCAGCACCATCACCCGGCCATGACTGCGGGCCGTGGTTTCCAGCCGTGCCAGCGCCTCGGCCACGATGGCCACCGCACTGTCGAAGCCGAAGGTGCGCTCGGTGTGCATCAGGTCATTGTCGATGGTCTTGGGAACGCCCACCACCGGCAGACCCAGCGGCGTGAAACGGTTGGCGATGCTCATCGTGCCATCGCCACCGATGGCCACCAGCGCGTCCAGCCCCAGCTCACGGACATACTCCATCACCTTGTCCGAGACATCCACACCGTTACAGGAGAACGGATTGGCGAAGTTGTGGGTGCCCAGAATGGTGCCGCCCTGGTTCAGGATGCCGGCCACCGCCTCGCTGTCGAGCGGACGCGAACGACGCTCGATCATGCCCATGAAGCCCCGTTCGATGCCGGTGACACGGGCGCCGACGGTCTTGATGAGCGAATTGGTCACCCCACGGATCACCGCATTCAGACCCGGGCAGTCGCCGCCGCCGGTCAGGATACCGACATGAAGAGAAGAACTGGACATTGAATTTCCTCAGAGTGTTGAGATGCAGTCCAAGCGTACCGTCACGCCCGCCGGCTGTCGAGTCGGCCGACTTTGAAAAAACATCTTTCATTCACCAGAAAAATGAACCCTGTCAGCCTCACGGATACCAGACAGGCCCCTCATGGACGGATGAATGCCCGACATCCCCTGCTCGCCGCACCAGCATGACACCGGGCAGGAAGTAACATTGGCATTGGCAAACGCAACCGAGAGATATTCGAAGAGCCCTTCGCCATGCTGCACCCGCTGTTCCTCCGTCCCCCGGCGGCTCACTGCCCCATTCCGCTGCGCCACACCCTGCGGGCCGCCACCTCGACACTGCTCGGCTTGGCGCTACTGATCACGCCCCCTCTGGCCCGTGCCGTCGACGCCAACCCGGTCATCACCATCGGCACCGGGGGCGCCACCGGCATCTACTACGCCACCGGCGGTGCCATCTGCCACCTCATCAACAAGGAACGCGAGCGCTTCAGAAAGCGCTGCGCCGTCGAGACCACCAATGCTTCGGTCTCCAACATCCTGGGGCTCAAGGACGGCAGGCTCACCCTGGGCCTGGTACAGTCCGACGTGCAGTATGACGCCCGCAAGGGCCTGGGGCCATTCCGCAAGGCCGGTCCTGACGGCAAGCTGCGTGCCGTGCTCTCCCTCTATCCCGAACCGCTCACCCTCGTTGCCCGCCAGGGCATCGAAGCCCACGGCATCGAGGACTTCCGCAAGCACCCCTTCAGCATCGGCAACCCCGGCTCGGGCACCCGCAGTGCCATGGACACACTGATGGCGGCCTACCGCCTCAAAAGCAGCCACTTCTCGAACGTCTTCGAACTCAAGGCCGATGAACACGGCGCCGCCCTGTGCGATGGCCGCATCGACGGTTTCGTCTTCGTGGCCGGCCACCCCAGCGCCAACCTGCAGGATGTCACCACCACCTGCGCCGCACGCCTGGTGCCGCTGCAGGGCCCGGTCATCGACCGGCTGGTGGAAGAAAAGCCCTACTACGCCAAGGTCGAGATCCCGGCCAATACCTATCCCGGCAACCCGGGCCCCACCCCCACTTTCGGCGCGCTGGCCACCCTCGTCTCCAGCAGCGACGTGCCGGACGACACCGTCTACGCCGTGGTCAAGTCCATCTTCGAGCACTTCGACGAGTTCAGGAAGCTCCACCCTGCCCTAGCCCACCTGGAGCCCGAGCAGATGGTCCGTCAGGGCCTGACCATGCCGCTGCACGCAGGCGCCCTGCGCTACTACCGGGAACGCGGCTGGGTGCAGTAGGCCGTCAACCGCCTGCCGGATGAGGCGCCTAGTGCACCTCGATCCGCGTTCCGTCCACGATGCGCTCGTCGGGCTGGACAATCACCGCGTCGCCCTCGGCCAACCCCTCCAGCACCTGCACGTGGGTGGCTGACCGCAGACCCGTGCGCACCGACGTGAGCCGCGCCCGACCATCCACCACACGATACAGGGCATAGTTCCCCGGCTTGCCGCGATCGTCCAGGAACAGGCTGCTGGCCGGCACCTGCAACGCGCGATCCTCGTGTCGCAACAGGAACTCCAGCTCCACCCGGAAGGCATCGCCCAGCGCTGCCCATTCGCTGCGCGGGCTGTCGAAATCCAGAATCACCCGCGTGCGCTGCTCCTCCACCCCCAGCGCCGACACCTTGGTGAAGCCCCCGGGCTCCACACGACGGACATGCGCCTGCAGCGTACCCGCACCGCCCCAGTGCAACAGCCGCACCGGCGTGCCCGGGCGCAGCTGCACCGCATCCGCCGACAGCACCTCGGCCTCGATCTCCAGCTGGGCCGTATCGCCAATCTCCATCAGCGCCTGTCCCACCGTCACCGGCGTGGCGCTCTCCAGCGTGCGCTTGAGCACCACGCCCGTCGCCGGCGCCATCACGGCCACCGGCTGCCTGCTGGTCGCACGCGGGGCAGTGTCTGCCACGCCTGCACTGTCCTGGCCAGCGGCAGGACCGGGCTCCTCCTGCCACATTGCGGCCCGGGCTTCCTCCACCCGCTGTCGCGCCGCCTGCGCCTCGGCCTGCGCAGCCGACAGCTCTGCCGCCGTGCGTGCCGCCTGCGCCTGGGCCTGCTCCAGCGCCTCCTGCGACATCACCCGCCCCTCGTGCAGCCGGATGGCACGCTGCAGACTGCTGCGCGCCAGGCTACTGGCCGCCTGGGCCGCCTGCACACGCTGCCGCGCCGCCCGGTGCTGACTGCGCGCTGCCGCCAGCTCGGCCTCGGCCCGGCGGCGACTACGTCCGTCCAGCAGCCCGGGCGAAGTCGGATCGATCCACGCAACGACCTGCCCGGCCTGCACCGCATCCCCCGGCTGCAGCGTCACACGTCGCAACTGCCCCGCCACGGGTGCGGCCAGCGCATAGCGCGTCTTCAGCCGCGTCTTGCCCTCCTCCGAGAAGCTCTCGGTCATCGGGGCATGAGCAGCCTTTTCCACATGGGCCAGCTGCACCGGCTCGCGCAATGCCTCCCAGCCCACCCAGCCCAGCACCCCCACGGCCACCAGCACCTGGATCAACGTTCTTCGCGCAGGCATTTGTCTCTTACTCCCTGTTCTTCAGCGCCTCGACCATGTCCAGCCGGTTCACCAGGCGCAGCACCACCACCATGGACACCAGCGCAGAGCCCAGTGTCACCAGCGCCGCCATCATGTAGCTGCCCATTGGCACATGCACGGGAATGCGGTAAAGCTCATTCTGCATCCCCTTCGCCATGTACCAGCACTGCAGCCACCCAAACACGAACGACAGCGGGATGGACACCACCACCAGCACGCCGATCTCGCCCAGCAGGATGCGCGCCACCTCACCCCGCGTGAAGCCCAGCACGCGCAGGCTGGCCAGCTCGCGCGAGCGTTCGGCCAGCGTGATGCGCACCGCGTTGTACACTACCCCGAAGTTCACCACGCAGCCCAGCAGCACCCCCAGCAGCGTCATCGGACCGGACACCCGCTCCACCATCTGGAACATCGCCCGGATCGCATCCAGCCGATCGTCCGAAGCCATCACCTGCGGCCGCTCATCCAGCGCCCGCACCACCGCAGGCGCCGCGCCGGGCCGGATCTCCAGCAGCGCCCCGGTCAGCACATCCCCATCCCCCAGCAACCGGTTCAGCGCCTGACGGTTCATGTACACCCGTGAGCCCAGGTTCTCGTTGATCAGACGAGCCACCGGCACCTGAAGGACCCGGCGGCGGCCCTGCAACTGCCGCACCGTCAGCAGATCCCCTTCCTTCAGGCCCAGCCTTTCGGCCAGATAGGCATTCATCACCAGCCCATCCGGCGGCAGCGGAACCCGCTGCAACCGGTCGTTCACCGGCTGCTGCAGCAAACCATCCGCCGGCAGGCCCCAGACGACCGTACGAATGCGATGGCTGCGGAAAGACAGCTCCACCGGTACCGAACGCGTCGGCTCGGCGTGCTGCACGCCACGGATGGAGCGCAGCTCATGCACCGCCTGCGGCGAACGCTCCTCGACGAACGTCACCGACATGTCGTACAGCTCGGCCAGCCGGTACTGGCTGTCCACCAGATACGAGAGCGTCCCCTTCTGCATGCCCGCCAGGATGATCAGGCTGCCTGCCATGGCCAGCCCCAGCACGCTCAGCAGCGCCCGCCCCGGGCGGCGCTCCAGCTGACGCAGCACCATCCGCACCGGCTGTGACAGCCCCCGCACCAGCCGCCAGTTCTCGAAGCCGGCCGCCCGGAAACGCTCCGGCGCCTGCGGCCGCATGGCCTGCGCCACCGGCTCACGCGATGAACGCAGCACCGCCCAGCCCGCACCGCCCACGCCAGCCAGCACTGCCACCGCCACGCCCACCAGCACCACCTGGCCATCCAGTGAGAAATACAGCGCCGGAAACCGGAAATTGTCCTGATAGAGCGAGGCCAGCCCCTGACCCAGCCCCGCACCAGCCAAGGCCCCCAGCAACGCCCCCGCCACGCACACGATGGCGGCCATCAGCCCATAGTGCAGCGCCACCTCCCACGTGCGGTAGCCAAACGCCTTCAGAATGGCGATCTGCGCCCGCTGCGTGCCCACCAGCCGCGTGAACACCACGTTCAGCAGGAAGGCCGCCACCGCCAGGAAGATCGTCGGCATCACCCGCACCATCGAACGCAGCTTCGCCAGCTCCTCATGCAGCACCCGATACGATGTCTGCTGCATCCGCCCGACAGCTTCCAGCCCACCCCAGCGCTCCATCAGCCGCTCGATGGCGTCGATGGCCGTTGCCTCCTGTCGGGCACGGGCCAGCGCTGCATCGGCCGCATCGTGCCGCCCGGCTCGGGGGACGGCACCGCCAGACGCGCGCTCCTGGCCATCTGCGCCGGGCGCCCCCTCCTGCACTCGGTCCTGCCGCACCACCGCCAGCTTCACCACCAGCTGATTGAAGGCCCCGGCCATGTTCATGGCTGCCTCCAGCACCCGGCGCGGCATCCACAGAATGGCGTAATGCTTGTGGTCGGCAAAGATCGCCCCGGGCTTGATCGGATACAGGAACTCCGGCGACGAGGCCACACCCACCAGCCGGAACCACTGTGCATGCCCGTTCACCGTCGCCCGCAGCCGGTCTCCGGGCTTCAAGTTGTGCTGCTCGGCAAAAGCATCGCTCACCACCGCCTCATCGCGCGACAGCGCCGCCGGAAGCCGCCCCTGACGCAGGTGCAGGCCGTTCATCAATGGTTGCCCACCGTCGTCCGGCAAGGAAATCATCTGCGCCGATACCGGCTCATCGAACCCCGGCAGCTTCAGCTTGGCAAAGGCCTGCACCCGGCTTTCCACCTCGGCGACCTCCGGCAGCGCCGCCACCTGCCGAACCACCGCTTCCGGCGCACGCTTGGCATCCACCCAGATATCCGACAGCCGCTGCGCCTCATAGAAGCGCAACCGGCTGTTGTTCAGGGTATCCAGCGCCACCTGCGACATCACCAGCATGGCGATGCCACCCGCCACCACCAGCATGATCGCCAGCGCCTGGCCGCGCAGCAGCCACAGGTCGCGCAGCGCCTTCCGGTACAGTGCCGGCAGCCGCCAGCCCTTTCTGTCACCAGCGCAGCTCATCGGCACTCAACCGTTGCTCGTTGACCTTCTCGGCCACGATGCGCCCGTCGCCCATCGTCAGCACCCGGTGCGCCATCCGTGCAATGTCGGCGTTATGCGTGATCACCACCGTGCACGTACCCAGTCGCGCATTCACCTCGTCCAGTGCCTTCAGCACCCGCACCCCGGTGGCCGAATCCAGCGCCCCCGTGGGTTCGTCGCACAGCAGCACCGCCGGCTGCTTGGCAATGGCCCGCGCAATGGCCACCCGCTGCTGCTCGCCCCCCGACATCTGCGCCGGAAAATGCTCCAGCCGCTCACCCAGCCCCACCAGCGCCAGCGCCTCTTCCGGCGGCATGGGCTGGCGCGCGATCTCCGTCACGATCGCCACATTCTCGCGCGCCGTCAGACTGGGAATGAGGTTGTAGAACTGAAAGACGAAACCCACGTTGTCGCGCCGAAAGCGCGTCAGCACCGCATCGTCTGCATGCGTCAGGTCATGGCCGTTGTACCAGACTTCGCCCTCCGTGGGCACATCCAGCCCGCCCAGGATGTTCAGCAGCGTGGACTTGCCACAACCCGAAGGGCCCAGGATCACGACGAACTCGCCCGGATACAGCGCCAGGTCGATACCGCGCAGCGCGTGCACCTCCACCTCGCCCATCCGGTAGACCTTGGTCAGCCCGCGGGCACGGAACATCTCTGCCCGTACCTTGTCCTCTGCCCGATCTGTCCCCATGTCGGCCATGCTGAGCTGCCTCATCGTTCGATGTTGCCCTTCGGCCATTGTCCGTCCAAGGGCGTGCAGGGGCAAGAAAGACACTATCGGAAACGGGAAAACTCACGGGGGCAGCAGATCAATGACCCCAGACGCGACCCGGCATTGACGAGGGCCAGTGGTATAACATCGTCACGGCAGATACCCAACTCACCAGAACACATCAACCATGAAGCATCCGAACCTCTTCCAGAGCTACACCTTCAACAACGGCGTTACCGTCAGCAACCGCCTGGCCGTCGCCCCGATGACCCATCTGGCCTCGGACGACAACGGCCACATCACCACCGAGGAGCGTCAGTTCCTCACTGACCGCTTCCGGGGCATCGGCCTGTTCATTTCCGCCGCCACCCTGGTGCACGACGGTGGCAAGGCCTTCTACGGGCAGCCCGAGGCCATCGGCACCGAAGACCTGCCCAGCCTGCGTGAAGTCGCCCGCATTGCCCATGATCAGGGCGCCAAAGCCCTGCTGCAGATCCATCACGGCGGCTGGCAGTCCATTCCCGCACTCAACCCGAATGGCGAGATCTTCGCCCCGTCCGAGCATCCCGAAACCGGCGCCAAGGCCCTCACCGAGGCGCAGATCCTGAGCATCATCGACGGCTACGGCCGTGCCGCCGAACTGGCGCTGGAAGCCGGCTTTGATGGCGTGGAAATCCATGGCGCCAACAACTACCTGATCCAGCAGTTCTTCTCCGCCCAGTCCAACCGCCGGACCGACGCCTGGGGCGGCAGCCTGCAGAACCGGCTGCGTTTCCCGCTGGCCGTCGTGGACGCCGTCACGGCAGTGCGTAACAGGCACGCCAAGCCCGAATTCATCATCGGCTACCGCTTCTCGCCCGAAGAACCCGGCGAAAACGGCATCACCATGGCCGACACCTTCGCCCTCATTGATGCCCTGGTGCAGAAACCGCTGCAGTACCTGCACGTCTCCCTGTGGGACTTCTACAAGAAAGCCCGTCGCGGTGCAGATACGGAGCGCACCCGCATCGAACAGCTGCACCAGCGCATCAACGGCAAGCTTCCCCTCATCGGCGTGGGCAACCTCTACACCCCATCCCAGGCTGCCGAAGCACTGGCCACCGGCTGGGCAGAATTCATTGCCCTGGGCAAGACACTCCTGATCAACCCCCACTGGGCAGAACTGGCCGAACAGGGACGGGATGACGACATCCAGACCGAACTCGACCCCGAGCGCGCCGAGTCCTACCGCCTGCCGGCCCGCATGCTTGGCACCCAGGCCTGGCTGCCACCCGTCAAGGGCATGGAGCGGAAGATTCTGGATATCTGAGCCCCATCCCTACAACGGCCAGAAGCCCCTAACCCCTTCTGGCCACCCTCACACCGCATCCCGCCAAGCCGAAGCCGCCAGCAGCTCGCGCGTATAGGCGGATGCCGGCGTCATGAAGATCTCTTCCACGGCGCCCTGCTCCTCCACCGCGCCGTCCTTCATCACCAGCAGACGGTGTGCCAGGGCGCGGATCACGCCCATGTCGTGGGTGATCAGCAGGTAGCTCAGGCCGTATTTCTGCTGCAGCGACACCAGCAGTTTCAGCACTTGCAGCTGCACGGTCAGGTCCAGGGCGGAGGTGGGCTCGTCCAGCACCAGCAGGCGCGGTTTCAGTACCAGCGCGCGGGCGATGGCCACGCGCTGGCGCTGGCCGCCGGACAGCTCGTGCGGGTAGCGGTGCAGCACCTGGGCGGGTTCCAGCCCCACGTCCTGCAGGGCGCCGATGACGGCCGCGCGATGCTCCTCGTCGGACAGCTGGCTGTGGTGCAGCCACAGGCCCTCGCCCACGATCTCGGCAATGCTCATCCGTGGCGAAAGCGAGTTGAACGGGTCCTGGAACACCATCTGGAAGCCGGCGCGCAGCGGCCGCAGCGTGCGCTCGGGCAGCGTGTCGATGCGCTGACCGCCAATCTCCACCTCGCCCTGCATCTCGCCAGCAGCCAGCCGCATCAGCACCAGAGCCAGCGTCGTCTTGCCCGATCCGGATTCGCCCACCACGCCCAGGGTGGTGCCTGCCGGTATCTGCAGGTCCACGTCCTTCAGCACGTCCGTGCGCTGGCGCGAGAACCAGCCCTTGGGGCTCACGAAGGTGCAGCCCACCTTGCGGGCCTGCAGAACGACGTTCGCCCCCGCCCCCACGGGCTCCACCAGCCGCTGCGGGTGTGCGGCCAGCAACGCGCGGGTGTATTCGTGCTGCGGCTGATCAAACACTTCGGCCACCGAGCCCTGCTCGACGATACTGCCGTGGCGCATCACCACCACCCGCTCGGCAAAGGCGCGCACCAGCGGCAGGTCGTGCGTGATCAGCAGCACCGCCATGCCGAACTCCTGCTGCAGGTCGGCCAGCAGCTTCATGATGCCCGCCTGCACGGTCACGTCCAGTGCGGTGGTGGGCTCGTCGGCAATCACCAGCTTGGGCCGGCAGGCCAGCGCCATGGCAATCAGCGCCCGCTGCCGCTGCCCGCCCGAAAGCTGATGCGGGTAGGCGGCCGCGCAGCGCGCCGGATCCTGGATGCGGGTGAGCTGCAGCAGTTCCAGCGTGCGTGTCATCGCCTGGGCGCGGGTGAGCCCCTCGTGGTGCTCCATGGCCTCGCTGATCTGGTCACCAATCGTGTGCAGCGGATTCAGTGCCGACATGGGCTCCTGAAACACCATGCCCATCTGGCCCCCGCGCAAGGTGCGCAGGGTGCGTTCGTCGGCCGTCAGCACGTCCTGCCCCTCGAAGAGGATCTGGCCGTCGTACTTCGCGCCCTCGGTCAGCCGCATCAGCGCGTGCGCCGTCAGCGTCTTGCCCGAGCCGGACTCGCCCACCAGCGCCACCCGCTGGCCGCGGCCCACCGTCAGGTTCACGTCGTGCACGATGCGCTGCATCTGGCCGGCGCCGTCAGGCAGCGAGATGCCCAGCCCCCGCACCTCCAGCAGCGACGTACCGTCTGCCGTTGCCTTGGCCGTGCCCTGTGTCGTTCCAACCGCCAAACCCGTCATGGGGCCTGTTCTCCCTTCAATTGCCTTTATCCGGATGCCGTTCAGCGCTTGCGCGGGTCCAGTGCGTCCCGCAGCGCCTCACCGATGAAGATCAGCAGCAGCAGTGTGCCCACCAGCACGCCGAAGGTGGGCAGCGCGATCCACCAGGCATCCAGGTTGTTCTTGCCCTGCGCCAGCAGCTCGCCCAGGCTGGGGCTGGAATCCGAGACCCCCAGTCCCAGAAAGTCCAGACTGGCCAGCGCCACGATGGCTGCACTCATCCGGAACGGCAGGAAGGCCAGCACCGGCGTGAGCGAATTGGGCAGGATGTGCCGCAGGATGATGGTGCGCCGGGGCAGCCCCAGCGCGCGCGCCGCCTGCACGAATTCCAGCTGCCGGTTGCGCAGGAACTCGGCCCGCACGTAGTCCGACAGCCCCATCCAGCCGAACAGCGACAGGATGACCAGCAGCACCCAGATGCTGGGCTCGAACATCGAGGCCAGGATCAGCAGCAGGTACAGCTCGGGAATGGCGGACCACACCTCGATGAGCCGCTGCAGCGTGATGTCCACCCGACCCGCAAAATAGCCCTGCAGCGCCCCCATCACGATGCCCAGCAGTGTGCCGATGGCCGTGAGCGCCAATCCGAACATCACCGACAGCCGAAAGCCGTACAGCAGCCGCGCCAGCACGTCGCGCCCCCGGTCATCGGTGCCCAGCAGGTTCTGGGCGGACGGCGGTGCGGGGTTGGGCAGATCGGCATAATAGTTCAGCGTGTTGAAACTGTAGCGGTTCAGCGGCCACAGCGCCCAGTTGCCATCCTGCGCAAACTGTCGCTGGATGAACGGATCATGCCATTCGGTAGGCGCCAGGAAGTCGCCGCCGAAGGTGGTTTCCGGGTAATCGTGCCACAAGGGCGTGTACCACTGCCCCTGGTAACTGGCCAGCAGCGGCCGGTCGTTGGACAGCACACCCGCAAACAGCGAGATGCCAAACAGCACGCCGAAGATCCACAGGCTGATGTAGCCGCGCCGATGCCGACGGAAACGCTGCCAGGCCCGCGCTGCCGGCGAGGCAGAGGCGCCCCCCTCCCGCGCACCCGGCGTTGCGCCACCCAAGGCCGGTGCCATGGATGCGGGCACGCCCTGCGGGCCGCTGGGCTGCCCCTGGCCGATCGCACCGTGTCGATTGTCCTGCACTGCGTTCATCCGTTCACCGCCCCGATCCACTGAACTTCACCCGCGGGTCCACCCACGTATAGGCCACATCGGTGATCAGCCGCGTCAGCAGCCCGATCAGCGAGAACAGATACAGCATGCCCAGCACCACCGGATAATCACGCTTGACCACGGATTCATAGGACAGCAGCCCCAGCCCGTCCAGCGAGAACAGCGTCTCGATGAGCAGCGAGCCCGTGAAGAAGGCCCCGATGAACGCTGCCGGAAAGCCCGTCACCAAGGGAATGAGCGCATTGCGCAGCACGTGCCGGTACAGGATGCGCTGCTCGCCCAGCCCCTTGGCCCGCGCCGTGGCCACGTACTGGCGACGAATCTCTTCCAGCATCACGTTCTTGGTGAGCAGCGTGGTCACGGCAAAGCTGCCTGCCACCAGACAGGTCAGCGGCATCACCAGGTGCCAGAAATAGTCCATCACCTTGCCAAAGAGGCTCAGCGACTCCCAGTCGTCCGAGGTGAGCCCGCGCAACGGGAACCACGACAGGAACGAACCGCCGCCGAACAGCACCAGCAGCGCCACCCCCAGCACGAAGCCGGGCACGGCGTAGCCCACGAGAATCGCCGTCGTCGTCCAGAGGTCGAAGCGGCTGCCGTCACGCACCGCCTTGGCAATGCCCAGCGGAATGGACACCAGATAGACGATGAAAAAGCTCCACACCCCCAGGCTGATCGACACCGGCAGCTTCTGAACGATCAGCGACCAGACCGACTGCTGGTAATGAAAGCTCTCGCCCAGGTCGAAGCGCAGATAGCGTCCCAGCATCTCGACAAAGCGCGTGGGCGCGGGCTTGTCGAAGCCATAGAAGGCCTCGATCTCGGCAATCTGCTCCTTGTCCAGCCCCTGACGACCACGATAGCCGCTGGCCGCCGGCGCACCACCACCTTCCCCTCCCTGGGATGTCGCCTGCAGCTGATGCACCAGCTGCTCCACCGGGCCACCAGGCACGAACTGGATGATGACGAAGCTCACCAGCAGGATGCCCAGCAGCGTGGGCACCATCAGCGCCAGCCGGCGCAGCACATAGTTCAGCATGTCAGGAATCTCCCGGCGCGATGACCGATGGCAGACACTCCAGCAGGCTGCGAGGGCTGTTCCATCGCCAGGGCGGGCAGGTGCATCAGGGGTACGTCCATCGCATCAGCCTGCTCGGCCACGGGGACCGGCCGGGCCTCGTCGTCACGCCACCAGGTCTCCAGCAGCCAGCTCTGCGGATCGTAGAAGAGCGGCAGCACCCCGGGATGCCGCAGCCGCCAGTCGAAGGCCACGCGGTAGCTGCTGCTGTGGAACTGCGGCACCATGTACCAGCCATGGCGCAGCACGCGGTCCAGTGCCCGGGTGGCCAGCTGCAGCTCATCGCGTGAGCGCACCTGCAGGATGCGTTCGATGATCTCGTCCACCGCCGGATCGGCCACGCCCGAATAGTTGCCCGAGCGCGCGTCGTTGGCCGCCGCCGAGCCCAGCATCTGCAAAAGCTCGTTGCCCGGCGTGCTGCTCATCGGGTAGACCGTCGTCACCACGTCGTAATCGAAGGTGCTGACCCGCTTCTGATAGAGCGCCGGATCCACCATGCGCTGCCGCACGCGGATGCCCAGCCGCGCCAGATTGTGGATCCACGGCGTGGCCAGCCGCTCGAAGGCCGGCGCATCGCCCAGCACCTCGAAGCGGAACGCCTGGCCCTGCGCGTTTTTCAGCACGCCATCCGTGTCCACCTGCCAGCCCGCTTCATTCAGCAGCTGCTGGGCGCGTTTCAGGTTGCGGCGCAGCGCATCCGCATCCGGGTTGTCCGGCAGCTCGGGCAGCTCACCGAACACCGCCGGATCCAGCGGCGACGACAGGCTCTTCAGGAAGCGCATTTCCTCCGCATCCGGTTTGCCGGATGCGGCCATGGCGCTGTTGGCGAAATAGCTGCGCGTGCGCGTGTACTGCCCCTGGAAATAATGACGGTTGAGCCAGTCGAAATCGAAGGCCAGCGCCAGCGCCTCACGCACCCGCACGTCCTTGAAGAGCGGACGGCGCGTGTTGAGCGCATAGCCCTGCATGCCGCTCACGTTGGAATGCGGGAAGTTGCGCTTGACGATCTCGCCGCTTCGGTACCGCGCCCCCACGTGGCCGCGCGTCCAGTTGCGGGCACTGTTCTCGAACAGCCAGTCAAACTCGCCGGCCTTGAAGGCCTCCAGCCGCGCCACCTCGTCGCGGAAATACTTGAACACCACCCGCTCGAAATTGAAGGTGCCGCGCCGCACCGGCAACGCATCGGCCCAGTAGCCTTCCACCCGCTTGAAGGCGATGCGCTTGCCCAGGTCCATGCTGTCCACCACATAGGGACCGCTGGTGATGGGGCGCTCGTGCGGCATGGCGTCAAAGGCCTTGCCCTGCCCCCAGCGACGCGAGAACACGGGCAGGTCCTTGGCCAGAATCAGGTGCAGCTCGGGGTTGGTACGCTTGAAGAAGAAGCGCAGCAGCCGGTTGTCCATCACCTCCAGGCGCTCCACGTCCCCGAAATACTGCCGAAAGAGCGGATGCCCCTTGGGGCCCACCAGCGTCTCGAACGAATGGCGCACGTCCTCGGCCAGCACCGGCGAGCCATCGTTGAAACGTGCCTCGGCCCGCAGCTTGAACATCACCGACAGCCGGTCCTCGGCCAGGATCATGTCCTCGGCCAGCAGACCGTACACCGAGAAGGGCTCGTCCCAGCTGGCCACCGCCAGCGACTCGAACATCAGCGAGCCCGTGCCAGCCGCAGCAATGCCCCGAAGCGTGAACGGATTGAGCGAATCGAAGGTGCCCATGCCCGCCAGCCGCACCAGGCCACCGCGCGGTGCGTCGGGCCGCACATAGTCAAAGTGGGCAAACGACTCCGGATAGCGCGGCTCACCACCCCAGGCCATGCCGTGCGCCGCCAGCACTTCGCGTCCCGGCCAGCCGGCCAGTGCGGCCGCTCCCAGCACCAGGCCACCCTGCAGCCAGGCGCGCCGCCCACCCCCGATCTGTCGGGAAACATCCACACCCACAGCCATCCGCCACCACGTCGAAAACACCAGCCCGCATTGTAGGGCGGCCAGCTCGTGCGACAATGCCGCTGTTATTTTTGCCACGAGGCGACATATGAACACAGGTTTTCTGGCCGGCAAGCGCATCCTCATCCTCGGCCTGCTCTCCAATCGCTCGATTGCCTACGGCATTGCCAAACAATGCCGCGCCCAGGGCGCCGAGCTGGCTTTCACCTACCAGAACGACCGCTTCAAGGACCGCATCACCGAAATGGCGGCGGAATTCGGCTCCTCGCTGGTCTTCCCCTGCGACGTGGCTGAAGACGAACAGATCGACGCCCTGATGAAGAGCGTTGGCCAGCACTGGACCGATGGCTTCGACGGCCTTGTCCACGCCATCGCCTATGCTCCCCGCGAAGCCATTGCCGGCGACTTCCTGGAAGGCGCCACCCGCGAGAACTTCCGCATGGCCCACGACATCTCGGCCTACAGCCTGGTGGCCCTGGCCCGCGCTGCCCTGCCGCTGATGCAAGGGCGCAACGGTGCCCTCGTCACGCTCAGCTACCTGGGCGCCGTGCGTGCCGTGCCCAACTACAACACCATGGGCGTGGCCAAGGCCTCGCTGGAAGCCAGCGTCCGCTACCTGGCCCGCTCGCTGGGGCCCAAGGGCATCCGCGCCAACGGCATCTCCGCCGGCCCCATCAAGACCTTGGCTGCCGCCGGCATCAAGGGCTTCTCCAGCATCCTGGCAGCCGTTGAAGCCGCCGCCCCGCTGCACCGCAACGTCACCATCGAGGAAGTGGGCAACGCCGCCGCCTTCCTGCTGTCTGACCTCGCCTCCGGCATCACCGGCGAGATCACCTACGTGGACGCGGGCTACTCCAACGCCCTGGGTGGCGTGGAAGGCTGATGGCTCTCGGGCCGCGCCCCTCAATCGTGGGGGCCGGCCTGCCTTTCGGGAATCGGGAGGCATGCAGAGTTCTTGCTGATCCAATCTATAAATAGTTCTCGTTCGCTATCATAACCCCTCATTCCGAAGGAGCGTCCGATGAGCACGAGGCACGGTGAGTACAAGGTCCCCGGCGGCAAGCTGGTGGTGGTGGACCTGCATGAACACGATGGCAGACTGACCCACGTGCAGGTGGCAGGCGACTTCTTCCTGGAACCCGACAGCGCGCTGGACGACATCCGGCAGGCGCTGGAAGGCCAGCCCATCACGGCTGACACGGCGCAGCTTGCTGCCGCCATCGGCGCTGCCCTGCCGTCGGATGCCATGCTGTTCGGCTTCAGCCCCGAGGCCGTGGCCATCGCGGTGCGCCGCGCATTGGGGCTGGCCACCACCTGGCGGGACTTCGAATGGCAGATCATCCACGAACCGGCCGTCTCGCCCGCCATGCACGCGGCACTGGACGAGGTGCTGAGCCTGGAAGTAGCTGCCGGCCGACGGCCACCCACGCTGCGCATCTGGGAATGGGACACCACGGCCGTGGTTCTGGGCGTGTTCCAGTCGGTGCGCAATGAAGTGGACCTGGAGGCAGCCCGGCGGCTGGGCGTGACGCTGACGCGCCGCATCACCGGTGGTGGTGCCATGTTCATCGAAGGCAGCAGCATCATCACCTATTCACTGTACGCGCCCGGCACACTGGTGGCCGACATGAGCCTGGCCGATTCCTACGCCTTCCTGGACGACTGGGTGCTGAAGGCATTGCAGTCGCTGGGCGTGGCTGCCTTCTACAAGCCACTCAACGACATCAGCAGCGACAGGGGCAAGATCGGCGGCGCAGCCCAGAAGCGCTTTGCCAACGTGCCGCGCGACTGCAGCCAGACGGTGCTGCACCACGTCACCATGGCCTATGACATGGACGCCGACAAAATGCTGCAGGTGCTGCGCATCGGCCGCGAGAAGCTGAGCGACAAGGGCACCACCAGCGCCGCCAAGCGCGTGGACCCGCTACGCAGCCAGACCGGCCTGCCACGCGAGGCCATCATCGAACGGATGAAGGACACCTTCGTGCAGCTGCATGGCGGCCAGCCAGGCCACATCACGCGCGAGGAACGCGCGGCCGCCGAGGCGCTGGTGTGCGCCAAGTTTGGCACTGAGGCCTGGCTTTATCGGTTGCCTTGATGGCCGGCCTGGCCCCTCCCGATTAGGGCGGGTTGTGCAGAACTTCACAGAGACCTCCCTCGAAGCGCGTTGCACGGCGTTCATGCTAACCCTGTTCAATTCACGATAGAATCGTGAATTGAACATACTTCCTCAGCGAACCCAAAGTGGCCATTCGCGCATGGAGGCACAGCATGTACATCGACCGCCAGATGCAGCCGCTGCTGACCGAGCTGCAGACGCAGTTTCCGGCCCTCCTGGTCACGGGGCCACGCCAGGTGGGCAAGTCCACCCTGCTGAAGCACGTGGCCCCTGACCATCACTACGTCAGCTTCGACGATCCGCTGCTACGCCAGCAGGCGGATGACGACCCCGCCCTTTTCCTGCGCAACCACCCCGACCGCCTGATCCTGGACGAGGTGCAGCACGTACCGTCGCTGTTTCCGCTTCTGAAGCTTGAAATCGATCGCCGGCAGGAGAACGGCCGTTACCTGCTGTCCGGCTCACAGGCCTTCGGGCTCATGCAGAACGTGAGCGAGAGCCTGGCAGGCCGTATCGCCGTGCTGAATCTGTCGGGTCTGTCGCTGCGGGAAATCCATGGTGTGACGCTCACGGACAGTTTCATTCCCACTGACGACTACCTGCAGAAGCGCGAAGCCAGTCTGAAGCCCTGTCCGGACATCTGGGAGACCATCCATCGTGGCTACATGCCACGCCTGTACCAGCAGACGGTGAACTGGGATGTCTATTACGCATCCTACGTGGCCACCTACATCGAGCGCGACGTGCGCCAACTGGCCAACATCGGCAGCACGTCGGATTTCACACGCTTCATGGTGGCCGTGGCGGCACGCAGTGCAGAACTGCTCAATTACAGCAGCGTGGCCCAGGATGCCGGCATCTCCATGGACACCGCAAAGCGCTGGATGGCCGTGCTGCAGGCTTCGGGCATCATCCACCTGCTGCCGCCCTACCACAACAGCCACCTGAAGCGCGCCATCAAGACACCCAAGCTCTACATGCGGGATACCGGACTGATGGCCTGGCTGACCAAGTGGCTCACGCCCGACACCATCCGGCTGGGTGCACGCAGCGGCCAGTTCTTTGAGACCTTCGTGGTCAGCGAGATCATCAAGTCCTTCCAGAACCGGGGCACAGTGCCGCCGCTGTATTTCTATCGGGACACCTCACAGAAGGAAATCGACCTACTGATCGAGCACGGCCGAACGCTCTACCCCATCGAGATCAAGACCAGCGCCAAGCCCGACAGGCGCATGGGTAGCGCCTTCCAGGTGCTGCACACTCACCTGCCCGCTGCCGACATCACTGTGGCACGCGGCACGATCATCGACCAGTACCCCCAGAAGCTGTGGCTGGCCGACGACCTGCTGTCATTGCCGGTGGAGTATCTGTAGGATCAATCGTCCTGCTTGGACTTCTCTTCCCTTTCCCTTTTGAGATCAAAGCAGAACTCGTGCATGGCAAACGCCCCATCAGCACCGATACCGCATTGCGTCTCGGTCATGGGGCGCGTTTCTGGCTGAATCTACAGACCAAGTACGACATGCGGATCACGGTGCGCACCTTGCACGACAAGGTTGCACCGCGTATCCGCACCTTTCAGCCCAGACATGATTGAACGCTTACCGCGTCGCAGTCCCCGCACGCCGCAGCCAGCGGCCCAGCCAGGAGTTGTCGGCGCGCCAGGCGGCTTCCTGCTGCACGTGGGCCGGCAGGCGATTGACCAGGAAGGGGATGGCGAGCAGCAGCACGGCCAGGTCATCAGCCATGCCGAACAGCACCATGAAGTCGGGGATGATGTCCAGCGGCGAGAACAGGTAGAGCCCCGTGGCCACGATGCCCAGCCGGATGGCCATCGGCGTGGCGGGATTGAGCAATGCGTACCACAGCATCATGGCCTCGCGGCCAGTGGCACGTAACAGTCGGCGGATTCGCAGCAGCCACATCATTGATACCCTCTCCTGGAGTGGACCCAGCCGCTGCCCTGTGGGGCTCCGGGCACCTCGGGATGAGGCGATACCCGGGACGCATTCTATGGCGGCATGTCCTGGTGATGGAAAGCGCCGCCTGCCCTGCATTCGGCGCTTACTTGACCAGCTGATTGATCTCGATGATCGGAAGCAGCGCGGCCAATACGATCATGAGGACAATGCCGCCAGTAATCAAGATCAGGATGGGCTCCAGCAGGGTGGTCATTGTCAAGGTTTTACGTTCCGCTGCCTGCGACAGTCTCTCGAAGGCGTACTCCAGCCTTTGCGGCAACTTGCCGATGGCCTCACCATTGGCCATGGTGTGAACAAGCGCCGGCGACATCTTGCCGGCCCCCAGACACGCGGGCCTACGGTGCACCCTCGCGCAGGGCACCCGGGGTCTCACACGCCCCGACCTGCGCTAGTGTTCAACGTGTAGGAACCGGCTTCCTGGGCATGTACAGGCGACGCACCACAGCGGCTGGCAACTGGACTTGGGAGGAACTACGCGGGCTACAAGGCGGACGACAGGTGTACTACCGGGCGACCTTCCCTATTGGAGACACGACTGCCCGCACAGGCTTGATGGCGGTGGATGCTAACCGCAAGCCAACCAGGGGCGGATATCGCTGGGTACAGTGGTAAATTGATCAAAAGCTCGTCCCATTTCGGGCGACTTGCTTCATGACATGTGGAGACGGTCATGCAACACCCGTTCTGGATATTTTTCGGCTTCTTTTTTCCCCTTTTTATATTCAGATACAGGATAGTGCACACTTGGCCTTCACTGGTCGTCTCCGTTATTTATACAGCTCTTGTCATGGGTATCGCTGTTGCCACAGGAGTTGGGTTCCTGTTCGACAGCAAGATTGCGTCTTTTCTGGTCTGCACAATTTCCGCATACCTGGTACTCCTCCTGAAAAGATAGCCGCATTTGGCGCCTCTTTCATCAGGGGTGAGCGCACCAGCCTCTTCAATCTGCTGGTCGCGGCACAGCTGGTGCAGGACGCGCGGTGCCCGTTACCCACCTTGGCCAGGCCAGCTTCTTGAGGAGCCGTTGCTACCAGGGAGCGAGGTGCAGGGATTCCCGGTGCGTCGGCCCCTCCTGAAGCCGACGCCAGGCCCCCGGAAGCAGAGGCCGCCCGCCGCCTTACTTGACCAGCTGGTTGATCTCGATGATCGGAAGCAGCACGGCCAACACGATCATGAGGACAATGCCGCCAGTAATCAAGATCAGGATAGGCTCCAGCAGGGTGGTCATTGTCAAGGTTTTACGTTCCACTTCCTGCGACAGGGTCTCGGCGGCGCGCTCCAGCATCTGAGGCAGTTCGCCGGTGGCCTCGCCGCTGGCCGTCATGTGGATGAGCAGCGGCGGCAGGGTCTTGCCGGCCCCCAGGGCGCGGGCCAGCGGTGCGCCCTCGCGCACGCGGCCTAAGGCCTCGCGCACTTCGGCCTTCATGGCGGTGTTGTTGAGCGTGTCGGCGCCGGCCTCCAGGGCGCGGATGAGCGGCACGCCGCTGGCGGTGAGGATGGCCAGCGTGGAGGCAAAGCGCGCGGCGTTGATGCCGCGGACGAGCCGGCCGAACATGGGCATGTTCAGCAGCTTGCTGTGGAAGGACAGTCGCGCGGTGGGCGCCTTGAGCGAATAGTGGAAGGCGGCCCAGGCGCCGCCCAGGCCCAGCAGCACCAGCCAGCCCCAGTTGCGGATGAAGTCGGAGGTGCGGATCAGGATGAGCGTGAGCAGGGGCAGGTCCTGGCGGGTCTGGTTGAAGACCTGCACGACCTGCGGCACCACGTAGGTGAGCAGCGCAATGATGACGAGCACCGCCACCACGGCCACGATGATCGGGTAGGTGAAGGCCATCTTCACCTTGCTGACCAGCTGGGTGCGGTTCTCGACGTAGGCAGCCAGCCGCGACATCACCTGCGCCAGGTCACCGGACTGTTCGCCGGCGCTGATCAGCGCGCGGTAGGTGTCCGGGAAGTCGCGCGGGAACTTGGCCATGGCGGCGGTCAGCGTCTGGCCGCTCACCACGTCGCTGCGCACGGCGGCAAAGCGCTCGCGCACGCGGGCCGATTCGGCCTGCTCCACCACGGCGTTGAGCGCCTTTTCCAGCGGCAGCCGGGCGGTCAGCAGGCTGGAGAGCTGGCGGGTGCACAGCGCCAGGTCGGCATCCTTGAGGCGGCCGCCCAGGTTGATATGGCCGGCGTTCTGCTCGGCCGACAGCGCCACCACCTCGATGGGGGTCTGGCCGCGCTCACGGATGATGGCGCGTGCCTGGCGGCTGGAATCGGCATCGACGATGCCCCGGTGCAGGACGCCGGCGGCATCGGCCGCCTGGAAACGATAGGCTGGCATGGTCGGTCAACGAAAGGAGGAAACAACGGACATCGGCAACGGGCGGCCTCAGTCGCGGGTGGCGCGCACCACCTCGTCCTGCGAGGTGATGCCGGCATCGATCCAGCGCTGGCCGTCCTCACGCATCGAGCGGAAGCCGTTGGCGCGTGCAGCAGCACGCAGCTCGCCTTCGCCGGCGCTCTTGTGGATCAGGCTGCGCATCTCGTCGTCGACGGTGACGATCTCGTAGATGCCGGTACGGCCCTGGTAGCCGGTGCGGTTGCAGGCCAGGCACCCCACGGGGCGCCACTTGCCGGTGACGGTATCTTCGGTACGGCAGCTGGGGCAGAGCTTGCGCACCAGCCGCTGCGCCATGATGCCGATGAGACTGGACGACAGCAGGAAGGGCTCGATGCCCATGTCGATGAGACGGGTGACGGCCGACACCGAATCGTTGGTGTGCAGTGTGGCCAGCACCAGGTGGCCGGTGAGCGACGCCTGCACGGCAATCTGGGCGGTCTCCACGTCGCGGATCTCGCCGATCATCACCACGTCCGGGTCCTGACGCAGGATGGAGCGCAGCGCCTTGGCAAACGTCATGTCGATGCGCGCGTTCACCTGCGTCTGCCCCACCCCATCCAGATCGTACTCGATGGGGTCTTCCACCGTCAGGATGTTGGTGGACTTGGAGTCCAGGCGAGAGAGCGCGGCATACAGTGTGGTGGTCTTGCCCGAGCCGGTGGGGCCCGTCACCAGCACGATGCCGTGCGGCTGTGCGATGAGATGGTCGAAGCGGCGCAGCAGGTCCGGGCTCATGCCCAGCCGGGCCAGGTCCAGCCGCCCCGCTTCCTTGTCGAGCAGACGCAGCACGGCGCGCTCGCCATGACCGGTGGGCAGCGTGGAGACCCGCACGTCCATGGGACGGCCGCCGATGCGCAGCGTGATGCGGCCATCCTGCGGCAGGCGCTTCTCGGCAATGTCGAGGCTGGCCATGATCTTGATCCGCGAGACCAGCGCTGCGTGCAGTTCGCGGCGGGGCCGCACCACGTCACGCAGCGTGCCGTCCACCCGGAAGCGCACCATCGAATAGGTCTCGAAGGGCTCGATGTGGATGTCGGACGCGTTGTCGCGGGCAGCCTGAGTGAGCAGCGCGTTGATCATCCGGATGATCGGCGCATCGTCCTCGGACTCCAGCAGGTCTTCCACCTTGGGCAGATCCTGCATCAGCCGCGACAGATCGATGTCGCCACCCACCTCATCCACCACCGAGGCAGCGGATCCCTCCTGCTGCGAGTACGCGCGCGAGATGGCGCTGCTCAGCTCGTCGGCCGGCTTGACCACCGGCACCAGCCGGTATTTCAGCGAGCGCGACAGCTCGGCCAGCGCGGTGGCCGGGGTGTTCTCACCCACCCAGACCTCCAGCGCATCATCGCTCAGCGCCGACACCAGGATCTGGTGGGCACGAGCAAAACCATAGGGCACGTAGCGCGCGGGGGAAACCGAAGCCATTCGTCGTATCGCCTGCTATGTCTGGATCAATCTCAATCTACGTTCACTTCGACCTGGTTGCGCAGCTGCACGGGCTCAGGCGTGGCATTCTGCGGGCGTGCGGCCTGCTGCTGGGCACGCACCGCATCGTCCAGCGAACGGAAGCTGCCGGTAGTACGCACGGCCGGGACAGGCTGCTGCCGACCATCGTTGGCCACGCTCCGGCGTGCATCCTCGCCGTTGCCACGACGGACCTGGCGGGAACGCGGCGCCGTGTTCATCAGGCTGGACATGTCGGGCTGCGGGGCACGCAGCGAGTTGGCCGGCACCACGCCCAGGCTCTTGGCCTCTTCGGCTGCACCCGGCATCAGGCTCGGCTCGCGCGCCGGCGGCACGCGTCTGGCGTTGGGCGTACCCGGCCGCGGCGGCAGCGGATCCAGCTCGGGCTGCTTCACGTCGACCATGCCGAACGGCGTGGGCATGCGTGCATCCTGACTGCGCTGGTTGATGTAGTCGTAACGGTTGGCCGTGACGTCCCAGGCCTGGTCGGCGCTGCGCAGCACCACCGGACGCAGGAAGATCAGCAGGTTGGTCTTGACGCGCTTGCGGTTGTCATAGCGGAACAGACGTCCCAGCCCCGGAATGTCGCCCAGCAGCGGCACCTTGCTGATGCCACCCTCCACGGTGTCCTCGATCAGGCCACCCAGCACGACGATCTGACCATCGTCGACCAGCACGTTGGAATCGATGGCGCGACGGTTGGTGATGATGCCGGCCGACTGCGTGGTGTCGACGACGGCGGAGATCTCCTGGGCGATCTCCATCTTGACGGTGCCGCCTTCGGAGACCTGCGGCCGCACGCGCAGCATGGTACCCACGTCCTTGCGCTCGATGGTCTGGAACGGGCTGGACAGGGTGTTGTTGGTGGTGGCGTACTGGCCCGTGACGAAGGGCACGTTCTGGCCAATGATGATGCGCGCCTCCTCGTTGTCGAGCGTGAGCAGGTTCGGCGTGGCGCGGATGTTGCTGTTCGTCTCGGCCTCCAGCGCCCGGGCCAGCAGGCCCAGGTTCAGGAAGGTCTGACCGAAGAGGCTCACGCCATTGCGCACCACCCCCACGTTCAGACCGCCCGCCGCGGCCAGCGCGGCCGGGTTCTGCGTGACGGACAGGATGTTGCTGCCGCCGCTGCTGAAGTTGGTGCCACCCACCACGGAATTCTGGCCGGGTCGGCTGGTGCCGAACTGCCACTGGATGCCCATCTCGGACACCGTGTCGGCCTTGACCTCGACGATCAGCGACTCGATGTAGACTTGGGCACGGCGGCTGTCGAGCTGGTCGATGACGCCGCGGATGTTGCGGTAGACCGGCTCGGGCGCGGTGATGATGAGGGAGTTGGTGGCCGGGTCGGCCGCGATGATGGCGCCGCCCGCCTTGATGGACGTCGGTCCCTGGTTGCCGCGTTCGCGGTTGATGCCGCTCTGGCTGCCCAGACCGCCACCGCTGCTGCTGTCGCTGTCGCCGAAGGACGAGGACAGGCCCGACGAGGACGAGCCGCTGTCACCGAACATGCTGCCACCGCTGTTGCGACTACGGCTGCTGCCGAAGCTGCTGTCCGAACTGCCGCTGCTGCCGTTCGATTCACCCGACAGCACGGCCTGCAGCACCTCCACCAGCTTGGTGGCCTCGGCGTTCTTCAGGTAGACCACGCGCATGTTGGCCTGGTCGGCGTTGGCGGGCCGGTCCAGCTGTTCCACCAGCGAACGGGCCAGCGTCAGCTTGGAGGCATTGGCGCTGCGGATGAGCACCGAGTTGGTGCGCGGATCGGCCATCACCACCACGCGCTGGCTGGGATCGGAACCGGCACCCGGTCCGCCCCCACCGCCCCGGTTGCCTTCGTCCATCAGCTTGGACACGGCCACGGCGATGTCGCTGGCGATGGAGTTCTTGATGACCACCACCTGCACCTCGGCCGCCGGACGCGGGCTGTCCAGCGTGGCGATGACCTTGGACAGCCGCTTCAGGTTGGCGGCGTAGTCGGTGATGATGAGCGTGTTGTTGCCCGGGAAGGCCGTGATGGTGTTGTTGGGCGAAACCAGCGGCCGCAACACGGGAATCATGTTGTTGGCCGATTCGTGGTTGAGCTGGAACACCTGGGTGATGACCTCGTCGCCGTCACGCGCGGACGCGGCGCCGATCTCCACGGGGCCGGACTGGAGCTTGGCATCGGCCTCGGGCACCACCTTGTACAGGTCACCCAGATCGACAATGGCAAAGCCCTGCTGACGCAGCACGGTCTTGAGCAGCGCGAAGGCCTGCGCACGGTTGACCGGGCGCGGCGTCTCCAGCGAGATCTTGCCGCGCACGCGCGGGTCGATCACGAAGGACTTGTTGAGCAGATGGCCGAAGGCGCCAATGACCGAATCGACCTCGGCATCCTTGAAATTGAGGTTGATCTGACCGGTAGTGACCTTGCGTGCAGGCGGTTGGGCCGGCGCCGCAAGGGCCGGTACCGTGGCCGCCACCAGCAGGGCCTGGGCCAGGAGTTTGGACGAATGGCGCAACTTCATGCTCCTATCTTGATCATGGTACGAGTCCCTTCCTGCCGCCCCAGCAAGCGAACCAGGGGCGCCAGCTTCAGACGTTCAGACTCGTCGACTTCTGCCCAGGCAGTGAAACGCAGTCCGTGACTCGGATTGAAAACACCTTCCCCGCTCAAACGCAGCGGGCCTTCGATCGATGACATGTTCAGCATCGTGTCGGCCTGACGGCCGTCAATGTCCAGCCGGTAGGCACCCAGCGGCCGCACGGGCGTGAGGGCCGAGGCTACGTCACGCAGTTCGATGGAAGCCACGCCGTTGGCCTTGCCGTTGACGATCTCGAACGGCTCCCAGGACAGCGCCAGCGAGGCCGTGGGCTGCACGGTGCTCCAGGGCGAACCCAGACGCGACAGGCTGACATTGGGCAGACGGATGCTGCCGGCAGAAAAGCGCGGTCTTGCAAAGCTACCGGAAATCTCGACGGGCTGCGCCATGCTGTCATGGCGAGCCAGCACCTGCACGCGACCGATGAGCAGCGGCAGTACCTGGATGTCCCAGCGGATGGTGCCCGGAACCAGCACGCCCGGCAGCGGCAGCACGGCATCGGGCTTGTCACGCTCGCGCGTGGCCAGCGCGGCCACATCCACCAGCACCACCTTGCCCTGGCCATGCCAGATCGAGCCGCTGGCATCGGCCAGGCGAACCCGGCCATGCGTGGCCACCTTCAGGCCCCAGTCCGCCATGGAGGCCGGCGCCAGCACTAGCGCCGTCACCAGCGCCACCAGCAGGCTCAGCACGGTCCACAGGGCGATGCGGCCTTTGCTCCAGGGGCCGAACCAGGTCGGCTTCACCGATTTGGATCGACGGGAATCATTTGCCACGGCGTGCCATCTCCAAGGCCAGACGGCCACTGAATACTCCCGGGGATTCGCGGGTGACCGACAGGTCGACGATGCGGGTGCGCGTCTCGCGCACGGCCGCATCCAGCCAGAAAATCCAGTTCTCGAACGGGGCCTGGTGGAAGCGCACCTCGATGATGTCGCCCTGCGCCTGCACCTTGGCCGCGTCCTTGTCCATGCCGCGCGCCAGCAGCGACTGCTCCAGGCGCACCGTCACCTGCGCCACCGTCTCGGCCGGCGCGTCGGCGGCATTGGCCAGCTCACGTGCCTCGCCTGCCATGTGATCCATCTGCGCCAGGTCGGCGCGCAGTGTGGGCAGCGTCTTCTGCAGGCGCTGGCGGCCCACCCAGGCCGGCTCCAGCAGCACCTGCCAGAAGATGATGACCAGCAGGAAGCAGCCGGCGATGATCAGCATCCGCCGGTCGCGGGGCGCCAGCGACGCCCATTTCTGCAACAGGTTCTCCAGCATGTCAGCGGCCTCCCTGCGGAGTGAGTCGCGCGGTGGGATCCCGCGGGTTGTCGAAGGTGAGCGAGAGCCCCAGACGCGCGGCATCCTGCACCAGGGCCTCACGCATCGTGTCGTTGCTGCCCACCTCGTCGACGAAGCGGATCTTCATCGTGCCCTCGCGAAACTCCAGTGCCTCGATGGTACCGGGCCCCCGCTCGCCCACGGCCTGCGCAAAGCGCGCCAGCAGCGGCACGAAGTCATCCGGCCCCGGGCGACCGCTCTTGAGGCGCAGGTCGTTGATGTTGCGGCGCATCTGCAGCACCGGATCCACCATGGCGGCATTGGGGAAGGCATCGTGGAAGCGCGCACGGATGGCGTTCTGCAGGCCGGAGGCCTCGGCACGCATCTGCAGCCACTGCAGGTTGATGCCCACCACCAGCGCGGCCAGCACGGCGCCCGCCAGCGCCCCCACGCCCTTCCACAGCCGCCAGTCGATGCGCGACAGCATGGTCTTGAGACCGGCGTTGCGCGCAGCCAGCAGATCGAGCGGCGCATTGCGCACCGGCGGCACCGACATGAAATCAAGCTTGGTGTCTGACGGAATGGCCGCCACCTTCATGGGCGAGCGCCATTCCTGCTGTCCCAGCCAGACGTTGACGCGCGGTGGGGGCGGCCCCATCAGCTTGCCCGACAGCAGCGCGCTGGCAGTCTCGCGGTGGGCGGATTCGCTCTCGCCCGCCGCCCAGCCGGTACCGCTCCATTCGCCGGTGCGCACCGTCAGGCTGTCGTCCGAGACGAGCACCGTCCACTTGCCCTCTTCCCAGGGCAGTACCAGCTGCCCCGGCCAGAGGGCCTCGACGCGGATGCCGGCCGTCTTGAAGGCCATCAGCACGGCATCGACCCAGTGCGCGTCGATGACGCCGATGACCCGCTGGCCATCGGGCAGCACGGGGCCGGGCACGATCAGGCAGCGCGCCGGATCCTGCAGCACGTATTCCTCAATGACGTTGGGCAGCGCCTGCTTCAGGCGCTTGCCCGACAGGGGCGGCACCGGTGCGGTGATCAGCGCCACGTCCCGCGCATCGGCGATCAGCCACACCTGGCGCACGCCTTCCAGCGCCTCCAGCGACACGAGACGGCGCTCGGACTCGTCGTCACCGCCGATCTGCGCATGGAACACCGGCCGTCCACTGCTGAGGACGGCTTCGCCGGCGCTGCGCGGCGGTAACCAGATGACGGCCTGATGCCGTTTCAATTGCTGTGACGCCATATCACCAGTACACCCCCCGTATCGAGGCGCTTGAGCAGGGTTTGGGTTTCAGATTCGACGCGGTCGTAGCGAATGATGCCGTCGGCGATGAAATAATCCGACTTCACCGCGACAAGCGTCGTGTCGAGTGGGCTATTTGCAACAAGTCCCAGCGCCGGATCCGACAGGTTTCGCGCCGGGGCCACGTCCCGGTTCGCGATGAAGCTGCGGATCGATGCCGGGTTCCAGGTGCGCGCCACCGCTTCCAGCACCTCGGCCGTGGCCGAGTTGAGGTTGACGGTACGTGCGTCGCTCGGCAGGACGGTCACGTGCGGCTCGAGCTTTCTCATCACCTCGTCCGAGAAGCCAGGCAGGTCGCGCAGATCGTCGAAACGCTGCAGTGGCATCACCCAGTCCTCGCCGCCACTGCGGCCCTGACGCTTCTGCGCTGCGACCTTGCGCACGCGCGTGAGGATCCGGTCCACCAGATTCTCGGGCAGCGACAGGATGCCCATCAGTCGCTTGAACGCCACGACGTGCGCCACCGAGACATCGGCATTTTCTGCATTCGTGGCGTTGTTGCGGGGATTGCCATTATTGCCCGACTGGCCATTGTTGCCAGACTGCCTGTTCTGGGTATTGGTGCTGCCCGCATCCTGCGTTACCAGGGCGTTGACATTGAAGCGCGCCTGCGCGTCACGGATGCGACCAGCCAGCATGGCCTGGCGCGAGGAATCGCCCACCTTCGCACCGCCGGTGACGGTCTCGTCCAGCTGCGTCTCGGCCACCGGCGTGGCCCAGATGGAGCCGGACCAGTCGTAGTCACGGTGCGAGTTGCGCAGGATCACCTTGGCCCAGTCGATGACGGCACGCTCGATCCAGCGTGTCTGCGCCAGCGTGGCGCGGTTCTCGATGGAGCGGATGGCCACACTCTCGCGGTAGAAGAGCGAGGAGACAATGACGGTGGCCAGCGCCACCACCAGCAGCGCAGTGACGATGGCGGCCCCCCGCTGCGTGCGGGTAAAACCGGAAAGGAAGACAGGAACGGGACGGGTCATGGCGATCAATCCCGGATGGAGTAGATGCGCAGGAAGCGCTGGCCATTGGTGCGCTCGATGAGCACCTCGATGCCGCTCAGCCCCATCCGGTCCTGCTGTTCGTCGGCAATGCGTCGGGCAGCCCGGATGTTCTCGGCCACTTCAGGCGGCGTGGTGGGCGTGATGGCCGGCAGATTGGGATAGGCGCTGTTGCCGTAGGGGTCGTTCTTGTCCTGGCCCCCACTCTCGTTGTTCCGGCTGGTGTAGGCCTGCAGCTGGCTGCCGCCCATCCAGCTGTTGTTGACCCAGCCGCGCACACGCATCGAACGCACGTCCATGAGGATGGGCTGCCAGATGAGCGACTGCACCGCACCACCTACTTGGCCGCCGGAGCCGGCGCTGTGCTGCCATTCACTGAAGCCGCGCTCCAGCCGGCCATCGCGCACCTGGTAGACCACCCGCTGCAGGCGCGTGGCGCGCCCGGTGCGGGCAATCTCGCGCACCAGCATCATCGATTGCGAGGCCGCGCCACCGGCCCCGCCCTGGTCCTGCACCACGCGGATGGGGCGGATGCCGCCTCCCAGGTTCTTCACCGGCCAGGTACCCAGCAGGTCTTCTTCCAGCTGCGCCAGCGCCAGCGTGAGCGAACGCAGCTCGTCGGATTCGGTCACCAGCCGCTCGCGGCTCTGGATGACGGCATCCAGCCCACGCCAGCTGAGCACGGCCAGAATGGCCAGCAGCGCCACCGCCACCAGCAGCTCGATGAGCGTGAAGCCGGCAGCACGGCGCGACGAACGGGGCAAGGTGCGCAGCATCATGGTCAGCGCGCCGTGTTGTTGTCGACCACGGCAAAGCCCAGCAGCCGTGCCAGCCGCCCGCCTTCGCGCGAACCGCCCACGGTCTGCCCGCTCTGGGCGGGATCAAAGACCTGGATCTCGATGCGGCGGAAATTGGGGTTGGCCGTGGTGTAGACATCTTCCTGACAGAGAAGCGTCAGGTCACCCTGCGGGCAGTCGAAATTGCGACGCCCCACGGCGGGGAACTCATGCCGCACGCGGATCTCGGTCAGACGGTTCTCGGCGCTCCACTGGGCCAGCGTGCGGGCACGCAGATCGGCCGAGCTGGCCGTGATGGAGCCCACGGCCCGCAGCGAGGCCATGAGCGCGATGGAGATGATGGTGAGCGCCACCAGCACCTCGATGAGGGTGAAGCCCCGGTGTGCAGCCCTGCCCGTCCTGTCGGACAGGCACGCGGACCTACTGAAAATGGTGGGCTGCAAGAAAAGGGGCATCGATCAGAAACGAAACGCCCCGCGAGGGGCGCAAGCAGAGGTGGCAGGGATGAATTACTGCGAAGGCGGCTGGCGCTGCACCTCGAAGATGCCCAGCCCGTTGGCGTGTATCTCGACGGAACCCGCATCGCGCGTGAGGATCACGCGAAAGGGTGGTTCGATCATGTCACGTCCGAATTCCAGCATATCCGAACCGTCCGCCTTCTCCACACGTACCCGAGTGGGGCTTTCCCACTGACGAGCGCGCAGATGTGTGTCATCTTCGATGGGACGCCATTGCCTGTCCTTGAAGATGATGAAGCGGTAACGGTCCCGGGTGTTCTCGAAACGGATGGGGGCACCGCGGATCTGGGCTTCCTCGCGCGCCAGCGAAAACAGCTGGCTGAGGCGTTCGGCATCGGTTTCCAGGGCGCGCAGCGGACTGGGCGAACCGGAAATGACCGTCATCGACAACACGACACCGATGATGATGAGTGCCACCATCAGCTCGACGAGCGTGAAGCCGCGTGCGCGGCGCATGCACTGCCTGCGCGACATGACGGCAGGCGCCCATCCCTCAGCGACGGGCGCCACCGGGGCCTCGTCAGAGATCCCAGCTGCCGATGTCGGCATCACCCGCCTCGCCACCGGCCACGCCGTCGGCGCCGTAGGAGAACACGTCGATCTCACTGTGCACGCCCGGATTCAGGTACTGGTAGGGCTTGCCCCAAGGGTCGACCGGCGCCTTGTCCAGATAGGATTTCCAGTTCTTGGCCGAGGGCCCGGAGGTGGGACGGTTGACCAGCGCATCCAGCCCCTGCTCGGTGGTGGGATAGCGGCCGTTGTCCAGGCGGTACAGCTTGAGCTGCTGCATGATGGCGGCAATGTCGGCCTTGGCGGCCACGGCGCGGGCCTCGTCGGGCCGCGACATGAAGCGCGGCACCACCAGCGCTGCCAGCACGCCCAGGATCATCACCACCACCATGAGTTCGATGAGGGTGAAACCATGGGTGCGACGCCGGCTGCCGCGGGCGGCTTGCAGGCGCGGTGCCGAAGAGACTGCGGCCAACCGTGTGTCGGTCATGTTTGCCGTCGGTGCGGAGACACGTGTTTTCATACCAGCGTTTTTCTCGCAGAGTGTCCTGGGTGGTTTTAACATCGGACGATTGAAGCAGATTCTTCCTCTGCCGTAACTGGCTTGTATGATAGCAGCCACTGTCTGCGCCTCCGGGCGCACGGCGTTACGCCCCATTCCTTGAGACGACCTCACCATGCGGAGTTCCTCTGCCGTCATCCGACTGCTTTCGCTGTTGCTTTTCCTGCTGCTGGTCAGCATCGTCACCTACTGGGCCATGCAATTGCTGGCGCCGCGCGGCGCCATTGCGCCCGATGATGCAATCGGTGACAACAATCGCCCACCTTTACCGATTGCCAGCAAATTGTTTGGTGCACGCAACACGGAAACGGTCGATACCGCCCCGCCTCCCATCGATGTGAAGGTGCTGGGCGTGCTGCAGGCCGGCGCACGGGGTGTGGCGGTGCTGGGCATCAACGAGCGTCCGGTGGCCGCCTACGCCGTCAACCAGAAGCTGGGCAACGGCTCGGTGCTGAAGGCCGTGCTGGATGACAAGGTGATCATCGACCACAACGGCCGGAAGATCGAGTTTCCCGCCCCGGCCCGCTACAGCCTTGATGTCCTCACCAGCAACGCGGGGAACTCCCGCCTGCCGCAAGGGGGCATGCCTGAAGGCATCGAGCCGGCCGAAGGCAGCGGTGATGGCGAAGACGGCATTGCCGGCTCGGGCGCGCATGACCCCTACGCCGGCGGCTATGCGCCCGATGGCATGGCGCCCGGCGAAGGAGACATGGGCGCTCCGGCCGACGGCATGATGGACGATGGCAGCGGCCAGATGCAGGGCGACATGCAGGGCATGAATGCCGCTGGCGCCTATCCGATGTCGCCCTCGCCCGGCATGGCCCGCCCTGGCCTGGACATGCAGGACAACGGCGGCGATCTGCCCTATGGGGGTGATGACGCCAACATGCAGGACGGCGTGGCGCCCGAGCTGGAGGATGTGATGCCCGGCGGCGACCAGCTCGGCAGCCTGGACGGGCTGACCCCCGAGGAGCAGGCCGCTGCGCTGAACGCACTGCAGCAGGGCTCGGGACGCGCCTCGTCCCGCTGACGGAGCGGGCCACGAGCCCGTCTCCCTCCCTGAAATGGTGGGTCAGCCACCCTTGTGCAGCCCCCAGACCTGGACGGCGGAAGCCCGAAGCCCCGGCACCTTCCCTGCCAGGGGACACGTCGCAAGGGGCTCGCGGCGCGGGTTCCTTTACGCCCAGCCTCCTTTAGAATGCGGGGTTCCCTGTCTGGCGAAACCCCATGAAGACCTATCTCGACCTGCTTGACCACGTGCTGACGCACGGTGTGCGCAAGGAAGACCGCACCGGCACCGGCACGCTGTCAGTCTTCGGTCATCAGATGCGCTTTCCGCTGGCTGACGGCTTTCCGCTGCTCACCACCAAGAAGCTGCACACCCGCTCCATCATCCACGAGCTGCTGTGGTTTCTGAAGGGCGATACCAACATCGGCTACCTGCGCGACAACGGCGTCACCATCTGGGACGAATGGGCCGACGCAGAGGGCAACCTGGGACCGGTGTACGGCGCGCAGTGGCGCAGCTGGCCCACCCCTGACGGCCAGCACATCGACCAGATCAGCCGCGTCGTCGAGGACATCCGCCGCTCGCCCGATTCGCGCCGGCTGATCGTCTCGGCCTGGAACGTGGGTGAGCTGCCGCACATGGCGCTGCCGCCCTGCCACGCGCTCTTCCAGTTCTACGTGGCTGAAGGCCGGCTTTCCTGCCAGCTCTATCAGCGCAGCGCGGACATCTTCCTGGGCGTGCCCTTCAACATCGCGTCCTATGCGCTGCTCACCCACATGGTGGCGCAGCAGACCGATCTGGAGCCCGGCGAGTTCATCTGGACCGGCGGTGACTGCCACCTGTACCTGAACCACCTGGACCAGGCCCGACTGCAGCTGTCACGCACGCCGCGCGCCCTGCCCCGGCTGAAGCTGGCGCGCCGTCCCGAATCCATCTTCGACTACCGCTTCGAGGACTTCGTCATTGAGGACTACGACCCGTGGCCGGGCATCAAGGCGCCGATCGCGGTATGAGCAAGCCCAGCCTGACGATGATCGCCGCTCGTGCCCGCAATGGCGTGATCGGCCACCAGAACCGGATGCCCTGGCACCTGCCCGAGGACCTGAAGCACTTTCGCCAGCAGACCATGGGTCACGTGGTGCTGCTCGGCCGCAAGACCTGGGAGTCCATCGGACGCCCGCTGCCGGGCCGTCGCATGGTGGTGATCAGCCGCCAGTCGCTGACGCTGCCCGAGGGCGTGGAACTGGCCGCCAGCCTGGACGAGGCCGTTGCGCGTCACGCGACCGAAGACGAGATCATGGTGATGGGCGGGGCGCAGATCTATGAGCAGGCCTGGTCACAGGCCGACCGGCTTCTGCTGACCGAGATCGCCCTGGACCCGCCCGGCGACGCCTGGCTGGCTGCCCCCGACCCCGCCCAGTGGCAGGAAGTATCGCGCGAGAACGGCACCAGCCAGGACGGCGTGGCGTACGCGTTCATCGAATACCGGCGTCGTCAGGCG
This sequence comes from Lautropia mirabilis, assembly GCF_900637555.1. Taxonomy (NCBI): domain Bacteria; kingdom Pseudomonadati; phylum Pseudomonadota; class Betaproteobacteria; order Burkholderiales; family Burkholderiaceae; genus Lautropia; species Lautropia mirabilis. Next base: position 1,798,230 of record NZ_LR134378.1, on the reverse strand, counting down.
GAAGCCTAGCCCCCGGGCAGCTTCTGCCCACCTGTCCATTCCCTGGTTGCCCCTGTCGGCTGCGCGCCGCTGTTTGCAAAGAATGGCAACATCCTGAGGATGGACAGGGCCCAAAACGCTGTGTGTCCGCTATCAAACCACGATTTCTGGACAAACATGCTAAATTGCAACATGAGAGACACATAAGGAAACGCTGGCATGTGCTAGCGCTCCGCCGGAACGGGATCCGGGCCGTCTCCACACATTGCAATCATGGGCAACCTTTCATGACGACGCGCGCCACACAGGTCCAGGTGTCACCGCTCGCCGGCAAGCGCCACGGCAAGGGGTGCCTGCGCCTGAAAGGAACGGCCCTTGAGCACCCTGACCGGGTTTGCCCTGCAGGTCCGCCCCAGCCTCGGGCTTCAGTGCCCACGGGATGGTCCATGCGGCTGCGCCGGACCTGCCGTGTCCTGCTGCTGGCCGGGCTGATGGGAGCTGCCCTGCCCGCCAGCGCGGCCACGCTGCGCTGGGCGGCCCAGACCGAGATCACCTCGCTGGATCCGCATGCGCAGGCCCATCCGCAAGTCCAGGCCGTGCTGCAGCACGTCTACGAGTCGCTGACCCGCTACTCGGGCGGGCTGGAGGTCGAACCGGCGCTGGCCCAGCGCTGGGAACTGCTCACCCCGGTCATCTGGCGCTTCCACCTGCGCCAGGGCGTGCGCTTTCATGACGGCAGCCCGCTCACGGCCGAAGACGTGCAGTTCTCGCTGGAACGCCTGAAAGGCGCCGGCAGCACGCTGGGTACCATGCTGGCCGGCGTGCGCAGCGTGCGACGCATCGACGAGCACACCGTCGACATCGTGCTGGACAAGCCGATGCCGCTGCTGCCGCGTATCCTGACCGATGCACGAATCATGAACCGGCGCTGGAGCCGCACTCACCGTGCCGAGGCCGTACTGGCCTCCAAGCCCGGGGGCAGTGGCTATGCCACCCGAAACGCCAACGGCACCGGCCCCTATCGCGTGGCCGAGGGCTGGGCCCCTGGCCAGCCACTGCACCTGGACCGCAACCCGGACTGGTGGAATACCGGCGGTTTCCCGGGCAATGCCGATCCCGTCATCTACCAGGCCATTGCCTCCGACGATGACCGGCTGCGCGCCCTGGAACAGGGCGAGGTGGACCTGGTGACCGACCTGCCTGGCCAGCGCATCCCGGCGCTCAAGCGCCTCCCCGGGCTGCAGGTGCATACCGACGTGTCGCAGCGCACGCTGCTGATCGGGATGGACCAGTTCTCGGATTCGCTGCGGTACGGCCACACCGGCATGGGCAACCCGTTCCGCGACCAGCGGGTGCGGCACGCCATGGCGCTGGCCATCAACGAGCGCACGCTGATGCGCATCAGTGGCAACATGTACCAGCCGGCCGGCACCATCGTGGCGCCCGGCGTGAACGGCTGGACCGAGGCGCTGGACCGCCGCGAGGCCACCAACCTGCGCCAGGCCCAGCAACTGATGGCTCAGGCCGGCCATGGGGCCGGCTTCAAGGTGACGCTGGACTGCCCCAACAACCGCTACGCCTACGACCAGCAAATCTGCGAGGCGCTGGTCCCGATGTGGGCCCGCATCGGCATCCGCGTGAAGATCAACAGCCTGCCCTTTGCCAGTCTGGTGCCCAAGCTGGAAACCCTGGACAGCAGCCTGTGGATGCTGGGCTGGGGCAGCCCCGATTTTGACGCCCTCCAGAACCTGCTGTCGCTGGCCTACACCCGGTCCGACAAGGTGGATGGCACCTACAACGCGGCGCGCATCAGCGACCCGAAACTGGACAGGCTCATTGACCAGGCCCGCTACGAGAACAACCCCATCAAGCGCACGGGGCTGCTGCAGCAGGCGCTGGAGATCGTGAAGACCCAGTCCTACTATCTGCCGCTGGCCCACGCCATGCGTGCCTGGGTGATGCAACGCTCGATATCGCTGGTGGTACCGCCCAGCGAACGGCCCGAAATGCGCTTCGTGATCGTGACCGGGCGGCGTGCGGGCGTCAGTGACACCGCCCCCGCGGCCCCGGACAGGGCGGGCAGGAATCAGCCCGCCGGCGCACGGAACAAATAGCTGACCCCCACGGCCTGGGCCCCGGGCACGATGCCAGGCTTGACGATGCTGATGCGCACCCACGGGGCCTGAAAACGCGTGACGATGGCCTGGCAGAGATGGTGCGCCATGCGCTCCAGCAGCTGGAAGCGCTGGGCCGCTGCCTCCTGGCGGATGAGATCAGCCACGGCGGCGTAGTCGACCGTGTCCTGGAAGTTGTCGGACAGGAAAGCTGCCGTGGAGGGCAGCCCCACAGCCACATCGATGGACAGCGGCTGGGGCGCGTGCCGTTCCTGCGGGTAGACACCGATCAGCGACTCGACGAGGAGACCCTGCAGGAAGATGTGGGGCGAGGTTTCAGGCATGGAAGAAATGATGACGCCTCCGGCACGGTGAACGTGCATCCCCTCCAAGGCAGGGGGCCGCCATGCGCCATGATACCCGGCAGGATGCCGACGGCGAATGGGCTGTGACGGGCGGCGATTCTAGCATTCCGGGGGTGATGGCTGGAGACTGGCCGTCACGGCTTGTCCAGTCCTTTTCTCAGGTACTCCGAGAGCCAGTATTGGCATTCGGCGGCCAGGCGGCGAAGCTCGGTCATGTTCCCGCCTTCGGCAATGCCCCACCGCTCCGCAAATATCCAGTGCTGCTGGATGACCTTGCATTCCTCGAAGGACTGGCGCCTCAGTTGCTCCAGTAGCCGCTCGTTGATGCCGTTGCCCATTCCTGACTTGGCGGGAATGTCGCCCGGCTCAATCACCTTGCCGGAAAGCAGGCCAACCGACTTGCCCTTCAGCAGATCGTCATGCATGCGCTCCTGCAGCCTGAAGGCATACACCTGGTCGTAGGAGGTCCATGTCTCGAACTCTCTTGCGCCTATACCCCAGGGCCCCCAGATCCGCCTCAGCCCGGTGGCCGGGTCGATGACCGGATTCTCGATATCTGCGACAGCCCCCGTGTAGTTCAGCGATACCTCGGGAAGGTTGGCGCGGAACGCCCCACCTGGCAGTCTGTTCTCGACTGCAGAGGGCGGCAGTGTCTTGTCGTCAAATTTTTCGGGGTGCTGTACACCGTCATAGACAAACCAGAATGCAGCCCCTGCAAGCGTCCAGTAAAACGCCTTCCAGATTCCGCCCGCCGTGATGCGCAGCTGTGCCATGAAGTCTCCAGTCTCGGCGCTGGCTGACCCGTTCAGTCAGGGCAAGCCTCCCGGAAGGGTACACGCGTCCTGCAGAGTGGAATGAGGTCAGAATGGCAGCACCGTGAGATTCTTCACAGGCTGCAGCATTTTCCAGGGACCTTGGGGTGCGTTGAAATCCACGCCGGCGCACTGAGGCAGCCCTTTCTCAGTGAAACACTGCGTCCCACAGGCCGATGAACTTAAGGATCCCGTAGGCTGTCAGCAACCCGACAGTCAGCTGAATGCCCTGGGTCACCAGCGTGTCCTCTCCGTAGATGTCCCTGCAGTGATTAAGGGCTACCAGTTTTTGCCAGATCCGCCTGAGCATGTTGCCCCCGTCTTTGAAAAGACTACCCATGAGATTGTACGAACAGCCAACCGAACGTCCTTACTGACGGATAGACGGCCACTTGTCGGCCCGCAGCCGTAGGGGTGACGTTGTTCATGCTTCAGCCGTTAGGCAGTGTGGAATATCCACCGCCACCATCCCAAAAGTATCGCTAAAGATATGACTCCCCCTAGGCAGAACACCAACGCCCACATGAAATAGCGGATGAGCTGCCACCGCGCCCACCGGGCCAGATCAAGCTCGATCTGCTTTCTTGCTTTTCGAGCCCTTTTTGTCGCCTTGTGCAGCTCACGAGCTGCCTTGGATGGCTTGTTCTGCATGCACACGCTCCGCGACGGTTTGCAGCATGCGGGCATTGCGCCCGACCTGGCCTGAGAGCTGCATCCTGTGCTGCCCAACGGTGTGCCGTACCGCACAGTCGAGCCCGCCATTCGTCAGTTGCTCCCGGCATTCTTCCTGCCAACCGTGCTTACGAGAGACAGCCATGCTGCCTTCCCGCTCTCCACGAGACGAAGGTCTTGCTTTCCCGAGACAAGTACCGCTAGCATTTGTATATACAAAAACGGGTTACAATGACCATGCGTCAGCGCTTCACTTGGGATCCAGCCAAAGCCGCCAGCAACCTGCGCAAGCATGGCATTTCCTTTGAGGAGGCCGTTTGCGTCTTCGCCGATCCAATGGCCGTTACACGCCAGGATCGCATCGAGAACGGCGAGCAACGCTGGCAGACCATTGGCGCAGTCGGTGGCTTTACCTTGCTTCTGGTGGCCCACACGCTGTGGGATGACGAAGCAGGCATTGAGGTCGTGCGCATCATCAGTGCTCGTCGTGCAGACCGAAAGGAACGGAGAATCTATGAAAACGGTTAGTGTCACCCTGGACGACCTGCCACCGCTCTCGCCGGAGCGGATTGCGGAGCTGCGCACCCTGGCCGAGCGCCCCGACAGCGAGATCGACTACAGCGACATCCCGGCACAAGACCCGGCAGACTGGGCTGACGCCGAGCGCGGCCGCTTCTACCGTCCTATCAAGACCCAGACATCAATCCGTATCGACAAGGATGTCATGGCTTGGCTCAAGCGTGACGGCAAGGGCTACCAGACCCGCATCAACGCCATCTTGCGTGAGGCGATGCTGCGCGACCTGCAGCAGCCTGCCACCTCGCAGGCCACGCCAGCCGCTGCTCAGGGCGAACGTGCTGACGCCAATGTCTGAAGGGATCGGCGCCCAGATCGGCGATATGAGGCGGCTGGCATCTGCCTGAGGCGGCAGGTTCGGCAGCGGGCAGGCCACATCAACGACGTGCCGCCTGTCAATCTTCAACCGCACAGTTGGGCCCGCCATTCTCAGTTGCTCCCACTGGTCTTTCCTGCCGGCAGGGCTTGCGTCGGAAGCAATTGGAGGGCAGCGCCACCTGGCGGCTGTACGGTTGCGGGATTGGAATGCGTTGAAGGTGTCCGGCGCGGACGTGAGAGACAGCGCCCTGTATTGTTGTTGCTTGAGGGGCACCGTTGTTGACGCACAAAGGAATGGCGCCTCCGGCACGAATCGAACGTGCGACCCTCCCCTTAGGAGGGGGATGCTCTATCCACTGAGCTACGGAGGCGTGGTGCCCGATTGTACCGGATGTGTCGGTGGGGTGTCGGGAACGGCGGGGGAAGGCTTGGTGGCCGTTGGCAGGCTTTCCACAGGCACCATGCGGTTGCGCTCCAGCACGTCCAGGGGCAGCTTGCGGATGGCATCGTGCAGGGCGGCGGCATCGATGGCGCTGGCCTGGGCGGTGAGGCGCACGCCGTTGGCCAGCACATAGCCGATCTCGATGCGGTTGGAGTCCTTCCAGCGCAGTTCCGAGACACTGCGGGCGCCTTCGCGGTAGCTGCGTTCGATGGTGGCGGTCGTCTCGCTTTCCTTGTGGCCCTGGGCACCGGTGGCAGCGGACTGGGCCAGCAAGGCACCAGCGCTGGCCGGGTCGATGAGACGCAGATCCAGTTCGGTACCGCCCTGGCGGCCGTAGATGCCATGGGCCATGACGGCGCGGGACGACACGCCGCCCCACGGTTCGATCTGCAGGGACTGCAGCTTCAGTCCCAGGATCTCGCTGGGGAACCACTCGGAGAGCTGGGCCGGCGTGAGCGGTACACGCTCCTGTCCACCGGTGACAGTGGCCGCCAGGGCGGTGGCTGCATCACGCGCGGCCTGTGCGGCTGCCAGGGAGTCGTTGCGGGCGCTGGCGCTGCCAGCCTCGCGGGCGGCCTCGTCCAGATTGCGATCGGCCTGCTGGATTTTCTCGATAGGCACGAGCACGCGGCCATCACCCTGGCTCAAGGCGGGCCCTTCGGCGCCGACGATGGCGGGTACGGCCTCCGGCGGCACCATGCTTTCCCAGACCCGGTCAGCCAGGGGGCGCAGCAGCATGTTGGTCAGCAGGAAAAGCACGACGACGATGCCGCTGAGGATGCGTCCGCCACGAGGCGACACTTTCAGCAATGCGGGCATGCCACCCAGCAGCAGGTAGACCGACCAGCCGCCGCCCAGCACCATCAGCAGGGGAAAGAGCGACATCAGCAGCGGCTGGAGTGCGGCTGCCACCAGGAGGCCGGCCATGGCGTAGCCGACGACGGCAAAGGCCTTGCGCAGATGGCGGGTTCCACCGAACCGGGGCGCGCACAGCTGTGTGACCAGTGCCAGAAGGGTGAACTGCACGAAGAAGGCCAGGCTGCCACCGCCCAGCAGCACCAGCAGTTTGGTCAGTCGCTGCGGATGATGCAGCACGGGCGCATCGTCGTAGAGGTGCTGACCGAAAACCAGGCTGAGCCAGACCAGTAACACCAGAGGCAACAGCCAGCCCACGTACAGACGGCGCAGCGGGACATCTTCCCGGTCGATCTGCTGCCACTCGGACAGGGGCGACGTGAACAGCCGAAACAGGCGTCGAGGCAGTTTCAGGGTCGGAGGACCGGCCGGATCACGTTTCATCTGGTTGGAAGCGTAGGAAAGAACTATTTCCTTGCACGATTTACAACATTAGAACCGTCAGCCGTACAAGCGGTCAACAAATACAATGTGCCAATTCGTCAGTACCGCCCGATGAGGCGCCCTCGCTGACCTTCCTGTTGTCATTCACCAACATCTCGCGCCTTCGGGCCGATGGATTCCATCATGAGCACCCCCAGACAACCTGCCCCCCCTTCCCTGCAACTGCTGGATTCAGCAGGTATTTTCCAGGCCCTGCTGCCCCTGGCATCCACCTGCGGCCTGCTACTGGAGCCCTCGGATGGGACTGCAGGCGGTGAGGCGGCGCAGAGCGCCCCGGGGGGCGGCGGTGGCATTCGCGTCCGGCTGCAATCCGTGCCGGCCACGGCTGACGCCCACTGGTTTCAGCATGTGGCGCCCGGCCATGTGGCGGTGCGTTTCCACCTGCCGCACGCAGCCGAGCTGGTGGTGCTGCCCGAGCAGTCCGAAAAGCTGGTGAGCGATGCGGCCGACCTGCTGGTTCAGCTGGGATTGGCGCTGACGCTGACACCGGCCCGCGCGGGTCTGGTGATCGACCGCGTTCGCCATGGTTATTTCAACGAGGGGCTGGCCTTGCTGGGAGAAGGCGTGGCGGCACAGGAGATCGAGGCGGCCGGCACAGCAGCCGGCTACCGTGCTGGCCCGCTGGCGCTGCTGGATGAGGAGGGGCTGGAGGTGACGGACCAGCTCTACCACCAGAGCCTGGGCGAGCATGGCTGTGGATGCGGACATGACCATGGACATGATCATGGCCACAGCCATGAACATGGGCATCATCATGGGCATGCGCATGCGCATGGGCACCACCACGAACATGGGCATGACCATGGGCATGAGCACCACCACGAGCACGAGCACGAGCACGAGCATGGGCATCATCATGAACATGCACATGAGCACCACCATGGTCACCATCATGACCACGATCATGCACATGGCTGCGGGCATGACCAGGGTGAAGCGGAATCCGCTGCCCTGTCCGGACACGAGGTGAAGCGCCCGCAGGCCACCAAGGCCCACTCGGCCGACGAGAAACCGGCCAAGGCGGAATCCGGCTGCGCTTGCGCCTGTGCGGCCAAGGCCGCAGCGCAGGCCCACGATGAACACGATCTGGAGGACGATCTGGGCCACAGCCATGAGCACGACCACAGCCACAGCCACGATCATGGACACCATCATGGGCATGACCATGATCACCACCATGGGCACGGACATCATCATGATCACGATCACGCACATGATCACCATCATGGCCACGACCATGCGCATGATCACCATGACCACGATCACGGGCATGCACATGGCGCGGCGGAGTCGGCTGTCTGGCCTGTGCTGACGGAAGAAGCAGCCTATGCCATGGAGAAGATGGCGCATGGCTTCCAGCGCAAGGGACGCGCGGCTGGCAGTGGCTTCTATGACTATTACGACGACGAGGACGAGGATCCGGACCTGTGGTCGGGGCTGTCGGCCTTCCTGCGACGCAGCGTGAAGCTGCCGGCCGACGACGTGCGCGACCGACTGCGCTACATCGTATGGGTGGAGCTGCTGAACAGCCTGAAGGCCCGCGCCCTGCCCTCGGCAGCGACGGCCGACGTGGCAGCACGCGGTGCCGATCTGTGGGCTGACACGGCCTCTGCCCCGCTGGCCGCACTGCGGGCGCTGGATGCGGATGAGGTGGAGCGCCGTGCTGCCGAGCTGGTCGAGCGCTATGGCCAGCGCTTTGCGCTGCCCGCCAACTGGCGCGAGCTGCTGAAGGCCTGATCAAGGCACGCCGCAGCCCGTACTTGCGGGCAGCAACGAAACAGCCCCGGACTCCGCAAGGAGACGGGGCTGTTTGCATAAGTGCGCTGTCAGCGGCTGGCAGCTGGCGGCTGGCGGCTGGCGGCTGGCGGCTGGCGGCTGGCGGCTGGTCATCATGTTGCCAGAGGCCATGCTGGCTGACCCAAGCGGCACCGCAGAGGCTTCCAGAAACAAACGGGCCGCCTGAATATCAGGCAGCCCGTGATGAGGCCATGACGGCGCCCGGCTGACGGGCTCCTGTCTGATGGCTCAGCGCATCAGGCGCCTTCGCCCGACTGGTTGGCCTCTTCGATAGCCACGGCCTTCATGGACAGACGCAGGCGGCCCTTGTCGTCGGCCTCGATGACCTTGACGCGGACGGACTGGCCTTCCTTCACGTAGTCCTCGACCTTGTTGACGCGCTCCTGGGCAATCTGGGAGACGTGCAGCAGGCCGTCGCGACCCGGCAGGACCTGAACGATGGCGCCGAATTCGAGGATCTTGAGCACGGTACCGTTGTAGATCTTGCCGATCTCGACTTCGGCGGTGAGGTCAGCGATGCGCTGCTGGGCGCGGCGTGCGGCCTCGGCGTCGACGGCAGCGATGGTGATGGAACCGTCGTCCTGGATGTCGATGGTGGTGCCGGTTTCTTCCGTGATGGCACGGATGGTGGCACCGCCCTTGCCGATCACGTCACGGATCCGCTCGGGGTTGATCTTCATCTGGTACATGCGCGGAGCGAAGTCCGACAGCTCGGTGCGGGCGGCCGGGATGGCTTCCTGCATCTTGCCCAGGATGTGCATGCGGGCCTCGCGGGCCTGGGCCAGCGCCACCTGCATGATCTCGCGGGTGATGCCCTGGATCTTGATGTCCATCTGCAGCGCGGTGACGCCCTGCTCGGTACCGGCCACCTTGAAGTCCATGTCGCCCAGGTGATCTTCGTCGCCCAGGATGTCGGTGAGGACAGCGAACTTGTTGCCTTCCTTGATCAGGCCCATGGCGATGCCGGCCACGTGCCGCTCGACGGGCACGCCGGCGTCCATCAGCGCCAGGCAGCCGCCGCAGACCGAAGCCATCGACGACGAACCGTTGGACTCGGTGATCTCGGAAACCAGGCGGATGGAGTAGGCAAAGTCTTCCTGCGAGGGCACCAGCGCGGTGATGGCGCGCTTGGCCAGGCGGCCGTGGCCAACTTCACGGCGCTTGGGCGTGCCGATGCGACCTGTCTCGCCGGTGGCATACGGCGGCATGTTGTACTGCATCATGAAGCGCTCACGGTATTCACCGGTGATCGCGTCGATGATCTGCTCGTCACGGGCGGTACCCAGCGTGGCCACGACCAGCGCCTGGGTTTCACCGCGGGTGAACAGCGCGCTGCCGTGAGCACGCGGCAGGACGCCGGTGCGGATGGAGATGGGGCGCACGGTGCGGGTGTCGCGGCCGTCGATGCGGGGCTCGCCGGACAGGATCTGGTTGCGCACGATGCTGGACTGCAGTTCGAACAGGATGTCGCCAACCTCGGTGGCAGCCGGGGGATTCTCTTCGGCAGCCAGCTGGGCCTGAACATCGGCCTCGATCTGCTTGATGCGCTGGGAGCGCTCCTGCTTGACGCGCAGCTTGTAGGCGTCGCGCATGGCGTCGCCGGCCAGGCCGTGCACACGCTCGATGAGCGCGGTGTTCTTCTCGGGGGCGGTCCATTCCCACTCGGCCTTGCCACCGGCCTCGACCAGCTCCTCGATGGCCTGGATGACGGTCTGCATCTGCTCGTGGCCAAAGACCACGGCGCCCAGCATCACGTCCTCGGACAGCTCGGAGGCCTCGGATTCGACCATCAGCACGGCCTGGTCGGTACCTGCCACGACCAGATCCAGCTTGGATTCCTTCAGCTGCGAGGCCGAGGGGTTGAGCACGTACTGGCCGTCGATGTAGCCGACGCGGGCGGCGCCGACCGGGCCGTTGAACGGCACGCCGGAGATGGCCAGGGCAGCCGAGGCACCGATCATGGCGGGGATGTCGGCATCGATCTCGGGGTTGCTGGACAGCACCGTCAGCACCACCTGGACTTCATTCATGAAGCCTTCGGGGAACAGCGGACGGATGGGGCGGTCGATCAGGCGGGCGGTGAGGGTTTCCTTCTCGGTGGGGCGACCCTCGCGCTTGAAGAAGCCGCCGGGAATGCGGCCTGCGGCGTAGAACTTCTCGAAATAGTCGACCGTCAGCGGAAAGAAGGACTGACCCGGCTTGGGTTCGCGGGCAGCCACGACGGTGGCCAGCACCATCGTGTCATCGATGGTGACCAGGACCGAACCGCTGGCCTGGCGGGCGATTTCCCCGGTTTCCAGGGTGACCGTGTGGTTGCCCCACTGAAATGTTTTCTTGGCGATCTCGAACATCGATTTTTCCTTGCACTCGTGGTGCCCACTCCCCGTGCTAACCCGGCGGCACGGTTCGCCCTTGCATTCCGAAAAACAGAATGCCCGCGCGGTGGCGGGCATCCCGTGGTGGCTGTTTGCCGATTACTTGCGCAGACCCAGCCGCTCGATGAGCGAACGGTAGGCGTCGAGATCGCGGCGCTTCAGGTAGTCCAGCAGCTTGCGGCGGCGGCTGACCATGCGCAGCAGACCGCGGCGCGAGTGGTGATCCTTGACGTGATCCTTGAAGTGCTGCGACAGCCCGTTGATGCGGGCGGTGAGCAGTGCGACCTGCACTTCGGGCGATCCGGTGTCGTTGTCGGCGCGACGGTATTCAGAAACGACTTTGGCCTTGTCGGCGGCTTCCAGTGCCATGATTTCCCTTTATAGAAAGTGGGTTGACGTGCGGTCCCGCCTGGCAAGCGGGCCGTGGTACCTTGCGTCCGTCAGGAAAGCCGCGGTTGCGGCCTCGACAGACGGCGCGGATTATACCCGGGGATGGCGCAAACCTGAAATGCGCCAGCCCGAAATTTCAGGCGCGCGGCAGGGTGACGCCGCGCTGGCCCTGGTACTTGCCGCCACGGTCACGGTACGAGACCTCGCAGACCTCGTCGGACTCGAAGAACAGCACCTGGGCGCAGCCCTCGCCGGCGTAGATCTTGGCCGGCAGCGGCGTGGTGTTGGAGAACTCCAGCGTCACGTAGCCTTCCCACTCGGGCTCGAAGGGGGTGACGTTGACGATGATGCCGCAGCGCGCGTAGGTGGACTTGCCCAGGCAGATGGTGAGCACGTTGCGCGGGATGCGGAAGTACTCGACCGTGCGGGCCAGCGCGAAGGAGTTGGGCGGGATGATGCAGACATCGCCCACGAAGTCGACGAAGTTCTTCTCGTCGAACTGCTTGGGATCGACGATGGTGCTGTTGATGTTGGTGAAGATCTTGAACTCGGGCGCGCAGCGGATGTCGTAGCCGTAGCTGGAGGTGCCGTAGGAGACGACGCGACGGCCGTCGACGGAACGGACCTGGCCGGGCTCGAAGGGCTCGATCATGCCGTGCTTCTCGGCCATTTCGCGGATCCAGCGGTCTGATTTGATGCTCATGCGGGCGCTCTGTCGGGGTATCGGGGATGCGGGCGTCGGGCCTGGCACACAGCTGTGCCCGCCGCCGGATGACACAGATCGGGATGATACCGGAACGGCCCCGGGATGACGGTCGCAGCCTGCCCTGCTGCGCGCGGCGACACGCGAGGCCTCCCCATCACGCGCGCCCTGCGCCGGACAGCCGCATCATGCCATTGAGACAGCAGGAAAGCCGCGGGCGTCAACCGCCCGGGCTTCGGGGCGCGATCAATCGTTCCGATCAGTCGTTCTTGATGACGATGGACGGGAACTTGGACGACATGTCCTTGGCCTTCTCGGCCACTTTCACCGCCACGCGGCGGGCGATACGGCGGTACTGTGCCGCCAGCTCGCTGTCGGGGCGGGCCACCACCGTCGGACGGCCGCCATCAGCATCCTCGCGGATGTGGATGTCCAGCGGCAGGCCGCCCAGGTACTCCAGACCGTACTCGGCTGCCATCTTCTCGCCGCCGCCCTGACCGAAGATGTGCTCGACGTGGCCGCAGTTGCTGCACACGTGCATGGCCATGTTCTCGACCACGCCCATGACGGGGATGCCGACCTTCTCGAACATCTTGTAGCCCTTGCGTGCGTCCAGCAGCGCGATGTCCTGCGGCGTGGTGACGATGACGGCGCCGGTGACGGGGATCTTCTGCGAGAGCGTCAGGTGCACGTCACCCGTGCCCGGAGGCATGTCGATGACCAGGTAGTCGAGGTCGCGCCAGTTGGTCTGGCGCAGCAGCTGCTCCAGCGCCTGCACCACCAGCGGACCACGCCAGACCATCGGCTGGTCCATATCGATGAGAAAGCCGATGGAGCTGACCTGCACGCCATGGTTCTCCATGGGTTCCATGGACTGGCCGTCGGGCGTGTGCGGCCGGCCGTGGATGCCGAACATGACGGGCTGCGACGGGCCGTAGATGTCGGCGTCCAGCACGCCGACGGTAGCGCCCTCGGCGGCCAGTGCCAGCGCCAGATTGGCCGTCATGGTGCTCTTGCCCACACCGCCCTTGCCGGAGGCCACGGCGATGATGTTGCGCACCTGCGGCAGCAGCTTCACACCGCCCTGCACCGAGTGGGCGATGATCTTCTGATAGACGTGGGGGGTGACACCCTGCACGCCCGGGATCTTCTGGATGGCGGCCTGCACCGCCTCGCGGATGGGGTTGATCTGGCTGAGCGCGGGATAGCCCAGCTCCACGTCCAGGCTCACGTGACCGTCGTCCACCCGCACGTTGCGGGCCGAGCGGCTGGAGAAGAGATCCCGGCCGGTATTGGGATCAATGACGGTGGCCAGCGCCTGATTGACGGCGTCGACAGTAACACTCATGATGGAATCGGGTACAGGAATTCTGTTAAGGGGGCAGCACCGGATGCAGCCGTATTGCCGCCCGCGGATACGCCAGCCCGCAAGAAGGGGAGGCAGCCGGCGCAGCCCTGCTGACAGGGTGGCCAGTCTCTGCATCATGCTCGCACGGCTCGTGCCCTGCAAACTTGACATTCGCCATGTTGACACATGGCCTGTGGCAGTCATGCCCCGGCCCGCTCGCCGGCTGACCGACGGAGGCCACGATTCGGCCACGCTGCAACGGTCGCGGCCCGGATGCTGTCCGCCCGGCGATGATACGCCACCGTACCGGCAGGGCAGCCGCCCTTGCTAAAATCGGCAGCAGCACGCCCGGCATGCCGGGCCCCCTTGACGGGGCATCGTGCCCGCCACATGCGGGCATCCTGTCCACCCTCTCCTGCGTTTTCATGAGCCAGCCCCAGCCATCCGCCGCATCGGCAGCCGCCGCCATGCCTGCCGCCACCGGCCAGCATCCCGAGCGTCTGTTCATCACCACCGCCCTGCCCTACGCCAACGGATCGTTCCACATCGGCCACATCATGGAGTACATCCAGGCCGACATCTGGGTGCGCTTCCAGCGCATGCTGGGCAAGGACGTGCTGTTCGTGGGGGCCGACGATGCCCACGGCGCACCGATCATGCTGAAGGCCCAGGCCGAGGGCATCACGCCCGAAGAACTGGTGGCACGCATCGCCGCCGAGCGGCCGTACTACCTGAACGGCTATCACATCAGCTTCGACCACTGGCACTCCACCCATTCGCCCGAGAACACGGCGCTGTCGCAGGAGATCTACCGGCGGCTGAAGGCGGCGGGCCTGGTGGCCACGCGCACCATCGAGCAGTTCTTCGATCCGGTGAAGGAAATGTTCCTGCCGGACCGCTACATCAAGGGCGAGTGTCCCAACTGCCACGCCAAGGACCAGTACGGCGACGCCTGCGAGGTCTGCAGCAAGGTCTACGCCCCCACTGACCTCATCAACCCCTATTCCACGCTGACCGGCAGCACGCCGGTCATCCGCAGCTCCGAGCACTACTTCTTCAGCCTCTCCGATCCGCGCTGCCGCCAGTTCCTGCACGACTGGCTGGCGCAGGGCCGGCTGCAGCCCGAGGTGGCCAACAAGGCGCGCGAATGGCTGGGCAGCGATGCAACCGATGGGGAAGCGGCCGAGGGCGAAGGCGCCGGCAACCCGCTGGCCGACTGGGACATCTCGCGCGATGAACCCTACTTCGGCATTCCCATCCCGGATGCGCCGGGCAAGTATTTCTACGTGTGGCTGGACGCCCCGGTGGGCTACCTGGCCTCGCTGAAGGCGCTGTGCGAGAAGCGCGGCCTGGATTTCGATGCCTTCATCGACCCGCAGGCCGGTCAGGATCCGCAGCGGCCATACCGGCAGGTGCATTTCATCGGCAAGGACATCATCTACTTCCACACGCTGTTCTGGCCGGCCATGCTGAAGTTTGCCGGCATGCACACGCCCGACAACATCTTCGTGCACGGATTCCTCACCATCTCCGGCGAAAAGATGTCCAAGTCGCGCGGAACGGGCCTGTCGCCGAAGAAGTACCTGGAGCTGGGCATGAACCCGGAATGGCTGCGCTACTACCTGGCGGCCAAGCTCAACAGCCGGGTCGAGGACGTGGACTTCAACGCCGAGGACTTCGTGGCCCGGGTCAATAGCGACCTGGTGGGCAAGCTGGTCAACATCGCCAGCCGCTCGGCCGGCTTCATCCTGAAGCGCTTCGATGGCCGGCTGGCAGCGGCCTCGCCGGCCACGCTGGCCGCCTTTGCCGAAAGCTGGCCGGGCGCTGACACCCTGGCCGAGCTGTACGAGCAGCGCGACTACGCCAAGGCGATGCGCGCCATCATGGCGCTGGCCGACCGGGTGAACCAGTTCGTCGATGCCGAGAAGCCCTGGGAACTGGCCAAGGATCCGGCGCAGACCGCCAAGCTCCATGAGGTCTGCTCCGACGCACTGCGCGGCTTTGCGCAGCTCATCGCGCTGCTGGCGCCGGTGCTGCCCGACACGGCCGCCCGTGCTGCCGCCTTCCTGAACCTGCCGCAGCCCTTCACGTGGGCGATGGTGAACGAGCCGTTGCCGGCCGGCCACACCATCCAGCCCTTCCAGCACCTGATGCAGCGGGTGGATCCGAAGCAGCTGGATGCCCTGTTCGGACTGGCAGCCGAGGCGGCCGCCGGCGCCAAGGCCGAGGGCGCCCCGGCCAAGGGTGGCAAGGACGGAAAAGAGAAAGGCAACAAGGACAAGGCCGCCGGAAAGGCCGCTGCCAGTGCTGCCGAGGGCCAGCCCACCGAGATCACCATCGACGACTTCCTGCGGCCCGACCTGCGGGTGGCCCGGATCATCTCCGCCGAGAAGGTGGAGGGATCGACCAAGCTGCTGCGGCTGATGCTGGACGTCGGCGAAGAGCGGCCCCGTCAGGTGTTCTCCGGCATTTCGGCCTTCTATGATCCGGCGCAGCTGCCGGGACGGCTGACCGTGATGGTGGCCAACCTGAAGCCGCGCAAGATGAAGTTCGGCCTCTCGGAAGGCATGGTGCTGGCGGCGTCCGGGGCCACCGACGATGAGGGCGTCTTCCTGCTCTCGCCCGACAGCGGTGCCAAGGCGGGCATGAAAGTATCCTGAGTTCGAGGTCATCATGTCGCAGAAGCTGCGCAGTTTCCACTTCCGCCCCGCCCTGCTGGACAGCCTGAAGCACTATCGCAGGCCCGATTTCATGGCAGACCTGGGGGCGGGTCTGACGGTGGCCTGCGTGGCGCTGCCGCTGGCCATGGCCTTCGGCATCGCCAGTGGCGTCAAGCCCGAGCAGGGGCTGATCACCGCCATCATCGGCGGGGCGCTGGTCTCGCTGCTGGGCGGATCGAAGGTGCAGATCGGCGGCCCGGCCGGCGCCTTCGTGGCCATGCTCTACGGCATCGCCCTGCAGTACGGCATGTCCAACCTGCTGCTGGCCACGATGATGGCCGGCGCCATCCTCTTCCTGATGGGAGCGCTGCGGCTGGGGCAGATCATCCGCTTCGTGCCCATCTCCATCGTCATCGGCTTCACCAACGGCATTGCCGTGGTGATCATGCTGTCGCAAGTGAAGGACTTCCTGGGCCTGCAGATCGAGAAGATGCCGGCCAACTTCTTCTCGCAGCTGGACACGCTCGTCCATTACCGCGACGGGCTGAACTACCCGGCCCTGGGACTGGGCCTGGTCACGCTGCTCACCCTCATCGTCTGGCCCAAGCCGCCCAAGGTGATGACGTCCCGTCAGACGGCGCTGGAGCAACCGGCGCAGGGCGTGGTGGGCACGACCACCGACGCTGCAGGTGATGCCGAAGGCGCCCCGGCCCCGACGGTCGCTCGCACGCCCTCGGCGGCCCCGACAGGCCCCCAGCCCCAGCAAGCCAGCCTGCTGCGCCGCATCCTGTGGCGCATTCCGGCGCCGCTGGTAGTGCTGCTGCTGGGCACGCTGTTCACCTGGGCGCTGCAGCTGCCGGTCGAGACCATCGGCAGCCGCTTCGGCGGCATTCCGCAGAGCCTGCCGGCACCCGTGCTGCCCAGCTTCGACTGGGAGTCAGCCCAGAACCTGCTGGGCCCCACGCTGGCCATTGCCTTCCTGGGGGCCATCGAATCGCTGCTGTGCGCACGGGTGGCCGACGGCATGACCCATGACCGCCACGATCCCAACCAGGAACTGATGGCCCAGGGCATCGCCAACTTTGCCACGCCGCTGTTCGGCGGCATTGCCGTAACCGGCACCATTGCCCGTACCGTCACCAACATCCGCAGTGGCGCCCATTCGCCCATCGCCGGTCTCGTGCATGCGCTGACACTGCTGGTGTTCATGCTGCTGCTGGCCCCGCTGGCGGTCAACATTCCGATGAGCGTGCTGGCGGGCATCCTGCTGTTCGTGGGCTTCAACATGGGCGACTGGCGGGCCTTCGCGCGGCTGCGTCGCTTCACGCTCAACTACCGCACGGTGCTGCTCACCACGTTCTGCCTGACCGTCGTCTTCGATCTGACGGTGGCGGTGCAGTTCGGGCTGCTGCTGGCCAGCTTCTTCTTCATCTACCGGGTGGCGCGGGTCACGCGCGTCGACCGCATTGAGACACCGGCCGAGGTGGCAACGCTGCCCGGCGGTCGCCGGGTGGGCACGTGGCAGGCGTTCGGCTCGATCTTCTTCGGATCGATCAGCAAGCTGGAGGCGATCACGGCCACGCCGCAACCGTTGCCGGACATCGTGGTGCTGGATCTGCACCGGGTGATCAACATGGACACGACGGGGCTGGATGCGCTGCAGTCACTGCATCGGCACATCCTGGAGCACGGCGACCGGCTGGTGCTGTGTGCGGCCAACCGGCAGCCGCTGTCGCTGATGAAGCGGGCAGGCTTCCTGGAGGAACTGGGGGACGGGAATCTGTTCGATTCGCTGGATGAGGCGTATGCGGCGTTGCGGGGGGCGAGCCGCCCTGCGTGACAGGCGGCTTCGACGGACACTCAGTGCTTCGACGTCTTCCAGTCCTGCATCTGGTCGGTGCGTTTGAGCAGGCCGGTGTCCTGGTCGAAGTGGGCGTAGAAGAACATGGTGCGCTGGGTCGCTTCCAGGTAGCGCCAGCCCCAGACTTCCTCGTTCTGGCGCTTGAAGCGCGATATCTCGCCCGGTTTGCCCAGGATCTGGCGGACCTGGTCGCGGGTCATGCCGGGCTGGACCTTGCGGAAGTTCTCTTCGGTCAGCACCTGCTCAATGCGGCGGTAGCGCCCATCCGCGCCGATGGTGACGAAATAGGTTTCCTTGCCCATCGGGCCGCGCGGGTATTCCAGGGTGCGGCTGCCGTCGCTCTCCTCCCAGATCATCTCGGGCTGGCCCATCCAGCGGCGCACGTCGGCTTCGGTACTCTGGCCGGGGGTCAGATCCTTCTGGGCGATGAAGTCGCAGGCCGCCCCCAGGGGGGTGATGGCCAGCAACAGAGCCCAGGCACGGTGACGCCAGGAACGGGGGGCAAAGGCCTGTGAGGAGACAGTGTTGGAAGGCTTGGCGCTTTTCATGATGATGGCAAGGGTCCGGCATGCGGCCCGGGCAGGATGGGGCACGCACTTCGATGCGAAAGGCAGGCTCAAGCATACCGGATCCCATGAGTCTGCCGAGGGAGCCAACGGATGGGGGTGGACTTCTGCCACACCCCGGTCAGCTGCTGCCTGAAAGCGGAGCTGCTCCATTACAATCATCGAAGACCCTTTCATCACCCACTTCCGCCAGCCACGCGGCTGCCTGTCATCATGGCCCTCTACGTCTCTGAAGCCACCCGGTTCCTGCAGCAACTGAAGGAAAAGCGTCCGTCGCTGGAGGCCGAGCAGCAGCGCGGCCGCGCCATCTGGTGGGACAAGGCGCCCATCGACCTGGCGCGACGGGCCGAGGAGAACGCCTCGCGGGTGATGCAGAAGCCCTACCCCTACCAGGCCGACACGACGCCGGCCCCGGGTACCGCCGAGCTGCTCTGATACCGCGGCCCCTTCATGCAGGACACGAACGGCAAGCCTGACCCGGATGCCGAGCTGCCGGTATTGGCGCTCATCCACGGTGAACCGCTACGGCGCATCCCGAACGATCTGTACATCCCGCCCGATGCGCTGGAGGTGCTGCTGGACACCTTCGAGGGGCCGCTGGACCTTCTGCTCTACCTGATCCGCAAGCAGAACTTCGACATCCTGGACATCCCCATGGCCAAGGTGACGGCACAGTACCTGGCCTACGTGGACGAGATCCGTTCCCGCAACCTGGAGCTGGCGGCCGAATACCTGCTGATGGCGGCCATGCTCATCGACATCAAGTCGCGGATGCTGCTGCCGGTGAAGAAGGCCGACAGCGACGAGGAAGTGGAAGACCCGCGCGCCGAGCTGGCCCGGCGGCTGCTGGAATACGAGCGCATCAAGTACGGAGCGGCACAGATCGACGCGCTGCCCGTGGTGGGCCGCGACTTCGTGCGCGCCCAAGTGCACCTGGACCACACCGCCGAGATCCGCCTGCCGGATGTCTCGGCTGACGACCTGCGGGCCGCCTGGGCCGAGGTGCTGCGCCGGGCGCGGCTGGTGCAGCACCACCAGGTGCAGCGCGAGTCGCTGTCGGTGCGCGAGCACATGTCCGAGATCCTCCGCAAGCTGCAGAACCTGCGCTTTGCCGAGTTCCATGAGCTTTTCGATCTGGAACAGGGTACGCCCGGCGTGGTCGTGACCTTCGTGGCCATGTTGGAGCTGGCGCGCGAGAGCCTGCTGCAGATCACCCAGGCCGAAGCCTTCGCCCCCATCTACGTGCGGCTGTCCTACCTGCCCAGCAAGGCGCGCCCGGACCCGGCCGAGTCGGACTTCGACGCGGACGAGTCCGAGATCATCGCGTCGGACTGAGATCATGTCGTATTCGGTTCAGCACAACCTGCAGCTTCGCCCCTTCAACACCTTCGGCATTCGGGCTACGGCGCATCTGGCCTGCACGCTGGATGACGAGGCGGCCGTGGACGAAGTGCTGGGGTTGCTGCGCGAGAAAGGCGCAGCCGAGGTCCATGCCCCGCCCCCCCATGAGATCAGGCCGAATGAGCAGCCCTTCCCCCGTCCGCTGATTCTGAGCGGCGGCAGCAACCTGCTGCTGGCGCGTGACCTGGACGAACCCGTGCTGCTGATGCGCACGCGTGGCCGGCACGTGGTCGAACAGCAGGGTGACACGGTGTGGCTGGACGTGGCCGCCGGCGAGGTCTGGCACGACACGGTGCGCTGGACGCTGCAGCAGGGCTACTACGGGCTGGAAAACCTGGCGCTGATTCCGGGCCGGGTGGGCGCAGCCCCCTGGCAGAACATCGGTGCCTATGGGGTGGAAGCCGGCGAGCGGATCGATTCGGTGGCGGCCATCCACCTGCAGACGGGCGAGCGCCGGCGCTTCACCGCAGCCGAGTGTGCCTTCGGCTATCGGCAGAGCTTCTTCAAGACGCCGGCGGGCCGGGACTGGCTGATCCTGTCCGTGCGTCTGCGACTGTCCCGCACCTTCGTGCCCCGGCTGGACTATGCCGAGCTGCGAACAGCCCTGGCCATGCCGGGGCTGACCGCCGTGCAGGTGGCCGATACGGTGGAAGCCATCCGCCGCAGTAAGCTGCCTGATCCGGCCTTGCTGGGCAATGCCGGCAGCTTCTTTCACAACCCGGTGGTGGACGGCGAGACGGTCGAACGACTGCGCCGGCTGCATCCGGGTCTGCCTGCCCATACCGTGGCGGGCAACGGCACACCAGCCACCTTCAAGCTCTCGGCCGGCTGGCTGATCGACGCCTGCGGCTGGAAGGGCCACCGCGAGGGCGATGCCGGGGTATCACCCCGCCATGCCCTGGTGCTGGTCAACTACGGCGAGGCCACCGGCCAGGACATCCTGCATCTGGCCCGCCGCATCCAGGACAGCGTGCAGGAACGCTTCGGCGTGCCGCTGCGCCCCGAGCCGGTCGTCATTCTCTGAGGCACGCCGGGCTATCCCCGGCCTTCGCAAGTCCCCTGGCTTTCCGAGCCTCTTGGCTTCCCGCCTTCCTGGCTGGCCTCCAGATCTTTCGGACCTTCCGACCTCATGCAATCTTGCATCATTTTAAAAGCTTTTTCCGGTTTTTAAAAGCTTTTGGCAACAAATACACCCTAACCTCATCATCCTCCAGTGCACGCCCGTCGGCCGCCCAGCGGTCGCACGCCGTGCTTTACACCGTCTCGGACCGGCCTGTCGAATCATCCCGGCACACGCTACGGGATTGCCCCATCCATTCCTTCATGAAATGACAATCAGATTTCAAACTGATGATTGTCTGGAGCAATCCCATGAGCAAGCCTCGTTACATCATGGCCCTGGACCAGGGCACCACGTCGTCACGCGCCATCATCTTCGACCAGCGAGGCGAGATGGTGTCGGTGGCCCAGCGCCCGTTCAACCAGTACTTTCCCAAGCCCGGCTGGGTGGAGCACGACGGCAAGGAAATCTGGGCCTCGCAAGTGGCGGTGCTGACGGAGGCGCTGGCCAAGTCGCGGCTGGATGCGGCCGACATCCAGGCCATCGGCGTGACCAACCAGCGCGAGACGACTCTGGTGTGGGACCGCGCCACCGGCGAGCCGCTGTACAACGCCATCGTCTGGCAGGACCGGCGCACCTCCCGGTACTGCGACGAGATCCGCGACGAATGGCAGGCAAAGATCCAGGACAAGACCGGCCTGGTGCTGGATGCCTACTTCTCGGCCACCAAGGCGAAGTGGATCCTGGACAACGTGGAAGGTGCCCGGGCACGCGCCGAGCGCGGCGAGCTGTGCTTCGGCACGGTGGACACCTGGCTCATCTGGAACTTCACGCGCGGCAAGGTGCACGTCACCGACCCCAGCAACGCCAGCCGCACGATGCTCTACAACATCCACACGCTGGACTGGGATGACGAACTCCTGAAGCTCTTCGGCGTGCCGCGCGCCATGCTGCCGGAGGTGAAGAGCTCCAGCGAGGTCTATGGCGAGACCTCCAACCGCTACACCGAGTGCAAGATCCCCATCGCCGGCATCGCCGGTGACCAGCAGGCCGCCCTGTTCGGGCAGCTCTGCACCGAAAAGGGCATGCTGAAGAACACCTATGGCACCGGCTGCTTCCTGCTGATGAACACGGGCGATACCCCGGTGAAGTCGGCCAACAACCTGCTGACCACCGTGGCCTGGCAGATCGGCGGCAAGACCACCTACGCACTGGAAGGTGGCGTCTTCGTGGGTGGCGCGGCCATCCAGTGGCTGCGTGACGGTGCCCGCCTGATCCGCACCTCGGCCGACATCAACAACCTGGCCCACACGGTGGAAGACAACGGCGGCGTGTACTTCGTGCCGGCGCTGACCGGCCTGGGCGCCCCCTACTGGGATCAGTACGCGCGTGGCGCGCTGCTGGGCATCACCCGCGGCACCACGGACGGGCATATCGCCCGCGCCACGCTGGAAGGCATTGCCTTCCAGGTCTACGACATCGTGAAGGCCATGGAGGCCGATGCCGGCCAGGCCACCTCGCAACTGCGCGTGGACGGTGGCGCCAGCAAGAGCGACTACCTGATGCAGACCCAGTCGGACCTGTTCGCCTTCGACATCGTCCGGCCCCGCACCATCGAGACCACGGCCCTGGGCGCTGCCTATCTGGCCGGTCTGGCCACGGGCTACTGGCCCAGCATCGAGGCGCTGCACGAGCAGTGGCAGGTGGGCCAGGTCTTCAAGCCCAAGCTGTCGCCCGAGCGTGTGCAACACATGCTGCACTACTGGCACAAGGCCGTGCGTGCCGCCCGCCACTGGATCGAAGAGTGAGCCCCATGCACACCATCCCCGTTCGTCCGGCCGCCGGCGGCCGGTCTGCCATCCCTGGCCATGAGGAGTGAGCCAACATGAGCATCTTCACTGCCGAGCTCATCGGTACCGCGCTGCTGATCCTGCTGGGCAACGGCGTCGTGTCCAGCTGCGTGCTGAAACAGACCCACGCCGTCGGTGTGGGCGTGGGCTGGATCGTCATCACCACCGCGTGGGGATTTGCCGTGTTCGTGGGCGTCACGGTGGCCGGACCGGTCAGCGGCGCCCACCTGAACCCGGCTGTCACGCTGGGACTGGCGGCCCTCGGAAAGACCCCCTGGGACCAGGTGCCCACCTATTTCGCGGCCCAGTTCCTGGGCGCGATGCTGGGTGCGCTCTGCGTCTGGCTGTATTTCCGTGACCAGTTTGCCGCCACCGAGGACGAAGGTGCCAAAAAGGCCTGCTTCTGCACGGGCCCTGCCATCCGCAACCTGCCCAACAACTTCTTCTGCGAGACGCTGGCCACCTTCGTGCTGCTGTTCGTGATCTATTACATCATCGGTAACGGCAGCATCACCCTGCCCGGCCAGACCGAGGCCACGCCCATCGGGCTGGGCACGCTGGGGGCGCTGCCAGTGGCCATCCTGGTCTGGGTCATTGGCCTGAGCCTGGGCAGCACCACCGGCTACGCCATCAACCCGGCCCGTGACCTGGGCCCGCGGCTGGTGCTGACGCTGCTGCCGATGAAGGTGAACACCGACTGGTCCTATGCCTGGGTTCCGGGTGTGGCACCGATGGTCGGCGCACTGCTGGCCTCCGGGCTGTACATGATGCTGCAGTAAACGCAGGACCGCAGCACGCAGCTCCGGTGGCCGCCCGTCATGAGGTGGCCAACCAGGAGACCCGGAGCTGCACCCTTGGGGCCGTTGCCGGGCCGGGCGGCAGGAGGCTGCCCAGGCCGGTCACGGCCCTTCCTATTTCGCCGGGGGCCAGTCCCGCCGGCGGAACACCCAGCGGTCATCGCTGGAAGCGGCCTCGTCCAGCGCGTAGCCGTCACGATCAAAGCCACGCAGATCGGCTGGCTGTTTCGCGTCGATGTCGATGGCGTAGCGGGTCATCATGCCGCGCGCCCGCTTGGCATTGAAGGAAACCACCTTCCACTTGCCGCCTTCGGGCGATTTGGCGTCATCACGCCATTCCTCGAACGCGATCTTCAGCACCGGATGCTCCAGCCGCTTCACGTCCACGGCACTGAAGTACTCGTCCGAGGCCAGGTTGACCAGCACCGGATGCGGATCGTCCGCCAGCGCCTGGTTGAGCGTGGCCGTGATGCGCTCACGCCAGAAGGCGTACAGATCCTTGCCCGCCGGGTTGGGCAGCTTCGTACCCATCTCCAGCCGGTAGGGCTGCATCAGGTCGAAGGGCCGCAGCACACCATAGAGCCCGGACAGGATGCGCACGAGCCCATTGGCCCGCTCGGCCTCGGCCCGTGTCAGCGTGCGGGCCGACAGACCGTCGTAGACATCACCGTTGAAGGCATAGAGCGCCGGGCGGCTGTTGGTCTCGTCGAAGGTGTCCGAGAAACGCTGGTAGCGGGCCACGTTCTCGCGCGACAGCGCCGCGCTGATGGACATCAGTCCGGACAGCGCCACTTCGTCATAGCCACGCAGGATGTCGACCAGCGCGCGGGTCTGCTCGGGAAAGGCCGGCAGGCTGGCCGGCACGTCGAGTGCAGGCGTGGTGTAGTCCAGCGCCTTGGCAGGGGAAAGAACTATCTTCATGCAAAAGATTATAGAGTACTTTTATGGAGCACGCGGGCCGGATGCTACGATGCGCGCTGCGATCGCCCCCTCCTCTTCATCCCATGCCCCGTCTCGTCATCGACACCAACATCTGGCTCGACCTGCTCGTCTTCCATGATCCGCGCGTGCAGGCGCTGCAGGACGGATTGGCGAGCGGCCATTACCGGGCCATCGGCACCCATGCCATGCGCGCCGAGCTGGCCGTGGTACTGGCCCGCCCCCAGTTCCGACTGGACGAAAGCCAGCAGCAGGCGGCGCTGGCCCGCTGGGATGCGCTGACCGAAGAAGTGGCCGTGGTACCGCCCTGCAACCTCAGCTGCCGCGACCCTGACGACCGCAAGTTCCTGGATCTGGCCGTGGCCCACCGCGTGGACTGGCTGCTCTCGAAGGATCGGGCCCTGCTGGCCGCCCGCCGCTTTGCCCAGCGCCGCTTCGGGCTGAACATCGGCACACTGGAGCAGATGCTGAAACAGGAGCAGGCCGCTGCCCTGGAAGAACGCCCATGAGTTCTTCGCGCGACGCAGCCACGTACCGCCCCGACCAGCGCTGGCACCTGCTGTGCCAGGTCATCGACAACTTCGGCGATGCGGGCGTGATGTGGCGACTGGCCCGGCAGCTGCACGACGAACATGGCTGCCATGTCCATCTCTTCATCGACCAGCCCGAAATGCTGGAGCGACTGGCCCCCAAGGCTGAACGCCCGCCTGTCATGGTCAGCCGGCTGGATGACGATGCTGCCGTGGGCCAGGACGCAGACGTGATCGTCTGCGGCTTTCAGGTGCGGCTGCCCCAGAAGGCGCGGGCAGCGCTGAAGACCCGCCAGCGCTGCCCTCCGCAGCTCATCCAGCTGGAGTACCTGAGCGCCGAGGACTGGGTGGCCGACGGCCACGGCCTGCCCAGCCTGCAACCGGACGGCCTGACCGAGCACTTCTTCAACCCCGGCTTCTCGGCCGATACCGGCGGCCTGCTGCGCGAACGCGACCTGCTGAAACGTCGCGATGCCTTCCTGGCCGATCCTGCCCACAAATTCCAGTGGCTGACAGCCCACGGCATCCTCCCGGATTTTCCCGATCATGCAACAGCGGACACGCCATCCCCCGCTGGCCGACCGTTGCTGGCCAGTGTCCTGTGCTACCCGTCTGCACCGCTGCTGTCATGGCTCACCACCTGGCTGAATCAGCCGGCACTGCCGCCGCTGCACCTGCTGCTGCCCGGCGCTGACACCCAGCCCTGGCTGCAGTCCCTGGTCCCGCTAGCCCAGGCACATCCCCACCGCCTGCGGCTCTCGCCCCTGCCCTTCCTTCCCCAGACCGAATTCGACCCCCTGCTGTGGTGCTGCGACCTGAACCTTGTGCGCGGAGAGGATTCCTGGCTTCGCGCCCTGTGGGCCGGCATTCCTTGGCTGTGGCAGGCCTACCCCCAGGATGACGCCGCCCACCTGCAGAAGCTGGATGCCTTCCTGACCCGCATCACCCCTTGGCTGGCCGATGAACCTGCCTTCCTTGCCTGGCAGCGCGCCCTGCGCGCCTGGAACCAGACTCCCGGCCACGACGCCAACGATCTGGTGGCCTGGCTGCAAAATCCCTGTGCCGCAGCCCTGTCCAGACGACTGGCCAGCGCCACCGCCGCCCACGTCCCCGACCTGGCAAGCAGCCTGATGGCATTTGCGCAGGCAAAGCGGACGGCGTGAGCCAAGGAAGGCTCCCCGGCACGGGGCGCCCTTCAACGAAGCCGCCTTCACCCAGGACGACACCCGACACAAGCCTCAGCGCCCCGGGACGGGGTGCCTCCACAGGCGCTCTGGAAGCGAAGCGGACAGCATGAGCCGAGGAAGGTACCCCGGCACGGGGCGCCCCTCAACGAAGCTGCCTTCACCCGGGACCAAGCCCCCAAACCCCACCGACCCGCTATATAATTGCGAGTTCAGCTCAACCCCGGACACAGTACAGATACACCCATGAAGACCGCCCAGGAACTTCGCGTTGGCAACGTGATCATGATCGGCAACGACCCCATGGTCGTCATCAAGGCCGAATACAACAAATCCGGCCGTAACGCCGCCGTCGTCAAGCTGAAGATGAAGAACCTGCTGACGGGTTCCGGCACGGAAAGCGTCTATCGGGCCGACGACAAGTTCGAGATCCAGGTTCTGGAGCGGACCGAGGTCACCTACTCCTACTTCTCCGACCCCGCCTACGTGTTCATGGACCACGAGTACAACCAGTACGAAGTGGACGGCGAGAACATGGGCGACGCCCTGAACTACCTCGAGGAAGGCATGCCCTGCGAGGTCGTCATGTACAACGGCCGCGCCATCTCGGTGGAACTGCCCACCACCCTGGTGCGTGAAGTGGAATACACCGAACCTGCCGTGCGTGGCGACACCTCCGGCAAAGTGCTCAAGCCTGCCCGCATCAAGCCCACTGGCTTCGAGGTGCAGGTGCCCGCCTTCGTCGAGACCGGCGACAAGATCGAGATCGACACCCGCAACGGCGAATACCGCAGCCGCGTGAAGTAAGCCTTCCGGCCTTCACGGCAAAAAGCCCCGGAACTGGACAACCAGCCGGGGCTTTTTCTTTTGCAGCTTTTGCAGCTAGAGACAGCTGCAAATCCGTTGTTGAACGAGCTGTTGGGCGCTGCTTCAGTCGTTGAGCGCCGGCTCGGCCACGCGGGACTCGACATGTGGCCGACCAGTCGAAGCCGTTTTCTGCCGCTGACCCGCCCGCATGCCTGATGCGGCCGGCAGACCCGAGGGAGCCTGCGCCCCCGTGGCAATGGCCATGGCCAGTCCCATGTCGACATCACAATGACTGCTGCCCGGCCGCCAGACCGGCACCGCGTTGGGGCTGAGCCGCATGGAATCGACCCGCGCACCATCACCACCACCACGCAGGCTGACCCGCTCGACACCCCGACATGTGCCTCGCGAGCTGCACCCCGTCAGGGCCAGCCGCCCGCCCAGGAACCCCAGACCGGACAGGCATTGGTGACGGAGCCCGTCCAGCATCCGCCAGATCAGCCCGGGCTGTCCGGCGGCAGGCACACGGTCGTCGTCTGCCAGTGCCATGGGGCCGATGGCGCCGCGCTGGCGTCGGCCGGCCGTGCGCAGCAGGATGCGCCGCACGGTACCGTGCAGTGCCGACATGGACAACGGCTTGACCAGATACCCGCTGCAGCCCGCCATGGCGGAACGCAGCAGATCGGAAATGCCCGAGCGGGCGCTGAGCACCACCACCGGCACATTGGAGCCGGTGGCGCGCTTGAAGCGACGCATCATCTCCAGCCCGCAGCCATCGGGCTGCTGCGGATCGACGATGACCAGATCGTAGTGGCGCATCGACAGCACATCACTGGCCTGCTCCAGCGTTCCCACGCCATCCACGTCCACGCCCAGCTGCCGCATGCCCACAGCCACATGACTGCGGCTGGAGGGGCTGGGATCCATCACCAGGACGCGCAACGGCGTGTCGACCGGCATCCGCTGACGGGCGGCCAGCAGGCTGCTGGCCGAGAGCGTGTTGCGGTTGATGGCATGCTGCTGTGCACGGGCCACCAGGACATCGGCCGAGCGGTTGAGCACGGCCAGGATGTCCTGGGCGAAGGAAGCAAACAGGAGATCGTCAGCGCCGCGCAGGCGGTTGGCCCGGCGCCCCACGCCGATGACCGGAATGGCGCGCGGCAGGCTGCGCAGCCGGCGGGCCGTATCCACGCCGCCGGGAATGGTGAGATTGACCAGCGCAATGTCGAACTCCCCGCCCGTGCGGGTATCGGCCAGCTGGTAGCGGTGCGGGTTCTGGGCCTCGCACTGGAAGATCAGCTCGATCAGACGCATGAAACGCTGGCCCAGGCCGAATGCTGCGACACGGAACGGCAGGCGCGGCGCTTCGGCAACCATTGCCGGCGCTGCTGTCGGGCTCTTCTGGCCACGCGGGTTGAAAGGCGTCTTCCACATGGAAGCGATGAGACCAGAAAGTCCGCCAAAGAGCAACCCGACAATTAGAAAACGTCGTTAATTCATATGCTTAGCTGCGCTGTCTACGACGGGGCTGTAGCTTTTTTAACAAGCCCGGCGCCGAAAAGGCAACGGTTCATGTCAAAAACCGTTGATTGCCCGACGCCTGACCGCGACAGTCCCGCGCTCAGTCCCGCGCTCAGTCCAGCGCCTCGGTCCGCAGCCGGTTGTCCAGCGCGAAGTTGAGCACGAAATTGTGCGCCAGCGGCTCGACGTCATGCAGGCGGCGATCGACGATCACGCACTTGAAGCCCTGGTACATGGACGGCAGCACATAGGGCGAATAGCCCAGGTGGAACTGGCCGACGCCGGACCGCGCGCCACTTTTCTTGCGGGGCCGGAAGGCCGCCATCACGCCTGCCAGGCGTTCGGCCCAGTCACTGGGACGGAAGCGGCGACCTTCATGAGTCTCGCCAATGATGACGAAGCGTGCGGCGTGACGGACATGCGCCACCGGATCGGGCGTAGCCCCCGGACAGGTCGGCGCGACAGGGTGCGCGGCATGGGCCGTGGCGTCGGGCGCCGGGGGCGGAATGCCGCCAGCGAGTGTCTCCTGACCCGGGATCCCGTCGCCGACAGACGCGGATGGGTTCATTGATTCTTGCTGCATGGAAGTATGATACCGGTACATGGATGGAAAAACCGAGACACGCGCATGACCTGCCAAGCCCCCCTGATGTCGACCTACCTGCGCCAGCCCGTTGCCTTCACGCGGGGCCAGGGCGCCATTCTGTTCGATGAGGCGGGCCGACGATACCTCGACGCTCTGAGCGGTATCGCCGTCAATACACTCGGTCATGCCCACCCCGATCTGGTGGCTGCGCTGCAGGATCAGGTCGCGAAAATCATGCACTGCTCGAACCTCTTCGAGGTGCCACTGCAGGACGCCGTGGCCCGCCAGCTGGTGCAACGCTCAGGCATGACCAACGCATTCTTCTGCAACTCCGGCCTGGAAGCCAACGAGGCAGCGCTCAAGCTGGCCCGTCTGCACGGCCATGCCCGGGGCATCGCCGAGCCCCGGGTGGTGGTGTTCGAGCATGCCTTCCACGGGCGCTCGCTGGCCACACTGTCGGCCACGGCGAACCCCAAGGTCCAGAAAGGCTTCGAGCCGCTGGTGCCCGGCTTCCCTCGCCTGCCCTTCAATGATCTGGCTGCTCTCGAAGCGCTGGCCCGACAGGACAGCGCCGCCCCGAGCATTGCCGCCGTGCTGCTGGAGTCCATTCAGGGCGAAGGCGGCATCACGGCCGCCACGCCGGAATTCCTGCAGGGCGTGCGGCGGCTGTGCGACGAGCACGGCTGGCTGATGATGCTGGACGAGGTTCAGAGCGGCATGGGTCGCAGCGGCCGCTGGTTCGCCCACCAGTGGGCCGGCATCACGCCGGACGTGATGACGCTGGCCAAGGGGCTCGCCTCGGGCGTGCCGATCGGCGCGGTGCTGGCCCACGGCCCGGCGGCCAGCCTGTTCCAGCCCGGCAACCACGGCACCACCTTCGGCGGCAACCCGCTGGCCATGCGCGCGGCCCTCACCACACTGGAAGTGATGGAGCGCGACGGGCTGGTGGCCCGTGCCGAAGTGCTGGGTGAGCGCCTGCGCCAGGGCTTCGAGCAGGCACTGGCCGACACAAAGGGCTTCACCGGCATGCAGGGCAAGGGCCTGATGATCGGCATCGGGCTGGATCGCCCCTGCGGCGCGCTGGTGAAGCGGGCGCTGGACGAAGGCCTGGTGATCAACGTCACGGCCGAACGGGTCGTGCGGCTGCTGCCACCGCTCATCCTGTCCGATGCCGAGGCCGACGAGCTGGTACAGCGGCTGGCGCCGCTGATCCGGCGCTTCCTGCAGGAGGGACAGGCCGCCCGCTGAAAAGGCAGACGCCCGCGGGCTGGCATCACGGCCTGCCCGCAGGCGGCGCCCCGTCATCGCCCCGCCCTCTCACCCCGCTTTCCCGGAGCACCTCACCACACCTGAACGACCGGGCTCTTTCGCTGGTCTGCCCCATCCAGCGCCTTCGCCGGGCATGTCCCCACCCGATGTGCCTTTCCCTGAATCCACGCCGACACGACAGCCCCGACCATGAGCACACTGCCCATCAAGCACTTCCTGAAATTCGACGACTTCAGCCGCGAAGAGATCGAATACCTGCTGAAACGCGCCGATTTCATCAAGAAGCGCTTCAAGAACTACGAGACCTGGCATCCGCTGCAGGACCGCTCGCTGGTGATGATCTTCGAGAAGGCCTCCACCCGCACCCGCCTGTCCTTCGAGGCCGGCATGCTGCAGCTGGGCGGTGCCGCCATCTACATGAACACGCGGGATTCGCAGCTGGGCCGCGGCGAGCCGGTGGATGATGCCGCCAAGGTGATCTCGCGGATGTGCGACATCATCATGATGCGCACCTTCGAGCAGGACATCATCGAGCGCTTTGCCGCCGCCTCACGGGTGCCGGTCATCAACGGACTCACCAACGAGTACCACCCGTGCCAGATCCTGGCCGACATCTTCACCTACATGGAGCACCGCGGCAGCATCCAGGGCAAGACGGTGGCCTGGGTGGGCGACGCCAACAACATGAGCTACACGTGGGTGCAGGCCGCACGGCTGCTGGACTTCCAGGTCCACATCTCCACGCCGCCGGGCTATGCGCTGGACGATGCCCGCATCAGCGATGCCGAGCGCAAGCACCTGCGCTATTTCGAGGATCCGCGCGAAGCCTGCGCGGGCGCCGATCTGGTGACGACCGACGTCTGGACCAGCATGGGCTACGAGGCCGAGAACGAGGCCCGGGCCGCCGCCTTTGCGAACTTCTGCGTCGATGAGCAGATGATGGCACTGGCCAGCCCCGATGCGGTGTTCATGCACTGTCTGCCGGCGCACCGGGGTGAGGAAGTGACGGCCGGCGTGATCGACGGCCCGCAGTCGGTGGTGTGGGACGAGGCCGAGAACCGCCTGCACGTGCAGAAGGCCCTGCTGGAGTATCTGGTCATCGGCCGCGTGCCGACCTGATGCCCCGTCCCACGTTGCTGCCATGTCGCCGCTGCCTGCCGGCATGCCCGGGGGCGTCGCGGGAACGAATGAGTCCATGGCACGCGCAAAACCACGCGGTGCCATGGGCATCCGGGCGCTGGGTCAGACCTTCTGGCCCAGCTGGCGAACCACCTCATCGGTGGTCCACAGGTCGTTGGCCACCAGGCGGTAATTGACGAGCGCGGCCAGATAGCCATCGCCCTCCGGCAGTTTCGGGCCGGCGGTGGCGTCCTTCACCACCGTCACCTCGAAGCCCTGCTCGATGAACTCGCGCAGGTGCGACTCGACGCACAGGTTGGCGGCCATGCCCGCCAGCAGGATCTGGTCCACCTTCTGCTTGCGCAGCTGCAGCGTCACATCGTTGCTTTCCGGGCCGAAAATCTTGTGCGGCGAGGCAATGATGGTCTTGCCATCGAAGATGTAGGGTTTGTATTCGGGCATGAAGTCGGCTCCCGAGCCCTCGAAGCCTTTCATGTCATAGGCGCTGGGTCGCGCAAACATGCCACTGTCGTGCATGAAGTGCTCGCCCGGGCCACCGAATTCCCACTGGTGATCGGTGGGATAGTAGTAGTGTGGCGACACTACCACGGGGATGCCGGCGCCCTTGGCCGCCTTGAAGAGGCGCAGCAGATTTGGCACCGTATTGTTTTGCTCGACGCTTTCGCCCACGGCGCCCCAGGCGATGCCTTTCGGGCTCAGGAAATCGATCTGGGGATCGATGACCACCAGCGCCACGCGCTCTGGATCGAGCTTCATGCCCTTGCGTGGCATGCCGTAACTGGACGGCTCGGCATACGGATTGGCTGGCGCCGCCCCCTTGCCCGCGGCATTTCTGCCAGCGGCTTCGGCATTGCCTGCGCCGCCCAGCGCCATGGCGCCCAGCGCGGCAACCGCCGCAACGGCTTTGGCATCATGCCCCAGAAACTGGCGGCGGCCCTGGTCGACGGTGTGATCTTTGTGGTTATTGCACATGGTTTCCAAATGAAGAGGAGAAGGTTTCTGGCCGAATCATCCGCGCAGCATGCTGCAATACCACCTGCCCGGTGCCAGTGACGACATCGTCGCCGAATGCACGCAAGGCCGGTTGACACATCATCCCGTCTTTTTACCCGGATGATGGCCGTGCGATGGACGGTCCACCGCTGGCACCTTTCAGGCGACCATTCATCGGCCCGAGGCGTTTCATGGACATTTTCTCCACCGGGCCGTCAGCATGTCATGGACACATGCTTTCCCGCGCCGCCCCCTGCACTTACTCCCTGCACTTACTCCCTGCACTTACTCCCTGCACTTACTCCCTGCACTTACCCCCTACATTACTCCCCTACATTACTCCCCTACATTACTCCCCTGCATTGCTCCCCTGCATTGCTCCCCTGCATTGCTCCCCTGCATTGCTCCCCTGCATTGCTCCCCTGCATTGCTCCCCTGCATTGCTCCCCTGCATTGCTCCCCTGCATTGCTCCCCTGCATTGCTCCCCTACATTGCTCCCCTGCATTGCTCCCCTGCATTGCTCCCCTGCACCGACCCATGCACTGATCCCCGCCATATGCTGCATCGTGTGCTGACGGGACAAAAGGACCCGGACAGGGCGGCTGCCCTGCATCAATCTGTTTCTGTCATCGGCCCACCGGGATGCACTGCGGCACCCGTGCTGATATCTTTCCCTGGTCGTCACCCCTTCAGCCTTCCGCGCCATGGATGCTCTCAGCCAGCTGTTCACGCACTTTCGCTTTCGCACCGACCTGTTCTTTCTGGGCCGGCTGTGCAATACCAGCACGCATGCCGAATCCGAAAAGGGGTACCTGCACCTGGTCCGCGAAGGGCGATGCCTGTTGCAAATTCCCGACACGCCCCCCATCCGCATCGAGGAACCCACGCTGATCTTCATGTCGGGGCACATGCAGCACACCATAACCCCGCTCGACACCGGCGGACTGGATGTGTTTTGCATCAGCTTCGACTTTGGCAACGGCGTGCGCAATCCGCTTACCCACATCCTGAAGCGTCCGGTACTGCTGCAGCTCAACAGCAACCCCGACCTGCTGGCGGTGGCCAACCGGATTTTCACCGAAACGGCCGAACGGCACTGCGGCTACCAGATGGCCGTGCACCATCTCTCGGCCTATTTCACCATTCAGGCGGTACGCTGCAGCCTGCGGCTGCGGCATCTGGATACCGGCCTGCTGCGCGGGCTGGCCGACCGGCAGATCGGACTGGCGCTGTCGCACATGCATCAGGATCCGGCTGCGCCGTGGCAGCTGGACACCCTGGCCGAACGGGCGCACATGTCCCGCACGCGCTTTGCGCTGCGCTTCAGGGAGACGGTGGGCGTATCGCCCATGGATTATCTGGCTACCTGGCGCATCTCGCTGGCCCAGAGCCTGCTGCTCCAGGGGGTTCCGGTGGCGCTGGTGGCAGAGCGGACCGGCTACAGCCACAATGCCGCACTGACCCGGGCCTTCACCCGTATCGTCGGCCAGACGCCCACGGCGTGGCTGACCCAACAGCGGGAACAGATGAAGGCCGCGGAGGAAGCCATGGACGCAGAGGCCGCAAAACAGACAATGATTGCAAAACAGGCGACCAGCGCCGAACGGGCAGCGGCCGGTTCCGGCGCATGGCTGAACGATCAGGGGACCGGGATCTGAACCGGTCCCAGGGACTGATCAGCGGCACAGGTGCAGACGCACGCCGGGCCGGGTATTGATGACCGACGGCGTGGCCGTCACGGTCGGTGGCACTTGCGGTGCCGGCATCGGCTGGTGCCGCGGAATGGCGCGCCGCACAGCCTCCAGGTTGGGCAGCAGCGCCACAGTCCGGTAAGAGCCCGACAGCAGCAGGTTCAGCTTGCGCAGCGGCGACAGCTGCCCTGCCCCCTCGCCAATGGCCTGGTCCAGGCGCGCCAGCAGCGTGCCGGCCAGCGGCAGGGCCAGCACCTGCTCCATCACCTGCCGCAGGCAATGGTGATAGGCCACGCATTCGTCGAAGAGCGGCGATTCGGGCAACGGCTGGAAACCATAGCGCGGCATCAGCTCGCGCACCTCGCGATCGATTGTCGGCTGGTCCGGCTCCAGCAGGGCCAGCACTTCCGAAGCCACCGACTTCTCCACCTGCCCGGTCAGCTCGCTGATCTGCATCAGCACGTCCGGATAGTTGCGATGGGGCACGCGCCGGATGCCGTCCAGGATCATGAACAGCTCCTCACGGCGCATCCGAAGCTTGCCACGCATGCCCACATGGCGGCACAGCCGGCGCTGGAAGTCACTGTCAGTCAGCACATCGGTGGTGGAGATGCTTTCCAGCAGCCACAGATGCTCGCGCGCATCCGCGACGACACGGCTCATCGTTTTGACCACCGCAATGTCCAGGTCCTTCAGGAGACGCTCGGCAGCCACTTGGGTAAGGGTGTATCTCGACATCGAACATGCCTCGTTTCGATCGCATGTCCGCATGATCCAGTCTACCCGAAGCACGCCCGCACTGCCCTGGATACCCGGACAGCAACTGCGGATCGGCGGCAAGCCCCCCGTTTGCATAAAACCACGGAACGTGGCACGCAAACAACCCATCGCGACGATGCAGGCCATGGCGTGCTCCGGACACGACAGGAGCACCCTTGCTGCATGAGCCTGCTACATGGCCTGCTGAATCACCCAGCGCATGAGTGCTGAATGAGCTGGTGCAGCATGAGCCTGTGACATGCCAGCCCTGCCACAATCGGATAAAAAAAGCAGCCGAAGGGCTTCCCCCACGGCTGCCTCCTCTGATCCGGACCGGCCTCAGCTCTCGACCGTCTCGACCTCGGCCTCGTCTTCCGGCTCGGGCGGCGGCGGCTCGAAGGACTCGTGGTATTCCAGCGCCACCTTGCCGGCGTCGTCCATATCCACGGTGACGCGGCCACCGTGCTGCAGACGGCCGAAGAGCAGCTCGTCGGCCAGCGCCTTGCGCACCGTGTCCTGGATGAGCCGCTGCATGGGGCGTGCGCCCATCAGCGGATCGAAGCCCTCGCGTGCCAGATACTTGCGGAACGCGTCGGTGAAGATCACCTCCACCCGCTTCTCGTGCAGCGTCTCTTCCAGCTGCATCAGGAACTTGTCCACCACCCGCAGGATGATCTCCTCATCCAGCGGACGGAAGCTGATGATGGCATCCAGGCGGTTGCGGAACTCGGGCGAGAACAGCCGCTTGATCTCGGCCATCTCGTCACCCGGCTCGCGCGTGTCCGAAAACCCGATGGAACGCCGTTGCAGGTCGGCCGCGCCCGCGTTGGTGGTCATGATCAGCACCACGTTGCGGAAATCGGCCTTGCGCCCGTTGTTGTCGGTCAGCGTGCCGTGGTCCATCACCTGCAGCAGGATGTTGAAGATGTCCGGATGCGCCTTCTCGATCTCGTCGAGCAGCAGCACCGCATGCGGCTTCTTGGTGATGGCCTCGGTCAGCAGTCCTCCCTGGTCGAAGCCGACATAGCCCGGCGGCGCGCCGATCAGCCGCGACACGGCGTGACGCTCCATGTACTCGGACATGTCGAAGCGCACCAGCTCGATGCCCAGCGTGAAGGCCAGCTGCCGTGCCACCTCGGTCTTGCCCACGCCCGTGGGGCCCGAGAACAGGAACGAGCCGATGGGCTTCTCGGGCCGTGCCAGGCCCGAGCGCGCCATCTTGATGGCGGCCGCCAGCGCCTCGATGGACGAATCCTGGCCGAACACCACGTTCTTCAGATCGCGCTCCAGGTACTGCAGCTTGCTGCGGTCGTCACTGCTGACCGACGTGGGCGGGATGCGGGCGATCTTGGAGACGATGGCCTCGATGTCGGCCTTGCCGATCACTTCCTTGGCCTTGTCACGCGGCAGCACCCGTTGCGCGGCACCGGCTTCGTCGATCACGTCGATGGCCTTGTCGGGCAGATGACGATCGGTGATGTACTTGGCCGACAGTTCGGCCGCTGCCGTGAGCGCCGCCCCGGTGTAGCGGATGCCGTGGTGCTCCTCGAAGTAGCTCTTCAGGCCGCGCAGGATCTGCACGGTCTGTTCCACCGTCGGCTCCACCACATCGATCTTCTGGAAGCGCCGCGACAGCGCATGATCCTTCTCGAAGATGCCACGGTACTCGGTGAACGTGGTGGCACCAATGCACTTGAGCTCGCCCGACGACAGCGCCGGCTTGAGCAGGTTGGAGGCATCCAGCGTGCCGCCCGAGGCCGAGCCGGCCCCGATGAGGGTATGGATCTCGTCGATGAACAGGATGGCCTGGCGGTCGGCCCGCAGCTGCTTGAGCACCGTCTTCAGGCGCTGCTCGAAGTCGCCGCGGTACTTGGTGCCGGCCAGCAGCGCACCCATGTCCAGCGAATAGACGGTGGCGTCCTTGAGCACCTCGGGCGCGTCGCCCTGGACGATGCGCCAGGCCAGCCCTTCGGCAATGGCAGTCTTGCCAACGCCAGCCTCGCCCACCAGCAGCGGGTTGTTCTTGCGCCGGCGCACCAGCACCTGGATGACGCGCTCCAGCTCGCTCTCGCGGCCGATCAGCGGGTCGATCCGACCCTCGCGGGCGGCCGCGTTGAGATTGGTGGTGTACTGCTCCAGCGCCCCCTGGGGATTGGCATCGCCCCCGCCCTCGGCCGTGGCCTCCTGGGGCTCGTCCTTGCCGGGCTGTTGCTGCTGTGCCTTGGCGATGCCATGCGAGATGTAGTTGACCACATCCAGCCGGGTGATACCCTGCTGGTGCAGGTAATAGACGGCGTGCGAGTCCTTCTCGCCGAAGATGGCGACCAGCACGTTGGCCCCCGTGACCTCCTTCTTGCCGTTGGAGGTGGACTGCACGTGCATGATGGCCCGCTGGATGACCCGCTGGAAGCCCAGTGTGGGCTGCGTGTCGATCTCTTCGGTACCCGGCACCACCGGAGTGTTTTCCTTGATGAAGCCGGTCAGGCTCTTGCGCAGCTCGTCGATGTTGGCGGCGCAGGCCCGCAGCACTTCGGCCGCCGATGGGTTGTCGAGCAGCGACAGCAACAGGTGCTCGACGGTGATGAATTCGTGGCGCTGCTGCCTGGCCTCGACAAAGGCCATGTGCAGACTGACTTCCAGCTCTTGGGCGATCATGCTTCCTCCATCACGCACTGAAGCGGATGTTGATGCTGACGGGCAAATCCACTCACCTGCTCGACTTTGGTCAACGCGATATCCCGTGGAAACATGCCACAGACGCCGCGGCCCTCGTGGTGGACCTGCAGCATCACGTCGGTGGCCTTCTCCAGGCTCATCGAGAAGAACTTCTGCAGAACCTGCACCACGAAGTCCATCGGCGTGAAATCGTCGTTCAACAGGAGCACCTTGTACAACGGGGGCGGCTTCAGAGCCAGCTGCTCCCGTTCAAGGACGACCGAAGGATCATTGGATAGTGTCATCCGACCGATTCTAGCGATTGATCCGGACCGATCAAGTGACCTGGCGACATCCGGCGGGTGCCATCGTGACATCCACCACAACGCCAGGGGTGGCAGGCGCGGACCCCGGCCCGGCCAGCGATGTGCCAGGCAGGTCGAGCGAATATCGACGAACCTGCCTGACGACTGACCATTGCACAATGCGTCCTTTTCCAGGCAATTCAAGTACTCGCCGACCAACAGTGTGATTGTGACTCATTCCTACCCGGATTGCACACGGAAAAACGGGTCACGGCGAGTGCCCTTGCACTGCCTCGCACCATCTCACACCGCCAGGAAAGCCTCCGTACAAGCCAAGCCGACGAGCCGGCTCATGACAGCCACGGAGCAACACGCGCAGCCCGGCCACGCACTCACCTGACCAGCCGACTCCGTTCATCTCCCGTTCATGTACCGTTCATAATGGAATAGGCTGGATTTATTATCCTGATATAAAAAACCGATCATTCACCTCCACTCCTCAAAACCCATGAAGGAAACGCCCGGAGATCCTCCGGGACTCGGCCGTCCTTCACAAGGCCATGATGAGGCGCCATCCGGCCACCTGCCGTTCAGCGGTTTACATGAAGGCAAGAAAACCACAAGCCGCCACTGGCCCACAGGAGGGGCAGTCGATGCAAAATTTTGCTGCATTGCAGCAGAGGTGAAGTTTTCTCGTTAAGAAACAAGAAGTTAAAGACTTGTCCGAAGGGGCTCCACAAGGTACTGACACGGATTGAGACCCGAAAACAAATTCCGTTGCACTCCCGGGAACTGCCGTTCGCACGATAGAACTTGACTGCCTCCCTCCAATTCCCAAAGAATAGTGTCTGATGTTTTCGGGGTAAATCAAGGCCCGCGCCCGAATACCTCCATTCAGTCTCACACGCACGGCCTTTCAAGCAGGAAAATTCATAGTATGGCAACGGGTACGGTCAAGTGGTTCAACGACGCCAAGGGCTTCGGCTTCATTACCCCGGATGAAGGTGGCGAAGATCTGTTCGCTCACTTCAGCTCTGTTCAGACCCAAGGCTTCAAGACCCTGAAGGAAGGCCAGAAGGTCTCGTTCGACGTGGTCCAGGGCCCCAAAGGCAAGCAAGCGTCCAACATCCATCCCGAAGGCTGATCACTCGGCCAGGATGGGCTGACGCCCTTACCGAAAAAGGCTGGCAACGCAAGTTGCCAGCCTTTTTTCATGGGGATCCGATTCATCGCAGCGCGCTGGGCGACTGCTGACGCATGCCGGAAAGCAGCGCCTTCCACCTCTGCCCTGCCCAGGCCGTCCTGCGCTCAGGGCATGCCCAAAGAAGCCTCAGTGGCCGTGGGCATGTCCGGCATGCTCGTCATGATCGTGGTGATGTTCATGCCCGCCCGTGTGCCCGGCCACGTCCTGAACCTGGACCTGCACGTCCTGACTGCCGGCGTGACGGAAGTTCAGTGTCAGGGTGAAATGCTCACCGGCCTTCAGCGGACGGGAGAGCCCCAGCACCATCAGGTGGTAGCCTGAGCTGGCCCCCTTGTTCATGTCCACGCTGGTTCCAGCCGGGATATCGATGGCGGACACCTGACGCATGCGCATCATGTCGTTTTCCACCTTCATCTCGTGCATCTCGGTGGCACGAGCAATCCCGGTGCGGGCTGACAGCAACTGGTCATCCTGCTGACCGCGGTTCTGTACCCGGTCGATATAGACGGCCAGATTGGGAACACCAGGCCGTGGCACCGCGGTGTAGGCACCGCTGACGACAACGGGCGAGGCTTCCGCCTGCACACCGTGGGCGTGGTGCCCATGCCCCTGATGGGCGGTCGCATGTTCCGCACTCTCGCGGGCCGTCTGGGCAGTCGCCATCGTCGGCTGGGCCACGGCCAGGCAGGCCAGCACCCCCAGAGTCAGCCATGCCGGACGGGAGACATTCCGGATGCCATCCGCTGAAACGGGAAACGCACTCTTGCTCATGCGATTGGACTCCACGAAAGATCTGAGGCGTAGGAACACGCGGGAGAAGTATCCCGGGTAAAGGGGAGGATGCCGAGGAAAAATCCGACAGGTGGCATCTGGCACTCTTCACTGGACACCAGGTGCCCAACCACGGCCAGCATGCTGCAAGGCATTGACATGCTCGGGGAAAGCTTCCGCCTGTCCCGGACATGCGCGAGCCTGCATCAGCCTGGGCAGCCCCGGCATCGGGGTATCGATACGGAAGCTCCGGATAACCCCGCAGCGACGGAAAGGATGCAGGGTCCCGACGACCCTGCATCCAATCCAGAGGAAGGAAATGTGCCGGGATCAGCACTCCGGACCGTGCCAGGCCCGCACGAAGCCGGAAGGATCAGGGCGCTCGCGGCCCTTGGCGTGCGGTTCGGCCGTACCTACATGCACGAAGCCCAGCAGGTGTTCATCAGCTGCGAAGCCCAGGGCGTCACGCACCTTGGGATCGAAGGCGTTGGGGCCGCTGACCCAGATGGCACCGTAGCCTTGCAGGTACAGGCCGTTGAGCAGGTTCATGACGGCAGCGCCTGCCGCCAGCCACTGCTCGATGACCGGCACCTTTTCGGAGCCTTCGACCAGCCGCACGGCCGGCACGATGGTCATGGGCGCCGCCAGCTGCTTGCGACGATAGCGCTCGGGATCCTCATGACCCCGCGCACGCGCTGCCTCGACCAGGATCTCGGCCAGCGCCGCCCGGGCCTCCCCCTGGACGGTGACGAAGCGCCACGGTTTCATGCTGCCGTGATCCGGCGCACGCATGGCCAGTTCGAAGGCCGTCTCCAGCTCGGAGGCCGAAGGCGCCGGCTCATGCAACGGCCAAGACGAGAAACGCCCTTTCAGCGCCTCGATGGCCACCTCGCCGACTTCGGCCAGATCGATCGTCTCGCTCATCGGTTCAGTTCCGGCCGCGCGGCGCGTTTGCGCTCTTCTGGCACGCCGGGCAGACGCCATACAGCGCCAGCCGACGCTCGGACAGTTCGTAGCCATGTGCATCGGCCACTTCGAACTGCACTTTCTCGATGACGGGACTGGTGAACTCGTCCACCCGGCCGCAGCTCACACAGATGAGGTGATCATGGTGATCACCCTCGTTCATCTCGAAGACGGCCTTGCCGCCGTCGAAGACGTTGCGGCTGAGCAGGCCGGCCGCTTCCAGCTGCGACAGCACCCGATAGACGGTCGCCAGGCCCACGTCATGGCCCTGCTCCAGCAGCCGACGGAACACGTCCTCGGCCGAAAGGTGGCGCTCTTCGCTGCCACGGATGATTTCTAGTACCTTGATTCTGGGCAGCGTGGCCTTCAAACCGACACTGCGCAATTCCTGATCCTGGGTGCTCATTGACCTTCCTGAGAGAGAAACAGTTTCGCGGCGCTGGGCAACCGGGCGATACCTCCCGGGCAATCGCCCTCGATCCCTGCATTATGAACCATTTAGGCCGCCATGATCCGTCATGTGATACCGCTTTCCTGCTGATGAACCGCTGTCCGGACCTGGCTGTCCGTACCTTGACCGGAACCGGATGCCCCGGCACCCCGTGCGGGGGCGTCAGGCATGCCCTTCCTGCCCCGTTCCGGCGCCCCGGGAGCACCATCAGCCGGGAAAGTGCCGGCCGAGGGCCCATCATCACGCTGGTGAATGCGGATGATACGCAAGGCGTCAGGCTGAGCCACCAGCACACAGGGCTTGTTGTGCCGACGGCAATGATCCTGCACCCGCCAGTACGCCTGGTGGCTGAGACAGCCGGTCTGGCATATCACCAGATCGGCCTCGACCAGCCGTTCTTCAAGGTCTGGGGGATCCTCGACCTCATCGGTGGCGCCCGATCCATCGGCACGATCGTCGCCTGCCGGATGCAACGGCTGCCCCAAGGGCCGCGTTGACGCTCCGGGTTCCGGAACAGTCCCCTGCGTTGCCGCAGGCCATGCCTCGGCCGGCATTGTGGCCGAAGCGCCGCGAAGCAGCGTCTGCAGGCGCTGCGCCAGCGACTCGATCCGCGCACCCAGCGTGGCCCTGCCCGCCTGCGTGGCCTGGGCGGCTGCCAGCATGCGCCGCTGCTCGTCACCCGCCATGGCCAGGGAAGGCTCCCGCGCGGCCAGCTGGGCACGCAGCTGCAACACCTCGGCCTCCAGAAGCTGATTGCGGGCATGAAGCCGCTGCACTGTGGCCGTGCAGCGCCGCTGGGCTGCGCCATAAGCCTGTCTCAGTGCCTTCAGCTCGGCCATCACGCCTTCCAGGCTGCGTTCGGACGGTTTCACGGTTCGGACTCCAACGGTTGGGGCGGAGGGATGGAGGGGATGCCGGAACGGCAGGCCGCCGAACCGACAGGAGAGGGGCATGGCACCTGCACAAAGCAGCGATCACGGCCTCATTGACTGATTTTACTTCTCATTCATGAAATCTGCCTGGCTGTCCCTTTGCTCCCGAGAGGATCGGCATGGGGGCAACACCCGTGTCGGATCAGGACGACACTGCATGCAACGACACCCTGTGGCCGCCACGCCCAGGAATCACACCACACGATCCGGTACTCCCGTCCGGCTCTGCACACGGGCATGAAACAGACCGAAAAGGCCGCCAGAAGCCGCACTGTTCCGAAGATCGTGAACATCCGTCCGCCGGGACAATCCCCCGTCATGCCCGCTGGAGGATCCCGCATGAAAACGATTGCCCTGACCATGATCGTCAAGAACGAGGCCCGCAGCCTTGCGCGCTGCCTGGACAGTGTCGCCCCCTGGGTGGACAAGATGATCGTGCTGGACACGGGGTCGACCGACGACACCATCGCCATTGCCCGTGCCCATGGGGCCGAGGTGTACGAGCGGCGCTGGACCAACGACTTCGCCGCCGCCCGCAATGCCGCGCTGGCGCACTCTGACGCCGACTGGAACCTGGTTCTGGATGCGGATGAATGGCTGACCTCCGGCGGCGAATACCTGCAGGCACTGCGCCACGATTCGCGCCGTGCCATCCACAACATCCGCATCGACAGCGACCTGGGCAGCGGCAGCAACACCCTGATCTCCAGCCACCGGATCTCCCGGATCCTGCCGCGGGGCGTGCGCTACAAGGGACGGATCCACGAACAGCCGGCCCACAACCTGCCGATCATCGATGCCGCCGTGACGGCGCGACACGACGGCTACATGCAGGAGCAGCTCGACACCAAGAAGGGCCGCAACATGGCGCTTCTGGAGAAATCGCTGGCCGAAAGGCCCGAAGACCCCTATGTGCACTTCCAGCTGGGCAAGCAGTACGACATCCAGCTGCAGTACGCCGAGGCACTGCCCTTCTATCGCCGCGCCCGGGAGCTGGTGCAGCATCGTACCGCCTGGTACCACGACCTGGTGGTGCGGACGATCGAGTGCCTGCGCCATGAGGGCCGTCTGGAAGAGGCCATGATCTTCGCTTCGGACGAGATGCCCTACTGGGAGCAGTCGGCCGACTTCTATTTCGTGGTGGGCTGCCTGCTGCTGGACCAGATGCAGAAGCACCCGGAACAGGGTGAGTCGCTGCTGCCGATGATCGAGGAGAGCTGGCTGAAGGCGCTGGCCATCGGC
This sequence comes from Lautropia mirabilis, assembly GCF_900637555.1. NCBI lineage: Bacteria > Pseudomonadati > Pseudomonadota > Betaproteobacteria > Burkholderiales > Burkholderiaceae > Lautropia > Lautropia mirabilis. The sequence continues at coordinate 1,754,839 of NZ_LR134378.1, read as the reverse complement.
GAGCGGCCGGAACTGGCCGGCAACGTCAGCGGTCGGGGCAGCTTCATGGCAGCCGCCCAGCTGTGGGCGCTGTTCGACGCGCGCAAGGAAGTCGAGAAGGCCGCGCGCTACAAGGACATGCAGAAGAAGTTCTACGCCCAGTACAAGGAAGCGGCGGATGCCGGCCTGGTGTCGGCAGCCGCCCTGCCCGAGCAGCAGCCGGCCTGAGCCTGCAGGCATCGGGCGTCACGGTCCGGCTGCGCCCTAGTACAAAGGGAAACGCCCTGCCGTTGCACGCAGACTCCGGCACGACAAGGCGTGTCATTCACCTCGAATCCTGCGCGCCATGGCACTCAGTGCATCGTCATCGGCGCGCATGGCGTCATGGGATGACAGATAACCTTCATAACGCTCGAAAAATCTGTCCATCCCTTTCGACTCGATCCGTCTGAAAGAAGACCCGTCACCCGTGCCATGCATGGGAAAGAGCTTGGCGTGCAGATGATCCACGCCATACCCTTCAAAAATCACGCCTGTCCTTCCAACACCTTCAAGCCGCTGATCAAGCATTCCGGCCACTTTCCTGGCGGCCTTCATGAGTGAACAGACCGTCTCATCATCGTTATCGAATACATAGCTGGGACGATGAGCCTTGGGGATGACAACGGTCACCCCGGGTGTATTCGGATAAATCGACAGAAAGGCAAGATGATTTTCATCCTCCCATATGCGATGGGAGGGCGACTTGTTCGCAACGATCCTGCAAAAGATGCAGTCCTGATCGGATGATTTATTTTCAGCCACGCGAAAATCTCCTGCATGTGAATACAGGGGCAGCAACCGGCCAGCCTCCTCGGCCATGAAAAGTCACTGCCCAGCAGCACCTTGCCAGCAAGGGTGACGCCCAGCCCCCGCAGCACCGGCGATGCGTCTGCGGGTTGCGGGACCATGGGCCACGTGCTTCAGATTGCAGCTTGCAACTCAATCCGCATCGATCATGCCCAGCTCGACGAGGGCACGGTAGACCCCGTCCTCGTCCTGCCGCGGCGCCAGATGGTCGGCGTACTTCTTCACCTCCGGATGGCCATTGGCCATGGCCACCCCGAATCCCGCTTCCGACAGCATCTCGATGTCGTTGAGCGAATCACCGAAGGCCATCACGTTGTCCAGCGTCAGTCCCAGCGTGCCGATCACGTCGCGGATGCCGCGCATCTTGGACCCCTCGGTGGCCAGCAGGTCCGACGCATCCTCATGCCAGCGCACCGTGCGGAACCGCCCATGGTCCAGAATGCCCGAGGCCTCGATGCCTGCCAGCTGACTTTCCTGGAAGCCGACGACCAGCTGGTAGACCGGGCTGCCAGGCTCATGGGGCTGGTCCATGGAATGGTCGCGCATGATCGGCACCAGTGCCGCATGGAAGGCCGGCGTCATCGAGATCACCGACATGTGGGTACGCTCGGCATAGCACACCCCCATGCCCTGCCCCACGAGATAGGCGGTGATGTGCTCCAGATCGGCCTGGGCGAACGGGTAGTCGGAGACAACCTGCTGCCCATGCAGATTGAGCTGGCCGTTGATGGTGACGAAGTGCTCGACGCCCGTTCGTGCGATGACCGCCTCCAGCGGCGCAGGAAAGATGTAGCGCGCACGCCCGGTGGCGATGGCCGGAATCACCCCGCGCCGTTTCAGCCCCAGGAAGGCCTTCTCGACACCGGGCGACAACAGGCCCGCATTCTTGCTGTAGAGCGTGTCGTCAATGTCGAAGAAGACGATCCGGATACGGTCCTTCAATGCTTTGCTCATGCGTGAGTTTCCTGGCGGCAACCACTCGGATGGCCGCAGACCGGCCCCGACGCAGCGCCCTCGTTGCGTATCCGGCTATTCTAGAGCGTGCCCTCGGCCTTGCACCCCGGTCCCCGACAGGAGGTCAGTCCGTCCGCAGCGCCCAGGATCCCTTCCGAAGAAGTGCCGTGTCCATCGGTCCCCGTCCCTGCCCGAAGAGCCTGACCGCAACGTGCATCATCGGCGGCCATTCCTCCCCTCCCCGGCGCTATGATCGTCCTGATCGCATCTTGACAGGAGACCTGATCATGTCCAGCAATCCCAGCATCCTTTCCCACGTTTCGCTCGGCACCAACCAGCTCGACCGTGCCCTCGCCTTCTATGACAAGGCGCTGGGCGCCCTGGGCATCGGCCGCGTCGTGGACATGAGCCAGGAGCACCATGCCGTGGCTTACGGCCGCGCCTATCCGGAGTTCTGGGTGCAGGCACCGTTCAACGGCAAGCCGGCAGAAGTGGCCAACGGCGTGCACATCGCCTTCTACGCCGAGACGCCAGCCCAGGTGGATGCCTTCTACAAGGCTGCGCTGGAAGCCGGTGCCACCGACGACGGCGCCCCGGGCCCGCGCCCCATCTACGGCAAGCAGTACTACGGCTGCTTCGTCCGTGACCCTGACGGCCACAAGATCGAGGCCATGGCCTGGGTGGAACAGCCCGGTGCCTGACGGCCCAAGGTGATGCCTCAAGGTGACAGTCACGGCCAAGCACCGGTTGAGGGTGCTCTCTCGGGTGGAGTGACGCCCTTCACCCCAGCACGATGCCCCGCTTCTCCATGTCGGCCTGCAGCGCGGCCAGACGCTTGGCCGGATCCAGCAGCGGGTCGCTGATGTGGGCAAGCATGGCGTCAGCCGAGCGGCGCACGTCGTCGTCGCTGGCGCTGACGGCGCCGTGAAAGACGTAGGCCGGCAGGAAGCGGGTCTTCAGCAGGTGGGCCGTCTGCTGCAGCGGCTTCAGGAATTCGCTCATCGAGAAGCCGTTGTAGCCGCCCGCCTGATAGGAATCGGCCGGGCCCCCGGTGGAAATGGCCGAGACCCATTCCTTGCCGGCCAATGCATCGCCCCCCGGACCATAGGCCCAGCCATAGACCAGCACGTCATCCAGCCACTGCTTCATCAGCGGCGGAACCGAATACCAGTAGAACGGGTGCTGGAAGACGAGACGATCATGGGCCAGCAGAGCCTTCTGCTCGGCCACAACGTCGATCCTGCCATCCGGATAGAGGGCATGGATGTCTCGCACCGTGATGTCCGGCTGCGCAGCCAGGCGCCGTGCCCAGGCGCGATTGACCCGGGAGCTGTCCAGGTGCGGATGAAAGAGATTGACCAGTATCTTCATGACGGCCTCCGAAGCAGGAACATGCGTCCATCGTAGTGGCTACAATGAGCCGCGATAAGCCCGATTCCATTTCATGACCTGATGCATGAGGGCCATCAATCGATCATGCGCCACAGCGATTTCGCCGAGCTGGCCGCCTTTGCCGCCATCGTCGAGGAAGGCAGTTTCCGGGGCGCAGCAGCGCGCCTGGGTCTGCGCCCCTCCACCGTATCGCACAGCCTGCGTGCGCTGGAAGAGAAGCTGGGCGTGCAGCTCCTGCATCGCACGACGCGCAGCGTGGCGCCGACAGAAGCCGGACAGGCGCTCTTTGCCCGTGTCGGCCCGGCCCTGGCGGGGATGGAAAACGCCATCGAGGCCGTCAATGCCCATCGTGACCTTCCGGCCGGCCGCATCCGGCTGAGCATGCCGCGTTGCGTGGCCAGCCAGGTGCTGCTGCCACGGCTGCGCGCCTTCATGGAACGGTTCCCCGACATCCAGCTCGACATCGCGGCAGACAACGGTTTCGTCGACATCGTGCGCGACGGCTTCGATGCCGGCATCCGGCTGCGGGAAAGCATTCCGGGCGACATGGTGGCGGTACCCGTCACGCCGGACCTGCAGACGATGGTGGTGGCCTCCCCTGACCATCTGGCCCTCCATCCGGCCCCCCGCACACCCCACGAACTGCACCGCCACCGCTGCATCGGCTTTCGCCAGATCGGCAGCGGCAACGTCTATCGATGGGAGTTCATGCGGGCCGCCCTGCCCACCCGGGAAGCTGGAGACACAAGTCCCGGGTCATCTGCCGCCCAGGTCCCCGGCCTCATGGAACTGAACCTGGACTGCGCGCTGGTGCTGGACGATCCCGAACTGATGCTGGACGCCGCGGCACGAGGCCTGGGCCTGGCCTATGCCATGGACGCCATCTGCCGTCCCTGGCTGGAAGACGGCCGGCTGATGCAGGTTCTGGCGGACTGGAGCCCCCGCTACCCGGGGTTCTGCCTGTACTACCCCAACCGCCGGATTACCGCTCCACTGCGTGCCCTGGTGGAGACATTGAAGGTCAGTTGACCGAACGCCAGCCCGGGCTGCCTGCCAGGCCCGAACGGCTCGCGCCGTATGACAAGAACAACACCGATGGCGGAGCATGGGCGCTCTCTATCCTTTACGGCAACAACTGTGTTGCCTCCATGACTCAGATTGTCGTCAACCTTACTTTTTATGGCCTAAGATGAATCCACAGATACACGGCATTCGATGACCGATGGACGGCCGACTTGCCGTGACAGGAGACCCACTCCGGTACGCCGGTGCATCCCCGCGGGATGCCGGCAACCGGATCCTCTTCGGGGATTTTCTCGTTTGCAGGAGCAGACATCATGATCCTTCGTCCATCTCTCAGCCATGTATCCCGTTCCAGCCCGTCGGCCCAGCCTGCCGGCTTCCCGCTGCGACGCACCGCAACCCTGGCAGGTGCAGCCACGCTGATGCTGCTGCTTGCGGCCTGCGGTGGCGGCAGCGGCGGCTCCAGCCGTGACAAGGCGGTGTCCAGCAGCCCCACACCGCCGACAAACCAGACACAGAACGCCGGCACGGGCCCGTCATCGAACAGCGGAACGTTGAACGGCGGTTCGTCCGGTAGCGGTGCCACGGGCGGCCAGACGCATGCCGGTGGCTCCACAGGCAACGGGGGTACGGGCCATGCGGGCTCGGGCAACGCCAACGCCGGAACCGGTGGAAGCGGCAGCGGCGGTACGTCAGGCGGCCAGGGCGCTGGCAGTTCGTCGAGCGGCGGCGCAGGAGGATCGACTCCCGGCCAAGGTCACGGCGCTGGCGGTAGCGGATCGGTGCAGCCTGGTGGCCATGCAGGGAGCGGCAACGCAGGGGGCGGCAACTCCGGAGGCAGCAACGCAGGTGCCGGCTCGACCGGCAACATCGGCCGTTGGGGCCCTGCTCCGTCCATCTCGGCGCGGGGCATCAGTGGTGACGTGCTGGCCACGATGATCAACCAGCCAGGTTCGCTGCATCCGGGCGATGTGCTGCTGAACGACGGCAAGCCACACCCGAACGAAGCCTATGCCCCCGTATCCTTCCAGGCCCGGCGCTGGTCTGCACAGCCGCCCGCCGGCCAGGCCCTGACGGGCGAGGCGCTGCGTGTGCATCAGGCCGTGCTGGCCGACGCCCAAGCAGGCAGCTATACGTACTACACCAGTCTGGATGCTGCCACGGTCGATCACACCAGCCGCGAGAACACGCACAACCTCTGGGTGGAGGTGAACTTCGGCAGCACCGTGAAGGGCTTTGCACCGCGCCGGGTCGACAGCCTGGCCTCGATGGCCGGCGTACCGGTGGGCACGCCGCTGCTGACGCTGCAGACACAGGCCCGCGTGCTGGTGGACCAGATTCCCGGGTACGTGACGCCCCAGGGTCGAACCTTCACGCTGAAGGGATCCCAGCCCTTCGTGGTGGAAAAAGGTACGCTGGTGCCGTTCAACCAGGTGCTGCGCCACTGGAGCGGCCAGGACGGTGCCTTCCTGCAGGTGTTCGTGGCCAACGGCGGCCGTTCCGACGAGGCGCGGCTGTGCCTGAACGTGCATGCACCGCTGATGAAGCGCCTGAGCTGCGTCCGCTACGCGGTGCCGACCGGCTGGAAACTGGGTCAGCCGCTGGTGCGTCTGGGCCACTACGTGGTGGATGACCAGTCGCCGGTGGCCAGCCGGCGCGACCTGCGCTACTGGAATGCCACGGCTGCCGACCTGCCGAAGCACCCGCTGGGGTACTGAAACAGGAAGGGGGAACGCCCGTCTCCGGGCGCTCCCCCTTTTCAAGGCTATCTCAAGGATCCTCCGAGCCAGCTCCGCAGACTGATGCGCCACGGTGCGGATTCTCAGAGGATCCCTGGGCCTTTCCGACACAGCCGCCCTTCCGGGCGGCTCTGCAGAAAGCCCCGAGCGATGATCACATGTTGTCGATCATCACCTGGCCGAAGCCCGAGCACGAGACCTGCTCGGCATCCGGCATCAGGCGGGCGAAGTCATAGGTGACCTTCTTGCTGGCGATGGCCTTCTTCATCGACGAGATGATCAGGTCGGCCGCTTCGGTCCAGCCCATGTGGCGCAGCATCATCTCGGCCGAGAGGATCTCGGAACCGGGGTTCACGTAGTCCTTGCCGGCATACTTCGGTGCGGTGCCGTGGGTGGCCTCGAACATGGCCACCGAGTCGGACAGGTTGGCGCCCGGGGCGATGCCGATGCCGCCGACCTGAGCGGCCAGGGCGTCGGAGATGTAGTCGCCGTTGAGGTTGAGCGTGGCGATGACCGAGTATTCCGCCGGACGCAGCAGGATCTGCTGCAGGAAGGCGTCGGCAATCACGTCCTTGACGATGATGTCCTTGCCGGTCTTCGGATTCTTCAGCTTCATCCAAGGGCCGCCGTCGAGCAGCTCGGCGCCGAACTCGTTCTTGGCCAGCGCATAGCCCCAGTCACGGAAGGCGCCTTCGGTGAACTTCATGATGTTGCCCTTGTGCACCAGGGTGACGGAGGGCTTGTCGTTGTCGATGGCGTACTGGATGGCCTTGCGCACCAGGCGCTCGGTGCCTTCCTTCGAGACCGGCTTGATGCCGATGCCGGAGGTCTCGGGGAAGCGGATCTTGGTGACGCCCAGCTCCTTCTGCAGGAAGTCGATGAGCTTCTTGGCCTTGTCGGTCTGAGCCTCGTACTCGATGCCGGCGTAGATGTCCTCGGAGTTCTCGCGGAAGATCACCATGTCGGTCTTGTGGGGCTCGCGCACCGGCGAGGGCACGCCGTCGAAGTACTGCACGGGCCGCAGGCAGACGTAGAGGTCGAGCTGCTGACGCAGGGCAACGTTGAGCGAGCGGATGCCGCCGCCGACCGGCGTGGTGAGCGGACCCTTGATGGAGACGACGTACTCACGCAGCACGTCCAGCGTCTCGTCGGGCAGCCACACATCGGGACCGTAGACCTGGGTGGCCTTCTCGCCGGCGTAGATCTCCATCCAGTGGATCTTGCGCTTGCCGCCATAGGCCTTCTGCACGGCGGCATCCACCACCTTCAACATCACCGGCGTGATGTCGAAGCCGGTGCCATCCCCCTCGATGTAGGGCACGATGGGGTTGTCAGGCACGTTGAGGGAGAAATCCTGGTTGACGGTGATCTTCTGGCCCTGATCGGGCACCTTGATGTGTTGGTACATGGATTGTGGACCTGTAGTGCGGATTGACACCGGTCGGGGCACGGACTCGGCACGGCGACCGCCCGCAGGCAAGGACGGCGCCGGACGAAGGTGACCCCGGGGAAAGGGGGATTATGCCAGCCATGGATGGCGGCCACAGGCGTGGGCGCCTCCTGGGCGCGACGTTCTCAGGGAAAGTCCCGAGATGAAGGGGCGACGGCATGCGACGCCCGTCAAGACGCGCAGGCCAGGACCAGGAGGCGTGTCGAGCCGAGGCAGCCGAAACCGAGGCCATGGCGTGAACAGGGCTGCTCTGGCTCCGACTTGCGGACTTGCGGACTTGCGGACTTGCGGACTTGCGGACTTGCGGACTGCGGACTGCGGACTGCGGACTGCGGACTGCGGACTGCGGGCTGCGGGCTGCGGGCTGCGGGCTGCGGGCTGCGGGCTGCGGGCTGCGGGCTGCGGGCTGCGGGCTGCGGGCTGCGGGCTGCGGGCTGCGGGCTGCGGGCAGGGTATGATCGGCGCTGACACAGGAACCATCAACGGGGTGCCCCCGGATCTGCCATGCCCATTTCCCATTCTGCCCAGCCTGCCACGACGCCAACCTTCACGCGCGCCCCAACGATGGCGGCCCCCGCCCCGGCAGGCCTTGCCGATGGCGGCACGCACTGGGCCAGAGGATGGCGCCGGGCCCAAGGGGCATCCATCCGCATGGCCAGCCTGTTGCTGGTGGCCGGTACCTCGCTGGCCGGTATCCAGCCGGCGCAGGCCACCCCGCCCTACCGGATGCCGGTGGTGGAACTGGAAGCTGGCGGCCAGCGCATCGACGCCGAGCTGGCACGGACCGAGCCGGAGCGGGAGCGCGGTCTGATGCACCGGACGGTGATGCCTGAGAACCATGGGATGCTGTTCGTCTTCGAGCAGCCCGCACAGTACTGCTTCTGGATGAGGAACACGCTGATTCCGCTGACCGTGGCCTTCCTGGACGAGGACGGCAAGGTGGCGGATCTGGCCGACATGCAGCCGCGCGATGAGCGCAGTCACTGCCCTTCCCGGCCGGTGCGCCACGCGCTGGAAATGAACCAGGGCTGGTTCGACGCGCACGGCGTGAAGGTGGGAGATGTGGTGAAGGGGCTTGAAACGGTGCCGAACGGCGAACCGAAGCCGTGAGCGGCTGCCTCTGGAGAAGGCGCGCTCAATGACGGAAAGGCCAGCCTGCCACGCGCTGGCCTTCAAGGACCGGCCACAGGTCATGGCCGGCCCATTCGTGCGGGATCAGCCCTTGTTGGAGAGCTTGCCCACCACGGCCAGCACAACGATGGCGCCAATGACCGAGGCGATCCAGCCGGCCGTCTGGCCCGGCTCGTAGAAGTGCATGGCGCCGCCCACGAAGTTGGCCAGGGCGGAACCAACGATACCGAGGATGGCCGTCATGATCCAGCCGAGTTTCTGGGTGCCGGGCATGATGGCGCGGGCGAGGAGGCCAATGACCAGGCCGACAACGAACATCTGGATGAGAGCCATACGAGTGTTCCTCTGAAGTGAAAGGAAGGAAACGGACCGGAAGAAGGTCCGGACAGGAACTGCACACCTGCGGAAAGCAGGCATGACAGGCCACAGACTGAGCGCCGGACAGGCACCAGCCACGGGTCGAACAGCACCCCAACCTACCGTGGCAAAAGCGCCACTGATGTGTAGATGGGCGCATCTTCCCACACTTCAACCCGACGAATGGTTAGAAATGATCATATCGACGGTCGCCTGCAGGCTGCCATCCTGCAGACGCACTTCGACCTGCCCGCCGGGACGGGCCTCGTCGACCGTGGTCAGCAGGTGGCCGTCAGCATCGCGCACCAGCGCGTAGCCCCGTCCCAGCACGGCCAGCGGGCTGATGAGTGCCAGGCTGTTCTCGGCCATCTCCAGCCGGGCGGCAGCACGCTGCCAGCAGCCGCGGGCGGCATGCGCCAGGCGCTGCTCGGCCTGAGCCAGACGGAATCCGGCCGCAGCGGTCGAGGGCGGCCTCAGGGTGTCGGCCGCACGCTGCCAGCGCCCTTGGCTCTCGACCAGCCGGCTGGTCATGGCCCGTTGCAGGCGCTCGGCCAGGCGCTCCACGCGCATCTCCTGCCGGGGCAGTTCCTGCAACGGCCACCGCTGCAGCCGTTCTGCCAGCTGTTCCAGCCGCTGACCATGGGCCTGCAGCTGCCGTGCGGGTGAACGCAGCAGGCGCTCGGCCATGTCCAGGCGCTGCTCCAGCCGCTCCAGCTGGCGCTGCATGACCTGCTGCAGCCGCACGCGCTGGTGACGCAGCCGCTGCAGGCTCTCGCGCCGGTCGGTGCTGACGAGCTCGGCCGCCGCCGTGGGCGTCGGGGCCCGCACATCGGCCACGAAGTCGCAGATGGTGAAGTCGGATTCATGGCCGACACCGCTGACCACCGGCAGCGTGCAGCGGGCCAGCCGCCGGGCCAGTGTCTCGTCGTTGAAGGCGTCCAGATCCTCGAAGGATCCCCCGCCGCGCACCAGCAGCAGCACGTCGCATTCCAGCCGCGCCTCGGCGGCCTCGACGGCGGCCAGCAGTTCAGCCGGCGCCTGCTGCCCTTGCACGCTGGCCGGGTAGATGATGACGCGCAGCTGTGGGGCGCGCCGGCGCAGTGTGGTGAGCACGTCCTGAAGCGCCGCGGCCTTCAATGAGCTGATGACGCCAACGGTATGGATGTAGGGCGGCAGCAGCTGCTTGCGTCCGGGGTCGAACAACCCTTCGGCCGCCAGCAGCGTCTTCAGCCGCGCGAAGCGCTGCCAGACATTACCTGCGCCGGCCAGCTGCATGCGCTCGACGCCCAGCTGGAAGTCACCGCGCGCCTCGTAGAGCGTGACACGGGCCACCACTTCGACACGATCGCCCTCGCGCGGCACGAAACCCACACGCTGTGCCGACATGCGAAACATGACGGCGCGCACGGCGGCACCGGTTTCCTTCAGCGTGAAGTACCAGTGGCCGCTGGCCGCCCGCGTGAAGTTGGACAGCTCGCCCACCACCCGCACGGTGCCGAACGTGTCCTGCAGCAGACGACCAGCCATCCGGTTGAGCTGGCCGACTGTCAGTGCCTGCTCGCCCGTAAAAGGCTGCGAAGAGGCTGTAAAAGCGCTTTCCTGTTGTTTCATCGGTACTTTTATCCACACAAAAGCCAACGCTTTCTGTAGATGGCAGGGGCCGGAGCGGTACGGGAACCGCCCCCCTTCCACATCGCCAACACATTGAATGATAAAGGAATTTCCATATCCAGCCTTGAGCACGCCTGAATTACTTTCCTGCGCCTGCATCTGTAATTACGGGATGGAATGCAGCTGCCCACAGAGTTGTCCACAGGTCTTTGCACAGGCCGTTGCAGGTTGCGTGCCACACTTGCCGACCCCAAACAAAAAAACCGACAATCCCGGCGTTCGCGTCCCGCGAAAGTTCTACCCTTCCGGAGTGTGTTCCCTTGTTCTCCATCATCCAGGCCGCTGGCTGGCCCATCTGGTTTCTGATCCTCGCCTCGATCGCCACGGTTGCCCTGATCGTCGAACGGGCGATCACGCTGCAACGCCGCAAGATCCTTCCGCCCGGCATGCTGGAAGAAGTGGTCAACCTGCACCGCAACCGGCAGCTCAATGCCGAGATGGTGACGCGTGTGGAACGCTCCTCGCCGCTGGGCCGGGTGCTGGCCACCGGGCTGCGGCATGAGTTCGAGTCGCGCGACATGATCAAGGACGCCATGGAAGAGACCGGTCGTGCCGTGGCGCATGATCTGGAGCGCTTCCTGCCCACGCTGGGCACGCTGGCCACGGTGGCCCCGCTGCTGGGCCTGTTCGGCACCGTCATCGGCATGATCGAGATTTTCGGCTCGCAGGCCCCCAGCGGCAACGATCCGACCCAGCTGGCTCACGGCATCTCGATCGCCCTCTACAACACGGCCTTCGGTATCGGCGTGGCCATTCCGGCCCTGCTGGCCTACCGGGGCTTCCGCAGCCGGGTTGACGACTTCCTGGTGGAAATGGAGCAGCAGTCGCTGCGCCTGGTGGACGTGATCAAAGGAATCGGGGGCCGGCATTGAACTTTCGGCGTTCCATCCGGCGTGAAGAGCCGGAAATCAACTTCATCCCGCTCATCGACCTGCTGCTGGTGATCCTCATCTTCCTGATGGTCACCACCACCTACAACCGCTACCGCGAGCTGGCCGTGGACCTGCCGTCGGCCGCCGGCAAGGAAACGCCGGAAGCACCGGTGCAGATCATCGTGGCCGTGACGGCCGACGGACAGTACCGGGTGGACAACGAAGTGGTGGGCCATGCCGATGCCAACATGCTGGCCAGCGTGCTGGGCCGTGCTGCCGGTGATCGTCAGAACCCCATCGTCGTCGTGCATGCCGATGCCGCTGCTTCCCACCAGTCGGTGGTGAACGTCATGGAAAGCGCCCGCATCGCCGGTCTGCCGCGCGTGAGCTTCGCCACCAAGACGAAGCAGTCGGCCCAGTGACGGGCCGCACCAGTTTAAGCGCCCCCATGGGACGGGTGGCGCCTTGAAGACCGAGGGGCTGCGCCGCCGGCTGGAAGCCTGGCTGCTGCGGGTCTGGTTCAACCAGACCCGTGGCGCCGACCGCCTGCTGGCCTGGCTGCTGGCCCCGCTGCTGCTGCCGCTGTCCTGGCTGGTGGCAACCCTGGCCCGCCGACGGGCCGCACAGATCGAACACACTGCCACAGGCCGCCCGGCCGTGGTGGTGGTGGGCAACGTGGTGGTGGGTGGCTCGGGCAAGACGCCACTGGTCATCGCCCTGGCCCGTGCCCTGCACGAACGGGGTCTGAAGGTGGGCCTGCTGGCCCGCGGCTACCGGGCCTCCTCTGATACGCCCCTTCTCATCGACCGCAACACGCCCGCTGCCGAGGCCGGCGACGAGGCCCTGCTGCTGGCCATCGAGACCGGCCTGCCCGTGGGCGTGGGCGCCCGGCGCAAGGCTGCGCTGGATCTTCTTGTCTCGCACCATCCCGACCTGGACGTGGTGATCTCGGACGACGGACTGCAGCACGTGACCCTGCCCCGCCGGCTGGAGCTGGTGATGATGCACCCGCTGGGTCTGGGCAACGGCCGCTGCCTGCCGGCCGGACCGCTACGCGAGCCCGCCGAGCGCCTGGCCCACGTGGATGCACTGCTGGTGCCGGCGACATCGCCCCAATCGGCGAGCACAAGCGCGTCGCCCGAAGGCAGCCGGACATCGGCCCCGCCCCGCTTCGGGATCCGCACCGAGCTGGCCGGCATCCGCACTCTGGATGGCAGCCAGCACTGGGCACCGAACGATTTCGTGGCCACCATGGCCGGGCAGCGGCTGGCGGCCGTGGCCGGCATCTCGCGCCCCGAGCGCTTCTTCGATTCGCTGCGCGCGCTGGGCCTGGACATCACCGAGTATCCGTTGCCTGACCATGCCCACATCGACCCGGCGTGGCTGGCCACGCTTCCCGAGCCCTTGGTGATCATGACGGCCAAGGATGCCGTGAAGTGCGTCGACTTCCCCCCAGCGCTGCAGGCGCGCTGCCGGGTGCTCGATATCCGGGCCGTCCTCGATCCGGCGCTGCTAGAATGGCTCGATCAGCAGCTGGCCACGACAGCCTGCTGCCCATCGACACCTTCTTCTGCGCATTGACACCATGATGGCTCTCGACATTCTCGTCTGCCCGCTGTGCAAGGGGCCGCTCGCCCACGACCGCCAGCAGCAGACCCTCACCTGCAAGGCAGACCGCCTGGTGTTCCCCATCCGTGACGGCGTTCCGGTCATGATCGTCGAGGAAGCCGGGCACCTGGCGGCCGATGGCAGCGTGACACCGGCACCTGCCGCCGGCACGGCCGGCTGAAACCGGAGCGGCACGACCATGAGCTCCGGGTCCCCTGCCCAGGCGGCACCGGCCGCCACGCCTTCCTTCGTCGTCCTCATCCCGGCCCGGCTGGCGTCCACCCGCCTGCCCGACAAGCCGCTGGCCGACATCGCCGGCATTCCCATGGTCGTGCGCGTGGCCAACCAGGCCCGACGCTCGCAGGCCATCCGGGTCGCCATCGCCACTGACAGCCCCCGGATTGCCGACGTGGCCCGCGCCCATGGGCACGAAGCCATCATGACCCGCGCCGACCACGCCTCGGGCACCGAGCGGCTGGCCGAGGCCATCACGCTGATGGAACTGGCCGAAGACACCATCGTGGTCAACGTGCAGGGGGACGAGCCCGAGATTCCGCCGGCCCTCATCGATGCCCTGGCCAGCTGCCTGGCCAGCGACCCGGAATGCCCGATGGCCACGGCCGTGCATCCCGTGCAGTCGGTGGCCGACTGGCTCAACCCCAATGTGGTGAAGGTGGTGGCCGACGCCGAGGAACGCGCCCTGCTGTTCTCCCGTGCCCCCCTGCCCTGGTCGCGCAGCCATCTGGCCTGGGGGCTGGATGCCGGCACCCCGCAGGCCCGGCAGGCCTTTGAGGCGGCCCAGCCCCTGCGGCACATCGGCATGTATGCCTATCGCAGCCGCTTCCTCACACGCTATGCGCAGCTGGATCCCTGCGCGCTGGAAGACATCGAGGCGCTGGAGCAGCTAAGGGTGCTGCACCACGGCTACCGCATCAAGCTGCTGCACACCGACGATGCGCCGCCCGCCGGCGTGGACACACCTGCCGACCTGGAACGGGTCCGGGCACGGCTGGGACACGGCACCCACTGACGCGCAGCCTGACAGTTCCGTGTCCCAGCGCCGCACAGGCTGTGTGGCGCTGGGGCGCTACAATGGAAGGAATCGTATCTTTTCAACAGGAACTTCCTCCATGCGACTGATTCTTCTTGGCCCTCCGGGCGCTGGCAAAGGTACTCAGGCCGGCTTCATCACCAGCCAGTTCGGCATTCCCCAGATCTCCACGGGCGACATGTTGCGTGCCGCCATCAAGGCCGGCACCGAGCTGGGCAAGGCCGCCAAGGAAGTGATGGACCAGGGCAAGCTGGTGTCCGACGACATCATCATCGGCCTGGTGAAGGAACGGCTGAAGCAGCCCGACTGTCAGAACGGCTACCTGTTCGACGGTTTCCCGCGTACCATCCCGCAGGCCGAAGCCCTGCGCGAATCCGGCATCCGGCTGGAGCACGTGGTGGAACTGAAGGTGCCGGACGCCGACATCATCGAGCGCATGAGCGGACGGCGCGTCCACCAGCCCAGCGGTCGCAGCTATCACATCCGCTTCAACCCGCCCAAGGTGGAAGGCAAGGACGACGTGACGGGTGAACCCCTGACCCAGCGTGACGACGACCGCGAGGACGTGGTTCGGAAGCGCCTGGAGGTCTATCAGCAGCAGACCCGCCCGCTGGTCGACTACTACCAGGAATGGGCTCGCACCGGCGACGCAGCGGCCCCCCGCTACCACGCGCTGGAAGGCGTGGGCACGCTGGAAGAGATCCGCGCCCGTGTGCAGGCTGCGCTGGTCAGCTGATCCCACCGGCTGACGCCAGGGTCATGCCCGGCGTCCTCCCATCACGGGCACCACGAGCCGTCGTCGGTGTCCGTTTTTTTGCAGCCTTTCTCCTGGTGGTGGCCGCCTTCTCGGGCGTTCCCTCCTGGTATGCGCTCCCCTGGGGGCTTATTCGGGGAGGGCTGCACACCGCACAGTGATGGCCCCACTGCCCCGCAGAGTAGCGCTCGCTTCTTGCTTTTTAGCGCCTAGTCTCGACAGTTGGCGCCTGCGCCAGCTGCGCTTCCACCCAGGCAGCCAGCGCCAGCAGGCTGGCATCGGCACCCCGGCCGCCCACCAGCTGCAGGCCGAAGGGCATGGCCACCGGGCCGCCCTGTCCCTGCGCCGGCCCATCCTTCGGCGAATGCCCCTTCTCCAGCCAGATGTGACCCGCCGGCAGGCTGATGGCCGGCACGCCGGCAAAGGAGAACGGCAGCGTCTGGCCCAGCACCGCCTCGCGGACCATCAGTCGGCCGTGCCGGGTGGGTGCGTCATCCTGCCCACGCAGCGGCGTGACGATGGCCGACGTGGGCAGCACCAGCGCATCCACCCCCGCCAGCACGGCATCCAGCTCGGCCATGTAGGCGCTGCGCGCCTGCAGTGCCGCAATATAGTCCTGCGCCGACAGCGCGGCCCCCGCCTGCAACGGCGTCAGCACTCCCGCTGAAAACCCCTGGCCCCCCTCAGCCAGCGCCGCATGGTGGACCCGTGCCGCCTCGGCCCGCACGATGGGCGTGTAATGGCGCCACGGCAGGTCCATGTCATGGGGTTCGGCATCCACCAGATCCGCCTGTGTGGCCAGCAGCGCCAGCAGGGCCTCGAAGTGGGCATGCGTGCCTGCATCCAGACGCGCCTCCAGCCAGCGACGGGGCACGCCCAGCCGCGGCCGTCGGGCCACCCGGCCGTGCGCCAGACTGCGCCCGGACAGCACCTGGTGCAGCAGCGCGGCATCCTGCACGCTCCGCGCCAGCGGGCCGGCATGATCGCAGGTCCAGGACAGCGGCAAGGCACCGGCCAGCGAGACGCTGCCCACCGTGGGTTTGAAGCCCACCACGCCACAGAAGGCCGACGGAATGCGGATGGAGCCGCCCGTATCGCTGCCGATGGACGCGCTGCCCAGCCCCACCGCCACGGCCACGCCCGAACCGCTGGACGAGCCGCCGGATTGCCGTGCCGGATCATGCGGGTTGCAGACATCCCCGGTCCAGGGGTTCTCGCCCGTGGCCCCCAACGCGATCTCGTGCATGTTGGTCTTGGCAAAGACCAGTGCACCGGCGGCCTGCAGCCGCTGCACCACTGCACTGGATGCCGCTGACATCGGCGGCAGTGTCGCCTCGGTGCCCGCCTTCATGGGTGCGCCTTCCAGCTGGAACAGATCCTTCACGCTGATCCAGGCGCCCAGCAGCAGCCGCTGTGCGGCACGGTCGGGCTCCCGTCCGATCTGGTCGGTCAGCACCTGCGCCTCTCGCGCGGCACGCTCCCAGTCCACCCAGGCCAGCGGCCGCAGCGCCGCTGTCTCGGCTGCCCGCGCCTTCAGAAGGGCCAGTTCGTCGGTCAGCGAACGCTTTCCGGCCCGCAACGCATCGGCCTGCCGCCGCAGCGACATGCTCGCAGCCCCCGAGTTATCTGAGGCCCGGACTCCCGAAAAATGCAGATCAGACACCATATGAAGACGAACTCCCGAATTGCGGACAGTGACCAGACAGAAGCGTATTATGAAGACTGTTTGCAAGGATCCCGATCGATGAAGTACCAGCAGCCACACCGCGCCCTGAACACCAGCAAGATACGGTCGGCCGCCTACGACGAGAACCGCCAGACCCTGGAGATCGCCTTCCAGGATGGCATGCTGCGCAGCTATCGCAGCCTGCCGGCCGACGTGGCGCGCCGTTTCTTCACCGCCCAGAATCCCGCCACCTTCTGGGAAGATCGCATCGCCGAAGAGTATCCGATGACCCAGGTGCGGATGGAGAAACTTCCGCCCCTGATGGAAAGCGACCCCGTCGCCGACGCCGCCCGCCAGAAGCTGGAGCAGCTCTTTCAGCAGCCGGACAAAGCCTGAATCGTGGCTGAAGACACGACGCCGACACCGACCGGGGTGTCACGGCCAGCCTCGCCTCCAACCCAACCCGACACGCCCGAAGCATGGTCAGGCCTTGGGCATCCGGGCATGCTGCAACTGCCCGACGCGTACGACCTCTCCCCCTCGCGCGCTGCGCCAGGGGCCATGCTGTCCGATCCCGACGCCATCATCCTGCTATTCGCCGGCCATACCCTCGTCCAGCGCAGTGACGGCCCACCGGCGCTGACGGCCGGCGACTATGGTTCCCTGCTGAACGCCTGGACCACCTGCGAGAGCGTTGGCCGCTACCGGGGGCGTCCCTGTCTGGCCGTCTCGTTGCCCAATCCCCCGCCGCCCCTGCCCCCCGGCTGGGAGGCCCAGGGCCTGCGCCAGTGGTTCGGCCGCCTGCCGGATGACCTGACCTCCATCGCCATGCAGGCCAGCCAGCTGCTGGAATGGGTGCGCACCCACCGCTGGTGCGGCGCCTGTGGCGTGCCCACCGTGCGCGTGCCGGGCGAACGTGCCATGCAGTGCCCCCGCTGCGGCCTGCGCAACTACCCGCGCATCTCGCCCGCCATGATGGTACTGGTCACCCGCGGTCACGAGCTGCTGCTGGCCAGCAACGTCAATTTTCCGCCCGGACGCTACAGCGCCTTGGCAGGCTTTCTGGAAGCCGGCGAATCGGTCGAGGCCGCCATCCACCGGGAAGTGGCCGAAGAAGTGGGCATCCAGGTGCATCGCCCGCGCTATTTCGGCAGCCAGAGCTGGCCCTTCCCCCATTCGCTGATGATCGCCTTCACCGCCGAATGGCTGGCCGGCGACATCCACGTCGACCCGACCGAGATCCGCGACGCCCGCTGGTTCACCCCCGACACCCTGCCCGACCTGCCGCCCGCCAATGTCAGCATCTCGCGCGCGCTGGTGGAGCACGTGGCACATCAGCTTCGGCAAGGCCGTTCGCGCTGAACGGTCACACCGGCGGATCACTCCAGCCCCCTATGCCACACCCCGAGCAGCCCGCCCTCGGATTGTCCGCCTGTTTCCTTCCATCCCCGCCCCCTGTCCTTCCGCACCGACTGCGGCGCCAATGTCGACCTTCTGTGCCATAGCTCCTGTGTGCTGTCGCTTTTCTGACGCATAGTGCCGTGACATCCAAACGGCCATGGCAGGAAAGCTTCCGTGCAGTCATCCCGCGCCTTCGTCACTCACGTTCCCTCCTCCGCTCACCCTGAATCGGCAGCCGGTTCATCCGGCGCCGGGGGCTGGCTTGACGCCGACGCGTCCCGGCCAACGCCTCTTACTGTACGCTCGACCTCACGGGCGGACCGTCGCCAGCCGCTGACGCGTAGCCTCATGGCCCTGATGGTCTGCAGTGCGCTGGCCGCCTGCGGTGGTGGTGGTGGTAGCGCCGTGAACACCAACCCCGATCCCCAGGCCGTGACACCCATCACGCCCTCCGTCACCCCAGGCACGAACGGCCACGGCACGCAAGGACACAACGAAACTGGCCCCCAGAACGGCACCAGCAGCGACAGCCGTGGCCAGGGCAGCGTGGCGGGCGGTAACGCAGCGAGTGGCAACAGCTCCCAGAGCAGCGCGGGCAACGGCAACCAGAACGGTACAACCGGCGGATCAACCAGCACCCCAGGCACCGGTAACGGATCCGGCAACACGGGAAGCGGCGCTTCGGACGCCCCGGTCAGCATCACGCCACTCAATCTGCCCGGCAACGATGCCGACCCGAAGTCGCAGAAGCCCACGGCCGCCATCGTGCGCATCCTGGGCCAGGTGCGCGGTCCGTCTGCAGCTGCCAACCCGGCCAGCCTGCGCCTGCCGCAGGGCTCCACGTCCATCGCCTATGACCGGCAGGACCCGCCGCGCATCTGGGTCATCAACCCCGACCAGGACAGCGTGAGCGTGCTGGACAGCAAGACCCGGACACTGCTGCGCGAGATCCCGCTGACCGTCTCCGGACGGACCGAGACCGCCCCGGAAAAGCCGGCCACCGAGCACGGTCCGCGCACGCTGGCCATCGACAATGCCGGCCATGTCTGGGTGACCAACCGACACAGCGGCAGCATCAGCATCATTGATCCGGCCACGATGACCGTGGCCACCCGCATCACGCTGGGCATCGCCACCCAGCCCTACGGCGTGGTGGCTGCCCCTGATGGCAGCGGCATCTGGGTCAGCACGCTGGGCTCTCAGGAGCTGCTGCAGTTCGACCCCGTCACCCACCAGCTCAAGCAGCGCATGGCACTGGGCCCCGAGGTCCGGCACCTGGCCATCATTGCCGACAGCAAGCGCCTGCTGGCAAGCCGCTTCATCACGCCTGCCCTGCCTGGCGAAAGCACCCTCACGCCCCGTACCCGCGGTACCGGCTTCCGGGGTGGCGAAGTCCTGCTGATCGACCCCGCCCGTGCCACGCTGCAGCGCACGATCCCGCTGGCAGTCAGCACGCTGGAAGACACGCCCATCCAGGGACGCGGCCTGCCCAACTACCTGGGCGCCGCCGCCATCTCGCCGGATGGCCGCTCGGCCTGGATTCCCTCCAAGCAGGACAACATCCAGCGCGGCCAGGGCCGTGACGGCCAGCCGCTGGACTTCCAGAGCACTGTGCGCGCCATCGTGTCCAACCTGGACCTGCAGGCTGCCACACCGGCCGAACGGCCCGCGCGACGCTATGACGTGGACAACAGCGGCCAGGCCAGTGCCGCCACCTACACGCCGGATGGCCGATACGTGCTGGTAGCGCTGGAAACCTCGCGCGAGATCAGCATCCTCAATGCAGCCACCGGTACCGAGGTGCGTCGGCTGGACGTGCAGCGCACGCCCCAGGGCATCGCCGTCTCGCCCGATGGCAAGCAGGCAGCCATCAGCAACGTGATGTCGCGTACCGTCAGCTTCTTCGACATCAGCGCGCTGGCCAATGACGAGCCCCGGGCCATCCTGCCCGCCACGGCCACCGGTACGCTGAAGAGCGCCGAGCGGATGCCGGCCCAGCTGAAACGCGGCAAGGAGCTCTTCCACGACGCCCGCGACCCGCGTCTGGCACGAGACCGCTACATGAGCTGCGCCAGCTGCCACAGCGAAGGCTACGGCGATGGCCGTGTCTGGGACATGAGCAGCCTGGGCGAAGGCCTGCGCAAGACAATCTCGCTGCAGGGCCACGGGGGCAAGAAGGCCCGCCTGCACTGGAGCGGCAACTTCGACGAGGTGCAGGACTTCGAGCAGCAGATCCGTGCGCTGGGCGGCGGCAGCGGGCTGATGCCCATCGGCAGCTTCGAGCTGAACGGCCGCAGCCTGCCGCTGGGCACCCCCAAGGCGGGCCAGTCGGACGACCTGGATGCCCTGGCCGCCTATGTAAACAGCCTGAACCGCTATGCCCCCAGCCCCTACCGCAACAGCGACCGCAGCCTGACAGCCAGCGCAAAAGTCGGCGAATCACTGTTTGCCAGCAAAGGCTGCACCACCTGCCACAGCAATGCCGACCTGGGGGGTGACGGGCTGACCCGTCACGACATCGGCACGCTGAAGCCTGCCAGCGGCAAGGTGCAGGGCGAGGCCCTGACCGGCCTGGTCGCCCCCGGTCTGCGTGACGCCTGGTACACCGCCCCCTACCTGCACGACGGTTCGGCCGACACGCTGGAAGCGGCCATCCAGGCGCACAACACCAACACCTTCACGGCCGCAGAACTGAGCAGCCTGGCCGCCTACGTCCGCCAGATCGGCAACGGACAGTAAGCACGGCCCCAGAACTGCTGCAGCGATGATTGCCGCAGACATGAAAATGGCCCCGACAGGGGCCATTTCCGTTTGGGGCGAAGCTGCCGCCGGGAACGACAGCAGCTACCGGAAGAAAATCAGGCCTCGCCTTCGCGGCTGGCGCGACGACGCTCGTGCTCCTTCAGGTGACGCTTGCGCAGGCGGATGCTCTTGGGCGTGATCTCCACCAGCTCGTCCTCGGCGATGAATTCCACAGCCTTTTCCAGCGTCAGCTCGATGGGCGGCGTCAGGTTGATGGCCTCGTCCTTGCCCGAAGCGCGCACGTTGGTCAGCTTCTTCTCACGGATCGGGTTGACCACCAGATCATTGTCACGCGTGTGGATGCCGATGATCATGCCCTCGTACAGCGCATCGTTGGGCTTGACGAACATCCGGCCCCGGTCCTGCAGCTTCCAGAGCGCATAGGCCACGGCCGCCCCGTCATCCTGCGAGATCAGCACACCCTGGCGGCGCCCCTCGATCTCGCCTGCCCACGGGCCGTATTCCTCGAAGACGTGGCTCATGATGCCGGTACCGCGCGTCATGTTCAGGAACTCGTTCTGGAAGCCGATCAGGCCACGGGCCGGCACACGGTATTCCAGACGCACCCGGCCCTTGCCGTCCGGCTCCATGTTCTGCAGCTCGCCACGGCGGCGACCCAGCGCCTCCATCACGGCGCCCTGGTGCTCTTCCTCCAGGTCCATCGTCAGCGCCTCATAGGGCTCCTGACGCTCGCCATCCACCACCTGCAGACGCGGCTTGGGTCGCGACACCGCCAGCTCGTAGCCCTCGCGACGCATGTTCTCCAGCAGGATGGTCAGGTGCAGCTGGCCACGGCCCGACACCACGAAGGTGTCCGCATCCTCAGTAAACTCCACACGCAGTGCCACGTTGGCCTGCAGCTCGCGCTCCAGACGCTCCCGGATCTGGCGGCTGGTGACGTACTTGCCCTCGCGGCCGGCCAGCGGCGAGGTGTTGACCAGGAACTCCATGGTCAGCGTGGGCTCGTCGATGCGCAGCAGCGGCAGCGGATCGGGGTTGCCGATCTTGCACAGCGTGGAGCCGATGTCGATGTCCTCGATGCCGTTGATGGCCACGATGTCACCGGCCTGAGCGAAAGGCACCACCTCACGCTCCAGGCCACGGAAGCGAAGCACCTGGTTCACCTTCACGGTGACCGGCGCCTTCTCGTCGCCGTGCATCAGCAGCACCGATTCACCACCGCGCAGCGTGCCGCGGTTGATGCGGCCGATACCGATACGACCCACATAGCTGGAATAGTCCAGCGCCGAAATCTGGAACTGCAGCGGGCCGTCCGGATCGTCGGCCCGAGCCGGCACGCGGGAGAGGATGGCGTCAAAGAGCGGCGCCATGCTGGGATTCTCCGCCGCTGCGGCAGCCTCGGCCTCTTCCACTTCGTTCACCGCATAGCCCGCCAGCGCCGAGGCGTAAATCACCGGGAAGTCCAGCTGCTCTTCGGTGGCGCCCAGACGGTCGAACAGGTCGAAGGTCTGGTCCACCACCCAGTGCGGCCGCGCACCGGGACGGTCGATCTTGTTGACCACCACGATGGGCCGCAGGCCCAATGCCAGCGCCTTGCGGGTCACGAAGCGGGTCTGCGGCATCGGGCCGTCCATGGCGTCGACCAGCAGCAGGACGCCGTCCACCATCGACAGCGCACGCTCCACCTCGCCGCCGAAGTCCGCGTGTCCCGGGGTGTCAACGATGTTGATCCGCGTGCCCTTGTACTCGACCGCGCAGTTCTTGGCCAGAATGGTGATGCCCCGCTCGCGCTCCAGGTCGTTGGAGTCCATCACCCGCTCGTTGACCTGCTGGTTGGCCCGGAACGTACCGGACTGACGCAGCAGCTGATCCACCAGCGTGGTCTTGCCGTGGTCGACGTGCGCGATGATCGCAATGTTGCGGATCGGCTGGGTTGTAGATGTGTTGGTGTCAGACACGCTCAGTCTCGAATCGAATCAAAAAGGGCAACCGGGGTTGCGTTTCGTAAAGTCCTTGCGGCACGGATATCCCGTCCCTGTCGGGGAGACCCGGCCGGCTCGGCATGTTGTTCAGTCAGTCACGATCAGTCAGGCACGATGACCCGCAGTGGCGCCAGACGCACGCTGCCATCAGGCTGCGGCACCTGGCGGGCCAGTCCGGCCAGTCGGCCAGCATGCAGCACTGCCACCTGCCCCTCCGGGGCGTCAATGGCGGGCCCGGCGGGCGACGACGAGAGATCGGCATTCGGGTTCGTTGGGGTCTGCCAGGGCACTGCCTGCCCCTGCGCAAAGCGCCGGGCCTGCTCATCCGTCAGCTCAGCCTGCGACCATCCTGCCACCAGCGCCAGCAGCCCATGCAGATGAGACTGCGCCGCCGTCGGCCCCTCGGCCAGCAAGGCATCCAGCGTCACCGCATCCTGCACGCGGTACTGGCCAACGCGAGTACGCCTCAGACCGCTCAGATGGGCACCGCACCCCAGGGCTGCGCCCAGGTCGCGGGCAATGGAACGGATGTAGGTGCCGCTGCCGCATTCGATGCGCAGACGCGCCCGCTCACCGTCAAAATCCAGCAGCTCGATGACATCGACCCGCACCTCGCGGGGCTGGGCCGCCACCGGAGCGCCCTCACGGGCATGGCGGTACATCGCCTTGCCGCCCACCTTCAGGGCCGAATACACCGGCGGTACCTGCTGGATGACGCCCATGAAGCGCGGCAGCGCTGCCAGCAGCGCCTCACGCGTGGGGCGTGAATCCGAGCGGGAAATCACCTCGCCTTCCACGTCATCGGTGGCCGTGGTGATGCCGAAGCAGACCTCGGCCTCGTAGGCCTTGTCATGCGTGAGTGCCGCGCCGGCCAGCTTGCAGGCCTCGCCAAACATCAGCGGCAGAACCCCGCTGGCCATCGGGTCCAGTGTTCCCCCATGGCCAGCCTTGTCCGCGCCCAGCAGGCGCTTCACCTTCTGCAAGGCCGTATTGGAAGACAGGCCCAGCGGCTTGTCGAGCAGCAGCAGTCCGTGGACCTTCAAGCGCGGTGCGTCCGGTCAGTCGTCATGGCGCGCAGCGCCAACAGGGGCAGACACCTGGCCTGCCGTTGCAGGGGTGGCACTGGCCGATGCGCTATCGGGCCGCTTGGCCGAGCCTTCCCCAGTGTCCGTCGCCACGTCACCCGGATCGTCGGCCGCCCGTCGCGAGTTGGCCTCGTCGATGAGCCGCCCCATCTCGATGCCCCGCTGGGCGGAAGCATCGTGCACGAAGTGCAGCTCAGGCGTGGTATGGATGCGCACCCGGCGACCGACGAGCGAGCGCAGGAAGCCCGACGCCGCCCGCAGGCCACGCAGCGTCTCGGCCACCCGTTCATCGTCATCGGGCAGCACCGAGAAATGCACGGTGGCATGCGCATAGTCGGGCGTCAGATCCACGCCCGTCACCGTCACCAGACCCAGCCGGGGATCCTTCACCTCGGTGCGGATCAGCTCGGCAATTTCCTGGTGCAGCAGCTCGGTCACGCGCAACGCCCGCCCGGGCGTTGCTCCTGGTCTACGTTTCATGGTGCCTCAGTCCGCTGCAGAGGCGCCCGCGGCGGAAGCCAGCGTCCGGGCCACTTCCTTGACCTCGAAGACCTCCAGCTGGTCGCCTTCCTGGATGTCGCTGTAGTTGTGCAGCGTGATACCGCACTCGAAGCCAGCCTTGACTTCCTTGGCGTCATCCTTGAAGCGCTTGAGCGACTCGATGCGACCCGTCCAGATGACGGTGGAATCGCGCAGCAGGCGAACTTCGGAATCGCGGCGCACCAGACCTTCGGTGACGTAGCAGCCAGCCACCGTGCCCACCTTCGTGACACGGAAGACCTGACGGATCTCGACCATGCCCAGCATCGTCTCGCGCTTCTCGGGCGACAGCATGCCTTCCATCGCCGACTTCACATCGTCCACGGCGTCGTAGATGATGTTGTAGTAGCGCAGGTCGATGCCGTTGGTCTCGGCCATGCGCCGTGCCGGCTGGTCTGCCCGCACGTTGAAGCCGATGACCACCGCCTTCGAGGCGATCGCCAGGTTGATGTCGCTCTCGGTGATGCCACCGACCTGAGCGTGCACGATCTGCACCTTGATCTCGGCATTGCTGAGCTTGAGCAGCGCGTGCGCCAGTGCTTCCTGCGAACCCTGCACGTCGGCCTTGATGATCAGCGGCAGGGTCTGCACCTCGCCTTCGCCGATCTGGTCGAACATGTTCTCGAGCTTGGCGGCCTGCTGGCGTGCCAGCTTCACGTCGCGGAACTTGCCCTGACGGAACAGCGCGATCTCGCGGGCCTTGCGCTCGTCGGCCAGGGCAATCAGCTCCTCGCCGGCCTGCGGCACATCGTTCAGGCCCTGGATCTCGACCGGGATGGACGGCGTGGCCGAAGCAGCATTCTTGCCGGCTTCGTCCATCATCGCACGCACCCGGCCCCAGGTGGAACCCACCAGCACCGTGTCACCACGCGACAGCGTACCCGACTGCACCAGCACGGTGGCCACCGGACCACGGCCCTTGTCCAGCCGCGCCTCGATCACCAGACCGCGTGCCGGCGCCTTCTCGGGGGCACGCAGCTCCAGGATCTCGGCCTGCAGCAGCACGTTCTCCAGCAGGTCGTCGATGCCCTGGCCGGTCTTGGCCGACACGCCCACGAAGGGCACGTCACCGCCGTACTCCTCGGGCACCACGCTCTGCGCCACCAGCTCCTGGCGAACGCGATCGGGATTGGCCTCGGGCTTGTCGATCTTGGTGATGGCCACCACCAGCGGCACTTCAGCCGCCCGGGCGTGCGAGATCGCCTCGATCGTCTGCGGCATCACGCCGTCGTCGGCCGCCACCACCAGAATCACGATATCGGTGGCCTTGGCACCCCGCGCACGCATCGCCGTGAAGGCCGCGTGACCCGGGGTATCGAGGAACGTGACCACGCCACGCGGCGTCTTCACATGATAGGCACCGATGTGCTGGGTAATGCCACCGGCCTCGCCGGACGCCACCTTGGTCCGCCGCAGGTAGTCCAGCAGCGAGGTCTTGCCGTGGTCGACGTGACCCATCACGGTCACGACCGGCGGCCGCGGCACGGCCGGCCCCACGTCCTCGGTAGCCACTTCGTCCAGCATGGCCTCCGGATCATCCAGCTTGGCCGCGATGGCGGTGTGGCCCATTTCCTCCACCAGAATCATGGCGGTTTCCTGGTCCAGCACCTGGTTGATGGTCACCATCTGACCCAGCTTCATCAGCTGCTTGATCACCTCGGTGGCCTTCACGGCCATCTTGTGGGCCAGATCGGCCACCGTGATGGTCTCGGGCACATGAACTTCACGCACGATCGGCGTCTCGGGCTGCTGCGCCTGGGCAAAGCCACCACGGCGATCGCGGTCATTGCCACGACGCGGACCACGCGTGCGCCAGCCCGTGCCGGTACCGCTGCCCGCGTTGCTGTCGTTGCGTCCGCCCTTGGTCGGACGGCGCTTGCGGGAAGCGTCATCCTGCCAGGACGACGAAAGCTTCTCGGACTTGACGTGCTTGTTGCGGCCACCACCACCGGCGTTCTCGGCCGGTGCAGGCGCAGCCTGCTGGCCCGACGGACGATGCAGCGTGCCACCACGACGGTCCTTGGCCGCACCGGCAGCAGGTGCCGGCTGCGCAGCCGGAGGAGCCGGCGGCGGCGGGGGCGGCGGCGGACGCCGGCTGGCTTCCAGCAGACGGTTGATTGCGGCCACCTCGGCCTCGGCGCGGCGACGCGCCGCTGCAGTGGCATCAGCCTCTTCCTTGGCCTTGCGGGCTGCAGCGGCGGCCTCTTCGGCCGCCACGCGGGCAGCTTCCTGCTTGGCCGCGCGCTCGGCCGCCTCGGCAGCAGCCTTCTCCTCGGCCTGCTTGCGTTCCTGGTCGCGTGCAGCGGCCGAAGCAGCTGCGGCGGCCCCCGCTTCCTCGCGCATCTTGCGCTGCATGGCCCGAGCAGCCTCGGCCTCACGCTCGGCATCGGCCTGCATCTTCGCCAGACGCTCCTGCTCGGCGCGTGCGGCTTCCTCGCGGCGGCTGGCCTCGGCGATCGCCTCGTTCTCGCGCTGGCGATCACGCTCCAGCCGTGCGGTCTTCTCGCGCAGCTCGCGGGCCTGACGCTCCATCAGCTCCTTCTGCCGACGGGCCTCTTCCTCACGCAGCCGACGCTGTTCCTCGTCGATGACCGAGTTGGCCGATTTCACCGGGGGCGGGGGTGCCACCGGCGCGGCAACCGGTTCCGGTGCCGCCGCTGCAGGGGCATTGCCCGGGGTGCCGTCACGCTTCACGAACGTGCGCTTGCGACGGACCTCCACCTGGATGGTGCGTGCCTTGCCCGTGGAGTCGGCCTGCTTGATCTCGGAAGTCTGCTTGCGCACCACCGTGATCTTCTGGCGTCGGGGGGCATTCTCTCCCCCTGCACCATGCGACGCCCGCAAGGCCGACAGCAACCGCTCCTTGTCCGCTTCCGACAGCGGATCCGAGGGGGTCTTCTTGTCGACACCCGCTGCGCGCAACTGTTCCAGAAGCACCTCTGCAGGTACTCGCAATTCCGCCGCAAATGTCTCAACGTTCGTACTGGCCATGTGTCCTTCCGCTACTACCGATTCAGTGTGTGCGTCACCTGCGATCGTCACCCCCGACCGACGCGGGATCCGGGGGCGACATCGACATCACGCACCGCCTTCCTCGACGAACCAGTGCTCGCGAGCCTTCAGGATCAGTGCCTTGGCCCGCTCCTCGTCGAGTTCGGTGATTTCGATCAATTCATCCACCGCCAGCTCGGCCAGGTCGTCGCGGGTGCGGACATTGGCCTCGGCCAGCTTCACGGCCAGCTCGCGGTCCATGCCCTCCAGCGACAGCAGGTCGTCGGCGGTCTCGTTCAGTTTCTCTTCGGTGGCAATTGCCTGGGTGAGCAGCGCATTGCGGGCCCGCTCGCGCAGCTCGTTGACCGTGTCCTCGTCGAAGGCCTCGATCTCGAGCATCTCGTTGAGCGGCACGTAGGCGATCTCTTCCAGGCTGGTGAAGCCCTCGTCGATCAGGATGTCGGCCACTTCGGCATCCACGTCCAGGCGTTCCATGAAGACGCCACGGATCGCTGCCCGCTCGTCTTCCTGCTTCTTCTCGCTTTCCTCGGCCGACATCAGATTGATCTGCCAGCCGGTCAGCTCGGACGCCAGGCGCACGTTGCGGCCGCCCGTACCGATGGCCAGCGCCAGATTGTCCTCGTCCACCACCACGTCCATGACGTGACGCTCCTCGTCCACCAGGATGGAGGAAACGTTGGCGGGCGCCAGCGCGCCGATCACGAACTGCGCCGGGTCTTCCGACCACAGCACGATGTCAACCCGCTCACCAGCCAGCTCCTGCGTCACGGCCTGCACGCGCGAACCACGCACACCCACGCAGGTGCCGATCGGATCGACCCGGCTGTCGGTGGCATGCACGGCAATCTTGGCGCGCACCCCCGGATCACGCGCAGCAGCGCGGATCTGCAGCAGCCCCTGCTCGATCTCGGGCACTTCCAGCTCGAAGAGCTTCATGATGAACTCGGGCGCCGTGCGCGACAGGAAGAGCTGCGGCCCACGACCCTCGCGATTGATGCGGGACACCCAGGCCCGCACGCGGTCGCCGTTGCGCAGGTTCTCCTTCGGGATCATCTGGTCACGCGGCAGGCGAGCCTCGATGCGGCCCGACTCGATGATGGCGCCCTCGCGATCGACACGCTTGATCGTGCCCGACAGCAGCGAATCACCGCGGGAGAGGAAGTCGTTGATGATCTGCTCACGCTCGGCGTCACGGATCTTCTGCAGGATGACCTGCTTGGCGGCCTGTGCACCGATGCGACCGAACTCGATCTCTTCCAGCTCTTCCTCGATGAACTCCTCGAGCTGGATGTCCGGATCCTGCTTGCGGGCCTCGGACAGGATGATCTGCAGATCGTGGTCGTCCAGCTCGCCGTCGGGCACCACCTGCCAGCGACGGAAGCCACGGTAGCTGCCATCCTCGCGGCTGATCGCCACGCGGATGTCCACCTCGTCCTTGTAACGCTTTTTCATTGCCGACGCGAGCGCACTCTCCAGTGCGGCAAACACGACGTCGCGCGGAACATTCTTCTCGCGCGCCAGCGCATCGACCATCAGCAACAATTCACGTCCCTGCATAACCACTCCCTAGAAAACCGGCTTCGGCACCAGCCGAGCCCGATCCACTTGCTCAAATCCAAACCGCAGCCAGCGCACATCAGCCGTCTGCAACGCGGCTTCCACCGGATCGGCAGGCACGGGCCGCGCCTTCGGCGGCCGACGACCGGGCACCCCCCGGTTGCGCCCCGGACGGGCGTTGTCCGCCGGCTTCTCGCGCCAGGCCAGCAGCCAGTCACTCTCGGCCGGCGCAGCGCCCCCGGCCTGCACCACCTCAGGCAGCGCGGCATCCGGACCCAGCAGCTCGCGCACCCGCGCCAGCGCCGGCTCCGCCGACAGCAGCACACCCTCGAAGGTGCGGCGGCCGTCCTGCGGCATGCGCAGCCAGAGCTTCACCTCGTCACCCGTGAAGCGGGCAAAATCCTGTGGACGACGCAGCCGTCGGTCCAGCCCCGGCGAGGAAATCTCCAGCCGGTCATAATCCACATCTTCCACCAGGAACAGGTGCGAGAGCTGCTCGCTCACCCGTTCGCAGTCATCCAGCGTGATGGGCTGCGCATGATCGACATTCTCGATGGTGATGCGCAGCAGCCCACCGGCGACGAACTCCACGTCCACCACTTCGTAGCCCATGCCCGAGACCACGGGATCGACCATCGATTCGACGTTGCTGACTGTTGCCGGAGTGCTTCCCACCTGTTGACCCTACCCTGCCGCGCCTGCGCGACCGATTTTCCAGACTGCCACCCGTGCATGCCGGTGCTCGCACGAACAGCCAGAATTGCTGCGCCCGCCACGGATAAAAAAAAATGGGCTTGCCAGCCCATTCCGTACCACGGCGTGGAGCCCGGCCATGACCGAACACCCACCGGCGCCATGCACCCGCCACCCCGTGGCGGCCGTGAAGGCGACCCGGCCGCCATACCTGCGGACCGGCTGCGGCCGGCGCCCTGCAAAGACGCCGGAACCAGCAGGTCCCTTCGCTGTTGCGGGCGGCAATGCCACCTTCGAAGGTATCCTGCAAGACGGCTGATTGTAGCCGACGAATGGTCGAAACTCAAGATCGCCCCTCCCTGGCCACACCCCGCCGGTCGAGGCGCACCGCCCCGACCGACTCCGGAGAACCCCGCTCGGACCAGGTCAGCGTCCTTTGGCGAAACTCTTGCGACGGGGTCGCTGCTGGGCCGCGTTGCCGCCGTTGCCACCGGCACGCTTGGCCCGCGGCTGACGGGGCGTACCGTTGCCCGGTGCACGCTGCCCGCCCCAGTTGCCGCTACCGGCATTGGGATCAAAGGGCTGGCCCAGCCGAGCCGCAAAGCCCGGCGTCGCCCCCCAGCGCTGCTGACGACCATCCCGCTTCATCGAGCGGGTGATGCCCTCCAGGTGCGCCGAATCCGACGTAGGCTGCCAGTCGTCATCCTCATAATTGATGCGACCCGTCGCCGGGGCCTGCCGATTCCGGGGCGCCACATTGCCGTTGCGCCCACTGCCCTTGCCACTGCGGGGCGCCACGTTGCCATTGCGCTCCTTCACGCGGCGCGGCCGGCGGTCGGGCAGCACGGTCTCGCGCGCCACCTTCGACCAGTCGGTATCACCACTGTAGGACACGGCCTGCGGCAGATACCGGGTCTCGGTCCATCCCCGGCGCTCGCTCACCGTCAGCGTCTTCTTCTCGGCGGTGGGCTCCAGCGTCTTCACCGACACCATGCGCGGCGCCTCGACCTTCTCGGGTGACTGCTGCCGACCCGCCGTGCGCGAACGCCGCGGCAGCTGACGCTTGCTCCGCGCCTGCTTGCCCGCATCATCTGCCGGCAAGGACCCCTCGGCCACCTGACGACGATTGCCCCGCCGTGTCCGCTGCGCCTGCTGGCCGCCAGCCACCTCCTGCGCCGCCTTGCGCCGACCGCCACGGGTCCGGCGCCCGGCCTGCTGACCCTCGCCACCCCCAACGCTCCCATCCACCGGCGTAGTCTGACCACTCGGCATGGCCATCCCGGACATGTCCTGCCCAGGCAGCTGCACCATGCCCTCGCCCGTCTGCTGGGCACGACCCCGTGCCCCGCGCAGCATGCGCCGGCGCGCCGGATGGCGGCTGCCTGACGGCTGCGGTGAGCCGGAAGCCGCGCCCTGCTGGCCGCTTCCCTGTTGGCCAGCACCGGCCTGAACCGCCTTGCCCGCACCTCGTCCCTGGCGGCGCGGCGCGTCATTTCCACGGCCAGCGCCTTTGCCCCGCCCTTGGGCGTTGCCCGACCTGGTCTCCCGCGCGGCGTCCGCCGCCCCGTCAGTCATCTCGGCCACATGGCGGCGCATCTGCTGCTGCAGCTGACGCACCTCGGCCTCGGTCAAGGCGTGCAGGCGACCACGCTGCAGCCGCGGCGGCAGCGCGATCGGACCAAAACGGATGCGCACCAGCCGCGAAACGGTCAGCCCCACGGCATCGAAGAGCCGCCGCACCTCACGGTTGCGCCCTTCCAGAATCACCACCCGATACCAGTGATTGGCACCTTCGCCGCCGATGTCCTCGATGGACTGCAGCGTGGCCGGACCGTCTTCCAGCGTCACCCCGGTCAGCAGCTGCTGGCGGATCCCGTCATCCACCCGCCCCAGCACCCGCACCGCGTACTCACGCTCCCAGCCATAGCGGGGATGCATCAGCTTGTTGGCCAGATCGCCCGACGTGGTGAAGATCAGCAGCCCCTCACTGTTCAAATCCAGCCGTCCCACGGCAATCCAGCGTGCCCCACGCAGACGGGGCAACCGGTCGAAGACCTTCGGCCGTGACCCCGGATCATCACGCGTGACCAGCTCGCCGGTCGGCTTGTGGTAGAGCAGCACCTGAGGCGTCTGCGAGGCCGCGCTGCGCTTGCGCGACAGCGGCTTGCCGTTCACACGGATGACGTCCTCGGTTCCCACCCGCTGGCCCACATGGGCTGGCAGACCGTTCACGGACACCCGTCCGGCGATGATCAGCTCCTCCATGTCACGGCGCGAACCGATGCCGGCATCGGCCAGGATCTTGTGGAGCTTCTCGGCATCGGGCGACACCGGCCGCCGGGTACCCCGACCCGCATCGCGCAGGCCGATGCTGGCCTCGCGGGCAAAGAACGGCACCGGCTCCCCGGGCACTTCCTCGCCATCATCCTCATCGTCGAAATCGTCTTCGTCGTCGTACCGGTCGTCTTCGTCGCGGAAATCATCGTCATCGAAGTCGTCCTCGTCCGCCGACGCGCCGAAAGACGGCACCTCGGAAGCAGACCACCGGGCGTCCACGCCCGCATCATCCGAGGACGGCTGCACGTCGCGCCCGGCGCGGATGCCGTCGTCCGATGCCTCACCCATCGGTGCCACACTGGCCGACGCATCGGAAAGCCCGTCCTCGGAGACAGGCACTTCAGTCGCCGTCACGCCCTCGGCGGAAGCAACCTTGCTGCGGCGGGTCGATGCCCGGGGCGTCCGGGCACGACGTGGCTTGGCAGCAGCCTCCTCGGCATCGGCAGACTCAGCATCGGCCGAGACGGCATCGCCCACCTCGGTGGCAACGCCCGCCTCCGTCGCCACGGCATCCGCCGCCGGCTTGCGACGCGAGCGGGAGACCCGCTTGGCAGTCTTTGCTGCAGGCTCTTCGGCCGACACATCGCCAGCACCTTCCGCCCCCGGCACACCCTCGGCGTCATCCTTCGCAGCCGTCTTGCGGCGGCGGGTTCTGGGTGCAGGCGTGCCGGTATCAGCAGCATCCGCCTCGGCAGCCTTGCGTCGCGGAGCACGCTTGCGCGGCGCTGCCGTCTCCCCGGCGGACGTCGTGCCCGTGTCCGTCTGCAGCATCGGATCGGCCGATGCACCCTGCCCCTCATGGGCAGCATCGCGCTGCATGTCTTCTTCGTACTGTTCGGTATTCATGCGATGGTCACATCACAGGGGGTTGCCTGCGGACGCTTCCGCAGCGGGTGGTTCTTCATTCACGGCCACACCGGCTTCGGGTGCCGCCTCTTTCTTCATGTTCATGTCGACCGGTGCCTCTGCCTCAGCCTCTGCCGCACTGGTACCGGATTCGCTCTCGGCACCAGCACCTTCGCCGCCAGCGGATGATGCTCCATCAGCTTCATCGCTACCGGGCGCTTCAGTACCCTCGGATGCCTCGGCATTGCCGGACGCTTCGGCGCCCTGGCCAGCCTCTTCGGCAACCTGGGCCGAGGCCGCCGCACCGGTCTGCAGCGCCAGCGCCTCCAGCACATCGGCCGGCAGCGCATCGTCGTCCAGCGCCGGCAGCTCGGTCAGCGACTTCAGGTTCAGGTCATCCAGGAACTGCCGGGTGGTGCCGAACAGCGCCGGCCGCCCCACCACATCCTTCACGCCGATCTGATCGATCCAGCCCCGATCCTCCAGCGTCTTGATGATGTTCGACGACACCGTGACGCCCCGGATCTCCTCGATGTCGCCCCGCGTGACAGGCTGCCGGTAGGCAATGATGGCCAGCGTCTCCAGCACGGCCCGCGAATAGCGCGGCGGCTTCTCGGGGTTGAGCCGGGTGACGAAGCGCGCAATGTCCGGCGCGCTCTGGAAGCGCCAGCCCGAAGCCAGCGCCACCAGGTGCAGCGAGCGATCCAGCCAGTCGTTACGCAGGCTCTCCAGCACGTCACGCACCGTGTCGGGCCCGATCTCGGCCTCGCCCGCGAACAGCTGGCGCAGATCCGACACCGACAACGGCTTGGCCGCGCACAGCAACGCGCCCTCGATGACTCGTTTGACCTCAGCGGTATTCATCAACCTGATAGCAAAGACGCCGCATACAGCCCTCTCCCAGGGGAACGGCACAGGCAACTGTCGGTGGGCTGCGCACCCTGCTGCCCGAAACGGGCACGGGGATGGCAGGCCGGACATCCGCGGCCTGCACGACAGGCATGACGGCAGACGACCGGACAGCACGAAAAGCTTGGAAGGACCAGCCAGCGGCAGGCTTTCCCGGCAGAAATCTTCGAGGACGATGCCACGGGCACCGGGCCGGCACGAGTCCGGCCCCGTCGTCCTGCCCGGGACGACTGTCTGTCACAGGAAAGGCAGGCTCAAGACCTGCATGCGAGAACCGCCACGGATATACCGGCAGGCACGCACCCGAAGGTACGTCGGCAAACCGTCAAGGGCCCAGCAATGGCCCGGCAACGCGATTCATGGCCGATCGGCTCGCGCCATTCTACCCCAAGTGCCCGTACAAAACGCAACGACGACGCGGCTGCAACACCGCAACCGTTCAGAACGTGTAGCCGATCTGCAGGGATCCGAACGACGGCACGTGCCGCTGCCCCTCGAACTCGCGAGAACGCACCACCCACATGAACTGGGCATTCCACCGTCCCGAGCGCACACTCATGCCTGCCCCGACGTCCCCCACCAGGCGCTTGCGCCGCACCCGGTGACTGTCATGCCAGGTACTGCCGTCCAGGGTCAGGTCCCGCAGCACGGCACGGCCACCCAGTGTCACGAACCCGGTCCAGTGCGCCGCATCCGTCGCATCCCACGCCACCTCGCCGGGCTCGTTGGACCCCGGGCGCAGCGGCGCCGATCCCCCATCGTCCTGCAGATCGGAGCCAAAACGCCATTCCAGGCCCGCAAAGGCGCTGGTCTGCAGGTTGCCCAGACGCATGCCCCAGTGTCCCAGCAGATCCGTGCCACGGACCGTGGCCGGCTGCCAGCGCTTCACCCGGTACTGTGCCGCCTCCAGGATCGGCTCGTCGGGCAGCTGGTGCGCCCAGCCCCGGAAGCGGGGGGCATTGATCACCCGGTGCACCGCATTCTGCAGCGACTCGCCACGGACCGACGGTCCCACCCAGCCCAGGCGCACCTCATTGCGCACCCGCTGTCCATCCATCCAGGTACCGGCCGCCAGGGTGGCCACCAGCGTCGCCGCATAGGGACGATCCTTCACCTGCAACCAGGTGGCACGGCTGTTCTCCGGTGTGTAGATGGCCTGATCCAGCCGGAAACTCACGTACTCGGAGGGAACCCGCCCCGCACCCAGCGCGCGCCACAGCGGACACAGCGGGCCTTCCCCGCCGGATGCCCCCCAGCCATCATGGGCCGCCGTACGCGCCGCCACCTCCAGCATCACGCCGCTGCTGTAGCCATAGTCCTCGCCCGAGGCCAGATCATTGTCGATCTTCAGCCGCACCTGCGTGGCTGCTGTCGGCCGGCACCCCCAGGGCCGGGGCGCATCCTGCCCCGCTTCCGTCGCAGACGATGGACCCGACCAGGGCACCAGAACATCCGGGGCCGGCCGCGGCTTGCTGCCGGGCTCGACGGGATATCCCCTGCCCACCGGATCATCCACCCGATGGACGCCTGGCCACTCGTCCTCGGCCGGCGGCGCCTCCTCGTAGGAGGCATCAGGCTGCAGCACCGCCCCCGGATCGCCAAACGGATCGGTGCCCGGCACCGCCCGATCGGGATCGTTCCAGAACGCCATCAGCACGCCACGCGTGGCCCGCTCCGTCGTGCCGCCCGGGGTTGGCAGGCGCCCTTGCAACGAAAGACCGGATATCGGCAACGCCCGTTGAAGCGAAAGCCCCGGTACAACGACCGGGACCGGTTGCGCGGGATGGGGGTCGGTCGCAGCGGCGTTCACCGATCCAGTCGCGGCCAGCCCCAGCCATGCCAGCACCGTCCCGGCGGCCACACTGCATCTGCCATCCTTGACCCTGGTTCCCTGCAAGCTGTTCCGTCTGACCACCATCACCTTCGTTTCCGTGCCTGTAAGTGATTGCAAGTATGCAAGCACACAGGCGCCGAAGGTACCCCACGTGATGGGTAGGCGTCGCTGATTTGCCAACTTCCCGGAGCAACCCGGTCAACGGACGATGGACGTTGCCGGTGTACAACGCCCATCGTCATTCACTGGCGTGTTACCCACGTGCCTTCGGCTGCGAGAACACCATCACGGGCGGCAGCGAGCCACGGAAGCGCTCCACCTCGGCCACCGCGGTATGACCGCAATTGCCCTGCGCCAGCTTCGATGTAGCCACACCCGTCGTCAGCACGTTCACGTCCCCCCACGCGCACAGTGTGTTCGGATCGCGTGAGTTCACCGGGTCATACCAGCCCCCCTCGTTGATCCGGATGGCACCGGGCATGATCTCGTCGGTGACCTTCAGACCGGCCAGGATCTGGCCCCGCTGGTTGAAGACCCGCACCACGTCACCATCCTTCAGGCCACGCGCCTTCGCATCCTGCGGATTCATCCAGCAGGGTTCGCGCCCGGCAACCTCGTAGCTGTTGCGGTTGATGGTGCCGCACAGCTGCGAGTGCAGCCGCATCTGCGGGTGATTGGACACGATGTGCAGCGGATAGCGCGAATCCGAACGCCCCGCACGTTCCAGCGGCTCCATCCAGGTGGCGTGTGGCGGACAGTCGTCATACCCGTATTTTTCGATGGTCCGCGAATACAGCTCGAACTTGCCTGATGCCGTACCCAGCGCGTTGAGCAGCGGGTCGGCCCGGAAATCGGCATGCCGCACGAAGTCCCTGGCCTCGGCCGAAATCGGGAATGCCAGCGGCCGGTTGCTCTTCCAGAACACATCGAACACCGGCATCTCCATGCCCTTGGCACGCGACTCGATCTTGGCCGCCTCGTACAGGTTGCGGATCCACTCCATCTCGGTGAGCCCCGCCGTGAACTCCTCGCCCTTGCCCAGGCGAGCCGCGATGGCGGCGAAGATGTCGAAGTCGCTGCGTGCCTCGAACACCGGCTCGACGAGCTTCTTCATCGCCACAATGTGGCTCTGCGCATAATCGCCCATCTGTTCGATGTCGTTGCGCTCATAGGACGTGGTGGCCGGCAGCACGATGTCGGCATGCCGCGCCGAGGCCGTCCACTGCACGTCGTGCACGATGAACGTATCCAGATTGCGCCAGGCACGCCGCATCTCGTTGCGGTCCTGCTGGTGCGAGAACGGGTTGCCGCCCGCCCAGTAGGCCAGCTTGATCAGCGGCAGCTTGATCTCGTGTCCGTTGAACTGCATCACCTTGCCGGGATTCAGCAACGTCTCCACCAGCCGCGACACCGGAATCGAGACAGCCCCGCTCTGCGTCAGCCAGGCTGCTCCCCCGTTGGCCTGCCCCGACGCATCGTCGATGGCCTTCAGGATCGGCGTGGTGGCCGCAGGCGCGCCGCCCGAAGCATAGTGATAGCTCAGGCCATAGCCCCCTCCCGGCAGACCGATCTGCCCCAGCATCGCCGCCAGCGTGATCAGCATCCAGTGTACCTGCTCGCCATGATGCTGGCGCTGCGTCGAGTAGCCCAGCGCCAGCATCGTGCGGTTGGCCGCAAAGCGGCGCGCCAGATCGCGCAACGTCTGCGCCGGCACGCCGCAGATTCCTGCCGCCCATTCCGCCGTCTTGGGCGTGCCATCGGTCTTGCCCAGCAGATACGGCAGGAAGCGGTCAAATCCGGTGGTATAGCGATCAAGGAATGCCTGATCGTGCAGCTTCTCCGTGTACAGCGTATGGGCAATGCCCAGCATCATCGGCACGTCGGTCTGCGGTCGCGGCGCAATCCACTCGCCATTCAGCTCCTTGCAGGTCTCCGTGAGGATCGGGTCGATACTGATCACCTTCGTGCCCGCCTTCTTCATGGCGGCCACACCCGGCCAGGCACCATGGTCGGCCACCTGCCAGGAGATCTGCGAATTGTTCAGCGGGTTGCAGCCCCAGAACACCATCAGCTGGCAATGCTTGGCCAGGTTCTCCCATGAGGTGCACTGCTCATACACCTCCAGCGAACCCGACACATAGGGCAGGATCACCTGCGCTGCACCGGTGGAATAGTCACCGCTGCTGTTGGTATAGCTGCCCGTCAGGTTCAGCATCCGCCGCAGCAGCGTCTGGCAGTTGTGGATGCGCCCCGGGCTCTTCCAGCCATACGACCCTGCAAACACGGCCTGCTGCCCATACTTCTTGCGCACCCGTACCAGCTCGTCGGCCACCAGTTCAATGGCCTTGTCCCAACTCACCCGCACGAAATCACCGCTGCCCCGGCCATCCGGATCAGCGCCCGGGCCCTTCTCCAGCCAGGCACGGTGCACCATCGGATAGCGGATGCGCGACGGCGAATAGAGGGAATCCAGCACGCCAGGCAGTTGTGGAGACGGTGCCGGATCACCCGACCAGGGCCTGAACTCCACGGCCCGGCCGTCCTTCACGATGCCGTAGAACGCGCCCCAGTGGCAGCCGGAAAGGATGCCCTCCTGCACATCCTTCCCGCCTTTTCCTCCCGCTGCGGCCGCAGGCTCTTCCCCACTCGCCGACTTGGGTGAATCCTTCCCGGCGGCCCGGGCCAGAATCGGTGCCCCGGCCACGCCCAGCGAGGCCAGCACCTGCCCCTCGATGAACCGGCGCCGCGACAGCCGGCCGCCCGCTTGCGCGTCCGTCATCGCAGCCTTCTCAGGGGTTGTCTGCATCCCGTCCACACGGGCGTCTTCCATTCCCGTGCATCCTTCGCGTTCATTGAGCCTGTCCATCATCGTTCCTCCTGTCCAGTCCCGTAGCCTATGCTCACCCGAGTCAAAGCCGCGGGCAGCACCTCGGCCATCACCCCGTAATACCCTTCACCATCCAGCCGTGCCATGGCTCGGCAGAACGGTGCCACCCAGTCCATCTCCACCAGCAGCGCCTGAACCGTCGCCCAACACTCCTGCCGCAGCGCCTGCGCCAGTGCCGCCAGCTGCACGGCCAGGTGATCAGGTGGCTCATGATTGGTCTGCGCAAGCGCCATCCCCAGCGTCTGCAGCAACTGCTGCATCCGCGCCATCGGGGCATCGTACAGCCGACCGCTTCCCTGCCAGGCGCTGGCATAGGGCAGCGCACAGCGTTGTGGGAACACACCCTCAAAGAGGGCCGTGTACCGACGCTGCAGCGCCACCGTCACCTCTTC
The DNA here is from genome assembly GCF_900637555.1 of Lautropia mirabilis. Lineage (NCBI taxonomy): Bacteria > Pseudomonadati > Pseudomonadota > Betaproteobacteria > Burkholderiales > Burkholderiaceae > Lautropia > Lautropia mirabilis. The sequence goes on along the minus strand of NZ_LR134378.1, from coordinate 1,716,105 downwards.
TTCCGTCCCTTCGGACAGATGCTGCCCCAGGCGTGCCATCAACGTTTCGTTGCCCAGCACCTCGCCCATCTCGCGCAGCAGCATCTGCCCGACCACTGAACGCGCCGCATGAACCTGTTCCCGCTGAGGCACATGGATGAACTGCGCAGCCAGCCAGTCGAGCACATCCGCCAGATCGGCAGCCGCCGGGTAGCTCACCTCGGCGGTCTGCCCCTCCGGCCCGTCATGCCTCTTCAGCATGCCTGCATCTACCGGTGCATTCATCACTTCCCTCCGTGCCCTGTACCGGATGCACCGTCGTCGTGCAGATCCTTCGAGTGGTTCTGCAGGTACGACAGGATCAGGCGATACTGGTCATCGCTGAACGAGGTGAAGCGGCGCATCGACTTCAGTGTGCCAACCCACTGGTTGGCCGTGAAATGCCCCTGCTGCGGCAGCACATGGCAGGCCGAACACGCCTTCCGGTAGGCATCCTTGCCATAGGCCCACACGGACCCACGGTCGGCATTCATCCCGGTTGCATCCGACCACACCTCCAGCGTCACCGGCAACCAGCGCTGACCGGTATCGGCATCCTGCTCGGGCTTGCCGCGCACCACTTTGGCCGCAGCCGCGTCATCCAGCACGGCCATCATCACCCGCTGGCCGCGCGCCTGGTAGATCACTGACGGCGTTTCTTCATCCTGCCAGCCCTTCAGCACCAGCTGCAACCGATCTCCCTCACGCGCCTTCACCGTCACCTGTGCACCACCCAGCAGTTTCCCCGGAGCGTTGCCCGACTGGCCGATATCCTTCGCATCCAGCCAGACCGCCTTGCTGGTCACCACCGTGGCCGGCTTGCCCACCTCGAAGGCCGAAGTAACCGAAACCGGCAGGCGTGCCGACACCTGGACCATGTCCTTCAGCATCACCACCTCGTCGGTATAGTTCGGCGCCGGCGCATTCGGTGCCGGCTTCGACACGGCCGGTAGGTATTTCAGGTACAGCGCCATGGCGCCAACATCCTTGGTCGACATCTGCGACGTGTTGCGGATCACCTCCGCCATGTCACCATCCGCCGCCCGGCCGATCGGACTCACGCCCGTGTGCAGGTAGCGCGCCAGCGAAGCGGCCGACCAGAAACCGATGCCGGTCTCGTCGGGCGTGATGTTCGGGAACCAGCCGGTACCGGTGGTATCGGGCCCGCCCCCGTAGCGACTCTCGGCCAACACGTTACCCATGAAGCCACGTGACGAATGGCATTCGGCACAGTGCCCGGCTCCCTCCACCAGATATTCGCCGCGCTGGTAGGCCTTGGCCATGTCGCCGGACAGCTCGACAGGCACCGGTCCCGGCTGCCAGGGCTTGCCATCCAGGAAGGCCAGCCGCCACAGGCCCACACCACGCCGCATGTTGAACGGGAACTTGAGCTGATGCTCCGGCACCGCATCATCCTCGGCCGGCAGCGTCATCATGTAGGCGTACAGATCACGCACATCCTCACCTGAAAGCCGCTGGTACGAGGTATAGGGAAACGCCGGGTACAGGTTCTGGCCATCCAGTCCGCCAGGACCCACACCCTCGCGCAGCGCCCGGTCGAACTCGGCCAGCGTCCATTTGCCAATGCCGCGCTCAGGATGCGGTGAGACATTGGGCATATGGAAGGTGCCGAACTGCGTCTCCAGCACCCGTCCCCCGCCCAGTACGGTGTCCTTGTCCTGGCCTGGCGTGGCATGACAGGTGGCGCAGTCCGAGGCCACGAACACTTCACGCCCGTTCTTCAGGTCTGCCCCTTCCAGCGGCGGCAACTCACGCGCACCATGCAGTGCCGACCACGTCCACGGGGAAATCAGTACCCCATATCCCGCCGCGCCCAGCACCACCAGGCTGGCTGCCACCTTCCAGATCCCTCTGCCCTGCCGCCCCATTGTTCGGTTCCTCCTGAAATGGATGGTTCCCTGAAAGCTGGCTGAAAGCGCTATTTGAAATTGATATAGCGCTTCAACCCATCCTTAGGCGAACAACCACCCTGAAGTCACTATAGGCACTGACGAAGCCGCGAAGGCTGCAGGGTTGTGAAAGGGATGTAAACAGGCATGCAATCGTCTTGCCGTGCGATCCGGGTTCTGGTCGAATCCATGCCAATAACATCTGCAGGGAAGCCCATGGATCGGCCTGATGAACGCCTGAAGACGCTGCTGCACCAGGAAAGCAACGCACTCGTGCAGGCCATTCTTCAGCTTGCCCTGGCGCACGGCTTCACCGATCAGACCAGTTCGATGCGTGCTGCCTGGGCCGAAGCCGTCGAGCGGATCAATGAATCCCTGTCGACATGGCTTACACATGCACGGCCACGCCAGCTTGATGGGCGCAACGACTACCGTGCTGATCCTCGCTTCGAGCGGCTGCGCGAAATCGCCTGGCGCCATTACGAAGCCGGCGTGCCCCTGGAACTGCACCATGGCCTTTTCACCTTGTGCCGCCAGGCCTATCGCCAGCACCTGCGGCAGATCCCGCAGCACCCGGATGCCGACACCCTGCTGGGTGTCCTGGACGATTTCTTCGATGAAGCCACCCAGGCCATGCTCGCCCCGTGGGCCATGCGCCCTCCCGGCGAAGCGGCCCTGGCCGAAAGCATCCGGCGCCTGACCCGCGAGCGGGATCAGTATTTCGGCGTCCTGGAAAGCCTCAGCGGCCCGGTCTTCATCACGACCGAAGAAGGCCGGCTGCAACATGCCAACGACGCTGCACTGCAATCCTTCCTGGGTCTGTCCGAAGCGGGGGCGCTCCGCTACCGGCTGGCGCTGCAGCACCACCGCGACACGCTACAGGCCGTGGTCGACGACATCCTGGCCGCAGGCCGACAGGAACTGCACGCCATCTGGCTGGATACGCACGCGGGACGACGCTGCTTCGACATCCGCCTGCGTCCCCTGGAAGACATCGCCTCCAAGCTGGACCGCTGCCTCATCATCCTGATGAACGATGTCACCGGCCACCAGCGGGCCATCGAGCGTGCCCGACAGGCTGAGCACACCATGTCGATGTTCCTGGCCGCCATGAGCCACGAGATTCGCGGTCCATTGCACAGCGTTCTGGGCGCAGCCGAACTGCTGCGCGATGCCAGCCTGGCAGAAGCCGAGTCCCTGCTGGACCTGCTCGGGCTGTCGGCCGGCGCCCTCAACGCCACACTGGAAAACGTGTTGAGCTTCTCGCGCTTTCGCCACCAGGCTCCCCAGCCCCGGCCCACAGCCGTGCCGTTGCGCAAGATGCTGGCGGATCTGGTGCGCACTCAGGACGTGCAGGCCCGGCTCCAGGGCGTGCCCCTTCAGCTGCAGCTTTCCGCCGAACTGCCCGAACAGGTCATGCTGGACAGGTCACTGGTGCAGCAGGTGCTGGGCAACCTGGTGCGCAACGCCCTTCGGCACGACGATGGCCAGGGCGTGACGCTAGGCGTGCAGATCGAGGGTTCCGAGCTGGTCTTCATCGTCACCGACCATGGCCCCGGGCTTCCCCCGGACATTCAGGCCCAGCTCACCCGTCCGGCCAGTGCGGCCTCCACCCCGCTACCCGACCCTGTGGACAACAGCCACAGCTCGGGCCTGGGCCTGCTGATCGTCCGGCGCATGACCCAGGCGCTGGGTGGCCGACTGCAACTGCCAGCCAACGCAAACGGTGCCAGCATCGAAGTGCGGCTGCCACTGGTACTGCCCGAAATTGCCACCCCTGACGCGGACAGCCCTGTACACCCGCCGGAAGCCCCGCTCCTCGACCAGAGCTGCCTGCTGCTTGATGACGACCCGATCGGCGCACTGGGCACCATCGCCATGCTCGAACGCCTGGTCCGTTCAGTGGACCACGCCACCAGCCTGACCCAGGCCAGCGCCCTGCTGCAGACTCAGCCCGATGTCTACGACTTCTTCATCGTCGACACCCGGCTGCCCGATGGCAGCGGTCTGGACTTCGCCCGCCAGGTCCGCCAGGACCCACGCATGGTCGGCAAGCCGGTGCTGCTGCTGAGCGCCAATACCGAGCAGGTCCGCCAGCAGCCCGAAGCCGGCACGCTCTTTGCAGCTCTGCTGGAAAAGCCCCTCGACGCCACGGCACTGGCCCAGGCGATCCGACGCCACGCCGGCCCCCCACCCAGCAGCCCGGACAAGGAAGACACGCTGTCGATTGCCAATGGCCTGTGGCTGGATACCCCGACGCGGCGATTGCACATCGATGGCCGCATCGAGACGCTCTCGCCCGCCGAGACCCGGCTGCTGGTCTGCCTGGCTGCCGCCATCGGCAAACCCTGCGACCGCACCCGCATCAGCGAGGCCATCTGTGGCCGGGACTGGGTGTACGGCGACCGCACCGTGGACGTGCTGGTCTCCCGTCTGCGCCGACGGCTGCGAGGCAGCGTGGCGCGCATCGTCACCGTGCACGGGCTGGGCTACACCCTCACGGTCGGCTGACAGGCAGAAAAGGGAAAGAGATGTAACGGAAGTCGCGCGAGGCAGAGCCGCCATCGCCCCGACGGATTGAACAGGCGAAAAAAAACCCCTGAGCAAATGGATAAGGACTCAGGGGCGGGAGAATGTCGATGGTTGCGGGGGGAGGATTTGAACCTCCGACCTTCGGGTTATGAGCCCGACGAGCTGCCAGACTGCTCCACCCCGCGAAAAGAAGTATAGCCATACTGGATTCCGTTTGCAAGTCTTTCTGCTTGGCCGTAAATTTCACCTCATGAAGTACTGTTCAGAATGCGGCAGTCCCACGCAGATCCTCGTCCCCGAGGGTGACAACCGCCCACGCCAGGTCTGCACCCATTGCCATGCCGTCCATTACGTCAATCCGCGCATCGTGGTCGGAGCCGTCTGCCTGTGGGAAGACCGCATCCTGCTGTGCCGCCGCGCCATCCAGCCCCGCAAGGGCAAATGGACGCTGCCTGCAGGCTTCATGGAAATCGGCGAGACCATGTCGGCCGGTGCCCTGCGCGAGACCCGCGAGGAATCAGGCGCCCGTGCCGAGGTCGACGGCCCGCTCTTTGCCATTCTGGATGTCCCCCATGCCGAGCAGGTCCACGCGTTCTACCGCGCCCGCCTGCTGTCCCCCGAGCTGGACCCGGGCGAAGAAAGCCTCGATGCCCGACTGTTCGACGAGAAGGAGATCCCCTGGGACGAGATCGCCTTCAGTACGGTAGAGACCACGCTGCGCTGGTTCCTGGCCGACCGCCGTCTGGGCCGCTTCTCGCTGCACGAGGGCCACATCCCTGCCCCATCGGGCAGACGGCCCACCAATCCGTCCCCGCACCAGAGCGGCAACGCTCAAACATCCTCCGACAAGGGCAAGCACAGCTGATCCCCCGATCGTCTCTTCCTGCCCGGTTCCATCACCGCATTCCCCTCGCCCCTTCAACACCCCGCCACCGATGATTCGCTACTGGGTCGAAGCCGACACCCCGCTGCCCGCCGCCGACCGCGACGTGCCGGGCCATCCCGGGCTCATCGCCCTGGGGGCCGACCTGGGCCCTGACCGGCTGGTGGAGGCCTACACACAGGGGCTGTTCCCCTGGTACAGCGCGGGCCAGCCGGTCCTGTGGTGGTCGCCCGACCCGCGCATGGTCGTCTTCGTCGACGAGTTCTCGCCTTCGCGCTCGCTGCGGCGGCTGCTGGCACGCCTGGCCGCCAGCGATCATCCCGGTCCCACGTCCTCCGTCTCCCCGCGTGCCCCCCAAGGCGCCCCGACGCAAGACAGCACTGCCGCCCCTGCCACACCCCGCTGGCAGATCACGCTCGACACGGCCTTTGCCGACGTGATGCAAGCCTGCGCTGAGCCCCGTCCCGGCCAGGACGGCACCTGGATCACTCCTGCCATCCGGGCCGCCTACACGGCCCTGCATCAACGCGGCATGGCCCATTCCCTGGAGGTCCGTGAAGACGGCCAGCTCATCGCCGGCCTGTATGGCGTCTCCATCGGCCGCATGTTCTTCGGCGAGTCCATGTTCACCCGCCGACCCAACGCCTCCAAGTGCGCCTTCGCCACGCTGATGCACCTGCTGGCCGCCCACGGTCTTCCCCTGGTCGATTGCCAGCAGTCCACCCGGCACCTGGGCAGTCTGGGCGGCCGCGACATCTCCCGTGCCGACTTCCTGGCGCACATCCGCCCCCTGCTGGCTGCCCCCGCCCCCGACTGGCAGGCCATGGCCCGCGACATCGCCTGGCCGGACTTCAGCCGATGAGCGACAACCGGCCTCCCACCCAGCGCTACATACGGCTATACGTCACGGCCGCCTTTCCCTGCAGCTACCTGCCCAACCGCTTCGCCCGCTCACAGGTGGCCGAACCCGCTGCCTCCATCGACGCCGACAACTATGGCGAGCTGGTACGTGCAGGCTTCCGGCGCAGCGGCCGCTTCACCTACCGGCCCCGCTGCGACAGCTGCCAGGCGTGCATCCCGGTGCGCGTCCCCGTGCATCAGTTCCGGCCCGACCGCAGCCAGCGCCGCGCCATCCGCCGCCACGGCAGCCTCATCAGTCGCAACCTGCCGCTGGTCTTCAGCGACGAGCACTACGCGCTCTACATCCGCTACCAGCAGGCCCGCCACAGCGGCGGCAGCATGGACGAGGACGACGAGGACCAGTACCGCGAATACCTGCTGCAATCAGGTGTCGACACCCGGCTGGTCGAGTTCCGCACCCCCGACTCCACCCTGGTCATGGTCTCGGTCATCGACGTTCTCGACGACGGCCTGTCCGCGGTGTATACATTCTTCGAGCCCGATCTGCCCGGAGGCAGCCTGGGCACCTATGGCATCCTCTGGCAGATCCGGATGTGCCAGGTACTGGGACTCGACTACCTCTACCTGGGCTACTGGATCGAGGAAGCGCGCTCCATGCGCTACAAGAGCAATTTCCGCCCGCTCGAACAACGGATAGACGGACAATGGATACCCTTGAAAGACTGAACGCCCTGGGCTACCGGACCCTGCGCCCCCTGCTGTTCCTGCAGGATCCCGAATGCGCCCACCACGCCGGCCTGCGGCTGATGGACCTGCTGGCTGCCGTGCCGGCCGGTCTGCGCCCGGCACGCGTCCACGACCCCGTCGAACTGCTCGGCCTGTCCTTTCCCAACCGCGTCGGCATCGCGGCCGGCATGGACAAGAACGCCAGCCACATCGACGCGCTGGCCGCACTGGGCTTCGGTTTTCTCGAACTGGGCACGGTCACCCCGCTGCCCCAGCCCGGCAATCCCAAACCGCGCCTGTTCCGCCTTCCCCAGGCCCAGGCCATCATCAACCGCTTTGGCTTCAACAACGAGGGCCTGGAAGCCTTCGTGCGCAACGTCCGAACCTCCCGGGCCTGGCAGAAGCGCCAGGCACTGCCTGCCGGTGCCCCCTGCCAGCCCGACACCCCGCCGGTGCTGGGCCTGAACATCGGCAAGAATGCCGCCACCCCGCTGGAATCGGCCACGCGCGACTACCTGACCGGCCTGGCCGCCGTCATGCCGCTGGCCGACTACGTGGCCGTCAACATCTCGTCACCCAACACGGCCAACCTGCGCAAGCTGCAGGGCGGCAACGAACTGGACGAGCTGCTGGGTGCGCTGGACCGCGAGCGCCAGCGACTGGCCACCTCGGTGGGCCGCAATCCGCCCCTGCTGCTCAAGATCGCACCGGACCTTGATGACGACCAGATTGCCGTCATCATCGAGGCACTGGTACGCCACCACATCGACGGCGTCATTGCCACCAACACCACCCTCTCGCGTGAGGCCGTCAAGGGTCTGCCCCACGCCGAAGAAGCCGGCGGCCTGTCGGGCCGGCCCGTGTTCGAGGCCTCCAACCGGGTCATTCGCGCCCTGCGTGCCGGTCTGCCCGCCCGCTACCCCATCATCGGCGTGGGCGGCATCATGTCGGCACAGGATGCCGTGGCCAAGATCGAGACAGGTGCCGACCTCGTGCAGATCTTCAGCGGCCTGGTCTACGAAGGCCCCGCTCTGGTCTCTGCCGCCGCCCGGGCCATTCACCGGCATGATGAGACGATACGCTAGAATCACGGACAGCAGATGAATCCGTCTGCGGGAGGGCCCAGCCATGGCCCTTCCCCCAGAGCCCTCCTTGAGCCCTGATGACAGACAACACACCTCCTGAAGTCACCATTCCCCCCCAGGCTGGCATTGAGCCCGCCTCGCGCCCTGGCAAGGGCATCAAGACCACCATCCAGGTCCTGGAACGCATGGTGTCGCTGCTCGACGCACTGGCCCAGCAGCCCCGGGCCGTCAGCCTGAAGGAACTGTCCAGTCGCACGGCACTGCACCCGTCCACTGCCCATCGTATCCTCAACGATCTGGTCACCGCCCGCTTCGTCGATCGCGTCGACACCGGCAGCTACCAGCTGGGGCTGCGGCTGCTGGAACTGGGCAACCTGGTCAAGGCCCGGCTCAGCGTGCGCGACGCCGCCATGGGCCCCATGCGCGAGCTGCACCGCCTCACCGGCCAGCCCATCAACCTCTCCATCCGCCAGGGCGACGAGATCGTCTACATCGAGCGTGCCCTGTCCGAGCGCAGCGGCATGCAGGTGGTGCGCGCTGTCGGCGGGCGGGCGCCCCTGCACCTCACCTCGGTCGGCAAGCTGTTCCTGGCGGGCGAAAACCACCGGGCGCTGCAGAACTACATCAGCCGCACCGGCCTGGCCGGCCACACCCGCAACAGCCTCACCGACCCGGCCCGTCTGGAGCGCGAACTGGCCCAGGTGCGCTCCCACGGCTTCGCCCGTGACAACGAGGAGCTGGAACTGGGCGTGCGTTGCATCGCCGCCGGCATCCGAGATGATTCGGGTGACCTGGTGGCCGGCCTGTCCATTTCGGCCCCGGCCGACTTCCTGCAGAACGGCTGGGTCGAACAGCTGTGCCGCACGGCAGCGCAGATCTCGGCTTCGCTGGGCTACGACGCCAGCAGATCGGACAGCGCCCACTGACGCCAGGTCACGGCAGCAAGCATCAGGGCCATGCAGGCCCGCCGACCACCGAAACCCCACCCATGAAAAAGGCCCCGGAGGGTGCGTAATGCACCGTCCGGGGCCTTTCTTTGTTCATCCTGGGCTGGTCAGCCTTCCAGGAAGCGCCTGATGCGGTTGGCATCGGCCACCCGCGAATACCGTCCCTGCGAATCCAGCAGCACGATGATCATCTGCCGGCCATTGACACGGGCCTGCATCACCACGCAATTGCCCGCCTCGTTGATGAAACCCGTCTTCTGCACCGTCAGGCCCCATTGCTGGTTGCCCACCAGCGGATTGGTGGTGTGAAAGACCCGGGTACCGTAGGCCGTGCGCACCTGCAGCTGGCTGGCCACCGAGAAACGACGGATCTCCGGATAGCGCGCCGAACGTGCCACCAGCAATGCCAGATCACGCGCCGTCGACACGTTCGAGGCCGACAGCCCGGTCGGGTCCAGGAACACCGAATCCCACATGCCGATCTCGCGCGCCTTGCGGTTGGCCGCCGCCACAAAGGCCGTCACCCCGCCCGGATAGCTGCGCGCCAGCGCGTGCGCTGCCCGGTTCTCGGAAGACATCAGCGCCAGCTGCATCAGCTCGGCCCGGGTCAGCTCGGTACCCACCGGCAGGTGCGAGGTGCTGTAGCGCTCGGTATCGCGGTCCTCGGCCTCAATGCGGATCTTCTCGTCCAGCGGCTGTCCACCGTCCAGCACCACCATCGCCGTCATCAGCTTGGTCAGCGAGGCGATGGGCAGCACCGCCGACGAATTCTTGTCATACAGGATCTTGCCGTTGCGCGGATCCACCACCAGCGCCACGCTGGAACGCAGCGCCAGCGGATCCGGGATGCGGTTCAGGCCAGCTGCCTCGCCCAGCGAACCACCGGCGATGGCCGGCAGTTCGGATGCACGGGGCGCAAAGCTCTCGTTGCCTGCCAGCGACACCGTGCGCGCACCGACCCCGGCACTCCCCGTGCCCAGCAGCTGCGGGCGCGCGGAGGCGGACCGGCGCTGTTCCTGGGCCACCGCTGCCATGGCAGATTCGACACGCTTCCGCTGCGCCGCAGCATCATGCCCCTTGCCGGAGCGCGCACCGGTCGTCGTGGCTACACGCACCGGACTGAGGGCGGCTTTGGCGGCAGGCTTCTTCTTGGCATCAAATTGCGCGCTTTTGTTACCAATTTTGGTTGTTTTGGCGGCAGACGTCGCCTTGACGGCAACGGCCTTGCCCGTTTTTGCGTTGGCACTGCGTGGGGCGCCACCCCGGGTTGCAGAACCGGCAGCCTTCGTGGCTGCAGCCGTCTTGCGCGTACTTTTGGAGGCGGCCTTGGCATTGCGCGACGCCCCCGCCTTGCCGCTGACCCCGGCCGAAGGTTTCTGGGCCGGCGCCGCCTGAGCATGGGCCCCCCCTGCCAGCAGCATTGCACTCACCAGCACCCTGGACACCCATGACAACGTAACTGCGCGCACCATCTTTCCTTTCGCCACAACCTTGAACCAATGCGTACATTCTAATAGCTAAATCATTGGTTTTTCAATGCGTTACCCGTATAGCCTTAAGCAGCGCCTAAAGTTGCGCTCCGCCCACACACGCCACCGACCGCCCATCCCCCGAAGATCCCCGCCCAGCCTGCATTCACCGGAATTCGTCGCCGAATGACCGACGGAAGCAACCCAGGAACCGACGAGTGACAGCTTCAATTTTCGGGATATATACAACACATTCCGTAACAAGACTTGCTTTCATTGCCAGATTGAGCGCCCCGACCGAAAGATCCGTCTGAAAGGCCGTGCGTAACCATCCGCGGCAAGACGTTGCGTTGCAGCAAATCCTGTTCATCTTCCGCGTCATCCAGGCGTCCCCTCGGCCCTGATCATTCTCTCCTCCCCATTCGGCACACCCTCACTCTGACACGGATGGGCCTACAAACGACAGGGGCCGGCAAAGCCGGCCCCTGAGGTCACAGAATGCCCCGCGTGAGGTCAGAGCATCGTCTTGTCACGCACGGCCCCCTTGTCGGCCGAAGTGGCAAAGTGCCCGAACACCTTCAGCGCGAACGACACCTCACGCTGTCGGTTGCGGGGTTTCCAGCCATGCACGTCCATCGCGGCACGCCGCCGGGCCAGCTCCTCTTCCGGAACCTCCAGCCGGATCGAACGGTTCGGGATGTCGATGGCGATTGTGTCACCGTCCTCGACCAGGCCGATCATCCCGCCAGACGCTGCCTCCGGCGAGACGTGCCCGATCGACAGCCCCGACGTGCCCCCCGAGAAACGACCATCGGTCAGCAACGCACAGGCCGCCCCCAGACCCATCGACTTCAGGTAGCTGGTGGGATAGAGCATCTCCTGCATGCCCGGGCCGCCCTTGGGGCCTTCGTAGCGGATGACCACCACGTTGCCGGCCACCACATCGCCACCCAGGATGCCGGCCACGGCGTCTTCCTGGCTCTCGAAGACCTTGGCCTTGCCCGTGAACTTCAGGATGCTCTCGTCCACGCCCGCCGTCTTCACGATGCAGCCGTTCTCGGCCAGATTGCCCGAGAGCATGGCCAGACCGCCGTCCTGACTGTAGGCATGGGCCCGGTCGCGGATGCAGCCCTCGGCCCGGTCCTGGTCCAGCGTCTTCCAGCGGCAGTCCTGCGAAAACGCCTCGGTCGTACGGACGCCTGCCGGACCTGCCCGGTAGAAGGTATGCACCGCCTCGTCCTGCGTCTGCATGATGTCGTAGCACGCCAGCTGCTTCTGCATCGACACGCCCAGGATGGTGCGCGTCTGGTTGTGCAGCAGCCCGGCCCGATCCAGCTCGCCCAGGATGGCCATCACCCCGCCGGCCCGGTGCACGTCTTCCATGTGGTACTTCTGCGTGTTGGGCGCCACCTTGGACAGGCAGGGCACCACACGCGAAAGCCGGTCGATGTCGGCCATCGTGAAGTCCACCTCGGCCTCCTGGGCCGCAGCCAGCAGGTGCAGCACCGTGTTGGTGGAACCGCCCATGGCGATGTCCAGGCTCATCGCGTTCTCGAAGGCGTCGCGCGTGGCCAGCGCCCGCGGCAGCACCGAGGCATCGTCCTCCTGGTAGTAGCGGCGGCACAGCTCCACGATCTGGTCGCCCGCCTGCAGGAAGAGCTGACGGCGGTCGGCATGCGTGGCCAGGCAGGAACCATTGCCCGGCAGGCTCAGCCCCAGCGCCTCGGTCAGGCAGTTCATGGAGTTGGCCGTGAACATGCCCGAACAGGAACCACAGGTCGGACAGGCCGACTTCTCGATCATGTCGCTGTCGGAATCGCTCACCGTGGGGTCGGCGCTCTTGTAGATGGCGTCCACCAGGTCCAGCTTGATCACCTTGTCGGCCAGTTTCGTCTTGCCGGCCTCCATCGGCCCGCCCGACACGAACACCGCCGGAATGTTCAGTCGCAGTGCGGCCATCAGCATGCCCGGGGTGATCTTGTCGCAGTTGGAGATGCACACCATCGCGTCCGCACAGTGCGCATTGACCATGTACTCCACCGAGTCGGCGATCAGGTCGCGCGAGGGCAGCGAATACAGCATCCCGCCATGGCCCATCGCAATGCCGTCGTCCACGGCAATGGTGTTGAACTCCTTGGCCACCGCCCCGGCCTTCTCGATCTGTTCGGCCACCAGCCGGCCCATGTCGCGCAGATGCACATGCCCCGGCACGAACTGCGTGAACGAGTTGACCACGGCAATGATCGGCTTGCCGAAATCGGTTTCCTTCATGCCGGTGGCGCGCCAGAGCGCGCGGGCACCGGCCATGTTGCGGCCCTGGGTACTGGTGGCAGAGCGTAACTTGGGCATGATCTCTCCAAAAAAATAGCCGGCCATTTTACATCCAGCCGGCTTCTTTCCTGCCATGAAACATCCCGACGCCACCCCCGCAGTTCCGGGTATCACGCCGGATGATGCAAGCCATCAGGACAGCCGCAGATCACTGGGACAAACGCCTTCCGGTCACCCCGGCAGCACCAAGCCCACCGGCCTGAAGGCCGTCAAGGCCTTCAGACCTCCACGACGCGCAGCGTGGCCAGGATCGCACGATTGCACGCATCCAGCCCCAGGTGGCTGTTCTCCAGCCAGACCAGCACATCCGGCGTCGGTCCCTGCTCGATCGACTCCACCACCCGCAGCAGCGGTACGTGCGGCCCCGTGCCCTTCACCAGCGCCTCACGCACGGCGTCGGGCACCCGTACCTTGGCCAGCAGCTTCGAGAACGGCTGCCCCAGCGCCCGATCCAGCAGCGAGAAGACGCCCAGCAGGAACATTTCCTCGCGCAGCTCGCTGTCAGCGCCGTGGCCGACCAGCTGCTCCAGGATCAGCCCCCGTCGGAACGAGGCCAGCATCAGCGGTCGGCGACTTTCGTCGGCACTCACGCTTACCAGCATCAACGACAGCCAGCGGCGCAGCCCCTGGTAGCCCATGAACATCACCGCCTGCTGGAAATTCTGCACGGGTACCGACAGTCCGAAACCCATCGAATCAATATGCTGCAGGAGCCGGAAAGCGATCTCCGGCTCCTGGCGGACCACCGCCTCGATCTCGCGCAACGACGCATCCCGGTCCACCATCGACAGCAGCCGCAGCACGCCCAGATAGTCGGCGCTGCCCACTACCGAATCCGAGGGCACCAGCGGCGGAATCTGCCAGCCGCACACCGCATAGGCGCCCATCGAGAAGGCCTGCTCCATCAGCGGCAGACTGTCCACACCGCTCTGCACCACGGCCGTGTTGCGCCGCGTACGTGGCCGGATCAGCCCCGTATCCGGCTCACCCTCCTTCCCGCGCCGCTCATCCTCGACATCCACCATGGCCAGCCGAAACACCGCCAGCAGCTCCTCGGGCAGCTGCGTGGCGGGCGTTCCCTGAAGCACCATGCCCATGCCGCGATCATGCAGCAGAAGCAGCATCTGCTGATGCTCCGGATCCTCGGCCACCGTCGCCGGCACCTCCAGCCACAGTCCCGGAGTCGGCTCCAGATCACCCAGTCCGGCATCGAACTCGGCCTGCGGCGCCGACAGCAGCAGCGTATGCGACTGCAGTGGCCGATCTCCGGCCATCAGCCGATACAGGTCCGAAAGCCGCGTCGGCTCCTCACCCAGTGAGGCAAATCGCACCTGCAGGGCCATGATGCGACGATCACGGTCGATCACGGGACGGTAGCCGATCAGCAGACTGGACAATGACATCAATGCACTTCCCGAAAGACGGAGGATCCCGGGCGCAGCCTACCTGCGCCCCCCTGCTCCCTCAACCCTGCAGCGATCAGAGGTAGTCGAACATCGACAACCGGGAGACCTGCGAATAGGTCTGCATGGCAGCACGCAATGCCATGTCACGCGACTGGATGCCCGACAGCACCTCGGCATAATCGGTGTCCATCAGGTCCGAGCGGCGCTGGGATGCACTCAGCTCACCCGACGACAGCAGACGTTCGCGCGCGTCGATCATGTGCATCTGCTCGCCCAGGATGCTGCGCTGCTCCGACATCAGGTTCAGCGTCTGATCCACCGACGACATCCCGCGCTTCAGTGCGCCATCGACGTCACCGTTGCCGCGCAGCGCGCCAATCACCGTATCCAGCTCCTGAAAGATGCTTTCTTCATCCCGGGCGCCAAACCCCTGCATCACCCACGAACCGTCCACCGTCAGGTCATACGGAATCCGAAGACCCGTCTGCCGTACCCCCGGCTCGCTCTGGAAGGTCGGATTGTTCTGCGGCCAGAAGGGTGCATGCTCGCTGCCACTGCCGCCAAAGATGTAGTTGCCGTCCTGTGTCTGCTGGTTCGCAATGTCCAGCAGCTCGATGCGGTACTGCATCAGCTGCCCGGCAATCGTCTCGCGGTCCTCACGGTTCATGACACCGTTGCGGGCACTGATCATCAGGTCACGCGCACGCTGAAGCGTCTCGATGCCGTTGCCCAGCAGGCTCTCGGCCTGAGCCATCTGGCTCTTGGCAAACGACATCATGCGTTTCTCGATGTTCGTCCGTGCCTGATCGGACCGCAGGCGCTCGACTTCGGCCGCTGCCAGGGGGTCGTCGCTGGGGCGATTCACCTTCTGGCCAGTCGAGGCCTGCTGCTGCAACTTGGCGATGGTCGCCTGCTGCTCGGTGATGGTCTGCACCGCCTGGTTACGGAACTGGTTGCTTGCCACTCTCATCATCGTCACCTTGCCAGAGCCAGAATCGAATTGAACATTTCATCAGCGGTCTGGATCACCTTCGCCGCCGCCTGGTACGCCTGCCGGTACTGCAGCAGACGTGCCGCCTCTTCATCCAGGTTCACCCCGCTGCGGTTGGCCAGCACCGTCTTGGCACCCTCCAGCATCTTGGCAGATGCCTTCTCCGACGTCTTGGCCTGCAGTGCACGGCTCCCCACATCCGACAGCAGAGACGCGAAGGCCTGGCTGAAGGTCGCACCATCCACGTTATGCCGATCGGCCAGCAGCGTCATCTCACGGGCATTGGCGTTGTCCTGGCGTGGCGCGCTACGCTTCTTCATCTCCAGTACATCCCCCATCGCAGGGCGCCCGCTCAGCGTCAGCGTCCAGCCGTTCGCCTCCACATTAAAGGGCTTGTCGGGTTCGAATTCCTTCTCGGCCCCCACGGCATTGCCATTCACCTCGACCCGGTACCGGTTGTTCGCCGTGAAGGTCACCTTGACCGGATCCAGCCCGCCCTTGCCCTCCTCATCTTCCGCAAGCTGCCTGACTGTCGTGAAACCCTTGTTGGCAGCACTGCCATTCACCGTCATCACGTCCGAAGAGGCAATTGCACTACCATCGCGCAGCACCGATCGCATGCGGCCCGCATAAGCGGTGCCTGCCTGGATCATCATCGAATCCCCTGCAGCCATCGCACCGGATGCCTGCCGGATACTCAGACCGTCCACCTCGATCGGCATCTGAGCGAATTCACGACGGCTCTTGCTCACCACGTCTTCCAGCTGGTAGACGCTGCCATCGTAGGAAAGACGGTAATCGGCCGCCTTCAGCTTCGACGTATCGAGAACGCTCACCTCCAGCTTCGCCCCGCCGGTGTTGTGGTCGGCTGCCTGCACCACCGGCTTGCCCACCTCGAACATGGCCTGGCCACGCTTTCCGTTCGCATCCAGACCGCGCGCCTGCTGTGCGTTGTAGGCGCCGGCGAAAGCGGCCGCCATCCGCCCCAGCGATGCCTGAACCGCCAGCAGGTCCTGGTCCCGGAAGCGAAGCAGCCCGGCGATCTCACCCGAACCCAGCGTGCTCTCGCTCATTTCCACCTGCTTGCCGTGAATGTCCAGCATCAGGCGCGTGCGAGCCGAATCGGCATCACCCGGCACGGTCTTCAGCTGGGCCGCCCGCTCCGAAAGAACCAGCGAATGACCGTTGGCTGAATACAGGTTCACCGAACCATCTG
Source organism: Lautropia mirabilis (assembly GCF_900637555.1). NCBI lineage: Bacteria > Pseudomonadati > Pseudomonadota > Betaproteobacteria > Burkholderiales > Burkholderiaceae > Lautropia > Lautropia mirabilis. The sequence continues at coordinate 1,699,730 of NZ_LR134378.1, read as the reverse complement.
GCTGATCGTCACGGGTCAGCTGGATCTTGGAGGCCAGCTCATTGATCAGCGAATCCCGCTGGTCCAGCATGTCGTTGGGCTGATGGCCATTGGCGTAGGACTGCGTGATCTGACGGTTCAGCGATGCCACCTGTTCCAGCCGGGCATTCACGTACTGGGCCGAATCCTCCAGTCGACGGCCTGCCTCACCCACCATCGCTTCCAGTTTCTGCGAGGTTTCCGAGAAACGGTTTGCCACCGTGTTGGCGCGTGCCGCAATCACCGCCCGCGCACTGCCGTCGGCCGGCTGGTTCACCAGGTCGCCCAGCGCCGCACGGAACTCGTCCATGGCCACACCAATGCCCGTCTCGGTATCGGCCAGCAGGTTGTCCACCTGCCCCAGCTGCTGCGCCCGCACGGCATCGGTGCCGGCCAGCGAGGTGCTGCGCGTGACCTCGTCGGCCATGAACCGGTCATAGGCGCGGCGCACGTCCTGCACTTCCACACCGTTGCCGATGTAGCCATGCCCATGGTACTGACCGCCCGCCGTCGCCAGCTGCACCTCCTGGCGCACATAGCCCGGCGTATGCACGTTGGCAATGTTGTGCCCGCCCGTCTGAAGCTGCGTATAAGCTGCTGCCAGCGCGCTCTGCCCGATCTGGATGAGTCCTGCCATGTTGCCCGTCTTCCCTTCTGGTTACTGTCGCTGCCCGGTCACCGCCCGCAGCAGACTGCCGATCGTCTGCTTCAGTTTCGTGCCGTAGGCCGGATCGGTGGCGTAACCGCCCTTTTCCAGCCCCTCGGCAAACTCTCTGGCACTGCCGGCCTGCACCACCTGCCGATAGCGCGGATTGGCCGCCATCAGGGTCGCCCAGTCCGCAAATGCCTCGGCATAGCTTTCGTAGCGCCTGAACAGTTCCACGGACTTTCTGGCCACGCCATCGACATACTCCGTCGTCATCGCGGCCACCGTCCGGCCCGTCCACCCCTTGCCCGCCTTGATGCCGAACAGGTTGTGGCTGGGATTGCCCTGCGCATCCCGTATATCGCGCTGCCCCCAGCCGGACTCCAATGCGGCCTGACCAACGACCCATGCTGCCGGAAGGCCGGTCTGTTGCTGGGCCTTCAGGGCATGCGGCCACATCTTCTGCACGAAGGCTGCCTGCACGGGCCCCAGCGCCGCCAGCCCCTGCCCGGCCACCACCCGACCTCCTGATGGAGACCTCGCCGTGGCATCCAGCTGTCCGCTCCGGGCATCACCACCATGCCGTGACGGATCCCTCTGCCCGCCCTGCCCCAGACCCTCGGCAGCCGACGAAACCACCGCCTCGGCTTCTGGCGCTTTTGGCATGAACGGCTCGCCCTCCCGAGGCGACCAGGCACCGACCACAGACGCCGGACGGGCGCCTTCCCCAGCGCCCCCCAGCAGCTGTCGCTCGATCATCGCGGCCAGACCGTTGCCCTGCCCGGCCGCCATGGTCGAGAGCTGCGTATCCAGCATGCTGGTGAAGGTATCGCTGCCCGCACCATCAAACATGCCGCTTTTCGGCACCGCGTCACGCATGCCCTTGAGCAGCTGACGCATGAACAGCGCCTCGAACTGCTGGGCCACCTGGCGGATGGCCTCCCGATCCTGAGGACTGGCATGGCGCAGCGCATCCAGGCTGCGTCCGTCATAAGCGAGGCCGGCCGACGAGGCCGCATCGGCCCGGGCCGAGAAGGCCGAAGAAGACAGAGACATCGCAACATGCTCCCGGGGGGCGACATTCCGCCCCCTCGCATCATCGAGAATGAAGCACCAGCCGGATCAGATGATCTCCAGCTCGGCCTTCAGGCTGCCTGCCGCCTGCAGCGCCTGCAGAATGGCAATCAGATCCTGCGGCGTCGCGCCCAGCGAGTTCAGCGCCCGCACCAGATCCTTCAGCTGCGCCGATTTCGGCAGCATCATCACGGCTCCGCCCTCCTGGCGCACCGTGATGTCCGACACCTGCCCGGCCACCGTCTGCCCGCCCGAGAAGGCACCGGGCTGGCTCACCACCGGCGTCGAGGACACCGTCACCGACAGATTGCCGTGCGCCACGGCACTGGGTGCCAGCGCCACCGACTGGTTCATGACCACGGAGCCGGTGCGCGCATTCACGATCACCTTGGCCGGCGCGGCCGTCAGTGCCACCTCCATGGATTCCAGCTCGGCCAGGAAGCCCACGCGCTGCGCAGGATCGCGCGGCAGCGGCACCTGCACCACCCGGGCGTCCATCGCCACGGCCTGACGGCCGTCACTGCCCGGGCGCAGACGGATCTTCTGGTTGATCGCATCCGTCACCAGCCGCACGTCCGAGAAGTCCGTGCGGTTGAGCTCCACCCGGATCGAATCGCCTTCCAGCGTCTGATTGGGCACGACCCGTTCAACAGTCGCCCCGCCAGGAATGCGCCCGGCGCTCAGATGGTTGATCTGCACCTTGCTGCCACCGGCCGATGTTCCTGCACCGCCCACCACCACGTTGCCCTGCGCCACGGCGTAGATCTCGCCATCCACGCCCCGCAGCGGCGTCAGCAACAGCGTGCCGCCGCGCAGGCTCTTGGCGTTGCCCACCGAGGACACCGTCACGTCGATCAGCTGTCCCGGCTGCGAGAACGCAGGCAGCTGCGCCGTCACGATCACGGCGGCCGAGTTCTTCAGCTGAGGCGTCACGCCAGCCGGCAGCTGGATGCCCAGCTGCTGCAGCAGCGACTTCATGCTCTGCGCCGTGAAAGGCGCCTGCGTGGTCTGGTCTCCAGTACCGTCCAGCCCCACCATCAGGCCGTAACCCAGCAGCTGGTTGGTCCGAACCCCCTGGATGCTGGCCACTTCCTTCAGGCGCTCGGCCTGCGCCGGTAGACTGCCCATCAGGGCAGCCACCCCACAGGTAGCCGCCAGCAGCCTGGTGATCATTGCCCGACCAGGGCGAAGTTTGTCCGGTCTGCTCATTGATTCTGGTCCTTTCGGGAACCCGGGTTTCACACCCCTTTATCAGACCAGAAAGCGTTCCCTTGGGAACGCCTGATGAAGCCCGGAAAACCCGGGCGTTTCCAGCAGCACCAGCCAGGGGATGCCCTCCCCGAGCTGTGCCGCGGCGAGCGTCAGATCGGCATGACCGACAGGAAGAAGCGCGTCAGCCAGCCCGTCGTCTGCACCTTGTCGATGTCGCCTGCGCCGCGCACCTGCATGCGCGCATCGGCCACCTGCGTGGAACTGACCGTGTTGCCCGGCATGATCGTCAGTGGATCCACAACACCGGCGAACTTCAGCGTCTCCACGCCCTGGTTGATGCCCACCTGCTTCTCGCCACTCACCACCAGGTTGCCATTGGGCAGCACGTCCACCACCGTCACCGTGATGGTGCCGGCAAACTGGTTCTCGTTGCCGGCCGCGCCCTTGCCCTCGAAGCTGTTGCTGGTCGAGGCATCCAGCCCCAGCTTGCCCAGCTTGTCAGCCTTCACGAACGGCAAGGCGCCAAACTTGGCCGATCCCCCGCCCTTGCGGTCAATGGTGCTGTTGGAGCTGTGCTTGGCCACCAGCCGCTCCTCGATCAGGATCGTCAGCATGTCACCCGGCTGGCGGGCGCGGCGGTCCTCGAACATGTTGCGCGTCGCGCCGGCCTGGAAGATGGACCCATTGGCCTCACGCTGCGGCACGGCCCGCATCGACGCCAGCCGGTTGTGATCCACCATCGGCGTGTCGATCCGTGCCCGGGGCGGCATCACCGTCGAACAGCCGGCCAGCGCCAGCATCGACAGCACCAGCAGCGACGTTGCCAGTCGCCCGCCCCCGGAAGCCCGGACGGTGGAACAACGAGGGCCGGAGCCCGAAGTCAGGCGGCGTGTTTCGGTGGCAGGCATCATGCAATCACCCTTCATGCTCAGAGCTGTGAGATACGCGCCAGCATCTGGTCGGAGGTCTGGATCGCCTTCGAGTTGATCTCGTAGGCACGCTGCGTCTGGATCATCGACACCAGCTCCTCCACCACGTTCACGTTGGAGGTTTCCAGATAGCCCTGCTGCAGCAGGCCGGCACCATTGACACCCGGCGTGGCTGCCGTGGGCGTGCCCGAGGCATCGCTTTCCTTGAACACGTTCTGGCCTTGCGGATCCAGACCAGCCGCATTCTGGAACGTGGCCAGCTGGATCTGACCGATCTGCGTCACCCCTTCCTGGCCGGCGATCGTCACCGACACGGTGCCGTCGTTGCCCACCGTCACATCGCGGGTGCCGGGCGGGATGGTGATGGGGGGCGACAGCGGCATGCCATTGGAGTTCACCAGCTGCCCCTGCGCATCCGGATGGAAGGAGCCATCGCGGGTATAGCCGGTCGTGCCATCGGGCATCTGCAGCTGGAAGAAACCGTGGCCGCTGATGGCCAGGTCGAAGCTGTTGCTGGTCTGCTGCAGGTTGCCCTGCGTGAACAGGCGCGACGTGGCGACCGGCCGCACACCGGTACCCAGCTGCAATCCGGTCGGCAGCTGCGTGTCGGCCGAGGACTGCGCCCCTACCTGCCGCATGTTCTGGTAGATCAGGTCTTCAAACACCGCCTGCGAACGCTTGTAGCCATTGGTGCTCACGTTGGCCAGGTTGTGCGAGATCACGTCCATCTGCGTCTGCTGCGCATCCAGACCGGTCTTGGCAATCCACAACGATCGAATCATCTTGTCCTCTCCCCGGTACGCCCCATGCGGCGTCCCTCGTCAATCCATGTCCTTCATCGACCGGTCCCGGTGGCACCACGCACGGGCGCTCTTCCATGACCGACCGACATCATCATTCCCTGCCGGCATCAACCGCGAATCGACAGGATCTGGCTGGCACGCTGCTCGTTGCTCTCGGCCGTCTGCAGCAGCTTCATCTGCATCTCGAACTGCCGCTGAACCTCGATCATGCCCACCATCGACTCCACCACGTTCACGTTGCTGCCTTCCACGGCACCCTGCACCACCCGCACGCTGTCGGAAACCGGCGCCTCGCCGCCTTCCTTCATCCGCATCAGGCCGTCGTCACCCTTCTTCAGCTCGGCCATGTCCGGGTCAACCAGCTTCAGCTTGCCCGCCTGGCTGGGCTTCTGCCGACCAACCTGCACCATCACGGTGCCGTCATCGGCCACCTGCACGTCGGCACCAGCCGGCACCGAGATCGGGCCGCCATCACCCAGCACCGTCTGACCGCGGCGCGTGCGCAGGTTACCCTGCTCATCCACCACCAGCCCACCATCGCGCGTGTAGGCCTCGCTGCCGTCAGCCGCCTGCACCGCGAACCAGCCGTTATCCCGGATCGCCAGGTCCAGCGGATTGCCGGTCTGGCGGATCGGACCGGACTTTCCGTCGAAGCCCGTGGACGTCTCCACGTTGAACACCCGCGTGGTGGCCGTGCCCTCCTCGCGAATCGGCACGGCGCGTGCCGTCATGAGGTCGGCGCGGAAGCCATCGGTGGAGGCGTTCGCCAGGTTGTGCGACAGCGCATCCTGACGCTCCATCAGCGCCTTGGCACCCGTCATCGACAGATAGATCATCCGGTCCATTCATTCACTCCCGTCACGGGGCCAGACACATGCCTCGCCCCGGATTACAAGACATCATCATCGCAGGTTGACGATGGTCTGCAGCAGCTGGTCGTGCGTCCGCACGGTCTGCGCGTTGGCCTGATAAACCCGCTGGGCCGTGATCATGTTCACCAGCTCCTGCGTCAGATCCACGTTGGAGGACTCCAGCGCCCCCGACTGGATCACGCCCAGCGTACCGGTGGAAGGCGATCCCACCAGCGGTGCCCCCGAATCGGCCGTCTCGCCCCACTGGTTTCCGCCCAGCGGCTGAAGCCCCTGCGGATTGGTGAAGTTGGCCAGCGCCACGCGGCCCTTGCTCACCGTCTGGCCATTGGTATAACGGGCCATCAGGCTGCCGTCACGCCCCACCGAGAAGCCGGCCAGCTTGCCGGAGCCGTTACCATTCTGCTCCTGGTGCGCCACCGTGAAATTGGTACCGAACTGGGTCGTGTCAGCGAAATTCACCGAGACGGTATGGTTGCCGCCCGCATCAGCGCCCATGTTCAGCGACACGTCAAAGGTCATGACATTGCTGGTGGTCGGATCCCCATTGCCGTCACTCGCCCCTTTCAGGGTACCGTTGGGATTGAAGGCCAGCTTGCCCACGGCAGCCCCCCCATTGAGCGGCTCACCGTCCAGCGTGCCATGCACATCCCAGCTGTTGTCACCGGTCTTGCGGAAGTACATCGCCATCACGTGCTCACGACCCAGCGAGTCGAACACGCTCACCGACGTGCCGCCGTCATAGGTCTTGGCATCAGTCAGCGTGAAGGCGTTGGCCGGCGTCGTGGCACGTGCATCCACATTCACGCGCACCGCAGCCGAGGTGGTCTGCTTCGGAGCGATGTCCGTCGAATCCAGCTTCAGATCCTGGGCAGTACCGTTGGTCACCACCCCGTTCTTGTCCACCGGATAGCCCGTCAGGCGCTTGCCCGAGGCGTTGACGATGTAACCGCTCTTGTCCAGCTTGAACTGCCCTTCCCGGGTATAGGTGATGGCGCCGCCGTTGTCCGACATGCGGAAGAAACCGCCACCATTGATGCCCAGGTCCAGCGAGTTGTTCGTGGTGGTCAGCGCCCCCTGCGAGAACTGCTGCGCAATTGCACCCACTTCGGTACCGATGCCAGGCGAGACGTTGGAAACCCCGTACACCGTGGTGGCGTACACATCGGCGAATTCGGCACGCGATGCCTTGAAGCCAACAGTACTGGCGTTGGCAACGTTGTGGCCGATCGTGTCCAGATGGCGCGCCGCTGCATTCAGGCCGGAAAGCCCCTGCTGAAATGCCATGGATCAGACTCCTCGAAAAATGGCGATCCGTTGAAATGTCGCGCCCCGGGCAGGGTTCCGCGAACCAATGACAGAAAGGAAGCGATACGTTCCGCATGCGTCATGCACTGTCCTCCAGACCCCATCCAGGAACCGGGGAACATTCACGACGCATCCGGACGATATCGCAATCATGAAAGACTCGATCAGATGATCAACCGGGCTTCTGCCGGCGATACCGGTTTTGCATGGTCCAGCTCCAGCATGGCGCCGGTATTGGTCTGGGCCACACCGGTCACCGTCACCGGTACCAGCGTCTTCGACTCCACCGCGGTACCATCGTCCACGGCCGTCACCGTCATGCGCAGCATGCCGGCATCGATGGGGCGACCATTGGCATCCTTGCCATCCCAGGCCAGGCTGTGTGCCCCGGCATCCAGGTTGCTCATCTGCTGGCTGTAGACAATCTCGCCCCGCTCGTTGGCCAGATCGACCCGAACATTGCTGGCCTTGGCGTTCAGCTCGAAGCCCAGACGCGTCTCACCCGCTTTCGCCCCCTGGAACTCGAAGCGCTCACCCGGCGCCAGCACCTTCTTGCCGATCATGTTGACCGACGCCAGCGCCGTGTTCTGCGCCGCACTGGCCGTGAAGTTCGCCATCGACTTGTTCAGCGACTCGATACCCCGAACCGTGCTGATCTGCGCCAGCTGCGAGGTCACCTCGGCATTCTCCATCGGGTTCATCGGATCCTGGTTGCGCATCTGCGCCACCAGCAGCTTCAGGAAGCGATCCTCCGTCCCGTCGGCAGTACTTTCGTCATTCTTGTTGACGTTGGGGTTGGCCACCCCATCCATCAGACCTGCCGATGCCTTCACGCCGCCGCTGTTGGCATCATCGGTCGTCCTGAAATCCTTCGACTTGTCCTCACCCTTGGCCGCCGTGGGCCAGCTCATCACACCGGTCAGACTCTTCAGCATGCCATTCACCCCTGTTCATATGTCCTTCGTTCACTGACCGATCGACAGCGTCTTGAGTGCAAGCTGCTGGGCCGTGTTCATCATTTCCACGTTGTTCTGATAGGAACGTGAGGCCGAGATCATGTTCACCATCTCCTCGATCACGTTCACGTTGCTGTGCATCACATAGCCCTCGGCATTGGCTGCCGGGTTCTTCGGGTCATAGGTCTGCTTGCCGGGTGTGGGATCCTCGATCACGTCCACCACCCGAACACCCATCGATGCCGAAGCCCCCCGCGTGGACCACTGACGGGCGCCTGCGGCCTGTCGCGCCTCCACCATGGCAGGCTTGAACACCACCTGACGGGCCTTGTAGACGCTTCCATCCGGCCCTGCCACCGTATCGGCGTTGGCCAGGTTGGATGCCACCGTGTTCAGCCGCTGGCTCTGTGCCGACAGGGCGCTGCCAGCCAGCGGAAGAATGTTCATCAGAGAAGACATGCTCGTTACCCCTCTCATTCACCGCGGATCGCGGTCATCATCGTCTTGATGCGGCCATTGAGGAAACGCAGACTGGCCTCATAGCCCACGGCGTTCTGCGAGAACTGTGCACGTTCCCGGTTCAGGTCCACCGTGTTGCCATCCATGCTGGGTTGCTCGGGATGCACGTACTTCAGGTCCGGTTTCCCGCCCGATTTCAGCGCCCCCCCCAGCTGCTGGTGACCACGATGTGTCCGCGCCAGCGCCACGGTGGACAGCCCCCCTTCGGCCGCAGGCAACGCGGCACTGCTGCCTGCATCACTCGCCGGCATCCCTGATGCCTCACGCAGTGCAGCCCCGAAATCGAAGTCCTTCGCCTTGAAGTTCGGCGTATCGGCATTGGCAATGTTGGAGGCAATCGTCTCCTGCCGGCTAGCCCGAAGCTGCAGGGCCCTGCCATGGAAATCCAGTGCGTCCGTCATCTGCTCGAACATGCTCATCCTCGCGCCGCATCACGGCCTTTTTCACGCTGCACATTATCCGCAGCGCCCTCTGGCCCAATCGAAGGAACAGGGCGGGAATTCCCCCCTATTCCATCCCCCAGGGGGTAACCATCATCACCATGCCGCGCTGACCATGGGCCCTCGTCTGTCGCCCTCTTCCCCAACGAGCGTTCTCCGTCCATCGTCGTCGGTACAAAGACCACATTCACAAGGGTCATTCATCCGGACATCCGGCCGCCGATCATCTGCGCATGGCCATTCGTTGGCGCATGCTGTCTTCTTGTTCCTGTCTCACGGTTTCCGATTCACGACATCCGATGAACACTCTGCACCCCGCTCTGCTCTCACTTTTCCGCCTGACCGGACAGCTTGCGGAGCGTGCGTCCACCTTTTCCACCCGCGCGGGACTGGACGAACCCATCCACCATCTGTTGCACGTAAGACGCGAAAAGCTGCACCGTGCCGCCGTTCTCGGGCTGCTGTTGCTCACGCTGCTGGCAGGCTCCGACTCGGAAGCCGCAACACGGGAGCACGAAACATCCGTCGTGCAGACAGCCCATTCATCTCGAGGCGGTGCGCCGGCGTCAGCCCCGCCCTCTATCCAGCCCGAGGCGACTGGCACCACCGTCAGCCCTGGCACCGCGAGCGCGGACACCATGCTGGCCTGGCTGAAACGTCAACCAGGCTTCCCTTCCGGGCAGGGCGTCCAGACACGCCTGGAGATCCTGCGCCAGCCGCGTACCGCACACCTGGCCCCCTGTCAGCACACCGAATACGTGCTGGCTGCCGGCGCGCGTCTCTGGGGGCGCGTCAACCTGGGCGAGCGTTGCACGTCAGGCGCGACCTGGACGGTCTGGCACAATCTCCAGCTCCATGTCGAAGGCCCGGCCCTTGTCGCACGCCAGCAGCTGGCGGCCGGGTCCGTCCCGCAACCTGCCGACTTCAGCGTCCAGCGCGTGGACTGGACCCGATCCCCCACCCCCCCTCTGCCCATCGATACCCGCCTGGGAGGCCAGGAGCTGCAACGGGCATTGGCCGCCGGTCAGTCGCTGCACGCCGATCATCTGCGGCCTGCCCCCAGCATCCGCTCAGGCGAAGTGGTGGCCGCCATTGCCGAGGGCGACGGGTTTAGAATCGCCACCGACGCCATCGCCCTGGCCAGCGCCGGCGAAGGCCAGTCCATCCGTGTCCGCACACCGGGCGGCAAGGTGCTCAGCGGTCTGGTCGAAGGGAAAACCGTGAAAATTTTCCGATAATCGGTCGATTGCCCCTCAAGTTTTCCGGTAAGGGCCCGATAACGCCAATAGAGAGCGTTTCATGCCCCCGCATGACCGCATCATTGGCAAGGAGTTCACCCTCATGATCACCGGAAAGGCACCTTACATCAGCACCGTGTCCCTGCTGAACCGGCCGGTCAACACGGCCGCAGCCGGGGCGGTATCCACACCCGGCGGCACGGAACCCGGCATCGACCCCATCAGCAAGACGGACAAGGTCCATCTCTCGGACCCAGGCCTGAATCTGCTTCCTGGCGACACGCAGGAAACCGATCCTGCACGCGCCGAGAAGGTCCAGGCCATCAAGCAGGCCATCGAAGAGAAGCGCTATCACATCGAGAGTCGCAAGATTGCCGACAAGCTTCTGCGCGAAGCCTCCGAACTGCTGGGCACACTGACCGGATATCCGGAAGACCCGATGAAGGAAGAGCCGTCTGCGGCAAAATCATCCGGTCAACCTTCTTCGGACAGGCCCGAGGGCGGAAAGGACCATGGCACGTCATCCCGCGTGCCCGGCTATCCCCGCTCCACGCGCTCCTATACGGCATGATGCAGCGAAACGATCTTGACGGCATTCTCGATCTGCTCCGGCGGCAACAGGCAGCCCTGGCCAGCCAGGCGCCGGATGCAGTCGACCGTCTGGATTCGATTCATGCAGAGCTGCAGAAGCAGCTTCTTCGCCTTCAGCCGGTGGGCCGTCGTCAGCCCTCCTCTCCAGGCAATCCCGTGGACAGACGCAAGGCGGCTGACATTGCACAGCTTCTGGTGGACAATCGCGCGCTGATGCTGCGCCTGTCGGACAACAACCGGCGTGCGCTGGAAACCATCTTCAAGACACAGCCGCTGGTCTATACGCGGTAGTCTTCTTCGGAAGGCAGCTCGGGCCACCTTCCCGCTCCAGCTTTAAGACGACTCCGTTGATGGGCGTCCCGTGAGCGGGTACCTTCCTCGGCTCATGCTGTCCGCTTCGCTTCCAGAGCGTCTGCGGGGGCACCCACGCCCGGGACGCTTCGCTACGTGCCGATTGTCGTTCTGGTGAGGACGGCTTCATTGAAGGGCCTACGCCTTTTGGAAGACGACTTCGACAAAAGGCGCCCCGTGACCGGGTACCCTCCTCGGCTCATGCTGTCCGCTTCGCTTCCAGAGCGCCTGTGGGGGTACCCGCTCCCGGTTCGCTTCGGTCTGTGTCGGGTGTCGCTCTGGTGAGGGCGGCTTCGTTGGAAGGTGTGTGCCCAATGGAAGACGATTTTTCCAGGTTCTCTCCACCCGCAAGCCGAGAGGCCAAGGGGGCGGAGGTATCTGCCGACGAATCTATTACCGCTTGCGGTTGTGAGGAGGTAGATGCCGCAGTCCCCTTGGCCGGTCTTCGTACAAAACCACTCTGACCCGCAAGCCCCTTGGCCGTCCGTTGCATGCCGAAGAACGGCCACGCAAGCCCCATTTACATCCAATCCCCAAGCTTCGCCCGCAGCCGTGCGACCGCCTGGCTGTGCAACTGCGAAACACGGGACTCGGTGACGCCCAGCACCTCGCCGATTTCCTTCAGCGTCAGCTCTTCCACATAGTAGAGGTTCATCAGCAGCTTCTCGCGCTCCGGCAGGCCGTCGATGGCCGCCACCAGCGACTCACGGAAACGGGCATCCTCCAGACGGCGATCCGGGGTGGGTGCATCGTCGGGCAGCATCTGCTCGATGCGGCTCTCGTCGTCGTCCTCACTGGCACTGTCCTCGAAGTACAGCAGCTGCGATCCCTTGGCCGACGAAAGAAGGCGCTGATACTCTTCTAGGGGGACCTGCAGCTCGTCGGCAATCTCGCGCTCCTGCGCCGGACGGCCCAGGCGCTGCTCCACGGCATGAATGGCCTGTTCGATGCTGCGCTGGCTCTTGCGCACCGAACGCGGCATCCAGTCGGCGTTTCGCAGCTCATCCAGCATGGCGCCCCGCACGCGCTGCATGGCAAAGGTGTCGAACTGCACGCCCATGGCTGCATCGAAGCGCGAGACGGCGTCCACCAGTCCAATAAGCCCCGCCTGGATGAGATCGTCCAGTTCAATGCTGGAAGGCAGGCGCGCAGCCATCTGCACGGCCACGCGGCGCACCATCTTCCCATAGCGTTCGATGACGGAATCGCGGTCAAGCGTTCCGCGCGGGGTATACATCGATTGCATCTCCGGTTTCAATGTGCCACCCCGCCAGAAAAACCGTTCTCTTCCAGCGCAGGCATGCCTGCACCGGACCATGAGGACCACTGGAACTGTGCCAGCTCTGCCAGCGACAGTCCCGACCAGGTGCGCAGTCCGGTCTCATCGCGGCAGCTACCCACCACGACATCAAGCTGCACGCTGAGAAAACGTCGAGCGCATCCTGCCAGGTTCAGGAAGTTTTCCCGGCCCCGAGCCACCTGCTCCACGTCGACGAAAAGCACGCCGAAGCGTCGGATTCCGGTGGTGGCGGCAATGTGCTTGATCTTGGCATATTGCGCCATCATTGCATCACGCCGGTGACTGAGGATCAGCAGGAGCCGATCGCCGGCCTGTGCATGCACCCAGCGCGCCATTTCCACCGGATCATCCAGCCAGAAGAGCAGCTCCTCCTCTCCCGGGACATCAGCCTCGCCGGCGTGGGTGTGGCGCAGCCACTGGTGCAGTGCCCTGCGATCCACGACCCGAATGTGTGCATCCTCGGGTCCGGCTGCTGCCGCCATCTGTCCGATGAAGACCCGTGCCTGAGCCTCCGGCACCAGGCACCCCGCCGGGATCAGACGGGATCGTTCGGTCCGGAACAGGCGTCGCAATCCGGCCGCCTGGTCCACGGCTGCGTCAAACATGGGACCCCTCGAACAGGTTGCGCAGTTCGTTGTCGGTCATGGACAAGGCCGGGAAACGGGCCACAGCCTGTCGATCCAGCGCCATTTCCACCAGGCGTCCGAAGTTCACCGCGTGATAGTCTTCGGGCACACGCTGGCCATCCGCATACCCCAGAAGTGGCAGGCGGTGACGCACCAGGGCATCCAGACAGGCCCCCAGTCCCACGGCCTCGTCCACCTTGGACAGCAGCACACCGGCCGTGTCGCGCGCACCGAAGGCGCCCAGCACTTCTTCCAGACTGCCCGACTGTGCCGCAGCGTTCATCACCAGCACGCGCCGCACCTGAGAGACTTCCAGTGCCGAGGTCAGCTGCCCGACACGATCATCGCGCTGACCGATGCCTGCGGTATCGATCAGCACCAGCCGACAACCTTCATGCTCCTTCAGCAGGCGTTGCAGCACCTCACGGTCCTGCGCTACCTGCACCGGCACCCCCAGCATCCGGCCAAAGGCCCGCAGCTGTTCCTGTGCACCAATCCGGTAGACATCCGCCGTGATCAGGGCCAGCGAACGTGGCCCATGACGCAACACATGATGGGCCGCGATCTTGGCAATGCTGGTGGTCTTGCCCACACCGGTGGGACCGATCAGCGCAAACACGCCGCCGGCATCGAAAAGTGTCCGCTCCTCCCCCAGGGCCAGACCTGCCCCCTGGTTCACGCCCGCCAGTGCACGCATCAGCATCTGGCGCAACCATTCGTCGGCCTGCGCGTCGGCATAGTCCGACGGCAGCAGCTCCACCAGGGTACGTGCCAGCATGGGCGAGAAGTGGCAGCCCAGCAGGTTGCGCAGCAGGCGCATCTGGCCCGGTCGCCGACGGGTGGCCTCGAACCAGCCCATGCCCGACGTGGCCCAGGCCTCGCGCGCGTCTTCGGCCGTACCGGCCACCGCCGTATCACCCGGCAGGGACAGCACCGGCCAGTCGGTGGCTGGACCCGCCAGCGTGGAGGACAGCGACAGCGGCGAAGAGGCGCCAAAGCCGGCCAACGCCGCCTCAGCCTGACCCTGCCCTTCCACGGCACCCGCTTCTTCCATCTCGTGCCACAGACGGCGACGACGGCCGATGCCCAACATGCGGCGTGCGGAGTCCACCATCTGCCACAGGCGGGAACGGGGTTGAGTCCGGGCGTGCTCTGCAGCAGCCTGAGCATTCGTGATCGCAGCCTGGGGCTTTGCATCGGCCTGGGAGGCCGGCATGGACGGCGCAGCAACCGTACCGGCAGTCGTGGCCTGCGGGATCCCCGTCACGCTCCCCGGAGCGACACTGCCCAATTCAGAACCGGCTGCCGTCCCCGGCATGACGGCCCCTCCCAGAAAACCGTTCTGGCCAGCGGCCGTCGACGTGCTGCCCGGCATCTGAAGCGCCGAGAGGTCGATGGGGATACCCTGTCGCTGCTGCTGCAGCAATGCAGCGAAGTCGGGCATCGGCGTTTCCGGCGCACTGCTTGCGCTGCCGTCGATCACATCTGTCGTGGAAGATGCCTGCGCACGGTCGTCCGCCAGGTTGCGGGAAGCCGTCTCTGAGCCGGCAGCCTCGCCGGGACGGGCAGTACCAACCGCCTTCTCGGCCTGCTGCTGTTGACGCAGGCGCTGGAACTCCAGCGTGCTGAGTTCGCCTTGTGCTTCAGGCGCCTTGACCTGGGGCAATGGCTCGGCCACCACGGCATCGTTGGCAGCAGCCAGCTTCAGGTCAGCCCCGGCTGCAGACAGGTACTGCGGCAGCGGTGCGTCCCCGGCCATGGCGGCCGCAACAACCTCGGGCGTTTCCAGAGCAGCGGCTGCCGGTGGATTGATCTCGTCGGCATTGGCTGCCACCGGCACAGCCGGGGCCGCGCTCTCTTCCTGCACAGCCGCGCGACGCTTGCGTCCTTTCTTCCGGGGAGCGGACGGTTCTGCCGTGGCGTCAGCTGCAGTCCTTCCGGCAGCTTTCGGTGCGGTCACCGTGGCGGCATCCGGCGCATCCACAGCCGGCCCAGCCTCCTTGACCACGTCCGACGCCGGTGCCGTACTGCTTTTTTCCGTCGAAGCCGGCGTGGGCACGGAGACTTCGGGGGCAGCAACGGCGGCTGCAGGCGTTGCTGCCACAGCGGGGGCCGTCGGCCGCGATTCAACACTGGCGGTACGGTTCTCGGTGCCGTTGGCGGCCGAACGACCAGAGGCGGCCAATGCGTTGATGCTGGCCGAAACCTGCTCCAGAGCGCGGCGACGGCGGGCAGAACGCGCCATCGGCACCACGACCGTCACCTGCACTTCATCACCGACGGCATCGCTGTCCAGGATGTCGACATCGCCACCGAAGCGTGCCTTGGCCTGGGCGATGGCCTCCCGCATGGTGCGGCCACTGAAGGTCATGGTTTTCATCGATTGCTCCCGATCAGTTGACCGATACGGATGGTGTGGGTATCAGGGATTTCGGCGTGTGCCAGCACACGAAGGCGCGGTGCAGCCTTGCGCACCATGGCGGCCACCTGTGGACGGATCCGGTCCGGCACCAGCAGACAGGCCGGCAGGCCCAGCGCTTCCTGCTGCTGGCATATCCGGGCAGCCTCGGTCGCCAGAAAGTCCGCCACCGAAGGATCCAGCGCTCCATTGGAGCCGGGGCCGAACGACTGCATGAGCAGCGATTCCAGTGCAGGGTCCAATGCCGCCACCGACAGGTCGGCGGACGGCCCGAAGATGCCTTGCACGATGGCCGGCGCCAGCGCCACCCGCACTTCGCGGGTGAGCTCGCCCGGATCCTGAATCTTGGCGCCATGCTCGGCCAGCGATTCGACAATGGTCTTGAGGTCGCGGATGTGGACAGACTCTTCCAGCAGGTTCTGCAGCACCTTCTGGAACATCGGAACCGGCACCAGCTTGGGCACCACTTCCTCGACCAGCTTGGGCGAGTACTGCGCCAGGTGATCCAGCAGCTGCTGCACCTCGCCACGACCCAGCAGACGCCAGGCGTAAAGCTGCATCAGGTGGTGCAGGTGCGTGGCCACCACGGTGGAGGCATCCACCACGGTGTAGCCGGCCGCCTGCGCCATGTCCTTTTCCGAAGACTGGATCCAGTAGGCATTCAGTCCGAAGGCCGGATCGCGGGTCTGCATGCCGTTCAGGCGCACGTCGGCATGACCGGGGTCGATGGCCAGCCACATGCCCGGATAGGCCTCACCGGTACCCACCGTCACGCCCTTCAGGCCGATGCGATAGTTGTTCGGACGCAGGTCGAGCTGGTCACGCACGTGAACCGGTGGCGGCAGGAAACCGATTTCCTGGGCAAACTTGCGGCGCACACCCTTGATGCGCATCAGCAGATCACCCCCGTTGGACTTGTCCACCAGCTGGATCAGCTTGTAGCCCACTTCCAGACTCAGGATGTCCACCGGCTGCACGTCCTCCCAGGTGGCGTCGCCGTCGCCAGCCGCAGCCGGCACCACTTCCTCGGCAGATGCCGGCGCCTCCTTCGCCACCACCGACAGCTTGAAGGAGACATAGCCCAGCATGGCAGCCAGCGACAGGAAGGCGATGTGCGGCATGCCCGGGATCACGCCCAGAACGCCCACGATGAGCGCCACCAGACCCAGTGCACGCGGCAGAGAGAACAGCTGGCTGGCAATCTGCTTGCCGATGTCGTCGTTGCCGTCACCCACGCGCGAGACCAGCAGACCGGCAGCCACCGAGATCACCAGCGACGGCACCTGGGCCACCAGCGCATCACCGATGGCCAGCAGCACGTAGTTGTTGGCGGCGGTGGCCAGCGGCAGGCTGTGCTGCACCACCCCGATGATGAGTCCGCCCACCAGGTTGATCACCAGGATCAGGATGCTGGCGATGGCATCCCCCCGCACGAACTTCGACGCACCATCCATCGAACCATAGAAATCGGCCTCGCGGCTCACTTCCTGGCGACGACGGCGTGCCTCGGCCTGATCGATCTGGCCGGCGTTGAGGTCGGCATCGATGGCCATCTGCTTGCCCGGCATGGCATCCAGGGCAAAGCGCGCCGACACCTCGGCAATACGCCCTGCGCCCTTGGTGACCACCATGAAGTTGATCACCGTGAGAATGGCAAACACGATGATGCCCACCGCGTAGTTTCCGCCAATCAGGAAGTTGGCGAAGGCCTCGATCACCTTGCCGGCCGCATCGGTACCGGTGTGGCCATGAAGCAACACGGCACGGGTGGAGGCCACGCTCAGCGAAAGCCGCATCAGCGTCGTCACCAGCAGCACCGTCGGAAACACGGCGAAGTCCAGTGCCTTCACCGTGTACACCGCCACCAGCAGCACCAGCAGCGAGGACGCAATATTGAAGGTGAACAGAAAGTCCAGCACCGGCGCGGGCAACGGCAGCAGCATCATGGCCAGCACCACCACGGCCAGCATCGGCACCGCCAGCGAGGACAATGGCGGCAGCGGCACCTCCTGCCCGGCAATGCGCAGCTGGGTGGGCAGCCGCAGCCAGCCCCTTCCCGGTGCCATGCCCTGGCCGCTGTCCGTCAATGGCGCGCTCATGCGTGTTTACCCTTTTCAGAATGCTTCGGATCCATCTCCGTCGGGACCGGCAGGTCGACCGGCGCCTGCGGCGCCGTCGAACGACCCGGAATCCAGCGCTTGAGCTGGTAGACATAGACCAGCACCTGGGCCACGGCCACGTACAGCGCCTGCGGGATCTCCTGATCCAGCTCCACATGCGCATACAGCGCCCGTGCCAGCGGCGGGGCCGACAGCACCGGAACCCCCGACTCGCGCGCGATGGCCTGAATGCGCATCGCCAGCTCGTCCAGTCCCTTGGCCACGACGCGCGGCGCCCCCCCGGCTGCCTCGTCATAACGGATTGCCACCGCATAATGCGTCGGGTTGACCACCACAATGTCCGCCGATGGGACCGCCGACAGCATCCGCCGACGAGCGGCCTCACGTTGTCGCGAACGTATCTGTCCCTTCAGCTGCGGGTCCCCTTCCGACTCGCGGTGCTCCCGCTTGGCCTCGTCCCGGGTCATTCGCAGGTCGGCCCGGTGGCGGAACCACTGGAACGGCACGTCGAAGAGTGCCAGCGCGAAGAGCAGCAGCATCGAGAGCCCCAGCCCCCCCACCACCAGCGCCATGGCATGGCTCACCGAACCCGCCAGTGACCCATGCGAGAGCGCGGCGAACTCCGGGAAACGGTCCATGGCATACCAGCTGCCGATAGCCCCCAGCAGGCTGGCCAGCAGCGACAGCTTCAGGAACTCGACCAGGTTCCGGAGCGAGAAGATGCGCTTGAGGCCGCTGGCCGGACTGATGCGAGAGATCTTGACCCCCAGCGCCTTGACGCTGAGGTTGAAGCCGCCGGGGATGGTACTGGCGGCAATGGCGGCTGCGCAGACCGACAGCAGGATGGCCAGCGTGCGCCAGCCCAGATCGCCAAAATGCGCCAGCGCCGGTTGCAGCGCATCCAGGAAGTACAGCCGCACCTGGCCGTCGAAGGCGAAGGTGCTGGCCATCAGCCGTCGCATGCCGTCGGCCAGCGACGGGCCCATCAGGGCAAGCGCCCCCATGCCGGCGCCCATCACCAGCAGATGCGCCACATCCCGAGAACGGGGAACGTTACCCTCTTCGCGCGCCTTTCTCAGGCGCTGCTCCGAAGCGGGTAACTGGCGATCTTCCTTGCTGGTCTCGGCCATTGAATGCGGGCTTCATGACGACGATGCCCGCATTATCAGGAAGGGCCAGCCCCTCTCATGCCCGGATAAAGCTGGGAAACCGCGACCGTTTCAGGCCCGCAGCACACCGGCGGCAGGCGCCGCCGGCTGGACGGCAGCCACGGAAAATCAGGGCGCCTTGGCCGGCTGGACAGCGCCCACGGCAGCGGCTTCACGGATGCTCTGCGCTGCGCTCTCCTCGTCGGAGGTCGTCATCTCGGTCCCGCCCAGGATGCGTGCCTGCGCAGCCTCGTTCAGCACCACGATGGCAATGCGCCGGTTCATCGGGTCATTGGGATTGGTCTTGTCCAGCGGAACCACCGCCCCGAGGCCCTGTACCCGCAGGATCTTGTTCGGGTCCATGCCCCCCTGCACCAGCTCGCGCCGCGACGAGTTGGCCCGCTCGGTGGACAGCTCCCAGTTGGAATAGCCACCGGTGGACCCGCCCGCATAGGGGGTCGCATCGGTATGGCCGCTGAGGCTGACGGGATTTTCCACCTCGTTGAGCAGCTTGCCGATGGTGCGCATGAGTTCCCGCATGTTGGGCGAGAGCACCGTGCTCTTGCCCGAGGCAAACAGCGGCTTCTTGCTGGCATCCACGATCTGGATGGACAGACCGTCCACCGTCATCTCCAGGCGGATCTGGTCGCGCAGGGCCTCCAGCGCCGGCACCTGCATGATGGACGCCTCCAGACGCTCCTTCAGCTTCTGCAGTTTCACGTCCTTCTTCGAGTCCTTGCCCTTGGTGATGCCCTTGTTGACCTGGCCGTCCTTGCGCGTCAGGTCGGTGCCGCCACCAGGCACCGGCGCGGTGGCATCGCCGACCCCACTGCCACCGATCAGCGACAGCTTGAGCGGCTGCTGGAAGTACTCGGAGATGCCTTTCAGCGTGTTCTCACTGGCCGAGCTCAGCAGCCACATCAGCAGGAAGAAGGCCATCATCGCCGTCACGAAGTCGGCATAGGCAATCTTCCAGGCGCCACCGTGGTGGCCATGCGCAGCCTTCTTGATCCGCTTGACGACGATCGGCTGGGCTTTCTTGGCGGCAGGACCCGACATGGCTTACGCTCTCTTCTGCTTGACGTGGCCTTCCAGCTCGGCAAACCCGGGCCGTTCAGTGGAATACAGCACCTTGCGACCGAACTCCACGCAGATGGCCGGCGCATAGCCCTGCATGCTGGCCAGCAGCGTCACCTTCACGCACTGCAGCTCCTTGGCCGCCTCGTTCGTCTTCTGCGTCAGCACGTCCGCCAGCGGCCCCACGAAGCCATAGGCCATCAGAATGCCCAGGAAGGTACCCACCAGGGCGTGTGCAATCATCTCGCCCAGGATGGCGGGCGGCTGACCCACCGAACCCATGGTGTGCACCACCCCCATCACCGCCGCCACGATCCCGAAGGCCGGCAGGCCGTCGGCCATCTTCTGGATGGAATGGGCCGGCACCATCGCCTCGTGATGGTGGGTCTCCATTTCATTGTCCATGAGGTTCTCGATCTCCAGCGCGTTGAGGTTGCCGGAGATCATCATCCGCAGATAGTCGGTGACGAACTCGATCAGGTGATGGTCGGCCAGCAGATCCGGGTAGCGCGTGAACAGCGGGCTGCTTTCGGGCTGCTCCACATCGTTCTCGATGGCCATCAGGCCTTCCTTGCGCGCCTTGGACAGGATGTCGTAGAGCATGGCCATCACGGACAGGTAGCGCTCCTTGGTGTATTTGGATCCCTTGAACACCGAGGGAAGCGCCGCCATGCAGGCCTTCAGGTCCTTGCCGGGGTTGGCCACGATGAAGGCGCCGAAGGCTGCGCCACCGATCATCAGCAGTTCCAGCGGCTGGAACAGCGCACTGACGTGGCCGCCCGCCATCGCATAACCGCCAATGACGGACGCGACCACGACGATGTATCCGATGATGACAAACATGTTGTGTATCCCTTGACTGGTTCACACCGGGCATGGGCCCGGGGCTCCCCTCCTTATCGGTCGATACCCGGCATTCTTGAGCATCGCCCTGCCCTGCGGCACCCATGACGGTCAGACGGACACCCAGCGGGAACGGGCGTCAGGTCGGGCACCTGTCAGGGACAGTGGATATATCCAGGGAAACACTTTCAGGCTCGATCCATGGTCAAACTCCCCAAGGCCAAGGAAACGCCCATGAAAAAAGGCATTCATCAGGATCCCGAAAGATCCGTCCGAATGCCCAAAAATGCTTCGCATGTTCCGGGCTGGCGCGCCTTGCCCTTCCTGCAGCGATCCGAACCCTCGGATCGCTGCAGACGGAATGGAGGTGGCCAGCCAGCCGGAGTTCAGTCCGACCTGTCAGTGGATTGCACCCGCCTTGCGTGCCTTGCCCGCACGGGCCGGCGGCTCACACAATCCGCATACGAAGCGGTCTTCCAGCTCATAAGGATGGTTGATGAACTGGCCCTTGCAGCGCCGACACTGCATGGCCGTCACCAGGCCGCTGTCGATGAAGCGCACCAGTCGCCAGGCGCGGGTGAGACTGAGCATGGGTTCCACCCCATAGCTCTTCACTTCAGCGGTATACAGCTCATACGCCTTGACGATCGCGTCCGAGTCATCGATGGGCGCGCTTTTCATCAGATACGTGTGAATGTTGTAGAACAGGGATGCGTGGATGTTGGGCTGCCACGTCATGAACCAGTCGGTCGAGAACGGCAACTGCCCCTTGGAAGGCGACTTGCCCGCCACTTCCTTGTACAGCTTCAGAAGCCGCTCATAAGGCAGGTTCGTTTCCGACTGCAGCATCTGCAGCCGTGCCCCCAGCTCGATCATCCGGATCGCCTTGACGATCTGGCGACTGTCTTCCAGAAGGCTACGCGCGCTCATCGAGCGTCTCCTCGAATCGACCCGAACGCAGGATGGCAGCATGCAGGCGCGACGCACTGCGCTCGCCCCCCTCTTCCTGCACACCTTCACCGTGGTCAGCCAGCAGCGACCACAGCATGGCGTCATCGAAGCGGAAGCGGCACAGCAGCATGTTGCCCTGGGCAATGCGCATCATCTGCGCCGGCGACAACTGGTCAAGCAGATCGGCCACCTCTTCGGACAACCCCAGACGGTAAAGCGCCTGAACCCGATCCGTCCGGATCAGCGATTGTGCAAGGATCAGATAGGAAAGGTTCGTCTCTCTGATCTCTGCAAGGATTCGATCTTCGTTCATACCTGCTCTTTCCTGAATGTCGGCGTTTCAGAAGTGGCTGGGTGGCTGCGCACCCGGCATGGAGCAGACTATGAACCCGGGCCCGGGCCATCGCCCACCGCAGGCCGACCAGCGGAACGAGCGGCTCCCGACCCGTTCGGGCCACATCCGGACAGACAAAAACGCCACCAAGCGCACTCATCGGGCGCGGCTGTCCGTTGGCCCCGGCTGCCCGATGCAAGCCTGCCACAGCCCAGGACGATCGGCACGAGTCGTCGCATGAATGGCTGCCCGGCCACCCACGGAGCAAGAGTGTCCGGCAAGCAACAGGGCGTTGCAGCCTGCCGACAGCCACAGAAAGAAGGAGACACGGTCATTCTGACCAGCCCTCACCCCACCCGAAGCACCGAAAAGCGGGACTTCATGCCGGACACAACACCCAAAGCGACACACGCGAGCACACGGACCGGCGTGCAAAAACGCACACGGCTCTCCCGGCTGCGGATCGACGGTTTCCTTCGGGGTTCGAACGGCCTGTTTTGGTCTTAAAGCAACACTTTTCGGGGTCGATATTCATGGCAACGGGAACGCTTCCCGCCGTCCAAACCGAATGCGGGAAAAGGACAAACCCTCTCCTCACCTCATGGAGTCTGAATCATGGCAGTCATCAACACCAACATCATGTCGCTCAACGCTCAGCGCAACCTGAGCGCCACGCAAAGCGCCTTGGCCACCTCGGTCCAGCGCCTGTCCACTGGCCTGCGCGTCAACAGCGCCAAGGATGACGCCGCCGGCCTGGCCATCGCCGAGCGCATGAACACCCAGGTGCGCGGCATGAACGTCGCCATCCGCAACGCCAACGACGCCATCTCCCTGTCCCAGACCGCCGAAGGCGCCCTGTCCAAGATCAACGACATGGGTCAGCGCATGCGTGAGCTGGCTGTGCAGTCGGCCAACGCCACCAACAGCGACTCCGACCGCAAGAACCTGGACGCCGAGTACCAGGCGCTGGCCGAAGAGATCAAGCGCAACCTGGCCGGCGCCGCCTTCAACGGCACCAAGCTGTTTGCTGCGGCCGCTGCCCTGACCTTCCAGGTGGGTGCCAACGCTGCCAGCACCGACCAGATCACGATCAATACCGAGAACCTGGTTGGCGAAAACAAGATTACCGCCGTGATCGGCAACAATGCCAAACCCGAAGGCATCGCCACCGCAACCACGGCCAGCGCGGCCCTGGGCAAACTGGACGAGATGCTGTCGCTGGTCAACTCCAAGCGCGCCGAGTTCGGTGCCACGCAGAACCGCTTCGAGGCCGTCATCCAGACCCTGCAGGTCAGCGCCGAGAACCAGACTGCTGCCCGCAGCCGGATCATGGACGCCGACTTCGCCTCCGAGACCGCCAGCCTGACCCGCTCGCAGGTTCTGCAGCAGGCCGGTACCGCGATGCTGTCGCAGGCCAACTCCCTGCCCAACAACGTGCTGTCGCTGCTGCGCTGATCGACAAGGCACCCAGGCGGCTCCGGCCGCCTGCCCTTCCCCGGCCGGGAAGCCCTTCATCGGGTTTCCCGGCCGGTTTCAGTTTCACGGTCGGTTTCATCATGACGCTGCATCGGCATCCATCACGCACCGATGCCCCAGCGTGATCAAACCGGTATGGCTGGCCCCCGCCTGGCATCCAGTCCGCCCTTGAGTCCCTCCCACCACAGGCCATGCCCGATCAGAGGCGGTCCTGAAAGCATGACCGGCTGCCTCTCCTCTTAAAGCGCTGCCAGCGACGGTCGATATTCATGGCAACGGGAACGTTTCCCGCCGTCCGAGCCGAAACAGAGCGGGAACAGGACAACCAACCCACTGCATACACAAGGGAGCAGCACCATGGCACAGATCATCAACACCAACATCATGTCGCTCAATGCTCAGCGCAACCTGAGCGCCACCCAAAGCGCCCTGGCCACCTCGGTCCAGCGTCTGTCCACCGGCCTGCGTGTCAACAGCGCCAAGGATGACGCGGCTGGCCTGGCCATCGCCGAGCGGATGAACACCCAGGTGCGCGGCATGAACGTCGCCATCCGCAACGCCAACGACGCCATCTCCCTGTCGCAGACCGCCGAAGGCTCGCTGTCCAAGATCAACGACATGGGCCAGCGCATGCGTGAACTGGCCGTGCAGTCGGCCAACGCCACCAACAGCGATTCCGACCGCCAGAACCTGGATGCCGAGTACCAGGCCCTGGCCGAAGAGATCAAGCGCAACCTGGCGGGCGCCGCCTTCAACGGCACCAAGCTGTTCGCCACCGCTGCCGCCCTGACCTTCCAGGTGGGTGCCAACGCTGCCACCACCGACCAGATCACGATCAACACCGAAAACCTGGCAGGTGATGCCAAGTTCACCGCCGTCATCGGCAACAACGCGAAGCCGGACGGTATCGCCACCGTCACCGCGGCCAGCGCAGCCCTGGGCAAGCTGGACGACATGCTGGCACTGGTCAACGCCAAGCGTGCCGAGTTCGGTGCCACGCAGAACCGCTTCGAGGCCGTCATCCAGACCCTGCAGGTCAGCGCCGAGAACCAGACCGCTGCCCGCAGCCGGATCATGGACGCCGACTTCGCCTCCGAAACCGCTGCCCTGACCCGTGCGCAGGTCCTGCAGCAGGCCGGCACCTCGATGCTGTCGCAGGCCAACTCCCTGCCCAACAACGTGCTGTCGCTGCTGCGCTGATCGACAAGGCACCCAGGCGGCTCCGGCCGCCTGCCCTTCCCCGGCCGGGAAGCCCTTCATCGGGTTTCCCGGCCGTTTTCAGTTTCACGGTCGGTTTCATCATGACGCTGCACCGGCATCCATCACACGCCAATGTCCAGCATCAGTCATGACGGCATGTTGCCCCCAACCTGGCATCCAGTCCGTCCCGAGCCATACAAACACCCCAGAGGCCAGGCCCGATCGGAGGCGGCCCTGAAAGCATGACCGGCTGTCTCCCTTCTTAAAGCACCCCGTACACAGGTCGATATTCATGGCAACGGGAACGTTTCCCGCCGTCCGAACCTGAACAGAGCGGGAAAAGGACAACCAACCTTCTGCAAACAAGGGAGCAGAACCATGGCACAGATCATCAACACCAACATCATGTCGCTCAACGCTCAGCGCAACCTGAGCGCCACCCAAAGCGCCCTGGCCACCTCGGTCCAGCGTCTGTCCACCGGCCTGCGTGTCAACAGCGCCAAGGATGACGCGGCTGGCCTGGCCATCGCCGAGCGGATGAACACCCAGGTGCGCGGCATGAACGTCGCCATCCGCAACGCCAACGACGCCATCTCCCTGTCGCAGACCGCCGAAGGCTCGCTGTCCAAGATCAACGACATGGGCCAGCGCATGCGTGAACTGGCCGTGCAGTCGGCCAACGCCACCAACAGCGACTCCGACCGCAAGAACCTGGATGCCGAGTACCAGGCCCTGGCTCAGGAAATCAAGCGTAACCTGGCGGGCGCCGCCTTCAACGGCACCAAGCTGTTCGCCACCGCTGCCGCCCTGACCTTCCAGGTGGGTGCCAACGCTGCCACCACCGACCAGATCACGATCAACACCGAAAACCTGACGGGCGAGAACAGCATCGTCGAAGTGATCGGTGCCGCCAACGCCAACGCGGCCAGTATCGGTACCGCAGCCGGCGCCAGCGCCGCTCTGGGCAAGCTGGACACGATGCTGGCTACGGTCAACGCCAAGCGTGCCGAGTTCGGCGCAATCCAGAACCGCTTCGAGGCCGTCATCCAGACCCTGCAGGTCAGCGCCGAGAACCAGACCGCTGCCCGCAGCCGGATCATGGACGCCGACTTCGCCTCCGAAACCGCTGCCCTGACCCGTGCGCAGGTCCTGCAGCAGGCCGGCACTTCGATGCTGTCGCAGGCCAACTCCCTGCCCAACAACGTGCTGTCGCTGCTGCGCTGATCGACAAGACCCTCAGGCGGCTTCGGCCGCCTTCCCTTCCCCGGCCGGGAAGCCCCTCATCGGGCTTTCCGGCCGGCGGCGTTTTAGCCCGGGTTTTACCCAGCTTTTCCAAAAGCCGCTCCGACCGACGGGCATGGCCCCTGCCCCGCCGGTCGGCATGGGGCTTATGAAGGCTGTTCCGGCGCCGATATGATGAGCATCGAAAACCGTCAATGACCTACTGGAGGTCCCTATGGCTGGAAAGATCACGGCAATGGGCGGCTCCCTCGATGTCAACAGCATCGTTTCGCAGCTGATGAACGTCGAGCGTGCGCCGCTGGCCAAGCTGCAGAAGGAACAGGCCGGCATCAACACCAAGCTCTCGGCCTGGGGCACGGTGAAGTCTGCGCTTTCCGAGCTGCAGACGGCCGCAGAAAAGCTGATCAAGCAGGACACTTGGAACGCCACCACGGCCAGCAGCAGCAACGAGGACCAGGTTCAGGCAACGGGCGGCAACAGCAAGGGTGGCGCCACGGGCAACCATTCGCTGGTGGTGAAGCAGCTGGCGCAGAGCCAGACGGTGACAACCCGCAGCTTTGCCAACGCCGATGCTGTGGTGGGCGGTGGCACGCTGCGCATCCAGATGGGCACCGTGAACGAGGACGGCACGAGCTTCACGGCTGACGGCGAGCGCAAGGCACTGGAGATCACGATTCCCGAGAACGCGACCGTCAAGGACATCCGCGACATCATCAACCGCAGCAACAGCGGCGTGAGCGCCAACCTGATCAACGACGGCAACGGCGTGCGTCTGATGCTGACCGGCTCGCAGAGCGGTGCAAAGAACGCCTTCGAGATCTCGGCCGCGGGCAACGGGCTGGATGCCCTGAACGTCTCGGCCACCGCCCAGGCCGGTGCCAACGGCAGCCAGCGCACCCAGGTGGCGCACGATGCGAAGATGCAGCTCAATGGTCTGGACGTGAGCTCGGCATCCAACAAGGTCACCGACATGATCGAGGGGGTGACCTTCAACCTGAAGAAGGCCGACAACGCGCCGGTGAACATCACGGTGGAGACCAACAAGGAAAGCCTGAAGGAAGATGTCGAGAACTTCGTGAAGGCCTACAACAAGGTCAACAGCCTGATTGCCGAGCAGACGAAGTATGACCCTGCCACCAAGAAGGCCGGTACCCTGCAGGGCAATGGCACGCTGGTCCGGATCCAGCAGCAGGTTCGCAGCCTGGTTCGTGCCCAGGATGACGGCAGCGGCCTGGCCAGCGCCGGCTTCGAGCTGGATCGCAACGGCGCTCTCAGCATCAAGGACGCCAAGCTGAAGGACCTGCTGAACAACCCCGAGAAGATGCGCACCGTGTTTGCCGGCGCGCAGAAGGCTTCGGGTGCAGCTTCCGCAGGCGGTGCAGGTGCCACGGGTGCTGCAGGTGCAGCGGCTTCGCCGGGCGCAGGCACGGGCACCATGAGCGCTGCCACGGCCGCCCTGCTCTCGGGCTCTGCCGGCAGCGGATCCGGCGTGGCCGGGATGCTCAGCGCCCGTCTGAAGGAGATCCTGGATGACGATGGCAGCCTGAGCGGCACCACCAAGGCCCTG
This sequence comes from Lautropia mirabilis, assembly GCF_900637555.1. NCBI lineage: Bacteria > Pseudomonadati > Pseudomonadota > Betaproteobacteria > Burkholderiales > Burkholderiaceae > Lautropia > Lautropia mirabilis. The sequence continues at coordinate 1,672,473 of NZ_LR134378.1, read as the reverse complement.
CGTCGAAGCCTGGACGCCAGCACGTCGCGCGCCGACCGCCTCAACGAACAGCTGGAACGCACCGAAGAGCGCCTGCTGAAGCAGTACGCAGCGCTGGACAAGAACATCAGCAACATCACGAACTCGTTCTCGTCGATCGCATCGCTGCTGCGCTGATCATGCGCATCACACGCGGCCGACGCATCGGCCGCGTCACGGAAATGCCCCTGTTCCAGGGCGTCATCACCGGCACCATGCCCGGACGGGAAGGTTTTGATGACGACGCCCTTGCCAGGGGCATTCGTGTTTGCAGCTCTTTCAGGTGGCGGGCAGGAATAGCGGCACCAAAGCCATCCACTTCGGCTGGCATCTAAAGTCCGGCGTCCATGCGTCGATAAGAAGGGGTAGACACCGCCGGACCTGACGACCGGCTATCGCCGACGGATGGCAGCATGATGTCCTCTCGTCACGCGACGCCTCGTCGAAACCTTGACCGGCTTCTGCCCTCTTCCCAGGAAAGCCCATGTTTGCTCGCATGCACCGACCGTCTGCCGCCGCCTACCACGCCGTGGAAATCGAGAGCGCCGTACACCACACTGACCCGCACCGTCTGGTGGAGATGCTGTTCGATGGCGCCGTGACCGCCGTGATGAAGGCCGGCATGGCCTTGAAGCAGGGCAATTTCGCAGCCAAGGGGGAATCCACCTCGAAGGCCATCCGAATCATCGACGAAGGCCTGAAAGCCTCGCTGGACCCTTCGGTGGGCAGCATTTCCACCAATCTGGGCATGCTGTACGACTACATGACGCAGACGCTGCTGCAGGCCAACCTGCACAACGAGCTGGAGAAGTATGAGGAAGTGGAGCGCCTACTGAAGGATCTGCGTGATGCCTGGCAGGCGATCCGCCCGCAGGTGGTGAAATCGCCGCTTTACGCCTGAGCGGGTGACGACATGACGACCGACATCGCATCCGACATTGTGCTGCCCCCCCAGTACGGGCAGGCCCTGCAGCTCGCCGAGGCCATGCTGGGTGCAGCACGGGATGGCGACTGGGACGAGGTCCGGCGGCTTCGCGGCTCGTTGCCCCGGATGGCCCGGGACCTGGAAATCGCCTGGCAGGAACTGCGGTCCGTGTATCCGGACGCCTGTGCCCTGCTGGAGGGGAAGCGGGCGAGAATGATCCGCGAAATCCTGCGCGTGGATGAACAGATCCGCCAGCTGGGCACCCCGGCCTACCGTCGCATGCTGCCCTGGCTGGCTACCCGCCCGATGGTGCGTCCCGCCTCCCCCGAACCCTGCGTGTCCCGAGTGTGATCATGAATACGCCGAACCAACAACCAGGTACCCACCACGGCCTCGTGCCGGGTTTCCTGCCCATGTCCCCGCAGGATGGCCTGGACCAGTTCCGGGTGTCCGGCACCATGGCGGTACGTTCGCTGCTGCGCGAGCTGCAGGGCGCCCGCGAGCATGTGGTGCTCTATGCCCACGCCGATGATGAGCTGCACCTGGTCACGCGCATCGAGGGGCTGGAGGCCAACGACTTCCGGCTGGGCTTCCCGGGTGATGAAGAGTCTCTGGAAGCACTGCTGGAAGCTCGCAGCCTAACCCTGGTGGGTCTGACCAACGCCGTGAAGATCCAGCTGGACATCCCGGCCGTATCGCTGCGCGAGGACGAGGGACGACGGCAGCTGATTGCCGCCATCCCCTCCCATGGGTGGCGCATCCAGCGCCGCGAGGCCTTCCGCGTGGAGCCACCTGCTGCCGACGGTGCCGAAGTGGCCGTACGGGTGGTGGGACACCGCGAGGCGCGCGGTCGGCTGCATGACATCTCGGCGGGTGGACTGTGCTTCCAGTGGCCAGCCGGCCACGACCTGCCTCAGGTGGGGCAGCCGCTGCTGCATTGCCGCATCGAACGCTTCCGGGCCTCTCCCCTGCCCTGCGATCTGAAGGTGATCCGCATCGCCCCTTCCGAACGGGGTGACGGCATGCTGGTGAGCTGCCGGTTCCAGTCCCTGCCCGAAAGCGTGGGCCGTCAGGTCCAGGTGTACGTGATGGATGTGGAGCGCCGGATGCGCAGTGCACGGCTAGATGCCTGAAACAGATCAGCCTGATGGATTCGAAAGGCCCCGGGAGGCATCGCCTCGCCGGGGCCTTGTCGTTTCATCAGACCTGCATGCCCATGATGTCCGAGTAGGCCTGCACCAGGCGGTTGCGCACCGTCACGGCCGACTGGAAGCCGATCTGGGCCTTCTGCATGGCCAGCATCGTGCTCTCCAGTGTTGCACCGGCGTCACCCACCTCGAAGGCGCGCTGCTGTTTGTCTGCAACGTTCTGGGCGCTGCTGACACTGCGCAGCGCATCCATCAGCAGGCTGCCGAACGAGCCGCTGGCTGCACCCTCCACCTGGCCAGCCATCATGCCGGCGCCCAGCCTTTCCATGCCTCCCGGACGGGCGGCAGCCGCAGCCGCATCGGCGGCAGCTTTCAGGGCAGAACCGGGAAATTCCACTTGCATATCCCTTCTCCATCAGTCGGCAAACCATTTGCCGGTTGCCGTCATCGTACCCGCGTGACCCCGGCGTCTTCGGCGAAATAGCAGGTATCCAGCCCGGTATTTGGCGAATTTCCATGGCGTGCACTGCCGAATAATGTGCCGCATGAGCACATCCAATCCTGCCATGGCCACGAACACTCTGCCTGCATCCGTCAGCCCCTTCGCCCAGATGCCTGCCGCCACCAAGATCAAGGCCGGTGCGGGTGTGATTGCCCTGGGCGCCGTTGCCGTCTCGGCATGGCTCTGGTCCCAGCAGCCGGACTGGAAGGTGCTCTACAACAACCTGCCTGACCGGGAAGGTGGTGCAGTCATCGCCCAGCTGGTGCAGATGAACGTGCCCTACAAGTACACCGAAGGGGGCGGTGCCATCATGGTGCCCGCCAACATGGTCAACGACGCCCGGCTTCGTCTGGCTGCCCAGGGACTGCCCGCCAGCGACACCACTGGCTACGAGCTGCTGGAGAAGCAGCGCTTCGGAACGACGCAGTTCCAGGAACGTCTGAACTTCCAGCGGGGTCTGGAAGGCGAACTGGCCCGCTCGATCCAGTCGCTGGCTGCCGTGAAGCAGGCGCGCGTCCATCTGGCCATGCCGGTCCAGAGCGGCTTCCTGCGCGAACAGCAGAAGCCTTCGGCCTCGGTGATGCTGACGCTCTACCCCGGCCGCACGCTGGAGCGTGGACAGGTGCAGGGCATCCTGGCGCTGGTGGCCTCGTCGGTGCCCGACATGAGCCCGAAACAGGTTTCGGTCGTGGACCAGTACGGAAAGCTGCTGTCGGACCTGGACGGTGACGGTAGCGAGATGAACACGGCGCAGATCAATTACCGCAACCGGATCGAGAGCACGCTGACCCGCCGCATCGACGACCTGCTGGCGCCGATCGTGGGTGACGGCAACATCCGGGCCCAGGTGGCCGCCGACATCGACTTCACGCAGAGCGAAGCCACGGCCGAAACCTACGCACCGAACCAGAACCCGGGTGCCGCCGCCATGCGCAGCCAGCAGACGATGGCCAGCCGTGACGGCTCGGGCGCGAGCGATGCCGCCGGCGGCGTTCCGGGCGCCCTGTCCAACCAGCCCCCTGCCACCGTGTCGGCCCCCATCAACGGGGCGGCACAGGCTACGCGGGCGGCTGGCAGCGCATCGTCTGCCGATGGCGGCACCGGCGTTTCCACCCGGCAGGAATCGGTCACCAATTACGAGGTGGACCGCACGGTGAAGGTGACTCGCAACCAGACAGGCACCATCCGTCGCCTGTCGGTGGCCGTGCTGGTGAACCAGAAGCAGACTAAGGGCGACGACGGCAAGGAGGTCTCCACCCCGCTGACCCCGCTGGAGATGCAGAGCATCGAGGCACTGGTGAAGCAGGCCGTGGGCTTCTCGGCCGAGCGTGGCGATTCGGTGCAGGTGGTCAACGCTGCCTTCACCAAGCGTCCCGAAGTGGTCGACCCCGAAGTGCCGCTCTGGAAGGACCCCGAGACCGTTTCGCTTGCCAAGGATCTGGGCAAGCAGTTCGGCTTCGTGCTGCTGGCGCTCATCATCCTGATGATGTTCATCCGCCCTGCCCTGCAGGCGATGAAGAAGCCCGCACCGGCCGCCGGCAACAACCTGGACGCAAAAGTCGACGAGCAGCTGGAACTGCCCAGCCCTGAAGGGAGCACCAAGGGCGGCGTCCAGCGTCTTGAAGTCAATCCCGAACAAGGGATGGGCATGACGATTGCGCAACACAACGCCCTTCAACTGGCCCGCACCGACCCGACGGCAGTCGCCACCGTGGTCCGCAACTGGGTCAATGGCACCAACCCGGACAATCCAGCATGAGTGGTTTCGATGAAGCCGGCACCCGTGATGCCGCCGTACTGCTGCTCGCCCTGGGCGAGGAAACGGCAGCCGAAGTCTTCAAGCACCTGACACCGAAGGAGGTACAGGGACTGGGCGAAGTGATGGCCCGGACCCAGTACACGACCAAGGACCATATCGAGCAGGTTCTGGAACGTTTTCATCAGCAGGCCTCGAAGCAGAGCACGCTGGTGCATGATCCCAACGCCTACGTGCGCGGCGTGCTGAAACGTGCGCTGGGCGACGACAAGGCCGGCATGCTGATCGACCGCATCGTGCAGGGCAGCGACGTCTCGGGCATCGAGAGTCTGCGCTGGATGGATGCGGCCTCGGTGGCCGAGCTGATCCGCCATGAGCACCCGCAGATCATCGCCTCCATCCTGGTGCACCTGGAGCGTGACCATGCTTCCAGCATCCTGCAGCAGCTGTCGGCCGAGACCCGTTCGGACGTGATGCTGCGCATTGCCACGCTGGACAGCATCCAGCCCAGTGCGCTGAAGGAACTCAACGAGGTGCTGTCGCGCGTGCTGACCGGTGGCGACAAGGTCAAGCGCCCTCGCCTGGGTGGCAGCAAGGCAGCCGCCGAGATCCTGAACTTCCTGGGCGGTGGCGAAGAGGCCACGCTGCTGGAGACGCTGCGCGCCGAGAACGCCGAGCTGGCGCAGGAGATCGAGGATCTGATGTTCACCTTCGACGACCTGCTGAGTCTGGACGACCGCGCCGTGCAGACGGTGCTGCGCGAGGTGCAGAACGATCAGCTGATCATCGCGCTGAAGGGTGCCGAGCCCGCACTGCGCGAGAAGATCTTCAAGAACATGAGCTCGCGCGCGGCCGAGTCGCTGAAGGAAGACCTGGAGTCGCGCGGTCCGGTGCGACTGTCCGAGGTGGAGGCCCAGCAGAAGGAGATCCTGAAGACCGTGAAGCGCCTGGCCGACGAAGGCACCATCGTGGTGAGCAGCGGAGGCGCCGATGCGCTGGTCTGATTCCCTGACCCCTGCCTCGCCCCGCCCTGCCCGCATCAGTCGGCAGGATGCCTGGCAGCCAATGGCGGTCATGTCCTTCGACGACCCCGCCACGCACAAGAGCCCGGCGCAACGGGCCGAGGAAGCCGCACGCCAGGCCGAACAGGAACTGACGCGCCAGCTGGAGGCCTCGTGGCAGAGCGGCCATCAGGCCGGTCTGGCCGAAGCCACCGAGCGGCAGCGCCAGGAAGAGGCGCAGCACGGCATGACGGTTCGCGCCCGTGCCGGTTCGCTGCTGGCCGACTTTTCGTCCGGACTGGATGCGCTGAAGGAAGGGCTGGCCCACGAGGTGATGACCCTGGCCATGCAGCTGGCCGAACGCATCGCCTGCGAACAGATCCGGATCTCGAAGGACGCTCTGGCTCCGGTACTGGCCGAATCGATGAAGCATATCAGCGAACGGTACCGCCACCTGGAAGCAAGCGTGCATCCGGACGATGTGGAGACCGCACAACAGTGGTTTGCCGCCAATCACCCGGAAATCGCCGTCAAGGTGCTGGCATCTGGCAAGTTGGCGCGCGGCGGCTGCACACTGGCCGCAGGCAGTACCCGGGTGGACAGTCAGCTGGAAACCCGCGTGGCCCGGACCTTTGCCGCCCTGGGCCTGGATGATGAACGAAACGGTGCGCGCCGGGAAAACGCCCGTGCCGATGACGCATCCCCTGCCCGACCGACGGAACCGTCTCCCATGGACGGAACCGCTTCCGAATCCCTTATGGCCGATGCCGTGGACACTCATGTCGAGGAAGCTGCCCTGCCCGCGCAGGATGCTGCCCCGATCGTGTCCGCGACCGGCTGAACCTTTCTGCCATGCGCCTTGCCGACCAGCTTTCTGCCTTCCTGGGCAATTGCCAGCAACTGGCTGCCCATGTGGACCCGGTGGCCACCGAAGGCCGCCTGGTGAAGGTATCGGGCATGCTGGTCGAAGCCGCCGGCATTGCACTGCCCGTGGGCGCCCTGTGCCTGCTGAAGCAGCCCGACGGCCATGCCGTCGAGGCCGAGGTGGTGGGCTTCGGTCATGGCCACGTCTTCCTGATGCCTTCGGGCGACACGAGCGGGCTTTCTCCCGAGACGCGCGTCTGTCCGCTGGAGCCGGCCGTGGTCACCCCCACCCTGGCCCGCGCCAGCCATCCGTGGCGGCGCCAGTCCGACCGGATGCGTCATCTGCCGATCGGACATGGCCTTCTGGGCCGCGTGGTGGACGCCGATGGCCGGCCGATGGACCGTTTCGGCCCGCTGCGCAACGTGGAAAGCCGCCCCATTCACGGCCGAGCCATCAACGCGATGGACCGCGAGCCGATCCGTGAGGCCCTGGATACCGGGGTACGGGCGATCAACGGCCTTCTGACCATCGGTCGTGGCCAGCGCATCGGCCTGTTTGCCGGCGCCGGTCTGGGCAAGAGCGTGCTGCTGGGCATGATGGCCCGCTATACCAACGCCGACGTGATCGTGGTGGGTCTGGTGGGTGAGCGCGGCCGCGAGATCAAGGAATTCCTGGAAGACATCCTGGGCGAAGAGGATCGCCATCGTGCCGTGATCGTGGCCGCCCCTTCCGATCTGCCGCCGATTGCACGGATGCAGGGGGCGCACTACGCCACCGCCATTGCCGAGTACTTCCGCGACCAGGACATGAACGTTTTGCTGCTGATGGACTCGCTGACCCGCTACGCCATGGCGGCGCGGGAAATTGCACTGTCCATCGGCGAATCCCCGGCCACCAAGGGCTATCCGCCCTCGGTGTTCGCCCGCCTTCCGGCCCTGCTGGAACGCACCGGCATGGGCGCACGCGGCCAGGGCTCGATCACCGCCTTCTACACCGTGCTGGCTGAAGGCGATGATCAGAACGACCCGGTAGCCGATTCAAGCCGTTCCTTCCTGGACGGGCATATCGTGCTTTCCCGGGAGCTGGCCGATGCCGGCCATTACCCGGCCATCGACATCGAGAAATCGATTTCGCGGGTGATGTCGGCCGTGACCCCTGCCGAGCAGCAGCAGCTGGCCCGGCAACTGAAATCCCTGTGGTCGGCCTACCGGCGCAGCCGCGAGCTGATCACCATTGGCGCCTATACCGAGGGCAGTGACGCACGCATTGACCGGGCCATCGAGCTGATGCCCATGATCGAGGCGTTCCTGTGCCAGGAGGTGCACGATCCGAGCAGCCTGCAGGCATCCGTGAACGCGATGCGCGATCTGCTGGCCTCTTCCCCGAACAGAACAACTGAAACCGAATCTGCATGAAACCCGCCCTGGAACTGGCCGTCGAGAACTATCAGCGCCTGCGTGACGAAGCCGCAGCCGCCATGGCACACGCACAGAAGGAACTGTCGTCGCTGCGCAATACGCTGGCCACGCTGGAAAGCTATCGCAGCACGCTGCAGGACCGTCGCCGCGAGACGGACGACAAGAGTCATTCCGCCACGTCGCTGCAACTGGACACGCACCTGGCTGGCCGCATCGACAGTGCCGTCAAGCAGCAGGAACGCTTCATCGAGCAGGCCATGCGGCGTGCCGAACTGAAGCGCCTTGCACTTCTGGATTGCCAGAAGCGCCTGAAGGCCGTGGAAACCATCCTGAAGCAGCGTGCCGAGCAACAGGCCGCTGCCGCGTCGCGCCGTGAACGTCTGGAAGCCGACGAACAGGCCGCCATCCGTTATCTGAACCAGTCCAGCCTTCCGGACATCGGTACGACCCGGATTCCGGTTCCGCTGGATCAGGAAGAGCTCTACATCGCATGAAGACCGAATCCTCTCTGGGCACCCGCTCGCCGGTTTCCTCCGGAAAGTCGGTGCTGGAACAACTGAGCGCATCCAGGACGCCCGCCAAGGCGGGCCGGGATGCCGCATCGTCGCTGTCCTTCCGGACGCTGATGGCCGATATCCGGCCTGGCGGATTCGAGGAGATGACGCAGCGCATGGCCGAACGACGTGCCGAGCAGCAGCGCCTGGAGAAGGAACGCCAGCGCGAGCGGCCGCGTGCCGAGGATCTGCACGGCAGCGCCCAGGTCATGCAACGCCCTGCTGCCGAGCCCCAGCGTTCTCGCCAGGCCGACGAGATGCGCCAGGCCGAGCGCGTGACCAAGGCTTCGCGCCAGGCGGAACGTGCCACGACGACCCGCAGCCGTGATGCTGACAATGCATCGGCACGCGACGCATCGACCACGGAGGCACGTCCGGCATCTGCCCGTGCAGAGGAAGCCCGTCCTGCCGACCCTTCGGCCACACAGGCAGCCCCCCGGACGGCAGCTTCGGAATCCGGGTCGACCAGCGCCCCGGGTGATAAGGTGGATGCCGACAGCACGGCTGCCACAGCCACGGCCAACCAGACGACTGCCGCATCCGATGCTACAGCAGCGGGTTCTGCTTCTGCACAGGCGGCGAAAACCGTTGACCGCCAGACATCCTCGGGCAGCAGCAAGCCTGCAGAGCTGGCTGCCGCTGATGTACCTGCAAAATCGTCGAGCGCAGCATCCCCGGATGATGCACTGGCTGATCAGGTACGCCAGGGTGCCCAGGTACAGATGGAGGCCTCTCCAGTCAGCGAGACCGAACTGCAGCAGCTGGCCCGCCAGATGGGACTGGATGAATCCGCCACCCAGGACGCGAACGCACCGACCGACGCACAGGGCACATCTGCCGACACAGCCGCGGTCGCGAAGGAGATCACGGCCGATACCAACGAGAACCCGCTCGCAGGCGGCGAAGGAACAGCCACAGTGCACCCCACCATGGCCATGGCTCCCTCGCGGCGTGCACAGGCAGCATCGGCCAGTGCGACTCAACCCGCACAGGATGGACGCGTGGCGGCCGCAGGACGCCCGAGCACGCCTGCCCTGCCCCAGACCAGCTCGGCATCCGATGCTGCGTCTGCGTCTCGTCCGGCCACCACGGACACAAGTCCCACGCCGCTGCCGACGGCGGCTGTGGCGACGGGACGAGCAGAAGGTGGTTCGTTCAGCCTGGGCATGGCAATGCCCACGTCGGGCGCCCATTCTCCGGTTCGCACGGACGGCAGCCCGCTGCTGTCCAGCCGCATCGAGAGTCCGATACACAGTGCCGAGTTCAAGGAACAGTTCGCCCGCCAGGTGGCCGGCGTGGTCGTGCAGGGACAGGACCGCGCCGAGATCCGTCTGACGCCGGCCGAGCTGGGACCGATCCGGATCCGGGTGTCGCTGAACGCCGAAGATGCAGCGCTGGACATCTCTGCTGCACACGCTGCCACACGTGCCGCTATCGAATCGTCGATGTCGACGCTGAAGCAGATGCTGGCCGATCACGGCCTGCGTCTGTCCGACTACCGGATGGATCAGGGCAACAATGCGGCCTTCCTGTCGCAGCAGCGCCAGTCCGGCCAGGAGAACGGGGCAGGAATGCAACAGTCCGGCACCGCCTTCGGTCAGAACGGGGGTCAATCCGGCGGCCAGCAGGCCGATGGCGGCTCCGACACGGGGCGGGTCGGCCGCACGATGGGCAGTCGCCCGACGGCGGTTTCCGGCAGCACCAGTGGTGGCGCCCGTGTGGGCAATACCCCATCGAACGGCCGTCTCGACCTGTTTGCATGAAGCACCTGGGCCGACACACGACGGCGGTGATCCCGCCGTCGGTCGGCCCATGAGTACAAAGGGGGTTCAACGCCCCTTCTTGGCCGATCGGAACGCCCCGCAGACATGGAGAATATCGGCATCTCTCCTGAATCAACTGGATTTATCTCATGTCAGGCAATACGAGCGAGAAAGCCGAAGAAGGCAAGAAGAAAGGTGGCAAGGGCCTGTTGATCGGCATCCTGGCCGTGGTGCTGGCGGGCGGCGGTGGTGCGGGATGGTTCTTCCTGAAGCCCCCGCATGATCCCGATGCCGAGAAACTGGCGCTGTACAAGCCCTCGCCCGAGCCGGTGTTCGTGACACTGGAGCCATTCACGGTGAACCTGGCCGATGAAGGCGGTGACCGCATGGCTCAGGTGGCCGTGGTCCTTCAGATGCAGAACGCCTACGCCGAGAGTGAACTGAAGAAGGTGATGCCGGTGGTACGCAGCAAGCTTCTGAAGCTGCTGTCATCGCAGAAATCCGAGCAGCTGCTGACCGAGAAGGGCAAGGAAGCCTTGGCCGAGGCCATCAAGCAGCGCACCATCGAGGCCATTCATTGGGACAAGTCCTCTGCCCCTGCCCAGGGTGCAGAGCACAAGGATGCTGCTGCGGCAGCACCGGCAGGCAAGCCGCTGATCATGGTTCCTGACTCGGTGGTTGCCGTGCATTTCAACCAGATGCTGGTGCAGTGACATGAGCGAGCAGTACCTGTCGCAGGACGAGATCGACGCGCTGCTGGATGCGCCCGAAGGCAGCGCCACGGATGCGCCTGCCGACGCAGCGCCCGGGGCGGAGGCCGTCGGCGACAGCGGGGCAGACACCGCCGCAGCCAAGGTGGCGGCCGACGATCGTTCTGCCCCTCAGCCCTACGACCTGGCCCGCCAGGAGCGGATCATCCGGGGGCGGATGCCGGCGCTGGAACTGATCCACGAGCGCTTTGCGCGCAGTCTGGGGCTGGCGATGTTCACCTTCATGCAGCGCAACCCGGAAATCACCCACTCTGATCCGGTCGTGGGTCGCTACAGCGACTTTCTGGGCACGATCCAGCTGCCAGCCAGCATCAACATCATGCAGACCCGGCCGCTGGCCGGCTCTGCCCTGCTGGTTCTGGACGGACAGCTGGTGAGCACGATCGTGGACCTGATGTTCGGGGGCACGGGCCGTCCGATGCGCAAGAGCGAGGGGCGCGAGTTCTCGATGACGGAACAGCGTCTGATCAAGAAGCTGATCGATCTGAGCAGCAGCGAGTACGGGCGCGCATGGGAAAGCATCCACCCGATGGAGCTGGTGTTCACGCGGTCTGAAAGCCAGCCGCAGTTTGCCAACATTGCCATTCCGGCCGAGATGGTGGTGAGCACCACGTTCACGCTGGATTTCAACGGCCAGTCGGGCACGATCCAGATCTGCATTCCCTATTCCGTTCTGGAGCCGATCCGCGACACGCTGTCATCGTCGCTGAACACGAACAGTGGCGAGGAAAAGCGCAGCTGGCTGGGCCAGATGTCGAAGGAGATCAAGCCTGCCGGGGTGGAGCTTGTGGCCGAGCTGACGACGGCGACACTGACGCTGGGCGAGCTTATGAAGCTGCGCACCGGCGACGTGATCGAGATCGAGACCGGCCCGGGCGCCATGCTGAAGATTGGCCAGGTTCCGATTTTCAATGGTCGTTATGGCGAGCACAACGGCCGTTATGCGGTGCGCATCGACACCGTGCATTCCTATACCGATTCCCACCAGGATTGATCCATGTCTGAACAGAATACCGTGAACCCGGAAAGCGGGGAGATCGTGCAATCGGCCGACGCCCCGGCGTCCTCTGCGGTCGATCCATCCGTGACGGGAGCACTGCCTGGCGTGATGGCAAGGCTGGGCCAGGGCACCGAGGGCGGTGCCGACATCGAGCGCATTCTGGACATTCCGGTTCAGCTGTCGGTGGAGATCGGACGAACCCGCACGACCATCAACAACGTGCTTCAGCTGGCGCCGGGTTCGGTGGTGGAGCTGGATGCTCAGGCCGGTGCACCGATGGACGTTCTGATCAACGGCTATCTGATTGCGCAGGGCGAGGTGGTGGTGGTCAACGACCGCTTCGGCATCCGCCTGACGGACATCGTGACGCCTGCCGAGCGCATGCGCCGCCTGAACCGCGGCTGACGGATGTCATCGATGTCTGCCGCACTCACCTCCTTCGGCGTGCTGCTGCTGGTGGTGCTGTCCATTCCGCTGGTGCTGTGGCTGGTGAAACGCCTTTCGCAGCTACCGGCCGGCCGCGCCAACGGCCTGATGTCGATTGCCGCCACGCTGTCGGTGGGTCCCCGCGAACAGATTGCGGTGGTGAGGGTGGGCGAACGGGCCATGCTGGTGGGCATCACCAGCCAGTCCATTCAGCTGCTGACCGAGCTGGATGCCAGGGACCTACCTGCACCATCCGACCTGCCCCAAGCGGCACCCCAGGGATTCGGCTCGCTGCTGGCGGGCCTGCAGAAGAAGAATACCCCATGAAGCCACGAATGCTGTGGGGCGCGCTACTGGCTGGCGCGCCGCTGGACGTATGGGCCCAGGCCACGTTGAGTCTGCAGAGCACGGCTGCTGCCGATGGCGGCACCACGTGGTCGGTTCCGGTACAGACGCTGCTGTTCTTCTCGGCACTGTCGTTCATTCCGGCCGTGCTGCTGCTGATGACGAGCTTCACGCGGATCATCATCGTGCTGTCGCTGCTTCGCCAGGCGCTGGGTCTTCAGGCTTCGCCGCCCAATCAGGTGCTGGTGGGCATCTCGCTGTTCCTGACGGCATTCATCATGTCGCCGACGCTGGACCGCATCTACACGGAAGCGTATCAACCCCTGGCCGAGAAGCGCATCGATTTCGAGACGGCCCTGCAGAAGGGTAGCGTGCCGCTGCGCGACTTCATGCTGAAGCAGACGCGTGCCTCGGACCTGGAGCTTTTTGCTCGTCTTGCGCGGGTGAAGGCTCCGGACGACAAGCCGCTGTCGGCGCAGGACATGCCGTTCAAGGCCATCGTGCCGGCCTTCGTGATCAGCGAGCTGAAGACGGCCTTCCAGATCGGCTTCATGATCTTCATTCCGTTCATCCTGATCGACCTGATCTGCGCCAGCGTGCTGATGTCGCTGGGCATGATGATGGTGTCGCCCGTGCTGGTGGCCCTGCCCTTCAAGCTGGTGCTGTTCGTGCTGGCTGACGGCTGGAACCTGCTGGTGGGCTCCCTGGTAGCGAGCTTTGCGACATGACCCCCGAGACCGTACTGACCATTGGCCGCCAGGCCCTGGAAACGCTGATGACCACGGCGTCGCCGATCCTGCTGGTGATTCTGGTGACGGGCCTGCTGATCAGCATCCTGCAGGCGCTCACGCAGATCAACGAGGCCACGCTGTCCTTCGTTCCCAAGCTGGTTCTGTCGTCGCTGGTGCTGGTGCTGGCTGGCCCCTGGATGCTGTCCAATCTCACCGATTTCATCTCGCGGATGATCCTGTCGATTCCGGCGGTGATCAATGGGCAGCCCGGGTTCTAGCACCATGCCGGCACACACCATCCGTACAAGCAACGGGTCGGCAAAAGGAGGAGCGTGTGCCCTCCACCCATGATCATCGCGCGGATGTTCTTCCATGATCACCTTTGACGAAGCGCAGATTCTGGGCTGGCTGTCGGCACTGCTGATGCCGCTCTTCCGGCTGCTGGGGCTGTTCAGCTCGGCGCCGCTGCTGTCGTCACGCAACATTCCCGTGCGCTACCGCGTGACGGCTGCGCTGTCACTGGCCGTGCTGGCGGCACCGCTGGTGCATGGCAAGACCCCTTCCTTCGATGATCCAGCCTTCTTCGTGCTGATGGCCAGCGAGGTGATGATCGGGCTGGCCATCGGGCTGGTGTGCCGCATGCTGCTGGCCTCGGTGGAAATGGCTGGCGAGATCATCGGCCTGCAGATGGGTTTCTCGTTTGCGGCCTTCTTCGATCCCAGCACGGGCAGCAACTCCAATGCCATCGGCCGATTGTTCAACACGATGTCGCTGACGAGCTTTGCCGTGATCAACGGCCCCCTGCTGCTGGTGGCTGCCACCATGAACAGCCTGGAACGGATGCCGGCCAACATGGGCACGCAGCAGTTCCTGGGGCGGCTGGACATCGGTGCGGTCATCAGCCAGGTGTTCGAGCTGGGGCTGTTGATGGCCCTGCCCTACATGGCGCTCCTGCTGTTCGTGAACCTGAGCCTGGGCCTGATCTCGCGCGTGGCACCTCAGCTGAACGTGTTTGCCATCGGCTTCCCGATCACGATCGGATCCGGCCTGATGCTGCTGACGCTGGGCATGCCGATGCTGTATGCGCCGCTGGCGCAGATGCACCAGGCCATCTTCTCGCTGCTGGGGTTCTGACGCCGATCAGCGGGGGGCAAGCCCTGGCGTGAAGCGCGCCTTGGCAGGCATGCGTGCCGTGATGCGTTCCCGGTTGAGTGCCAGGGCCTGTTCGGTCGGCTGGTAGTCCCGCCAGAGCGACGGGGTGTCGGGAAGATCCTGCGGCCAGATGTTCTGCACCCTGAAACCGCGCGCCAGGCATTCTTCATGCAGGGCTGCATAACGTCGCTGCAGGAAGGCCAGCTTGTCGAAGAAGAAACGGACGTGCCCTTCTCCCAGCTTGTAGTCGGCAGGTTGGCCGACCAGGTTGAAGCGCCCTCGGGCCACCGCGTTGGGGATGCGGGTCAGCTCACGGTGTTCGGCCAGGAGGTGCTGATCGCAGAGTTCCGAGGGATCGACCAGATTGATGCGGGTCATGGTGCGTGCAGCCGCTTCAGGCCGTGGCCGGCTGCCGTTGCCCGGATGATGTTCCCTTGTAGGCGCAGACGCGATTGCGGCCCGCCAGCTTGGCTTCGTAGAGGGCGTCGTCGGCACGATGCACGACCTCTTCCAGCGGCATGCCGGGCTCGGCCACGGCCACACCGGCCGAGAAGCTGAGGTTGATTTCGCCTTCATTGTAGACGAGCGTGCGCTCGACCACGACACGCTGAAGACGCTTGAGGATGTCCAGCGCCGTCTCGGCGGAAACGCCCGGCAGCAGCAGAACGAACTCGTCGCCGTCATAGCGGCTGCAGCGGTCGCTGGGACGCAGCTGTCCGCGGATGGCGGCGGCGAAGTAGTGAAGCGCTTCGTCTCCTGCATGAGCCCCCTGGGCATCGTTGAGCGAGTGGAAGTGGTCCAGATCCAGCAGCACCACGGCCAGCGGCTTCTGCTTCAGCGTGCATTCGGCCAGCAGCTCCTGGTAGGCCACCCCCAGCCCCCGGCGATTGAGCATGGCCGTCACCTGGTCGGTCATCTCGAGGCCCCGGGTCTCGTTCAGTTCGTTCGACAGTTCGCTGACACTGCGCTCCAGATCGTCGGCACGCCGGCAGGTCTGCTCGAATTCGGTGCGGGTCTGGGCCAGGTGCCCCCGCATGGCCACGGTGCGCCCCACGATGTCCCCCAGCACCTGCGCCAGGTCATCGATGTCGGACACGCCCTCGATGCGCTCAACAAAGCCGTCGAGCGACTCGGAATAGGAAGCGCTGGAATCCATCAGCTCGGACAGATTGCCGACCCACTGTGTGAGCAGCTGTTTCAGTTCGGCCAGTGCCGTCCGGCGCATGGTCAGCAGGTTGCCATGCTCCTTCAGGTTGTGCCGCACGTTCTGTCTCACCTGCTCCAGCTCACCCCGGTCGACACCTTCGGGCTCTGCCCCGATGGCACGACGGATGGCCGAGAACTGCTCGATGATCCAGGCTTCTTCCCCGGCCAGGATGGGTACCACGTCGCAGATGGTGTCCAGCAGCGCAGTCAGCGAGACGATGAGGCGCTGACGGCGTTCGGCCAGACGACGGGCGCTGGCCAGTTCGCTGTCTTCGTAGGATTCGACAATGCCGTCCGGGAAGCGCCGGCCGGGGCGGACCATCGGGATGGTGGCAGGCTCGAACTGCTGCTCGACCTCTTTCCAGGCGATGGCGTAGTTCTCGGGCGTGGGCGACAGGCGCTGCTGCGACAGATGCAGGAGGGTGGCCTTGGCCAGACTGACGTTCCGCCTGCGTTCGCTTTCAGTCTCCAAGATCAGGCTCCCTTCGCTGCTCCGACATGCACCATGCGACACAATGACAACGCCCCGTGCGCGGACGGGGCCTTGGTGAAAAGACGGCAAAAGACGCAGCCGGTCTTTTCTTCAGCCTGTCATTAGAGCCGGGCCGCAGACAAATGAACAGCCCTGGCGCTACCGGTCAGACGGGCGAAGTGCGCTGCCGTCTGCCGGGCTGGCGGAACGGCGCTTCTGTGCGGATGAACGGCAAGCGGCCCCCGGGTAAACCCGGCTTCCACAAGGGGGCGTGTGTTTGCATGAAACAACATGAAACCCCTGCGGAAGCCCTCTGCCCTGCACCGGGCAAGCCGCCATGCAGCCCGCGGCGCGTGCATGGCGGGACACTGGCCTGTCCCGCCCCGGTTCAGCGCCCGTCCCGCTGATCCAGCACCTTGGTGAGTCGCTTGACCGAGACCGGCATGGGCGTTCGCAGGCTCTGGGCAAACAGCGAGACACGCAGCTCTTCGAGCATCCAGCGGAAGGATTCGGCCTCACGGTCGAGCTGCATACCGATGTCGCGCTGCCACTGACGCCAGCGTTGCAGCAGCGGCACCATGGAGGCCTGCAGCGCCTTGTCGCGGGCGGGATCTTCACGCAGCTTGTCCAGCCGCATGACGACGGCCTTCAGGTAGCGCGGATAGTGCTGGAGATGCTCGTAGCCGACCTGATGCAGGAAACCCGGTGGGAACAGCGCGGCCAGCTGCGCCTCGATGTCGTCGAGCGCGGACCGGTCGGCACGCAGGCCGGTGAGCTTGCGGCGGATCTGGCCATGTTCGGTGACGATGGACTGAAGCAGGCGGGCCAGCTCCTGGGCGGTGAGCAGCATGCGGGGCCGGCCGTCAGCCAGCGCCTTCTGGAACTGGGCGTCATCCTGGGGCAGGCCATCCTGCAGGAAGCTACGAATGATGGCGGCCTGCGCCAGCTGCTCGGCCAGCGGGGCGGACTTGCCGCCGCTGCCCGGCAACGCGTTGAAGCCCAGTTCCAGGCTGGCGTTCTTCTTCACGTCGCGCGCCAGCGATTTCAGGGCCTCGTTCATGGCGAGAGCAAAGAGCCGCACTACGCCCTGTCGGTGGTGACGCTCGGCCACGGCCGGATCGTCGTAGACGGTGATCTCGACGGCATCGCCCTTGTCCAGCAGCGCCGGAAAGCCCACCAGCCGCTCGCCACCGGTGGTCTGCAGCTCCAGCAGTTCGGGCAGCGTTCCGAAGTCCCAGCGGGTGTGGCGCTGGCCAGCACGCATGACGGTGTCGGCACCAGCCGCCCTGCTGCCCTCGGCACGGCCGGCCGGTGCCCCCTCGGATGCCTTTCCGGGGGATGCATTGCCTGCCTTCGGGGACGACGCGGGTTCCTTGGCAGCACGCCCGCGCATCTGCGCGGCAATGCGCGAGAACTCGTTCTGGAAGGCGGACTGGGCCTGCGAGCCATAGGCGGCCTGCAGCTCGGACAGGTGGCGCGAGACGGCCAGCACCCGGCCGTGCTCATTGACCAGCCGGAAGTTCATCTGCAGGTGGGCGGGAATGTTCTCCAGCCGGAAATCGGTGGCTGCCAGCCGCCAGCCGCCCTTGACGCGCAGGAATTCCAGAAGCGCATCGATGAGCGGCGTTCCGGACGGGATGACGATGTCGCGGTGGCCGGCTCCGGTTTCCGCCGGCGCGGAATCGGTTTCGCCGGCCGATGCCTTGCCGGTGCTCAGGCTGTCGAGGAATTCGGCGGCCGTGCCATCGAGCGGCAGCAGGTGGCGGCGCCAGCGCTGTGGCAGCGACTTGAAGAGCAGCGAGACCTTCTGGGCCAGCATGCCGGGCACCAGCCATTCGCAGCGATCGGCATCGACCTGGTTGAGCGCATGCAGCGGCACGGTGAGCGTGACGCCATCATCGGCCGCACCGGGCTCGAAGTGATAGGACAGCGTGAAGTCGACACCCCGCATGCGCAGCAGGCGCGGAAAGCGCGCCTCGTCCACACCGTCGGCGTCCTTCTTCAGCAGTGCCTCACGAGAGAGCTTCAGCAGTCCAGGATCAGCCTTGACAGCCTCGCGGTACCACTGCTGCAGGTCCCGGGCATTGCAGATCCCGGCGGGCACCTGGGCGTCGAACCAGGCTGCCAGCGATTCCTCGTCGACCAGCAGGTCGGGACGGCGGATCTTGTGCTCCAGCCGCTCGACATCGGCGATGACCTTGCGGTTGTGGCGGATGAAGTCGGCATCGACGGGCCATTCGCCGGTGACCAGGCCGTCGCGGATCATCAGTCGTCGGGATTCGGCCGGATCGACCTTTTCATAGGGCACGCGCCGGGCGGTGTAGAGCACGAGGCCGTAGAGCACGCCCCGCTCGTGTGCCATGGCCTTGCCACTGTTCTTTTCCCAGTGTGGGTTGCTCCACGAACGCTGGATCAGGTCGCCAGCAGCGGATTCGACCCATTCCGGGCGGATGGCGGCGGCGGTGCGCGCCTGCAGGCGGCCGGTATCGACCAGTTCGGCCGCCATCAACCAGCGGGCGCCCTTGGCATTCTGCGGGGCAGCAGGCTTTCCACCCTCGGCCTTTGGCTGGCGACGGTTGAGGATGGACGACGGATGCAGCACGAATTTCTGCTGGTGCGTGCCCTGCCAGCCCGGCCCTTCGGGCAGGCGGTGGGCGACGTTGCCCAGCAGACCGGTGAGCAGTGCGCGATGGATGACGTCAGGCGCGGCTTCGTCGGTGTTGATCTGCCAATTGAGTCCGCGCACCAGCTCGGTGAGCTGACCGATGACATCGGCCCATTCACGCAGTTTGCGGATGGACAGGAACTCACGCCCGATGCGGTTGGCCAGCGCACGGTGCGATTCGCCGCGCTGCTTGCGGCCGGCCTGCTGCTCCTGCCAGTAGCGCCACAGCCGGATCCAGGACAGGAAGTCGGACTGCGGCACGTTGAAGCGGGCGTGCGCCTGGTCGGCTGCCTGCTGGGCCGTGGGTGGGCGTTCACGCGGGTCCTGCACGGACAGGGCGGCCGTGATGATCAGGACCTCGGCCAGGCAGCCGGTGCGATGGCCGGCCAGCAGCATGCGTGCCAGGCGCGGGTCGACCGGCAGGCGTGCCAGCTGGCGACCGATGGGGGTGAGCCGCTGGCGATCGTCGATGGCGCCCAGTTCGTTGAGCAGGGCATAGCCATCAGCGATGGCCTTGGGCGAGGGCCGGTCCAGGAACGGGAAGGCCGAGACTTCGGACAGGCCCAGCGCGTTCATGCGCAGAATGACCGAGGCCAGCGACGAGCGCAGGATCTCGGGGTCGGTGAAGGCGGGGCGGTTCTGGAAGTCGTCTTCGCCAAACAGGCGGATGCAGACGCCTTCGGCCACCCGGCCGCAGCGTCCGGCACGCTGGTTGGCGGCGGCGCGCGAGACGGGCTCGATGAGGAGCTGGTCGACCTTGCCGCGGATGCGGTAGCGCAGCATGCGCGCCAGGCCCGAATCGATGACGTAGCGGATGCGCGGGACCGTCAGCGAGGTCTCGGCCACGTTGGTGGCCAGCACGATGCGCGGGGCGTTGCCGGGGTTGAAGACGCGCTGCTGGTCGGCAGCAGGCAGACGGGCATAGAGGGACACGATCTCGGCACTGGCCAGCAGCAGATCGGCCCGGCTGCGGCCGCCCTGCCCCCGGCCTGCGCCGCCGCGCGCCACGGCACGCTGCAGGTGCTCGGCCGTCTCGCGGATCTCGCGCTCGCCGGGCAGGAACACCAGCACGTCGCCGGGCTTCTCGTTCCACAGCTCGCGCACGGCGGTCTCGATGGCCGACGGCAGGTCGGTCTCGTCGTCCTCGTCTTCGGCCTGCATGTCTTCCGGCGGCCGATAGCGGACCTCGACCGGATACAGGCGCCCCGAGACCTCGATGACGGGTGCGGGCCGTCCGGGTTCACCGAAGTGCTCGGCAAAGCGGGCGGCGTCGATGGTGGCGGAGGTGATGATGAGCTTGAGGTCATCGCGGCGCGGGCCATCGATGAGCTGCTTGAGGTAGCCCAGCAGGAAGTCGATGTTGAGACTGCGCTCGTGCGCCTCGTCGATGATGAGGGTGTCGTAGGCCGAGAGCAGGCGGTCACGCTGGCTTTCGGCCAGCAGGATGCCGTCGGTCATCAGCTTGATGCGGGTGCCCGGCGAGACCTTCTCGTTGAAGCGTATCTTGTAGCCGACATCGGTGCCCAGCGGCGTGCCCATTTCTTCGGCAATACGGGTGGCGACACTGCTGGCGGCAATGCGGCGCGGCTGGGTATGGCCGATGAGTCCGCCCCGGCGGGTGCGGTCGTTGCGCACGCCCTGGCCGGCCTCCAGGCAGAACTTGGGCAGCTGGGTGGTCTTGCCCGACCCGGTCTCGCCGGAGACGATGACCACGCGGTGGTTGCGGATGGCTTCGACAATGCGGGCCCGGTGCTCGGTGACGGGCAAGGCGTCGATGACGGACCGGATGGCAGCGGGGACCCGGGAATCGGGCATGGACGGGGCTTTGGGGGTATTCACGGCGGGATTATAGAAGGCACGGGACCGGGGCGGCGGAGCGTGCCGCACCCCGGATACGCGGGATTCCGCGGCTTTGCGACCCTGGGTACGATGGGTATGATGGGGCCCCCGACCGGTATTTCGATGGGTGACCCGATGTCCTTTCCACCCCCTTCCCCCCCCAGCCTGCCTGCCCCCGAACGGCTGCCCGAACAGCACCGGCAGTTCGTGGACTGGCTGCGACAGGTAGCCCCCTACATCCACAAGTTCCGGGGACAGACCTTCGTGGTGGGCATTCCAGGCGAGATGGCGGCCACCGGCGGCGCGCTCAATGCGCTGATCCAGGATCTGAGCCTGCTGCACTCGATCGGCATCCACATCGTGATCGTCAATGGCTGCCGGCCACAGATCAACGAGCAGCTGCGGCTGCGCGGGCAGGCACCGCAATACCACAACGGTCTGCGCATCACCGACGCGGTGGCACTGGAATGCGCGAAGGAAGCGGCCGGCGCGATCCGCTACGACATGGAGGCGGGGTTCTCGCAGGGGTTGCCCAACACGCCGATGGCCAATGCCGGGATCCGGGTGGTGTCGGGCAATTTCACGCTGGCACGGCCGGTGGGCATCGTGGACGGGGTGGACCATGTCTACAGCGGGGTGGTTCGCAAGGTGGATGCGGTGTCCATCCAGCGAGCGCTGGACAATCAGCAGATCGTGCTGCTGTCCAACATTGGCCACTCGGCCACGGGCGAGGCCTTCAACCTGGCTATGGAAGAGGTGGCAGCGGCCACGGCCATGGCACTGGATGCCGACAAGCTGGTGTTCCTGGCCGAGGTGCCGGGTGTGCACGGTGACGACGGCCGCATCCAGACAGAGATCTCGGAGGCGCGGGCCCGGGCGCTGCTGGCCCGTGACGACCTGACACTGCCACTGCGCATCTATCTTTCGGCGGCGCTGAAGGCCTGCGAGGGCGGCGTGGCGCGTTCACACATTGTGCCCTTTGCGGTGGACGGGTCGGTGCTGCTGGAGTTCTTCCTGCACGACGGCGTGGGCACGATGGTGGTGGAGGAAACGCTGGAGGCGCTGCGCGAAGCCACCATCGACGACGTGGGCGGCATTCTGGCGCTGATCCAGCCGCTGGAGGCCGACGGCACGCTGGTCAAGCGCGATCGGGCGCTGATCGAGGCCGAGATCGGCAACTTCACGGTGATCGAGCACGATCAGGTGATCTTCGGCTGTGCGGCGATGTATGCGTTTCCCGAGGAGCGGATGGCCGAGATGGCCTGTCTGGCCGTCAACCCGACGGTGCAGAGCCAGGGCGATGGCGAGCGGCTGCTGCAGCGCATCGAGCAGCGGGCCCGCGAGGCCGGCATCACGCGGCTGTTCGTGCTGACCACGCGCACGGCGCACTGGTTCCTGAAGCGGGGCTTCGTGATGGGGTCGGTGGACGACCTGCCGGGCAGCCGTCGCAATCTGTACAACTGGCAGCGGCGTTCCCAGGTGCTGCTGAAGACGCTGTAGGCCGGGTACGACGAACGCGGTACCATTCGGCGGTTCTCAGCCCTTATCTGGAGTCATTGCCATGGCACGTATGGTCAACTGCATCAAGCTGAAGAAGGAAGCCGAAGGCCTGGACCGTCCGCCCTACCCCGGCGAACTGGGCCAGCGCATCTGGGAGAACGTCTCGAAGGAAGCGTGGGCCGGCTGGATCTCGCACCAGACGATGCTGGTGAACGAGAACCGGCTGAACCTGGCCGACATCCGTGCGCGCAAGTACCTGGCGCAGCAGATGGAGAACTATTTCTTCGGGGACGGCGCCGACCGGCCGGCGGGTTACGTACCGCAACAGTGATGCCGGCCTGAATCCGGTCATGCTGGAACTTTCCGGCATGACCGGATGGGCCGCTGGCGGACCACCGGCATGAACCGACCCGCCACTTTGTGGTGCCGTTGCACCGCACGATCCCGTCCAGGGCCGCAACCGCGGCCCTGTGTCGTTTCAGACCGCAGGCCGGCTTCAGGCCGCGGGCTGGCCCAGCACCTGCACGCCGTCCATGGTGGCCAGCAGCACGGTCTCGGGACGACGGCGGGCAAACAGCCCCACCGTGACGACGCCCGGCCACTGGTTGATGGTCTCTTCGAGGGCGACCGGATCGTGGATCTGCAGGCCCGAGACGTCCAGGATGGGGTTGCCGTTGTCGGTGATGTAGCCGTTGCGCTCGCGCACGGTGCCCCCCAGCGCCTCGAGCTGGCGGCCAACGAGATGCAGCGCCATGGGCACCACCTCCACCGGCAGCGGGAACTGGCCCAGAACGGGCACGTACTTGGTCTCGTCGACGATGCAGACGAAGTGGCGCGAAGCCTGAGCAACGATCTTCTCGCGGGTGAGCGCGCCACCGCCCCCCTTGATGAGGGCGAAGCCGGGGTCCACTTCATCGGCGCCATCGACATAGCAGCCGATCTCGTCGATCTGGTTGAGATCCAGCACCTCGATGCCGGCCTCGCGCAGCAGCTCGGTGCTGCGCAGCGAACTGGAGACGGCCTGCGGGAAGTCCTGCCGGTGCCGTCCCAGCGCCTCGATGAAGAAGCCCACGGTGGAGCCGCTGCCGACGCCCACCACCTGGCCCGGCGTGAGCCATTCGAGGGCCTTCTCGGCCGCCGCTTTCTTCAACTCGTCCTGTCGCGCCTTTCTTTCTGCCGCGTCCATGCGTGTACCGCCTCTGTGCGTATTGTGACAGGCGGTATCGTAACGCTTTGCGGTTTCATGCGCGACTTTGACACATCCGGATCAGCCCGGCACGGCGCTGCTCTCGGGAACCCGGCCCAGACCGTGCAGTGACGGGTTCTCCATGAGCCAGCGCTCAAGCTGGGCGGCCGTCATGGGCTTGCTGAAGAGATAGCCCTGCAGGTCTTGGCAACCCAGCTTCTGCAGGGTGGTCATCTCTTCGGTGCGCTCGACGCCCTCGCCGATGATCTGCAGGTCCAGGGCACCGGCCAGCGCGATGATGCTGCGCACGACCTTGAGCTGACCGACGTCGTTTTCCAGCTCGCTGATGAAGACGCGATCGATCTTGAGGGTGTCGACCGGCATGCGGGTCAGGTAAGAGACCGAGGAGAAGCCCGAGCCGAAGTCGTCCAGCGCGATGCGGATGCCGGCCTTCTTCAGTTCCCACAAGGTAGGCAGGACGTTCTCGATGTCGCGCATCACGTCGATTTCGGTCAGCTCCAGCGTGAGCGCCGAAGCGGGTATCTCGGTGGCTTCCAGGGCCTGCTGTGCCGAACGCAGCAGCGTGGGCTGGCGCAGATGGCGGACACTGACGTTGACCGAGACGCCCGGGATGGGCACGCCGGCCAGCTGCCAGCGTCGCAGCTGCTGCAGGGCCTCGGAGATGGCCCATTCGCCCATGCGGAAGTCCAGGCCACTGTCCTCGGCCAGCGGGATGAACTTGCCGGGCGAGAGCATCTGCGAGCCGCGCATCCAGCGCATCAGCGCCTCGACGCCGACGACGCGGTTGTAGCGGGTGTCGATGATGGGCTGGTAGTGGAGCACCAGCTCGTTGCGGTCCAGCACGGTGGCCAGGGCCGACTGCAGCTCGAAGTCGCCGCGCAGCTGTTCGCCATAGGCGTCGTCGTAGACCAGCAGGCGGTTGCCCCCCTGCTGACGCGCCACGCTCATGGCCACGTCGGCCTTGGCCAGCAGCATCTCGAAATTGCGGCCGTGGCGCGGGAACCAGGCGGTGCCGATGGAGGTGCGCAGCATCAGGTCCAGCCCGTCGATCTGGAAGGCGCGACGCAGGTGGGCCTGGATGATCTCGGCGGCCTTGCGGGCGGTATCCTCGTTGGGCAGGTTGGAGAAGACCAGCGCGTATTCATCGCCCGTCAGCCGGCTGATCAGCAGGTCGGGCATGTCCAGGTCGTCGCCAGCCTTGGCAGGGTCGGCCTGGGTGAGGTTGCGGAAGGCATGGCGCAGGCTGTCGGCCACGTGCTGCAGCACGCGGTCGCCGGCACGCTGGCCGAAGGCCTCGTTGATGCGGCGGAACCGGTCGATGTCGAGCATCATGATGGCGGCGACGTGGCCGGCAGGGCGGCGGCGGCGCAGCAACATCTGGCCCTTCTGCATGAAGGCGGCCCGGCTGAACAGGCCGGTGAGCGGATCACGGTTGGCCTGTTCGCGCTGGCTGCGGAAGGCATCGAGCGATTCGGAGAGCGAATCGCGTCCGCCCCCCTCGCCTTCTGCAGCCGGACTGTCGGGACTTGCTGCCTGGGCCTTGGCAAGATTGATACCATGCAGCAGGCGCTCGGCCAGCTGGGTCCACTGTTGGGACTTCTGGCAGTAATCGGTGGCGCCGGCCGCCAGGGCCTTGCCGAAGCCCGTGTCGTTGTCATGGTTGGACAACACGATGATCGGGATCTGGCGGCTGCCGATGGCCTCGCGCAGGTGCCGGACCGAAGCGACGCTATCCGTGTCGGAGAGGGAGTCATCGACCATGACGGCATCGGGCATGATCCGCTCCAGCAGCGGGATGGCCTTGGACAGCTGATCGGTCACCTGGACGTCGATACCCCGCTCGCCCAGCCCTACCGAGATCATGTGCTGCCAGGCAGGATCGTCCTCCACCAGCAGTACACGCAGTTCGCCCAATGCTGTTTTCAACACCATGACATACCCAAAAGCGACTTTGCAGGAAAAATGGCGGCCCCATCGCAGGCGGACCCCGCCTTGCCCGGGTGGCCCGGCTGTCCGGGCTGCTGCGGTGAGCCGTCCGTCTGCCGCAAACGGCGCTTGCACCGAAACGGTTTCAGACTGTGCCGCACCCCTACGCCACCCGCTGGACGCCACCATGACTCTCGCCCCGAAACATAGCCTCAAACCCCTGCCCCTGTCTGGCCGGCTGCTGCTGATCGGTCTGTTATGCGCTACCGCCGGTCCGGCGATGTCGCAAGGACAGCAGACCCCCGCGCAGCAGGCCACCCGGGCGGCAACGCGGGCCGACGACACCATGAGGCGTCCTGGCGAGGACGACGATCGCGTGCACCTGGTCATCGGGCTGGTGAGCAACTATTCGCCCGAGTACAGCGGATCGGACAAGATGGGGCACGCCTTTGCCCCGGCCGCACGGATCGACTGGCGTGGCTATTCGATCAGCCGCTCCAGCGTGACGCGCGCCAGCGTGCGGGGCAACCGGGTCTCGGAAACGGGGCTGGCCGGGCCGCTCTGGCACTTGGACCGCTTCAGCTTCGGCCTGGGGCTGTCGATCAACCGGGGCCGTGACGTGGACGAGGACGATCTGGCCAAGGGCCTCAAGCCGCTACGCGGCACGCTGATCGGGCGGTTGCGGCTGCGATACGACCTGACCCGCTCGATCCAGCTGCAGGCGCGGCTGGTGGGCGACATCCTGGGTCGCCAGGGCGGCTTCGAGATTCCGTTCGGCATCGGCTGGCAGCGCCCGCTGAGCAAGCGGCTTCTGTTGAGTGCCGACGCAGGCGTGACCTGGGCCAACAGCAACTCGCTGCGCAACAGCTACGGCATCGGCGAGCGCGAACATGCCGCCAGCGGCCTGCCGCTGTACGACCCGGGTTCGGGCCTGCGGGAGTTCGGGGTTTCCGTGGGTCTGACGGGCGAGCCCAGCAAGCACTGGATCTGGGTGGCACGTGCCAGTGCCACGCGGCTGACGGGGCCGGCCGCACGCAGCCCGATCGTCAAGCGCCACCTGATGCCTTCCCTGCTGGTGGGCGCTGCGTACCGGTTCTCGCTGTAAGCGCCGGTCAGAGCCAGACAGGTTCGGAAGACGTCTCGGGGGTGCCTTCCGGCGCGGATGGCGAAGGAGGCAGGCTCTTGGGGGTGGGCGTGCTGCGCGATCCGGGTGTGCTGCGCGATCCGGGCGTGCTTCCGCTGCCCTGCCCCGGCGAGGGCATCTCGTCGGCCGGATCGTCCTCCAGGGGTTCGTCATCATCGCCCAGCGTGACGACCAGCGCCCCTTGCTGCACGGTCACGCTGCGCAGTGACAGGCGCGCCATGGCCTGTCGGGGATCGGACTCGTCCAGCACCCAGAGCGGCTGCTCGCTGAAGAATTCGTCGGCCAGCATGCCGGAGATGACATTGGCGACCATGCGGGCCTGATCGGGCGGCACGCCTTCCATGGAGAAATCCAGCAGCTGCGGGCGCTTCAGGTAGAAGGCGCCGGCCTGCGGGTCATAGGCGGGTTGACCGGCCACGCGGGCGCTGCCGCTCTGACTGGCCTGTCCTGGCACGGGCTGAAAGCCCACGTCCACCGAGACGAAGATGCGCGGGTCATTGGCCTGCATGCGGACGACGGGCCGGGTGAGCCGGACGCAGGCCAGCTCACCGAACAGGCAGCGACGCAACGGGAACGATGGCGCCAGCTGACGGGTGATCTGCGGGCCAGTGAAACGCAACTCGCGCCGCTCGGCCTGTGCCGGCGACGGGACCGAGAGCACCCCGATGGCCACACACACGACCAGCGCTGCCAGCCTGGGGGCGAAGGACCGGATGACAGGATTCATGGGGCGCATCATAGCAGCCCGCAGTGGTGATGATCAGCCCAGTGCGCGGATGAGCAACGAAGGCGAGCCCCAGCGATGCTCGACCACATCAACCCGCAGCGGCAGCGTGCTGGAGAGCCAGTGGAAGACACCCTTCACGTCGGCCAGCGAGAAGCGGCCCGAGACCAGCAGATTGGCGACACGGGTGTCATAGCGCAGCCGTTCGGGGCTGTAGCGCTGCAGTTCGTCGATGAAGTCGGCCAGCTTCATGTGGTCGGCCACGATCTGGCCATTGATCCAGGCCACTTCAGCTTCCTGCACGGGTTGCAGCGGGGCCAGGCTGCCCGTGCCGAGCACGACCCGCCGAGCAGCCTGGAGCGAACGCTCGCCACCCGCGTCGAAGACCTGCGCCTGTCCGTTCAGCAGGTTGAGCGTGGTGCTGAGTTCCAGCCGGCGGACGACCAGACGGCCGTCCTGACTGCGGATGCGGCCTTCGGCCGTCTCGACGACCAGGGGGCGTGCCCCCGGAGCCTGTTGCACCAGCAGCTCACCGGAGAGCAGGCGAACATGGCGGCCGTCTTCCCGATCGGCCACGTTGATGGCAGTCCGGGTGTTGAGCAGCAGCCGGGTGTGGGCATCAAGCACCACCTCTCGGCGCTGGCCGATGTCGGTGCGATAGTCGGCGATCCAGCGACGCCATGCCGTGCCATGATCGACCAGCCCTGCCGAAGCCACTGCCACCCCAAGCATGCCCATCTGGCGGACGAAGCGTCGTCGTGAGGCGCTGTCGGCCGAGGCCAGAGGAACGGAGGGGGAAGGCGCGCGACCGATTTCACGGCTGGCAGGCGCGACAGGAAAGGATGCTGATCTGAACTTGATCATGGGAATGAAAAGCGGCTGCCCGCAGGGCAGTACCCGAGTCTTGCGTACCACGTTCCCGGCAAGGAGATGGTGCGCAACCCCGGTGTTTTCCGGGAAATGAAAGCAGGGATAAGAGGAAGCGCCGGGCCATGGGCATCCGCCTCAGGGCCATTCATCATCTGAATCTGGCGACATTATCCGGCAGTCACGTGTGATTTTGCCTGTCAATGCCAATGACTCGTCAATGATTTACCTGACTGTTACGCAGGATCGCAACAGCCCGTGTTGCGTGATCAATTGTTTCAAGAACGTAATTCGCGGAATCGCCACGCTCCGGCAGGATTGCTGCCCCTCGCGTCTTTCAGGTCACCATGGATGGGAGGCCGAGCAAGTCCGACGTGCAACCCGATCGAGGCCAACATGACCTCCGACCCCCCCCATGAACATTCCCCTGGACTGGCCCGATGTGTCGGCCATTCACGGGATTCCGGAATCTGGCGCATGATGCGATGTTGTATCATCGCTGCCGGCGGCCCGTGCCTGGGTCGGCCAGACCATGAGACCCGAGGATGTCGCGGCCTGCGGGCCCGCTTCCGGCATCCGATCGTTCCGGTAGACTCTCGGAAACCCATGGCACGACCCTGGAAGCCAGGAGGAAGACTCATGAACGACACCCTATCTGTCCTGAACCTTCGGCGTCCCACGCCTCACCCGGAACTGTCCTACTGGAGCGTCTGTCGGGTGGAGGCCCTGTTCGAGCGTCCCTTTCTGGATCTGGTCTTCGAGGCGGCGTCGGTTCACCGCCAGCATTTCGATGCGCAGCGCATCCAGCTCTCCACCCTGCTGTCGGTGAAGACGGGCGGATGCCCGGAGGACTGCGCGTACTGTCCGCAGTCGGCCCGCTATGACACGGGCGTGAAGGCCCAGAAGCTGCTGGATGTGGAGACGGTACTGGCCAGTGCCCGGGTGGCCAAGTCACGCGGGGCCAGCCGCTTCTGCATGGGTGCTGCCTGGCGCGGTCCCAAGCCACGCGACATCGAGAAGCTGCAGGAGCTGATCCGCGCCGTGAAGGATCTGGGGCTGGAGACCTGCGGCACCTTCGGTCTGCTGGAAGAAGGCATGGCCGAAGATCTGAAGGAAGCGGGCCTGGACTATTACAACCACAACCTGGATACGGCGCCCGAGCACTACGGCGACGTGATCGGCACGCGCCAGTTCGACGACCGGCTGAACACGCTGGGCAAGGTGCGCGCCGCGGGGCTGAAGATATGCTGCGGCGGCATCGTGGGGATGAACGAGACCCGCAAGGATCGGGCGGGGCTGATTGCCAGCCTGGCCAACCTGGACCCGCAGCCCGAGTCGGTGCCGATCAACCAGCTGGTGCGGCTGCCCGGCACCCCGCTGGCCGATGCAGAGCCGCTGGACTGGACCGAGTTCGTGCGCACCATTGCGGTGGCGCGCATCACGATGCCCACGAGCCTGGTGCGCCTGTCGGCCGGCCGGCAGGAAATGCCGGAGAGCATGCAGGCGCTGTGCTTCATGGCCGGCGCCAATTCGATCTTCTATGGCGACAAGCTGCTGACCACGGAAAACCCGGAAGAGGACACCGACCGGCAGCTGATGCAGAAGCTGGACCTGCTGCCGATGCAGTCAGAACAGGATGGCGAGCAGCCCGGTGAGCAGCAGCAGGACGTTGGCGACCATGGCAATGATGAAGCCCGGTCCGCGTGACGCAGGATCCCGCACGTAGGCACGGCCGTACAGCATGCGTCCCACCAGGTAGGCAACGCCCAGCGCCGAGACCCAGAGGCCCGGGACGTAGTGGCCGGCGATGAGCAGGGCGGGCAGGAAGATGATGAGCTGTTCCAGGGTGTTCATCTGCACCCGGTAGGCGCGCTCGAAGTTCTCGTCGCCGGTGACGGCTGGCGCCTTGACGTGGTAGCGCAGGCGGGCGCGCCCCACCAGGACGCCAAAATACAGGTACTGCAGCACCGCCAGCAGAGCGAGAAAATGGATGAAAGCCATGGCTGTAGCGTTCTCCGACGATCGGTGAGGAACAATTGCCTCCAGGGGGTGGCAACATCTCCCGAATGTTGCAAGGGAGACTAATTATCGTCAACAATCGCGGCCAGCGCATCCGGTGCTGCATCCGCAGTGCCACGTGCCGGCTGCGCCCCCCTTCCTGTCTTACCGCTATCTGATCAATCCATCGATCCCTTCCGGATCCCTCTGGAGAGTCCCGCCGTGTCCCCTACCCGACGCAATTGCCTGGCCGGGATGGCCGCCCTGTGCCTGGGAGCCTGTCTGGCGACGCCTGGTACCGCACGGGCCGTCGCCATCCATGACGACCAGGGCGAGCTGACGATCGAGACGCCGCCCGCCCGCATCGTGGCACTGGAGTATTCCTTCGTCGATGCACTGGCCAATGTGGGCATCTCGCCGGTGGGCATTGCCGATGACGGACAGCCCGACCGGATCCAGGAGCCGATGCGCAGCCTGATCAAGCCATGGACCTCGGTGGGCACGCGCTCGCAGCCCAGCATGGAGGTCATCGCCGGGCTGAAGCCCGACCTGATCATCGCCGACACCAGCCGGCATCGCGCGGTCTACGGCCAGCTGCGCAAGATTGCCCCCGTGCTGCTGCTGAACTCGCGCTACGGCACCTACGCCGAGCTGCTGGCCCAGGCGCAGACCATCGCTGACGCGGTGGGCCGGTCGCAGCCGATGAAGGAACGGATCGGCCAGCTGCAGGCCGAGATGAAAGCCATTGCCCGGATCGTCCCCCAGGGACAGAGCGCCATGTTCGGCACCTCGCGCGAGAATGCGCTCAACGTGCATTCCCAGGCTTCCTTTGCCGGCAGCCTGCTGATGGAACTGGGCTTTCGGGTGCCTCCCTCCCAGAACGGCAAGGAGATCTACGACATCAGCCTGGAGAGCCTGCTGGCCATGAATCCGGACTGGATGTTCATTGCCCACTACCGACAGGAAAGCGTGCTGCGCAAGTGGGAGAAGCAGCCCCTGTGGCAGGCACTGGCGGCACCGCGCAAGCAGCAGGTCACGGCGGTCGATTCACAGCTGTGGGCCCGGTCGCGCGGGCTGTTTGCTGCCCAGCGAATGGCCGAGCAGGTGAAGGCGGCTGTCGAGAAGCATCGCTGAGGCCCGCCCGGATCGCCGACCACGGCACGACATCCGCCTTCGACCGGCGCCATGGGCATGGTCGACGATGGATCCGCGGGCTGGACTGGCACGACATGCAACAGGAATACCCCTGCGACGCATTATTGTCATTCTTGCCACACACACGGAACATCATCGACAATCCGCTACTGTCATGCCGGTGGTGCCTGACGGCAGGCACATGACGACACCGCCCTTCCTCTTCTGCCCGACCTTTCATGGGGCGGGCCACCACAGGAAAACCACACGATGTCCCTCAATCGACGCAAATACCTGACTGGAATGCTCGCTCTCGGTCTTGGTCTGAGCCTGGCTTCGGCAGCACACGCCATCACGGTCAAGGACGACCAGGGCGAGCTGACGCTCGACAAGGTGCCGACCCGCATCGTGGCGCTGGAATTCTCCTTCGTCGATGCGCTGGCCAACGTGGGCGTCTCGCCGGTGGGCGTGGCCGACGACAACCAGCCCAGCCGCGTCATCCAGCCGGTACGTGACCTGATCAGGCCGTGGACCTCGGTCGGCACACGATCGCAGCCCAACATGGAATCCATCGCCGCGCTAAAGCCGGACCTGATCATCGCCGATTCCAGCCGTCACCGCGCCGCCTATGGTCAGCTGAGCAAGATCGCGCCGGTGTTGCTCCTGAATTCGCGTTATGGAAGCTATAACGACATCCTGAAGCAGGACCAGACCATTGGCGACGTGGTGGGCAAGTCCACGGAAATGCAGGCCCGGATCAGCCAGCTGCAGGCCAAGGTGAAGGACATCGCCAAGGAGATTCCCGACGGTCAGACCGCCATGTACGGGTCCTCACGCGAGAACACGCTGGACGTGCATACCCAGGACACGTTCGCAGGCAGCCTGCTGGCGGCCCTGGGCTTCAAGGTTCCCCAGGCCGATGGCGGCAAGGATATCTACGACATTGATCTGGAACACGTGCTGGCCATGAACCCGGACTGGATGTTCATCGCCCACTACCGCGAGGAAAGCGTGGTGCGCAAGTGGGCGCAGCAACCCCTGTGGAAGGCGCTGACGGTCACGAAGAAGGATCAGCTGATCAGCGTGGATCCGGAGCTCTGGGCCCGGTCGCGCGGTCTGACTGCAGCGGCCCTGATGGTCGAGCAGGTGAAGGCCGCCGTGGAGAAGAAGCGCTGAGAATCGCCCAGAACATGCTCCTGGGCGTTCGCCCACACCAGGATTCCGCTTTCCGACCCTTCCATCCCACCCTCTCATGACCCTGCTGCCTGCCTGGCTGCGCTGGGTGCTGCCGCTCATTGCACTGGCGGTGCTCGGCTTCCTGTCGGCCTATCTGTATTCCCCCGGGGCGCTGGCCATCACGCCGTCTGACGTGCTGGCGGCGCTGAAGGCGCCCAACAGCACCGATCTCAGCATTCCGCAGATGCTGGTGGTGGAAACGCGGCTGCCGCGCATCGTGGTGGCCCTGCTGTGCGGCGCCGTGCTGGCCGTCAGTGGGCTGCTGCTGCAGACAATGACCCGCAATCCGCTGGCCTCCCCGTCGCTGCTGTCGATCAATGCCGGCGCGGGTCTGGGCGTGATCCTGGCCGGGG
Source organism: Lautropia mirabilis (assembly GCF_900637555.1). NCBI lineage: Bacteria > Pseudomonadati > Pseudomonadota > Betaproteobacteria > Burkholderiales > Burkholderiaceae > Lautropia > Lautropia mirabilis. Next base: position 1,639,828 of record NZ_LR134378.1, on the reverse strand, counting down.
TCTTCATGACGGGCGCAGGTGCCCTCACCCAGTCCACGGCGGCCGCCATCGGGGGCGCCCTGTCGTGGACGCTGGTGATGTGGATCAGCTACCGCGACGGACGACTGCAGAAAAGCCGTCTGATCCTGGCCGGTATCGCGGTCAGCGCCTTCTGTGCGGCGCTGGGCAAGGCCTCGCTGATTCTGGACGAGAACCAGGCGTCGGCGGTGATCAGCTGGCTGGCCGGCGGCGTGAGCAACATGAGCTGGAAGCAGGTTCACGAGTACTGGCCGCTGGTGGTGGTTCCGGCCATCCCGCTGGTGTGGCTGGTGCCCCGGCTCAACATCCTGAGCCTCTCGGACGAGGCGGCCCAGTCGCTGGGTGTGTCGGTGCGGCAGCTGCGCTTCTGGCTGACCACGGTGGTCCTGATCTGGGTGGGTGCCAGCGTGGCCACGACCGGGCCGATTGCCTTCATCGGCCTGCTGGTGCCGCACCTGGCGCGCCACTGGATCGGCTATGACCTGCGCCGCACGGTACCAATGTGCGCGTTGCTGGGCGGGCTGCTATTCGTGGCAGCCGACCTGCTGGCGCGGGCACTGGCCCACCCGGCCGACCTGCCAGCTGGGGCGGTACTGGCCCTCATCGGCGCCCCATGCTTCGTTCTGCTGGCCAAGAGCCGGAGTGATCAATGAACGATCCGAAGAAATACCTGTCGATCCTGGGCGTCCTGGCCATCGTCTGCTTTGCGCTGGCGCTGATGCTGGGCGCGACCTTCAAGTCGCCGGCCGCCGTGCTGCAGGGCCTGCTGACCCACGATTTCGACATCTGGCAGTACCGGATGCCGCGGGCCATTCTGGCCGTGCTGGTGGGCGCCGCACTGGCACTGTCGGGAACCATCATCCAGGGCATCATCCACAACCCGCTGGCCTCGCCCGATATCCTCAGCATCAACCATGGGGCCAGCCTGGCAGCGGTCGCCACGCTGATGATGATGCCGGGCACACCCGTCTGGGCGCTGCCGGTGGCCGCCTGCGTGGGCGCCGCCGTGGCCTACCTGGTGCTGATGCTGGTGGCCGGACGCCAGGCCGGCCCGTTGCAGATGGCCCTGATCGGGGTGGCCCTGTCGGCGTTCTATGCAGCGATGACCGATTACCTGATGCTGTCGCACCCGCTGGAGGTCAACACAGCCATGGTCTGGCTGACCGGCAGCCTGTGGGGACGGACATGGTCCTTCGTCGAGATGGGGGCACCGTTGCTGGTCCTGCTGCTGCCACTGGCGCTGCTCTACAGCAAGTCCTTCGACCTGCTGACGCTGGGCGAGGCCAAGGCGGCGACGCTGGGGGTGAATGTCTCGCGGGACCGCTTCCTGCTGCTGGGACTGGCCGTGCTGCTGGCGGCCGTGGCGGTGGCCATTGCCGGGCCGATTGCCTTCCTGGGGCTGGTGGCGCCGCACCTGGCGCGCAAGCTGGTGGGTGGACGGCACCGGGTGCTGCTGCCGGCAGCCATGCTGACAGGCGCCATCATCCTGCAGGTCAGCGACATCGCGGTCCGTGCCATCAAGCCGCCGCTCGAACTGCCGGCCGGGATCTTCACGGCCCTGATCGGCGCCCCCTATTTCTTCTATCTGCTTCGCCGGAGCCTGTGAACCATGGCACTGTCCGTCAAGAACCTGAAAGCCGGCTATGGCGGCGCCGTGGCCATCCGGAACCTGACCACCACCATCCCGGAAGGCCGGATCACGGCCCTGATCGGCCCCAACGGCTCCTGCAAGTCCACCCTGCTGAAGACGCTGGCGCGGCTGCTCCCGCCCATGGCCGGTGAGGCGACGGTGGATGACCAGTCGATCTATGGCCTGAGCGCCCGCGCGTTCTCACGCAAGCTGTCACTGCTGCCCCAGCACCAGCTGGTGCCGGAGGGCATCACGGTACGTACCCTGGTAGGCTACGGGCGCAGTCCCTACCTGAATCTCTGGGGGAGCCTGGGCAAGGCAGACCGCGAGATCGTGGACCGGGTGATGGCAGCCACGCATACCGACATCATTGCGGATCGGCGGGTGGACCAGCTTTCGGGCGGTCAGCAGCAGCGTGCCTTCCTGGCGATGACGCTGGCGCAGGAGACTCCCTATCTGCTACTGGATGAACCCACGACCTATCTGGACCTGAATCACCAGGTGGCGCTGATGGAGATGATGGCGCAGCAGCGGGATCGGGGCGCCACGGTGGTGGCGGTGCTGCATGATCTGAACCAGGCAGCCCGCTATTGCGATCACCTGATCGTGTTGAAGGAAGGCGAGCTGATGGGTGAAGGTTCGCCGAAAGATGTTCTGACAGCCGAAATGCTGGCCAAGGTGTTCAAGGTGGACGCCGTGCAGCACGTCTGCCCGGAAAGCGGGCGGCCGATGGTGGTGGTGAAGGACAGCGGGCTGACGGAACAGGCGGTGATGCTGCCGGATCCGGGGTGGAAGAAGGAAGAAGCTGCCTGAAGTGCGGTGGTGTGCTGCGTCCTGACCTCGCTGAAGGATGCACCTCCGTCGGAAGGCGACTTTGCTGGAGAACGCCCCAAGGTCCTTCGAAGCTTACCCGTTGTCATCCTGGTAAGGTCAAGGAAAACATGGAAGCCGGAGCCTTACGGCTCCGGCGGACTCAGGCGAGGATTCCCTGATCAGCCGACCTTGCTGGCCTGTTCGACCATGACGGCTTCAAGGATGTCGAGCGCTTCGTCAAAGGTCTTCTGTTCGATGGTAAGCGGCGGCAGGAAGCGGATGGCATTGCCATAAACGCCGCAGGTAAGCAGGATGAGGCCCTTCTCCAGTGCGGCCAGGCGCACGGCATTGGCGTACTCGGGATTGGGCTCGGAAGTGCCGGGCTTGTTGAACTCCACGGCGATCATCAGGCCCAGGCCGCGCACATCGACGATCTGCGGAACCTTGGCACGCAGGCTTTCCAGGCGTGCCCGCAGCTGGTCACCCAGTTTCTGGGCGCGCTCGGGCAGCTTCTCTTCTTCCATCACGTCCAGCACGGCATTGCCGGCAGCCGTGGCCAGCGGGTTGCCGGCGAAGGTGCCGCCCAGGCCACCGGGCACAGGGGCATCCATCAGGTCGGCACGACCGGTGACGGCAGCCAGCGGGAAGCCGCCCGCCAAACCCTTGGCCATGGTCATCAGGTCAGGCTTGACGTCGTAGTTCTGGATGGCAAAGAGCTTGCCCGTACGACCAAAGCCGGTCTGGATCTCGTCGACGATCAGCACGATGCCGTGCTCATCGGCCATCTTGCGCAGGGCACGCATCAGCTCGGGCGGTACGGGGTTGAAACCGCCCTCGCCCTGCACCGGCTCGACGATGATGGCCGCAACCCGCGACGGGGCGATGTCGGTCTTGAAGAGGCGATCCAGCTCCTTGAGGGTTTCCTCGACGCTGACGCCCTGTGAGGCCGCCGGGAACGGAATGCGCCAGACATCCCCCATGAGTGGGCCGAAACCGGTCTTGTAGGGCGCGGTCTTGCCGGTGAGCGCCATGGTCATGAAGGTGCGGCCATGGAAGGCACCGCTGAAGGCGATGACGCCACTGCGACCGGTGGCGGCGCGGGCGACCTTGACGGCGTTCTCGACGGCTTCTGCCCCCGTGGTGACGAAGATGGTCTTCCTGGGGCCTTCGATGGGCACGATCTCGTTGAGACGCTCGGCCAGGCGCACATAGCTGTCATAGGCGGCGACCTGATGGCACACGTGCGTGAACTTCTCGAGCTGCTCGCGCGCAGCCCCGATGACCTTGGGATGGCCATGACCAGTGTTGACGACCGCAATGCCGGCCGCAAAGTCGATATAGCGGCGGCCTTCGGTGTCCCAGAGTTCCGCGTTGCTGGCACGTTCTGCAAACAGGGGGGTCACCATGCCCACACCGCGGGCGATGGCGGCAGCCCGGCGCTCGGACAGGGATTTCTCGCTCATGATGGGTCTCCTCGTTGGGTGGATAAGGTCGTTGTTGGCATGGACGATACCCGAGGCAGGACCCAAGGACAACTCACGTTATCCTGCATCTCGGAAAGATGCCTTGGGCACGCAGCGCTCTGCCGTGCAGGGGCGCTACTGGCGCGCCTCTGGGCCCCTTTCAGGGAAACCGACATTGGTTTTCCCACAACAGACTGTCATGTTGCGCCTGCCGCGTTGGACGAACACGCACGAACGGCAAACACGCACGAACGGCAAACACGAACGAACGGCAAACACGAACGAACGAAGTGCAGGTCAGATGCCGCGACAACGGACAGAATCGGACGAAACGGGGGAGATGGATAAGAGATAGAAGGGAGGGATGGGGTGGCTGATGGGACTCGAACCCACGACAACCGGAATCACAATCCGGGACTCTACCAACTGAGCTACAGCCACCACTGATAAAACAACTACTGGCCTGCCCGACAGGATTCGAACCTGTGACCCTCAGCTTAGAAGGCTGATGCTCTATCCAGCTGAGCTACGGGCAGTTCTATCCGGCCGTTTAATCCCAGCGAACCGGGCAGACCGCCATTATACACGATTTGCCGAGTTGTGCTGGTCGGGGTGGAGAGATTCGAACTCCCGACATCCTGGTCCCAAACCAGGCGCGCTACCAGGCTACGCTACACCCCGAACGGCGCATTGTAGCGAGGATGTCGGGAGTTGCCAAGCCTTAACGGTTCAGGGAATTGGCCATCATCTGAGCCAGCTCGGTGGCCAGCGACACGGAACTGGCTTCGACCATCACCCGCAGCACGGGTTCGGTGCCCGACGGACGAATCAGCACCCTGCCCTCGTTGCCCAGACGGGCCTTGGCCTCGGCGATGCTGGCCTGCAGTGCCTCGTGGCCCTGCCAGTCGAAGCCCTTCTTGACGCGGACGTTGATCATCTTCTGCGGCAGCAGGTGCAGGTCGCCGATCAGCTCGCCCAGCGTGGAGCCCGTGCGCTGCACGGCCGCCAGCACCTGCAGGGCGCTGATGGTGCCGTCGCCGGTGCTGTGCGCGTCCAGCGCCAGCAGGTGGCCCGAGTTCTCGCCCCCCAGCAGCCAGCCGCGCTGCTGCAGCAGCTCCAGCACGTGCCGGTCGCCCACCTTGGCGCGCTCGAAGGGGATGCCCTTGTCGGCCATGGCGCGCTCGAAGGCGTAGTTGGTCATCAGCGTGCCCACGACACCGTCGACCTTGCCGCGAGCCAGCCGGTCCATCACCATGATGTAGAGCAGCTCGTCGCCGTCGAAGATGCGGCCGGACGCGTCACACATGATCAGGCGGTCGGCGTCACCGTCCAGCGAGATGCCCAGGTCGGCACCATGGCGCAGCACGGCAGCCGCCATGGCTTTCGGGTGCACGGCGCCCACGCCGTCGTTGATGTTGACGCCGTTGGGCTCGGTGCCGATGGCAATGACCTCGGCGCCCAGCTCATGGAAGACGTGCGGAGCGGTGTGATAGGCGGCACCGTTGGCGCAGTCCACCACAAGCTTCAGCCCCTTCAGGTCCAGGCTGTAGGGGAAGGTGCTCTTGCAGAACTCGATGTAGCGGCCAGCGGCCCCATCGACGCGGTGGGCCTTACCCAGCTGGTTGGAATCGACACAGACGATGGGCTCGTCCAGCAGCGCCTCGATGGCCTCTTCCATCTCGTCGGGCAGCTTGTTGCCATCGGCCGAGAAGAACTTGATGCCGTTGTCCTCATAGGGATTGTGCGAGGCGCTGAGCACCACACCGGCGTTCAGGCGCAGGCCGCGCGTGAGGTAGGCAATGGCGGGCGTCGGGATGGGGCCGGTGACGTGCACGTCCACGCCGGCTGCGGTGAAGCCGGCCGTCAGCGCGGCCTCCAGCAGGTAGCCGGAGATGCGGGTGTCCTTGCCCAGCAGGACGGCGGGCTTGCCACGGGCGCCCTTGGAAAAGATCCGGCCGGCAGCATAGCCCAGGTGCATGACGAATTCCGGCGTGATGGGCGATTCACCCACCTTGCCCCGCACACCATCCGTCCCGAAATAACGACGTCCCATGATCTGTTTTTACTCCTTGGCAGGACGGCCCGAATGGCCATCCCCGATGTGAACGCTTCCGGCCGCTGCCGGAAGTCCTATGGCGGTCCAGACGGCCAGCGCCTGGACGGTTTCCGGTACATCATGCACCCGCACGATGGTGGCACCCATCTGCACTCCGGCCAGTGCGCCCGCCAGGCTGGCCGCCAGGCGACGCTCGACCGGCTGGCCCGTGATGGTCCCCAGCATGGACTTGCGCGACACGCCCACCAGCACCGGGGCAACCGATGCCCAGGCGGGAATGCCGCGGTACAGCGCCAGGTTGTGCGCCAGCGTCTTGCCGAAGCCGAACCCCGGGTCCAGGCAGATGCGCTCGGGCGCCACACCGGCATCCAGCAGCGCCTGGCGGCTGTCCATCAGGAAGCGCCCGACCTCGGCCACCACGTCGGCATAGACGGGGTTGGCCTGCATGGTGGCAGGTGAATCACCCAGCATGTGCATGGTGACGAGGCCCACGTCGCAGCCCGCCACGGCTGCCCTCGCCTCCAGGGTGCGAAAGCCGCTGATGTCGTTGATGATGCTGGCCCCGGCGGCAATGACGCGGGCCATCGTGCCCGGATGACGGGTATCGATGGACAGGGGCACGTCCAATCCGGCCAGCGCCTCGACCACCGGGGCGAGCCTGGCCCATTCCTCGTCCGGCGGCACGGCCTGCGCACCGGGCCGGGTGGATTCGGCGCCAATGTCGATGATGTCGGCACCTTCGTCGATCATCCGGCGTGCCGCGGCGACAGCCACGGTCGGGTCACGATGACGCCCGCCGTCGGAGAACGAGTCGTCAGTGACGTTGAGGATGCCCATGACCAGCGGCCGTTCCAGCGACAGCCGAAAGCGACCGCACTGCCAGAGGGCGGGTCGTGCGGTGTTGGCGACGGAATCGGACGGGGTCGGCGAGGACATCAGACGAAGGATGGACAAGAAAAAGCCGGTTAACGACGGCCGGCACGGACTGCTTCAGCGCCCTTCCTGGACCGAAGGGAGCGGCTGGACCGGGCCTGTGCGCTGGCTGCGGTCGATATCTTAACGGTTTCGCAGAAAAGCGACGGTGAACAACGCCCGCCCGACAAGGATTTGCCTGCTCTGAAAAAGCGAACCGGCCCTTGCGGGCCGGTGGCGAGCCAGACAGCGTTGCTATCCGGCCAGTGCGGGATCCCGTCCAGGGTGGCGGTGCCACCCCGGCGGAAGATCAGGCCGAAGCAGCCGGGTTGGGCTCCGACTCGACCGCAGGCGGCTGGGCCGGCGGAGTGCGCGGACCGTTGTCGGACTTGGGCGTCCAGTCCTTCGGCGGCTGCGGCGGCCGACCGGCCATGATGTCGTCGATCTGCTCGATGCCGATGGTTTCCCACTCCAGCAGGGCCTTGGCCATGGCGTGCATCTTGTCGGCGTTTTCCTCGATCAGGCGGCGGGCCAGCGAGTACTGCTCGTCGATGATGCGGCGGATCTCCTCGTCGACCTTACGCATGGTCTCTTCGGAAACGTTGGTCGTCTTGGTGACGGAGCGTCCCAGGAAGACCTCGCTCTCGTTCTCGGCGTAGACCATGGGGCCCAGCCGATCGCTCATGCCGTAGCGCGTGACCATGTCGCGCGCCAAGTGGGTGGCCCGCTCGAAGTCATTGGATGCGCCGGTGGTCATCTCGTTCATGAACACCTCTTCGGCAATGCGGCCACCAAAGAGCATGGAAATCTGGCTGAGCATGTAGACCCGGTCATAGCTGTAGCGGTCACGCTCGGGCAGCGACATGGTGACGCCCAGCGCCCGGCCACGCGGGATGATGGTGACCTTGTGGACCGGATCGGCCTTGGGCAGCAGGCGGCCCAGGATGGCGTGGCCGGACTCGTGGTAGGCCGTGCTGCGGCGCTCGTCCTCGGTCATGACCATGGAGCGGCGCTCGGTACCCATCAGGATCTTGTCCTTGGCACGCTCGAAGTCGATCATCTCGACCAGACGGCCATTGCGACGGGCGGCAAAGAGCGCAGCCTCGTTGACCAGGTTAGCCAGATCGGCGCCGGACATGCCGGGAGTGCCACGGGCCAGCACGTCAGCCTGCACATCGGGACCCACGGGCACCTTGCGCATGTGGACGTTGAGGATCTGCTCGCGACCACGGATGTCGGGCAGCGACACCACCACCTGGCGGTCGAAACGGCCCGGACGCAGCAGCGCGGGATCCAGCACGTCAGGACGGTTGGTGGCCGCGATGAGAATGATGCCCTGGCCGGTCTCGAAGCCGTCCATCTCGACCAGCAGCTGGTTCAGCGTCTGCTCGCGCTCGTCGTTGCCGCCGCCCAGACCGGCGCCCCGCTGACGACCCACCGCATCGATCTCGTCGATGAAGATGATGCAGGGGGCGTGCTTCTTGGCGTTCTCGAACATGTCGCGGACGCGGGCTGCACCCACACCGACGAACATCTCGACGAAATCGGAACCCGAGATGGAGAAGAACGGCACCTTGGCTTCACCGGCGATGGCACGCGCCAGCAGCGTCTTGCCGGTCCCCGGAGGACCGACCATCAGGACGCCACGCGGAATGCGGCCACCCAGCTTCTGGAAGCGGGAGGGATCGCGCAGGAAGTCGACCATTTCCTGGACTTCTTCCTTGGCCTCGTCGGCACCGGCCACATCGGCAAAGGTGACGGGGTTGTTGTTCTCATCCAGCATGCGCGCGCGGCTCTTGCCGAACGAGAAGGCCCCTCCCCGGCCACCGCCCTGCATCTGGCGCATGAAGAAGATCCAGACGCCGATGAGCAGCAGCATGGGGAACCACGAGATGAAGATCTGCATCAGCACCGATTGCTCTTCCTCGGGCTTGGCATTGACCTGAACGCCATACTTCATCAGGTCGCTGACCATCCAGATGTCGCCGGTGGACGGGACATACGTGGACAGAGTGCGCCCATCGCGGGTGCGCACACGCACGGCGCGACCATCGATCTGCACGCTGTCGACCTGGCCGTTCTCGGCCTCTTTCATGAATTGGGAATACGGAATGTCCCCGACACGCCCCTGCCGTGTCTCGAACTGTCGGAACACGGTAAACAGGACCAGGGCGATGATCACCCAGACGGCTGCTTTGGAAAACGCGTTATTCACCTGCTCTTCCTCATTGGGCATGCAGACCAAGCGCCTGCAGCCGGTTGATTCTACGCTGTTGCGTCGGATTTTCCGTGCTTTTGTACCGGACGGCACGAAGCCGTCCGTCAACAGCCCGTTTCGGCCACGATAGCCGCAGAAGCCGCCAGGATGGCGGCACAAACATGGTTTTAACCACGATTCGCGCCGCTACCCGCCGACTTCAGCCGGCGACCCAGCAGATAGGTTTCCGCCGAGCGGTCACGCGAGGCCTTGGGCTTGCGTGGTTGCACGACGGCGAAATGGTCCTTGAAAAGCCGCACCAGCTGGCTGTAGCCGCTGCCATGGAACACCTTGATGAGCAGCGCGCCGTCGGGCTTGAGCCAGCGGCTGGCGAAATCCACCGACAGCTCGGCCAGGTCCTGCATGCGCGCGGTGTCGGCGACCCCCACTCCGCTCAAGTTGGGGGCCATGTCCGACAAAACAAGATCGACCTTGCCGCCATCCAGCAGCGCCTCCAGCCGATCAAGCACGTCCTGCTCGCGAAAATCGCCCTGCAGGTAGTTCACGTCCGGGATGGGCTCCATGGGCAGCAGGTCCAGCGCAACGATCCGCCCCTGAATGGGCACCTGCGGGGCCTCGCCACGCAGGTCGTCGGCCTTGCGCACATCCTCGGCCAGATTTGGCGCCGCCAGACGCCGCCGGACGACCTGCGACCAGCTGCCCGGGGCCGAACCCAGGTCCACCACGGTCATGCCGGGACGGATGAGGTGGTCCTGCTCGTCGATGCCGATGAGCTTGAAGGCGGCCCGCGCCCGATAGTGGTGGCGCTGCGCCAGCTTCACGTAAGGGTCGTTCAGGTGGTCGTGAAGCCAGGCCCGGTTCACCTTCTTGCTGCGACTGCTCTGCATGGATGGGTCAAGTGAATGATATGGCACCCCGAAGGGAGGGACACGCTCTAGAATGAAGGGTCATGCGTGGGCACGGTGCCTACGACAGAAGATCATTCGACACGAGAAACATGCCTTCTTTGTTGCTGGAAAAGGCCGAGCGCAAGGCGCTGGCGGCCCAGGCCCATCCTCTGAATCCGGTCGTGCTGCTGGGCGCTGCCGGGCTCACGCCCGCAGTGCTGCAGGAAATCGACCGCGCCCTGGCGGCCCATGAGCTGATCAAGGTGCGGCTGGCCGGCATGGACCGGGATGCCCGGCAGGCGGCCAGCGAGCAGATCAGCGACAGCACGTCCAGCGCAGCGGTGCAGCTGATCGGCAACGTGCTGGTGCTTTACCGGCCGAAACCGGACGAGGACGATCCGGCCTGATGATAGCGTGGCCGACGCCGGCCACGCCTTGATATTTTCAAATCGGGGCCATTGGAATTTCCTCTGGCCCCTTTCCTGTGCAGCTCTGGCTGCTACGGTGGCTCAGCGATAGAGGACGTCCAGGATCTCGTACTCGCGCTCGCCGCCCGGTGCCTGGAAAGAGGCGACATCCCCGGCGTACTTGCCGATGAGGGCGCGGGCCAGCGGGCTGGCCACCGAGATCTTGGACAGCTTCAGGTCGGCTTCGTCCTCGCCGACGATCTGGTAGGTGACCTTGTCACCCGAATCGATGTCCTCAAGCTGCACGGTGGCGCCAAACACGACGCGACCGTCGGCGTCCAGTGCCGCCGGATCGATGATCTGGGCAGCCGACAGCTTGCCTTCCAGCTCGGCAATGCGCCCCTCGATGAAGCTCTGCCGCTCCTTGGCCGACTCGTATTCGGCGTTCTCGGACAGGTCGCCCTGGGCACGCGCCTCGGCAATGGCGTTGATCACGTTCGGCCGCTCGACCGACTTGAGGCGCTGCAGTTCGTCCTTCAGAAGCTGGGCGCCATGCTTGGTCAACGGAAAGGAGGTGGCCATGATGGAAGAGTCTCCAAAAAGACAAGACCCCGGGGCAGCGGGGAAGGCCTGAGCGGATACTGCAATCCAGACCTTCGCCGGTGCCTCGGGGCCCGGGTAGGGGTTGATGCCGGCCAGTTTACACGATTTAGCCGCATTGGGGCACGACTTCCATGATACAGAAGCCCCCTCGTCGGCGACGAAACGCGCCAATCAGACTCCGTATCTGTACATGGGGCCTACTGTCTGAAGCGATCCGGAGACACCGTCCCTGCCTGTCGTGGAAGAAGGCCATTGCTGGGTCAGAGAATCACCGCCCCCCTGTTCCAAGGCCCCATGCCAGGACGGCCCTGACCTACGCCATGGCAAGCCGACTTCCCTCAAGTTCAGAAATCAGCCTCTCATTGGAATTTCCTTTTTGGGACATTTATCCAACCTGCACACGCCCATCCCCTTCGAGATGGACTCAATATACACAACAACCATCCGAAAGAACTTCTTCCCATGACCTGGAACACGCATGAGCGCGATGAAAACAAGAAAGTTCATCATCATGACGAATATCAGCAGCCAGTCATGAAATTCCCGTTCAGGATATTCAAAACACCATTCTGCGAAGATCGACCTGAAAGCATCACCACCCCACAACTTAACGTAGCTTCCTTGTGATTAAAGGCATTAATAGCATGAAAAACAGTCGAGCCACACCAACCAAAGAGGAGGTAGCCATGAATCGACTGTTCTCCCTGCTGATTTCCTTCCTCATGCTGTTTTCCTTCAGTACAGCGTACGCGCAGCCAATAATCGTCGGAGAAGACTCTGCCCCCACATATCCAGAAAACCTTGTGGACGGGGGAGACCCTGCCGTCGCCATCGAAGAGGCCAGAAACGCCAATCCCGAGGAGTTTGCGTGGAAGGTCGATCAACTTCGGCAGAGCAAGGCACTCATGGCCCTCTTCAAGGGAGCTCCCGATGAAGAAACTGTCAAGTTCTATCTGGAGTTCTTTGCAATGCAAAGCTCCGTCGAACAGGTCAAGACATTTGTCGCCAATACGGAAGGAAAGCACTTTGAGGTATCTGGCACAGCAGACCGCCCCATCATCCAGCTGAAGGATGGAACGCCATCTGACAAGAACATTGCCACAAAAAGCTGTTGTGCCTGCTGGCAAGCCTATGTTGCTGCCTATTCGTACCACGCCGCTACTGGCGCATTGTGCGGTGGCGCTGGAGGTGCACTAGCCATTGCTACAGGCGGCACAGGCGCGGCCGCTGCCGTGACTTGCGGTCTGACAATGTGGCACATAGGATTCCTTCCAAACTTCGACAACGCATGCAACTGAAATGCAATGCATTGATAATGAATAGAACCCACTGACGGGCACGGCCGCTCCGGCTGCCTGGCCCAGCAGCAAAAAGGGGCTGGTCATGGACCAGCCCCTTTTCCTGTTCATCAACTGTCAGACACATCTCCGCTGCGTCTTCAGTAATGACGCACTTGCCGGCCGCGAGCCCGTATCAGACCCGGCCTGGCCGGCGTGCCATCAGCCCCTGCCCTGCCGGCGCTCCTTCAGATGCCCATGCAGCTGCTGCAGGGAATAGACATCGTGGGCAGCCTGGGATTCGAGGTGCATGCCCTCGACGGCAGCCAGAGCGCTGGCGATGGTCGTGTAGAAGGTGACGCGCTGCGCCAGCGCGGTGGTGCGGATGGCGCGGGAGTCCTGGATGGCGCTGCGCCGTTCTTCCACCGAGTTGATGAGCAGAGAGATCTCGCCGTTCTTCAGCATGTCGACCACGTGGGGGCGGCCTTCCTGCACCTTGTTGACCGGCGTGACCGGGATGCCGGCCTCGGCAATGGCGCCGGCCGTGCCCTTGGTGGCCACCAGCGAGAAGCCCATCTCGTGCAGGGTCTTCGCCACGCGGATGGCCCGGGGGCGGTCGATCTGCTTGACCGAGATGAAGGCCGTGCCTTCGGTGGGCATGCGCACGCCGCCCCCCACCTGCGACTTGATGAAGGCGGAGCCGAACGAGTAGTCGACCCCCATCACCTCGCCGGTGGACTTCATTTCGGGCCCCAGGATGGTGTCCACACCCGGGAACTTGTTGAAGGGGAAGACGGCTTCCTTGATGCAGAAGTAGTCGGGGATGACCTCTTCGGTGACGCCCTGCTCGGCCAGCGTCTTGCCGACCATGCAGCGTGCCGCCACCTTGGCCAGCTGCACGCCGGTGGCCTTGGAGACGAAGGGCACGGTACGCGAGGCACGCGGGTTCACTTCCAGCACGTAGACCCGTTCGGTGGGCGGCTGGCCTTCCTGTTCGGCCGGTTCGCGCTGGATGGCGAACTGCACGTTCATCAGGCCGCGCACCTTCAGCGCCTTGGCCATCAGCACGGTCTGACGCTTGATTTCCTCGACCAGGACCGGCGACAGCGAGTACGGCGGCAGCGAGCAGGCCGAATCGCCCGAGTGCACGCCCGCCTGTTCGATGTGCTCCATCACGCCGCCGATGACGACGCGCTCGCCGTCGCACAGGCAGTCCACGTCGACCTCGATGGCGTCGTTCAGGAAGCGGTCGAGCAGCACCGGGGAGTCGTTGCTGACCTTGACGGCCTCGCGCATGTAGCGCTCCAGGTCGCGCTGGTCATGGACAATTTCCATGGCCCGGCCACCCAGCACGTAGCTGGGCCGCACCACCAGCGGGTAGCCGATCTCGTTGGCCAGCTGGATGGCCTCACCTTCGGTACGCGCCGTGCGGTTGGGCGGCTGCAGCAGGCCCAGGCGGGTCAGCAGCTTCTGGAAGCGCTCGCGGTCCTCCGCAACGTCGATGGAGTCGGGCGAAGTGCCGATGATGGGCACACCGGCCGCTTCCAGCGCACGGGCAAGCTTCAGCGGCGTCTGGCCGCCGTACTGGACGATGACGCCGACCGGTTTTTCCAGCTCGACGATCTCCAGCACGTCTTCCAGCGTGACGGGCTCGAAGTACAGGCGATCGGAGGTGTCGTAGTCGGTGGAGACGGTCTCGGGGTTGCAGTTGACCATGATGGTCTCGAACCCGTCTTCACGCAGCGCGAACGACGCATGCACGCAGCAGTAGTCGAACTCGATGCCCTGCCCGATGCGGTTCGGGCCACCACCCAGCACGATGATCTTCTTGCGATCGGAGGGCTGCGCCTCGCACTCGTCCTCATAGGTGGAGTACAGGTAGGCGGTCTGCGTGGCGAACTCGGCCGCGCAGGTGTCCACCCGCTTGTAGACCGGCCGCACGCCCAGGCTGTGACGTAGCTTGCGGATCTCGTGCTCGGTGGTTTCCAGCAGGTAGCCCAGCCGGCGGTCGGAGTAACCCTTTTCCTTCAGCGTGCGCAGCGTCTCGGCATCCAGGTCGCCCAGCGTCATGGTGTCGAGCTGCAGCTCGATATCGACGATCTCCTTGACCTGCGCGAGGAACCACGGGTCGATCTTCGTGAGCGCATGGACTTCCTCGATGGTGAAGCCCTGGGCGAAGGCATCGCCCACGTACCAGATGCGCTCGGAACCAGGCTCGCCCAGCTCCTTCTCGATGACCTCGCGGTCGGTGGTCATCTGGTTGAGGCCGTCGACGCCGACCTCCAGGCCACGCATGGCCTTCTGCAGCGCCTGCTGGAAGGTGCGGCCGATGGCCATGACCTCGCCCACCGACTTCATCTGGGTCGTGAGACGGTTGTCAGCCTGCGGGAATTTCTCGAAGGCAAAGCGCGGGATCTTGACGACCACGTAGTCGATGGCGGGCTCGAACGACGCCGGGGTGGCACCACCGGTGATCTCGTTCTTCAGCTCGTCCAGCGTGTAGCCCACGGCCAGCTTGGCCGCCACCTTGGCGATGGGGAAGCCCGTGGCCTTGGAGGCCAGCGCCGAGGAGCGCGAGACGCGCGGGTTCATCTCGATGACGATCATCCGCCCGGTCTCGGGATGGATGGCGAACTGAACGTTGGAGCCACCCGTGTCGACGCCGATTTCACGCAGCACCGCGATCGAGGCGTTGCGCATCAGCTGGTATTCCTTGTCGGTCAGCGTCTGCGCCGGCGCCACGGTGATGGAGTCGCCGGTGTGCACGCCCATCGGATCCAGGTTCTCGATGGAGCAGACGATGATGCAGTTGTCCTCGCGGTCACGCACCACCTCCATCTCGAACTCTTTCCAGCCGATGAGGCTTTCCTCGATCAGCAGCTCGTTGGTGGGCGAGAGTTCCAGACCGGTCTTGCAAATGGTCTCGAATTCCTCGGCGTTGTAGGCGATGCCGCCGCCGGTGCCCCCCAGCGTGAAGCTGGGACGGATGATGACGGGGAAACCGATGTCGCGCTGGGCCTCCCAGGCCTCGTCCATGGAATGGGCAATGGCTGAACGCGCCGAACCCAGGCCGATGGATTCCATGGCCTGCTTGAACTTCTGGCGGTCTTCAGCCTTCTCGATGGCCTCGGGACGTGCGCCGATCAGCTCGACCCCGTACTTGTCCAGCACGCCGTGGCGGTGCAGGTCGAGGGCGCAGTTGAGCGCGGTCTGACCACCCATGGTGGGCAGGATGGCGCTGGGGCGCTCTTTCTCGATGATGCGTTCGAGGACCTGCCAGGTGATGGGCTCGATGTAGGTGACATCGGCCATGTCCGGGTCGGTCATGATGGTGGCCGGGTTGCTGTTGACCAGCACGACCCGGTACCCCTCCTGGCGCAGTGCCTTGCAGGCCTGGGCTCCGGAGTAGTCGAATTCGCAGGCCTGGCCGATGACGATCGGGCCGGCGCCGATGATCAGGATGCTTTCGAGGTCTGTACGCTTGGGCATGGCAGGATCACAGGCTGCGGTGCTCGGCCATCAGCCGGGCGAACCGTTCGAAGAGAGGAATGACGTCGTGGGGGCCGGGGCTGGCCTCGGGGTGGCCCTGGAAGCTGAAGGCCGGCGCGTCGGTGAGCTCGATGCCCTGCAGCGAGCCGTCGAACAGCGACACGTGGGTGACGCGCACCCGGGCGGGCAGCGAGTCGGCATCCACCGCAAAGCCATGGTTCTGACTGGTGATGCTGACGCGGCCAGTGTCGAGGTCCTTGACCGGGTGGTTGGCGCCGTGGTGGCCGAACTTCATCTTGACGGTGCGTCCACCGACAGCGAGGCCCAGCAGCTGGTGCCCCAGGCAGATGCCGAAGAACGGCACCTTGCGATCGAGGAAGGTGCGCAGCGCGTCAATGGCGTAGGTGCAGGGTTCCGGATCACCAGGACCGTTGGAGAAGAAGACGCCGTCGGGTTTCATGGCCAGCACGTCGGCCGCCGGCGTGGTGGCCGGCACGACGGTCACGTCGCAGCCCTGGTCGGCCAGCAGGCGCAGGATGTTGCGCTTGGTGCCGAAGTCGTAGGCGACGACGCGCAGGCGTCGGCCGTCCGGACCCGGTGCCTTTTCGTGCGGCTGGGCGCGATGACCGTCGGTGAGCGACCAGCTGCCCTCTTCCCAGACATAGGGCTTCTGCACGCTGACTTCCTTGGCCAGATCCATGCCGGCCAGGCCGGGGAAGGCACGTGCTGCAGCCAGGGCGGCATCGATGTCGAGCGGCGCATCGATATCGGCAGCGGCCACCAGACAGCCGCTCTGGGCGCCGCGCTCGCGCAGCAGCCGGGTGAGCCGGCGGGTGTCGATGCCGACCAGGCCGATCTTGCCGTGTTCCTTGAGAAGGTCAGGCAGCGATTGCTGGGCTCGCCAGCTGGAGACCTGCTGTGGCAGCGCCCGGATGACGAGACCAGCGACGTGCAGCGCCACCGATTCCATGTCTTCGGTGTTGGCGCCGGTGTTGCCGATCTGGGAGGCGGTGAGCGTGACGATCTGTCGTGCGTAGCTTGGGTCCGACAGAATTTCCTGGTAGCCGGTCATGGAGGTGTTGAAGACCACCTCTCCGGCGGAAAGCCCCGCCGCACCGAAGGAATATCCAGAAAACACGGTCCCGTCCGCAAGAACGAGAGCCGCACGGGGCAGCTTCGGAGCAAATGGATTCGGCATATCCCACCCGGTAGATAAACTGCTCGATTATGCCACAGCGAAAAAAGGCTTGCTGCAGCGCAACCCCGGCATCAACCTGCTTCGGCTTCGGCAATCAGGCGATCGACCAGCGGCGGCACGCCCTCGGCCGCGCGGGCTGCGATGACTTCGACGCCGGCCACGGCGGGCGGGCGCGGATCGACCAGGTAGCAGCGTGTACCCGGCTGCGCACATTCCAGCAGACCCGCGGCCGGATAGACCTGCATCGAGGTACCCACCACCAGCACCGCATCGGCCTGAGACACCCATTCCGCCGCCAGATCGATGAGCGGCACGGCTTCGCCGAACCAGACGATATGGGGACGCATGGGGTAGCCGTTCGGATCCCGGTCGGCCAGCGTCTGGTCGCGGGTCCAGTCCACCACGTAGTCGTCGTCGACGCTGCTGCGCAGCTTCTTGAGTTCACCATGCAGGTGCAGCACCTGGCGGCTACCTGCACGCTCGTGCAGGTCATCGACGTTCTGGGTGACGATGCGCACGTCGTAGTGGCCGGCCAGCCGGGCCAGCGCGTGGTGCGCCGCGTTGGGCTGCGCCTCGAGCAGCTGGCGTCGGCGCGCGTTGTAGAAATCGATGACCAGCTGCGGGTTGCGGGCGAAGGCTTCCGGCGTGGCCACCTGATCCACCCGATGCCCTTCCCACAGGCCATCGCTGTCACGGAAGGTCTTCAGGCCACTGTCGGCGCTGATGCCTGCACCACTGAGGACGACGATGCGTCGTTTCATGTCCACCTCGGCTCGTTGGATCGGGAAAGACAACATTGTCCCAGCAAGCGTGCCCGCAAAAAAGCCCGGGCAGGCGTGACAGGCACGCACTGCACCGGGCCGATCTCCAGCCGGGGAGGAACGACTCAGTCCTTCAGCAGGTTGTTGGACTTGAGCGCAGCCAGCCACTTGTCGGCGATGACGGCTTCACCCTGATCGTTGGGATGGAAGCGGTCACGCAGCATGGTGGTGGCGAAGCCGGCGTGCTGGTCCACCACGACAACCTTGGACTTGGCGGTGGACAGCGGCGCGATCTGCGAAACGATCTGGGCGTTGTAGGCAGCAACGCTGGCCTCTTCCGTCCCCCCTTCGGTGTTCAGGTAGGGAATGACCTGAGCCACCAGGATGGTGATGTCGTCGTCCGCGGCGCGCAGCGTCTCGATCATCGCCCGCAGCTGCGTGACAGCGTTGGCCACGCCATTGGCGGCGTCGTTGTGCAGGTTGTTGGTGCCGATGTGGATGACGGCCACGTCGGGCTCCTGATCACGCACGGCAGCCTTCAGGGTGCTGAGTGCCTGCGGCAGCGCAGTGTTGACCTGATCGACGCAGGCCCCCCAGTAGCCCTGGTGGGCGGTGTCGAACTCGGGCAGCTTGTAGACGCCGGTATCGACCGCCGTGGTGTTGTTGGCGCACGAGTTCACGTCGGCCGTGGACGTGCCCAGCCGGGTGCCCACGAAGTCCACCTGCGGCAGGCTGGCGTCGGTCATCAGGCCGTTCCAGAGATTGCGGCGGAAGCTGTCCTGGGCGGTGCCGGCCTGCGGGGCACTGCCCTGAGTGATCGAATCGCCGATGTACATGATGCGCACCACGTCGTCATCGTTGTCGGCGCTGTTGGCGATGGGCGCACGGCCACCGGCAGGTGCAACCCCCAGCTCGTCCACCTGCGTATCGGTGGCGGTGGTGAAGTTGACGGCCTTCCAGTCATTGGTGGCCAGCCGCAGCTGGCCGTTGCCCACGTCGGTAAGCGCAGCGCTGTAGGCGCCGGTGGAACCATTGGCGGTGCCCGACTGGACCCAGGCGTCGGTGGCCCAGGCAGCGGCCGTGTTGACCAGATACTTGGCGTTGGCGCGATCATCGGCGCCACCGGCCGTGTCCTGCACCAGACGGGTCTGGGCGGTGGTGAAGATGGCCTCCACCTGGGCCGGCTTCACCAGGCTCTGCGTGAAGGCAGCCTCAGGCCAGAAGCGGAACAGCTTGCCGGCCGTCATCTTGACCGAGACACCGCCGCTGGATTCAGCGCGCAGGCAGGTGCCCAGCTCGCAGGCCTGGGCGTCGCCGTTGTAGGCCGCGTTGTAGAAGGCGCCCCGCACCTGGTTGCTGTACTGCACACGGCTCCACTTGCCGCCGCTGCGCACGTAGGTTTCCAGGTTGCGCAGCTGCACGCGGGTGTTGGTGGCCGTGTTGTCGGCAGCGGTGAAGACCTGGCCATAGGCGCCCAGTGCGGTGGCCGTGGCCGGCGCCGTGGCGTTCTGGGCCGCGGCTGCCGTGGCGAAGTAGCCGGCGGTCAGCTCGGCAGAGGTGGATTCATGTGCGCCGGTGCGGGCCGCCTTGATGGCAGCCACCGAGTTGACTGCGCCCGTGGCCGTCGTGGTCGTGCCGGCGGCTCCAGTCGTGCCGGTCGTGCCCGTGGTCGTTCCGATCGCACCGGCATTGGTCGTGCTGGCGGTGTTGTTGTCGTTGCTGTCCGAGCCGCAGGCTCCCAGGACGAGGGAAACAGCGAGAAGCCCGGCGGTGGGCACTGCGCGAGAGATTTTCATGAAATGGATAAATCAGTAGCGCCCATGAGCCATGCCTTCGGAAGGGCTGGCCCGGACCGGACCCGGACATGGTCGATGCAAGGTCTGCACACCAGGAGCTGGCGGCCATGCCGGCACATGAAGCATCCTGCAGGAATTGTCCCGGCCTTTCGTGGCCCCGGGCAGGTTGAAAAGTGGCGGGCAGTGTAGCAGCGCCCCATCCCACCCTTTATTGCAGGATCACCCCGGCTGATACGCAAACCGAACAAAGCGCCGACATTGCTTGGCAAAAACGCTGCAGAAACGCAGCCGGATACGGTTTGCAGGGCGATATTTCCGGATATTTACCGAACATCCATCGCCACAACACCCATGAATGGTGAATACATTAAGAAGATACACGCCCACACGAAACAAACGGTCACGCTTTTCCAATAAACGATACGACCGAGACGTCTGAACCCGGCAACCCATACACCAGGCTCAGACATGCAGGGACATGCGCGGGGAAAAGCCCCCTTGTCACCGATGGAAGAAGTGGCGGTGCAGGGCCCACAAAAAAGCCCGGGCAGGCGTGACATGCACGCACCGCACCGGGCCTGGGTATCCGATGTCTGCAGCGAAGGGGCTACACGTTGCGCCTGTCGCGCAATGCCTGGGCCACCGTGGCTGCATCCACATATTCCAGCTCGCCGCCCAGTGGCACGCCGCGGGCCGGGCGGCTGACCGACAGACCACGGGCGGTGAGCACTTCAGAGAGGTAATGGGCGGTGGCCTCCCCTTCCTGGGTGAAGTTGGTGGCCAGCACCACTTCCCTGACCACACCGTCGGTGGCGCGCGCCAGCAGGCGCTCGAACTGCAGGTCGGACGGCCCGATGCCGTCCAGCGGCGAGAGCCGGCCCATCAGCACGTAATAGAGTCCCTGATAGGCGCGGGTGTGCTCGATGACCAGCTGGTCAGCTGGATTTTCCACCACGCACAGCAGTGCGGGATTGCGCGTCTCGTCACTGCAGATATCGCACAGCTCGTGTTCGGTGAGCGTGTTGCAGCGGCTGCAGTGCCGCACCCGCTCAAGGGCCTGCGCCAGCCCCTCGGACAGGCGCCGGGCAGCATCGCGGTCGCGCTGCAGCAGGTGAAAGGCCAGCCGCCTGGCCGAGCGCGGGCCCACGCCAGGCAGTCCACGCAGGGCGAGGATCAGTTCATCGAGGGCGGCCGGGTCCTTCACGCGCAGTCAGCCATCAGAACGGCATCTTGAAGCCCGGGGGCAGCGGCAGGCCGGCGGTGACGGCCGACATCTTTTCCTGGGCGGTCTGCTCGGCACGGCGCAGTGCATCGTTGACGGCCGCGGCCACCAGATCTTCCAGCATGTCCTTGTCGTCGGCCAGCAGGCTGGGGTCGATGGCGATGCGGCGCACATCGTTGCGGCAGGTCATCACCACCTTCACGAGGCCGGCGCCGGACTGGCCTTCCACCTCGATGTCGGCCAGCGAGTCCTGCACCTTCTTCATGTTGTCCTGCATCTGCTGGGCCTGCTTCATCAGCCCGGCCAACTGGTTCTTCATCATGACGATTTCTCTCCATCGAGGGGTTTGATCGAATCCGGCAGTATGGTGGCTCCGAACTCTTCAAGCAATGTCCGGACGAAAGGATCGGCCTTGATGGCCTCTTCACTCTCGGCCTGGCGACGCGCCTGTTGTTCGGATGCACGTGCGGCCGCGGTCTGGCCACCGGTCTGGCCCACCGTGACCTGCAGCTGCACCCCGGCACCGAAGTGGTCGGCCAGCAGCTCGCGGGCACGCTCAACCAGCGAGGGCTCAGCCAGATGGCGGATGGGCACCTGCACCTGAAAGACCTGCCCCTGCACGCCCTTCAGCTCGCTCTGGGCCAGCAGCTGGCGCACGGCGCCCTGGGCATGCAGGCGCGCCACGAGGCTCGGCCAGTCGCCGTCGAAATCCAGCGTGCTGGCGATGGCGGGCGCGTCGGCCGCGGGGGTTGCGCCTGGCGCCACGGGTGCCTCTGTCCCGGTGCGTGCATGGGGCGCGGCGGGCGTATTGGATGCGGCAGGCGCATGGGCCGCCGCAGGAGCATGTGCAGCGGCATGTGTCACGGCAGGCGCTGCCGCAGCGGGGGCCTTCACGGCAGGCGGTACCGAAATGGGCGGTTGCACAGCAGATGCGCGCGACGCGGGTGCCTGCATGGCCGGTGTGGACGCGGCGGGTTCATGCGTGACAGGCGCGTGCGTGGCGGGCGCATGGGGCGCCGGAGCCGACGCTGCAGGAGCATCAGGCCCGGTACCACGGGATGCCTGCGACCGGCGGTCGGCCGAGGTGTCGAAATAGAGATCCTGCCGTGCCGGTCGAGGCCGGTCGTCGTCGGCCGCGGGCCGGGCGGACGACTCACCGCCTGCGGGCTGGCGCGCGCCCGTCTGACGCGGGGCGGCAGCCGGCGTACCCGACACGGGCGCTTGCCGAGCCCCCCCAGGACCATTGCTGCCACGGGCCACCATGGCGGCAGCCATCTGGCGAGCACGAGCGCGCGCATCCATGGCGGCATCGCCCCCCGGCCCTGATGACGCCATACCCGGGCCGGCATCCGGGCCGCCCGCGGTATCGGCGTGCAGCGCCCCTCTGGCGGCGGCCGGTTGCCCCGGTGCCTGCGCGCCCGTCTGGCCAGCAGCACGATCCGGCGTACCGCCAAAGGACGACCGCGCCGCGCCGCCCGGTGCCGCCATGCCACGCGCTGCCGCCGAGCCATGGCCCGGCGCGGCGGCACCATCGTCCACGGCAGTCAGCGCGCCCAGCGCCAGATTGTCGGCACGGAAAGCCAGCATCCGCAGCAGGGTCATCATGAAGCCGGTCTGGGCATCGGGCGCCAGCGACAGGTCACGCACGCCATGGATGGCAATCTGATACCAGACCTGCACATCGGAAGGATCCATCTGCGCCGCCAGCACGTGCGGCTCGCCCTGGCCCACCTGGGCCAGCGCCACCCGTTGCAGCTCGGCGGCCATGGCCATCAGGATCTGGGCATGGGCCACGTTGCGGGCCGCCATGCTGTCGGCCTGCTGCACCACGGCAGCGGCATCGCCGGCGGCCAGCAGCGCCAGCAGTTCGGGCGCCAGGTCTTCATCGACCGTGCCGAGCATCTCCTGCACGGTGGCCTGCTTCACCTGCCCCGCGCCCAGCGCGATGGCCTGGTCGAGCAGCGACAGACCGTCGCGCATGCTGCCCCCGGCGGCCTTGCCGATCAGCTCAAGGCTCCGTTCTTCATAGGGAATGTCTTCGGCCTGCAGGACGTTGGCCAGGTGTCCGGCCACGGTGGCCGGGCTGACGTTGCGCAGACCGAACTGCATGCAGCGCGACAGCACGGTGACTGGCACCTTCTGCGGATCAGTGGTGGCCAGCACGAAGATGACGTGGGGCGGCGGCTCTTCCAGCGTCTTCAGCATGGCGTTGAAGGCGTGGGTGGAGAGCATGTGGACCTCGTCGATGACGAAGACCTTGTAGCGGCCCACCGTGGGCAGGTAGGCAGCGTTTTCCAGCACCACCGCCATTTCCTCGACCTTTCGGTTGGAGGCCGCGTCCATCTCCAGATAGTCGGGAAAGCGCCCCTCGTCCACGCCCCGGCAGGCCGAGCACTCACCGCAGGGATGCGAGCTGACGCCCTTTTCGCAGTTCAGGGCCTTGGCCAGGATGCGGGCGATGGTGGTCTTGCCCACGCCCCGGGTGCCGGTGAGCAGGTAGGCATGGTGAAGCCGCTGGTTGTCGAGTGCGTGGCGCAGCGCGCGCACGACCGTGTCCTGTCCGACCAGGGAATCGAAGTCGCGCGGGCGCCATTTGCGGGCCAGCACCTGATGGCTGCCGGAGGGAGAAAGTGACTGCACCGGGTTCCTTGCCGGAGCCACGGGGGCGCACCGGGCGGAAAGACTGGAAGACGGGAGGCGCCGCAGGGCCTGTAGCACCCTGTACCGGCGAGATATGAGGGGGACGAGCCGAACCCTCGGCACTTGCGGGATTCGGTTATGGCTGCTTCCTTCCGGACCTGACCAGGTTCCCGAGCCACAATGCGAGGAGGCCCGTCCGCTGGCGATTGTATATCAAGGCGCCGCAACGGCAAGTTCGGGCATGCCCGCACGCATCCGCCCCGGAATCTGCCGCCGCCCTCCCTGCATGGGCCTCCGGCACGCCCGCCCCGGGCCTCGAAGACAGCCGTTCCGGCAGGGCATCATGTCGTATCGACATATGTGTCATTCCCGAGACGATACATGCAGCCGTCGGACCGACGGATGGCATTGATTCCCTGCCATCCACCCCGATCTGACGGAAAGAGGCCTGGATACGGGCTTTGGCACGGTACGGGGCAGCGGCATTCGCGCCCCCGCCCCCGCCCTCCGGCGGCATCCAGGCTTGCGTGCCCTGCACCTCCCGGTGGCCAGCCGTGTTATTTTTAGCGTCCGAACAGGAGAGTTCCAGAAAACCCATGGGTATCAAAAACGTTTCCGCCGATTCCTTCGACACCGATGTGCTGAAGTCCGACGTGCCGGTTCTGGTCGATTTCTGGGCCGAATGGTGCGGCCCCTGCAAGCTCATCGCCCCGATCCTCGACGAGGTCTCGCACGACTACTCCGACCGCATGGCTGTGGCCAAGGTCAACGTCGACGATAGCCAGGCCATTGCCGCCAAGTACGGCATCCGTGGCATTCCCACGCTGATGCTGTTCAAGAACGGCACGCTGGTGGGCACCAAGGTGGGCGCCGTCTCCAAGGGCCAGCTCACCGCCTTCCTCGACAGCAACCTCTGATCCCGGGTGCCGACAGCGCGGTGCCTGCACGCAGCGCCGGCCCGGCCGGCCGTTCCTGCAGTTGCACTGCCTTGGCACAGCCCCTTCGCACGGAGCATCCCGCTCGACCGACCTTCAGCCGGCCGTCTCGGTGCTCCCCTCGTCGCGCCATGTGACCGGCGTGGCGAAATCTGCGGCCGGTTTGTGTGATTTTTTTGCACATGCAGGTCATTCGTAGTACAGTGCGAACCCGAACCTGATCGGGCACTCGCCCCTGACAGACCGGCACTGCATCTGCCGGCTGCGGGTCCGATGCGCAACGGGCCATCTGCCGCAGCGCTCTGCACCGCGTGCACGCGCTGCCTGCCCGGATCCTCCGGAAGAACCGACCGCCGAGCCAGAAGCCCGGCAGGAACGGCGCACAAAGGTGCCGGCACGGTTTTCCGGACCTCTCCGGAACATCCCGGCTCTGCCCGTCGGCTTTCCAGCCATCGCGCCCAGCAGGCAATCTCCCGGCCACCGAGCCTGCGTTTCCCGGTCGGCCTCCGCTCTTGTCACCGTCGCCCACAGGCGCTCCTGCTCTGTCAGGTCCGCCCGGCGCGCGGCCACACCCCCATTCCATCCTCCGAAGTCTTGCCATGCCGGCATCGTTTCCGGCGGGGCCGATTCCGACCAACCCTCATCCGTTCCAATCTATGTACCTGTCCGAGCTGAAGGCCCTGCATATTTCGCGCCTGATCGAAATAGCGCAAAGCCTGGAGATCGAAGCTGCCAACCGCCTGCGCAAGCAGGAGCTGATGTTCGCCATCCTCAAGCGCAAGGCGCGCAACGGCGACCAGATCTTCGGGGACGGCGTGCTGGAGGTCCTGCCCGACGGCTTCGGCTTCCTGCGCACCCCCGAGACCTCCTACCTGGCCAGCCCGGACGACATCTACATCTCGCCCTCGCAGATCCGCCGCTTCAATCTGCACACCGGCGACTCGATCGAGGGTGAGGTGCGCACGCCGAAGGATGGCGAGCGCTACTTCGCGCTGGTGAAGGTGGACCGCATCAACGGCGCGCCCCCCGAGCACTCCAAGCACAAGATCCTCTTCGAGAACCTGACGCCGCTGCACCCGGACGAGGTGCTGCGTCTGGAGCGCCCCGACCTGCTGACCGACGAGAACGTCACCGGCCGGATCATCGACATCATCGCCCCCATCGGCAAGGGCCAGCGTGGCCTGATCGTGGCCCCGCCCAAGAGCGGCAAGACGGTGATGATGCAGCACATCGCGCATGCCATCACCACCAACCATCCCGATGCCGTCGTCATCGTCCTGCTGATCGACGAGCGCCCCGAGGAAGTGACGGAGATGCAGCGCTCGATCCGCGGCGAAGTGGTCTCCTCCACCTTCGACGAGCCCGCCACCCGCCACGTGCAGGTGGCCGAGATGGTCATCGAGAAGGCCAAGCGCCTGGTCGAGCACAAGAAGGACGTGGTGATCCTGCTGGACTCCATCACCCGCCTGGCCCGTGCCTACAACACCGTGGTGCCCTCCTCCGGCAAGGTGCTGACCGGTGGTGTGGACGCCAACGCCCTGCAGCGGCCCAAGCGCTTCTTCGGCGCGGCCCGCAACATCGAGGAAGGCGGCTCGCTCACCATCCTGGCCACGGCACTGATCGACACCGGCAGCCGCATGGACGAGGTGATCTACGAGGAGTTCAAGGGCACCGGCAACATGGAGATCCACCTGAACCGGCGGATGATGGAAAAGCGCATCTTCCCGGCCATGGACATCAACCGTTCCGGCACCCGCCGCGAGGAACTGCTGATCAAGCCCGAGATCCTGCAGAAGGTCTGGATCCTGCGTCGCCTGCTGCACGACATGGACGAGCTGCAGGCCATGGAGTTCCTGCTGGATAAAATGAAGGCCACGAAGAACAACACCGAGTTCTTCGACATGATGAAGAAGTGAGCCCCATGCACATCCGCCTGAAGGACCTGACCTATCCCGCCATCGCCCTGGTGGTGGCCCTGCTGCTGCGCTACCTGGTGGTGGAATCCACCGACCTGGCCCTGCACTGCGACATGCACCGATGGGAAGGCTGGTGCGGTGTGCGCACGGCGCTGGTGCTGTCGTTCTTCCGGCAGGACCTGGGCTGGGTGGCCCTGGTGCTGTCGCTGCTGGCCTGCTGGCGCCAGAACCTGCTGATGGCGCGGCTCTCGCTGGCCCTGGCTGTGGCCGGACTCATCCTCTACTCGTATGAGCCGGCTGCCGTAGCGGCGCTGGTGGCCGCCATGCTGCTGGCACGCCTGGACGTGAAGGCGCGCCGACTGGCACAGCCCGCCTGACGGGCATCACCCCCGCAGCACCTCCGCGTCCGATCATCGGACGGCGGAAAGAAAAAGGGCCTCTCACGAGGCCCTTTTTCATATCCGGGCAACGCCCGGCTCAACCGCTTCCTCAGTGCTCGTCCTGCGCCGGCATCCAGAAGCGGCCATCGGTGGCCACCGCAGCCAGCGCCACCACCGTGGCGCCAAACGTCAGCGACTGGCCATTGGCAAAGCCCTCGATGAACACGAAGGCGATGCTGCCAAGCACGCAGACAGCGGCGAGCACGCGCTCTTCCACGGCCCCCGCCAGCCGCAGGCCGGCCAGTCGGGCCATGGCCAGCCCCAGCAGCGGCAGCATGTACAGCACCGTCGGGAAGCCCCGGTAGCGGGCATCAAAGAGCAGCAGCAGGGTCATGATGGCAGCTGCGAACAGCAGGAAGCTGCGGCACACGCCCAGCCAGTCCAGCGCGTCGAAGTGCGCGCGCCGACGCCGCCACAGCGTGTTGAATGACGGCACGGTCAGGCCCACCAGCGACGAGGCCCCCTGACCGGCCCGCCGGTCGGAACGCCCCAGGGCCAGCAGCTGCGCCACCCGGAACATCAGCACCAGCGATGCTGCCCCCAGCAGCACGGTGGCGCCCCATTCCAGCGGATTGCGGTTCCAGACCATGCCATAGCGCAGCTGCGCCACCACGAGACCTCCGGTTGCCGCCCCCAGGGCCATCACCTGCACCTGGGACAGCCGTTCGGTCAGCTGCCAGCGGCGGGACAGCCCCAAGGCAGCCGCCAGGCCGATGACGGCCCCCAGCCAGCCCAGATACCAGTACGGATCTTCCGCGACCGGGCCGGTGGCGGGGAACTTGGCCTGGCCATCACTGTCGAAGACCCCCCAGTTGCCGCCCATGGCGCCTTCCTGGCCCCGCTTCCAGGGCTGGTCGAAGCCCTCGATGAAGTTGTAGTTCAGGTGGTGGTCAGCCGCGGCCTGGCTGAACTCGCGCATGAAGCGCGCCTGGTTGACACGGCTGGCCACGGCCGCATCCCGCTGGCGGCCTTCGCTGGGCCAGCCAGTCTCGCCGATCAGCACGTCCTTGCCATTGAACATCTGGCGCATGCGCTCGGCCGTGCCGGTGATGTGGTCGATGGCGGCGTGGATGCCCACCGGGTGATCTTCCCAGTACGGCAGGATGTGGACGGTGACGAACGAGACGTGCCGGGCCAGCTCGGCGTTCTCGCTCCAGAACTCCCAGACATCGGCGTAGGTCACGGGCACGTCAACGGCACTGCGCACCTGATCGATGTACGCACCCATCTGCTGGGCCGACTGCTCGCGGCGCAGCAGCACCTCGTTGCCCACAACGATGCCGCGGATGGTGTCGGGGTATTCGCGGGCCAGCTGGATGGCACGCTGGATCTCGATGTCGTTCTTGTCGCGCTCACGGCCGATCCAGACACCCAGCAGCACCTTCATGCCCAGCGACTTGGCCACCTCGGGCACCTTGTCCAGCCCCTGGATGACCGAATAGGTGCGCACGCACTGCGAACGGGCGGCCAGGATGGACAGGTCTTCACGCAGCCGCGCTTCCGAGACCATGGCGCCGGGATCCAGCGGGGTCTCGCCGGGCTTGCGGAACGGCGCATAGGAGACGCACTGCAGCTTGTTGTCGGCCGCATCGACCATCGGCTGCGGCGTGCCTTGGGCGCGCCACCAGGCCAGCACCAGCAGGGCCGCCAGCACGCTCAGCAGGGTCATCCAGCGGGAACGGTTGCGGGACAGGAAATCGAACATGGGAATGGTCTGTGACGATCGATGGGAAGGAGCACCCGGCAGGCCCTGGGATGCCGGAACGGCAGGATGGCCGGGCGGGCACAGAAGGATGATACCGGCCCCGCCGAGGAATCAGGCGGCCAGAGAATGCGCCGTTGGCGCCATGTGTATCAGGCTGCAAAGTGACGTGACAGCCTCGTAATTCTGCCAGAGCCGACAACGCATAGAATCTCAGGTTGTCCGCGCAAAGGTCGTGTCGGACGTTCTGCATGTCATTCATGACATTCCGCACGTACGGCAGACTTTGACCGGCCTGCCTGGTCCCGTGAAGGTTCATCATTGCGGGATCGGGCACAATGCCCGGCGCACGCCCGCCTCCGGCATGTCCGGGGCGCGCCGCGTCGACGCATCGCATCTCGTTCGTCAATCCCGACAGGAAGCATCCCCTATGTCCGGACCGGACTCCCCTTCGTCCACCCAGGCCCCCCCCAGCCACCCCATTCCCGACAACCCGCTGGGCGAGCATTTCCGCAACCACCATCCGGTCACCTTCGGCCGCGTGGTGGGCGCGGCGTTCCTCGCCCTGTCGCTGGCCGTGCTGAACTTCGTGACCTGGGACAAGATCAACCCGCTGGTGGACGCGCCGGCCTTCTACGGCAAGATCAGCGGCCTGGCCTACAACTCCGCCCAGCGCTGGGACAACCCGCTGGATGGCCGCAACGCCGATGAGTCCTCGATCGAGAAGGACTTCAAGATCCTGTCCGACTACACGACGCGGGTGCGGACCTACAGCAGCGTCGATCAGCCCAACATTCCTGCCCTGGCCGAGAAGGCCGGCCTGCACCTGACGGCCGGTGTCTGGGTCAGCAAGGATGAGGAGCGCAACCAGAAGGAATTCGACGCCATCGAGAAGGCGGTGCATGACACCAGCTCCATCGAGCGGGTCATCGTCGGTAACGAACAGGTGCTGCACGCCGGCCGCACCCCGGCCGAGCTCATCCAGAACATGCGCGAGGTCAAGCGCCGGGTGCGCAAGCCGGTCTCCACGGCCGAGCCCTGGCACATCTGGCTGCGCTACCCCGAGCTGGCCGCCAACGCCGACTTCATCACGGTCCACCTGCTGCCCTACTGGGAAGGCCTGCCGGTCCAGCAGGCGCTGGAGTACACCTTCGGCCGACTGCACGAGGTGCAGCGCCGCTTCCCCGACAAGAAGATCGTGATCGGAGAGGTGGGCTGGCCCAGTCAGGGCGACCGCCGCGACTCCTCCCGTGCCTCGCCCGCCAGCCAGGCCGAGTTCATCCGGGGCTTCCTGGTGCGCGCTGCCGCCGAGAACATCGACTACTTCCTGATGGAGGGCATCGACCAGCCCTGGAAGATCGAGCTGGAAGGCCGGGCCGGCCCGTACTGGGGCTACCTGGACGCCTACCGCCAGCCCAAGTACAGCCTGACCGGCCCCATCGAGCGTGATCCCAACTGGGAAACCAAGGCCGCCCTGGCGTCGGCCATCGGCGTGGTGGCGCTGTTCTGGTTCATGTTCAGCTTCTCCAACCTGCAACTGCCCAGCCGCATCGCCTTCGGCCTGGTGCTGCAGGCCGTCATCTCGCTGTTTGCCTGGCTGGTGGCCCTGCCCTTCGACTACTACATGCGCCCGATCGACTGGACCTTCCTGGTGATCCTGGTGCCGTCGCTGCTGGCCATGTCCACCATCCTGCTCACGAACTTCTTCGAGTTCGTCGAGATGTTCTGGCCGGGCAACCTGCGTCACGTCTACCGCCCACGTCCGCTGGCCCCCGGTGCGCGTGAACCCAAGGTGTCGCTGCACCTGGCCTGCTGCAACGAGCAGCCCGACATGGTGATTGCCACCATCAAGAGCCTGGCTGCGCTGGACTACACCAACTTCGAGGTGCTGGTCATCGACAACAACACGAAGGACGAGAAACTCTGGAAGCCGGTCGAGGAATTCATGGCCACGCTGCCCGAGAACTTCAAGTTCTTCCACCTGCCCAAGTGGCCCGGCTTCAAGGCTGGCGCGCTCAACTACGGGCTGACGCAGACGGCGCCCGATGCCGAGATCATCGGCGTGGTGGATGCCGACTACGTGGTGGTGCGTCGCTGGCTGAAGGACGTGGTGAGCTACTTCGATGATCCGGACACCGCCGTGGTGCAGTCTCCGCAGGCCCACCGGGGCTGGAGCCGCCACACCTTCCGCCGGATGATGAACTACGAGTACGACGGTTTCTTCCGCATCGGCATGCACCACCGCAACGAGCGCAACGCCATCATCCAGCACGGCACCATGACGCTGGTGCGCGCCCAGCCGCTGCTGGAGGGCAAGTGGTCGGAATGGACCATCTGCGAGGACGCCGAGCTGGCCCTGCGCCTGATGAATCAGGGCTACACGCTGCGCTATGTGGACGTGGTGATGGGTCGCGGCCTCACGCCCGACACCTTCTTCGCCTTCAAGAAGCAGCGCAAGCGCTGGGCACAGGGCGCCATCCAGATCATGAAGGCGCACGCGAAGACCCTGTTCGGCCGCAGCAACCTGACGGCAGCACAGCGCTACCACTTCATCACGGGCTGGTTCTCATGGATCGGTGACGCCCTGCACCTGCTGTTCGCGCTGGCAGCCATCGCGTGGAGCATCGGCATCATTGCCGCGCCCCACCTGTTCAGCCTGCCCATCCTGCTGTTCATGATCCCGCTGATCGCCTTCTTCTTCTTCAAGGCGCTGATGGGACCGCTGATGTACATGCGCCGCGTGCGCTGCGAGCAGAAGGATGTCTGGGGCGCCGCACTGGCCGGCATGGCCCTGTCGCACGGCATCGCCCAGGGCGTGTTCTCGGGCCTGTGGAACAAGACGGCCGTCTTCGAGGTGACCGAGAAAGGCGGTGGCGCCGGCACGCAGGCCGCCGATGTCGAGTCGGCCTCGGCTGCGTCGGCCACGCCGGCAGCCGATACCGCTGCAGCCGGTGCCGCCGTGGACACCGTGACCACGAGCCCTGCCCCGGCACCCAAGCCGGCCAAGCCCGCCAAGCCCAAGAAACCCGCAGGCATGGCCTGGGGTGGCGTGCGCGAGGAAGCCCTGCTGCTGATCGGCCTGCTGGTGGCAGCGCTGGGCATCTCGATGACCCGGCTGCCCAACCACCTGGAATCGGCCATGTGGATGGTGGTGCTGGTGCTGCAGGCGGTGCCCTACATGGCTGCCGTGGTCTGCGCCCTGCTGTCGGCCTCCAAGGCCAAGCACCTCGAGAAGAAGCCTCGCAAGACGGCCGGCCAGTCCGGCAACGAGGCAGCCAGCGACGAGGGATCGGCCAGCCAGGCCGCCAGCGCCTGAGTCAGGCGTCGCTCCTCCGGCCGCCCTGTCATGGGCGGCCCCGGACGGGGACGGGACGGATTTCGATCCGCCCGTCCCCGTTTCTTCATGGGCCGCCGTCCGTCGGCCAGCGCTGCCCGAAGCCCCCGACAGCCGGCCGCCCAAGCCCGACCGGCGGGGGCGAATCGTTGCACGGACAGGCCAAACCGTTATAATGGACGTTTACTTGTCGTACCGTTGCGTGCGTTTTCATCACCTGCTTCGGCGCTGAACACCCAACCGATTCCCCTATGAAAGAAGGCATCCACCCCGAGTACCGCGAAGTCGTGTTCCAGGACATGGCCAACGGTTTCAAGTTCATCACGCGTTCCACGGTGCACACGCGCGAAACCATCAAGATGGACGACGGCAAGGAATATCCGCTGATGAAGCTGGACGTGACCTCCGAGTCCCACCCGTTCTACACGGGCGCTCAGCAGCGCATCATCGAGACCGGCCGCGTCGAGAAATTCCGTCAGAAGTTCGCCCGCACCGGCGCTACCGCCGCCAAGGCCTGATCCGTTCTACGGCCCCTGGCCGCGGTTCGCCGTGGCCCCAGAAAAGCCCTGGCAACTGCCGGGGCTTTCTTTTTCCATGGTCTCTCGTGCGTCCGATGCGCCCCTGGCGGACAATGAGCCCAAACGATGACTGATCGGCCCCACAGGATCCGACGATGACAAGCTCTAGTTCCGGGTCGCGCGTCAGACCCTATCTGGTCACCTCGGCAGACGCCGCACGCCTGCCACGCTGGATTCCGCTGCTGTTCTGCGCGGTCTATGTCCTGGCCGGCCTGTTCGGGCGTGATCCCTGGCGGACCGACGACGCCATCGGCTTCGGCATCGCCCACACCATGGCCACCGGCAACAGCATCGACTGGCTGCTGCCCAACGTGCAGGGCCAGCTGGTGCCCGACGAGGGCGGCCCGCTGCCCTTCTGGGTGGGCGCGCTGGGCATGCACGCCGCACGGCTCTTCAACACGCTGCTGGCCAGCTTCTTCGGCCATGCGGCCGACGGGTGGCGCATCGCCCCGGACCTGGCCATGCGACTGACAGCGGCTGCGGGCATCGCTTTGGCCATGACGCTGCTCTGGTATGCGGCGCGCAACCTGGCCGTGCGGCCTGAAATCCAGCCGCAGGATCCGTTCGGCGCCGGCGCCAGCCCGCAGGACTTCGGCCACGCCGTGGCCGATGCGGCTCTGCTGGCCGTGCTGGCCTGCTTCGGGCTCATCGCACCCATCCACGAGACCACGGCCAACGCCTCGCAGACCCTGTGCGTGGCGCTGCATCTGTTCGGCCTGTCGGTGGCCATCGATCGTCCCCGCCGCGGCGGACTGCTGGTGGGCCTGGCCATCGCCGCCAGCCTGCTCACCTACGGCATTCCGCTGGCCGTCGTCATGCTGCTGGCCACGCTGCTGCTCCTGTGGCTGGTGGTGCCCTTCCGGCTGGTGGCGGGCTGGATCCTGCTGACGATGCTGCCGGTGGCCGTGCTTGGCAGCATTGTCTGGCCGGCGCTGCTGGCCTATTTCAGCCACTCGGACGCCGTGGTGCAAGCCCTGCCCCTGATGGAGGGTGACAGCAACCTGCCGGTGGATCCGGCTGCCAGCCAGAAGGTGGCGGAGTTCTTCCACGGCTGGCTGTCCTGGAATGCCGGCATGTTCGGCGCGCCGAGCGGTGAAGCGCTTTCCCAACTGGGCGGCACGCTGCCGTGGTACCTGTGGCCGCTGTGGCCGTTCGTGCTGTGGGGCATGTGGCGCTGGCGGGCCGGCTGCCGTGAAGCGCCCATTGCCGCGCCCCTCTTCCCGCTGCTGCTGATGCTGCTGGCCTCGCTGTGCAACCCGCAGACGGCTGACCACCAGGCCACGCTCACCCCGATGGTGCTGCCGATGGCCGTGCTGACCGGCATGACGCTGCCCATGATCCGCCGCAACCTTGTCAGCGTGGTGGACTGGTTTGCCGTCATGATCTTCTCGGTGGCCAGTCTGGCCGTCTGGGCCTACTGGGTCGCCTTCATGTCGGGCTGGCCGCCGCGCATGGCAGCCCGGGCCGAAGCCGCGCTGCCAGGCTTTGTCGCCCACGTCTCGGTCATCGAGCTGATCATCGGGTTGCTGGCCACCGGGGCCTGGGTGCTGCTGGTGGTGTGGCGCGTATCGCGCCGGCCGCGCCCCTTCTGGCGCCCCATGGCGCTGTCGTCAGGGGGCATGGTGCTGACCTGGCTGCTCCTGATGACCCTGTGGCTGCCTGCCGGCAACTGGCGCAAGAGCTACCAGGAACTGGTGATTCCCACCCGGGCGCTGTTTGCCAGCCAGCCGGGCTGCGTGCTGCATGCCGGCACGGATGCCGGTGAACTGGCCCTGTTTGCCTACTACGCCGGCGCCCGCTTCGTGCGGCTGCCGGATCTGCGCCAGCAGGATGAGGCACCGCCCAAGCCTGTCTGCCCCTGGCTGCTGGTGGCCGACGACACGCCGGGCACGCCCATCAACCTGCCTGACCTGCTGGGCCGCGCCAAGGACGCCGGCCTGGATGGCGCCACGCCCGCCCAGATCCTGGCCCAGCCCTGGCAGTCGCTATGGCAGCGCCAGCGGCCCTTCGGCAAGACGCCGCACCTGCTGGGGCTGTACCGGCGGGTGCCTGTCGAGACGGCGCCCACCCCCTGAGCGCCTCCCGGTGGCCCCGGCTGATCCCGGACTCGGGATCAGCCCCTGGGCTGTCCGGCCGGTCCGATGAAGTGCTGGCGGTAGTGCCGCAGCTCGTCGATGGATTCCTGAATGTCGGCCAGCGCGGTGTGGGCGCCGCGCTTCTTGAAGCTGCGATAGACCTCGGGCGCCCAGCGCCGTGCCAGTTCCTTCAGCGTGCTCACATCCAGGTTGCGGTAGTGGAACCAGCTTTCCAGCTCGGGCATGTAGCGCGCCATGAAGCGCCGGTCCTGCCCAATGGAGTTGCCGCACATGGGTGACTTGCCTTCGGGCGCCCAGGCGCGGATGAACTCCAGCAGGATGCCCTGCGCCGCCGCCTCGGTCAGCGTCGAGGCCCGCACGCGGTCGATGAGCCCGGACTTGCCATGGGTGGACTGGTTCCACTTGTCCATGGCGTCCAGCACCGTGTCGGGCTGGTGAATGGCCAGCACCGGCCCTTCAGCCAGCAGGTTCAGCTCGCTGTCAGTCACCACCATCGCCACCTCGATGATGCGGTCGATGTCGGGATGAAGGCCGGTCATTTCCATGTCGAGCCAGACCAGACGGCTCTCGTCAGGCCGGCCAGGGGGAACGAACACGGTGCCCAGTGGCTGGCCATCGGCCGTGTGGCCGGCCGAGACGCCCTGCGGAGCGCCCTCCGACGCCTGATCCATCCCGTTCCGTTCGTTTTCCGGGGCGGCAGCCGCCCCCATTGTGTCTTGGGTTTCCATGCTTTAATTGTCGCATGCAACCCCTGCACTTCAGCTTCCTGTTCGTCGGATTCCTGTTGCTGTCGCTGGTTCTGCGCCTCTGGCTGGCCAGCCGTCAGGTCCGCCACGTCAGCCGGCACCGCGACGCCGTGCCCGAACCCTTTGCCAGCCGCATCAGCCTGCCGGCCCACCAGCGCGCCGCCGCCTACACCATCGCCCGCGTGCAGCTGGGCATCGTCGACCAGTTCGTGGGCGCGGTGGTGCTGCTTGCCCTCACCCTGCTGGGCGGTCTGCAGTTCATCCACGAAACCTGGATGCGCTGGCTACCCGACCAGCCGCTCCTGCAGCAGCTGCTCGTCATGGCCACCGCGCTGCTTCTCATCAGCCTGGCCGAGCTGCCGGTGGACGGGTGGCGGCATTTCCGGCTGGAGACCCGCTTCGGCTTCAACCGCATGACGCCGGCGCTCTTCGTGGCCGACCACCTGAAGGCGCTGCTCGTTGGCGCCCTGCTGGGACTGCCGTTGCTGGCCGCCCTCATCGCGCTGATGCAGCACACCGGCCAGCGCTGGTGGTTGTGGGCCTGGGCCTTCTGGATCGGCTTCAACGTCGTGGTGCTGCTGCTCTTTCCCACCGTCATTGCCCCGCTCTTCAACCGCTTCGAGCCGATGGCCGATGGACCGGTGAAGGAACGCATCCTGGCGCTGTTGGCGCGCTGCCAGTTCAGTGCCGGCGGCCTGTTCGTGATGGACGGCAGCCGCCGCTCGGCCCATGGCAACGCCTACTTCACCGGCTTCGGCAAAAGCCGGCGCATCGTCTTCTTTGACACCCTGCTGGCCCGACTGGAGGTCGACGAGGTGGAGGCCGTGCTGGCGCACGAGCTGGGCCATTTCAAGAAGAAGCACATCCAGAAGCGCCTGGTGCTGCAGGGCGTATTCAGCCTGGTTGCCTTTGCACTGCTGGGCTGGCTGTCGTCGCAGATCTGGTTCTACCAGGGGCTGGGCATCGCCATCGGCCCCTTCCAGGCCCAGGCACCGGCCGGCGTGGCGCTGCTGCTCTTCTTCCTGGCCCTGCCCGTCTTCCTGCTGCCGCTGCGGCCGCTGATGGCCTGGATGTCACGCCGTGACGAATTCGAGGCCGATGCCTTCGCGGTGGAACACAGCAACGGCCAGGCGCTGGTCTCGGCCCTCACCAAGATCTACGAGGACAACGCCAGCACCCTCACGCCCGATCCGCTGCATTCGGCGTTCTACGATTCCCACCCGCCGGCGCCCCTGCGCATCGGCCGGATCCGGCAGCGGCTGGCCGAGGCGGCCCCGGCCGCCCCATCACAGCCATGACCTCACCACAGCCATGACCTCCTCCGATCACCCGCGCCGCACCGGCCCCGCCGACGACTTCGACGACGACTACACAGGTGCCCGCTACGAGGACGAGGCCATGGCCCTGGCCAACAAGGGCCGGGGACGCCAGCCCCCCCGCCCGGGTGGCAGCCGTTCCTACACCCGCAAGACCCCGGCCGGCAGCCAGGCCCAGCCGCGCGGCCAGACCCGTTCCGAGCGACTGCAGGCCGACGTGATGGCCGCCTATGGCCGCCAGTTCCTGCTGGCCCCGACGGATGGCGGGCCGCACCTGCCCGCCATGGCGGTGGGCCGGCGACTGGACTGCGTGGTGGGCGACCATGTGACCTACCGGCAGGCCGACAGCGGCCCTTCAGCCATCGAGAGCGTGGCGCCGCGCCGCAACCAGGTGCGCCGCCGCGACGCCTTCCGGGAGAAGATCATTGCCGCCAACGTCGATCAGGCGGCCGTGCTGATCAGCGGCTACCCCGCCTTCGACGAAGCGCTGCTGATGCGGCTGCTGCTCGGCCTCACCGCCGAGGACATCCCCGTCCTGGTGCTGGTGACCAAGCAGGACCTGAGCCAGTCGTTCGAGCAGGTGCAGGCGCGCACGCGCGTCTACGAGTCGCTGGGCTACCCGATGCTGCCCATTTCGGCCCTGAAGGATCCCGCCTCGCTGGAACCCGTGCAGGAACGCCTGGTCGGCAAGCGCACCGTGCTGCTGGGCCAGAGCGGCATGGGCAAATCCACCCTGCTCAACGCCCTGGTGCCCACCGCCAGCCAGCAGACCAACGAGATCTCCACCGCATTGTCCAGCGGACGTCATACCACCACCTTCAGTCGTGCCTTCATCCTGCCTGATGGCCAGAGCTGGCTGATCGACACCCCGGGCTTCCAGCAGTTCGAGCTGGCACACCTGAGCCGCTGGCAGCTGCTGCACGCCATGCCCGAGTTCCGCCCCTACTTGGGCCAGTGCCGCTTCAACGACTGCCAGCACCACGACGAACCGGGCTGCGCCATCCGCGATGCGGCCGAACGCGGCGACATCGACCCGCACCGCTACGAACTGTTCCAGCAGCTGGTGGATTACGACTAGGCGCCTGCGGCGTTGAGGGTTGAGGGTTGAGTGCAGAAGACACGAAGCAGAAATTACAAAACGCAAGACCTGCCTGGGCGCCTCAAAAGCGTCCGCCTCTGCTTTTTTCCGTCACCGGAATGCCTTCCCTGCTCGGGGCCTCCCCTACGTCCGGACTTGGGCCGCTGCCTGCACTGACGCTGATTCGACGAAATTCGGTCAACAATCAGGGACATGAAGACCATGATTTCTGAGCATTGGCTCGGCGCATGATGTCATGTTCCGACAGGGACCAGCACACCGTCCTGTCACGAAAACTTTCTTTACGTTGTAATCACCCACCAGGAACCGTTCCGAAAACCCCGAAATCAAGTAACCAAACACTACATTCGTCGCAGGATCATCGACACGCGCTATGGTGGCTGCATGCAAATCGTTTCCCCACGCCAACAGACGGAGGCAGACCATGACGACGCGCATACCCTCCCGCCACACGATCCTCGCAGCGGCAATCCTCGCGCTGCTGGCCGGCTGCGGCAGTGGTCAGGACGACTCGGCAACCCGGACCAAGGCGACCGCGAACAGCCTGGTCACGGCCGCATCCTCGTCCGCCCAGACGACCGACGGCGCCCTGGCCCCCAGCAGCAAGGCGGCCAGCTCCACCCAGGCCGCCATCGACACGCACAGCATCAGCAGTGATCTGCTGGCCACCCTGCTGCTGCAGGGCACCACCTGGGACGGTCAGACCCCCGAGTACCGCGTCTGGCCCGCATGGCCATGGCGAGGAGCCGGAAACAAGGGCCAGGTCGACACCGACGCACTGGCGCACACGCCTCCGTTGCAGGGTGGCCAGTGGCTGCAGCAGGTGGACCCCGACAGCCGCCACTATCGCTATCACCAGGCCAGCTGGCTGCAGGACAGCCCTGTCGATGGCTTTGCCTATCCCACGCTGGACACCGGGCTGGATCTGCACATGGTCAGCGAGGGCTCCTACCAGGAGAACTTCCACGGCAGCCAGTACCTTGCCTATTCCCGCGACACCCCATTCAACCTGGGCAGCCAGGCGCAGGTGCGGGTTGGCGGCACCGGCAACGGCCGCAGCGGCGAGGATGCCGCATCCGATGGCCAGACCCTGACGCTGGATGCCGTCACACGCCCCGTCGCCATCACGCCCGGACAGCGCATCCCGCTGAACCAGTCGCTGGCCGAATGGCGCAACGCCCAGGGGGACTCCGTGAAGCTGGTTCCCATGGCAGGCCAGGCCAAGGACCAGGTACGGCTCTGCCTGGATCAGAAGGTCCAGAACGTGAAGCGCCTGAGCTGCACGCTCTGGCAGGTGCCCGCCGACTGGACGACCCTGAGCGCGCTGCCCACCTATCAGGGCCTGCGCGTGGTGGATGAACGCGACGACCGGCAACGGACCTGGCAGTCCACGACCCGCTATCCGGCCTACAAGGCCGCCACCGTGTCCTCCCGGGGCGTGCGTGGCGACGTGCTGGCTGGCGTGCTGGTCCACTATGTGGACACGGTCCCCGCCCTCATCGGGCCGAACTACCAGAGCTGGTCGGCCGTGCCCTGGAACGGCCCCGGCCCGGACGGCCAGCCCCTGCCCCGTAACGATGGCGCTCCCGCCGTACCCGATGTCGAGGGGTGGTCCAGCATTGACCATCCTGGCCGGACCGAGCCGGGACGGACCCACTACACCCACGAATTCGAGAACTTCCTGAGCCACGACAGCCGGAATCTGCTGCCGGACTACGTCTTCACCCCTCAGACCGTCACGCTGGGGATGGACGTTCACATGGGACGCTTCTTCGAGGGCTATCAGGAGCTGGGCTTCTTCACGCCGGGTCGCTTCCTCTATAGCATCGACGGCGAAGCCACTCCGGGCCGCCCGCTGCTGACCCTGTCCACGCAGGCCAGCTTCACCACCGGAGACCCTGCCTCGGCTGCATCACCGCTGCGCTCGACCAGCAGCTACACCCTGCGCGCCGGCGATGTGGTGCCCTTCAACCAGGCGCTGCAGCACTGGCAGGATGACAAGGGCAACCAGGCCACGCTGAAGGTGCTCAAAGGCAAGGCCAAGGACGAGTTCCGCCTGTGCCTGGATCAGCAGCTGCCCGCCATCAAGCGCCTGTCGTGCAGCCACTGGCGCATCCCGGCGGACTGGAGACTGGACATCTCCCCCGAGTTCAAGGGCATCTCGGTGGCTGATGACCGCAGCGCCGTGGGTGACAGCGGCACGCTCTACTGGCAGACCCGGCCCGAAGCCACCAGGAACCTGAAGAGCGTGAAGACCTTGCAGCGCAAGGCGCTGATCCGGCAGAAGGCGCTGCAGCAGCGCTGAGCATGCCGGGCGCGCGGGATGGCGGCGATCATTCAGGTGATTCAGCAGCCATCCTGCGCCGCAACCAATGGATCACGCCCGTGCACACGGCGCCCACCAGCACGGACAGCGCGGGCGCCACGCCGAGCGTGATCCACGGGCGCGCCAGGAAAGCGTGCGGCCCGTACAGCTGCGGCAGCCACAGGGAAAACAGAAAGCACACGCTGACGATACAGAACACCTTCCACATCGCCAGCCGGCTTGCGGGCACCCGGGTCATGAAGGCGGTCAAGCCCACAAGCACCAGAATCCGGCCGACCCCGTTCAACACATCCATCCATGTCATGGTCGTGCTCCTTCACGCCACCCGTTCGGTGCGTTTCATCCACGTGGCCAAGGCCATGCCAGCCCCCACGAACAAGCCGTAGAACGCTAGGACCGCGGCGACGATCTGCGATCGTGGCCACCACCCCAGCCCTGCCATGCCACGCGGCACCAACATCAGAAATGGCAGGACCAGCCCCAGCAGGAACATCAGCCAGACCGGCCAGCGATACTTGAGGGCCCCCTTCACCAGCAGGAACGGGGCACCCACCACCGTGGAATGCACGAGGATTTGCAGGGGTTGGTCGTCCATGACGCAGCCATCCAGACGGGGATCACCCGTGCGATGGTAATGAGCGTGCCCTGAAGGGACGAAGAAGATCGCTTTCCTGACAGGGTCTTGCCGTTGTCAGGGGGTGCGACAGTCAGGTGGACTGGCGTGGTCTCAAGTCGATGGCGACTCCCCGCCCCCACTGCATGCCGCACTCCATGCGATCGCCGGACGGGTCCCTCGGGCTGCAACGGTGGACCGCCACCATTTCCGTCACGCCGCCAGGAAGTGATAGAAATTGCGCAGCATGGTGGCGGTGGCTCCCCAGATGAAGTAGGTGTGACCCGCCGGTGCCTGCCAGGGCATGGCATGAAAGGCGCGCTGGATGAGCTGCCCGTCCTGCTGCCAGCGCCCCAGACGGCGCTGATGATTGGCCGGATTCATCAGGAAGGCCAGCGGCACCACGAAGGCTTCCTGCACCTCCTGTGGCGACAGCACAAGCGACTGGGGCTGCACCGCAGCATCCAGCAGTCCCACCACGGGATTGACCCAATAGCCCGTGCCGGTGGCCATGCCAGGCAGGTTGCCCAGCACCTGGACCTGATGGCGAGCCAGACCGATTTCTTCTGCCGCCTCGCGCAGGGCCCCATCGGTGACCGAGGCATCTTCCGGATCCAGCCGGCCGCCCGGAAAGGCAATCTGGCCCGGGTGGTGGCGCAGCCGGTTGCTGCGCACTGTCAGCAGCACACCCAGCCCCTGAGGGGTAGGTAGAAGCGGCACCAGCACGGCAGCCGGCGTCAGCGGGCGTCTCGCAGTGGCGTCAGGGTGTGAAGCGCGCCCCCCTGCGGGCTCCTGGGGTGCCCAAACAGAAGCCGATGGGGAGGCGGACGATGGGCCGACAGAAACGGCCGGCACACTCGGGGGCGGCCCCGATGGCGCCTCGGCATTGCTCTCGGCCTCGATCCGCCAGTCGGAGGGCGGATGCAAAAACCGCTGCCGGATCCAGTCGCCCTGCAGGCGCTGATCGGACAGCGGTTGTTCGGAGGATCCGCCGGCAGCAGCCAGCACGGGGGCTGACGACAGATCGAAAGACGGAACGGAAACATCAGCCGATGCTGGCGCAGGCGCGGCCACCCCTCGTGGGATAGGAGGCCGGCGGCCAGACATGGCCGGAACCGATCAGCCCTCGGCGCCTTCCGCGGCGGCCTTGGCAGCCTGCGTGCGGGCCGGCAGCTTTTCCTTGATGCGGGCCTTCTTGCCGGACAGGTTGCGCAGGTAGTACAGCTTGGCGCGGCGCACGTCACCGCGGCGCTTGACCTCGATGCTGGCGATCAGCGGCGAGTACAGCTGGAAGGTACGCTCGACACCCTCACCCGAGGAGATCTTGCGGACGGTGAAGGCGCTGTTCAGGCCACGGTTACGCTTGGCGATGACCACGCCTTCGTAGACCTGCACACGCTTGCGGCTGCCTTCAACCACGTTGACGGCCACGGCCACGGTGTCACCCGGTGCAAAGGCGGGAATCTGCTTGCCGAGGCGGGAAATCTCTTCCTGTTCGAGCTGGGCGATGAGGTTCATGCTAGAGGACTCCAGGCATCATGGGCGGGGCTGTTGTTGGGATTGGAGCCGATGGCACAAAATTGGGCCAGCGGCGGATGGTCCCGCCAGAGGATGCAAGCTAAGCTTTTGATGATAGCACGGATTTTGCCGAAAGCAGCTCCGGGCGCTTGCGCTGCGTGGCGTCCAGGGCGGCGGCATGACGCCAGCGCTCTATCTCGCGGTGGTTGCCCGACAGCAGTACGGGGGGCACCCCGGCCGGCACGTCGCGTGGCAACCCCGGCAGCTGCTCCGGGCGGGTGTAATGCGGGCAGTCCAGCAGACGCTGAGCCGGCGCTCCCTCGGCA
The DNA here is from genome assembly GCF_900637555.1 of Lautropia mirabilis. Classification (NCBI taxonomy): domain Bacteria; kingdom Pseudomonadati; phylum Pseudomonadota; class Betaproteobacteria; order Burkholderiales; family Burkholderiaceae; genus Lautropia; species Lautropia mirabilis. The sequence goes on along the minus strand of NZ_LR134378.1, from coordinate 1,597,493 downwards.
AACGAGTCCTGTTCGGCCGATTCGCCGTGGTTGAGCACCCCCGGCAGCAGGCGCACCACGGCATCCATGACAAGCATGGCCGGCAACTCGCCCCCCGAGACCACAAAGTCACCCATCGAGATTTCCTCGTCCACCACGGCGTCGAGGAAACGCTGGTCGATGGCCTCGTAGCGGCCGCACAGGAAAATGGCGCCATCAGAAGCCGCCATTGTCTGGGCGCGTGCCTGGGTGAAGTGCTGCCCCTGCGGGGACAGATAGATGACGGGCAGCTCGGGGCGCCCTTCGGCGGCACGGGTCTCGCGCAGCGCCGTCAGGCAGCGCAGCAGCGGCTCGGCCAGCATCACCATGCCCGGCCCACCGCCATAGGGGCGGTCATCAATGCGCCGGTAATTGTCGAAGGTGTAGTCGCGCGGATTCCAGCAACGCAGGAAATACGCGTCGTTGCGCGCGCGCCCGACCACGCCATAAGGTGCCGCGGCCTCGACCAGGTCGGGAAAGATGGTGATGATCTCGAAGTCCATGGCAACGAAAGGGCGTCAGGGGATGAGACGGCCTTCCCTTTCGCCACGCACAGCGGCGTGCCGCAGCAACGTTCAGACCGTACGACGGATCAGCGCCAGTCGGCCGCCCAGTCTGCCTGGATGCGCCGGGCTGCAATGTCCACCGATTGCACGATGGCCTCGACGAAGGGGATGAGCATGCCGTCGTCCAGACGCAGCACCTGCTGCGCACCGTGGTCATCGACAGCCACGACCGTCCCCAGGCGAGCCCCCTGCTGGCCGATGACTTCGCAGCCGATCAGGTCCGCATGGTAGAACTCGTCGTCCTGGGTGGGCGGGAAGTCGGCGCGATCGACCTGGATTTCCACGCCCTTGAGGGCCAGTGCCTGTTCTCGGGTGAGTGGCGGCTGGCCGTCCAGCAGCACCAGCTCGGCCACCAGCGCGTCACCCTGCACGCGGCAGCGGCTACGCCGCACGACCTGCGGCAACGCCAGCGGACGGGCTGCGCGTCTGGGCGCAGGGACCTGCCCTGCAGGCGGACCGTCCGGAGACGGCTCGACCGCCTCGACCAGGCGCCAGCGCCGGGCATGGCGCAGCACCGATTCGGAGGCGGCGGCGTAGGGCTCAATCTTCAGCGCGCCCTGGACACCATGGCTGCCCCGAATGCGGCCGACGCCAATCCAGTGGGGATCAGCCACGGAAACTGCTCTGGAAGAAATCAGGCAGCGGCAGGTTGCTGCTCGACCTTCTTGGCCAGGCGGGCCACGCTGGGCGACAGCTGTGCGCCCTGGCTGACCCAGTGCTGCACGCGGGCCAGATCCAGACGCAGGGACTGCTGGTCCTTCTCGGAAGCCACCGGGTTGTAGAAGCCCAGGCGCTCGATGAAGCTGCCATCACGACGGTTGCGCTTGTCGGTGACGACGATGTTGTAGAAGGGGCGTTTCTTGGAACCACCACGCGAGAGACGAACGACGACCATTGAGATATCTCCGAATACCAGCCGATGCCGCAGAACTGGCACCCGGACTCCGGGCCTGGCCAGAAACTGCCTGCCGGGCTCCCCAAGGCCACGCCAGAGCGCGCCCATAAGAAACCCGATGTTGAGGAAACCCTTGATTGTATAGCGCAAGTGCGCCGTTGTCATGCAATGAACCACCACCCAGGGCCCAGGCCCGGGGATGAGCGCTGCGCCGGCGCAGGATGGAGCCCTCCCCAGGCGGACCTGCCCCGCCCCCATCACCGCTGCGCCAGGAACGACAAACACCCGACGTTGATCGGCCAAAAGTGGCTGAAAACGCACAAAGTGGGTAATCTTTGAGTTCAAAGCACTCGGGAAAGTCCGAAAAACACGAGACGCGCCGTCACTGAGCCTGTCCAGACCGTCCCCTGTGCGGCTTCGGAGCCCGCTTTGCATTTCAGCCTCAGTCCCACCCAACAGCTTCTCATCCTGCTGCTGCTCATCCTGTGCAGCGCCTTCTTCTCGGCCGCCGAAATCTCGCTGGCCGCCTCGCGCCGCATCAAGCTGCAGGTCATGGCCGACGAGGGCGACGAGCACGCCAAGGAAATTCTCGCCCTGCAGTTGCGCCCCGGCCAGTTCGTCACCGCGGTGCAGATCGGCATCAACGCGGTGGCCATCCTGGCCGGTGCCGTGGGTGAATCGGCGCTCGGCCCCTCGCTGCACGACTGGATATCCCCCTTCTACAAGGGTCCCTGGCTGGAACCGCTCACCACCACGCTGTCCTTCCTGGTGGTGACGGGCATGTTCATCCTGTTTGCGGACCTGCTGCCCAAGCGGCTGGCCATGCTGGCCCCCGAGCGACTGGCCCGGCGGCTGGTGCGCCCCCTGCACGGCTGCATCGTGCTGTTCAAGCCCATTGTCTGGATCTTCAACACGCTCTCGGACAAGCTGATCTCGCTGTTCGGGCTGCCGGCGCAGCGCACCGACGAGCTCACCTTCGACGACATCTCGGCCGTGGTGGATGCCGGCGCCGAGGCCGGTGTGCTGCCCGACACCGAATACCACCTGATCGAGAACGTCTTCGAGCTGGAATCGCGGCTGGTGTCGTCGGCCATGACCACGCGCGAGAGCATTGCCTACCTCACGCTGCAGGAAACCGAGCAGGAGATCCGCGAGCAGATTGCCCAGCTGGCCCATTCGCGCTTCCTGGTCTGCGACGACGAGATCGACCGCATCGTCGGCTACGTGGAATCGAAGGACCTGCTGGCCCGCATCCTGAACGACGAGCCGCTGACGCTCAAGGGCGCACCGTGGATCAAGCCGGTGCTGACCATTCCGGATTCGCTCACGCTGTCCGAGCTGCTGAACCATTTCCGGGCCAGCCGCGAGGACATCGCCATCGTGCTGAACGAATACGCGCTGGTGGTGGGGCTGATCACCCTCAACGACGTGATGAGCACCGTGATGGGCGATCTGGTCAACGACAACCAGCGGCAGATCGTCAAGCGCGACGACAACAGCTGGCTGATCGACGGCCTGACCCCGGTGGAAACCGTGCTGCGGGCGCTGGACATCGAGGCGCTGCCCGAGGACAGCAGCTACGAGACGCTGGCCGGCTTCATGATGTACAGCCTGCGCCGCATGCCCAAGCTCACCGACGCCGTGAGCTACGGTGGCTACAAGTTCGAGGTGGTCGACATCGACCACCATCGCATCGACCAGCTGCTGGTGACACGGCTGAAGGACCCCGCCAAGGAAGAGGCCGCACCAGCCGCAGCGGACTGAAACCGGCCACGACCCTGCCCCGCCGACCAGGCCCTGCGTGGCTGACACCTGGCCACGCCCTGCGCGGCGGACACCCGGTCACGCGCCGCACATGGGGGTGTCCCGACCCGGATGCCCCGATGAGGCCCCAACAAAAAACCCCGACAGCCTTCTGCGCTGCCGGGGTTTTTTCATGAGGGATGACCAGGTATCAGTACGCCGGATGCGCTTGGAAGCCGCTGGACAGGAACGGCGCGCCACGGCCGTTCACGGCACCGGGCGAGCTGCGATAGACCGCGCCTCCGGGCTGGGCCATGGGCGGCATGGGACGGATGTGCGGTGCACCCCAGACCACGGGGGCGCCCCCATAGACCAGCGTCTCGGTGGGCGCCGCAGCGCTCGCACCGCGCAGCAGCATCGTCTCCAGCTTGCGCTGGCGTTCCTGCATGGCCTCGATGGCCAGGCGGTCGGTATAACGCTGCTCGAAGGCCCGGTTCTGCTCGGCCCAGTTGCGGCGCTCGGCTTCCAGCACGGCGGCCGGGGGGGCGTCGGGCAGCCGATAGTCGCGGCTTTCGGTCTCGATGGCGCCTTGGGCAGGCTTGTCGCCGAAGCTGAGCGAACCATCGTGCATGCGCGACTGATAGACCTTGGTGACGCTTTCAGCCTGGGCGGCGCCCGCCGCCAGCAGACCACTCATAGCCACGGCGGCACAGGACAGCACCAGACGGCCCACCGCAAATTTCGTTTCCATTTCCACGTCTCCTGACGAAAGGCACCCGGCGGGGCACCAGCGGCAGGCATTCTTGATCGGCGCCCCGCCCCACGGCAAGCAACCATGCCTCAAGAATCGCCAAAACGTCGGAGTCCTTTTCATGGCCGGAAACGACAACGGCGGAACGTGACGAATGTCACGCTCCGCCGTCCGGTGAGGCGATCAGGCGATCAGCCCAGCTTGGCAGTCAGCGCAGGCACGGCCTCGAAGAGATCGGCCACCAGGCCATAGTCGGCCACGCTGAAGATGGGCGCCTCTTCATCCTTGTTGATGGCCACGATGATGCGGCTGTCCTTCATGCCGGCCAGGTGCTGGATGGCCCCCGAGATGCCGGCCGCGATGTAGAGCTGCGGCGCAACGATCTTGCCGGTCTGGCCCACCTGCCAGTCATTGGGCGCATAGCCGGCGTCCACCGCCGCACGCGAGGCCCCCAGGGCGGCACCCAGCCGGTCGGCCAGCGGCTCCAGCACGGCCTGGAACTGCTCGGCGCTGCCCAGCCCCCGGCCGCCGGCGACGACCACCTGGGCGGCCGTCAGCTCGGGACGATCACTGGAGGCCTGCTCGCGGCCCACCAGGGCGGGCTGGCCGTCGACGGCCACGGCCGCCACTTTCTCGATGGCGGCCGAGCCACCTTCAGCGGCGGCCTCATCGAAGGACGTGCCGCGCACCGTCAGCACCTTGATGGGGTCGCTGCTCTGCACGGTGGCAATGGCGTTGCCGGCGTAGATGGGCCGGCGGAAGGTGTCGGCCGAATCGATGCCGGTCACCTCGGAGATCTGGGCCACGTCCAGCAGGGCGGCCACGCGCGGCATGAAGTCCTTGCCGTGGGCGGTGGCGGCGGCCACCACGTGGCTGTAGTCCTTGGCCAGCGGCACCACCTGGGCGGTGACGACTTCGGCCAGGGACTCGGCCAGCGCCGGATCGTCCACCACCTTCACCTGGGCGACGCCCGCCACCTTGGCGGCGGCCTGCGCAACGGCATCCACGCCGCTGCCCAGCACCAGCAGGTGCACCTCACCCAGCCGGGCGGCTGCATCCACGGCCTGCAGCGTGGCGCGTTTCAGGGTCTTGTTGTCGTGTTCTGCAATAACCAGTACTGCCATGGGTCACTCCCTCTTCCGTTGCGCCTGATCAGATGACCTTGGCTTCGTTCTTCAGTTTCTCGACCAGCTCCTCGACGCTGGAGACCTTCACGCCACCCTGACGGGCAGGCGGCTCGGTCACCTTCAGCACCTTCAGGCGCGGCGCCGGATCGACGCCCAGGTCGGCCGGGGAGAATTTTTCCAGCGGCTTCTTCTTGGCCTTCATGATGTTGGGCAGCGTGACGTAGCGCGGCTCGTTCAGGCGCAGATCGGCGGTAATGACGGCCGGCAGCGGCATGCGCAGCGTCTCCAGGCCGCCATCGATCTCGCGGGTGACGGTGGCCTGACCATCAGCCACCTCGATCTTCGAGGCGAAGGTGCCTTGCGGCAGCTTCAGCAGCGCCGCCAGCATCTGGCCAGTCTGGTTGGCATCATCGTCGATGGCCTGCTTGCCCAGCAGGATGATGCCGGCCGACTCCCTGGCCTGCACGGCAGCCAGCAGCTTGGCCACGGCCAGCGGCTGCAGCTGGGCATCGGTTTCCACCTGGATGGCACGGTCGGCGCCAATGGCCAGCGCGGTGCGCAGCGTTTCCTGGCAGGCGGTGGGCCCGCACGAGACGGCGACCACTTCGGTAGCCACGCCCTTTTCCTTCAGGCGCACGGCCTCTTCCACGGCAATCTCGTCGAAGGGGTTGATCGACATCTTGACGTTGGCGATATCCACGTCGGTGTTGTCACTCTTGACCCTGACCTTGACGTTGTAATCGACGACCCGTTTGACTGCTACCAGAATTTTCATGAGACAAGTCCGTTGATAGAGGTAGTCCACATCGCGTGGAATCATACATGCCGCCATCGGGGGAAGCTCCGGATGGGTCCATCACCCTTCCCGGCCGGAAATGCGAGGCCCGGGAGCCCAGGGCATGGAATCAGCGTGGCGGCCTGCAGGTACATGACACGCTCGTTTTTCCACACATTATAAGAGAGTGTTTCATCAGGGTTTCCCATGAGCGCTACCTTTTGGAAGGTCATGAACTATCGACCCAGGGCAATCCGGGTGGACTGACCCACCCGACACCCCAGGCGCCACGGTGCCCAGGGGCCAGAGGGATGAAGCCCTGAAGGCCTGCAAGCCCGGAAGCGCAGAAAACCATCCCCTGCCCGACACCCGCCCCCTGACGGCCGACCTGGGGCCTGGGGACCGGACAGCGGGGGCGCATCCGCGCCCGCCAACCGGCCGTCAGCCCGGAACCAGCCATGCAGGCGTTCCCCACTACCATCGGCGCCGCTGGGGGTATTGGATGGGCACAGCAACGGACCGGCATGCCGGTGTCCGTGCAGACCCACCCCCATTCCTTCATTCCGTCACGGCTGGTACCCCATGCTGCAAAAGATCCAGGAAGTCGCCATGCAGATCGGCGCCATCGTCGTCGGCAAGCCGCGCCAGATCCGCCTGACGCTGGCCTGCCTGTTCGCCCGTGGCCACCTGCTGCTGGAAGACCTGCCCGGCGTGGGCAAGACCACGCTGGCTCACACGCTGGCCCGTTCGCTGGGGCTGGACTACAAACGCATCCAGTTCACCAACGACCTGCTGCCGGCAGACATCACCGGCTCCAGCGTCTATCAGCGCCAGGAGCAGCGCTTCTCCTTCATGCCCGGCCCGGTGTTCACGCAGATGCTGCTGGCCGACGAGATCAACCGTGCCTCGCCCAAGTCGCAGAGTGCGCTGCTGGAGGCCATGGAAGAGCGCCAGGTCTCGGTGGAGGGCGTGGCCCATCGCCTGCCCGAGCCGTTCTTCGTGATCGCCACCCAGAACCCGCAGGACCAGATCGGCACCTTCCCGCTGCCCGAGTCGCAGCTGGACCGCTTCCTGATGTGCGTGGAACTGGGCTACCCCGATCCCAAGTCGGAACGCGCCATTCTGGAAGGCCGGGACCGTCGGGACTGGCTCACCGAGCTGAAGCCGATCCTCACGCCGGCCGAGCTGCTGCAGATCCAGAAAGCCGTCACCGAGGTGAAGACCTCCGGCCCCCTGATCGACTACGTGCAGAACCTGCTCACCCAGTCGCGGCGCTCGTCGATGTTTGCCGAGGGGCTGAGCCCACGGGCCGGCCTGGCGCTGCTGCGCGCCGCCCGCGCCTGGGCACTGCTGGACGGCCGCAACCACGTGCTGCCCGACGACGTGCAGGCCGTGCTGCTGCCGGTGGCCGGACATCGCCTGAAGCCGGCGCGCGGCGCCGCCACCAACCACCGCGCCCGCGCCGAGCTGGTGGCCGAGCTGCAGAAGGCGGTGGCCATTCCCTGACATGACGCCCCCGTTCCACGCCATGGCCCTTCCTGTGCAAGGCCCGGTTCCGACCACTTTCCCCTACTGAATGCGCTTCTTCGGCCGCACGCGCACCCCCTGGGAAGGCGACTTCCCCCTCACCCGTCGACGGATCTACGTCCTGCCGTCCCGGATGGGGCTGATCTTTGCCGGTGCGCTGCTGGTCATGCTGGTGCTGACCATCAACTACGGGCTGGCGCTGGGCTACGTGCTGGTCTTCGTGCTGGGCGGCGTCTTCTGGGTGTCGCTCTTTCATGCGTGGCGCAATCTGGCCGGGTTGGTGCTGCGACCGGGCCGCGGCGATCCGGTGCACGCCGGCGAGACGGCAGAACTCAACCTGAGCTTCCTGAACCCCACCCGGCTGGCGCGCTACGCCATCCGCCTGGACACGGGCCGCGATACCGAGGCACAGGAAGTGGACATTGCCGCCGAGGCCGAGCAGATGGTGTCGGTGGCGCTAAAGACCGAAAAGCGCGGCTGGCAGCCGGCCCCGCTGCTGCGGCTCACCTCCGACTTCCCGCTGGGCCTGTGGCGGGTCTGGACGCTGTGGTATCCGGCCGCCGGCGTGCTGGCCTGGCCAGCCCCCGAGAATCCGCCCAGCCCCCTGCCCCAGTCCCATGATCCCACCGGCCATGCCGAGCAGCATCAGCATGGCGGCGACGATTTCAGCCACCTGCGCCCCTACCGCCCCGGCGATTCGATCCGGCGGCTGGCCTGGCGCGCCATGGCCCGCCATCCGCAGGGCCTGCCGCAGACCCGGGAATTCTCCGATGGTGGCGAAGGCGGCGAACTGATGTTCGACTGGGAGCAGCTCCCGCCGGGTCTGGACGAAGAAGCACGCCTGTCGCGGCTGACAAGCTGGATCGAACTGGCCGAACAGGCCGAGCAGCCCTATGCGCTGAAGCTGCCGCGCCGCCATTTCACCACCGACCGGGGCCCCAAGCAGCGCGCTGCCTGCCTGGAAGCCCTGGCCCGCTTCGGTGAGGCCCCCGCATCATGAGCCAGGCTCCGCACCAGCCGCAGCCTGCCCGGCCGTTCACGGCAGCCCCTGGCAGCAGCGCGGGCCGTGGATCACGGAATCCAGACGCGAGAACACGCGGCAGCCAGGAAAACGCCACCCTGAACCCGCGTCTGCGCCCCTCGCTGCGTGCGCTGGGCGGCCGTCTGGGCGGCACCTGGGAACGCGACCGGCGCGACACGCTCTTCCTGCTGGCCGTGACGCTGCTGGCCGTCCTGCCCCATGCCCTGTACCTGCCCTTCTGGTGCACGGCGGGCTTTGCCATCCTGTTTGCCTGGCGGCTGGGCCTGCTCGTTTCCGGCCGGCCCCTGCCGGGGCGCTGGATCCGCATCCTGGCCAGTCTGGCCGTGGTGGGCGCGGTCTACGCCCAGTTCCGCACCCTGGTGGGCCAGGAAGCGGGCGTGGCGCTGGTGGTGCTCTTTCTGGGACTGAAACTTCTGGAGATGCGCACCCGGCGGGACTTCTACATCACCGTCTTCCTGGGCTTCTTCCTGCTGCTGGCCGCCTATCTGCACTCCCAGAGCATCCTGATGGGTGCCTGGACGCTGCTGGCCATTCCGGCGCTGCTGGCGGTGCTGCTCACCATCCAGTACCAGCAGGCCGAGGTGCCGCTGCGCACCCGGCTGCGCCAGGCCGTCGTGCTGCTGCTGCAGGCCCTGCCGCTGGCCATCATCCTGTTCGTGCTGTTCCCGCGTCCGAGCGGGCCGCTGTGGGGCAACCAGAACCAGCAGGACGCCAGCACCACCGGCCTGTCGGATTCGATGGCTCCCGGCGACTTCTCGAAGCTGGCCGAATCCAATGAAGTCGTGATGCGGGTGGAATTCCAGGGCGATGCCCCTGCCCCCAGCGACATGTACTGGCGCGGCCCCAGCTTCGGCCACTTCGACGGCCGGCGCTGGACGGCGCTGCCCCCCTCGGCCGAGCGCAGCCTGCCACCGCCCGAGGTGCGCGTGCCACAGGGATCGGCCACCTGGCAATACACCATCACGCGCGAGCCCGGCAACAACCGCTGGCTGCTGGGACTGGACACCATCACCCAGACCCCGGAGGTGGGCGATGAACCCACCGCCGTGCTGCCCACGATGGAATGGGTGCGCCAGTCGCCGCTGACCGAACGGATGCGCTTTGTGGCGCAGTCGCGCCCCGGCTCCTGGACGGGGCTGAACGAGACCGAGCGCAGCCTGCACAACTGGCTGCAACTGCCACCGGGCTTCAATCCGCGTGCCCTGGCGCTGGCCCGACAGTGGCGCCAGCAGCTGGGCGACGACCCCAACGTTCTGGCCGCCCATGTGCTGCGCTGGATCCGCGAGGAACCCTTCCACTACACGCTGTCGCCCCCCAAGCTGGGCAAGGACAGCATCGACGAATTCCTGTTCGAGAGCCGGGCAGGCTTCTGCGAGCACTACAGCAGCGCCTTCGTCTTCATGATGCGCGCCATGGGCGTGCCTGCCCGCGTGGTGACCGGCTACCAGGGCGCCGAGCACCATGCGCAGGATGACTACTGGATCGTCCGCCAGGCCAACGCTCACGCTTGGGCCGAAATCTGGCATCCGAAGGAAGGCTGGCTGCGCGCCGACCCCACCGCCGCCGTCGCTCCCGAACGCATCGAGCAGGGCAACCTGCAGTCACTGCGCGCCCAGCAGCAGGACACGCTGGCGCGCACCGCCTCGGACCTGACCCGACGCTGGACGCTGAGCCTGGACGGCATCACCCACCACTGGAACCTGTGGCTGCTGTCCTACGACCGCAACAGTCAGCGCCGCCTGCTGGACCGCCTGGGCCTGGGCGCCGATGGCTGGCAGACGCTGGCCGGCATCCTGGCGGGCGCCTTGGGGCTGGCACTGGCCGTCACGGCGCTCTTCACCCTGCGGGCCCGTCAGCCGCGCGACCCGGTGGAGCGGGCCTTCGAGGACTTCTGCCGGAAACTGGCGGCCATCGGGGCGGACCGCATGCCCCAGGAAACGGCCAACCAGTTCCTCTACCGCGTCGAGCGTCTGCTTGATGCCGACAATGCCGCGCTGGCACACGATATCGTCGCCACCTACAACCGGATGCGCTACGATCCCGAACCCGGCCCGGCCGAACTGCTGGCCCAGCTGCGCGGGCTGGTGCGGGCCTTCCGGCCCTGAGGGAAGGCGAGCCGCAGGAGTCCGGTCGCCCCCTCCGGCAGCCGGCCCCGCACCGCCCCGTCTTACCCCGCCCGTCCTTCATGCCTGCCATCACGCCCCCTGCCCCGCGGCTTGCCGCCCTCTGCCTGAGCCTTGCCCTGCTGGGCACCGCATCTGTCGCCCTGGCGGCCCCCTCGGCCGAAGGCACGGCCAAGGCCCACACCGTGCGCAAGGCAGCGTTCACGAAAGGGAAGCACACGGCAGGCTCGACCACGGGCGGCAAGAAGGCCGGACAGAACAAGGCCGCCCAGGCATCCCGTTCCGCCCAGGCTTCAACGAAGCCAGCGACGACGAAGGCCCGGGCCGGCGCATCCCGAGGACACCCCGCCGGGAAAGCGGCCCGGACACAGCCCGTCCCCAAAGCTTCATCCAAGGCTGCCGCCACGGCAGCCGCGGCGACATCCACAGCAACGGCCGCCGGCGTGACCGCTGCGGCCAGCGGTCCGCAGCCTGTTCCCGGCAACTATGCCGAACATCTGGAGGTGAAGGCCTTCGTGAGCGAAATGGCCGAGCGCCACGGTTTCGACCGCAACGCCCTGCTGGCACTGTTCGCGCAGGTCAGCCCCAACGCGCGCACGCTGGCGCTGATGACGCCCCCGCCTCCGCCGCCCCCCGTGCCAGCCCCGGCCGGTGACGCCACACCCGCAGGTACCGCCCCCACCACGCCGCCCCCGGCCCCCAAACTGCCTGACTGGCCAACCTACCGGGCCCGCTTCCTGCAGCCGGTGCGCATCGATGGCGGCCTGAAGTTCTGGGAGCAGCATGCCGGCGCACTGGAACGCGCCACGCAGGAACATGGCGTGCCCGCCGAGATCATCGTCGCCATCATCGGCGTGGAAACCCTCTACGGTCGCAACACCGGCAAATTCCCCACCATCCAGGCGCTCTCCACGCTGGCCTTCGACTTTCCGCCGCGCGCGGCCTACTTCCGCAAGGAGCTGGAGCAGTTCCTGCTGTACTGCCGCGAGAACGGCCTGGATCCGATGGCGCCCCGGGGCTCCTACGCCGGCGCCATCGGCACCCCGCAGTTCATGCCCGGCAGCATCCGCAGCTATGCCACCGACTTCGACGGCGATGGCCGCATCGATCTGGTCAACAGCCCGGTCGATGCCATCGGCAGCGTGGCGCGCTTCCTGGCCATCCACGGCTGGCAGAAGGACCGCGACCTCTACTACCCCGTCACGCTGGCCGAGAACGCCGACCCCGCCTCGCTGCTGGCCCGCGGCCCGAAGCCTGAGCTAAGCATCGCCGAGCTGCGCGCTGCCGGCATCAGCAGCCCGCTGTCGCTGCCGGCCGACCAGCCGCTGATGCTGGTGGACCTGCCCAACGGCGCCAACCCGCCCAGCTACGTCATCGGTACCGGCAACTTCTACGCCATCACCCGCTACAACCGCTCGTTCTTCTACGCCATGGCCGTGACCGAGCTGGCCGAAGTGCTGCACCAGCGCCATGCCGGCACGCTGGGCGCACCGCAGCTGGAACTGCCCAACCAGCCCACGCTGCCGCAGAAGCCGCCCTCGCCCTGAGCATCGGGGACGCGGCCTGACGGTTTCATGCTCAGGCCGACCTCTCACGGACACAGCACCACACAGCACCATACAGTGCCACTCAGCGCCAACATGGGCAGCCCGACACGCGCCGAATCCGGCTGCATTGACGCGCTGAATGGGGATCCCACCATCCGGATGACGGCAGACCGGGGCAGCGGCGTTAAGATAGCCTGCCTCATGCCCGTTCATGGACGATCCTCCCCCGTGCCAAGCCCTGCCTCCGCACCCAGTTCCCCCGACCTGCCTGCCGGTCCGCTGGACCTTCCCCCTCACGCCCGCGACATCTACGTCATCTCCCCTTCCGGGGCGATTGCCGACCGCAGCCGCGTGCAGCGGGCGCGCCGGCTGCTGCAGCGCCAGGGCTTTCGGCTGACGCTGGACCCGAAGGCGCTGGCCACCTACCAGCAGCGCTTTGCCGGCGACGACGAGACACGCCTGCAGGCCTTCCAGCGGGCCATGGAGTCCAACGCCCCCACCATCATGACCAGCCGGGGCGGCTACGGCATCACCCGCTACCTGGAAAAGCTGGACTTCGAGCGTCTGGCCGCCAGCGGCAAGAAATGGCTTGGCTTCTCGGACTTCACCGCCTTCCACCTGGCCATGCTGGCCCGGACAGGGGCCACCACCTGGGCCGGCCCTGCGCTGGTCTCGCATTTCGACGCTGCCGACCCGGCCGACGTGGATCCCACCACGCTGGAAACGCTGGCTGACGCCCTGTCGGGCCGGCTGGAACTGGTGGGCTTTCGGGGCGAAGGTGCGCCGTTGGGCTTCGAGGCCGAAGGCACGCTCTGGGGCGGCAACCTCAGCATGGTCTGCTCGCTGCTGGGCACCTCGCTCTTTCCGCGCATCGACGGCGGCATCCTGTTCCTGGAAGAGGTCAACGAGCACCCCTACCGCGTGGAGCGGCTGATGACCCAGCTGCTGCACACGGGCGTGCTGGACCGCCAGCGCGCCGTGCTGCTGGGCCACTTCAGCTGGAAGCAGGCCGAAGGCGATCGCTACACGATGAAGAAGGTCTGGCAGTGGCTGCGCACGCAGACGCCCACGCCGCTGATCACCGGCCTGCCCTTCGGCCATGAGCCCACCACGCTGACCCTGCCGCACGGCGCACAGGTGGGACTGGCGGTGGATCGGCGCACCTGCTATCTGGTGCTGCCGCACGACCACGGCCAGCCTGCGCCGGGCCTGTTCGGCGTCGATCCGGCCGGCAACGACCAAGCGGCCCACCGCGCCTGGCAGTGCTGGTGCGGGCAGCCGCATGAGGGCTGATCAGCCGGCGAACAGCCCCGTCGACAGATAGCGGTCGCCCCGGTCGCAGACGATGAACACCACGGTCGCCGGTTCCACCGCGCCGGGAGCGGGAACCCCGTCTGACGTAGGAGCCTGCCGTGCTGCCGCAGACCGTTCCGCGGCCAGCTGCTCGGCCACCCGCAGCGCAATCACCGCCGCGCCACCCGACGACACGCCGCAGAAGATGCCCTCTTCCCTCGCCAGCCGGCGCGTCATCTCCTCGGCTGCCTGCTGGCTCACTTCCTCCACCCGGTCGATGCGCGCCTGCGCCCGGATAGCGGGCTTGTAGCCTGGCGGCCAGGCGCGGATGCCGGCGATCGATGCGCCTTCTGCCGGCTGGGCGCCGATGATCCGGATGGTCTCTCGCTGTTCCTTCAGGAAACGCGACACGCCCGTGATGGTGCCGGTCGTACCCATGGCCGAGACGAAGTGCGTGACGCGGCCTGCCGTCTGCCGCCAGATTTCCGGACCGGTACTGCGATAGTGCGCCCGCCAGTTGTCGTCGTTGGAGAACTGGTCCAGCACCCGGCCACGTCCCTCGGCCTGCATGGCCAGCGCCAGATCGCGCGCGCCCTCCATGCCCTCTTCCTTCGAGACCAGCACCAGCTCGGCCCCGTAGGCCTGCATCGACTGGCGGCGTTCCAGACTCTGGGTCTCGGGCATGATCAGCACCATCCGGTAGCCCTTCACCGCTGCCACCATGGCCAGCGCAATGCCGGTGTTGCCGGACGTGGCCTCGATCAGCGTGTCGCCGGGCCGGATCTCGCCACGCGCCTCGGCAGCCGTGATCATCGCCAGCGCCGGCCGATCCTTCACGGAACCGGCCGGATTGTTGCCTTCCAGCTTGGCCAGCACGCGGACACCGGCTGCCTGCACGGCCGGATCCACAAGACGCGACAGCGCCACCAGCGGGGTATTGCCGACCTGGTCGAGAATGGACGTGCCGTCGGCCATCAACCCGAGGCCATCCACCCGATCGGCACCTGCATCCAGCACGCGCCGCGGTGCTGCGTCCGCGCCCCTTTCATCCTCCCGAGCCGCACCGGCCGGCACCGCGCCCGGTGTGTTCCGTACCGTCATCAGACCGGCACCGTCATCAGCGACAGCGGCGCGGGCACGTCCAGCGGCATGACGCCCGGCTGCTCCAGCTTCACCAGGCAGTCGTGCAGCTCTTCCACGGCCTCCACCCGGCCGAAGCTCTTGCGCCAGACCAGCATCACCTGACGCACCGGCGGTGTCTTCTCGAAGGGCACGTAGGTCAGCAGGCCGTCATTGTTCTTGCCCTCCACCCCGGGCTCGATGCCGGCCGGCATGGCCGTCCACGGCAGCACGGTGATGCCGATGCCCGAGGCCACCATGTGGCGGATGGTCTCCAGCGACGACCCCTCGAAGGTCTTCTGGATGCCGGCCGTGCTGGTCTGCGAATAGCGCGACAGCTCCGGGCAGACCTTCAGCACCTGGTCGCGGAAGCAGTGGCCTGCGCCCAGCAGCAGCATCGTCTCGTCCTTCAGTTCAGTCGAATCTACCGACGGGCGCGACGCCCACGGATGCTTGGTGGGCACCACCACCACGAAGGGCTCGTCATAGACCGGCCAGGACATCACGCCCGGCACCGGCATCGGCTCGGCCACCACGGCCACGTCGATCTCGCCCAGCTTCAGCGCCTCCAGCAGCTTGGCCGTCAGCCCTTCCTGCAGCAGCAGCGGCATGCCGGGCACGGCCTTCAGCATGGCCGGTACCAGACGGGGCAGCAGGTAGGGACCGATGGTGTGGATGACGCCCAGCCGCAGCGGTCCATGGCGGGGGTCCTTGCCTTCCTTGGCGATCTCGCGGATGGTGGCGGACTCTTCCAGCACGCGCTGGGCCTGCTCGACGATGCGCTCGCCCACGGGGGTGACGCTCACCTCCACGTTGCCGCGCTCGAAGAGCTGCACTTCCAGCTCGTCTTCCAGCTTCTTGATGGCCACCGACAGGGTGGGCTGGCTCACGAAGCAGGCCTCGGCCGCCCGGCCGAAGTGTCGCTCGCGGGCCACGGCCACGATGTATTTCAGTTCAGTCAAAGTCATAGAAGAATTCTATCTCAGACTGGGCACCGAACGCTCCACATTCCGTCGGCTTCCGGCCGACCGCACGACGGAAAGCCCACCCGCAAAAACCGGCCTCAATGCCGCGCGGCAGGCCGCTCAAGCATCCAGGAAGCGCTCGCGCCGTCGCAGCCAGCGGTCCAGATGCGCTTCCACCACGTCCGGGCGCGCCTCCAGCAGCCGCTCCGACAGGGCGTGGGCAATGTCCACCAGCGGGGCATCCCGCCCCAGGTCGGCAAAGCGCAGCAGCATCGCCCCCGACTGACGGGCGCCCAGCAGCTCGCCCGGACCGCGCAGCTCCAGATCGCGCCGTGCGATCTCGAAACCATCCTGCGTCTCCCGCATGGTGGCCAGCCGCTCACGGGCAATGGCCCCCGGCGGATGCCGGTACAGCAGCACGCACAGGCTCTGCGCCGTACCCCGCCCCACGCGGCCCCGCAGCTGATGCAGCTGCGACAGGCCGAAGCGCTCGGCGTGCTCGATCACCATCAGGCTGGCGTTGGGCACGTCCACCCCCACCTCGATCACCGTGGTGGCCACCAGCAGATCCAGCTCGCCGGCCTTGAAGGCCGCCATCACCTCGTCCTTCTCGGCCGCCGACAGCCGCCCATGCACCAGCCCGGTGCGCACCTGCGGCAGCGCCGCCTGAAGCTGCTCGCGCGTGTCGATGGCGTTCTGCAGGTCCAGAGCCTCGGATTCTTCCACCAGCGGGCAGACCCAGTAGGCCTGGCGACCTTCGGCCACCCAGCGCCCCACGTTCTCCACCACCTGGTCGCGCCGCGAATCGGCAATCAGCTTGGTCGTCACCGGCTGGCGCCCCGGCGGCAGCTCGTCGATCACCGACACGTCCAGATCGGCATAGAAGGTCATCGCCAGCGTGCGCGGAATCGGCGTCGCCGTCATCATCAGCTGGTGCGGCAGGAAGCCGTCTTCCCCGGCATGTCCTTCCGCGGCACTGCGCACCCGTCCGTCCTGCCCGGCAGCGGCCTGGGCCGTGTCCTGCGTAGCCCCTGCACGCTCCGGCTCTTCGGCGGCCGTGCCGGCATCCCGCGTGCCCTCCCCACGCAGCGCCAGCCGCTGTGCCACGCCGAAGCGGTGCTGCTCGTCCACGATGGCCAGCGCCAGCCTGGGAAAGACCACCGAATCCTCGATCAGCGCATGCGTGCCGATCAGCACGTCCACCTCGCCAGCGGCCACCGCCTGCTTCACCCGGCGCTTGGCGGCTGCCCCCAGCGAACCGGCCAGCCAGCCCACCCGCACGCCCAGCGGCTCCAGCCAGGGAGAGAGCCGCTCATAGTGCTGCCGTGCCAGGATTTCGGTAGGGGCCATCAGCGTGGCCTGCCAGCCCGAACCCACCGCCACCATCGCCGCCAATGCGGCAATGACCGTCTTGCCGCTGCCCACATCGCCCTGCAACAGCCGGTTCATGGGCTGCTGCCGCGCCAGATCGGCCGCGATCTCGTCACATACCCGGCGCTGCGCACCGGTGAGCGCAAACGGCAGCGAAGCCAGCAGCGCTGCCTCTCCGTCGCGATTCGCCAGCGGCTGCCCCCGCTGCCCCGCCCGCAGCTGACGCGCCCGTCGCAGCGAAAGCTGCTGCGCCACCAGCTCTTCCAGGACGATGCGCTGGCAGGCCGGCGTGCGCCGCTCCAGCAGGGCGTCCAGATCGGTCCCCGGCGGCGGATGATGGATGAGCCGCAGCGACTCCAGCAGCGGCGGCAACCCGGCCAGCAATGACGCCACCGGGTCCGCGCCCGGCCGTCCCGATGCCTGCTTTCCGTCGCCAGAACCCGACATCAGCGCCGTCAGCAACGTCGGCGGCAGCGTGTCCTGCCAGCGGCAATCGGCGAGAGCCCGGTCGATCTCGCGGCGCAGCGTGGCCTGGCCCAGACCGGCCACGGTAGGGTACACGGGCGTCAGCCGGTCGGGCAGCGGCGTGTCCTCGCTCACCATCCGGTAGCGCGGATGCACCATCTCGCGGCCAAACAGCCCCACCCGCAGCTCGCCATAGGCGCGCACCAGCCGCCCCGGCTGCAACTGCGTCAGCTGGGACGGATAGAAATGCAGGAAGCGCAGCTGCAGCTCGCCGGTACCGTCGTTCACCCAGACCTGCAGCGCACGTCGGCCCCGCGTCACTTCGGCACGGGTGACAGTGGCCTGGATCTGGGCCGAACTGCCGTGCACCAGCGAGCCGATCGGCACCAGCCGGGTCTCGTCCTCGTAGCGCAGCGGCAGGTGCAGCACCAGGTCGTCCGGCCCGTGCAGCCCCAGCCGGGCCAGCAGCGACGCTGCCGAGCGGCGGCCGGACGACGTCTTGGCCGCCCCCTTGGCGGTGCGCCCGCCGGCAGCCTCCTTGCCCGGTGCTTCTGCGCCCTCAACGGCGGCGCCTGCCTTGCGCACGTTCTTCATCGCGCGTGCCGCGCCGACCGTGAACGACTCACGCCAGCACCAGCGTGGCTTCCACCTCGAAAGGTGCGCCCTTGGGCAGCGCTGCCACCTGGACGGTGGAACGTGCCGGATACGGCGCATGGAAATACTCGGCCATGATGCTGTTGACGGTAGCAAACTGCTTCAGATCCGTCAGGAACAGCCCCAGCCGCACCACCTGACCCAGGTGGCCACCTGCAGCCTCCACCACGGCCTTCAGGTTGCGAAACGCCTGATGAACCTGCGCCTCGAAGCCGCCCTCGACCAGCTCGCCGGTCTTGGGATCGAGCGGGATCTGACCGGACAGATACACCGTGTCGCCGGCACGAACCGCCTGCGAATAGGGGCCCAGCGCGGCCGGAGCATTGGGGGTGGAAATGGGCAGAGCCATGACGATCTCCTCGTGGTGATGATGTCCTGTCATTCTAGGGTATCCGCCGCACAAGTCCTCGCGTCCGTCGCACGTCGGGCATGGACTTCATGCGAATCCCCAGGGGGCGGCCCGGCCCCTGCACCACCTTGGCCAGAGACTCGCCCCCTCACGATCCACTACCATTGAGAAACCCGATGCCCGACGCCATGTCGATCGGGCCGGCCTGGCCTGTCCGCAGGCTGCCAGCGGGTCGGCACACCGCCTCCCGCCCGTCTTCCCCGCCTTGGTCCCGTCGCACCGTGAGCACCTCCGCCACCCCTGCCCATTCCCCATCAGCCACTGCCGCCCATCCCAACCCGCAGGTGCCCATCCGCATCCGCGGCGCCCGGCAGAACAACCTGAAGGGGCTGGACCTGGACATCCCCACCGGCCAGCTGGTGGTGGTCACCGGTGTCTCGGGCAGCGGCAAGTCCTCACTGGTCTTCGACACCCTCTACGCCGAGGGCCAGCGTCGCTATGTCGAGACCTTCTCGGCCTACGCCCGCCAGTTCCTCGATCGGATGGATCGTCCCCAGGTCGACAGCATCGACGGCGTGCCGCCCGCCATCGCCATCGACCAGACCAACCCGGTGCGCACCTCGCGCTCCACGGTCGGCACGATGACCGAGCTGAACGACCATCTGAAGCTGCTGATGGCCCACGCCGCCACCCTGTACTGCCGGCAGTGCGCCCAGCCGGTCCGGGTCGACGACGTGGCCAGCATCGCCGCCACCGTGCACCAGCGGGCCGCCGCGCTGGAGGATCCCCGCCTCTACGTCACCTTCCCGGTTCTGGTACCGGCCGGCTTCGACGAACGGGAGGTCATCGCCCAACTGCAGGCCCAGGGCTACACCCGCATCCACCAGCGCGAGGATCTGCCCAACCCCGTCGAGAGCGAGGAAACCACCGGCAAGACCGGCAAGCGCAAGGCGGGCAAGGCCGCAAGTGACAAGGCAGCGAAGGCCGGAAAGCGCACCAAAGCCGACAAGACAACCCGCGCCGCAGCAGCCAAGGCAGACGCCAGCACCCTTACCTCTCAGGCCGTCCCTCCGGATGGCGCCGACGCCGCCACGGCAGCCGGCGCCGACGACACCCCGCTGATACACGATCACCCCGTCCGCCTTACCGTTGTGGCCGACCGGTTCCGCGCCAGCAGCGTGCCCGATGACCGGCTGGCGGGCAGCCTGGAAGCAGCCCTGGACCGTGGCCATGGCCGTCTGGCCGTCATCGCCCAGGACGCCGAGGGCCACGAGCTGGCCCGCTGGCATTTCAGCACGCAGTTTGCCTGCGCCACCTGCGACATCGCCTATCACGCGCCCACGCCCAGCCTGTTCTCGTTCAACTCGCCGCTGGGCGCCTGCGACACCTGCAAGGGCTTCGGTCGCGTCATCGGTCTGGACCTCGGCCTGGTCATCCCCGATCCGACCAAGTCGCTGGCCGAAGGCGCCGTCAAGCCCTGGCAGACGCCCAGCTTCAAGGAAGCCCAGGACGAACTGATGAAGTACGGCCGCAAGGCCGGCATCGATCTGGACAGCCCCTGGTCGGACCTGTCCGAAGCCGACCGGCGCTGGGTCATCGAAGGCGCGCCCGACTGGAGCGGCGACTGGAAGCGGCAGTGGTACGGCATCCGCCACTTCTTCGGCTGGCTGGAAAGCAAGGCCTACAAGATGCACATCCGGGTGCTGCTGTCCAAGTACCGCTCCTACACCCCGTGCCCCGCCTGTGAAGGCGCCCGCCTCAAGCCCGAGGCCCTGCTCTGGCGCGTGGGCAACGAAGAAGACGCCCGGCAGGCCTTCGCCCCGGTCGCCGACGAAAACGGAACCGCCCCGGCCGACCAGCCCTCGTCCGGCCGCGCATCTTCAAACGATCCGGCCGGTGTCGATGCCCACGCGGAAAGCGCGGGAAGCTACCGACGCTTTCGCCCCATGGGCACGCAGTGGACCGACGCCCAGCTCGACGCCCTGCCGGGCCTGACCCTGCACGACCTCATGCTGCTGCCCATCGACCGGCTGAACCGGCTGATGGCCGGCCTGCACCTGCCTGCGCCGCTGGACGAGGCCACCGAGCTGCTGATGACCGAGATCCGTACCCGGCTGCGCTTCCTGAGCGACGTGGGTCTGGACTACCTCACGCTCGACCGCCAGTCGCGCACGCTCTCCGGCGGCGAAGTGCAGCGCATCAACCTCACCACCGCGCTGGGCACCTCGCTGGTCAACACGCTCTTCATCCTCGATGAGCCCTCCATCGGCCTGCACCCGCGCGACATGGACCGCATCATCGCCATCATGCAGCGGCTGCGCGACGCCGGCAATTCGCTGGTGGTGGTCGAGCACGACCCGCAGGTGATGTTCGCCGCCGAGCGCATCATCGACATCGGCCCGGGCCCGGGCGAACGGGGCGGCCAGATCGTCTTTGACGGCCCGGCCAGCCGGCTGCCTGCCGCCCAGACACTCACCGCCGACTACCTGGCACGCCGCAAGCACGCCTCCTCCGGCCATCGCGAACCCGTCACCGACGACACCCCGCGCCTGCGACTTGAAGGCGTCACCGCCCACAACCTCAAGGGCATCGACGTGGACATCCCGCTGGGACGGCTCGTCTGCCTGACCGGCGTCTCCGGCAGCGGCAAGTCCACCCTCATGCAGGACGTGCTGCTGCCCGCCCTGCTGAAGGAACAGGGCCTGCCCACCGAGGCTCCCGGTGAATTCAGGCGCCTCGTCGGCGCCCGCCAGATCGACGGCGTGGTCTTCGTCGACCAGTCGCCCATCGGCAAGACCACCCGCAGCAACCCGGTCAGCTACGTCGGCGCCTTCGACCTGATCCGCAAGCAGTTTGCCGCCACCGAACTGGCCCGCGAACGCGGCTACACCGCCGGCGTCTTCAGCTTCAACAGCGGCGATGGCCGCTGCCCCACCTGCGGCGGCAACGGCTTCGAGCACGTCGAGATGCAGTTCCTGTCCGACGTGTACCTGCGCTGCCCCGACTGCGACGGCCGGCGCTTCCGCCCCGAGATCCAGGACGTGCGCATCCGCGGCCGCAGCGACGGCACCGCCATGGCCCGCCCGGTGGAGGCCTCCATCGTCGACGTGCTGGAAATGACCGTGCGCCAGGCCGCCGACTTCTTCAGCGCCACCCCCGAGATCCAGCGCCGCCTGCAGCCGCTGGTCGAGGTCGGCCTCGACTATCTGAAGCTTGGGCAGCCTGTGCCCACCCTGTCAGGCGGCGAAGCCCAGCGCCTGAAGCTGGCCGGCTTCCTGGCCGAAGCCGCCGAACAGGCCCGCAAGCGCGGCGCCCGCAGCGGCCGCCACGCTGCCGGCGGCACGCTGTACCTGTTCGACGAACCCACCACCGGCCTGCACTTCGACGACATCGCCCGACTGCTGCGCGCCCTGCGCTCGCTGCAGGCTGCCGGCCACTCCGTGCTGGTCATCGAGCACAACCTCGACTTCATCGACGCCGCCGACTGGCTCATCGACCTGGGCCCCGGCGGGGGCGATCACGGCGGGCGCATCGTGGCCACCGGTACCCCACCGGACGTCGCCGCCAATCCAGCCTCCTTCACGGGTGCGGCACTGGCCACCCACCAGGCCGAGCTGGAGCGCCTGTCCCGCCAGGCCACGGCGCCACAGGCGGCCCACACGGTTCAGGAGCCCGCCCCCGCCTGGCAGGCCGGATCGCTGCGCGACCGCGCCAGCAGCGCCATCCTCGTGCACGGCGCCCGCGAGCACAACCTGAAGAACATCGACGTGGACATCCCGCGCGACCGGCTCACCGTCATCACCGGCGTCTCGGGCAGCGGCAAGTCCACCCTGGCCTTTGATGTCGTCTTCGGCGAAGGCCAGCGCCGCTATCTCGAATCGCTCAACGCCTACGCCCGCCAGTTCGTCCAGCCCGCCTCGCGGCCCGATGTGGACGGCATCTACGGCATCCCGCCCACCGTTGCCATCGAGCAGCGCACCAGCCGCGGCGGCCGCAAGAGCACCGTCGCCACCCTCACCGAGATCCACCACTTCCTGCGACTGCTGTTCCAGAAGCTGGGCACCCAGTACTGCCCCAACGACGGAACCCCCATCGAGCCGCAGTCCTTCGACAGCATCGCCGCCCGCATCCTGCGCGACTACCGCGGCCGCCAGGTGGGCCTGCTGGCCCCGCTGGTCGTGGGCCGCAAGGGCGTCTACACCGACCTGGCCAAATGGGCTCACGGCAAGGGCTACCCCATGCTGCGCGTGGACGGCAAGTTTCTGCCCACCCAGGGCTTCCCGCGCATCGACCGCTACATCGAGCACAACATCGAACTGCCGGTGGCCGACCTGACCATCAGTCCCGCCCACGAGACCGAGCTGCGAACCCAGCTGCTGGCCACCCTGCAGCACGGCAAGGGCGTGGTCATGCTGCTGGAAGACGTGGACCGCCTGAAGACCGACCTGGACGCCCACCTGAACACCGTCCTCTTCAGCACCAAGCGCGCCTGCAGCCACTGCGGCACCAGCTACCCCGAGCTGGATCCGCGCACCTTCTCGTTCAACGCACGGCAGGGCTGGTGCCCCGGCTGCCTGGGCACCGGCCTGGCCATCATCGGCCGCATCAAGAAGGATGAACTTACCCCCGGCCTGGAAGGCGAGACCGATGCCGGCGTCACCTACAGCGATGACCCCTGCCCCGTCTGCCACGGCCAGCGCCTCAACCCCGTGGCGCTGAACGTGCGCGTCGGCGGCCAGTCCATCGCCGATGTCACCGCCCAGTCCGTCCTGCAGGCCCGCCAGTGGGTCGACACCGTGGCCAAGGGCTTCGACCGCCGCCAGACCGACATCGCCGCCGGCATCCTCGACGAGATCCGCAACCGCCTGGCCTTCCTCATCGACGTGGGCCTGGGCTACCTCACGCTCGACCGCTCCGCCCCCACCCTGTCCGGCGGCGAGGCCCAGCGCATCCGCCTGGCCGGCCAGCTCGGCTCCAACCTGCAGGGCGTCTGCTACGTGCTGGACGAACCCACCATCGGCCTGCACCCGCGCGACAACCGCCTGCTGCTGCAGACCCTGGACAAGCTGCGCCACAAGGGCAACACCCTGCTGGTCGTCGAACACGACGAAGAGACCATCGCCCGCGCCGACCACCTGATCGACATCGGCCCCGGCGCCGGCCGCCTGGGCGGCCAGATCATCGCCAGCGGCACCCTGGCCGAAGTGGAGGCCAATCCCGATAGCCTCACCGGCCGCTATCTGGCCCATCCGCCCGCCCTGCCCGATGCCGCCCGCCGCCCCGTCGACGACGACACCCCCGCCCTGCATCTGCTGGGCGCCCACCTGCACAACCTGAAGGACGCCTCCGCCCGCATCCCGCTCAAGCGTCTGACCGTCGTCACCGGCGTTTCCGGTTCCGGCAAGTCCACCTTCGCCCGCGACGTGCTGCTGGACGCCCTGCAGCGCAAGCTGGCCGGCGAGCGCGGCAAGATCCCCCACTGCCAGGACCTGCAAGGCTGGCAGGGCATCCAGCGCGTGCTGGAAGTGGACCAGACCCCCATCGGCAAGACCCCGCGCTCCACCCCTGCCACCTACATCGGCTTCTGGGACGCCATCCGCCGCCTCTTCGCCGACACCAGCGAAGCCCGCCTGCGCGGCTACACCGCCTCGCGCTTCTCCTTCAACACCGCCGGCGGCCGCTGCCCCGCCTGCGAAGGCCAGGGCGTGCGCACCATCGAGATGAACTTCCTGCCCGACGTGCGCATCCTCTGCGACACCTGCGGCGGCGGACGCTTCGACCCCGAGACCAACCAGGTCCGCCTCAACGGCAAGTCCATCGCCGACGTGCTGCACATGACCGTGGACGAAGCCCTGGAATTCTTCACCCCGTGGCGCTCCATCGCCCATCCCCTGCAACTGTTGCAGGACGTGGGCCTGGGCTACCTCACCCTGGGGCAGCAGAGCCCCACCCTGTCCGGCGGCGAGGCCCAGCGCATCAAGCTCGTCACCGAACTGGCCAAGGTCCGCGCCCTCACCGAAGAGGTCGACCCGCTGCGTGAAGCCAAGGCCCAAGCCACTGCCCGCGCCCGTGCGCGCAAGGCCGGCCACCAGGGCGAGGTCGTCGACGGCGGCACCTTCTACATCCTGGACGAGCCCACCGTCGGCCTGCACATGGCCGACGTGGAGAAACTGCTGCACGTCATGCACCGCCTCGTCGATGCCGGCAACACCTTGCTGGTCATCGAACACAACCAGAACATCTGGGCCGAGGCCGACTGGATCATCGACATCGGCCCCGAAGGCGGCACCGACGGCGGCCAGGTCGTTGCCGAAGGCCCGCCCGCCCAGCTGGCCCGCAGCCGCAAGACCCACACCGGCCGCCTGCTGGCCGAGTTCCTGGCGGCGCATCGGGGCGAGAAACCCGAGGGGTCCGAGGGCAAAGCCACCAGGAGAGAAGCCAGCGAGAGCAAAACCAACCTGGCCGGGCTGCGCCCGGCATCCCGCACCCGCAAGGCGAGCACCACCCGCGCCGGCACCAAGGCCCTCAAGACCGATCCCCACTGACGAAACGCTCACCCCGCAGACAGGGGGCCCTGCAGAAGCATCCAGCGCCTGCAGCCCCCCGTCCGGCGTCCTTTCCCACCCGCGCACCCATCATGCAACCTGCAACCGCTCCATCCGCCGCCATCGGCCTGCCCTGGCTGGGCACCGGCGCCCTGTTCGCTGCCCTGGGAGTCGCCGCCGGCGCCTTCGGTGCCCATGGCCTGCGTGCCATGCTGGCCGAGCCCCTGCTGCTCATCTACGAGACCGCCGTGCGCTACCAGATGTACCACGCCCTGGCCCTCGTCGCCCTCGGTGCCCTGGCCGGCCGCCTGCCTCCCCGCGCCATCACCGTCAGCGGCAGCCTGTTCACCCTCGGCATCCTGCTGTTCAGCGGCAGCCTCTACCTGCTGGTGCTCACCGGCACCCGGCCACTGGGCATCCTCACCCCCATCGGCGGCAGCTGCTTCATCGCCGGCTGGGTGTGGCTGGCCATCTCGGCCTGGCGTGCCGTGCGGACGCCCGAACAGCCCAGGTCCCGCACATCGTGAAACACCCCACCCCGTGACACGCCTCACCTCGTGACACGCCCCATCGCGTGGCACGCCCCCCACACACATTCGTGGCCCCTCGAAGCGGCGTCTTTCCAGGCCATCCACGCAAGATCAGCCCCCAATCCGCTCCGCGCACCGCACACTGAACGCATTTGGGCCCAGAACGGAACCATTGCCCACCGGATCACCGAAGATCCGGCGGGGCCTTCGCCGACCCCTTCCCGGAACTCGGCAAAACAGACATCCGTGCTGCGGTTTTGTACAGTGACCCAATCGTCAATTGTGGCAACATCCTGAATTCAAGTGCATGCCTTGCCTGGAGGTTTTCGTCATGGACACTACGCAAAAGACGCCATCCCCCCGCTCAGCCCCCAACACCGGGGCTCGCAGGGCCGCGTGGCGCATCCTGCAACGCGAGGGACGACGCCTTGAAGAGACGCCCCTGCGAACCCTGCTCGAAAACCCTGGCCGCCCTGCCCAGCTGCGCCTCGAAGCCGCCGGCCTCATCGCCGACTTCAGCAAGCAGCGCATCGACGACGCCGTCATCGACGCCCTGATCGGCGTGGCCAACAGCGCCCGCCTGCCCGAAGCACGCCAGTACATGCTCAGCGGCGGCATTGCCAACCCCACCGAGGGGCGGCAGGTGCTGCACACCGCCCTGCGCGGCCTCGAAGGCGACCCCAACGCGGCCCAGCTGGCCCGCGCCGAACGCCAGCGCATCGTCGACCTGGCCCGCCGCTTCCGTCAGGGTGAACTGCGCGGCCACAGTGGCCAGCCGCTCACCACCCTCGTCTGCATCGGCATCGGCGGCTCCGACCTGGGCCCACGCCTGGTCTGCGACGCCCTGGCCCAGCCGGGCGGCCCCGACGTGCGTTTCGTGGCCAACGTCGACCCGGCCGACCTGGCCCGCAACCTCGTCGGCCTCGACCCCGCCACCACCGCCTTCCTGGTCGTCTCCAAGACCTTCACCACCCGCGAGACCCTGGCCAACGCCGAAGCCGCCCTGCACTGGCTCATCCACGCCGGCATCCCGCGCGAGGCCGCCCTGCGACAGTTCATCGGCGTCACCGCCCACCCCGAAGCCGCCGAACGCTACGGCGTGCCCGCCACGCAGATCCTGCGCTTCTGGGACTGGGTGGGCGGCCGTTACTCGCTGTGGTCCGCCGCCGGCGTCTCCATCGCCATTGCCTGTGGCCCCGAAGTCTTCGAGCAGCTGCTGGACGGCGCCCGCGCCATGGACGAGCACTTCCAGAGCGCCCCGTTCAAGAGCAACCTGCCCGTCTGGCTCGGCCTCATCAGCATCTGGAACCGCGACATCCTGGACTGCACCAGCCAGGCCATCATCCCCTACAGCGAACGGCTGCGCCTGCTGCCCAACTACCTGCAGCAGCTCATCATGGAGAGCAACGGCAAATCCGCCCGCGTCAACGGCAGCCACCTCGGCCTGCTCAGCAGCCCGGTCATCTGGGGCGTCTCGGGCACCAACGCCCAGCACTCCTTCTTCCAGCAGCTGCACCAGGGCCCCGACACCGTGCCGGTGGACTTCATCATCGCCCGCAAGGCAGATCCTGCCACCCTGGGCGGCCCGGATGACCAGCGCCACCAGATCCTCGTGGCCAACTGCCTGGCCCAGAGCGCCGCACTGGCCCTGGGCAAACCGCTGCCCGACGAAGCCAGTGGCGAAGACTGGCACAAGGCCTTCCCGGGCAACCGGCCCAGCACGCTCATTCTGCTGCCCGCCATCGACGCCCGCTCCGTCGGCGCCCTGCTGGCCGCCTATGAGCACGCCACCTTCGTGGCCAGCGTGATCCTGGGCATCAACGCCTTCGACCAGTTCGGCGTCGAATACGGCAAGGTGATGGCCAAGTCGGTCGAATCCGCCCTGGCCGGTGGCGACGCCAGCGCGCTGGACCCGTCCACCCGGGCCCTGCTCGGCTACTTCCGCGGCTGACGCAGCGTGAACCGTGCGCCCTTCGGGCGCACTCAAAAAAAGCGCCCGTCATGGGCGCTTTTTGCTGGCCCCCCTTGCTGCGGCCTTACTGGAGACACTTCCACCAGCTCCAATCTTCCATCGCGTTCTCAGCCCCCAAGCGGGTTTCCGGGCCTCCGATGTAGAGCGCCCCGTGAGCCGGGTACCCTCCTCGGCTCATGTTGCCCGCTTGCGCTTCCAGAGCTCCTGTGGAGGCACCCCACTCCGGGGTGTTGCGGTCAAACCAGACTGCTATCCTGGTAAGACCGTCGGTTACAAGCGCTACTCAACCTAATCCAACCGACTGTGTCATGACGGCTTCGCCTTGAATACCATACCCGTTTCGGGTACATTTCTACCAAGAGATCAAGGTGGCGAACATCCTCAAACGAAAGGACTTTGCACGCTGGCAAGCCAAGGAGCACCTGACGGACACAGCACTATGCAAAGCAGTCAAAGAAATGGAAAAGGGGCTGATCGACGCAGACTTGGGAGGTTTCCTCTACAAGAAACGAGTTGCTCGTTCAGGCTCAGGCAAGAGCGGAGGATACCGAACACTGCTATCTGCTCGACTCGGTAACCGTTATGTATTCCTGCATGGATTCGCCAAGAACGATAGGGCGAACATCACGCAGGACGAGAGGAAGGCGTTGCAGTTCGCCGGCATAACATTTCTGGAACTGCCCCCCATGGCCTTATCCAAGGCGTTGCAATCGGGTGTTTTGATAGAGGTACATTGTGAGCAAGATCATTGAATCGCTGCGCGAGGATCTCGAAACGCTTCACCAAGCCGGAGCCATCGACAAGGTGACAATGCGTGAGTTCGATGCGATCTGCCCCCCTCCAGTAAGGGACTTCCAGGCCGCCGACATCAAGCGTCTGCGTGAAAGTCTCAGGTTCAGCCAACCCGTGTTTGCACTTCACCTGCACACATCCGCATCAACCATACGCAAATGGGAACAGGGCGAAACCCACCCTACAGGCCCAGCACTCAAGCTTCTGAACATCATCGCCGACAAAGGCTTGCAGGCCATCATCTGACATTTCCATCAACGGAAGGCATCCCCCAAGGGATCCGCCTGCTCCCGGGCATGAACTTGGCCCCCATAATGACCATGGGCCCCAAACAGGGGCCCATGCTTCAGCAACGATCAGCGATCAACCTTCAGCCGATCAGAACCGGATCCCGGCCTTCACGCTGTAGCTGGTCGTGTCGCCCGTGCGATCCACCTCAGCAGCCAGGTTGATGCCCAGGTTGATGTTGACGCCGGCAAACGCACGGTTCAGCGAGAAGGACTCGCGCTTCAGCCCCGGCACGTCCTTCGGCGTGCTGCGCACCCACACCTTGCCCACGCCCGCATACGGCGTGAACATCAGGATGCCTTTCGAGATCGACAGGTCCACACCGGTCGTGTTCATCTTCAGCTGGTCCACGCCCGACAGCGCCGAGTACGAACCCCGGATGGCCACCGCCGGCATCACGGTGCTGCCCTCGATGAAGGCCCAGCGCACACCAGCACCCCAGACGCCGATGTTGTTCGTCGCCTTGTTGTAGAACGCATCCAGGTCGATGTTGTTGGGCAGACCCTTGTGAGCCCGGATGCCGCCCATGGCCACGTACTGGTCAACCTTCGACCCATTGGAGGCCCGGCTCCACAGCGAACGGTCCTTCAGCTTGAAGCCCGTGGCCGAGGCGCTGATGTCGAAACCCAGCACGCCCAGCCCTTCCGCCGGAACCACCCCCTTGAAGGCCACGGCACCGCCCAGTTCCTTGGACAGCTCGCGGAACTCCTGTTGCTGCAGCGCCTGCAGCGTGTTGGCGTAGTCACTTGCCGCCATGGCCGGCGCAGCGGCCAGCCCGCAGCCGCCGACTGCCGCCAGAGCAACCGCCACACGAGCAGCCGTCATCTTGCGCGTAAAACCAGAATACATTGTGTCATCTCCTGACAAATAACGTCATATTCCAGAAAGGGCCTCATACAAAACGCCCCATCACACCCCTGATATTAGCCCATGGCGCCACGGCAGGGTGACAGTCCGACATCCGTCGTCCGGAGCCGATGGAACGCCGGTGCTAAGATCGACCGGAAAATGCCGCGCGCCGCGCCATGCCGCATGTACCGCATGTACCGCATGTACCGCATGTACCGCATGTGCAGCATGTACCGCGTTCGCCGCATGGCCGCCACGAGCAGTCTCCGGCGTACCGCATCGGCGCAGCATCCCTGACCCCACACCTTTTCCGCTTCGCTCCCTCACCGTGAACACCACAACACGCCCCGAGTACATCCTCACCCTCGCCTGCCCTGACCGCGCCGGCATCGTTCACACCATCACCGGCCTGCTGCTCGTGCACGGCGGCAACATCACCGAAGCCGCCCAGTACAACGACCCCGACACCGGCCTCTTCTTCATGCGGGTGCAGTTCACCAGCCCCGCCGCCCCCACCACCCTGCGCGATGCCCTGCAGGCCGCCGCCAGCGACCTCTCGCTGCGCTGGAACCTGGCCGAGAACGGCCGGCGCATGCCCACCGTCATCCTCGTCTCGAAACTGGGCCACTGCCTCAACGACCTGCTCTTCCGGACTCGCGCCGGCATGCTGCCCATCGACATCCGCGCCATCATCTCCAACCACGAAGACTTCCGTCCCCAGGTCGAAGCCCAGGGCATCCCCTTCCACCACGTCCCCGTCAGCGCCGCCACCCGCGAAGCCGCCGAAGCCCGACAACTGGAAATCATCGAATCATCCGGCGCCGAACTGGTTGTCCTCGCGCGCTACATGCAGATCCTCTCCGACAACCTCTGCCGCCAGCTCCAGGGCCGTGCCATCAACATCCACCACTCCTTCCTGCCCAGCTTCAAGGGTGCCCGCCCCTACTACCAGGCCCATGACCGCGGCGTGAAGATCATCGGCGCCACCGCCCACTACGTCACCGCCGAACTCGACGAAGGCCCCATCATCGAACAGGACGTCGAACGCGTCGACCACACCATGACCGTCGACACCCTCACCGCCCTGGGCGGCGACGTCGAGAACGTCGTGCTCGCCCGCGCCGTCAAATGGCACGCCGAACACCGCATCATGCTGAACGGCCACAAGACCGTCGTGTTCCGCTGACCTGGCCCCCCTCCTTCTGAAAGCCCCGGGAACCGGGTACCTCCACAGGCGATTTCTGGGAGCGCAAGCGGACAGCATGAGCCGAGGAAGGTACCCGGCTCCCGGGGCGTACTTCATCGAAGGCACTTCTCGCCAACAGAGGAAGGCACTTGGCTCAAAGGGCGCTCCCCATCGAAGGCACCTCCTCCAACCAAGGCACAGCCATCACCTTCTGAAAGCCCGGGAAGCGGGTGCCTCCACAGGCGATTTCTGGAAGCGTAAGCGGACAGCATGAGCCGAGGAAGGTACCCGCTTCCCGGGCGTGCTTCATCGAAGGCACTTCTCGCCAACAGAGAAAGGCACCCGGCTCCCGGGGCGCTCTCCATCGAAGGCACTCTCCCCTTCATCAGAGGCCCTTCTCCCCCGAAACCCACGGGATTCCGTACAAACCCCATGGGTACTTTCCCACCTTGCGAAAAGCAGGCACTCCCCGCAAAGTCTCCTTCCGCGCCCTCGCCCCATGAACGCCCCAGAGCGGCCGGCAAGGGTGGGGCAACCACAAGGAGACAACCATGGCCGATCCCATCGTCGAACGAATCCGGCAACACCCCCAGTACCCGCGCCTGAAGACGGAGCGCAGCCGCCTCGGATGGACACTCACCATCCTGATGCTGATCGTCTTCTACGGCTTCATCGGACTGATTGCCTTCGACCGCCAGTTCCTGGCCCAACCGCTCAGCGCTGACGGCGTCACCACCATCGGCATCCCCATCGCCCTGGGCGTGATCATCTTCACCGTCCTCATCACCGGCTTCTACGTCCACCGTGCCAACAGCCGCTACGACGCCATGACCCGCGACATCCTGAAGGAGACCACGCAATGAACCGCCAAGCCCTTGCCTTCGGCGCCGCCCTGGCCGCCTTCGGCCTGATAGCCGCCCCAGCCCATGCCGCCGGCGTCGACGTCGGCGAAGTCACCCGTCAGGCCACCAACTGGACGGCCATCATCCTGTTCACCGCCTTCGTGGGCGCCACGCTCTGGATCACCAAGTGGGCCGCCGGACGCACCCGTTCCGCCGCCGACTTCTACACCGCCGGTGGCGGCATCACCGGCTTCCAGAACGGCCTGGCCATTGCCGGCGACTTCATGTCCGCGGCCTCCTTCCTGGGCATCTCCGCAGCCGTCATGGCCAGCGGCTATGATGGCCTGCTCTACGCGCTCGGCTTCCTGGTCGGCTGGCCCATCCTCACCTTCCTGCTGGCCGAACGCCTGCGCAACCTCGGCAAGTTCACCTTTGCCGACGTGGCCGGCTACCGCTTCCAGCAGAAGCCCATCCGGATGTTTGCCGCTGCCGGCACGCTCGTGACCGTCGCCTTCTACCTCATCGCCCAGATGGTCGGTGCAGGCCAGCTCATCAAGCTGCTCTTCGGACTCGACTACTGGGTCGCCGTCGTCATCGTCGGCGTGCTGATGATGGTCTACGTGCTCTTCGGCGGCATGACGGCCACCACCTGGGTGCAGATCATCAAGGCCGTGCTGCTGCTCTTCGGCGTCTCCTTCATGGGCTTCATGGTCATGAAGCACTATGGCTTCAGCCTGGAAGCGCTGTTTGCCGATGCCGTGCGCGTCAAGGCCAACATCGCGGCCCAGGGCGGTGCCAGCCCTGAAGAAGCCCACCAGCACGGACTGGCCCTGATGAGCCCCGGCGGCTTCATCAAGGATCCCATCTCCGCCCTGTCCTTCGGCATGGCGCTGATGTTCGGTACCGCCGGCCTGCCCCACATCCTGATGCGCTTCTTCACCGTGCCCGATGCCCGTGAAGCCCGCAAGTCGGTGTTCTGGGCCACGACCTGGATCGGCTACTTCTACCTGCTGATCTTCATCATCGGCTTCGGTGCCATCACCATCGTGCTCACCAACCCCGAGTTCGCCAACACCGCCACCGGCGTCATCCACGGGGGTGCCGGCACCGCCAACATGGCCGCCGTGCTGCTGGCCAAGTCCGTGGGTGGCAACCTGTTCTACGGCTTCATCTCGGCCGTGGCCTTCGCCACCATCCTGGCCGTCGTTGCCGGCCTCACCCTGTCGGGCGCCTCGGCCGTCTCGCACGACCTCTACGCCACCGTCATCAAGCAGGGCAAGGCCGACAGCGCCTCCGAACTGCGTGTCTCGCGCATCACCACCCTGGTGCTTGGCGTCATCGCCGTGCTGCTGGGCATCCTGTTCGAGAAGCAGAACGTGGCCTTCATGGTGTCGCTGGCCTTTGCCGTGGCAGCCTCGGCCAACTTCCCGGTCCTGTTCCTGTCGGTGTTCTGGAAGGGCACCACCACTCGCGGCGCCGTCATCGGTGGCTTCCTGGGCCTCATCGCCTCGGTACTGCTCACCATCCTGTCGCCGTCGGTCTGGGAAGCCACCTTCGGCAACCCCGTGGGCAGCGCGCCCTTCCCCTACACCTCGCCGGCAGTCTTCTCGATGATCGTCGGCTTCCTGGGGGTCTGGCTGTTCTCGCTGCTCGACAACAGCGCCACCGCTGCACAGGAACGTGACGCCTTCGAGGCCCAGCAGGTCCGCTCCGAGACCGGCTACGGCGCCGCCAAAGCCTCGGCACACTGAGGCACCACCCCGCAGGCCATCCCCGGGTACGGGTCCGATCCCCGGCCCGGGGCCTCACGGCCCAGGCCATGGACAGATCACCGCACCATCACCTGACGGCCCCCTATCCAGCCTGCCCACCATCACCCAGCCCGCCCGGCCATCGCGCCCGGCGGGCTTTCTGTTCGCTCTCCCTTGACGCCCTCTTTCGCAATACTACAATTGTAGTAAAACTGCCTTTCATAGCCTGCCTCAACCATGACCGCCTCCATCGCCATCCGTATCGACCGCCAGCTGTACGACCAGGCTCGCAACGATGCCCGTGCCGAGCACCGCACCATCAGTGGTCAGGTCGAATACTGGGCACGGGTGGGTCGTGCTGCTCTCGACAACCCCGACCTGCCCGTCACCTTCATTGCCGAATCCCTGGCCTCGATGGATGAGGCCCGCGAGGACACGACTCCGTTCGTGCCCCGCAGCCAGCGCCCATGAGCGCCTACGCCCTGCGCCAGACCCGGCGCTTTGCCCGCACCTACAAGAAGCTTCACGACAACGTGGCCAGCGATGTCGATGCCGCCGCCCTGGCCGTGGCTGACAATCCACAGCTGGGGGAACGCAGGAAAGGCGACCTGTCCGACCTCTTCGTCTACAAGTTCCGCAGCCAGAACCAGCTCTATCTGCTGGGCTACACCGTCGATGACGGCATACGACTGATCTATCTGGAAGCCGTGGGCCCGCACGAGAATTTCTATCGGGATCTCAAGCGGGGCTGACCTCCATCAGGCAAAGGCTGCTTCCATTCAGGACGCAGCCTCCGCCTCCCCCCGCAACTCCCGCAGCCGGATGAAGGCCAGCGCCGCCATCACGGCGTCGTTCAGCGCATCGTGGGCATCGCGCATCGGCAGATCCAGCGTCTGCAGGATGGTGGCAAAGCGCAGGTCGATATCGGCGTTGTCGTGCTGCTGATAAGGCGGCAATTGACGGAAGCGCCAGTCGTAGTACATCGCCGACACCTCGATCTTCCGCTGCGGCAGCGTCAGGCCGAAGCAGCGCTTCAGCGCCCGGTCGATCATCGCCACGTCGAACTCCAGGTAATAGCCCACCAGCGGCCGGCTGCCGATGAACATCAGCAGTCGTTCCATGGCCTCACACAGCGGCAGCCCATCGGCCACATCCTGGGCTCGCAGGCGATGCACCGCCACACTGTCGGGACTCACCTCGCGCTCCGGGCGCACCAGCAGCTCCAGCCGTTCGCGCGTCATGAGGCGACGCCCCACGATCCGCGTCGCCCCGATGGCGATGATCTCGTCCTGCCGCACGTTCAGGCCGGTGGTCTCGCAGTCCAGTGCCACCCATTCATCGGGCGGCGGCGGCTCGAACAGGAAGGCCCAGCGCGGGTCCTTCAGATGCCGGCGCTGCCAGTCGCGCCGCCACTCAAACAGACGCCGCTGCAACCAGGCCGGCAGCGTCTGCACCACACTGCGACCGCTCATGATGTCGTCTCCCCGAGGCTTCCATCCATGACACCGCTCCCGTCACAATGTGGCGTGCATCACGACACGGCCCCCAGCCGGAAGCGCAGCCGCAGCTGGGCACGAAAGCGTCGCACCGCGGCCAGCGCATCCTTCAGCAGGTCGCGCTCCAGCGGCGTCAGGCCGGCCAGATCCACCTTGCCGCTCACGGGCTGCCCCCGGTCCATCTCGTCCAGACCGGCCTTCAGCCGCAGACCCATGAAGAAATGCAGGCTCTCCGTCAGCTCCTGGGCCGTCTCGGCATCCAGCGCACCGGCTTCGTGCAGCGCCCGGATGCGGGCCTCGGTGCTGGTGGCGTCGATGCGCTCGGCCAGCGCCATGCTGCGCACCCCATGCACCAGCGGGAACATCCCCGCCTTCTTCACGTTCAGATTGGCCTCGCCGCCCCCCAGCATCCGGCGCCACCAGCGCGTGCCGTCTCCGAAGGCGTCCACCACGGCGGCAAAGCGCGACATCATGGCATCATCGTCGGCCAGCATGCCAAACACCTGCCGGCGCAGCGACGCCAGAAGTTCCGCGTCGCCGCACACGGCGTGCGCATCCATGAAGACCGCCAGATTGATCAGGCTGTCGGCCTCCGGCAGCACCAACCATTTCCGCACACGTCGCGCAAAATCCTGCACCGTGCCACGCCAGGTGGCATTGCTCAGCATCACATTGCCCGGACAGGGCGGATAGCCGAAACGCGCCAATGCCTCCGAAAAACGTGCGCAGATCGCGGGCAGGTCGTCCGGGGGCACATAGCCGTCTCGCAACAGCAACGCGTTGTCCTGGTCGGTCTTCAGAAGCTGTTCACCGCGTCCTTCGCTGCCCATCACCAGCAGACAGCTGTTCTGCACCAGCTCCGGCGGGGCAATCAATTGCCAGGCCTGCTCGAAGAGACGGCCGTTCAGATCCTGCACCAGCCGTGCCAGCAGCGCCACCCGCGTACCGCCCCGATACTGCCGGCGAATCATGTCGTTCATCTGCGCTGCAGCTCGTGCCAGCGCATCCAGATCGGTGGCAGCCCGCAAGCGCCGATCGATCAGCATGGAATGATTCGACAGGAAACCAAACAGGTCCAGTGATTCCAGCAACCCCAGAATCTTTCCGTCATCCTGCACCACCACCCGGTGAACGCCATGGCGCTGCATCAGCACCAGCGCCTCACCCACCTGATCATCGGGACGCACCGTGATCAGCTCCCAGCTGGCCAGCTCGCCCACCGGCAGCCTGTCCAGCGGACGGCCATCCAGAATGGCCCGCTGCAACCCGCTGGTGGTGAAGATCCCCCATCGTGGCGGCTGTGCGACATCGTCACGCACCAGCACGTTGCTGGTCTTTTCCGCCTGAAACAGCCGAACCACCGAAACGATGTCCATATCGGCCGGCACGGCATGGGGTGGGCTCAGCAGCGCCTCGTCCACACGGGCCATGTGCAGCGACTGCATCTCCCGTTCGGCGTTGCGACCAGCAACCGCCTGCACCTTCTGTCCGAGTGCCGAGAACAGCAGCGCACTGAAGGTGTCGTTGGACGCAATCAGCGCATTCACCGCCTCGTGGGACAGCTCGTAGGCCAGCACCTCGTCCACCGCCACGAAACGGCTGCCGGCACGCCCGGCCACCAGCGCCCGTCCATCAAAGCTGTCGTCCGGCCCATAGGTGGCCAGCAGCTCGCTTCCATCGAACTGCTGCACATAGCCCTTGATCAGCACGAACAGGTGCTGCGGCACATCACCGGCATCCAGCAGCACTTCACCAGGCCGGAAGTAGGCCACGTTCACCTGGTCACGGACCAGCCGCTGCTCCGAGGCGTCCAGGCAGTCGAAGGGCGAGACCGAGAAATTGAAGGCATTCGGCATGGCACCCCTTCATTGTCAAAAATCAAGGTAAACTGAAAGCATCGAGTCTTTCCCTTTCTGCAGCGCGATGCCTCCTGCCAAGCACACTGCCGCCCTCTCCGGCCGACCGGACCAGCCCAAAGCGGCAGAACTGGCCCACGCGCCCGAGGAACAGGTCTTCATTGCCGAGGCGCGACGCCATTGCCAGCAAAGCGGCAGCCGCCTCACGCCCCTGCGCATCGAGGTCCTGCTGCACCTGCGCCAGCATCCGGGCGGCATCAAGGCCTACGACCTGCTCTCCAACCTGCAGAGCATCAAGCCCGGCATTGCGCCCATGAGCATCTACCGCACCCTGGACTTCCTGGTGGCATCCGGTCTGGTGCACAAGGTGGACGCCACCAGTAGCTTCATCGTCTGCGAGCACGGCCACCATGATCACCACGAGCACGGCGCCCCCGTGATGCTGATCTGCGAGCGGTGCGGACAGGCCAAGGAGATCTGCGACCCCGAGGTGCATGAAACCCTGCAGGCCTCACTGGCACACATCCACGCACTCAATGGCTTCCAGGCCCACGGTCTGGAGATCAAGGGCAACTGTCGCCAGTGTCTGGCCAGCCCTCATTGAACAGCATGCGCGCCCCGGGATGAATCCCGGAAAACCCCCATGCTTCATGCCGCGATGCTTCCAGGCTTCCGCGGCGACACAAAAATCACCCGCCAACGCCCGTTCCGCCTGCCGCCAGGGCAGCAGGCAGGACGGGCGTCCTCATGCCGGGCGGGTCAGGCGTCCTCGTCCTCGACCAGGTTCGCCGACACCTTGGCCAGCAGACGCGAGAGCTGGCGACGGTCGTTGGCCGACAGCGAGGCAAAAGCTTCGGCCAGCGCCTCGGCCTGCCCCGGGAAGACGCGCTTGCTCAGCGTGCGTCCCTTGCGGGTGAGCACCACCAGGTTGGAACGGCGGTCATCCGGGTTGCCGTGCCGCTCCACCAGCCCGTCGCGCACCATGCCATCGACCAGCCCGGTGATGGTGGCGCGCGCCACCCCGGCCTGATCGGCCAGCACGTGCGGCGGCAGGCCGCTCTTGTGGCCTTCCAGCAGGAACAGCAGGATGAAGCGCCCTTCCGACAGCCCCTGGGGAGCCAGCGCCGCCGCGCGACGCCGATCGATCATTGCCGCCAGCGTCAGCGTCTGCGCACAGACGCGCATGCTGTCCTGATCGGCAAGATCCTGACGTTCCGCTTCTTCCAGAAGGGCCTGATATTTGGGGTCAAGATCGATTTCCATGGTCTCTTCTTGCTTCGGTTTGGTCATTGACCATACGGACGGCGTCACGCCTCGTCCGCATCCGGATTATTCTGGATGGCAGCCGCCAAGCCACACGCCATCTGCTTCCATCCTACACCATCAGGACAATGTCCGACCGATGTGGATCATGAGCCGCCGTCATATCCAGTGCGATTCCGTCACCGGACTTTCCAGCACCAGGCCTTTGTATCGATAATGTGAATTCATGTCACTCGCATGTATCAAGACCACCTGGGGTGTGGCAGGCACAGGGGAGCTGGCCCGGACATACCCGACCCAGGACACCTGACCCGGCAAGCATCCGCCTTCCTGGCTGCGGGGGCCCCTGACCCGGACAGGAGGTGCCCAGGGAAGCCCCTACCCGGGAAACTCCGGGCTACGCCCCTTCCGTCAGGCAAGGAACAGGCTCATCATGAACGGCGCCAGCAGCGTCAGCAGAAAGCCGCTGACCATGGCCATCGGGATGACGGACGGTGAACAGACCTGCTTGATGATGGGCAGGGACGAATCCATGGCCGTTGCACCGGCAGCGGCCAGCCCCACCACCGGCCACCAGCGGCCCACCGCGTACAGGATGACGAACGCCAGCAGCTCGCGCAGCAGATCGATGCTCAGGGCCATGGTGCCGTAGGCCTTGCCCAGCGCCTCGGCCACCATCACGCTGGACAGCGAGAACCAGCCGTAGCCGCTGGACAGCGCCAGCCCCGCCTTCAGGGGCACATCGGCCAGCCACGCCACCAGCCCACCGCCCAGCATCGACCCCACGACCACCAGCCCGGGCAGCGCCAGCATGGCAGGCGACACCCATTGGCGGCTCAGACGGATCTGGGCCAGATCAGCCCCGATGATGCCGATCATCAGCAGCAGGAAGGCATTGCTGGACGGCAGAGCCAGTGACTCCAGGCCAAGGTGTTGCTGCGCCAGAAAGAGCAAGGCCCCCAGCGCCACCATGCCCAGCGCGATCAGCGCCTCGCGCAGCGGCGGCCAGGCCAGACTCAGCTGCTGGGCCAGCGACAGGCGCTCGCGCTGCCGACCGGCTCCACCCGTGCTCCCAAGGTCTGCTCCCGAGCCGCCTTCAGCACCAGGTCGTGCCCCGGCCTCGGGGGCAGCTTTCGCTTCCTGCAAGGCCGCTCCCTCGGGAAGCCTGTCGTCGGAAAGCCTCTCAGGTACGGCAGGCTCGCTCACCGCCCCACCCTGCGCGACCTCCCCGCCTGCCCGCGCTTTCGGGACACGTGCGGGATTCAGCACCGACAGGCGCTGGCGCCAACGGGTCAGCCAGCGCCGTGAAGCCAGCACCAGCAGGCCGGGCACCAGGGTGGTGGCCAGTGCGAAGAGCGCCGAAATGCCCAGAATGCGCCCCACCGACCCCGACGAGAACAGCACCTCGCCAAACTCGTGGCCGATGAGAAAGAGCATCAGCCAGATGAGGGGGGCAATCATGCCGATGAGCCGGCTGCAGAGCGCCTGGGGCGCCAGCCGACCGAACACGACCCCTGCGGCCAGGGCCAGCAGGATTGGCCAGAGAGCATTCAGGATATTCATCCTGACATGATAGCGAGCGGCGCAGTACCCGGCAGGGCCATCCCCAAAGAGCCACGGCGACAACACGAAAGATCAGAAGCTGGCTCCCTCGTTCCGCCCTGTTCGGGCCGTCCTCCTTGAACCTCCGTCGATCCGGGTACCGCGTGGAGCCCCGCCCTACCCGAGCTGCCTTCCCCTCCAGGCGGCACGTGCAGCCGCGCCCCCGCTCACTTCAGATACGAGCGCAGCGCCGTCACCACCACCTCCAGGTCCTGCTGCCGCTGCTGGGGCGTGCTGTCCGTCGCCCCCAGGTGCTCGCGGATGTGGTGTTCCAGCACCTGCCCCATCAGCCCGTTGACCGCCCCGCGAATGGCTGCGATCTGCTGCAGGATGGCCGCGCATTCGCTTTCCTGCTCCAGCGCCTTTTCCAGCGCAGCGGCCTGACCGGCGATGCGGCGCACGCGCGTCAGCAGGGCCTTCTTGTCTCGAATGGTGTGGGACATGAATCAGTGCACCGTGAGTAGGGTTATCTATACTGGGGTATAGTATAAAGCGTTCAACGGGAAGACGCATGAAACCGACCGAAACCCCTTCGCCCGCCCCCGCCAACTGCGAGGTCATCCATTCCTTCACCCAGGGCAACCCTGTGGCCGAGCGACGCACCCGCTGGGTGATGTGGCTGACGCTGGTGGTGATGGTGCTGGAAATCGCCGGTGGCTGGATCTTCAACTCCATGGCGCTGATGGCCGACGGCTGGCACATGAGCTCCCACGCCTTCGCCCTGGGGCTGACCGTCTTTGCCTACCGCATGGCCGCCCGCTATGCCCGGGACCGTCGCTTTGCCTTCGGCACCTGGAAAATGGAGATTCTGGGGGGCTACACCAGCGCACTGCTGCTGGTGGGCGTGGCCGTCACCATGCTGGTGGAATCGGTGGAGCGCATGGTCAATCCACTGCCCATCGGCTATGACCAGGCCATCGCCACCGCCGTGCTGGGCTTGGCCGTGAACCTGGTGAGCGCCTGGATGCTGAAAGACGACCATCACCACCACGGTCACTCCCACGGGCACGCGCACGACCATGATCATCATGCGCACCACGCTGCCGATGCCCATGCCCACAGCTCCGACCATCGGCACAGCGACCACGACCACGACCACGACCATGACCACGCCCATGCGACCAGCCATGGACACGATGACCACGCGCATGGCGCCCACGCCGACCTGAACCTGCGCGCCGCCTACATCCACGTGCTGACCGACGCGGCCACCTCCATTCTGGCCATTCTGGCCCTGTTTGGCGGCAAATGGTGGGGGGCCAGCTGGCTGGACCCACTGATGGGCATCGTCGGCGCCGTGCTGGTGGGCGTCTGGGCCAAGGGGCTGCTGCGCGACTGCGCCCTCGTGCTGCTGGATGCCGAGATGGACAACCCGCTGACCGAGCGCATCGCCCGCACGCTGACCGGGGCCGCCATGCCGGTGAAGGTGCAGGACCTGCACCTGTGGCGGGTCGCCAATGACAAGTACGCCTGCATCGTGGCCCTGCAGGTGGCGTCCCCCACAGTGACGACGCCTCCTCCCGTGGCGGATGTCCCTGCCAAAGACTGCTGCCCGCAGGATGCCACCGGATCCACAACGGAAGGCGGGCAGCATCACGGCACCGACGCCGGCTGGCAGCCCCGCCCTGCCCCCGACTACTTCCGCCGACTGCTGAGCGCGCATCCCGAGCTGGTGCACATCACGGTGGAAGTGGACGTGGTGGCCACCGGCGGACAGCCTGCAGTGACTCACTGAACGAACGGCGCCCGACATGGGCCATGCACGAGCCGCCAAGCACGCCGCTGTAAAGCGCGCGACTCGTGCCCGCCTTCGTCCCCCTTACATCAGCCCCGTGCTGCGCAACACCGTGATGCCGATCGCCGCCGAGAACATGGCGCCAAACGTGGTGATGCCCACGATGTTGGCAGCCGCCACGTCATTGCCGCCCATGGCCTTGGCCATCACATAGCTGGCCGCTGCCACCGGCATCGCACACATCAGGAACAGCACCCCCATGGGGATGCCTCGCAGCCCGAAGGCCAGCCCCACCGCCACGGCCGTCAACGGGGCCACCACCAGTCGGCCGATACTGGCCTGCAACGAGATGCCGGAAGTATCCAGTACCGAGCGGACATCGAAGGTGGCACCGGCGCAGATCAGCGCCATGGGCAGCGCAATGTTGGCCATGTAGCGCGCCGTCTGCATGACGGGCCTGGGCAGATCGATATTCAGCCGCTGCAGCAGCAGTGCCGACACGATGGCCACGATCAGCGGGTTGGTGACGATGTTGCGACCGATATGCAGCCAGCGGCGGCGACCTGCCCGCGCGCCGGAACGACTGAGCGTGATCACTGACAGCACGTTGTAGAGCAGCGTGACCACGCCCACATAGACCGCCCCCGACGGCAGCCCGGCATTGCCGTAGGCGTTCTGCACGAAGGCCAGCCCCATGATCGCCATGTTGCTGCGGAATACCCCCTGCACGAACACGCCCTTGTCGCGCACCTCCGGCACGAAGCGCCATGCGTACAGCTCCGCCCCCAGGTACAGCAGCAGCGTCGTGCTGACCCCCGCGGCCAGCATGACGGCTTCCTGGCCGTAACGGATCTCGCTGCTCATCAGCTCATGAAACAGCAGACATGGCAGCCCGTAGTTGAAGACCAGCCGGGAGGCTTTCGCCGCAAAAGCCGCATCCACCTGCCCCGTGCGGCGCATCACCACGCCAAACCCCAGCAACAGCACGCTGGGCAGGGTCACGCCCACGGCGAACAGGATGGCATCAAACAGCGCTTTCATCGGGGAAACGCGCGCCTCAGCGGCGTTGCGCCTTCAGCAGATCCGCCACCAGGAAGGCCAGTTCCAGGCTCTGCGAGCCATTGAGCCGCGGATCGCAGGCGCTGGTGTAGCGCTCCTGCAGGCTCTCGTCCGTCAGGTTCTGTCCGCCACCCCGGCACTCGGTCACGTCCTGGCCGGTCAGCTCCACGTGCAGGCCGCCGGCAATCGTGCCTTCGGCCTCGTGCACCGCGAAGAACTCGCGCACCTCCTGCACCACGTTGCCGAAGTCGCGCGTCTTCAGCCCGTTGGAGCTGGTCACGGTATTGCCGTGCATCGGGTCGCAGCTCCAGATCACCGGACGACCGCTGGCCTTCACCGCCCGCACCAGCGCCGGCAGGTGCTTCGGCAGCTTGCCGGCCCCCATGCGCGTGATCAGCACCAGCCGACCCGGCTCCTGATTCGGATCCAGCGCCTGCATCAGCCCCAGCACTTCATCGGGCGTGGCCGTGGGCCCCACCTTCACGCCAATGGGGTTGTGAATGCCGCGCAGGTACTCGATGTGCGCCCCATCCAGCTGGCGCGTGCGCTCGCCCAGCCACAGCATGTGGGCCGAGGCCCCGAACCAGCGGCCCTGATGCGGCCCCTCGCCCGGTCGCGTCAGCGCCTCTTCATACGGCAGCAGCAGCGCTTCGTGCGAGGTGTAGAAATTCACCCGGTTCAGCGACGACCCGGCGCCATCGAGCACGCCACAGGCCCGCATGAAGGCCAGCGCCTCGCCGATCCGGTCGGCCAGCTCCTGATAGCGCTGCCCCTGTGGGCTCTCCCGCACGAAATCCGCCGTCCAGGCATGCAGCTGGTGCAGGTCGGCAAAACCGCCGCCCGCCAACGCCCGCAGCAGGTTCAGCGTGGCTGCGCTGGCCGAATAGGCGCGCAGCAGCCGCTCCGGCTGCGGCACCCGGTCCGCCTCGGTGAACGCCCCGCCATTGATGATGTCGCCACGATAGCTGGGCAGCGTCACCCCGTCCCGCGTCTCGGTATCGGCCGAACGCGGCTTGGCATACTGCCCCGCAATACGCCCCACCTTCACCACTGCCTGCGCCGCCGCATACGTCAGCACCACCGACATCTGCAGCAGCACCCGGAAGGTCTCGCGCGCCGCATCGCCATCCAGCATGTCGAAGCTCTCGGCACAGTCGCCCCCCTGCAGCAGGAAAGCCCGCCCCGCCGCCACCTCGGCCAGCTGCCCCCGCAGCACCTGCACCTCACCCGCAAAGATCAGCGGCGGAAAGGCACGCAGCTGCCCGCACACCGCGTCCAGGCGCCCCTGGTCCGGATAGGTCGGCATCTGCCGGGCCGGATGCGTGCGCCAGCTCTCGGGCGACCAGGAGGAAACGCCGCCAGCAGCAGCAGACACGGAAGCAGAATCCTTGGGAGCAGTCGTCATGATAGAAGGCAGCAATCGGATACGAGTCAGGGAAGCAGCTATTGTAGGAGAGCGGGCCGCTGCCGGTCGCGATGGCACGGCTGATCGTTCTTCATTCTCCGCAGAATATGCGGACATTGGAACAAGATTCGCCGCAGGCGCAAGGCTGGGCTGCGATGAGCTCGACCGCCTGGCCCGGGAAACTAGCGATTGGTTGCCAACCAGCGCTCCTTGGTCAGGACGTAAAGGCAGTGTCGTTCAAGCTCATGACCGCTTTCCAGCTTGGGGTGATTGAAGTCCTCGCCGGTATTTCTCATGCCGACTTTGATCATGACCCGCCGTGATGGCATATTGACCTGTGCCGTAAAGGCGTACACAGCGTCCAGCGCCAGCTCTTCAAAGGCAAACTGCAAGACCCGCCTTGCTGCTTCAGGCGCATAGCCCTTTCCCCAGTCAGCAGCCAGAATGCGCCAGGCGATCTCCGTCAGCGGTGCATGGGGAATTCCACTGTCACCAGCCAGGGGGTTCAAACCGGATATCCCGATAAACTCGCCGCTGGCCTTTGACTCCACCGCCCACACCCCCCAGCCCCTTTCTGCTATCAGCGAACGAAACTTATCAGCCTGTTCATGGCTCTGCTGCTCGGACAAAGTACTGGGGAAGTAGCGCATCACCATCGGGTCTGCGCTCAGCCGGGCATACGCAGAGTAATCCTCATCCCTCCACTGCCG
The DNA here is from genome assembly GCF_900637555.1 of Lautropia mirabilis. NCBI lineage: Bacteria > Pseudomonadati > Pseudomonadota > Betaproteobacteria > Burkholderiales > Burkholderiaceae > Lautropia > Lautropia mirabilis. The sequence continues at coordinate 1,553,282 of NZ_LR134378.1, read as the reverse complement.
CAGGCGTAATCGTTCCGTTTCCAACATCGCCATGCACCCATAAATTATTCAGGGCGGGAGATCCCCTCATGTCATATGAACAAGGTTAGATCGTCTGCCGCGCCTCTCGCCAACCCCAAAACGAAAAAGGGCCGGCATGAAGCCGGCCCTTTGGCATGGGGGTGGTGGAGACGAGGAGGATCGAACTCCCGACCTCGGCATTGCGAACGCCGCGCTCTCCCAGCTGAGCTACGTCCCCACGATCATGTGGATGATACCACCGCTTCGGTCGATCCCAAACCGGCGGGCCCGCTCGCAGCAGGACGAACGGCCGAGGCGCTGCGGCAAACGCAACACCCCGGCTGCAACACCCGTCTTCGCCATGAGGCCCCATGACGCAAACAGGGCCACCCGGTTTCCCGGATGGCCCTGCAGGGGGTCACGGAAGGATCATGGACGCAGCCACGCCCCTTCCCCGCTCATGCCCTGGATAGCCTCATGCCAGCAGCGAGCGCAGCATCCAGGCGTTCTTCTCGTGCAGCTGCATGCGGGTGGTCAGCAGGTCGGCGGTGGGTTCGTCGCCAGCCTCGTCGGCTGCCGGGAAGATCTCGCGGCAGGTACGCACCACGGCTTCCTGGCCTTCCACCAGATCCTTGATCATCTCGTTGGCGGACTTGGTGTTGTCGCCGTCCTTGATGCTGGAGAGCTTGGCGAACTCGGTGTACGAACCCGGAGCCAGGTGGCCCAGAGCGCGGATGCGCTCGGCGATCTCGTCCACGGCAGCGGCCAGTTCGGTGTACTGGGTCTCGAACATGGTGTGCAGCGAGTTGAACTGCGGGCCGGTGACGTTCCAGTGGTAGTTGTGGGTCTTCAGGTACAGGCTGTAGGAGTCTGCCAGCAGTTTGGACAGGCCCTTGGCCACGGTTTCGCGTTGCTTGTCGGTCATGCCGATGTTGATGCCCATGTTTGAACTCCTGTCGAGAATTGGGAGGGTTGCCATGCAGTGCTTCCAGTCCCGGCGCCCTTGGCCTTCCGGCGGGCCCGGGCTGCCCTGCACGATGGAAGGCAGTATAGGAGTGTCCTATCGATACGGCAAATTTATTTATTTCATTGTATCGATAGCCAGACATGGAGCGGCAAGAAAAAAGGCGCACCTGATCGGCAGAACAGGTGCGCCCTAACGGTGGCAGCCGAGGCTGCCTCTCCTCCTCCTCAACAGGGGGATCAGTGCCTGACACCAATCAACGTCCCCTTTGGTGAAGAGGATATTACTCCGTTCACTGGTGAATTTCTGGCGTCAGGACCTAGGGCAAACCCTAAGAGACCCGTCGGGACTAACCCTGAAAGGCCCCGGATGGGGCCGAAAGATGGGGCCCGAAAGCATAGCCCGCCCCTTTCGGCCCGGCGCATCCACCTTGCATCAGGTCCGTCCCACGCGGTTCAGCATCACCAGGGCCAGCGCCAGGAACAGGATGGACGGGATGCTGACGGCCAGCCAGGGCGGCCAAGTGTTGATGAGGCCCAGGTTGGAGAAGAGGCCGTTCATGATGTAGAAGCCCACGCCCAGCGAGATGCCGAAGAAGAGCTTCAGGCCGATGCCGCCGGCACGAACCTGCAGGTAGCCGAAGGGCAGCGCCAGCATCAGCATGACGATGATGGCCAGCGGGTAGACCACTTTCTTCCACAGGGCCAGTTCGTAGCGGTTGGCATTCTGGGCGTTTTCCTTCAGGTGCGAGGTGTAGCGCCACAGGGCCAGGGCCGACATGCGGTCTGGGGCGATGGCCAGCACCGACAGCAGCGCCGGGTTCAGGTCCGAGACCCAGACGGTCTCGGGCCGGCGCTCCACGGCGGCATGCAGGGCATCGTAACCCGTCTGGGTGCGGGAGACGTTGAAGCGGGTGGTCTCCACGCCTTCCAGTCGCCAGCTGCTGGCCTGACCGTTGTGCGCCGGCTGATAGCGGCCATGCTCGGCGTGAATGACGGCCGTCAGCCGGAAGTCGGTGTCGAATTCGTGGATGGCCACCTTGCTCAGGCCGCCGTCGGCTTCCAGGGTACCGATGTTGACGAAGCGGGTCTGAAGGCGCTGGCCATCGGGGCCACGCACGCTGTCCTTCAGCCACAGGCCGGAGCGGAAGGCGCCCACGCCCGAGCCCTTGCCCAGCACGTCCATGCGCAGCTGCTGGGCACGCTGTTCGGCCATCGGGGCGATCCACTCACCGGCCACGGCGGTCAGCACGGCCAGCAGCACGCCCAGCACCAGCACGCCGCGCAGCGCCAGCTGGCGACTCATGCCGGCCGCACGCATGGCGGTGAATTCGGAGTTCTGGGCAAACTGGGCCAGCGCGTAGATGCAGCCAATCAGCGCGGCCACGGGCATCAGCTCGTAGATGTGGCTGGGCAGGCCCAGCAGCACGTACAGCACGGCCTGCGGCAGCCGGTAGCCGCCCTGGCCGATGTCGTCCAGTTCGTTGATGAGGTCGAAGAAGGCAAAGAGCCCCAGAAAGCCCAGCAGCACGGCCATGATGCCGCCGGCAATCTCGCGGGTGAGGTAGCGGGCCATCAGCTTCATGCCGTCTTGCCTCCCCGCAGGCGGGCCACCAGCTTGCTGAAGCTGAAGCGCGGCAGCGTGAGCCGCTTGCGGAACATGTAGAGCGCCAGGCCCAGCACCAGGGCGTGAGTCAGCCACACGCCCACCCCGAAGCTCAGTTTCTCCTGGGTGATCCAGGACCGGACGACGCTGTTGAGGTTGGAATAGGTGAAGTAGATGAGCACGCCGATGACAAGGTTGACGGAGCTGCCCAGCCGCGGGTTGACGAACGAGAGCGGGATGGCCAGCAGCGCGATGACGAAGACGGAGATGGGCAGACCGACCCGGTAGGCCAGTTCACCCCGGGCGGCGGGCGACGAGAGCTGCATCAGGTCCGGCGTGGCCATGCCGCGCACGCTCTCGATCTGGGTATTGACGGGCTTGGGATCGAGCCGCACGCCGTAGCGCAGGAACTCCATCAGCGAGTATTCAGGCGTGCCCCAGGTGCCGTCGTAGCGACGGCCGTCCTCCAGCACCAGGAAGCGATCGCCGTTCTCCTCGATCTTCACGTGGCCACCACGCGAGGCCACCACCACCATGCGCGGGCCGTTGTGCTGCACCACGAAGACATTGGAGACGGTGCTCTTGTCAGGGCTCATCGATTCCACGAAGAACACCCGATTGGACGAGGTGGATTCACGGAACTGCCCCGGCGCCACCATGGACACGTCCTCGCGCTGATTGAAGCGCTCGCGCAGCTCGGCAATCTGCTGGTTGGCCCAAGGCGACAGCACGAAGGTGACGGCTGCCACCACCGCCGCATAGGGCAGCACGAACATCATCACCGGGCGGATCCAGGCCGTCAGGCTCTGACCGCTGGCAAACCAGATGACCATCTCCGAGTCGCGCCAGGCGCGTGCCAGCACCATCAGCACCGACAGGAAGACCGTCAGCACCAGCAGCACCGGAATGAAGCCGATGGCGTTGAAGGCGATCAGCGGCAGGATGTCGGAACTGGCGATCCGGTCGCTGGTGGCACGGTTGAGAAACCGGATCAGCGACGTGGTGACCAGAATGGTGAACAGCGTGGCAAACATGACGCCGGCAACGCTGTTCAGGTCGCGGCGCAACGACTGGCGGAAGATCATCGTGCTAGTTTACCCGGGTTGCCCGCATCTTCCGGGGCGTCGAGGGCACACGCTCACCGCCTGTGGTGCGTGTGCAGACATCCCGGCATCGCCCCTCCCCGCCCAGCCTGCGGGAACATGCCGTCGGCCGTCTGGCCGGCCGTCGCTGCAGGGGGCATGGAGCCCCGTCCTATAATGGGCGTTTGCCGCTCCGGCCCGCTTCACCCGATCGAGATTCCTGATGACGCTGCAGTTCTCCCTCAAGACCACCGCTGCCGAGAAACTCCGCACCCAGTGCCTGGTGCTGCCCGTGCAGGCCGGCAGGCTCACGCCCACTGGTGCGGCCATCGACGCCCGCCTGGACAACGCGCTCTCGGCCATCCTGAAGGCCGGCGACCTGGGCAAGAAGCCCGGTTCCACGCAACTGGTGCCCCCCAGCGTCAAGGGTCTGCCGCGCATCCTGCTGGTCTCGATGGGCCATGAAGACACCATCAAGGCCCCCCGTTTTGCCGAGGCCGTGCGCAGCGCCTTCCGTGCCGTGCTGGCTTCGCCCGCCACCGACGCCTTCTGCTGCCTGCACGAGGCCCACGTCGAACTGCGCGAGCTGCCCTGGCGCGTCGGCCAGATCGTGCTGGCCGCCCGTGAGGTGCGCTACCGCTTCGACGATTACAAGAGCAAGCCCGAAGCCGCCCCGGCCCTGAAGGACGTGGTGCTGGGCGTGGAAAGCGCCGCCGACCAGAAGGCCCTGGCGCCCCGCGTGGCGCGCATGTCCGACCTGGCCGACGGCATCGACACCGCCCGTGATCTGGGCAACCAGCCGCCCAACGTCTGCCACCCGTCCTTCCTGGCCAGCCAGGCCCAGAAGCTGGGCCGCCAGCTCAAGCTCAAGGTCGAGGTGCTGGATCAGAAACAGATGGCTTCGCTGGGCATGGGTGCCCTGCTGGCCGTGGCGCAGGGCTCGGCCCAGCCGCCCAAGCTCATCGTCATGCACTACCGTGGCGCCGGCGCACGCCAGGCCCCGGTCGTCCTGGTGGGCAAGGGCATCACCTTCGACACGGGCGGCATCTCGCTCAAGCCCGCTGCCGACATGGACGAGATGAAGTACGACATGTCCGGCGCAGGCTCGGTGTTCGGCACCCTGCAGGCCGTGGCGCAGATGAAGCTCAAGATCAACCTGACGGTGATCATCGCGGCTGCCGAGAACATGCCTTCGGGTTCGGCCGCCCGCCCGGGCGACATCGTCACCACGATGTCGGGCCAGACGGTCGAGATCCTCAACACCGACGCCGAGGGCCGGCTGGTGCTGTGCGACGCCCTCACCTACGCCGAGCGCTTCAAGCCGGTGGCGGTCATCGACGTGGCCACGCTCACCGGTGCCTGCGTCATCGCCCTGGGCCATCAGCGGGCCGGCCTCTTCTCGAATGACGACGCCCTGTCAGCGCAGATCCAGGCCGCTGGCGACGATTCCGGCGACACCTGCTGGCCCATGCCGATGGACGACGCCTACAACGAGCAGCTGCGCTCGCCCTTTGCCGACATGGGCAACATCGGTGGCCGCCCGGCCGGCGCCATCACGGCTGCCTGCTACCTGTCGCGCTTTGCCAAGGCCTATTCGTGGGCGCACCTGGACGTGGCGGGCGTGGCCTGGCGCTCTGGAGCCAACAAGGGCTCCACGGGTCGTCCGGTGGCACTGCTCACCCACTTCCTGATGGATCGCGCAGGCTGAACGGCCTTCCCACGGCACGAATTCCCGCAGCCCCATGACCCAGGTGGATTTCCACTTCAACGTTCCCGACACCGGCCGCTACGGCTGCCGGCTGGTGCGCAAGGCCTGGCAGGCCGGGCACAAGGTGGTCGTCTATTGTGAAGACACCCGCCGCCTGGCCAGCTTCGACCGTCTGCTGTGGGAATTCGCGCCGCTGTCCTTCATTCCGCACGTCTCGGTCCGGCATCCGCTGGCAGAGCGCACCCCGGTGCTGCTCACGGCGTCCGACGCCGACGTGCCCGCCAGCCACCGTCAGGTGCTGGTCAATCTGGGCGAGCGCATGCCGCCCGCCTTCGCCGACTACGCCCGGGTGGTGGAACTGGTAGGCACCGATGCGCAGAGCCGTCAGGCGGCCCGCGCCCGCTTCCGTTCCTACCGCGAACAAGGCTACACCCCGCTCACCCACGATGTGGAGGAACGAGATGGCAACCGATGACAAGCACCCCGACACGGGCACTCACACTGCAGGCGGCGCCCATCCGGCGACAGGCCAGGCCACCGGCTGGCCACGCTCGCAGTTCCCCGACGACTCCGACGACGACTACCTGGAGGACGAGGCCGGCCCGCTGGACGAGGACGCCGCCATCGCCACCCTGCCGCCGCTCACCGACGAGGACCGGGCGCTGATCAACAAGCTGGTGCATTCCATGCGCCTGCTGGATGTGGGCATCTCCTCGGCAGCGGCCCACGAGGCCGCACCAGCCACCGCGCCCGTCCCCTTCCCCGAGCTGCCCACCACCGGCAGCCCGGACGCCGCCCCGTTCGCGCCGCGCACCACGACCATCGTGCCGCCTGCGGTGCGTCCATCCACCCCCACGCCGGAAGACGAAGACGCCATCCCGATGCTGACGGATGTCGTCAACGTGCAGCGCTATCACCCCGATCAGCTGCCGCGCAACTTCGAGGACGTGGACTGGAGCAACCTGGCCGGTCAGGTGCGCGAGAACGTGCTGGAGCGGCTGCTGCGTCGTGGCGACATCCTGCTGGATGGCCAGATGAATCACGCGCTGGCCCCGGTCATCTCCCGCGCCGTCGAGACCATGACGCGCGACGTGCACGACACCCTCAACCGCCTGATCCGCGACATCGTGGCTCGCGCGGTCAACGAGGAAATCACCCGGCTGCACGCCGAGATGGCCCGCCAGAACCACGACGACTGAATCCGGCGGGGCTGCTCAGGCCCCGTCGACGCCGGACCGAGGCCCCCACAGGGCCCTTTTGAACGTGCCTGATCGTGACGCGGGGGCACTGTGAGCGACACCGTGGGCATGAAACGCCCGACACGCTCTAGAATTCCCCTCATCCGATCACTTCCATCCAGACACGTTCATGACCAACGCTGCTGCCCCTGCGGATTCCGCCCAGGACCAACTGCCCAAGAGTTTCGAGCCGGCGCCCATCGAGGCGCGCTGGTATCCCCTGTGGGAATCGCGCGGCTACTTCGCCAACCGGCCGGCCCCGGGCACCGACGCCGCCGGCACGGCATCCGCCCAGCCGGCCAGCGACACCGCCTACTGCATCCAGCTGCCGCCGCCCAACGTCACCGGCACGCTGCACATGGGCCATGCGTTCCAGCAGACGCTGATGGACACCCTCATCCGCTATCACCGGATGCTGGGCAAGGACACCAACTGGGTGGTGGGCAGCGACCACGCCGGCATCGCCACGCAGATCGTCGTCGAGCGCCAGCTGGCCGCCGAGGGCAAATCGCGCTACGACCTGCCGCGTGAGCAGTTCATCGAGCGCGTCTGGGCCTGGAAGAACGAATCGGGCGGCGCCATCAGCAAGCAGATGCGCCGGCTGGGCGACTCGGCCAACTGGGAATACGCCGACAGCCTGGGCACGCATTCCGGCTACTTCACCATGGACCCGAAACTGTCCACGGCCGTGGCCGAAGTCTTCGTGCGCCTGTATGAAGCCGGCCTCATCTACCGCGGCAAGCGGCTGGTGAACTGGGATCCGGTGCTGCGCACGGCCGTCTCCGACCTGGAAGTGGACATGACCGAGCGTGATGGCCACCTCTGGCACATCCGCTACCCCTTCGCCGACGGCCCCCAGAAGGCTGCTGACGGCACCGAACTGCCGGGCCTGACGGTGGCCACCACCCGCCCCGAGACCCTGCTGGGCGACGTGGCCGTGGCCGTACATCCCGATGACGAGCGCTACCGCCACCTGCACGGCAAGATGCTGACCCTGCCGCTCACCGGTCGTCAGATCCCCATCATTGCCGACACCTACGTCGATCCCGAATTCGGCAGCGGCTGCGTGAAGATCACCGGCGCCCACGACTTCAACGACTACGAAGTGGCCATGCGCCACAACCTGCCGCTGATCGTCGTGCTCGACCTGCAGGCCAACATGGCGGGCGACGCCGTGCCCGAAGCCTACCGGGGCCTGAACCGCTACGAGGCCCGCGATCGCATGGTCGCCGACCTGGACGCCGCCGGCCTGCTGGTGAACACCGTCAAGCACCGCAACATGGTGCCCGTCTGCGGCCGTTCCGGCGAAGTGGTCGAGCCCATGCTGACCGACCAGTGGTTCGTGGACCAGACCCGCGAGACGCAGCCCGACGGCCGCCCCGGTGGCATGGCCGCCATCACCCGCCCGGCGCTGGAAGCCGTCACCTCCGGCCGCATCCGCTTCTTCCCCGAGCACTGGGCATCCACCTACGACCACTGGCTCTCCAACATCCATGACTGGTGCATCTCGCGCCAGCTGTGGTGGGGACACCGGATCCCCGCCTGGTACAGCGAGGATGGGCAGCTCTTCGTGGCCCGCAACGAGGAAGAGGCCCGCCAGAAGGCTGACGCCGCCGGCTGCACCGGCCCGCTCACCCAGGACCCCGACGTGCTCGACACGTGGTTCTCGTCGGCCCTGGTGCCCTTCACCTCGCTGGGCTGGCCCGCCGACGACGCCCAGACCCGCGCCGACCTGGCCCGCTACCTGCCCTCCGACGTGCTGGTCACCGGCAACGACATCATCTTCTTCTGGGTGGCCCGGATGGTGATGATGACCCAGTACTTCACCGGCAAGGTGCCCTTCAAGGACATCTACATCAACGCCATCGTGCGCGATTCCGAAGGCCAGAAGATGTCCAAGTCCAAGGGCAACACCCTGGACCCGCTCGACCTCATCGACGGCATCGAGCTCGACGCCCTGCTGGCCAAGTCCGTGCGCGGCCTCATGCGCGCCGACCACAAGGCCCGCATCGAGAAGTACGTCAAGAAGCACTTCCCCGACGGCATCCCCGCCTTCGGTACCGACGCCCTGCGCTTCACCTTCGCGTCGCTGGCCAACTTCTCGCGCACCCTCAACTTCGACATCAGCCGCTGCGAGGGCTACCGCAACTTCTGCAACAAGCTCTGGAACGCCACCCGCTTCGTGCTGATGAACGTCGAAGGCCATGACAACGGCTTCGCCCGGCCCTGCAAGAAGGACTGCGGTCCCGGCCAGTTCATGGACTTCAGCCCGGTCGACCGCTGGATCGTTTCCGAACTGCAGCGCACCGAGGCCGAAGTGGCCAAGGCCCTGGCCGAGTACCGCTTCGACTTGGCCGCCAACGCCATCTACGGCTTCGTCTGGAACAGCTACTGCGACTGGTACCTGGAACTGGCCAAGGTCGAACTGAACCACGAGGACCCCGCCCAGCGCCGTGGCGCCCGCCACACCCTGCTGCGCGTGCTGGAAGCCGTCCTGCGGCTGGCCCACCCCCTCATCCCGTTCATCACCGAGGAACTGTGGCAGAAGGTGGCCCCGCTCACCCACAGCTACGGCGACGGCGGCGTGCAGACCCTGGAAGGCGAAGCCCTGCAACAGGCCCTGGCTGAGCGCCGCCACTCCATCATGCTGCAGCCCTACCCGCAGGCCAACGACACCAGGATCGACGAGAACGCCGACGCCTGGATGACCGAGCTGCGCGCCCTGATCGACGCCTGCCGGGCCCTGCGCGGCGAGATGAACCTGGGCCCGCAGCAGCGCGTGCCCCTGCTCATCGCCAGCGACGACGCCCGCATCGACCAGATGCTGCCCTACCTGCCCGGCCTGGCACGCCTGTCCAGCGCCGAGCGCGTGGCCAGCCTGCCCGAGAACACCCTGGCCCCCGTCCAGGTCGTCGGCAACCACCGCCTCATGCTGAAGGTGGAAATCGACGTGGCCGCCGAAAAGGCCCGACTGGACAAGGAGATCGCCCGCCTGCATGCCGAAATCGGCAAGGCCAACGGCAAGCTCTCCAGCCCCAACTTCGTCGAACGCGCCCCCGCCGCCGTGGTCGAGCAGGAGCGCCAGCGCCTGGCGCAGTTCGGCGCCATGCTGGAGAAGGTGCAGGGACAGCGGGCCAAGCTGGGGTAAGCCCTAGTAAGCCGTAGTAAGCCGGAATTAGCCGTAGTAAGCCGGAATAAGCCGAAAAGCATCAGGGCCCTTCTCGGGCCCTGATGCAGGCAAACGCTGCACCCATGCTCTCTCGGGCCTTGGGGCAAGCTGCCGCGCGTTCACTCTTGGCTCTGATGCCAGCCAGACACCGCACATGTTCACGCTCGGGTCCTGATGCTGGCAGGACACCGCACATGTTCTCTCTGGGACCAGCAGGCCACAGCCACAATCGCACCGTGCACCACGCCCTCTTCCCCCTGATGACCCGCATCACCCGGCTGGAATTCAGGGCGGAAAGCGGTCCTGGCTCACGGATGCAGTGGAACCACCGGGGCAGCGGCCACGTACAGGTGACGGTAAACGGCCCCGATGTCTTCTTTCAGGAAGCATTCACGCTGGACAACGGCCTGCCCTGCCAGGACCGGAAATGCTGGCATTTCGGGGAAGAAGGCATCATCTTCCGTCATTTTCGGCAGCAGCGCTTCCAGGACATCCTGTTGCTGGTGCCTGATGCCGGCGGGTTTGCGCCTTGTGCCACAGAGCCTGATGGCACTGAACTTCACGTCACGCAGCCAAGCAGTATCCAGCCAAGCGGCGTCCAACCAGGCGCCACCCAGCAAGGAAGCCCCCACAAGGGCCCCCTCCCTCCAGACGCCATCCCACCAGGCGGCATCCACCTGGTCGCCCAGACGCCCTATTCCTGCCCGCCAGACCGCTACGACGGCAGCCTGTCACTGCACGGCAGTACGCTCGAACTGCGGCTGCGCATCACCGGCGCACGCAAGGATGAAGACATCCGGTACCGCTATCAGGCTGATCCGGGCTGAATGACCAGAGACTGCGACAGGGAACTCATTCGTACCCCATGCCCAGCGCCTGCGCCTGCTCGGCCAAGGCGTCCAGCGCCTGTTGACGCTCTGCGTCAATCTGGCTCTTGTAGGCCATCACATCCGCATAGCGGACACGCCGATGGGTGCCTGTCCTGTGGAACGGGATCTCGCCTCGCTCCAACAACTGCACCAGGAAAGGGCGGGACACATTGAGCACATCCGCTGCTTCCTGGGTCGTCAGCTCGGCGTGGATCGGAATCACGCTTACGGCGTTGCCCTTGCCGATCTCGGTCAGCACATCGACCAGCAACCGCAAGGCAGAGACGGGCAGATGCACCGGGTGCGAAACGCCTGCGTCATCGAACAGTTCGATCTGCTGCGAATCTGCACGGGTCTGAAGACAGGCCGAAAGCAATCGCCCGCTTTCGCGGGCGATGGCGACCTCCTCAGCGGAGGGCAAGGTGTGAGAGCGGAGAGCTGCCTTCATGATCTTTGATCTTCCCCTTCATCGTCCGGCCATTCTATTCGAAACAAACGAAAAACGAAATAACCGAAACGACGAAAGGCAAGATCTCGTCAATGCTCCCTTACCGCCGCCGCAGATAGAAAACCGTCACGTCCCCGTCATCCACCTGGGCCAGCAGCGCATTGCCCGTCTGGCGGGCAAAGGCGCTGAAGTCCTGTTTCGAGCCGGGGTCGGTGGCCTCCACGCGCAGCACCTGGCCACTCTGAAGCGTGGCCAGAGCCTTCTTGGCCCGCAGGATGGGCAGCGGGCAGGAAAGCCCTCGGGCGTCCACGTGGGCGTCCACGTGGTCCGGGATGGCGCTCACTTCCGGTTGGCCAGCTGCTGCACCAGGCGTTCGTGGGTCATGCCCAGCACGCCTTCCAGCGCTGCCACGTCGTTGCCGCCAGCCATGGCGAAGTCGGGCTTGCCACCGCCCTTGCCGCCCACCTGGGCAGCCACGCGGCCCAGCATCTCGCCGGCCTTGACCGTGTTCACCAGGTCGGGCGTCACGCCAGCCACCAGCTGGATCTTGTCGTTGCCTTCCACCGAAGCCAGCACCACCACCAGCGACTTCAGCTGATCCTTCAGCTGGTCGACCGTGGCGCGCAGCGCCTTGGCATCCATGCCATCCACACGGGTCACCAGCAGGTGGGCGCCACACGGCAGCACCGTGGCCTGGGCGGCCAGGTTCTGACCCTGGCTGCTGGCAGCACTGGCCTTCACGCGATCCAGCTCGCGGCCCAGATCCTTCACCTGGGTCTGCAGCTGGGCCACACGAGCCGGCACTTCGGCCACCGGGGCCCTCACGGCCGCGGCCACCTCGGCCAGCGTGGCCAGCTGCTGCTGGATCCAGGCCAGGGCACCTTCGCCGGTCAGGCCGTCCACACGGCGGATGCCGGCAGCCACGCCCCCTTCGGAGGCAATCTTGAAGACACCGATCTCGCCGCTGCGGGCCACATGGGTACCGCCGCACAGCTCACGGGTATCGGCCACGTCCACCACGCGCACCACGTCACCGTACTTCTCGCCGAACAGCGCCATGGCACCGGCGGCGATGGCCTCGTCATACGACATCTGGCGGATGACGGTGGCCGTGTTGCTGCGAATCTCGGCGTTGACGATGGCCTCGACCGCCTGGATCTCTTCCGGCGTCATCGGCTTGTTGTGGCTGAAATCGAAACGGGTATGGTCCGGATCGACCAGCGAACCCTTCTGCGCCACATGATCACCCAGCACCTGGCGCAGTGCCTTGTGCAGCAGGTGGGTGGCCGAGTGGTTGCGGGTGGTCTTCTGGCGCAGGGCCGTGTTGACCTGTGCCTGCACGGTGTCGCCCACCTTCAGGCTTCCCTCTTCCACGCGACCATGGTGGCCCCAGACGGCGGCCTGGATCTTCTGCGTGTCGGACACGGCAAAACGCAGGCCCTGCCCCTGCAGATGACCCTGGTCGCCCACCTGACCGCCCGATTCGGCGTAGAACGGGCTCACGTCCAGCACCACCACGCCCTCGTCACCGGCCTTGAGTTCCTGCGCCGGCTTGCCGTCGTGGTACAGCGCCAGCACGCGGGCCTGGGCCGACAGCTCGTCATAGCCCACGAAGCGGGTGGTTTCACCGTCGTATTCCAGCAGCGAAGCGCCCTTGAAGCGTCCGGCGGCACGCGCCTGTTCGCGCTGGTGCGCCATGGCCGTCTCGAAGCCGGCCTCATCCACCGTCACGCCGCGCTCGCGGCAGACATCGGCCGTCAGGTCCAGCGGGAAGCCATAGGTGTCGTGCAGGCGGAAGGCCGTCTCGCCGTCCAGCACCTTCTTGCCCTTCAGTCCGGCCAGCGCCCCTTCCAGCAGGCTCATGCCGTTGGCAATGGTCTCGAAGAAGCGGGACTCCTCGCCCTTGAGCACTTCCTCGATGCGGGCCTGATCGCGTTTCAGCTCGGGATAGGCCTCACCCATTTCCTTCACCAGCGCCGGTACCAGACTGTAGAGGAACGGCTGGCGGGCACCCATCTTGTAGCCGTGACGCACGGCGCGGCGGATGATCCGGCGCAGCACGTAGCCGCGGCCCTCGTTGCCCGGCACCACGCCGTCAACGATGGTGAAGCAGCAGGCACGGATGTGGTCGGCGATGACCTTCAGCGACGGGCTGCCCGTCTCAGGTGTGCCGCCTGCGTCCTGCACCACCTTGGCCGCAGCGGCCAGCAGGTTCACGAACAGGTCGATCTCGTAGTTGGAATGCACGTGCTGCAGCACGGCCGCCACCCGCTCCAGACCCATGCCGGTATCCACGCTGGGGCGCGGCAGCGGATGCAGTTCGCCGGATTCGTCCCGGTTGTACTGCATGAAGACGATGTTCCAGATCTCGATGAAGCGGTCGCCATCTTCCTCGGGGCTTCCCGGAGGGCCGCCGGCGACCTCGGGACCGTGGTCATAGAAGATCTCGGTGCACGGGCCGCAGGGACCAGTATCGCCCATCATCCAGAAGTTGTCCGACGCATAGCGCGCGCCCTTGTTGTCGCCGATGCGCACGATGCGATCGGCCGGCACGCCCACCTGCTTGGCCCAGATGTCATAGGCCTCGTCGTCCTCGGCATAGACCGTCACCAGCAGCTTCTCGGGCGGCAGCTTGAAGACCGTGGTCAACAGCTCCCAGGCAAACTTGATGGCGTCCTGCTTGAAGTAGTCGCCAAACGAGAAGTTGCCCATCATCTCGAAGAAGGTGTGATGGCGGGCGGTGTAGCCGACGTTTTCCAGATCGTTGTGCTTGCCGCCGGCGCGGATGCACTTCTGGGCCGTGGTGGCGCGGCTGTAGGGACGCTTGTCGAAGCCCAGGAAGACATCCTTGAACTGGTTCATGCCCGCGTTGGCGAACAGGAGCGTGGGATCGTCATGCGGCACCACCGGGCTGGACGCGACGATGGTATGGCCCTTGGACTCGAAGAACTTCAGGTACTGCTGGCGTATTTCGGCGGACTTCATCATGGGTATCCGGTGGAGGAACCCTTCATTCTAACGAAGGGGCCCCCTACTCTGCCAATCGGGACTTCCCTGTGGGCAACACCTGGTAGCGCCTGGATGCGCTCATCATTCGGCGGTACAACGTATCAGCCCCGGAAGGTCCCAGCCCCAGCCTCGGCGCCGGCCCCGACCCCAGCGCGAGAGCCCCCCGCTGCCCGCCCGAACAGTGTCCGGGGCAACCGCCCAAACAGAGCCTGGAGCAGCCGCCGTACAGAGCCAGGGCATCCGCTATGGCATCATTGCCCGAAGGCCGAAGAACGGCATCCGCCGCAGCGCCACCCGCCCGGCTGCACGGCCACGCTCCCGAGTACGCCCCGGAATCCCGCTGCCGTCCCGGATGCCGCAGGGCATGGCGCATGCCTTCGCCGGAATGCCCCAGCCTTCATCGCTCCCAATCACACCGGAGACCCCACCCCATGAACGCCAACACCCAGCCCGCCCCCACACCCACCACGCCATCGCTCAAGGTCGCCTTCCTGGGCCTGGGCGTGATGGGCTATCCGATGGCACGCCATCTGGCACAGGCCGGACATGCGGTCTGCGTGTACAACCGCACCACGGCCAAGGCAGAACGCTGGCTGGCCGAGATCGAAGGCAAGGCCCCCACCGGTCGCCACCGTCTGGCCCTCACCCCGCGTGAGGCCGCCCAGGACGCCGACATCGTGTTCTCGTGCGTGGGCAATGACGACGACCTGCGCAGCGTGGTGCTGGGCGAAGACGGCGCCTTTGTTGGCATGAAACCCGGCGCACTCTACGTGGACCACACCACAGCCTCGGCCGAGGTCAGCCGCGAGCTGGATGCGGCGGCACGTGCGCACGGCCTGCACTTTGTTGACGCCCCGGTCTCGGGCGGACAGGCGGGCGCCGAGAAAGGTTGCCTCACCGTCATGTGCGGCGGCACCGAGGCCGATGTGGAACGGATACGCCCCGTCTCGATGGCCTACGCGCAGGCCATCACCCGCGTGGGCGACGTGGGCGCCGGACAGCTGGCCAAGATGGTCAACCAGATCTGCATCGCCGGCCTGGTGCAGGGGCTGGCCGAGGCCATCCACTTCGGCGAGGTGGCCGGTCTGGACATGAAGCAGGTGCTGGACGTCATCGGCAAGGGCGCGGCGCAGTCCTGGCAGATGGACAACCGCGGCAAGACCATGACCGACCGCCAGTTCGACTTCGGCTTTGCGGTGGACTGGATGCGCAAGGACCTGGGCCTGTGCCTGGGCCAGGCGCGCCGCAGCGGCGTCACACTGCCCGTGACGGCACTGGTGGATCAGTTCTATGGTGACGTGCAGGCCCTGGGCGGCAACCGCTGGGACACCTCCAGCCTGATCGTGCGCTTCGATCATCTGAAGACGCAAAAGCCCTGAAAAAGCCAGGGTCGCTCAGGTCCCAGGAAGGCAGGTCGTCCCTGCCTTCCCCGGCTCGCCTTTTCTTCCCTTCTCCGGCTTCACCCCGCCTTTGCCGCCTGCGCCACCTTCCCGTTCCTTCGGCGCGGGCGCTCTGCCTGTTGTCCGGGGCCCTACCCGTGCCGCTGCCAGGTACGGCGCCAGTCGGCCCCTTCCTGCAGCAGCCGGGTCAGCGCCTGGCGGTTCCCCGTCAGCAGCGCATGGCGAATGGCCTGCATCCGCGCGTCCACCGCATCAATCGCCCGTAGCGTCGGCATCTGGTTCTGCAGCAGGATGTCCGCCCACAGTTCGGGGGACGACCCCGCAATGCGGGTCAGGTCCAGCAATCCGGGGCCGGCATGATCGCCGGCACGAATGGGCGCCTCCTCTCCGTCATCCCGCACCGCCTTGCCCGCGCCGGCATCCTTGCCTGCAGCATCCGGCCTGCCCGGGTTCGCCCCATCGGCCGCCACGGCCCCTGCCACGGCAAAGGCCACGGCATGGGGCGCATGCGAGACCAGCGCAAACACCCGGTCGTGGTCGGCCACGCTCATCCGGGTCACATGTGCCCCCAGCTGCTGCCACAGCGCCTGCAGGCGCTCAACCGAATCCGGCCGATTCCCGGGCAGCGGGCTCAGCACCACCTCGCGGCTCACGAACAGGTCCAGGTCAGCCGCATCCGGCCCGCCGCGGTCACTGCCGGCAATGGGATGGCAGGGCACGAAATCACCCAGCCCGGGCGTGGCCTGCGTCGCGGCACCATCGCTCATCGCAGCGATCGTCCTGCGCCAGGCCGTCACCACCGGCCCCTTCACGCTGGACAGGTCGGTCAGCACCGCGTCGGGGGGCAGATGGGCCGCCACCTCGGGCACCAGCGCGCAGTTGACGGAAATGGGCGCGGCCAGCACCACCAGGTCGGCCCCGGCCAGCGCGTCGGCCACCGAATCGGCCCGGGCATCGAAGAGCCCCAGTTCCATGGCCCGCGAGATGTCCGGCTCACGCCCGAAGCCCACCAGGCGCACCCCGGGCAGCCGCGCCCGCAGCGCCGCCGCCAGCGAGCCGCCCATCAGGCCCGTCCCCAGGATGGCCACCTGCCTGAACATCACTGGCCCAGGATCTTCGTGAGCGCGTCGATGAAGGCCCGGTTCTCTTCGGGCAGCCCCACCGAGACACGCAGCCACTCCGGCAGACCATAGTTGGCCACCGGCCGCACGATGATGCCGGCCCGCAGCAGCTGGTCGTTGATGCCGGCCGCATCGCCCACCTTCACCAGCACGAAGTTGCCCGAGGACGGCACGTACTCCAGCCCCAGCGCCTCGAAGGCCTGCACCAGCTGGGCCCGTCCCTCGCGGTTGATCTGGTAGCTGCGCGTCAGGTAGTCGGCGTCGTCCAGCACCGCCTCGGCGGCGGCCAGCGCGGCGCTGTTGACGTTGAAGGGCTGCCGCACCCGCCCCATCAGGTCGGTCAGTGCGGGCTGCGCCACGGCAAAGCCTACCCGTAAGCCTGCCAGCCCATAGGCCTTCGAGAAGGTGCGCGACACGATCAGGTTCGGGAAACGCTTCACCCAGGCCAGCGCGTCATAGCGCTGCTCGGGCGCCAGGTATTCGGTATAGGCCTCGTCCAGCACCACCGCCACCTGGGGCGGCACCTGCTCCAGAAAGCGCAGCAGCGCATCGCCCGGGATGAAGGTGCCGGTGGGGTTGTTGGGGTTGGCAATGAACACCATCCGGGTCTCGGGCGTGATGGCCGCCAGCATTGCCGCCAGGTCATGGCCCAGGCCCGCATCAGGCACCTCGATGCCCACCGCCCCGATAGCCTGCGCCACCAGCGGATAGACGATGAAGGCGTAGCGTGAATGGATGATGCCCTGCCCCGGTCCCACCAGCGCCCGTGCCGCCAGCTCCAGGATGTCGTTGGAACCGTTGCCCAGCGTGATCCAGCCGGCGTCCACCCCGTAATGCCGGGCCAGCGCCTGCTTCAGGTCATGGCCGTTGGCATCCGGGTAGCGTGCACCACCGGCCAGCACCTGCTGGGCCGCCGCCACCGCCTTGGGCGACATGCCCAGCGGGTTCTCGTTGGAGGCCAGCTTCACGATGCCGGCCGGATCCAGCCCCAGCTCGCGCGCCACCTCCCCGATGGGCCGTCCGGGCCGGTACGGCGCAATGCTGCGCACCCCGGCCGGCGCCCCCGCTGCGGGCGACACGCCCTGTTGTCCCTCCGTGTTCATCTGGATTCCCTCCCTGTCTCGTAGTCCTGCAAGCCCCAGCCCCCAGCCACCATGTGACTGGCGGCTCTGGGCGACACCTCACACCACCATGGCGCTTTCCGACGGGTACGACCCCATCAGCCGGAAAAAGGCCGCGCGCTGCTGCAGCTCGGCCAGCGCCGTACTTACCTCCGGGTCATCCTGATGCCCCAGCAAGTCGATGTAGAAATAGTATTCCCATCCTCCCTGACGCGCCGGGCGGGACTCGAAGCGCTTCATCGTCACCCCGTGGCGCGAGAGCGGCTCGATCAGCTGATGGAGCGCCCCGACCCGATCGGGCACGCCCAGGATCAGCGAGGTCTGGTCCTGCCCCGACGGCAGCACCTTCTGCATGCCCACCACCAGGAAGCGCGTCCGGTTCATCGGATCATCCTGAATGGCATAGGCCACCGACAGCAGGTCATACACGGCCAGCGCCGTCTCGCTGCCGATGGCGGCCAGCGCCGGATCCTCGGCTGCCCGTCGGGCCCCCTCGCCGTTGCTGGACACCGGCATCAGCTCCACATCGGGCAGATTGCGCTGCAGCCACAGCGTGCACTGCGCCAGCGCCTGCGGATGCGCCACCACCTGCCGGATATCGGCCATCTGTCCGGTCCGGGACATCAGCACATGTCGCACCGGCACCGTGATCTCGGCCGTGATCCGCAGCGGCGTGTTCAGGAACAGGTCCTGGGTGCGCGTCACCGACCCCTCGGTCGAGTTCTCGATGGGCACCACCCCGAAATCCACCGTCCCGGCTTCCGTCACCCGGAACACGTCGTCGATGGACGCACAGGGCACCCCTTCCACGGCATCGCCGAAGCGCGCCCGCATGGCCTGTTCGCTGAACGTGCCCCAGGGCCCCAGAAAAGCCACCCGCAGCGGCCGCTCCAGCCCCCGGCAGGCCGACATCAGCTCGCGCCAGAGCGAACGGATCGCCGTATCGGGCAACGGCCCGGGGTTGGCAGCCTGCAGCTTGCGGATGATGGCCGCCTCCCGCTCGGGGCGGTAGACCGGAGCATCGTCAGCCCCCTTCTTCAGCTCACCGATGCGCTGCGCCAGCCGCGCCCGCTGGTTGACCAGCGCCAGCAGCTGCTCGTCCAGGGCGTCGATGTCCTGCCGCACCCGGTTGATCTGATCATCCGCCATCTCGTTCCCTCACTCCTTTCGTGCTCGTCCGTTCATGCGAACCCGGGTGCCATTGATGCAACCGCACCACATTTCGACCGCCGCTTCGCACCCTTTCTGCCGCGATCCTTATCTGAACTGTAACAAGCATAACCAGTCGTGCAGTTATTCATACCCTTTTCCAGCAAGCAGGCACACAATGAATACATCCACCTGCGGACTGTCATGAAAAACACACTGCTTGTCACTGCCGTCTTCGGTTTGTTGGCCCTCAGTCAGACCGTCCAGGCGCACGATGCTGCCCCGACCGAAGCCATCCGAACCGCCCAGCCCGCTGCCGTTCAGCAGCAGGCTGCCCCCCGGCCTGCCCTCGAACATGCGGGCGTCCATCTGGCCCAGGTCACCACGCCGGTGGCCACGGCCTCCCGGCAGCCCGAGGAAGACGAAGGCACCATGCCTTCCGTGGCCTACGGCCTGATCGGCCTGCTGCTGATGATCTGCGTCCTGGTCAAACGGCACAACGATCCCGTCAGCGTCTGACGCCCCTCCCGGCCCCCGGCCAAGGGCGGACATCGACCCTGGCCATGGCCGGACGCCCTGCATGCCGACCACCTTGTCATTAGCAGGGAGGTTTCCTGCTTTCTTCCGCTCCAACCGTCCAATGCCTGCGGGCCATTCCGATGACCCGCAGGGGGTTCGCCCCTCGCTCGCCGGAAGGCTGCAAGGGGCGCGGAGCGCATCACTCCTCGGCAGCCTCGCCTTCGGCCGCCGCATCATCGCCCGACGGCGACTCCCCGGCTGCTTCCGGGCCTTCACTGGCCGCTGCAGCTTCACCGTCGGCCGACTCGCCCACGGCAGCCAGCACTTCCGGTGAATCGCTGCCCACCACGCGCTGAACGCGCGACAGCGTGTCGCCCTCTTCCACACCGATCAGCGTCACACCCTGCGTGGCCCGGCCCATCTCGCGGATC
This sequence comes from Lautropia mirabilis, assembly GCF_900637555.1. Lineage (NCBI taxonomy): Bacteria > Pseudomonadati > Pseudomonadota > Betaproteobacteria > Burkholderiales > Burkholderiaceae > Lautropia > Lautropia mirabilis. Next base: position 1,533,449 of record NZ_LR134378.1, on the reverse strand, counting down.
TCGTCGACCCGCGTGCGGACCAGCACACCACCGGTGGTAATCAGCATGATCTCGTCACCCTCTTCCACCAGGATGGCGGCCACCATCCGGCCATTGCGCTCGGACGACTGGATGGCAATCATGCCCTTGGTGCCGCGGCCGTGGCGGGTGTGCTCGATGAGCGGCGTGCGCTTGCCGTAGCCGTTCTCGGTGGCAGTCAGCACCGAACGGCGCTCATCGTCGGCCACCAGCATGGCAATCACCTTCTGGCCTTCTTCCAGCGCCATGCCGCGCACGCCACGCGCCGTGCGGCCCATGGCCCGCACATCGCCCTCGGAGAAGCGCACTGCCTTGCCGGCGTCGGAGAACAGCATCACGTCGTGCTCGCCGTCGGTCACGGCCGCACCGATCAGGTAGTCGCCCTCGTCCAGGTCCACCGCGATGATGCCGGCCTTGCGCGGGTTGGAGAAGTCCGACAGCGCCGTCTTCTTCACCGTGCCCAGGCTGGTGGCCATGAACACATAGTGCTCGTCGTCGAAGGTCTTGATGGGCAGAACCACCGTGATCTTCTCGTTCTCGGCCAGCGGGAACATGTTGACGATGGGGCGCCCGCGCGAGGCGCGCGAACCCTGCGGCACCTCCCAGACCTTCAGCCAGTACACCCGGCCGCGGTCGGAGAAGCACAGGATCGTGTCATGCGTGTTGGCGATGAAGAGCTGGTCCACCCAGTCGTCATCCTTGGTGCTGGCTGCCTGCTTGCCCCGGCCGCCACGACGCTGCGACCGGTACTCGGACAGCGGCTGCGCCTTGATGTAGCCCGAGTTGGACAGCGTCACCACCATGTCCTGCGGCGTGATCAGATCCTCGATGTCGATCTCGCTGGCGTTGAGCTCGATCTGCGAACGGCGCGGATCCTTCTCGGGGCCGCCGAACTCTTCCACCACCCCCGTCAGCTCGTCGCGGATGATGGCCGTGATGCGGGCTGGCTTGGCCAGGATGTCCAGCAGGTCCAGGATGCGGTCCACCACCTCGCGGTACTCGGTGACGATCTTCTCCTGCTCCAGCCCGGTCAGCCGCTGCAGGCGCATCTGCAGGATCTCGCCAGCCTGCACCTCGGACAGCTGGTAGGTGCCGTCGGGCTGCAGCCCGGCGTTCGGATCGATGCCTTCCGGCCGCAGCGCCGACACGTCGCCCGCCGCGCGCTCGACCATCTCGGCCGCAATGCCCGCCGCCCAGGTCCGCGCCAGCAGCCGCTCTTTGGCCACCGGCGGCGTGGGCGAGGACTTGATCAGCTCGATCATCTCGTCGACGTTGACCACCGCCACCGCCAGACCTTCCAGCAGGTGCCCCCGGTCACGCGCCTTGTTCAGCTCGTAGACCGTGCGCCGCGTCACCACCTCGCGCCGGTGCGCCAGGAAGGCTTCCAGCACCTGCTTCAGGTTCAGCAACCGGGGCTGGCCATCGACCAGTGCCACCATGTTGATGCCGAAACTGTCCTGCAGCTGTGTGAGCTTGAACAGGTTGTTGAGCACCACCTCGGCGTTCTCGCCGCGTTTCAGCTCGATCACCACCCGCATGCCCTGCTTGTCGGACTCATCGCGGATGTCGGAGATGCCCTCGATCTTCTTCTCGTTGACCAGCTCGGCGATCTTCTGCTGCAGCACCGCCTTGTTCACCTGGTACGGGATCTCGTCGACGATGATCGCCTGGCGGTTGCCCGCCTTGTCCATGTCCTCGAAGTGCGTCTTGGCGCGCATCACCACCCGGCCGCGGCCGGTGCGGTATCCCTCGCGCACACCCGCCACCCCGTAGATCAGCGCACCGGTGGGGAAGTCGGGGGCCGGAATCTTCTCGATCAGCTCGTCGATCGTGGCATCCGGGTTCTCCAGCAGCAGCAGGCAGGCGGCCACCACCTCGTGCAGGTTGTGCGGCGGAATGTTGGTGGCCATGGCCACCGCGATGCCCGTGCTGCCATTGATGAGCAGGTTGGGGATCTTGGCCGGCAGCACCTGGGGCTCGGAGGTCGAACCGTCGTAGTTCGGCCCGAAGTCCACCGTGTCCTTCTCGATGTCGACCACCATCTCGCTGGCGATCTTGCGCAGCCGGATCTCGGTGTAACGCATCGCCGCCGGGGGGTCACCGTCCACCGAGCCGAAGTTGCCCTGGCCGTCCACCAGCGTGTAGCGCAGCGAGAAGTCCTGCGCCATCCTCACCACCGTGTCGTAGATGGCCGAGTCGCCGTGCGGGTGATACTTACCCATCACGTCACCCACCACGCGGGCCGACTTCAGGTAGGGGCGGTTCCAGACATTGTTCAGCTCGTGCATGGCGTAGAGCACCCGACGGTGCACCGGCTTGAGGCCGTCACGCACATCGGGCAGCGCGCGCCCCACGATCACGCTCATGGCGTAATCGAGGAAGGAGCGCTTCATCTCCTGCTCGAGACTGATCGGTACCGTTTCTTTGGCGAATTGATCCTGATCCATGGAATCCGGGACGCACCGCATGGCCCCCGTGCGAAGGGCCCCGCCGCACGCAAACAAGAGACCCGGGCACACGCCCGGGTCAGGAAGAAAGGAGGAAGCCCCGACAACGGAGCCGCCCCGGAACAGGCCCTGCGGTCAGCACGTCCCCAGGACCCGAAAAAGCTGCGCCGGCCACCCAAGACGGGTCCTGAAGACCCATCAATGACCGGGCCATGCCTCGCTCCGGCTAAGCCCTTGAATTTTAGACCATCCGCGCCCCCGACTCACGGACACCCCGAAACCGGCTCTCACGTATCGGCAAGAACCCGACACCCGAGTCACTTCTGCCCTTTCACCCGCCTGGCGCCCTTGCTCCCACTGCGGCGCATTCTCGGGCCGCCCCGTGTCCCCAAGCCGGCTTCACGCCACGAATATGTTGCAAATGAACGACAATTCACCCCGCGGGCGTCGCAGAACGGACCCAAGTCCCTACGGACCGACCGGACGCTATGGCACAATGAGTCAAGCGTATTCGTATGGATGCAGCCCTACGGCCACGGCCCGAAGGTTGTTCTTTACGCAAGCTCACTGCATTTTGCACAGGGTCACAGCTGGTAAGTGGTACGCCACAGTCCGTCCTTGTCAAGGTGCTGGTTTTTCAGCTGAGAGTCGTCTCACCGAGAGGAGAAACATGAAGAAATCGGTCAAGCTTGGCGCATTGGCTGCGACAGCGCTGCTCGCCGCCTGCGCGACAGGCAGCGGGGCAAAGGGCCCTGATGTCACCGCCGATCAGAACGATACCGGCTACGTCACGTCCCGTGACGGTGGCGTGGTGACCGGCAAGTTCGGCGAGTGCTTCCACGACAAGGCCTTCAAGGCTTCGCACGCCATCGTGGAATGTGATCCGGATCTGGTGCCGAAGGCGCCTCCGCCGCCTCCCCCGCCGCCGCCGCCGCCTCCCCCGCCGCCGCCTGCTGCACCTCAACCCACCAGTGAAAAAGTCACCTTCGCTGCCGATACCTTCTTCGGCTTCGATCGTGCCGTGCTGAAGGATGAGGGCAAGCAGAAGCTGGATGACATCGTCAACCAGCTCGACGGTGTTGCTCTGGAAGTCATCGTTGCCGTCGGCCACACCGACAGCGTCGGTCCGGAAGCCTACAACCAGCGTCTGTCGGTCCGCCGTGCAGAAGCTGTGAAGGCCTACCTGGTCAGCAAGGGCATCGAAGCCAACCGGGTCTACACCGAAGGCAAGGGCGAAGCCCAGCCTGTGGCTGACAACAAGACCAAAGAAGGCCGCGCGAAGAACCGTCGCGTGGAAATCGAAGTGGTCGGCAGCCGTCAGGTCATGCAGTAAGCCTGCAGCACGCCACATGCCAGCTGCCCGCCCCGGCGGGCACTGGCAGGGCCAGAAAAGCCACCATGATCCGTCATGGTGGCTTTTTTATTGCCCCATGCCTGAGTCCCGTTGGCCGCTGGCCCGCACCCAATACACGGCTTAGGCTCTAAAATCCCCCATGCCCCCAGGAAGGCGGCCTTCCGGCACACCTTCCCCAGGCACCCCTCATCCGGTTCCGTGCCCGCAAGGGCGCCTTCCCGGCCCCTTTCCGCAGGGCCTCCCCTGCCGCACGCTTCCATCTGCCATGTCCACCAGCCCGTCCGCTTCCTCTCCGGTCCCCGCCGACAGCAGCGCCGCTGCCAACGTCGACCAGGCCGAACTCGACAAGTTCCAGGCGCTCGCCTCGCGGTGGTGGGACCCCGACAGCGAGTTCAAGCCCCTGCACGACATCAACCCGCTGCGTCTGGAATGGATCGTCCAGCAGGCCGGCGGCAGCCTGTCCGGCCGCAACGTGGTGGACGTGGGCTGCGGCGGCGGCATCCTCACCGAAGCCCTGGCCAAGGCGGGTGCCGCCACCACGCTGGGTGTGGATTTGGCCGACAAGTCGCTTCAGGTGGCCCGTCTGCACGCCCTGGAAAGCGGCGCCCCGGCCAAATATGAAAAGATCGCCGTCGAGGACCTGGCCGCGCGGCAACCCGGCCACTTCGACGTGGTCGTCTGCATGGAGATGCTCGAACACGTCCCGGACCCGGCCTCGGCCATCCGCGCCTGTGCGGACCTTGCCAAGCCCGGCGGCACCGTGCTGCTCTCCACCCTCAACCGTAACCCCAAGTCCTACCTGTTTGCCATCGTCGGCGCCGAATACGTCCTGAAGCTGCTGCCGCGCGGCACCCACAGCTTCGACAAGTTCATCCGCCCCGCCGAACTGGCCCGCATGGCCCGTCAGGCCGGTCTGGAGCTGCAGGGCTTCATGGGGCTCACCTACAACCCCGTCACCCAGCAATATCGCCTCAACCCCCACGATGTCGGCGTCAATTACATGGCATCGTTCCGGAAACCCCAGTAAAGGTCCGTCATGCCCCAGCTCAAGACCCGGCCTGCCGCCGTCTTCTTCGACCTGGACGGAACCCTGGTCGACACCGCCGACGACCTGGCCGCTCCGGTCAACCACATGCGCGAGGCCCGCGGCCTCAAGCCGCTGCCCCTGGAAGAGTACCGCCCGTTTGCCTCGGCCGGATCACGCGGCCTGCTGCATATCGGCCTGGGCGCCACCGCCGACGACCCCGACTACCCTGCCCTGCGCACCGAGTTCCTGAACCGCTACGAACAGGAGATCGCCGTCCACTCACGGCTCTTCGACGGCATGCCCGCACTGCTGGCCTGGCTGGAAACCAACGGCATCCGCTGGGGCGTCATCTCCAACAAGCTGGAATACCTCGTGCACAAGCTGGTGCAACAGCTGGGCCTTGGCCATCGCGTGGCGCTGGCCTACGGTGGTGATACCGCCCCGCGCGCCAAGCCCTGGCCCGATCCGCTGAAGATGGCCCTGAAGGAAACAGAGCTCACCGCCCGGCAGTGCGTCTACATCGGCGACGACCTGCGCGACATCCAGGCCGCCCACGCCGTGGACATGCCCGCCGTGGCGGCCGCCTACGGCTATGGCAACCCCAACGAGATCCCGCACTGGAAGGCCGACCACGTCGTGAACTCCCCGCAGGAACTCCTGGCCATGCTGAAACGGCTGCCTGCCTGATAGCTGCCCACCTTCCCGAAATCGCCGCCCGCCAGAAAACATCTGGCGGAACCGGCTCACCAAACAGCCCGCTCAGTAGCAGATGCTGTTGTTGCTGCCCATGCGCAGCATGCTGGCCATCGTCACGCCGCGCACACGGATCGGCGGCAGCTGCTCTCGCGTGCGGATATCGAAGCGGTAGATATACGGCGCCCCCTCGTCCAGCGTGTAGAGCGCCGTCTTGCTGTCGCCCGTCACCCACATGTTCATCACCTCGGGCACGAAGCGCACGATCTTGCGGTCCGACGGATCCTTGAACGACTGGAACATGATGCCCTTGTCCCCCGCCAGGATCCAGGTACTCTCCAGCCAGCCCGTGCGAACGAAGCGCGGCGAGAAATTGACCCGGAAGCGTTCAGGCGTGCCATTGCCGTTGACCAGGTCGAACATCGCCACGTTGCCCGTCACGTCGGCAAAGATCACATGCTTGGAGTACGCATCGATGTACGGCATGATCATCGGCTCATTGGTGGAGCCTACCGTACGCATCGGGCCCGTGCTCAGCACCTTGTCCTGAGCCGGGAAGTACACCAGCCCTTCCGAGCCATCGTCGGTCGTCATGGCCAGCAGGTCATCCTCGGGGCTGGCCACACCAATGCCCAGACCCGACCCGGTACCAATATGCTTGGACAGATCGATCGTCTCCCAGGGCGCATCCAGCGGCTCTGCCCCGCCGTAGCGGTGGTAGATGCAGGGCCTGTCCTCGTCCAGCACCCAGAACGACTGGCTGAACGAGCTGAACAGCAACGAATAGTACGTATTGATCAGTGCATCGCGCTGATCCGAATCGAAACGGCGGGGGAAGATGCGTACCGTGAAGTCCTTGTAGTTGATCATCCCCACCTGATCGCGCAGCCCCACCGCCACCAGATTGGTCTGCGGCACGAAGAAGATCTGGAAGACCGGTGAAGGCAGCTCGACCCGGCGCCGCTCGCGCGTCTTCAGATTCATGAACTCGATGGCTGGCACCTCATACGCACCCACTGCCATCATGGCGTCGTCACGCGCCATCTCGAACACATTGGGCCGCATCGAGAAGTACAGCGTCTCGATATGCTCTCCGCTGACGATGTCCGTCACGCTGATGAAATTGCTGAAGCGGTCAGCCACGAACACGTAGCGCGTTGGCGCGTAGATGGACTTCACCACGCGCTTCATGGCCTCATGCTGGTCATCAGGCCCTTTCGACATCGGGCCGGACGGCATGCCTCCGGAAGGGGCCGCAGCTGGCTGCGCGCCCTCCTGGGCGGCGCCAGCTGGCGGAGGATGGTCTCCCGGCGTGGCCGATTCATGGACCATACCGGTTTCCTGGGCCCAGGCAGCCAGCTGTGTTGCCAGCCCCAGTGATGCCCCTGCCCCCGCCTGAATGAACTGTCGCCGCTTCATGTCACTACCGTCCGGAAAGATGGCCGTCAGTGGCCTTCAAGTCAGAGACCCAGAAAGCCCTGATCAGTGGGCCTTTTGGGAATGATCACCGTGCTTGCTGAGCGCCATGCCCATCATGCTTGATGCCGGCGTCCTTCATCACGTCCTTCACCGACTTCACCACGGCTTCGCAGCTGGCCTGGGTGCCGTCGTCGAAGAACACCGTCATGGTGTGCTTGCTGCCCACCTTCGGCTTGTTGGCGACGTCGAACAGCATCACGTGGTCGCCGCCCTTCTTGAACACCCGCTCGCCTTCCTTCAGCGTCAGGTCCTTCAGCGGGCCCATCTCCATCACGCCATTCTGCATGACCATCTCATGCAGTTCCACCCGTGCACTGACACCCGGAACCTCGGCACGCACCAGCTTCACCGGAGCGCCCGTGTGATGGAAGTGCGCGAAGGCACCCGTCATGTCCTTGCCGGACACCACTTCCTGGATCACGCAATTCGTCAGCTTGGTGTGCGTGGCCGTCTCAGCTGCACCAGCCTGACCGGAAATCAGCAGAGCCGGAGCTGCCAGCAGGGCTGCCATCGAAAGAACCGTCGACTTCTTCATGGTGAAACTCCTTCGGGGAATGAATGGGGCGGATGGATGCCGCCACCAGGGAAAACAGGGACAGAAACCTCTCGGGATGTCCGCGCGGCCACCGGAATACCGCATGGCCGCCAGGGACTGCCCGTCAATCACGATCGGAACGCATTGATCCGGCGAACAGTCACCTCAGACGGATGCCTGGACACGAACACGAGCCGACACCAGACCGCCATGGCCAGATACGGAAGCCGACATCTCACCAGCTGGTGCCAGACTGGCCTCTTCGGCCTTGGCCGGCGCATCGATCTTCGCAGGAGCGGAGCCATTGGCGCCCGACCCGGCAGCACCTGACTTCTCAGCGTCCGGCTTGACCGCGTCCGACTGGTCTGCATCAGGCTTCTTTCCGGCATCCTTGGGCGGCTCGCCCAGCACACGGTCCAGTTCCTGGGTCAGCCCCTCGGGGCCCATCTGGTAGTCATAGACGTCCCGCAGCTTCCGGTCAGGGCCGATCAGGTAGATCAGCGCGCTGTGGTAGACCGAATACGGCACGCCAGGTTCCGGGTTTTCCAGCTTCTTGCCGTCCAGCCGGTAGCCAAACGTTGCGCCCAGAATGTCGGAGAGCGCCCGGATGTTCTTCATGCTGCCCGTCAGGCCCACAATGCGCTCATCGAAGAAGCGCACGTACTGATCCAGCCGCTCGGGACTGTCATTGACCGGGTCGATCGTCACGAACACCGGCACGATGGCGTCCGGGTTCTTCAGCGCCTGCATCACCTCGCCGAACTCGAACAGCGTGGTCGGGCAGATATCGGGGCATGAGCTGTAACCGATTGCCAGAAGCAAGTACTTGCCCGGGAAGGCATCCTGCGTCACCTTGCCCTTCACATGCTCCAGGTCGAAATGAATGGCGCGCCCCACCTCGGGCTGCCCTGCAGGCTCCACAACCGGCCCAGCCCCTGGCTGACCAGCCTGGACTGCGCCGCTGCCTCCTTCCTGCGCCACGCCGTTTCCGGCCGCTACCAGCAGCCCGATACTGGCTGCCACTGCCCACCGCTTCAACATGACCATCTTCTCCTGAAATCTGTTCTTTTCCGACAAAACGGCCGAAGACAGAAAAATGCTGCCATCGGCCGTCAATGATACGACGCGGGTGCGTGCGCCTTCGGAATGATCGATTCTCCGTTGTGGTCTCTGTCTGCCCTGAACAGGCATTTTTACTGAAAACCACCAGAAAATGATTTCCAGACGCCTGATCGGAAAAACGTCTCCCCCGGGCAACAGGAAACGGCCCACCCGAAGAACAGGCCGTTTCCGTCAACGCTCAACCGATTACTTCTTCTCTTCCTTGAACTCGGTCGGCGCCTTCAGCTGCTCCATCAGGTCGTTGTCCCACTTGCCGTCGACCTTGATCTGGGCCAGAGCACCGAGGTTCACGGCCTCGATCAGGTTGTGGTTCAGATACACATACACGCCAGGTTGCTTGAACGTGTACATCGCCGCCCCCGTGGAACCCGCGGCGATGGCCCAGGTCTCCAAGTTCTGTGCCGGGGTGTCGGCCAGGTTGCCACGCTCCCAGACATAATCGCCATGACCACCGATCAGGTGCGGGTAGCTGAAGCGGTTGGCCTGCGAGTGGTAGATCATCACCGTCTCGCCCACCTTGGCCGTCAGCGCGTTCTCGCCCGTGTAGGCGCCCTTGCGCTCGCCGAACACGATGTGCGTCGGGATCAGCTTGTCCATGACCTCGCGGTCATCCGCCATGGACTCGGCAGCACTTTGATAGCGCTTGAAGTTGCCGTTCTCATCCTTGGGCAGGTAGAAGTCCTGCTCGCCGATGTAGTAGGCACGGTCGTAGTGCAGCTTCTTGCCGTTCTTGTCATGCAGGCCTTCCTTCGGCAGCACCGTGATGGCGCCGTTCATGCCGTGCACCACGTGCCACGGAATCATCGCGCCGCCAGGAGCGCAGTGATACACGAAGGTACCCGGCTTGGTGGCCTTCCAGCGGATCACCACTTCCTGGCCAGGCTGAACGTGGGTCAGCTCGCCAGCGCCCAGAGCGCCGGTGGAAGCGTGGAAGTCGATGTTGTGCACCAGCTCGTTCTTTGCCAGGTTCTTCAGCGTCAGCTCGACGTAGTCACCCTCGTGAACGATGATCATCGGGCCAGGGACCGAACCGTTGAACGTGAACGCCCACATGAAGACGCCCGGCTCAACCTCGATTTCCTTCTCTTCGATGAACATCTCGACCTGCACCACGCGCGGCGCCTTGGGCGGCGTCAGGCTGTGCTCAGGAACGAACGGAGGCTTGACCAGCTTTTGCTTCACGCGCTGCAGCTTCGCAATGCTCGCAGGCGCCTTGATGACATCGTAACCCGGCAGCCCGCCGGTGGTGGAGACAACGGGATCGGCAGCGAAAGCCGCAGTCCCCACGAGGCAGGAACTCACTGCCGTGCAGATAAGCGCCTTGCGCATGACAGAAGCGATCATGGGAGATACCTCTCGATCGAAAAAAATGGAGCTGATTGGACGAAGTCAGACGTACACAACAACCGTCAACATCTGAAACACAACAAGGATCAATCTATAGGAACGGCCACCTCCATCATTTGACGTTCATCAACTTTTCAACGCAATCTGAAGAAAGTTTGATTCATGTCAGATGAGAGCCATTCTTTTTTGGCGATGAACCTGTCAAAAACACTCGGAAACTCGCCAAGACCCTTGCTGCAAGCCGTTCTCCAGCCGGTGTGCATGAAAGCAACACCCATGCAGGCACCTTGCAAACCCCAAAAGAGCCCCTGTCATCAGAACCGTACATCCATGTTCATGAATTAATGTTCATAAGTGAACGTTCATTTATTAACATTCACTCCTGAAAAGAAATGAAAACGTCCTGAAGGTCTTTTTCCAGGCGCCTGATGCTTCCACCTGCACTCGGAGAGCCACCTGCCACTCGAAGAGCCACCTGCGTTTGGAGAGTCCCCAGCCTCCCTTTCGACGCCCTCCTCCTCACGCCCCTTCCCCTCACGACACGCCCCCACCAGGGGCGACTCCTTTCCCTCTGCCCCCCTCCCCGACATCCCCGCGGCACCACCGCCCTCACGGTGCACCACGGCCACAGCCCCCCCCTTCCCTTGACAACCGAGGTATACTGAAAGGTCTGGGGCCGACCTGGTTTCGACGGGGGTAGTGAAGCGGCTCAGGGCGTGTCGAGGGTCCGTTACCTCGTTAATCCACCGGAAAACCAATAAACGCCAACGACGAGCGTTTCGCACTGGCCGCTTAAGGCCTAGCCGCTGCACCGGGTTGTCGGTAGCCCGGGCCCCGCAAGGGGCAGCAGTGTCATTCTTACCGAATCGTCCCTGGCTGGGCCACCTGGTCAGGGCCTAAAACTCAGGTGGCTGGTTGCTGGTTGAGCCTGTGCGTCGGCGTAACGGCAACGAGATCTCAATGACGTCACTACACACGTAGAACTGGTCGCAGAAGACTCTCGGACGCGGGTTCGATTCCCGCCGGCTCCACCAATCACTAAAATCCCAACCCTTATCGGTTGGGATTTTTTTTGCCCGTTCCCCCAGTGTTGGCGCGGTTTCGGGGCTTGGGCTCTTGACCTCCTTATTGCCGGTACGCCGATCTTCACGCCCAAACGTGCCGTTTTTCTCTCTCCGTTCTCTGCGGGTCTCTTGACCGGGCAAGCGGCGAATTCCTGTGTTTTCAATGGGTTGATGCCCGCTGGTTGCGGTTTTCGTTTGCTGTAGGACAGGCGACCGAGAATGGAGGAAGGCGGGGGCGTCACGCACCCGTCGCCGGTTGCAGCGCGATGATCGCCATACCGGCCAAGGCGATGCTAGCTCCCGCAAGGTCCCAGCGGGTCAGCGCGACGCCGTCGACAAAGTGCAGCCAGACCAGCGCCACGGCGATGTACATCCCCCCATACGCGGCATAGGTTCGCCCGGCGGCCGTCGGGTGCAAGGTCAGCAACCAGGCGAACAGCGCCAAGGAAAGTGCCGCTGGCAAGAGCAGCCATGCCGATTTGTCCTGCTTCACGACCAGCCACGGCAAGTAGCAGCCGACGATTTCAGCCACCGCTGTCACAGCAAAAAGGAGGGCAATTTTCAAGAGGTCCATCGTCACGTCTCCTGAAGTGCCTGGATCATCGGGCAGCGCACCTGTCCCAGTGCGGCGCAGCAGCGCTGCACCAGATCTTCCAGGACCGCCTCAATGCGGTGAAGATCAGCGAGCTTGGCGCGCACATCCGCGAGCTTGCGTTCGGCCTGTTCGCGGGCCTCGGTGCAGTGCGACCCATCCTCGAGCTCTAGCAAGTCGCCGATCTCGTCCAGGCTGAACCCCAGGCGCTGGGCCGATTTGATGAAGCGCACGCGCGCCAGATCCGCCTCACCGTAGCGACGGATGCCGCCCTGGGGCCGGTCTGGCTCCTGCATCAACCCTTTGCGTTGATAGAAGCGGATCGTCTCGACGTTGACCCCGGCAGCCTCGGCCAGGACGCCGATGGTCAGGGTTACGGGTGGTTCATTCATGGCGCTTGACTCCGTACTTAAGTACGGAAGTAAGCTTACGCTATGAAAACCGATCGACCAACAGAACCACAAGACAGCGGACGCGGCGCGCTGGTGACGGGCGGACTTGCCGCCATCCTGGCCTCCACGTGCTGCCTCGGCCCCTTGGTGTTGATCACGCTCGGCGTTTCCGGCGCGTGGATCAGCAACCTGACGCTGCTGGAACCCTACCAGCCCCTGTTCATCGGCGCGGCGGTGGTAGCGCTTTTCTTCGCTTACCGCCGCATCTGGCGACCGGCCACGGATTGCGCACCGGGGCAGGTCTGCGCCCTTCCATCGGTCAACCGCGGCTACAAGGTGCTGTTCTGGATCGTGGTGGCGCTGGTGATCCTCGCCCTCGGATTCCCGCTGATCGCTCCCTGGTTCTATTGAAAGGAATTTGCCATGAAGAAACTCGTTGTGCTGGCCACATTTGCCGCTTTCGCCTCGCCCTTGTGGGCCGCGCCCCAGACCGTCACGCTGTCCGTTCCGGGCATGAACTGCGCAACGTGCCCGATTACGGTCAAGAAGGCGCTGACCAAGGTATCGGGCGTCAGCAAGACCGAGGTGAGCCTGGACAGGCGGGAGGCCAAGGTGACCTTCGATGATGCGAAGACCAACGTCGAGGCCCTGACGCGCGCCACCAAGGATGCGGGTTACCCCTCAACCGTGGTGGGGAGTGCCAAGTGACAGCGATGATCCTGGAGTCGACGCTGACCTGTCCCGAGTGTGGCCACGCCAAGACCGAGACGATGCCCACAGACGCCTGCCAATGGTTCTATGAGTGCGAGCAGTGCCACACGGTGCTCAAGCCCAAAGCCGGTGACTGCTGCGTGTACTGCTCCTACGGCACCGTGCCGTGCCCGCCGATTCAGGAGCGCGGTAAGGGGACTTGCTGCGGCTCATCGGCCGGATAGCAGGCGCGCGCACTGAACGTCCCATCGCTGCGGGATGGCCCTGCGGCTGACACGCTCCAGGGTCACTCCGTCATCCTCACCGGCTGCGCAGGATTCAACGATGCTGGGTGCCAACTGAGCCAATCGGGCGATTCTGCTGGCCCGACCGAGATCGAGGCCCTCAGCTTGTGCGATCGCGCTGATCGATGCAAATCGACCTTCGTCCAGCAGGCGCTGCCAGTGGTGCGCGAGGCCAAGCGCCCGCATCAACGCGGTGTCCTGCGCGGTCGACCGGGCTTCCCGCTCCCGGGTGGCCTCGGACAGAAATTCCTGCGGCGCGTCCAAGGGCGTGATGACCTGCTTCTTCAGCCCCCGCTTCACCAGCGTCCAGGGCACGAAGGTTTCCAGTTGCACGCCGCCTGCCGGGTTCGGCAGTTGATAGGTGACCGGATCACCCTTGAACCGGCCCCGGTGCTTCTTGCTCATGCGTCCTCCTCAAAGCGCTTCACGATCTGGCGTTGCGCCTCCCAATCCACCGGCAGCGGGTTGCGCTGGAACCAGATCAGGTTCATCCGGCGAGGCTGCCGCCCGGCCATCAGCAGTTCGAGGATGTCAGGCGCGAATGGAAATGAAAACGTCCTGAAAGTCTTTTTTCGGGTGCCTGATGCTTCCACCTGCACTCGAAGAGTCCCCTGCCTTTGGAGCGCCCCCAGCCCCCCTCTCGACGCCCCTCCTCCTCACAACAGCCCTCCTCACAACCCTCCTCCTCACAACCGTCCCCCTCACGACACGCCTCCACCGGGGTCGACTGCTCTTCCTCTGCCCCCCACCACCCTCCTCCCCGACGTCCACGCGGCACCACCGTCCTCACGGTGCGCCACGGCCACAGGCCACCCCCTTCCCTTGACAACCGAGGTATACTGAAAGGTCTGGGGCCGACCTGGTTTCGACGGGGGTAGTGAAGCGGCTCAGGGCGTGTCGAGGGTCCGTTACCTCGTTAATCCACCGGAAAACCAATAAACGCCAACGACGAGCGTTTCGCACTGGCCGCTTAAGGCCTAGCCGCTGCACCGGGTTGTCGGTAGCCCGGGCCCCGCAAGGGGCAGCAGTGTCATTCTTACCGAATCGTCCCTGGCCGGGCCACCTGGTCAGGGCCTAAAACTCAGGTGGCTGGTTGCTGGTTGAGCCTGTGCGTCGGCGTAACGGCAACGAGATCTCAATGACGTCACTACACACGTAGAACTGGTCGCAGAAGACTTTCGGACGCGGGTTCGATTCCCGCCGGCTCCACCAAAAACCCAGGGCCTGGATAGTCTCCAGGCCCTTTTCCTTTGCGCGCCCCCCTCGTGGCGTGAGGGCGGCGGGTGGCGACGCGGCCAAACCAGCCAAACCAGCCTGGTTCCAAGCCTGTCCGGTCTCTTTTCTCTGTTTGATCAGCTCCACCCGACCGTCGCCGCCGACCAGTACGCTCTCGATCAGGCTCGTTTGCCGTCAGGGTGAAAACCGAAGTTTGCGGCTTGCACCTGCGCCAGCCGTGCTCCGCTCCAGAGGCAAACGGGATAATTCTGGAAACGACGTGGCTATGGCAACGGCAGTTACCCCGTTTCCCGTACGCCCAGAAGATCACTGCTAGCGATAGATAGATACTATCCGTATCTGATAGCATCCCGAAACCATGTCGGCGAAATCGAAGCTTACGCACAGTGGTTGCCCACAGCCGCCCAAATCCGGTCGGGTTGATGGGAAAAACCTTGAATAGAAGCCTACAGGAGTGCGCTGTTTGAGCCAAGAAGGCCAACTCCTCGACCAAAAATCCTTACAGTCCGTGATCGGCAAGAACGCCGACTGGAACGAGCTGGCCAAGGATTGCATAGCCTTCGCCAACGCGACCGGTGGTCGTCTGCTGCTCGGCATCGAGGACGGAGAAGACGCGCCACCCGCAGGCCAACAGATCCCTACCGACCTTCCGGACACCATTCGACGCAAGATTGCCGAGCGCAGCGTCAACGTGGCCGTGCTTCCGGATGTGGTTACCGCAGCCAATGGCGGTCAATACATCAACCTCGCAGTTCCCCGGGCCATCGCGGTGGCGTCGACAACCGACGGCCGCTACTACCTGCGGGTGGCCGACCAAAGCAAACCTGTCACGGGTGACAATGTGCTGCGGCTAGCGGCGGAGCGTGCGGCGCTACCGTGGGAAACGCAGACCACACTGCAAATGCCCAGGTTAGTTGCCGCTCCGGACAAGGTCGGCAAGCTGGCGAACGCGCTGAGGGCATCGGACCGGGTCAAGCCTTCAGTCAAAGAGAAGTCCGATGACGAGCTCCTCGACCATTACCAGCTCGCACAAGGTGGCTATCTGACCCACTTGGGCATCCTTTGTCTAGGACAGCAGCATCAGCGTGCGCAGCTGACCACCGCCCCGGTGATCCAGTTCATCAAGTACGACGAGCACGGCCAGAAGGTCAACAAGCTGGTGTGGGACGACCACACTTTGAATCCGATGGAACTGATCGAGGCCGTCTGGGTGGAGGTGCCCGACTTTCGAGAGCGCTACGAATTGCCGGATGGCCTGTACCGCCAGAACGTGCCCGCCTTCGACGAGACGGTGGTACGCGAGCTTCTAATCAACGCGCTGGTGCATCGTCCCTACACTCAGCGCGGCGACATCTTCCTGAATCTGCACCCGGATCGGCTGGAAGTGGTCAACCCGGGTCCCCTGCCGCTGGGCGTCACACCACAGAACGTACTGCACACCACCGTGCGTCGCAACGAGCACCTGGCTCGTCTGTTCCACGACCTGAAGTTGATGGAGCGCGAAGGCAGCGGCTTCGATAAGATCTTCGAGGTGCTGCTGTCGCAGGGCCGCCCGGCGCCGGAGCTGATAGAAACTCATGACCGCGTACAGGTCACGGTACGCCGCCGCATTCTCAAGCCCGAAGTCATCGACTTCATTGCCAAGGCAGAGCAGACCTACCAGCTTACCCAGCGTGAGCGCATCGCCCTGGGCCTGCTGGCGCAGCACGACGCCATGACCGCTCGCGAACTGGCCGCCGTATTGGAGCTGCCCTCGGTCGAGTCGCTGCAACCATGGATCAAGCGGCTGCTGGAGTGGGATCTGCTCCAGTGCGCAGGGCGCACGCAAGCCACGCGCTATTTCGTCGATCCGGGGTTGCTGCGCCATCTCGATTTTGCGGGGGAAACGACCCTGAAACGGATCGAGCCGCACCGGCTCACCGCCCTGCTTCTCGAAGACCTCAAGCGCTACCCCAAATCAGCCATCGGCGATATCCGCCGGCGCATCGGCAGCGAGATCCACCCCAGGCAGGTCAAGCGTGCGCTGGATGGCCTGGTGGACAAGGGCGAGGTGCGCTTTGAAGGTGACAAGCGCTGGCGGCGCTATTGGGCGGTGTCATGACAACGCTATCGGACAATTTGTGCCCTATCGGCCATAGTCGGGCGATAGAAAACGGGCGATACACCGGTAAAGGCCAAATAAATCAAAGTCTTATATCGGCCACCGCAGGTGCAGTATGGTCGATAGCGGCAAGGCTAAACCACTGCAACCCAGTGGCTTTCCATCACTTGCCAGGAGGCAGCCCGTGATGGCGGAACAGAAAAAACAAACTCCGCTGATTCGCTACGCGGACTCAACGACCGAAACCTCGATAGGTCCAAAGCCGATAGGCAGGGAACTCAGCGCGAGAGCATATCCCGAACGGCCTGTATGTCAAGCCAGGCTGACCTTGGCCCAAGAACAGCAACGAGACCCTGCATGCCTACATTGAACTGGATCGGTAAAGAAGCCGTCGTAAAACACCACAAAGAAGTGCCGTTCCGCCTGTTGGAGCCGGTGCCCGAGCTATCCTGCGGCGATGCCGACAGCGGCAACCTGATCGTTCAGGGCGACAACCTTCACGCGCTCAAGGCCCTGCTGCCCCGCTACGCGGGGCAGGTGAAGTGCATATACATCGACCCGCCCTACAACACCGGAAATGAGGGCTGGGTCTACAACGACAATGTCAACAGCCCGGAGATTCGCAAGTGGCTGGGCGAGGTGGTTGGCAAGGAAGGCGAGACACTGGACCGGCACGACCGCTGGCTGTCGATGATGTATCCGCGCCTGGTGCTGCTGAAACAGTTTCTGCGCGAGGACGGGGCGATCTTCATTTCCATCGATGACAACGAGGTGGCTACACTGCGTTTGCTGATGGATGAGATTTTCGAAGCCCGAAATTTTGTGGGCACGGTCATATGGCAAAAGAAATACGCAGTATCCAATGACCACAAAACCATCGCACCGATGCACGACTTTGTACTGGTTTATCAACGATCACCCAGTTGGCAACGCAATCTGCTACCGCGCGGGAAGGAAAAAGACAACCAGTACAGGAATGAAGACGAAAAAGGAAAATTTCGTATCAGTGACTACACGTGTGCCAAAACAGCAGAAGAACGTCCAAATCTCTACTACCCAGTAACCAACCCCAACACTGGCGAGGAAATATGGCCCAAACGCACCCGCGTTTGGGCCTATTCACAAGAGGAACACCAACGACACGTGGCAGAGGGCTTGATCTACTGGGGCAAGGACGGCAAGGGAAAGGTGCCTGCCTATAAGCGCTACAAACACTCACTCCGCAATGATGGGGTGGTACCGCAAACGCTCTGGCCACACGAATTTGCAGGCCACACCGATGGTTCGCGCAAGGAGCTTCGCGAAGTGCTGCACGACATTCCATCGGTATCAGATTTCGCAACACCTAAGCCCTCCCTGCTTATCCAGCGCGTTCTGCAAATTGCCACTGACAAGGATTCGTTGATCCTTGACAGCTTTGCTGGTTCCGGTACTACCGGACATGCTGTGCTGAAGCAAAACGCCGAGGATGGCGGAAAACGCCGCTTCATCCTCGTGGAGATGGACACGGGCATCGCAAATAACGTCACCCGCGAGCGGATCAAGCGGGTCGCCGACGGCTACACAAACGCCAAAGGTCAGGCTGTCGAAGGCCTCAGCGGCGGCTTCCAGTTCTGCCGGCTGTCCGCTGAACCGCTGTTCAACGCCGACGGCCAAATCCGCAGCGACGTGAAATTCGCGCAACTGGCCGAGTTCGTCTGGTTTGCCGAAACCGGCACGGGCTTCACCGGCACTGCCAATTCGCCGCTGCTCGGCGTGCACGAGGGCCGCGCGATCTACCTGCTCTACAACGGCATCCTCAAGGACAAATCGTTGGGTGGTGGTAACGTGCTGACCGGCCCGGTGTTCGATGTACTTCCCAAGTTCGCCGGCCCCAAAGTGATCTATGCCGCAGCCAATCGCATGGGTGGCCGCGCTGCACGCGAGGGCATCACCTTCAAGCAAACCCCCTACGCGCTGGAGGTGTAAACCATGACCACATTCGCGCCCAAGACCTACCAGCAGCAAGTGCTCGACAGCGTTGAGGCCTACTTCAAAGCCTGCCACGAGCTGCCGTCGCCTTCGATTGCCTTCACCGCCACCACCGAGCGCCTGTGGGGCCGTGGCAATGCGTACAACCCGCTGTCGGGCTTTCCGCCCGACATGCCGTACTTCTGCCTGCGCGTGCCCACCGGCGGGGGCAAGACCTGGCTGGCGGCCAAGAGCATTCAGCTTGCCAATACGCACCTGCTGCGCTGCGAGCACAGCGTGATCCTGTGGCTGGTGCCCAGCAAGCCCATCCGCGAACAAACCTTGCGCGCTCTGCGCGACCGTCTGCATCCGTACCACTCGGCACTGCGAGAGGCGGGACCGATCACGGTGATGGATATCGACGAGGCCAAGAGCGTGACCCGCGCGACGCTGGACACCTCGACCACCATCATCATCGCCACCCGACAGGCGTTTCAGGTGGAAGACGAGGAGTCCCGCAAGGTGTACCAGAGCAGCGGCGCGCTGATGCACCACTTCGACAATCTGTCGCCCACGCAGCGTGACGCCTTGTTGAGCGAGGGCGAAGGTTCCGAACGAATGACGCCGTGCTCACTGGCCAACGTGTTGCGCCTGCGTCGGCCTTTCGTGGTGGTGGACGAGGCGCACAACAGCCGCACCGAACTCGCCTTCGACATGCTGGTGCGCTTCCGCCCCAGCGGCGTGATGGAACTGACCGCCACGCCCGACCTGGAACGCACGCCCAGCAACGTACTTCACAGCGTCTCCGCCGCTGAATTAAAGGCGGAGGAAATGATCAAGCTGCCCGTGGCGCTCGAAACCGAACCGAACTGGCAGCAGTGTCTAGCCGACGCCATTGGCCGGCGCGACGCCCTGCACAAGCTGGCAGACGAGGAACACCGGGTCGGCGCGGATTACTTGCGGCCGATCGTCCTGATTCAATCCGAACCCCGCCGCACCGGTGTGGAAACACTGGATTTCGAGAAGGTTCGCCAGGAGCTGATCAGCAACCATGGCATCCCGGCCGGCGAGATCGTGGTCGCCACTGGCGAGGAGAAAGGTCTTGAGCAGATTGACGCCGACTACAAGCTGGGCATCGTCGATCCGTCCTGCCCGGTGAAGTTCGTCATCACCCAGAAGGCGCTGGCCGAGGGTTGGGACTGCCCCTTCGCCTACATCCTGGTGAGCATGGCCTCGTTGTCATCGGCCACCGCAGTAGAGCAGTTGCTCGGACGCGTATTGCGCCAACCCGGCGCCAGCCATCGGCAAGCCAAGGCATTGAATCAGTCCTATGCCTTCGTGGTCTCGCGCAACTTTGCTGAGACGGCAGGTGCACTGCGCGACCGTCTGGTCGCGAGCGCCGGCTTCGAGCGACGCGAAGTGACCGAGTTCGTCACCGCCGCCAAGGCTGAGCAGGCTCGACTGGATCTGGAAGGGCACGCCGGACGCGTCGTGGTTCGGCCGGTGGCGATCACCTTGACCGAGAAGCCCGACCTCAGGAGCGTACCGAAGCCGGTGCGCGACAAGGTGAGTTGGGACGGCAAGCTCAACACCCTGACCATCAGCACGCCGCTGACCGAGGACGAGGCGGAAGTGCTCAGAGCCTCTGTCAGCTCTGAAACCGCTGCCGCCGCGATTATCGAAGCCGCCGAAATCAGCCGTACCACGGCCATCGAGTTCTTCCAGACGCCTGCCGAGCTGGGCAAGCGCTTCCGCATCCCGCAACTGGCCTTGCGCGTACAGGGTGAACTGCAGTTGTTCGACGACCCGGAGGTACTGGAGTACCCATGGGATTTGTTCACCTGCGACGCCGCACCGACTGGTGATGACCTGAATACACTGAATGCCGGTCTGAAGGTGTCCGAAGGCGGTGAGATCGATGTCGACGATGAAAGCGGCAAGGTCGTTTCACGTTTCCTACCCGATCTGCAGCGCGACCTTGGGCTGGTCTATCAGCCCGAGAACTGGGACGAGGTGCGCCTTGCCACCTGGCTCTGCCGCAACTTGCCGGAACCCTCTCTAACCCATACCAGCAAGCAGGCTTTCGTGGCCAAGTGGCTGACCGAGCTGCTACGTCGCGATGGCTTCACGCTGGCTCGAGCCAATCTGCAGAAATTCCTGATCCGAAATCTGCTGGAGGCGCGCATTCGTGAGCTGCGCAGGCAGGCAATCGGCAAGACGTTTCAGCAAACACTGTTCGGCGACGATGCAGCCTCGCGCGTCGTAGTCACCAATCAGTACGCGTTTGAGTTCCACGCGCAGACCTATGCACCCAGCCGGGATTACGACGGCCGTTTCGGACACTTCGACTTTCGAAAACACTTCTACGGACGCATCGGCGACTTCGACAGCAAGGAGGAATTTGAATGCGCTTGCTGGCTGGATATTCAGGCGCAGCAGGGGCGCATCCAGTTCTGGGTGCGCAACCTCGTTCGACGCGAAGGTAGTTCGTTCTTCCTGCAGAAAGCCGATGGGCGTTTCTATCCGGACTTTCTGTGCCAGCTACCCGGTAATGATAACGAGCCGGGCCCAATCCTGGCCATCGAATACAAGGGTGCGGATCGCTGGACTGCCGCGGAGGATGACCGGTTAATCGGTAGTCTCTGGGCAAACCTGTCCGAGGGACGCTGCCACTTTGTAATGATCAAGGACAAGCACTGGGAGTGGATCGAGGACTATCTGAAATGATGCCGATTCACAGGCTCACAAGAGAGTGTAACCATGTCCGATATGCTGCTTCAGCCCTCGTTGTTCGAGAAGAATTATCTTCTCCGAAAACGCAGACAGGTTGTCCATGTGCCGAATCGCTCTGGTAGATCACGCCAGGAAGCACCTAAGCACAGGATCCAGAGAATTCCGTTGTGAGTATCTGTCGGTCATCACTGTGAAGTCGCTCCACCTTCTGTTCATGAGAAACCAGATCGACGATCGCTCCCAAGCAGCGCCAGAGAGTTCGTAGCTCTTTGCCAGGCGAGGCCTTCAGCCTCTCATACGCCAACTCTACCCGTTCGCACCTTTCGTACACGGCCTAGACCCCCGCTCGTTCGCTCAGCGTTCCGGCGAGATCAATAGAATGCCTTTCCCCCTCTTACAATAGAACCAAGAACAGCCCCAAGGGCAACAAGGCAGGAGCCAACCATGTACAAGAAACTTCTGGTCCCCCTGGATGGCAGCGCCACCGCTCAACTGGCGCTGAAGCACGCCGAAGCACTGGCCAGGCTCAGTGGCGCCTCCATCATCCTGCTCTCCATCGTCGAAGAGATGCACTACAGCAACGGCTACGAGCACCCGAAGGTCTATACCGAGCAGGTGCGGCCGCACTTCCTGGCCACGGCGCGTGCCCTGCTGGAAAAGGCGGCCAAGCCCTTGCGTGACGGTGGCCTGTCGGTGGCGGCGCACGTGGTGGAGAGTGGCAACCACCGTGTCTCGGAGCTCATTGTCCAGCAGGCCAAGGACGAGCATTGCGACCTGATCATTCTGGGCACGCACGGCCGTCGCGGCATCGACCGGCTGCTGCTGGGCAGTGATGCCGAGCAGGTGGCCCGCATCGCGCCGGTGCCGGTCATGCTGGTGCGCACGGACGGCAAGGAGGCCTGATTTTCAGGGGCGCTGGTTGTAGTCCAGTGCAATGTCCAGCCACCGATCGAATACGGGCTCGGTCAGTGCATCGGCCCGTACCGTGATCCAGCCGGTGGTCTTCTGCTGCTGCTTCCGATTGCCGATGCGGGCTGGCTGTGCCGTGCCCCCGGCCTCGGCCAGCAGGCGCTCCTCGTCTTCGGGCGGGCAGCGCACCATCATGTCGCCGCTGCGGCTGGCAAACGCCACGATGTGGCCGTCCACCATGAAGGACAGGCCGCCAAACATCTTCACTTCGCGCAGGCTGGGAATGCCCGCCAGCCGCTCGCGGATCCGCTGGGCCAAGGTTTCATCGTATGCCATGCGGCCCAGCATACCAGAGCGGCCCACCCGCCTGCCCCCAGCCTCTCACATCTTTCACGAAAGCTGCCGCGCCGGGTCTTTCCCCACCCTGCCCCTTTCAGGCCCCCTTCAGTCATACCCCATCATCGCCGGCAGCCACAGTGACAGTGCCGGCACGTAGGCAATCAGCAGAAGCGCCAGGATGCTGACCAGCGTGAAGGGCACGACCTTGACCACGATCTGCTCCACCGTCATGCCGCTGATGCCGGAGGCAACGAACAGGTTCTCGCCCAGCGGCGGCGTCTGAAAGCCAATGGAGAGCGCGCAGATGACCACGATGCCCACATGGGTGGGATCGGCGCCCAGCATGTACATGATCGGCATCAGCACCGGCACCAGGATCATGATGGCCGCCAGCGTTTCCATGAACATGCCCACGAAGAGCAGCAGCACGATCAGGAAGAGCCACACCACTTCCAGGCTTTCGGTCATGCCCAGCAGCTGCGCAGCCAGTTGCGCGGGGATCTCCTCTTCCACCAGCACCCGGCCGAACACCGTGGCCGCGAACAGGATCAGCAGCACCCGCCCGGTGATCCAGGTGGTGGCCAGCAGGGCTTCCCGCGCCTTGGCCCAGGTGATCTCCCGGTGCAGCACCACGCCCACCAGCAACGTGTAGGCAATGGCCACCACGGCCGATTCGGTGGGGGTGAAGAGCCCGGAATAGATGCCGCCCAGGATGATGAAGGGCGCCACCAGCGACCACACGCCATGGCGCAGCGCCTCGACGATGGCGCGGCCGCTCCAGGTATCGGTCAGGCCCCGGTAGCCGCGTCGGCGCGAGATCAGGTAGTTCACCAGGATCAGTGCCAGCGCCATCACCAGGCCCGGCACAGCCCCCGCCATGAACAGCTTCGGGATCGACAGGCTGGCGAATTCACCGTGCTGCGCCACGGCGGCCGGCGGAATCTGCAGACCCATGGCCGCCACGCCGAAGATCACCATCGGGATGGAGGGCGGAATGATGATGCCGATGCCGCCAGATGCCGCCGTGACGGCGCCTGCATAGGCCTTGTCATAGCCGCGTCGCGTCATGGCCGGCACCATCAGCATGCCCACGGCCGCCGTGGTGGCCGGACCGGAGCCGGAGATGGCGCCGAAGAACACGCAGGCCAGCACCGTGGCCATGCCCAGCCCGCCCGTCACCGGCCCGGCCAACGCCTCGGCGATGTCCACCAGCCGGCGCGAGATGCCGGCCGCCTCCATCAGTGCGCCGGCCAGCACGAAGGCCGGCAGCGCCATGAGCGGGAAGGAGCCCACCGAGGTGTAGGCGATCTGCACCATGCGTACCGGATCGATGTCCAGCACCCAGAAGCAGGCCAGCGCCGACACGGCCAACGAGACGGTGATGGGAGCGCCGATGAGCAGCAACACCAGGAAGGATCCGAAAAGGATCGCCACGATGGGGTATTCCATGCCCTATTCCTCGTGGTGCTGATGGGCCAGCCGCTCGATCTCGGCCTGCTCGGGGTCCTTCAGCGCCTCCCCCTTGATCAGCACGCGATAGTCGTTGGCCAGGATGCGTACCGACATCAGCACGAAGGCCACCGGCAGCACCAGATAGAAGTATTTCATCGGCAGGCCCAGCGTCTGCGAACTCCAGAAGCGGTTCATCCGGAAGAAGATGAAATCGATGCTGAGCCACGCAAAGTACAGGTTGAAGGCCACCCAGATGAGATCAGCCAGCCCTTCGGACACCTTCTTGACGATGGGCGGAAAGAACGTGAACTGGAAGGTGACGCGGTTGTGGGCCGAGAGCCTGGCCGCCACCACGGCGCCAAAGTACGCGAACCACACGAACATGTGCGTGGCCAGTTCATCCGCCCACAGGATGGTGTAATGGAACAGCTGCCGGCTGACGATCTGCGCAAACATCAGCGACACGAACCCCACCAGCAGAAAGGCGCAAACGAACTCCTCGACGTGATCCAGCCAGGACCAGCGGCGCTTCGGGCGGGGCTGCTTCTGTGCTTGGGCCATGGCGTTTCCCGTCACAGGGCTGGCGGCAGGCACGGCGGCCAATCAGCGCCCCAGGGCACGCTGGGTGGCATCGATCTTCTCCTTGCCGCCCACCGTGTCGTAGAAGCGGGGCCAGACACGCTCCATGGCCACCTTTGCCCAGGCCTCTTCGCCCCCAGCGGGTTCAACGATCTCCATGCCCTTGGCCTGCAGCTGCTGCCTGACCTCACGTTCGGTCCGCTGCAGATAGTCGTAGCTGTGCGTCGTGGCTTCCCGACCCGCCGCCAGGATGGCATCCTGCATGGCAGGCGTCTGATGCTGGAAGACCTCTTCACTGATCACCAGCGGCTCCAGCGAGAACAGGTAGCGGATGGGCGTGATGTACTTCTGCACCTCGTCGAACTTCATCGCCGCCACGGTGATGAACGGATTGTCCTGCCCATCCACCACCTTCTGCTGCAAGGCGGTGAAGGTCTCGGACCATGCCAGCGGCGACGGATTGATGCCCCAGGCCTGATAGGTCTCGATCATCACCTCATTCTTGGGCACGCGGATCACCATGCCGCTCAGGTCTTCCGGATTCGTGACCGGCTTGCGTGAATTGGTCAGCACCCGGAAGCCCGAGAACGCCCAGCCGACGATCCGCACCTGGGCATCACGCACGGTGTTGTCCACCAGTTCTCGGCCGATCTCGCCCTGCACCAGCGTGCGCGCCTCGTCGGCATTGCGCACGATGTAGGGCAGCGTCAGCACGCTCAGCGTGGGCGAGAACGGCGCCAGGTTGTTGATGGCCAGCACCGACATATCCAGCGTGCCCATGGCCGCCTCGTTGACGGTGTCCTCCTCGCTGCCCAGCTGGCCATTGGGAAACAGCGCCACCCGGTGCACGCCCTGCGTCTTTCTTTCCAGCGACTGCTTGAAGAATGACGCCAGCTCCCACTGGGTACCGCCCTGGGCATCGCCCACGGCCATCTTGAAGGTGGCGGCACTGGCCGTGCCGGAGATGCCCAGCAGAATGGCCACGATCAGCATGATGCCGGCAGATTTTGGTCGCATGGAAGGTCCCTCCCTGGGGTCGGCGCTCTTTCCCGGGCGAGTCTGCCCGGTCTGGATTCGGGAATGTGCCGGCGGTGCGCCGGCACGCGTTGCGTCGTCGAAGGACGGGTTACAGGACTTCGTCCTTCAGGTGATACCAGCGGTACAGCGCCCGCTGGCCAAGCCGCCGGAATGGCGCAAACCATTCCGATGTGATGACGCCAGCCACGTTGGGGAAAGGCAGCTGCCCCTGGAAAATGGGCAAGCGCAGCGAGCCTCCGGCGCCGGCGATCCACTGCGCCAGGCGGCGACCGGCCTGGGCAGCGTACATCACGCCATTGCCACCATAGCCAAGCGCGTAGTAGATGGCGACGTGAGGGTCGGGCTGCACGATGCGCGGCATCATGTCGTGGCTGACATCCACCCAGCCCCACCAGGAATAGTCGATGGACACGTCACGCAGGCCCGGAAACTTGCGCACCATGCCGTCCAGCAGCATCCGCTCGTAGCGCTTGTCGGGCGCACCGCGTCCGTTGATGGCGCTGCGACTGCCGATCTGCAACCGACCATCCGGTGTGAGTCGATAGTAATGGCGCAGCACCCGCGTGTCGGTAATAACCTGATGGGTGCGCAGGCCATTGGCCTCGATCTCCTCGGGCGTGAGCTGGCGCGTGACCACCGAGTTGGACAGGATGGGCATGAGGCGGTTGCGCAGGCGGGGATGCAGTGTCTGCGACGTGTAGCCGCCCGTGGCCACGGCCACGGCCCGCGCACGCACCACGCCACCGGGCGTCTGCAGATGGTGCCAGCCGTCCTTCGTGACCCAGCCCTGCACCGGACTGGCCGGATGCACGGTGGCCCCCAGCGCCCTCGCCTTCTTCAGGTAGCCGAAGGCCAGCTTGGCCGGATGCACCCCCAGCCCCTCGGGCTCGTGCATGGCGCCAGCCGCCTCGTGGTCGTCGATGTAGTGGCGACGCAGCGTGTCGGCATCAAGGATCTGCGCATCGTAATCGAAGACCTCGCGCAGCACCTTCGCCTCCCTCTCCAGCATCGGCATCCGGGCCGCACGGTGCGCCACGTACAGGTGGCCGCCAGGCTGCACATCGCAATCGATGTCGGCAATCAGCCGCTTGAAGTACTCCATGCCATCCAGACATTCGGCATGCAGCGCCAGCGCCGTGTCCAGCCCCCAGCGTGCGATCCATTGCGAGCGGGTCAGGCGACCGGAGGCACACTGGGCCTGACCCCCATTGCGCACGCTGCATCCCCAGCTCACGCGGTTGGCTTCCAGCACGGTGGCCCGGACGCCGTGATCACGCGCCAGTGCGATGGCGGCCGACAGCCCGGTGAAGCCGGAGCCGATGATGGCCACATCCACCTCGCGGTCGCTGTCGATGGGGCCATCGTCCGCGGGCGGCTCACCGGCCGTGGCAATCCAGTAGGTCGGTGAGTAGTCCTGCCCGCATCCGGGCGTGGACGCCAGCAGAGGATCATAGGTCGGATCGTAGCGATCCAGCGCACGGGTGGTTGAAACGTCCTTCGACGGCAAGCGTTGGCGAAGGAATCCCTGGTCGACTGCAATATCCATCATGCAAACCCACAAAAAGACATCGGGGCGCAGATCGGCTGCAATCACGTGGCTGCATATACCGGGGATCGACACGCGCCATCGCACGTGCGGACCATCGGAATATCTGCCGATCGGTGCCATGGCCACAATATAAATGACATGGCACCGATCTTATTTATCGGAAAAATACTATTGAAATAACCAAATCATGAAAAAGCGGAGAGCGCTCACATCCGCATCAGCAATACCACGCCCGTCATGAATGCGGCAACGAACAGCGCCTCGCTCACCAGCAGCACAATGGGCCGCCAGCCCAGCGCGGCGATCTTCCCGAACGAGGTCTTCAGCCCCAGTGCCGAGATGGAGATGACGAGCGCCCACGAAGAAGCATCACCGGCCAGGTCATGAACAGCCGCCGGGATCCAGCCCAGGCTGTTGAGCACCATCAGCAGCACGAACATCAGCAGGAAGAAGGGCAGCAGCGGTGGCCGCTTTGCCGGCTTGCTGCCATCCAGGGAGGCCGACTGCGCCACGGCCTTGCGAAAGACGAAGGCCAGCGTCAACACCACCGGCACCAGCATGGCCACCCGGAACATCTTGGCCAGCGTGGCGGCCTTGGCGATCTCGGGCGACAGGATGTTGCCCGCCCCCACCACCTGCGTCACGTCATGAATGGCACCGCCCAGGAAGAGGCCTGCCTCGGCCACCGACATGTCCAGCCAGCGCACCCAGAGCGGATACAGCACCATCACCACCGTGGACAGGCTGGCGATGCCGATGGCCGTCATCAGCGTGTTGCGCTCGTTCTCGGCCGTCTGCGGCATGGTGGCGGAAATGGCCATGGTGGCCGAGATGCCACAGATGCCCGTCCCCCCGCCCGACAGCAGCCCCAGCATGGGCGGCAGGCGCAGCGCACGCGCCATCAGCACCCCGAAGGTCATGGTCAGAACCACGGCCCCCGCCAGTCCCAGAATGCCCCAGAGCCCCAGCGCCGAGACATCGGCCATGACGATGCGGGCGCCCAGCAGCGCCACCCCGATGCGCACCAGCTTCTTGGCCGAGAACTCGATGCCCGGCACGCAACGCGCGTCTTCAGACAGGAAATGGAAGGCGATGCCGATCAGCAGCGCGTAGAGGAACTTCGGGCCGCCGTAGTGCTCGGACACAAAGCTGGCGGCCACGGCAATGACCGTGGCCAGCATGATGCCGGGCAGGTACCTGCCCACGACGGAGAAAGGCGTGGCAGGGTCGGGGCGGGAAGGCATGGCAATGAGCGGATGAGGGAGCGGGATCAAGGACCCCGGCATCATACCCTGCCCGCCTGAGCCCCCGCCCGACAGAGAAAGGCCCGGACAGAAAAAACCCCTGATTCCCGCCAGAGCCGCAGCCGGGGGAACCAGGGGATGCGTCCACCCGGGCCAGCCCCGGGCGGAAACGGACAACAGACGGCCGATCAGGCGCTCTGCAGCGCCGTCACCGCAATGGCGTTGACGATGTCGGGCGTATCAGCGCCCCGCGACAGGTCGTTGGCCGGACGGCGCAGGCCCTGCAGCAGCGGCCCCACCACCATGGCGCCACCGATACGCTCGGTGATCTTGTAGCCGATGTTGCCGGCATCCAGGTTGGGGAACACCAGCACGTTGGCACGGCCCTTCAGCTTCGAGTCCGGGAGCTTGCGTGTGGCGATCGACGGCACCATGGCGGCATCGAACTGCACCTCGCCGTCCAGCTTCAGATCCGGCTCGGCCGCAGCCAGCAGCGCCACGGCGCGCTGGACCTTCTCGACGTCGGGGTGCTTGCCACCGCTGCCGGCGGTGGAGAAGGACAGCATGGCTACACGCGGCTCTTCACCCAGCAGCTGCTGGGCGCTGCGACTACCGGCGCGGGCAATGTCCACCAGCTCCTCGGACGTGGGATTGATGACCAGGCCGCAGTCGGTGTAGATGAGGCCACCCTGCATGGGATGATGAGGCTTGTCCAGCGCCACCAGGAAGAAGCTGGACACCAGGCTGGTACCCGGTGCCGTGCCGATGAGCTGGATGGCGGCACGAACCACGTCGGCCGTGGTGTGCACGGCGCCGGCCACCGAGCCGTCCACCTTGCCCTCTGCCACCAGCATGTTGGCAAACACCAGGGGCTTGCGGATCTCGGCAGCCGCCTTCTCGGGCGTCATGCCCTTGTGCTGACGATGCTGGAAGAGACGCTCGGCCAGGGCCGCCGTCTCGGGATCGTTGGCGGGATCGCGGATGGTGAGGCCGTCCAGCGACAGCCCTTCGGCGGCCGCACATTGTTCGATGGCCTTGCGGTTGCCCACCAGCGTGATGCGGGCCACGCCGCGCTGCTGTGCCTGCACGCCGGCCCGCAGCACGCGGGGATCGTCGGCTTCACACAGCACGACGTTCCGGTTCAGCGCGCTGGCACGCTGCTGGACTCCCTGCAGCAGGTCCGGGAGGGCGGGATCGGGGATGTAGGTGAGAGTGCTCATGGCAAACGACGGAAAAGGGACAATGGGCAGGATCCTGAATGTGATCCCATGGTACCCCAGCACCCCCGCCATCGGCGCAACCACGTGCCATGGTGAAAACCCCAACCCGGAAGCCCTCACCCTACGGGGTTCCTGGGGATCCTCTGGATAAGTCACGCGAACCGGCGCGCCACGGAACGGGATGCAGGACAAGGCGACATTTGCTGTCAATAGCGGCGCTATTGACAGCAAATGGCAACGCAGTCATGCGCCCGTTACGGGGATGCGACGGCCGCGGGGACTTGTTCAGAGGATCCCTAGACATAATCCCGGTACTTGTCCAGGAAGCGCACCGGCTTCGACAGCGCATCGCGCCGGAACGGATCGCCCAGCTCGCGGGTGCACATGATCTCGATGATGCAGGTCTTGCCCTCGTTCATCTGCATGTCGATGGCTTTCTTCAGGCTGGGGCCCACGTCTTCCAGACGGTCCACCACAATGCCCTCGGCCCCCATGGAACGGGCAATGCCGGCAAAGCTCGGGCTGTCCAGCTCACCGGCCACGAAGCGGCGGTTGTAGAAATCCACCTGGTTCTTCTTCTCGGCCCCCCACTGCCGGTTGTGGAACACCACCGCCGTGACCGGGATGCCGTGGCGCACGCAGGTCATGGTCTCGACCATGCTCATGGCCCACGCACCGTCCCCGGCATAGGACACCGCCGGCCGGTCGGGACGGGCCACCTTGGCGCCGATGATGGTGGGGAAGGCATAGCCGCAGTTGCCAAAGCTCATCGGCGCAAAGAAGCTGCGCGGCCGCTCGAAGCGCAGGTAGCTGTGCGCGACCGAATTGATGTTGCCGATGTCAGTGGAGAGCATCACGTCCGGCGGCAGCGCCTTTTCCAGCTCACGCAGCACCTGGCGCGGATGCAGGTACTGGCCGCCGCTGAAAGGCGTCTCGCCCTTCTGCTCCTCGATCATTTCCAGGCTGTACGGATCGGTCTCGTGTGTCCAGGCATCCAGCTCCTGCTCCCAGGCGGTCTTCTCGGCCTGGATCTTCGCGGCACGCTCGGCCTTCGTTGCATCCGACACCAGCGTGCGGCCCTGCAACCGCTCAAGCAGCGCCTCGGCCGCCGCCTTCGCATCGCCGCAGATGCCTACCGAGATCTTCTTCACCAGCCCGAGCATCTTGTTGTCGGCATCCACCTGGATGATCTGCGCCGCTTTCGGCCAGTAATCCATGCCATGCTGGGGCAGCGTGCCGAACGGCCCCAGGCGGGTGCCCAGTGCCAGCACCACGTCCGCCTGGGAAATCAGCTTCATGCCAGCCTTGGAGCCCTGGTAGCCCAGCGGACCGCACCACAGCGGGTGGCTGGCCGGGAAGCTGTCGTTGTGCTGGTAGCTGTTGACCACGGGCGCCCCCAGCCGCTCGGCCAGCGCCCGGCACTGTTCCACGCCATCGGCCATCACCACACCGCCGCCCGACACAATGACCGGGAACCTGGCCT
Organism: Lautropia mirabilis; assembly: GCF_900637555.1. NCBI lineage: Bacteria > Pseudomonadati > Pseudomonadota > Betaproteobacteria > Burkholderiales > Burkholderiaceae > Lautropia > Lautropia mirabilis. The sequence goes on along the minus strand of NZ_LR134378.1, from coordinate 1,502,551 downwards.
GGGCCAGCAGCTCGGCGGCACGGTCCAGACTTTCCTTGCCGCCCGGGCCACGCTCCAGCGGCATCGGGCGGGGGATTTCCGTCTCGATCTCGCCATAGAAGTGGTCGCGCGGGATGTTGAGCTGCGTGGGGCCCATTTCCGACAGCGCCCGGTCGAAGCAGCGCCCGGTGTATTCGGCCATGCGCGCCGGGTTGTTGACGTGCGCCTGATACTTGGTGAATTCCTGGAACATGGGCAACTGGTTGCATTCCTGAAAGCCCCCCAGCCCCATCGTGCGCGTACCGGCCTCGGGCGTGACGATGACCACCGGACTGTGGGCCCAGTAGGCCGCCGCAATGGCCGTGACACAGTTGCTGATGCCCGGGCCGTTCTGCCCGATGACCACGCCCTGGCGGCCGCTGGCACGCGAGTAGCCGTCTGCCATATGGGCCGCACCCTGCTCATGCACCACCGAAATGAAGCGGATGCCCGCCGGCGTGAAGATGTCCATTGCATCCATGAAGGCCGACCCCATGATGCCGAAAATGTTCTTCACCCCATGGGCCACCATGGTCTCCACGAAAGCCTCGGAAGGCGTCATTTTCTGAATCCCTTCCACCACCTGCCTCTCGTCTTTCACCATGTTCCCTTCTCCTCTTTCAGCAAACCGATGCGGGCGCATCCATTTGAAATCCATGACAAGCGGATTATTTTCTGGGCATGGGAAAAAGTGTCAATAAAACCTGTGGATAATGCGCATGAGGCCATGCGCAAATCGCATTTGGCCCCCGCATTTGGCCCCCCGCAGGCAGGCATGACAGGAAAGAGCGCTCCCCTCTTTCAGAAAACCCGCTCGTTCAGCCCCCCACGCGTTCGCTTGCCCGCTCGCTCACCCGTCCTCGCCTGTCCGCACCTGTCCGCGCCCATCCTCGATCCCCATCCACGATTCACTGGCCGGTTCGCCCAACGTAGGCCCTCCATCCCGGCGTGATGCCACGCCACACGCATCTGCCCGACAGGCAACGATGGACGCCCCCTTCTGACGCCGGAACGGCAAGGGCGCTATGATCATGTCCATCGACACGTCGCCCGGCCCTGCCGGCGGCAGCAACCGCATCCCTCACAGGCCCTTTCCATGCTGATTCCCGTCATCCTGTCCGGCGGCGCCGGAACCCGACTCTGGCCCGTCTCGCGTGAAGGTCACCCCAAGCCCTTCATGAAGCTGCCCGACGGCGAAAGCCTGCTGATGAAGACCTACCGGCGCGCACGCCGCGTGGCCGATCCGGGCGAGATCCTGACGGTGACCAACCGCGAGTACTTCTTCCTGTCGCGCGACGAGTACCAGCTGACCCTGCCCGATGAGCCCGAGCGTCCCACCTTCCTGCTGGAGCCCTTCGGCCGCAACACGGCCCCTGCCATTGCCCTGGCAGCCCTGCAGGTGGCCGATCGCCACGGCCCCGACGCCCTGATGCTGGTGATGCCCGCCGACCACCTGATCAGCGACGAGGCGCTGTTCGGCACCACCGTCGGCCAGGCCGCCGCACTGGCCGCCCAGGGGTATCTGGTCACCTTCGGCATCCAGCCCACCGCTCCGGAAACAGGCTACGGCTACATCGAGGCCGGCGAACCCATCCCGGGCGCGGGTCACCAGGCCAGCAATGGCCGTCACGTGGTCCGCTTCATCGAGAAGCCCGCCCGCGAGAAGGCCGAGCAGCTGCTGGCCGCCGGCAACTACCTGTGGAACTCGGGCATGTTCTGCTTTGCTGCCCGCACCATGCTGGAAGCCCTGCAGCAGCACGCCCCTGACGTGCTGCGCGCCGCTCGCGCTTGCCAGGCCAGCGCGAAGCAGGAGCACACCAGCCACGCCACCCTGCTGGAGATCGTCGGCGACGACTTCCGCGAGGCACCGGACATCTCCATCGACTATGCCGTCATGGAGAAATCCGACCGTGTGGCCGTGGTGCCCGGCACCTTCGGCTGGAACGACATCGGCTCATGGGATGCGGTGCGCAGCCTCTCGGCGCCCGATGACGAGGGCAACCGCAGCACCGGCGAGACCGTCTTCGTCGACAGCCACGACGTGTACGTTCACAACAGCGAAGACCGCCTGGTGGCCACCGTCGGCCTGGAGAACCTGCTCATCATCGACACCCCCGATGCCCTGCTGGTGGCTGCTGCCGACCAGGCCCAGAAGGTGAAGGAGGTGGTGAAGGAACTGAAGGCCCGCAAGCACGAGGCCGCCCAGCTGCACCGTACCGTGGCGCGCCCCTGGGGCACCTACACCATCCTGGGTGAAGGTTCGCGCTACAAGATCAAGCGCATCGAGGTGAAACCCGGCGCCAGCCTGAGCCTGCAGATGCACCACCACCGCAACGAGCACTGGATCGTCGTCAAGGGCATGGCCAAGGTCACCAATGGCGATGAAGAGATCTTCGTGGGGACCAACGAGTCCACCTACATCCCGGCCACCCACCGCCACCGGCTGGAGAACCCCGGCCTGCTGCCGCTGGTGATGATCGAGGTGCAGAGCGGCGAATACCTGGGCGAAGACGACATCGTGCGCTTTCAGGACAACTATGGCCGTGCCTGAAGCCGCCCAGGGCATCACCGCCGTCGTTGTCACCTACAACCCCGACCCCGAGCAGCTCGCCCGGCTCTGCCAAGCCGTGCAGCCACAGGTCGAACATGTTGTGCTGGTCGACAACGGATCATCCGCCGAGACCCTGGCCGCCCTTCAGGCCCTGGTGGAAGGCCCTTCCAGTGCGCTGACCCTGCTGGCCCAGGGCGAGAACCGGGGCATCGGCGCCGCACAGAACGCCGGCATCGCCATGGCACGCCAGCACGGTAGCCGCTACGTGCTGCTGCTGGACCACGACAGCATTCCCGAGGCCGACATGGTGGCCACCCTGCGCGCCGCCATCGAAGACCAGCCTGCCGGCAGCCCCCCGGTAGCCGCCGCCGGCCCGCGCTACGCCGATGCGCGCCAGACCACCAACCCCTCCCCCTTCGTGCAGCTGGAAGGATTCAAGCGCGTGCGCTGCGAATGCCAGCACGCCGGCCAGCTCATCGAGGTGGAGCACCTGATCGCCTCCGGCAGCCTGATCCCCATGGCCGTGCTGGACGCCGTGGGCGACATGGACGAGCGGCTCTTCATCGACTACGTGGACATCGAGTGGTGCCTGCGAGCCGCCCACGCCGGCTACCGCATGCTGGGCGTGTGCGACGCCCGCATGCAGCATGAACTGGGCGATACCCCCATCCGCTTCATGGGCAAGCACCTGCCCGACCACTCCCCCCTGCGCCACTACTACCTGTTCCGCAACGCCCTGCTGCTGCAGCGCATGCCGCACATTGGCTGGCGCTGGAAGGTGGTGGATGCCTACCAGACCGTCATGAAGTACGGCTTCTACGCCCTGGTGGCCACGCCACGCCTGCCGCGCATCCGCATGATGAACCGGGGCCTGTGGGACGGACTGCTGGGCCGCGGCGGTGCCTACCAACCGCGCTGAAGTCCCTGTGTCACCCCCCGAAGACAGCCGGCACACAGTTCCACCTGCCTCGCCCATGCCCCGTCCGGCCCCGAGAAACTCCTGAAAAATCAGGCGTGTTCCCGGCATCTCCGGGGTTTCCTATCGTCATCTGCGCCCTTCCGTCACAATAACGGTTGCCCAGTCACACAGGTTCCCATGAAGATCACCCTCTCCATCGTCAGCCACGGCCAGCGCGACATCGCCCTGCGCATGCTGGAAGACATCCTGCGCCTGAGCCCCCCGGACGTGGCGGAAATCATCTACACCGCCAACATCCCCGAACGCGATCTGCCCGCCCTGAACATGGGCCACATCCGCCTGGTGGTGATCCGCAACGAGACCCCCAAGGGCTTCGGCAGCAACCACAACACCGCCTTCTCGCACTGTCGCACGCCCTACTTCTGCGTGATGAACCCGGACCTGCGGTTCGACGCCGACCCCTTCCCGGCCCTGCTGAAGGACCTGACCGGCACACCGAAGCGGGGTCTGGTAGCCCCCCGGATCTACAGCCCCGAAGGCGAGCTGGCCAACACCGCCCGCAAGCTGTACACCCCGCGCGAGCTGATCCGCCAGAAACTGCACCCCGTCAACCACGGCGACCACCCCGACTGGCTGGCCGGCATGTTCCTGCTGTTCAACAGCCGCGCCTACAACGAGATCCGCGGCTTCGACGAAGGCTACTTCCTGTACATCGAGGACGTGGACATCTGCAGCCGCCTCTGCCTGGCCGGCTGGAGCCTCGCCCAGGTGGCCGACACCCGGGTAGTGCACGATGCCCGCAAGCAGAGCCATCGATCTCTGCGCTTCACCCGCTGGCACATCGGCGGCATGCTGCGCTACTGGACCCGCACCTGCTTCTGGCGGTATGGGTGGCGGCTTTGGCGGGAGGGGCGCAAAGCTGCCAAGGCATGACGGTCTGTCATCTGTCCAAAGAAACGTCGTTTCAGCAGAGAGACTTAATGCACCCGCAGCACTTCGACTAGGCTGGGCGCATCCAGCACCCGTTCGGCCCAAGTGTCCAGCTCCTGCCCGGAAGCCACCTTTAGACGCTCGCGCGTCACCTCGTCCAGTGGGCCAAAGCGCGTTTCCAGCTGGCGGATCAGCAGCTGCTGCTTACCCTGCAGCACGCCCAGCTCGACCCCCTGCTGGACACCTTGTTGGATTCCTTGGGCCTTACCTTCGGCCCTAAGCTGCTCAACCACATCCACCATCCTGCGTTCCTCCGTTGCATAGCGTTCAGCGTACAGGCGCTGCCCCGTTTCATCAAGCTTGGCATAGTGCTTGATGAAGTATCCGTACTTGGCCACTTTCTCGACATCAGCCTCCATCGAAAGAAGCCCCTGCGTGGCCTTGCCACAGGCGTCGACCCGCTCCAGAAGTGACTTGTGGCGCATGCACGGCAAGGTGATGCGGGTGACGATGTTGTCACTGTCGAAATAGTCACGTGCGTGGAGTCGCCCCAGCTCACACACCAGCGGGGTGAAGTGCATGAAGATGCGCCCCTCGCTGCCTAGTCTCAGTCGCGTGCGGCTGCAAGCCTGGCCGCGCAGAAAGATCACGACCGGCACTACCCGGTCCGTCTCGCAAGTTTCGGCGACCTGGGCACAGTAGACGGCCATCCGGTAGATGGAGAAGCGATGTGCATCGCTCTCCTCTTCCAACAGGAAGATGATGGCCTCACGCCTGCCATCGGGCCACGTTACCTTCAGTGGCACATCCAGCTCGAAGAAGCGGTCGCTGAGTCGATCCTTCGGCAGTTCCTGCCGTATCGGTGTGATCAGGACATCGGGCCCAAGGTGCGCTGCCACCTCAGCGGCAAAGAAGGCCAGTGCTTCGCGCGGGTAGTCAAGGATGAGGTTCTTGAAGTTCTGATCGTGACTGGTGCTCATGCCGTCATCCGTGGCGGACGAGATGGCGGAATGATCCTCTGGACCAAGAGGCACTTCAATCGGTCAGATGGATGAGGGAGAAGGGCTAGATGGCCGGCCGTAAATCATCCCACATGAAAGCAAGGCGACCACCTGCGGCTCGAAGCGGTGCGAACCCCATTCTTCGTCGCAATGCAACAATCTGCTTCATAAAACACAAAACTGACATGAAAGTCAAATTTGATACACAAACCCATCTATTGATAAAGTTCATTGCCCCTCGTACTCGGAATGAGGGCTCATCCGTTCCCTCCGGTACAGAAGAGACACGCCACCATGAAGTTGAGTGCGCACCTGATCATTGCTCCTTTTCTGCTTGCGTTCTCGGGATGGACGCTATCAGCCCATCTCTGTGTTCTTCTAGGACTCGGTGCATATGCACTGATAGCCCTGTTCCCTTGTGTAACAACCCTTCTTCTCCTTGCATACAGAAAAGGCACAAGAATCCCTTTCCCGGGCCAAAACGCACGCACCCCCCCACAAGACACTGTCTCAGAAAGATTGATTCTGCAGCAGGATCACTCCTCTTCCGCTGAGATCTGGTGGATGGATGCACCTCATCCCGACAAACTGGGAGCACGGCCTCACCATGGCTTCTTCGGCAGGATGCTTGATACAACACACGCTCTTATCCGCTGGCGTGACGGGCTGGCCCTACATCTCATGCTCGCTGTATCACCACTGGTTCTCCATGCATCATGGTATGCGTTCTGGGCCTATGCCATTCTGCTTCTTCTGCTCTGTCTGGTAGACAAGGGTATGCCTCTAGGCCGTCCGACAGGCACGATCCCATCCATGGAAGTAGCCACCGGGCAGTTCATCGCACCTGCGCTATGTCTGTTCATACTGGTATTCATAATCCTGGCGCTATCCATCACACGCAGCGACCTTGATGATGCCTACTATGCAGCCGTAGCAGCACATATGGCAGCTCACCCCGAAGCACCGCTGCAATCAGGGGATCCCATGCTCGGGGAAACGGGGTTCCCTCTCATCTTTCACAGCTTCCGCTTCTCGTCATTCGAGCTGCTGTCCGGAGCCCTGGGTCTGCTTTCTTCCTCAGCAGCTCTTGATGCCTACTATATATATCTCGTCCCTCTTTGGTCAGGCCTTGCCGTACTTGCGACCTACCTCTTGGTGCGGCAGCTGCAGCCACAACAGTGGTTGCTTCCCACTATATGCACACTTGCCCTGGTTCTACTTCTGGGCGAGATGCACCGGAGTTCGGCCAACTTCTCCTTCGTAAGGATCTTCCAAGGCAAAGCAGTATTCGTATCCGTACTCGTCCCCTGTATCTATTACCTCACCAACCGTGTCTTTTCGGCCAGCGCAACTCGCGCAGACTTTCTCCTGCTGGCCTGCTGTCAGATTTCAGCTATTGGAATGAGCAATATTGGCATGTTGATGGGTCCCCTTGCCGGTTTCAGTGCATTGATGGCCAACATTGCCATGCCCCAAAAATATCATCGCATCCGATTTCCTTTGGTAGCCTCCCTGCTTCTCATTCCCCTACCCTATCTTCTCGATGTCCTTGTCCAGTCCGCAGGGTCTCCTCTTCTCGAAATCGCCAATGAGCCACCCAACTCCGTCTGGAAAAGCGTTTTCGGACACCATCAACAGTATCTTGTCGCCCTCCTTCTGCTGGCAGGCCCAGTTCTGTCGACGACACCCGCGGTACGGTGGCGTCTGACAGTCCCTACCCTAATTTTAATGGTCGTCTATCTAAACCCATGGCTTGCCGGTTTTATCTCACGACACGTAACGACCCCTGCTGTCTACTGGCGGGTCGTATGGACGCTCCCTGTTCTGATATACATGGGAGTTGGGGGCAGCATGCTTCTGACCGCACCTGTTCTCTGGAAGCGTCATCACCCTCGCGCTGCCGTCGCCATGTTGATTCTGATGGCCCTGGTAGTACAGGCACTGCCTCACCACACACTTCGTCCATCTAACATCGAACCATACCAAGGCTTTGCCACCTGGAAGATTCGCATGGAGGACCTTCAGGTAGCACAAGAGGCAATGGCACTATGCCTGCCTGGACAGCGCCTCCTGGCCCCTGAACGCATCGCTGGGGTCATCTCCAGGTTCGAGCACCATCCGCCCCTTATCGCCACACGGGATGCCTACATCGACTTCATGAAGCCGTATGTCAATACAGACCAGCACCTTGCCCGCCGCGTCCTGTATGACTTCGCCAACGGACGTCTTCCAGCTCCCGATAACGCCGTACGCAACGCCTTGAATTCTCTGCAGGTCGGAATGGTAGTCACCATCGCATCTCAAGAAACGCCCCAAATAACAGGACTCCTGAGCGCTTCCGGGTTTCGCCAAGCGAGCTCCCTGAGTGGTCATCATCTTTGGACAAAGCAACCATAACGTACTGATCCCGGCCGACTCCCCTCCATGCTCAGGGCAGCACGGGAAAAGGTGTCTCGCCTCCTCCTCGACCTCAGACATTCCGACAGATAGATCCCTTGCCTGAGCTATACATCCTTTGGATCTCGCCCGGAGTACCTCCACCTGTCCGTGACAACTCGATCAGCGGGTGTCAACTCGAAACAACACTGTTTCATTAATTAGACATCTGATACCATATGTTTCGTTTTGAGGTTCATCTAATTTGGATGAACCAGTTCTGCCATGTCTGTGTGCGCCTCACTGATCGCCCGCCAAGCCATGCCTCTCGAGGGCGAGGCTGAGCATCACACTCCAAGGAATCGTCGCATGGCATGAGCAGATTCATTCACCCAAGATCATTGCGCCATGGGTTCAATCACAAAACAATGTCCGGCATGCGGACAGAATCTGCGTGCAGGACAGCACGATTGGCACTTGGTCTGTCCCTCCTGCTCGTATGAGGGCAGCTCCCTCCAAGTGGACATTGATGTCGTCGGGGACCACGAGGTACTGAATGAAGCTCTGCGCCAAGAAGGGCTTAGTGACCTCAGACAAGCCAACTTTCGTCTTCTGAGCAAGAAAATCGCCGCCTCCGTCTCGGTACTTCCGGGAGAGCGGAAGCCTCGCCTGCTGGATGTCGGATGTGCTCATGGATGGTTCATCCAGGCCACGGAGAAGGCATTCTCAAGCCAAGGCATAGAGCCCGACGCCCGCATTGCCGACGTTGCGGCCTCAAAAGGCCTCAAGGTCAGGAAGGGTTTCTTTCCGGATGTCCTCGATCAGGACGAACGCTTCGATGTCATCAGTTTCAACGATGTCATGGAGCATATCCCCGACGTCAACGCTGCTTTCAATGCCTGTGCAAGGCACTTGACCCCAGGTGGGCGTGTCGTTATTAACGCCCCGGCAAGGACGGGTACCTTGTACCAAATTTCAAAGTTGCTGGATCGGTTGGGCCTTCCTTCCAGCTTCGAGCGAATGTGGCAGAAAGACTTTCCGTCCCCTCACATCCATTACTTCGATGACAACTCAATTGAGGCCATTGGAGAGAAGGCCGGACTGATGCTGGAGAAAATCAGCACCTTGCCCTCACTGAGTACAAACGGGCTGTATGCACGCATTCGATACGACAGGAACATGCCTGCCTGGAAGGCTTGGGCAATTACATCCATTCTTTTCGTCATGAATCCTGTACTCAGGATCCTTCCCGCCGACATAAAGGTTTGGGTTCTGAGACTTCAAACATGACCGGCTTTTCCTCACAAGAGAATGCCGACCTTTAGAAAGTATCTAACCTCATGCCCCCCCCAATTACACAGGTTCTTATATTTCAGACCCCCGCCATGACACAAGAAATAGAAACGGACAAGACCTATCATCGCCCAGCTTCGTCTTTATTGCTTCAACACCCGAGACCATAGCCTCACCAGCCCCGCATACCAGACGATCAAGCATAGAAACATAATCATTCATATTTTCACGGAGACCTGAAATGCCAGACAAATTCCGAACAAAGAAATTAAACAAACTCGGTCTCAAAAAATGCATAGTCGCCCTATCTGCCCTTTACTGTATCACTCACGTACTCCTTGCACTAACACCGTCGTCATACGCGTTGGCACTTCAGATTGCAGGCCAGGAAGTCAAGGGACTGATTCTTGGAACTCCCAGAGCCATCCGTTCCGATGAATGGATGGTATTGACCCCCTATTACCAGATTGCCGTCAATAATAACTTCCTGATGACGAACCCCCTCTCCCCTTACCAGGAGAGCCTTAGATCTTTCCAGTCCCTTCCCATTCTTGACTGGGGCCTCATTTTCAAACCATATCACTGGGCATTCTTTGCCCTCCCTCCGGCGAACGCGCTGTCTCTATATTATCTATTCATGACTTTGTCCTTTGTGGCGGGCTGGGGAATGCTGTTCAGACAATTCCGCCTTCCCTTTTCCATCTCGCTTCTACTGTCCGGAACCCTCTATTTTTCTCCCATGGTCCAGACATGGTGGACAACAAACCTTGGCTCATTTTCTCTTGCACCATGGGCAGTGCTTTCATGGATCCTAATAGAAAACCGGATTTTGCGAGTTCTTCTAACCGCATATACCCTAGCCACGTGGGCTCTAGCCAACGCGTACCCCCCATTTCTGTACTCCATCGGCTTCGCAATGGCGGCACTGACAGTCAGTATCAGAACAGACATACTGAACAGGAAACGCCTGGTAGACGGTCTCCTTGCCCTAGCGGCCGCACTCGGCATTTTCTTCCTCTACTTCGGCGACCTCATTGCCATCATGAGGAATACCGTTTACCCCGGCCATAGGGTAAGCACGTCCGGCGGTGTGGGATGGCCAAGAATGATCGCACACCTGCTCCCTGGCGTCACGACGCGTTCATACGAACCACTCCCGGGCATCCCGAACAGCAATGCAGCAGAAATTACCGTCCTCTCAACCTTTCTCCCTGCGCTCACGCTAGCACTGATCGACTATTCGCGTCTTCAGAAAATCATCTGGGAAAAACGACTCAAGGCTCTGGCTTTTTCTGCATTCTTCTTCTTCATTTCATGCTGGCTGATTCTTTACATCCCTCCCGTGGTAGCAAAGCTGACCGGCCTCTCTATGGTACCGACAGGGCGTGCCGTCCTCGCCTTCGGGCTCATGCTCAACATCATCTGTGCCGTAGCCCTGGCACGGGCTGGAATACGGATAAGCGGTTTGCGTCTTCTCCTTCTTGCCGCCATCCTCTTTACGGGAACGGCCCTAAAGCTGGCTCTATCAGAGGTAGCGGCGACCGAACTCTATGGATTCATGGATGCCATTCCGTACGCGTGCGTGGCCTTGCTGGCTGGCATTCTGCTTTCAAGGGTATCTAGTCTATCAACGCCCCTAATTGCTGTCTTCTTTGTCGCGTTTGCGAGCAACGCTCTGACGTACGGCCCTTTCAATCCGGTGCAATCTGCATACCCGATATTCGACCATGACCGTGCCACCACAAGACAGCACATGGCAAATCTTGGAGCCATCGTCACGAACAAGGGGGATATCGCGGTACCAGGCCATTTCGGTGCGATCCTGGAGGGAATGGGATTTCAGACAATCAACCATGTTCTCTATGCCCCTCAACTTGACTATTTCCGCAAGATCTACGGCAACATGGATGAAAGCAGCTTCACACAGACATTCAATCGATATGCCCACATATCCATTGGAAACGTCACCAAGCCGACACTCATCGCCCCTGACCACGTACAGCTTCCTATAAGCAGTTTCTCTGGGAATAGCTTGCTTTCAGGTATCGAGCCCCCCTCTCCCGCGATTGAGATTCTCAATTCCCCTCCGAGCACGCTGGAGCAGATCAACCGACATGGACACATCGACAGCATTTCACGCTCTGCTGACGACAAAAACACTCTGGATCTGACCGGTTGGATTCATGCACGCTCAGACCCCAGCACTGCGGTCCGCATATGGAGCAGTAACCCCATTCAGAAAGCAGAAATCAGCAGCCACAGCAGGGCTGATGTCGCTCAGGCCATATCACAGGAGCTCGCCAATTCCGGAATTCGACTCCGTCTCCGTTTCCGAGAGCCCCTATCGCCTGACGACAAAGTCTGTATTGAAGTACAGGATGGTGAAGGCATATTCAGCACCGTCCTGTTCATGAACGCTGATCACGGATGTACCACCCTTGGTCTCTCATGAGCGCCTCTCGCCACTTCCCTCCTCAGCAGCAGCCGATTGAGTCGTCTCAGATCACCTTGGAGCCGGACAGCCTGGCGTTACCTGCATCGTCCGGTCCTGCTGATGGATCAGCACGACACAAGCGTTCCTTACATAGCCGTTTTCCGGACGTTCATTGTCTCCCACCGCTGGATGGAACCTCCAGACACTGAATGCGGTCGCTCCATTAGTCAGCTTCAACTCCATGTCAACATAACGTCCAGAGGGAATACGAACGAACACGTAGCTGTTGTCCACCACATCATCCAGATCAACATCGACCTGATGCCGCTGACCGCCAACGTCTGTCAACATCAAGGATGCCGTGCCTTTCAAGGTCTGTCCGTATGTTCCCACCATGAACCCCAGAGCCTCGGTCATTGGTATAGCGTTATCAGATACATCCGATACTAGGCGAAACACCATCGGGTGCCCCGGCACAAGCAGCGGCCCGGGCTCCACGACGCCTTCTCTGGCCATAGCCTTGGCTGTAACAGGTCCGACTGAAAACACGGGGATATAGAATGCCTGAATGAGCTTGCACACGCTGATGAGCAAGGACACCAGTCCCAACGCAACCAGCATCACTATTCGCAATGACCTCAACCACGCCGTCATAGCGGGCTTCCAACTACACACAGCCAGTAGCAACAGCATGACAGGCACCAGCAGATAGCGCCCCTGAACCCCCTGAATGACCGTGGCTGGATGCGGCGTCCATGTGAACAGCATGGCCAGGAACGCCAGAAAGATGCCTGTCATGCCTGTCAACATCAGTGCGCTACGCGGCATGAGTGTCTGTACAAACTGTTTCGGCGTGACAAGGCAAGGCAGGATGACCAATCCTAGCAGACCCCCAACATAGGCATAGGCTCCACGCGACAGCGGTTGATCGAAAAATACCCCAAGGAATGACCCAACATAGCTATTCAGCATTACCCGGTCTGTCAATGTTTGTACAAGAACACTCACGAGCTTCGTGGGAGCGCTCAGATAGTAGAAGACCACCTGAGCGGTAGATACCTCCCTAGGAATCCTGAAATCGACCGTGTTCGGTATAGCCAACGCCATCCAGATCATGATAGCCAGCGTTGCTGTCGCCACAGCCACCCATGGCCATACTCGTCGGGTAGGTAAGGCTGCGACAGCCATCAAAAGCACCATAGGAGCCAGATGCGCCCGCGCAGTACCCAGCAAAAATACCACGACAGCCATCAGCCAGAACAGACCTTCAGCTGAGCCCCTGCGCAATGCGAGCAAACGCAGAAAACAGGAAATCGCCAGGATAGCAAGCGCGTTGCAAAGAAAATCTATACTAGCCGATGCCATCTGAAAGATACTCATTGGCAAAAGCATGAGTGCAATAACGACAGGTTGCGGCCAGAAAATGTAAAAGGCCAGAGCGATGGTCGCCGCCCCCGCGAGCATCGCAAAAGCGCGCGCCAGATAGTAGCTTCGCTCAACCGTCAGGCCCCATGCCTTTCCAATGGCCAGCGCTGAGGCCTGAGGCAGATAGACCAAAGGGAAGTAATAGCCTGTTCCAGGGGTATAGGAAAACTCTTCTTCTCCACGCCAACGAATGCTCTCCGTTGCCTTCTGATCCAATAGATTTTCCTTATTCCGCCGGTAGGGGTCGTACTGTTCAAGATATTCAATTAGCCCCTTATCCACCATGCCGCCGGACATGGTACTTCCATTGTGGCACTGCGCACTCTCGCCTTGGCAAGACTTCGTCTTCAGAAAGAAATGTCCCTGTGATAGGAGATAGGCACGAATAATATGTCCTTCCTCGTCAGGTGACTTTCGCGGAGGGATAATGACAGACAAGACCCCTCCCAGCAGAAGGGTAACGATCAAAACCCAACGAAAGGCCATACCCAGAGGCAGGCCCTGTTGTGAAACAGGAGAAGTGTTGTCTGGCATGGCCCGATCAGCTTTGTAACGAGACTGACCGGATTGTACAGTGCCCCTTACTCAGGGCTGACACGCACGTCTTTCGTCATGCAGCCCTGCAAGAATCCGCAGGCCCGCGCCAGCCCGGAAGGCGTCTGACGCGGGGCCTGCCGTGCGGGTTCACGACGCAACCGGCGCAACCGACACGTCCAGTGCTGCCACCCGCGAAGGCCACGCCATGGAGAAGTCGTCCCCCAGCAGGGAGAGGTTCGGGCTGTAGGCCGGATCATCGGCGATGAGGGCGCCCCAGCGCTGCTTCATGATGGCAGCCTCGGCTGCCAGACGCTGCTGGTTGCTGCCTGCCTGGTCACTGCCCCGGCTGGCGGATTCGTGATGGATGAAGGAGGCAAAGGGGTTGTAGAGGTTGCGCAGCCCCTGGGCACGGACCTTCAGACAGAAGTCCACGTCGTTGTAGGCGACCTTCAGGGTCTCGTCGAAGCCATCGACGGCCTGGTAGGTGCTCTTCCGGATCATCAGGCAGGCGGCCGTGACGGCGCTGAACATCTGATGGGCCGAGGCGCGGCCAAAGTAGCCGAAGTTGCCGCGCGGAATGCCCTTGTGAGCGTGGGAGGCCACGCCACCGATGCCCAGCACGACGCCGCCATGCTGCAGGGTGTTGTTGGGATACCAGAGCTGGGCGCCCACGCAGCCGATATCGGGCTGGCAGGCAAAGGCCAGCATTTCTTCCAGCCAGTCGGTCTGGGTGATCTCGATGTCGTTGTTCATCAGCACCAGGTATTCGCCGTCAGTCTGCGCCACCCCCAGGTTGTTGAGCGCAGAGTAGTTGAACGGGATGTCGGCACGGATGACCTTGACGCGCTCGTCCTTGGCGATGCTGTCGAGGTAGGCGAGCGCTTTCTCATCAGTGCTGCCGTTGTCCACGACGACGATCTGGTAGTTCGGGTAGGCGGTCTTTTCCAGGATGGAATTGACGCACATGGACAGCAGCTCGACCCGGTCACGGGTGGGGATGACGATGCTGACGAGCGGCAGCGGATCGGGCAGTCGGTGCTTGATGCGCAGCAGGCCCGGGATGCCGGGAGCCGGATAGACCTGGGTGTCGGGCTTGCCGATGCGTTGCAGGTGCGAGGTGATGGATTCGATCTGGGCCTTGAGGGCGTAGTCCTTCTCTTCCAGTGCCAGCGCGGTGCTGCCGGGAAAGATGCGCCAGTGGTAGAGCACGCGCGGCACGTGGACGATGTTCTCGGGGCCAACCTTCTCGATGACGCGCAGGGCCAGATCCCAGTCCTGGGCGCCTTCGTAGCCGACGCGGAATCCCCCGATCTCTTCGAGCACACTGCGGCGGTAGACGCCGAAGTGGCTGATCATGTTCTGCGACAGGAAGAGTTCGTAGTTGAACTGGCACTTGAAGTACGGCGCCTGGCGCACGTTGTCTTCGGTGACCTTGTCTTCGTCGGAGTAGATGAGGCCGGCCTGCGGATGCTGGTGGGCAGCCAGCGCCATGTAGGCCAGGGCATGCGGCGGCAGCAGGTCGTCGTTGTCCATCAGCGCGATGTAGTCGCCGGTGGCGATTTCCAGCGCCGAATTGGTAGCTGCCGAGATATGGCCGTTCTTTTCGCGGAAGACGAGCTTGATGCGCGGATCCTGGGCGGCCAGCTCGGTCAGCAGTTCACGCACGGCGGCATTGGGCGAGGCATCGTCGGCGATGCAGATTTCCCAGTGCGGATAGACCTGGGCCTGCACGGATTCGATGGCCTGGCGCAGGTAGTCCAGCGGCGGGTTATAGACGGGCATGACGACCGAGAAGGTGGTGGTGATGCCCAGGTCCTCGATCTTCTGGCCCAGGGCCGCCATGGTGGCCTTGTCGGTGGGGTCGTAGAGACGCAGCCAGCCGTGGTAGGGATCTTCGCCCGGTTGCAGCAACGCAGCCTGTGCAGCGGCGGCCGGCACGTTCAGCAGGCGCTCGGCGTTGCTGATACGTGCCTGCAGGCCCTGAACGCCTTCGTTCCTGAGGATGCTGACGGCCTGGCTGGCGGTCTTTCCGACGCCCCCGCGCATGGCAATGGAGCGGCGCACCAAGGCGACTTTCTGGCGGGTTCGGTTGATGGGGGTACCCACCCAGCGGATGGGGGCGGTCATGCGCCAGCACAGCGACTGCTGCAGGGCGGTGGCCAGGTGATGCAGCTCGGCAGCATGCTGGTCCGAGGCCTGTCGGGCGGCACGTGCTTCTTCCAGCGCCTGGTTGGCTTCGGTCAGACGTTCCTTCAGCCTGGCCTCTTCCACCCGCTGGAGGCCATCCAGCTTCTGCTGCAGTTCAGCCTGCGTGCGCTGCAGTTGGGCGCATTGTTCATCACGCTCGGCCAGCCGGGCAGTGAGTGCCTCGATCTGTGCCTGCATGCCGGCCTGTATCTGGGCCCCCAACAGCATGTCGGCCACACCGGCCAGCTGGTTGCGGGCTTCGGGCGTGGCGCAGGCCTGCAACGCCTGCTGGAAGGCCTTCGGCACGTTCCCGCCCACCGCCAGCACACCCAGACCCTGGGCATGCGCAAAGGCCAGATGCGGATATTGGGGTTGCAGCTGCAGCCACAGAGCGGCCGCACCGCTGTCAGCCTGCTCGATGCCAACCAGCAGCACCACGGCATGATCGGAGAGCCGGTCACGCCAGCTTTCGTATTCGTTGCGTACGGTCTCGGGCGAGTAGCGACCATCGATCAGCAGCAGATCGATGCTGCCGGGTGCAAAGCGAGGCAGGGCCTGGGCATCACCCATGCGCAGCAGGCCGGAGAAGGCGCCGAAATGCTGGCGGTTGTAGTCGGATGCGCCGGCTTCCTGCTGCACGCTGTGGCGCTGTGCCAGTTCTTCGGCCTGCCAGGTGCCCACGGCCCAGCAACGGGTAGGCAGGCTGTTCTCGGCCACGGTCTGGCATGCAGCAAAGTAGAGGTTGCCCGACTGGGTACCCAGCTGGACGAAGGTGGCGGGCTGGAGTTCTTTTACCAGCCAGGCCACGAACGGGATGTGGCCCTGCAGGTCGAAGGGAGGAACCAGCCGGTTGGGCCGGAAGGCAAGCACTTGGGCAAGGAGGGAGTCCATGTCGTTCATCGAGCAGGGCTTGTTCTTGTTCGGGATGACGCCCCGGGGCGTGGCCCCGATGCGGCAGAGATCAGATGCGACAACGGCGGCGCAGGTTGCGCAGCCATTCGGACCAGCGCCAGCTGCGTGAATGCAGCAGCGTCTGGACCTGGGCTTCCAGTTCCTCGATCTTCTGCCGGCTGGCGTCGATACGCTTCAGGCCATCGGTCAGTTCCTGGCTGCACTCTGCCAGCTGCTGGCGCAGCACCTGGGCATTCTCTTCGGCCGCCTGGGCCCGCTGCCGCTGTTCGTGCAGTTCGGTTCCCTGAGCAGCCAGGCTGTCCAGCACCATGGGCACCGGCCGGCGGGTGCCAGTATAGAGGCCGTGGCTGACGGCACGCACCGAAACAGCCATCAGGAAGGTCTCTTCCAGTGCCAGCCATTGCTGGACATCTTCGGGCGTCGCATAGTAGCCACAGCGATCGGCCAGGGCGATGACGACCCTGGGAATGGAGCCCAGGGTGTCTCGCGGGACCAGGCCAACCTGCAGACTGTGCATGACGCCGCGCGTGAGTACCCAGCCAGCCGGAACCGGGCAGGACACCACCCACTCCTGGTCGATGATCTGCTGGCGTCCCGTGCCTTCGTTGATCAGGATGTTGAAAGGCACCATGTCCATCAGGTTGCCGGGCAGCACCAGCTGGCGCAGCGGGCGACCACGCTCGCCAATGCCTGCCGCACCAGGGGCATATCCTGCAGCACCTGCGTCCGGGACGGCCTCGGTGGACTCCCCTGTGGTCCCTGCGGCATCAGCCCCCTGCTCCGATGCCGCAGCCAGCAAAGGCGAGGTGCCGACTTCAGCAGAAGACAGGAGGGTCTCGCACCAGGGACGCAATGCCTCGACCATGGCCGGCACGTTGCCTTCGCGCACATGGGCGACCAGAGCGCGCCAGGCCAGCTGACGACCCGGGAAGTAGTCGGAATCGGCAGTTTCCAGCGTGATGGTGTGCCCGTCAGCCAGCGGCAGGGATACGGGTTCATCGGGCAGGATGCGGCGTTTGGTGACGCGGATCCCGCCCTGTGCCTGCGGAATGAAGCGGGTCTCGGTGGCCATGCCCCGATGACGGTGAACGGCCGCAAAGGTCCAGGCCAGGGCAGCGGGCTGCCAGGGTGCAGCAGCGGCCGGTTTGCCCGAGGCAGCGCGGGCATTTCGGCCCTTGCCCTTCCCTGCTGCCTTCTCGACCGGCAGGGGGTGCTGAGCCACCACCAGGAAGGAGTTGCTGAAGTCACCCAGCAGACCGTTCTCTTCCAGAACGCGGTTGACCAGGGCCTCATCGAAGACGCGATGACGGTTGTCGTTGTAGTCTTCGCTGTCGTTGCGCAGCAGCAGGTCGAAGGCGTTGAAGTCGGGGTGCTTCAGCGCCGCATCGGTCAGCACGATGCTGGGGACCTTGTAGTCCGGATACGGATACAGCCACTGCTGCTGTTCCAGACCGGCACGGGCCAGCACCTGCGAAAGCGCCTGACGCCCGAAGGTGCGCGGCCCACCCGTCTTCTGGTAGAGATCCTGGATGCCGGAGAACGGCTTGCCCAGGTGATCTTCCCCGCAGCCGTTGAAATACTTCAGGCCCAGCTGGTTCTCGATGGCCACCACCAGCCGGCCCCCCGGCTTGAGGTGACGCACCGCTGCCGCCAGGTAGGACTGGTAAGGATCCGGTGCCCCGGAATAGGCGGCGGCATATTCCAGCACACCGATCAGCGTCACCCAGTCGTACTGGCCTTCCACGTCCACAGCCTGAAGGTCATCGGCAATGACGGTGACATTGGGCAGGTCGGCACATCGAGCGGCCGCCACACGGGCGCGGGCCAGGCTGCCTTCCACGGCCGTGACCTGTGCACCGGTCTCACCCAGGTAACGGGTGATGGCGCCGGTGCCGCAGCCCAGCTCCAGCACGCGGTCCTGGGGGCCGATATCCAGCGGGCGCACCAGACAGTGCCGTGCCCGGCTGAAGTGGTAGCGGGTGGACCAGTCGACGATGTTCTCGAGATAACCGGGCGCAAAGGTGCTGCGGTCGTCCAGACCTTCCACGATGTCGAGCAGCCGCTGTTCGGCCTCGGCGCCTTCCGAATAGCCGAAGGCCTCGGCCCCCGGACGGAAGTACAGGTTGTAATCTGCGTCTTTCTGGTAGCTCATGTGTCTGCCTGAATGTCCACACGCATGTCGAAATCTGCCAGACCGTAGCAGCGGGACTGCCGGCTGACGTGCATCAGGATGCTGTCGTAGCGCCGGTCCAGCGGCTCGACCTCTCCGCCGCCGATCTCCTGGGCCACGCCCAACGACAGCAGGAAGTCGCCGGCGCCGATGCGCAGGTCCAGCGAGAAGACCACGCGCACGGTCTGTCCTGCCCTGGCCGGCTGCATGACCGGGCCGTCGGGGAAGTCGCGCGAGTTGCTGCCATAGACGGTCACGCCGTCGGGCGTCTTGATGGTGAGGCCATAGATGGGAGCCGGTACGTCCACACGGAACCGCACCCAGGCCACCACCATCACCTGTTCGCCGGTGTTGAGGCGCACGGTGTGGTCCACACCGTTGGTGGTGACCATGAAGTCGACAATCTCGACTTCACGGCTGCCCCAGCGGTATTCATCACTGTTGTAGCCAGGGCGCTCCTCGAAGCGGCCGGGCGGATGGCCCACGGGCAGCAGCGACAGCGGAGATGTGTTGCGGCCACGGGCAACAGCATGAGCGGCAGACGCACCGTCGTGCCCGGCCGAAGCCGCCGTGCCCTCTTCCTGCTCGACCGCCCCCTGCGCATCGCCCCGATCCTGATCCGTCTGCAGGGCGCCGCCAGCGGCAGTCTTGCCGTCCTTGGCATCATCCCCCTTCCCGGCCTTCTTCGTGTCCTCGACCTTGCGCTGCACGCCGAAGAGCAGGTCCAGATAGGTGTTGGCCACGTCCTTGGGAGGCCCCTCCTGGTGCACCACGCCGCCTTCCAGCAGGATGGCGCGGTCACAGTGACGGGTGATCTGCTCGGTGGAATGGGTGACCAGCAGGATGGTGGTGCCGCGCGAGACCAGCTCCTCGAACCGGCGGAAGCACTTGGCCTGGAACTTGGCGTCCCCCACGGCCAGAGCCTCGTCGACGATCAGCACGTCGGGCTCGACGCAGGCCGAGACGGCAAAGGCCAGCCGCACGTACATGCCGGACGAGTACGACTTGACGGGCCGATCGATGAACTCGCCGATGTCGGCAAAGGCTTCGATATCGGCAAAGCGCCGGGAGATTTCCTCTCGGCTGATACCCAGGATGGCCCCATTGAGGTAGACGTTCTCGCGTCCGGAGAACTCGGGATTGAAGCCCGCGCCCAGCTCCAGCAGCGCGGCCACGCGGCCACGGATGTCGACCTGACCGGCAGTGGGCGTGAGCGTGCCGCACAGGATCTGCAGCAGCGTGCTCTTGCCGGCGCCGTTACGGCCGACGATGCCAACGGTCTCGCCCCGGCGCACAGTGAAGTCCAGCCCCTTCAGAGCCCAGAACTCGCGGAAGTACTGCGGCGGGGTGCGCCCCACCAGACGGGCCAGACGGCCCATCAGCAGCTGCTTGAGCAGGTGGCCCGGGCCGTCGTAGAGCTGGAAGCACTTGGACAGGCCCGACACGCGGATGGCCACATCGCTGTCCAGCGTGGGCTCGGCAGGCACGGGGGCGGCCTGGCCGGCGAAGACCGGGTCGGCCACATCAGCAGGATGGCCAGCGGCAGGACTGCCCTCACGGGCTGGGGTACGGGTATCAGAGGACATCGGCGAACCCCTTGCGGATGCTCTGGAACCAGACAAAGCCCAGCCAGGCGAACAGCGCCATGCCGGCGGTGAACATGCCCCACTCGGTCCAGTCGGGCTGGTTGCCCCAGATGAGCACGTCACGCGACTGCACCATGGGCAGCGTGAGCGGGTTGAGCTTGACCCACGGGCGCATGGTCTCGGGAATGGCCTCGATGGAGAAGAAGGCCGGCGAGACGAACAGCATGATGGTGAGCACCACGCCGATGGCCTGGGCAATGTCGCGCACGTAGACACCCAGCGCGGCCAGCCACCAGCTGGCCCCCAGCGAGAAGAGCAGGAGCGGCAGCCACACCAACACGATGAGCGGTGCGGTGAGCGGGATGCCGCCTTCCATGATGAGCAGTGCCACCAGCAGCACCGCCATGCTGACACCAGCCTGGAAAAGCGCCGAAAGCAGGCTGACGACCGGCAGGATCTCCAAGGGGAACACGACGCGCTTCACGTAGCTGGGGTTGCCCAGGATGAGCGACGGCGCCCGCCCGGCCACCTCGGAGAACAGCGTGTGCACGATGACGCCAACAAACAGGATGATGGCGAAGTCGGTATGGCTTTGCTGGGCCCCGGTATGCCAGCGGGCCTTGAACACCACCGAGAAGACGAAGGTGTAGACCACCAGCATGAGCAGCGGGTTGAGCAGGGACCAGAACACGCCCATGACCGAGCCGCGATAGCGGGCGACGATCTCGCGCCGGGCCATCTGCAGGATGAGCGTGCGGTGCCGCAGCAGTGTGGACACCATGAAGCCCGGCGAGACGGGCGTGGCAGCGTGTGGATTCAACGGTGGGAAGTCCGCAACGAAGAAAGGCTGCCGGACGGGACGACCGGAAGCGGCAGCGGGTTGATTATTATCCGGGAATGCCCAGGCTCATGGTCCGGCACCTATGCCCCGACATCTGCCGGCGTGACATCCGTCACACACGGCGGCCCCCGCCCGGATTGCCCCTGGCTCCGTGGCATGGCCATGGATGAGCGCAGGGCAGCAGCCGGAGCGTTTCCCCGCATTCTACGGCCTTGACCCCCTCCGACCGTCGCCAAGGCCCCAGGGAAGGCCGCCTTCACGGCAAAACCTTACAGGCGCAAGAATGCCGTTACACACCCGTACCCTGGTGCAAAATGAAGGGCGCAGCATCCGCCCCGCCCGAGGCCTGCTGCCCGCCTGCCCGTGAAGTCTCCAGCCCCAGGAAAGCCGCGCCTGCCCATGTCCTCATTGCCCTCCTCCTCCCACGCCCTTCTCGCCTCGCTGCGGGCAGCCTTCTCGGGCCGAATGGTTTCCGACCCGGCCGGGATGGCCCCCTGGTTGCGTGACTACCGCCAGCGCTGGGGCGGGCCGGCTCTGGCGGTGGTGCAGCCCGACAGCACGGCGGACGTGGCGGCCGTGGTGCGCTGGTGCGTGGAACACGACGCGGTGATCGTGCCGCAGGGAGGCAACACGGGGCTCACCGGCGCGTCGGTGCCGCTGGGTGTTCCGCCCTCCAGGCTCCCGTCGGGGGCCCCGCCAGCTTCAGCGGACAAGGCGCCGTCCGATGACCTGGATCCATCGCAGGCACGGACCACGGGCGGCGCAGACGCCCGGCTCCGCCCCGTGATCCTGCTGTCACTGTCACGAATGCAGCAGGTCCGCAGCGTGGATGCACTGGCCAGCACGATGGTGGTGGAGGCCGGCTGCACGCTGCAGGCGGCTCAGGAAGCCGCCGCGGCGCATGGACGGCTGTTTCCGCTGTCGCTGGCCTCGGAGGGCAGCTGCACCATCGGCGGCAACCTGGCCACCAACGCCGGCGGGGTGCAGGTGCTGCGCTACGGCAACATGCGCGAGCTGTGCCTGGGACTGGAGGTGGTGACGGCCGACGGCCAGGTCTGGCATGGCCTGAACCGGCTACGCAAGAACAATACCGGCTATGACCTGCGTGACCTGTTCATTGGCGCCGAGGGTACGCTGGGCATCATCACGGCGGCCGTGCTGAAGCTCTACCCGCAGCCGGCTGGCCAGGTGGCAGCGCTGGTGCAGCTGGAATCGCCCGAGCAGGCGCTGGCGCTGCTGGCGCAGGCCCAAGGCCGACTGGCGGCCGAGCTGACCGCCTTCGAGCTGATATCGGACGCGGCGATGCAGCTGGTGCTGAAGAACATCCCCGGAAGCCGGCTGCCTTTTGAAGCGTATCCTGCCGACGCCCCCCTGCCCTGGTACGTGCTGCTGGAAGTCAGCAGCCTGCACAGCGAGCCGGCGGCACAGGAAGGACTGGAAGCGGTGCTGTCCGAGGCACTGGCCGACGGGCGGGTGCAGGATGCAGTGATCTCGCAGTCGCTGGCGCAGTTTGAACAGCTGTGGGCGTTGCGCGAAAACATATCCGCCGCGCAGAGCCACGAAGGCAAGAACATCAAGCATGACATCTCGGTGCCGATCTCGCGCATCGGTGAATTCATCGAAGCAGCATCACGGCAGATTCGCCAGGCCTACCCCGATGCGCGGCTGATCGTTTTCGGGCACCTGGGGGATGGCAACCTGCATTTCAACGTGGCTCCCCATGCACGTTTTGCCCAGCACTATGATGAGGCCTTTGCCCGCGACGAGGCCCTGGTGAACCGGCTGGTGCATGATCTGGTGGCAGCGTACGAGGGCGCCATCTCGGCCGAACACGGCATTGGCGTGCTGCGTCAGGCAGAACTGGTGCGCTACAAGCAGCCGCTGGAACTGCAGATGATGCGCGCCATCAAGCAGGCACTGGACCCGCAGGACCGGATGAACCCCGGCAAGCTGCTGCCCACGCCGTATACACGAACGCCATACCACTGAAAATCGTTGCAAGAAGCCAACAACGTGGCACTCCTATAATGGCCGGTTCCGTTTTTCATTCTTTTTGATAGAGCCATGTCGAATCCTGCCGAGTCTGCCAAAGCGCCGCCCGTTGCCATCATCACCGGGGCTGGCAGCGGCATCGGCCGGGCCGTGGCTCGCGCCTTTCTGGAGGCCGGCTACGCGGTGGCGCTGGCCGGTCGGCGCGAACATGCGTTGCAGGAAACCGTGCAGCTCTGGTTGCAGCATGGTGCCCCCCGGCCCGACATGCAGGACGGCGCCACGGCCGAAGCGGATTCCGGTCCGAACGGAAAACGCAGCCGTACCGCCTTGTCGGAACGCACGACTGACACCACAGCCACCACGCAACCCCGTGATGCGGCCCGCGCACTGGTAGTTCCCACCGATGTGACCGATCCGGACGCCGTGAATGCCCTCTTTGACCGGACGGTGGCGCATTTCGGGCGTGTGGACGTGCTGTTCAACAATGCCGGCATCGGTGCACCGGCCGTGCCGCTGGAAACGCTCTCGCCCGCACAGTGGCGCGCTGTGGTGGACACCAACCTGAACGGGCCGTTCTTCTGCACCCAGGCGGCCTTCCGGGTGATGAAGGCGCAGACGCCACGCGGCGGGCGCATCATCAACAACGGTTCGGTGTCGGCACATGCCCCCCGACCGATGACCATGCCCTACACGGCCACCAAGCACGCGATGACCGGCCTGACGAAGGCGGCCTCGCTGGATGGTCGCGCCTGGGACATTGCTTGCGGGCAGATCGACATCGGCAACGCCATGACCGAGATGGCGCGGCCCATGGCCGAAGGCATCCTGCAGGCCGATGGCCGCGTGGCCTCCGAGCCGACCATCGACGTGGCGCTGGTGGCACAGGCGGTGCTGGACATGGCGCGACTGCCCCTGTCGGCCAATGTGCAGTTCATGACGTTGATGGCCACCAAGATGCCACTGGTTGGCCGCGGCTGACCATCGGCCATGACCGGCGCGCAGACACGACAGGTTGTTGTGTTGCAACCAACAGCGCCCGCTGGTGCCACGAAAACGGCCAGGTAGCCCCTGCCTGGCTGGCAGACCTGTGGCGGGCGGACAATGCCCGCCAACCGGAAGGATTCATGATGAAGAAAACACCCCGCTCTCTGGCACGCCCGCGGCTGACAACGCTCACCCTGGCACTGGGCAGCTCCCTGCTGCTGCAGCCCACGGCACAGGCCGAGACACTGCGCGAGGCCGTGAGCATCGCGCTGGGCCAGCACCCGCAGGTTCTGGGGGCACGCCGCAACGCCGAGGCCATCCGCCACGAGGTGACGGGCGCCGCCAATGCCATGAACACCCGCTTCGGCGTGATTGCCGAGCCTTCAGTGGGCTACACGCGTGGCCAAGGTCGCGACCGTCGCTCGGGCGATCTGGGGGCCCAGGCCGTCAAGCCGATCTATGACGGCGGCCGCACCGACAACGAGACCGACCGCCAGCGCGCCCGTCTGTCCAGTGCCAACTACAGTACCGAAGCCTCGCGCGACGACATCGCACTGCGCGTGGCCGATGCCTATATTGAAGTGGCAAAGCAGCAGCAGCTGGCAGAGCTGGCCCACGACTACGTGGACGGTATCGCCGCGCTGCAGCGACGCGTGCAGGAGATCGTGCGCATCGACCAGGGGCGCGGCTACGACCTGCTGCAGACCGATTCCCGACTGGCGCAGGCCCGCCTCACGCTGGCCGACCGCGAGGGCCAGCTGGCGGAAGCGCGCGAGGCACTGGCGCAGCTGGTGGGTCAACCCATCCAGGGCGTGACCAGCACGGAACCCCCGGGCGAGCCGATCCGCAGCCTGCAGGACGCGATGGACCTGCTGAACATGCACCCGTCGATCCTGGCACGTCGCGCCGAGGTGACGGCCGCCCGAAAGGCGGCTGCCGTGGCCGATGCCTGGACCAAGCCGACCGTCAACCTGCGCGCACGCGTGACCAGCCCCCGCGATTTC
This sequence comes from Lautropia mirabilis, assembly GCF_900637555.1. Lineage (NCBI taxonomy): Bacteria > Pseudomonadati > Pseudomonadota > Betaproteobacteria > Burkholderiales > Burkholderiaceae > Lautropia > Lautropia mirabilis. The sequence goes on along the minus strand of NZ_LR134378.1, from coordinate 1,477,391 downwards.
GATGGCAAGCGGAAATGGTTCGGTGGCTACGATCTGGGTCTGGTGACCGACTGGAGCCCCTTCGATGGGGGCGTGGGCGCTGCCACGGCGGCGGCGGCCAATGCACAGGTGCTGACGGCCGAGGAAGCCGTGGCCAGCACGCGCCGTGCGCTGCAGACCGACGTGGCCCGCCACTGGACGCAGATCCAGTCGCGCGTGGGACGCGTGGGCACGCGTGCCGAGCTGGTGGAGAGCACGCGCCAGGTGCGTGCTGCCTACTGGGAACAGTTCCAGATCGGCAAGCGCAGCATCATCGACCTGCTCAACGCCGAGAACGAGATCTACGCCGCACGATTGGGTGCCGCTACTGAACACGCCGAGCTGACCCAGGCCCGCTACCGGCTGCTGGGCGCCACCGGGCAGCTGCTGCCGCGCCTGGGCATCGCGCCACTGCCGCCGGTGACTGACAGTGAACAGACACAGGCACAGCAAAGGAACGGAATTCCGCCATTGCCGGAACTGAACTGAAGACATGAGCACACAAGCACAGCCCCCCCAGGGCCATGAAGGACGGCCCGAACAGCCAGCCCAGCCGCTGAACGCCACGATGACGCAGCCGCAGCCCGATCCGCTGCTGACAGCGCTGTCGCAGATGCTGGCGCGCTTCGACATCCACAAGAGCGAAGAGGCACTGGCGACCGGCATTCCGCACGAGCGGCCCCTGCAGCCGGCAGGCATGATGCGCATCGCCGAAGCCCATGGCTGCAAGGTGCGCATCCAGCATCGGGACCTCACCCAGATCAACCCACTGCAGCTGCCCGTGGTGCTTCTGCTGCAGGACCTGCGCGCGTGCCTGCTGCTGGACTGGCGCAATGACGGCAAGGCCGTGATCCTGCCCTGTGAGCCGGGCGCCATCGAACTGGAAGTGACGCACGCCGACCTGCAGAAGCAGTACATCGGCACCTGCCTACTGATCCGTCCGGCCATTGCCGAGGACAAGCGCAGCCCGATCGAGATCGACCGTCCGAAGGGGCACTGGTTCTGGAGCACGATCTGGCGCTTCCGCGGCTACTACGCCCAGGCGGCCGTGGCGGCGCTGCTGATCAACGTGCTGGCGCTGGCGGGCACCTTCTTCACGATGAACGTGTATGACCGGGTGATCTCCAACCAGGCCTACACCACGCTGTGGGCACTGGCCAGCGGCGTGATGGTGGCCATGCTGTTCGAGTACCTGGCCCGCAACCTGCGCAGCTGGCTCATCGACAATGCCGGCAAGAAGGCTGACCTGCTGCTGGGCTCGATGCTGTTCCGGCAGGCGATGATGTCGCGGCTGGAGAACCGGCCACAGTCGGCCGGCGCCTTTGCCAACACGATCCGCGAATTCGAGTCGGTGCGTGACTTTGCCACGTCGGCCACGCTGGCCACGCTCACCGACCTGCCCTTCGTGCTGATGTTCGTCTGGGTGATCCACATGATCGCCGGACCGCTGTTCTGGGTGCCGCTGGCCTGCATTCCCATCCTGGTGATCGTGGGCGGGCTGGCGCAGATTCCGCTGTCGCGCTATGTGAAGGAACACCTGCGGGAAGGTTCGATCAAGCAGGGCATTCTGGTGGAGACGCTGGAAAGCGCCGAGGCCATCAAGGCACTGCGCATGGAAAGCCAGGTGCAGACCCGCTATGAACGCGCCGCCGCGCTGACGGCCCGCACCTCGATGAAGAGCCGCAGCATCACGGCGATGGTGAACAACTTCACTGCGCTGCTGCAATCGATGTGCACGGTGGCGATGGTGGTGTGGGGCGTGTACCTGATCGGCGACGGCACGCTGACGATGGGTGCGCTGATCGGTGCGGTGATCCTGGCCGGGCGCACCATTGCGCCGGCGGCCAGCATCACGGCGCTGGCGGTGCGCTACCAGCAGGCCCGCACGGCGCTGTCATCGCTGAACCGGGTGATGAACACCCCCACCGACCGCGATCCGGAACGCAACTACCTGCGCAAGCCCACCACCGCGGGCGCACTGGCGGCCGAAGGCATCAGCTTCCGCTATGACCCGATGTCGCCGGACTCGGTGCGTGACCTGAGCATGACGCTGAACCCGGGCGAACGGGTGGCGGTGCTGGGCCGCATCGGCAGCGGCAAGTCGTCGCTGCTGAAGGTGCTGGCCGGCCTCTATCTGCCACGCGAGGGCTCGGTGAAGCTTGACGGCATCGAGCTGCAGCAGATCGAACCGGCCGACGTGCGCCGCCACGTACTGTACGTGGGCCAGGACACGCGGCTCTTCTTCGGCACGCTGCGCGAGAACCTGAAGGCGGGTAACCCGCACATCGACGACGATTCGATGATGCGCATCGCCGATGCCTTCGGCGTGCACCAGATCGCCAGCCGCCATCCGCGCGGCTACGACATGCCGATCGGTGAAGGCGGCAACGGCCTGTCGGGCGGTCAGCGCCAAGCCGTGGCACTGGCCCGGGCCGTCATCGCCAATCCGTCGGTGATGCTGCTGGACGAGCCCACCAGCGCGATGGACTCGGCCACCGAGACGATGGTGATGCAGGCGCTTTCCAGACTTTCCACGCGGCAGACGATGGTGTTCGTTACCCACAAGCTTCAGCTGCTGGACTTCGTGAACCGGGTGATGATCATGGACGCAGGCGTGCGGGTGGCCGATGGGCCGAAGGAAGCGGTGCTGCAGGCACTGAAAGAAGGCAAGATCCAGGGAGTTCGTCGTGTCTGAGCAGAAACCCAATGAAGGGCGTGCCGTGGTGCCCTCCCCTGCCCAATCCGGTCAGTCTGGCGCCGCCGGGCGCTCGGCCCAGCGTGCCGTGGCCACCGCCACCCCTCAGGCCGTCCAGCCGCGCGACACCTTCGCCCACCCCGTGTACGCGGGCAGTGGCAGCGACTTCGACTTCATGCGCGACATGCAGCAGGCGATGGTCAACGATCGCCAGAAGAGCAGCTTCCTGCTGCTGGTGCTGATGGTGGCGCTGCTGGTGTCGGCCGCCATCTGGGCCCACTACAGCAAGCTGGAAGAGATCACCAAGGGGGATGCGCGCATCATCGCGTCCAGCCGCGAGCAGGTGATCCAGTCGCTGGAAGGCGGCATTCTGGCGGAGATGCTGGTGCGCGAAGGCGCCACGGTCGAGAAAGGCCAGCCGCTCTTGCGCATTGACGAGACCAAGGCACGTTCGTCCTACAAGGAAGGTCTGAGCAAGGTGATCAGCCTGAAGGCATCGGCAGCGCGTTTGCGCGCCGAGGCCCGTGGCACGCCGCTGAAGTTCCCGGAGGACGTGCTGGCCGATGCCGAGGTGGTCGACAACGAGACCGACACCTACAACGCCCGGCGTGATTCGCTGCAGCAGGCCATCGCCACGTCCAAGGCCAGCCAGGCGCTGATCGGCCGCGAGATCAACATCACCAAGCCGATGGTGGCCAAGGGTCTGGTGGCCGAGACCGAGCTGCTGCGCCTGCAACGGCAGTACAACGACCTGCAGGCCGCCATGCAGGAGCGCATCAACAAGTACCGCGTGGATGCCGCCAACGACCTGTCCCGTGTAGAGGCCGAACTGGCCCAGGTGCAGGAGGCGCTGACGGCCCGCCAGGACCAGGTGACGCGCACGGTGCTGACCGCACCGGTGCATGGCATCGTGAAGAACATCCGGATGAACACGCGCGGCGGGGTGATCCAGCCGGGTCAGGACATCATGGAGATCATTCCGCTGGAGGACCAGCTGCTGGTGGAGGCCAAGATCCGCCCGCACGAGGTGGCCTTCCTGCGACCCGGGCTGCCGGCCACGGTGAAGATCTCGGCCTATGACTACGCCATCTACGGCGGCCTGCACGGCAAGGTGGAGCTGATCAGTCCCGACACGCTGCGCGACGACGAGCAGCGCTCGGCCGGCAACGACCGCTACTACCGGGTGCTGGTGCGCACCACCAGCTCGACGCTGCACGCGGGCGGCAAGGACCTGCCGATCATCCCCGGCATGACGGCTGCGGTGGAGATCCGCACCGGCGAGAAGACGGTGATGGACTACATCCTGAAGCCGATCCTGAAGATGCGCGAGGCGTTCAGGGAGCGGTGACACTTTGACCGGTGTGGCCGTTGGCCCGACAATGCCGGCATGTCATCCCCTACCCTCTTTCTCGGGCTGCTGGTCCTGGCAGCCCTTCTCGTCGGGCTTTTCGTGGCCTGGCCCCTGCTGCGCCGGCGTCCCGCCGGCATCGATGCCCCGGCGGCCGACGCCGCCCGGCTGAATCAGGACATCATCCGTGAACGCCGCCAGAAGCTCGACGAGGAGCTGGCGGCCCTGCCCGAAGGCTCGCCCGAGCGCGAGGCGCTGATGCGCGAGTTCGCCGCCGGTGCACTGGCCGACCTTGCGCCAGCCGACACCCCTGGCGCCCCAGTCGATGCCCCCCGCCGGCGCCAGCTGCTGGCCGTGGTGTTCATCACCCTGCTGGTGGCGCTGCCACTGGCCTTCTACCGCACCACCGGCATGCCCGAGGCCGTGGCGCCCGACTTCGCCGAGAAGTCGCAGATGCCGGACGTGAACAGGATGCTGGCCCAGCTGGAAGCCCGGCTGGAGGCCGAACCGGAGATGGTGGAAGGCTGGCTGATGCTGGGCCGCTCACGCCTGGCGCTGGGCGAAGGCGACAAGGCGGTGGAGGCGCTGGAGCGGGCGCTGAAGCTGGACAGCGAGGATCCGGCACTGGCAGCGCAGATCCGTACCGACCTGGCTGACGCACTGGGCCGGCAGGCCAATTCCCGGCTGGAGGGCCGCCCCTGGGCACTGATCCAGGAGGCGCTGGCACGCCAGCCCAACCACCCGAAGGCCATGGCGCTGGCCGGCGCCTATCAGCTGAGCCAGAACCGCCCTGCCCAGGCGCTGGCCTATTGGGAGCCGCTGCTGCAACAGCTGAAACCCGGTACCCCCCAGTATGAGCAGGTGGAGCAATACATCGCCGGCGTGCGGGCAAAGGCCAATGCCGGAAAGCCGGCCAATGCGCCTTCTCCGGGTGGAAAGGCCGCCCAGCCATGATGCAGGTCACCGGCATCCGCATCGAGCGCGGCCAGCAGGTGCTGGTCGACGGGCTGGATTTCTCGGTTGCGGCGGGCAACGCGCTGATGCTGCGCGGCCCCAACGGCAGCGGCAAGTCCACCCTGCTGCGGGCGCTGCTGGGGCTGACGCCGGTGCAGGCGGGGCAGATTCAATGGCAGGATGACCGTTTTGCGCCGGGCAGCGGCCGACTGTGCACCCACGCCCTGTGGCTGGGCCATGCGCATGGGCTGAAGGGAGAACTGTCGGCCATCGACAATCTGGAGCTGCTGGCCGGGCTGGACGGCACCCGTCCCACCCGCGCGCAGTTGCGTCAGGTGCTGGAACGGGTGGCGCTGGGCAAGCGGCCGAACGTGGAGACCCGCCGGCTCTCGCAGGGCCAGCGGCAACGGCTGGCGCTGGCGCGGCTCCTGCTGTCACCGCACCGGCCGCTGTGGCTGCTGGACGAGCCGTCGGCCGCCCTGGACACCGAGGGCAGCACGCTGCTGGACACCCTGCTGGAAGAACACCTGGAGGGCGGCGGCAGCGCGCTGATCGCCACCCACCTGCCGGTGCTGGCGGCGTGCCAGCCGGCCGAACTGTGGCTGGGGGACAATCGCGCATGAAAACCGCCCCTGCCACCTTTGCCTGGGCACTGAAGCGCGATCTGCGCATTGCCCTGCGTCGCCGGGCCGACACGCTGAACCTGCTGGGCTTCTTCGTGCTGGCCTGCCTGATGGTGCCCTTTGCCGTGGGCCCGGAGACCGACTGGCTGGCGCGCCTGGGCCCCGGGATCATCTGGGTGATGGCACTGCTGGCACAATTGACGGCTTTGCCGATGCTGTTCGCCAACGACCATCAGGACGGCAGCCTGGAGCACATGCTGGCCAGCGGCCGCTCGGCCACCGCGCTGGTGGCAGGCAAGCTGCTGGCGGTGTGGCTGGTCTCGGCGCTGCCGCTCATCGTCATCACGCCAGTCATGGCACTGGCCCTGTCGGTGGACCTGCCACGCACGGGCCTGCTGGTGCTGACGCTGCTGCTGGGTACCCCCACCCTGCTGGTGCTGGGCGCCATCGGTGCGGCGCTCACGCTGGGGGTGCGGGCCGGTGCCGCCCTGGTGGCGCTGCTGTGCCTGCCGCTCTATGTGCCGGTGCTGATCTTCGGCGCCGGGGCGGTGGACATGGTGACGGCCGGCCTGTCGCCGGATGCGCACCTGGCGCTGCTGGCGGCCGGCATGGTGCTGGCCACCTGGGGAGGCCCCTACCTGGTGGCGCTGGCGCTGCGCACCTCATTGGAGTGATATCCCGCATGAACCTGTTTGCCTACGCAGCCCCGCAGCGCTTCTATGCCCTGGCCGGCCGGCTGATCCCCTGGTTTGCCGTGAGTGCCGCCCTGCTGTGCCTGGTGGGTCTGTGGCTGGGCTTCTGGGAGGCCCCCACCGACTTCCAGCAGGGCGAGGTCTACCGGATCATCTTCATCCACGTGCCGGCGGCCTGGATGGCCATGTTCATCTATCTGGTGATGGCGATCTACGCCATCCTGAACCTGGGCTTCCGCACCCGGATGTCGGCGATGATGATCGCCGCGCTGGCGCCCACCGGGGCGCTGTGGGCCGCCATCGCGCTGTGGACAGGCTCGCTGTGGGGCAAGCCCACCTGGGGCACCTACTGGGCCTGGGACGCCCGGATGACCTCGACGCTGATCCTGCTGTTCCTGTACTTCGGCTATCTGGCGCTGACCAACGCCATCGAGGACCGCAACCGCGCCGATCGTGCCGGCTCCATTCTGGTGCTGGTGGGCAGCATCAACGTCCCCATCATCTATTTCTCGGTCAATCTCTGGAACACCCTGCACCAGGGCTCCAGCGTCAACCCGGTCAGCGGCTCGAAGATGGCCACGGTGATGCTGCTGGCCATGCTGGTGATGTCGCTGGCGGCCTGGTGCTACAGCGTGGCGGTGGTCCTGCACCGGGCGCGCAGCATCATCCTGGTGCGCGAGGCGCACACGCAGTGGGTGCATGAGCTGCAGGAGCATCCGGAAAAATCGTGACGGTGTCCGGCCCCCTCACCGGGCGCCGAGCCATCCAGACATCGAAACCTTCAGACTTCCACGCGCCAGAAAGGCTACAGGTGGGCATCAGAGCCGACGACCCGCAATGATTATCAGTCCGGTTTCTGGCGCCATTTGACGACTATTTTCCCGTAACGTATCCGATCATCCGCCATGGCCCGCCAGCCAGTCCGCCGAATGTCGGCCGCGTTGACCTCGATCAACGCTGGCCAGCACGCTACGGGTATCGTCATCCTTCCTCTACGATACCCCTATCTATTCTCCATGACACACTGGCATTACGTCCTGATTGCCTATGGGCTGTCCGCCCTGGCTCTGGTGTTGGAGCTTGTGCTGCTGGCCGGACGCCGCCGGCATGCGCGCCACTGCATGGAAGACGCCAACTCATGACGCCCCGCCAGAAGCGCTTTGCCTGGATCGCCTCGGGCCTGGCGGCCCTGGTGCTGGTCGCAGGCCTGTTGCTCTACGCGCTCAACAGCAACATCGTCTTCTTCTACACGCCGACCCAGGTGTCCCAGGGTGAAGCCCCCAGTGGTCGCGCCTTCCGCATCGGCGGGCTGGTGGAGCCCGGCAGCCTGAAGCGTGACGGGACGCGGGTCGAGTTCGTCGTGACCGATGGCGAACACCAGATCGCCGTCAGCTATGTGGGCACGCTGCCCGACCTGTTCCGCGAGGGCAAGGGCGTGGTGGCCCAGGGCCGGCTGGACGATGCCGGGCATTTCACTGCCTCCGAGGTGCTGGCCAAGCACGACGAGAACTACATGCCGCCCGAGGCCGCTGAAGCACTGCACAAGGCGGGGCACCCGTCGTCCATCGATACCCTGAAGGCACAATGAAGCATGATCGCTGAAATCGGACACTACGCCCTGTGGCTGGCACTGGCACTGGCGGTCGTGCAGTTCTGCAGCGGTCTGTGGGGCGCCCACCGGCAGGACGGGCGGCTGATGCAGGTGGCCCACCGCGCCACGCTGCTGCAGGCGGCCATGATGGTGGTGGCCTTCGGCTGTCTGGCCTGGTCCTTCGTGCATTTCGATTTCAGCCTGAAGAACGTGGCCAGCAACAGCAACCGCATGCTGCCGCTGCCCTACCGCATTGCCGCCACCTGGGGCTCGCACGAGGGTTCCATGCTGCTGTGGGCGCTGATGCTGGGCCTGTGGACAGCGGCCGTGGCCAGCTTTGGCCGCACGCTGGGCACGCTGGTGCGCAGCCGGGTGCTGGGCGTGCAGGGCTTCGTGTCCGTCGGGTTCCTGCTCTTCCTGCTCACCACCTCCAACCCCTTCGAGCGCAGCCTGCCGGCCCCGCCTGATGGCCGCGACCTGAACCCGCTGCTGCAGGATCCGGGCATGGTGCTGCACCCACCCCTGCTCTACCTGGGCTATGTGGGCTTCTCGGTGGCCTTCGCCTTTGCCATTGCCGCCATGCTGGGCGGCCGGGTGGATGCAGCCTGGACCCGCTGGGCGCGCCCCTGGACCACGGCAGCCTGGTGCTTCCTCACCCTGGGCATCACGCTGGGCAGCTGGTGGGCCTACTATGAGCTGGGCTGGGGTGGCTGGTGGTTCTGGGATCCGGTCGAGAACGCCTCCTTCATGCCCTGGCTGGTGGGCACGGCGCTGATGCACTCGCTGATCGTCACCGAACTGCGCGGCACCTTCCGCAACTGGACACTGCTGTTGGCCATCGCGGCCTTCAGCCTCAGCCTGGTGGGCACCTTCATCGTGCGCTCGGGCGTCATCACCTCAGTGCATGCCTTCGCCACCGACCCGGCACGCGGCGTATTCATCCTGAGCTTCCTGGTGGTGGTCATCGGCGGCTCGCTCTTCCTGTACGCCTGGCGCGCCCCCCGGCTGGCACAGGGCAATGCGCCGGCAACCTTCTCGTTCAGCTCGCGCGAGAGCATGCTGCTGGCCAACAACCTGCTGCTGGTGGTGGCCTGCGCCGCCGTCTTCCTGGGCACCATGTACCCGCTGCTGCTCGACACGCTGGAGCTGGGCAAGATCTCGGTGGGCCCCCCCTACTTCGAGGCCGTGTTCGTGCCGCTGATGGCGCCGGCCGTGTTCCTGATGGGCGTGGGCCCGGTGGCTCGCTGGCGCAACGCGCCGGTGCCGGATCTGCTGCGCCGGCTGCGCTGGGCGCTGGGCGTGTCCATCGTCACCACGGTGCTGGTGGCCCTCACCTCCGGCCGCTTCTCGGCCGAGCGGCTGGCCAGCCCGGCTGAAGGCGGGGTCGGTGTCGGCGGGGCCGTGCTCTTTGCCATTGGCATGTTCATCGGCATCTGGGCCATTGCCTCGGCACTGGCGCTGCTGCGCGAACGGCTGTGGCCGTCGGGCGAGGCTGCGGCGTCGCGCTCTGCCATGGAGCGTGCCCGCGCGCTGCCGGCTGCCTTCTGGGGCATGCTGGTGGCACATATCGGCGTGGGCGTCTTCATCATCGGCGTGGCCGGCGTGAACACCCTGGAGACCGAGGCCGACGAGGCACTGGCGCCCGGCCAGAGCATGTCGCTGGGCGGCTATGAGTTCCGCCTGCAGGAACTGCGCGAGGTGCCCGGCCCCAACTATCAGGCCGTGCAGGCCAAGGTGGAAGTCAGCCGCGACGGGCACTTCCACAGCATGCTGCTGCCCGAAAAGCGCGCCTATAGCGGCGCCATGGGTACCACGCAGACCGAGGCCGCCATCGAGACCCGGCTGACCGGTGACGTGTACGTGGCCCTGGGCGAACGTCTGCCCGATGGTCGCTGGACGATGCTGGTATGGATCAAGCCCTTCGTGGACTGGATCTGGGGAGGCTGCGTGCTGATGGCACTGGGCGGCTTCATCGCCATGGCTGACCGGCGCTACCGCCGCCGGCGGGCACACGGCCGACAGGACTGAAACGCTCTCCGGCAACAGGCCGGGCATGGTGTTGCACCGTGCCCGGCGCTCGCCTTTCCAGCCTCGGCGGTGGTTTCTGCTGCGGTTTCTACTGTGGTTTCTGCCGTGCGAGCCGCAGGCCGTATCATGCCCCCATCCCTTCCCGCATCCCTTCACTGAACGATGAAAAAGAAGCGCGCCAAGGCCAAGAAGAAATCCGGTCTGTTCTCCCTTCGCTACCTGCTGCCGGCAGGCTTCTTCCTGGCGCTGTCGGTCTTTCTGCTGCTGGGGCTGAACCGCAACCCCAACGAGATTCCCTCGCCGCTGATCGGCAAGGCCGCCCCCGAGTACGCCCTGCCACGTCTGGCAGACGCACCCGCCTCCATCGGGCGGCGTGCTCTGACGCCGGATAACGGCAACACGTCGGCCGGCCAGGCCAGCGCCGACGCCGGTGCGGGTGCCGACGCCAAGGGGACCAGTGACAATCTGGTGAGTTCCCAGGCGCTGCGTGGCCAGCCCTACCTGCTGAATGTCTGGGCCTCGTGGTGCATGCCCTGCCTGCAGGAGCATCCGCAGATGGTGGCACTGGCCCAGAGTCACCGCATCCGGATCGTGGGCATGAACTACAAGGACCAGCCGGCCGACGCCCGCCGCTGGCTGGCCCGCAATGGCAACCCCTACGACGAGATCATCGTGGACGCCCAGGGCCGCACGGCCATCGACTTTGGCGTCTATGGCGTGCCCGAGACCTTCCTGATCGATGCCGAAGGGCGGATCCGTTACAAGCTGACGGGCGCTCTCTCCGTCCAGACGCTGCAGGACCAGCTACTGCCGGCCATCGCCGCACTGGAAAGCAACGGCCAGCCGTCGGGCAACACCAGCCCTCGGCCGAATCCGGCGCCCTGAGCCTGCCCATCCCGAACCCAGTGCCCTGCACACAGGAAGGGCCATGACGGCGTACCCCACCTGGCGCCCTTCCTGCAGAGGCCACTTGCATGACACCTGCCCACAGGTCACCGCATGAACCTTTTGCCTCCTCACCCTGATCGCGCCGCCCCCCATGGGGGGGAAGTCCGCTCCACCGTTTCTGTCTGCGCGTCCGTTTCTGAAACGCGCGGCCGGACGGCGCGGCCGATGACATCCCGGTACTGGGCTGCCTGCCTGGGGCTGGCGGCCGCGCTGATGGTGGGCCCTGTGGCGCCCGTGGCGGCCGTCACGCCTGTCCAGGCCGTGCCGGCAGCAACCGGCAATGCCACCAACGACAGCGCTACCGGCTCGGCGGCTCCGGACGCGGCCCAGTCCAGCGCGCCGCATGCCGATGCCCAGGCGGAAGCCATCATGCGCACGTCGCGGTTTCGGGGGCTCGCGGCCGAGCTGCGCTGCCTGGTGTGCCAGAACCAGACCCTGCTGGACTCCCATGCCGATCTGGCCAAGGACCTGCGGATGGAGGTGGTGCGCCTGATCCAGGAAGGTCGTGACGACGCCGAGGTCAAGCGCTACCTGGTGGATCGCTATGGCGAGTTCGTGCTGTACCGGCCCACCTGGTCCTGGCGCAACGGCATTCTCTGGCTGGGGCCGCTGGTGTTGCTGGCGGTGGCCGGTGCGGTCATCTGGCGGCTGACGCACAAGCGCAAGCTGCAGGAAGACGAACTCGACGATGCGGACGACACGGACGATGACGGCAGCGACGGGGAGGACGACGAGACGCCACCGCTGTCCACCGAGGACGCCATGAAGCAGGTGGACGCCCTGCTGGCCCGGACAGCCGAGGAGCCTGCCGCTCCCACCCACGTGAGCAGCCGCAAGACAGATAGCTGAGCACACTGGCAGCAAGGCAGGCGCACGGCCCTCAAATTCGCCACCAGCGGCCGACTGGGGTATCGTTGTGGTGATGAGGCCAACCGTCGGTGAAGCATGATGTGCAATACACAGCCCACCCCTGCAATGCCATCCACGGCAAACGCCACGCCCCAGCCCTTTGCGGAGCTGGGGCCCAACACCGTGCTGGCGGCACTGGAAGAGATCGGCCTGCGCTGTGACGGACGCCTGCAGGCGCTCAACAGCTTCGAGAACCGCGTCTATCTGGTGGGACTGGAAGATGGCGGCAGCCGCGTGGCTAAGTTCTACCGCCCCGGACGCTGGAACCGTGACCAGCTGCTGGAGGAGCACCGCTTCGCCCACGAGATCGCGGCCGCCGAGATCCCACTCGCAGCGCCGCTGCACCGGGACGCGCTGATGGCTCCCGACCTGCTCGATGAAGAGGAAGACCCCGAGGACGATGCGGCCGTGGCCGACACGCTCTTCGAAAGCCATGGCTTCTACATCGCCGTCTATCGCCGTCAGGGCGGCCGCGTGCCCGAGCTGGACAACATCCACGAAGGGCCGGCCATGCGCGAGCGCATCGGGCAGTTCATCGCCCGCATCCACCAGGTGGGCGCGCGCCACGGCTTCCTGCACCGCCCGCCACTGGATTGTGGACTGGATGGCTGGAGATCGATAGAACGGGTGACGGAATGTGCGTGGCTGCCGCCGGAAGTGCGTCACCAGTGGGAGGATCTGGCCCGCCAGTGCTGCACGCTCGTGGAAGCGCGGCTGCATCCGACATTGGCCAGCCCGGGCGTGGCGGACTTCACGCGTATCCGCCTGCATGGCGACTGCCATCTGGGCAACCTGCTGTGGACCGAGGCCCATGGCCCGCATTTTGTGGATCTGGACGACTGTCGCAGCGGCCCGGCCATCCAGGATCTGTGGATGATTGCCGATGCAGCCGGCCAGCAGGACGCCGAGACGGGGGATGACGCCACCTCACAGGCCATGCATGAGCTGCTGGCCGGCTACAAGCAGATCCGCCCCTTCGAGCGGCGGGAACTGGCCCTGGTGGAACCGTTGCGCACGTTGCGGATCATCCGCCACAGTGCGTGGCTGGCCGAGCGCTGGGAAGACCCGGCCTTTCCGGCAGCCTTCCCATGGTTTGGCTCGGTACGCTACTGGCAGGGCCAGATCATCAGCCTGCAGGAGCAGCTGGCCCAGCTGCGGGGCCTTTGAGCGATGCGCCCGGCGGCGTGGGGCGCCGCCCATGAAACAGGGGCCTCCTGACGAGGCTCCGAGATGCGCCCCTTCGTGCGGGGCAAGGCCCTGACCAGGGCCCCGGCGGATTACTGCGCCTTGTTGGCGGCGTCCTTGAAGGCGGCGCCAGGGGTGAACTTGGGCACGTTGGCCGCGGCGATCTCGATCTTCTCGCCGGTACGCGGATTCAGGCCGGTACGGCTGGCGCGCTTGCTGGCGTGGAAGGTGCCAAAGCCCACCAGGGTAACGCGGTCACCCTCGGCAACGGCCTTCATGATGGCGTTCATGGCCGAGGTGAGGGCCCGTTCTGCGGCGGCCTTGCTGATGTCGGCTTCGCTGGAGATCGTATCGATCAGTTCACTTTTATTCATTCATACCTCTGACTGGTTGGCTATGCCTTGTCCGAGTTGCAAAGCGGTGCGCACGCGGCCCGCAGGCCCGGCGCGACGCACCGCCGCGACTGTCTCGACCCGGTGCGCAGAGGCTGCCGGGCCACCGCTTCAAGCGGCAATAAGCGCGGATTCTACCGTGATTCCCGCTGCCACTGCGCCCGCCTTGAAAAGCCCCTTCCCTGCACTTGTCCCAGGACAAGGAACAGGACGGCCAAGGCGTCACCACAGGCGACAACCCCCGGGAGCGCAAAGAACATGAACGGCCCTCGCCGACATTGATGGCCCCTCATGGCCCATCCCGTCGACGAGGACTCCCCTGCCAGCCGCCTGCGCAGGCGGCCGGCGGTGCAGGTCAGTCGGCCGCGTACTCCAGCAGCAGATCATGCGCTGCCACCGTCTGCCCGGTCGCCACCAGCACGGAGGCCACCGTGCCGTCACGCTCGGCCCGGATCTGCGACTCCATCTTCATGGCCTCGATGGACACAAGCGGATCACCAGTCCGGACCTTCTGGCCCGGCTTGACGGCCACCGTCACCACCATGCCCGGCATCGGAGCACCCACATGCAGCGGATTGCCGGTCTCGGCCTGCGGACGCGAACCGGCGGTGGACTCGGCATCGGCCTTGCGTACACGGATGGTGCGCGGCTGGCCGTTGATCTCGAAGAAGACCCGCACATAGCCCTCGGCATCGGGCGCGGTGGTGCCCTGCAGGCTGATCAGCAGCGCCTTGCCCTGGTCCAGCTCGACCGAGATTTCCTCGTGTTCACGCAGGCCGTAGAAGAAGGCTGACGTGGGCAGTGCCGCCACGTCGCCATAGCGCCGCTGATGATCCCAGTAGGTGTTGAGCACCTTCGGATACATCAGCCAGGCCGCCAGGTCGTGCTCGGCCAGCGGCTGGCCCGCTTCCTTCTCGGCCTGGGCGCGCATGGCGTCCATGTCAGCCGGCGGGATGCGGTCCCCCGGCCGGTAGGGCGCGGGCGGCGTGTCCTTCAGCACCTTGCGGCCCAGGGCCTCGGGGAAGCCGTCGGGAGGGAAGCCCAGCTCGCCCCTGAACAGCGACACGACGCTCTCGGGGAAGGCGACCTCGCGGGCCGGATCGGCCACGTCCTCGGCCGTCAGGTCGTTGGCCACCATCATGATGGCCATGTCCCCCACCACCTTGGAGGTGGGCGTGACCTTCACGATGTCGCCGAACAGCCGGTTGACCTCGGCATAGGCCTTCGAGACCTCCGGCCAGCGATGCTCCAGACCGATGGCACGCGCCTGCTCGCGCAGGTTCGTGTACTGCCCGCCAGGCATCTCGTGGTGGTAGACATCGGCCGTGCCGCTGCGAATCTCGGACTCGAACGGCGAGTAGAAGCGCCGCACGCCCTCGAAGTAGTCGGCCAGCTCGCGCAGCGCCTGCGGGTCAAGCTTCGGATCGCGCGGATCACCGGCCAGCATGGCCACGATGGTGTTGAGGCTGGGCTGCGAGGTGAGCCCGCTCATCGAATCCAGCGCCCCATCCACGGCATCCACGCCAGCCGCCACGGCCGCCATCACCGTGGCCACCGAGGCCCCACTGGTGTCATGGGTATGGAAATGTATGGGCAGCCCGACTTCCTGGCGCAGCACCCGCACGAGTTCGGCCGCCGCACGCGGACGGCACACCCCCGCCATGTCCTTGATGCCCAGCACGTGACAGCCGGCCTTTTCCAGCTGGCGGGCCAGGTTCACGTAATAGGACAGGTTGTACTTGGGCCGCGAGGTGTCGAAGATGTCGGCCGTGTAGCAGAGCGTGCCCTCGCAGATGGCGCCGGTCTCGCGCACCGCATCGATGGCCACCCGCATGTTCTCGACCCAGTTGAGCGAATCGAACACCCGGAACACATCGATGCCCTGCGCAGCGGCCTGCTGCACGAAGTGGCGCACCACGTTGTCGGCATAGTTGGTGTAGCCCACCGCGTTGGATGCCCGCAGGAGCATCTGCAGCAGCATGTTGGGCATGGCGGCGCGCAGCTTGCGCAGGCGCTCCCACGGGTCTTCCTTCAGGAAGCGGAAGGCCACATCAAACGTGGCCCCCCCCCAGCACTCCAGCGACAGCAGCTGCGACAGCCGGTTGGCATAGACCGGCGCCGCCGGCAGCATGTCGTGCGTGCGCATGCGGGTGGCAAACAGCGACTGGTGCGCATCGCGCAGCGTGGTGTCGGTAACCAGCAGCTGGGGCTGCTCCCGCATCCAGCGGGCAAAGCCCTCGGCGCCCAGGGCCTCCAGGCGCTGCTTGTTGCCTGCCGGCGGCGGCACATTCGCATCCGGCTGCGTCGGCATGCGCACCTGCACATGGCTCAGATCCGGCGCCGCACGTCCCTTCATGTCGGGCTGACCGTTGACGATGACATCGCCCAGATACTGCAGCAGGCGTGTGGCCCGGTCGCGCCGTGCGGTGAAGTCGAAGAGCTCCGGCGTGTTGTCGATGAAGCGGGTGGTGACGCGCCCTGCCCCGAAGTCCGGGTGCTTGATGACGTTCTCGACGAACTGCAGGTTGGTGGCCAGGCCGCGGATGCGGAACTCGCGCAGCGCCCGGTCCATCCGGCGGATGGCCTCCTGCTGCGAGGCGCCCCAGGTCGTGACCTTGACCAGCAGCGAATCGTAGTAAGGCGTGATGACCGCGCCGCTGAAAGCGGTGCCGCCGTCCAGGCGTACCCCGAAGCCGGCCGCACTGCGGTAGGCCGTCATCCGGCCATAGTCGGGCGTGAAGCCGTTCTCGGGGTCTTCGGTGGTGATGCGGCACTGCAGCGCGTGGCCGTAGAGGCGGATCTCTTCCTGAGCCGGCACGCCCGAGCCCAGCTCCAGCACCCTGCCCTCGGCATCGACACGGTCTTCACGCTGGCCGATGCGTGCGCCTTCCGTGATGCGGATCTGCGCCTTCACGATGTCGATGCCCGTCACTTCCTCGGTGACGGTGTGCTCGACCTGCACGCGCGGGTTGACCTCGATGAAGTAGAACTTGCCGGTATCGGCGTCCATCAGGAACTCGACCGTGCCGGCGTGGGTGTAGTTGACCGCACGAGCCAGCTTCAGCGCCGCCTCGCACAGCCCCGCACGCTGCTCATCGGTCAGATACGGTGCGGGCGCGCGCTCCACCACCTTCTGGTTGCGCCGCTGCACCGAGCAGTCGCGCTCGAACAGGTGCACCACATTGCCATGCAGGTCGCCCAGCACCTGGACCTCGACGTGGTGCGCACGGCGCACCAGCTTCTCCAGGTACACCTCGTCATTGCCGAAGGCCGCCTTCGACTCGCGCCGCGCCACCGGCAGCTGCACGCGCAGGTCTTCCGGTGTCTCGATGGCACGCATGCCGCGACCGCCGCCGCCCCAGCTGGCCTTCAGCATCAGCGGGTAGCCAATGGCAGCCGCCAGCTCCAGGCATTTCTCGATATCGTCGGGCAGCGGATCAGTGGCTGGCATCACCGGCACGCCGGCTGCCACGGCCGCTTCACGCGCCGCCACCTTGTTGCCCAGCCGGGTCATTACCTCGGCCGTGGGCCCGATGAAGGCAATGCCCGCTGCGGCGCAGGCACGCGGCAGCTCGGGGTTCTCGGACAGGAAGCCATAACCCGGGTGAATGGCATCGGCGCCGGCCTGCTTGGCCACCCGGATGACCTCGGCGATGTCGAGGTAGGCCTGCAGCGGCTTCTGCCCCTGCCCCACCAGGTAGCTCTCGTCGGCCTTGGTCCGATGCAGCGCAAAACGGTCCTCGTGCGAATAGATGCCGATGGTGCGCAGCCCCAGCTCGGTGGCTGCACGCATCACGCGGATGGCGATCTCGGAGCGGTTGGCCACCAGCACCGATCGGATCCGCCGGCCCTGGCCTACGTTGTTGTCACCCATTTCGTTCTGTCCTCTTGTCATCCGGAAACGTTGTCACCGCCACGGCTCGCGCGGTTCCAGCCGGAAATTATGCCTTGGGGTCCTGCTCCCGAACCCCGCACTGCGGTAATTCACTTCCACCCTGACCGAGGGGCGTGCCATCCGAAAACAGACCCATTTCCCCTTCCGGCCCGATGAAACGCCAGTCTCCGGGCCATGAACAGCCTGTCCGCGCGGTTCTTTCATGCCTGTCAGTGATGACAACCATTGCTTCATTGCGCATGAACCGCGCTGTCATCCCATGAACGGTCCACGACGTTGATGGCATGTTGCGTACAGGGTGCCAGCCTCGTTCCCGGCAAGCACAGTGCGCATGATGGAAGATTTCCCGGCAGAATCAGGGCTGTGGAAGGCGCTCACCGGCCCTGCCGGAGCGCCCCTGACTGCAGCCTCGGGCCGTTTCGGCTGCAGTTTTCGCCATCCCCCGGCCTGCCATGACGCCGCCGACGAAATCCACGGCCAATCTGTACACGGGGGTGACATAACGTCACATTCCAGCCACGCAGGCCAACGAAAATTCCGCCCGTTGCCGTCTCACCCTACACCTTCAGTGCCATGACTCCTCCCACCCTTTCCCTGTCCCTCAGAACCGTCCCGCTGCTGCTTGCCGCCCTGCTGGCGTCCTGCGGCGGCGGCTCCGAAGATTCGGGCGGGGCGTCCAGCAACACGCCCTACCAAGGCACGCTGCTCAACGGCACCAACTGCACGGTGCGCTACTACGCGCAGTCACAACCCAGCCAGCGCGCAGGGACCGACCCGCTCTATCTCACCCAGTGGTATCTGAAGAACACCGGCCGCCTGAGCGGCTATTCCGGCCTGGCTGCGGGCGAGGACCTGCAGGTCGAGAATGTCTGGGCCAGCGGCCTTCGGGGCGAGAACATCCGTGTGGCCGTGGTGGATGACGCCCTGGAGGTGACCCACCAGGATCTGGCCCCCAACGTGGTGGAAGGCGCCAGCTACAACTATGTGAGCGATGGCAGCTGGCAACGCGGCAGTCCCTGGCCGCTGCCCTGCACGTCAAGCCAGACCCACGGCACCGCCGTGGGCGGCGTGGTGGCAGCCCGCGACAGCAACGGCCTGGGCGGCCGGGGCGTGGCACCACGTGCCAGCCTGGTGGGCTACAACGCCCTGGCCAACGACCAGGACAGCGAGGTTCTGGATGCTCTGGTACGTGACCAGGGCAAGAACCATATCTACAACAACAGCTGGGGCGCCGAAGACGACGGCCACTTCAACACGCCCGCCTCGCGCTCGGCCCAGGTGGGCACCATTCTCAACGGCCTGCGCAACGGCCGCAACGGACTGGGCTCCATCTACACCTTTGCCGGCGGCAACGGTGGCGCCAATGGCGACTACTCGGTGCTGGACGGCAACGTGAGCATGCTGGGCACCATCCCGGTCTGCGGCACCAATGCGGCTGGCAAGCGAGCCCCCTACAGCGAACCGGGCCCCAACCTCATCGTCTGCGCGCCGTCCAGCGACATGGGCCAGGCAAAAGGCAGCAGCCTGCCGGACGTGACCACCACGACGCTGCAGAACCAGTACACGGCCAAGTTCAATGGAACCTCGGCCGCCACCCCAATGATCTCGGGCGTCATCGCCCTGATGCTGCAGGCCAACCCCAACCTCACCTGGCGCGACGTGCCGCTGGTGCTGGCCCGAAGCGCCCGTCAGGTGGATCCGACCAATGCCGGCTGGACCAGCTATGGCGGCTACCACTACAACCATGAGTACGGGTTCGGCGTGGCTGACGCCACAGCCGCCGTGCAACTGGCCCGCAGCTGGCAGAGCGTGGGCGGCAGCAGCACGCTGCGGCAGTGCGGCCCCTACAGCGCCACGGTCAACCAGGCCATTCCCGAGACCACCCCGGTTTCCGACGCAGTGCTTGAAAACCCGTTCGCCGACGCTAGCGGCCTGAGCAAGGCCGCCGTCAACGGGGTCACCTCCCGGATCAGTGCTGCCGGCTGCGGCATCCAGCACATCGAACACGTCGAAGTGGTCCTGACGGCCACCGACGACACCGGTGCCCGTGCCCACCCCAGCGCCGGTGACCTGCAGATCACGCTGACCAGCCCCGCCGGACAGACCAGCACGCTGACCACGCCGCACCTCTGCTACAACATCAGCGGCCAGCAGACCAACTGCCAGGGCCTGGTGGACTTCAGTTTCGGCCTCAGCCGCCACCTGGAGGAGCCTGCCATCAGCGGCACCAGCAGCGACTGGACCCTGGCCGCCGCCGACCGTCGCACCGGCAATACCGGCCGGCTGAGAAACTGGTCGATCACCCTCTACGGACGGTGATGATCAGGTACAACCCTTCGACCATGAACATCCCTCGCTGAACCCGAGCCCGAAGAGTCCCAACATGCGCAAGAACACCCTGATCCAGAACCTGGCCATCGGCCTTTCCACGCTGCTGCTGGGCCTGTCCAGCGTGCAGGCTGCCGATGCGAATGTCGTGCAGCTGATCGGTCCCGACAAGACGGTCCGCAGCTTCCAGATCGACACCGCGCACGTCGTGCAGTTTGGTGGCCGCACCCAGGTGCGCAAGGCCAGCCAGGCCGAGACCAAGCAGCTGCACACCCTCAAGAGCACCCGTGGCGCGCTCACCAGCACCTCGGGTGGCACCGTCTCGCCCGTGCTGAAGGATGCCGCCGGCCGCCGCTATGGCCTGCCCGGTGGCCTCATCGTCACACTGAAGCAGGACATGTCCGAGGCTGATGGTCGCGCCCAGCTGGTGGCTGCCGGCCTGAAACCCGAGCGGCAGATCACGGGCCGCGTCTGGGTGGTGGAAAGCCCGGCCGGGCTGGAGACCATCGAGATGGCCAACCAGCAGAACGCCAAAAGCATCTTCACCGACGTGAGCCCCAACTGGTGGACCAAGCGCGCGCTGAAGTGAGCACGCGATCCGGCGCAAGATTCGATCACACTTGATTCGCGACCTGTTTTTTTCTGGCTCGGCCGAACGGTTGCCTCCAGCCCCCCCCCGCTGCCTGCAAACACGGGCAATCTGCTTCGGCTGACAACACCGCCCGTGCTTCGGCCCGGGCCGCTGGAGTTGCCCGATGAAACGCATCCTTGCCATCGCCCTCCTGACCTGTCTGGCCGCCCCGGCCTGGGCCGATCCACCTGTCCCTGAATGGGTTCGAGCTGCGTCCCGGTGCACTAATCTGACGCCAAACTGCAATCCGTTCGCGGACATGATGAGCGATGCAGACCTTGCCGTGTTCCGTTACCTGACCGTCTACAGCATTTTTGACCTCCCGCCAAAGGAACTGCGACTGGCGGTCGATAAAGTCGAAAAAGCAGTCGCGGCAGCACGTTCCCGTAGCAAGACCGCCTGTGAGGATGCCGACAGAGTGATCAAGCTCATGCAGAGGGGGGCCAGTCGTGCGGTCCGTCGACACGCCGACGAGTTGGTCGCCTTCGTCATGGAGCCCAACTGCCAGTGACTGGCGGCTTCACCCAACGACAAAGGGGGCTCATCGCCCCCTTCGTCATTTCCGGACCTGCGGAACGTATTGCCAGCACGCATCCTCATGGTAGCCCCCATGAGGCAAGAGACGAGTGAGGCATGGGCTGCCAGGAACGGTCAGCTGCCCACGGATTATCTGCTCCCCAAGCCCCTTAACCTATAAAAAGCCGAAGTCAACCGTCCATCGACTGTTTGCCGCCAAATCGATGTCGTGACGCAACGCCGTTGCTAGAGTGACGCATCCCCGTGTGCCGATGTTGCACCGTACCGACTCATTCTGGAGCCGTTCCGTCATGAAGACACGACACCTGCCTGTGCGCCACCTGGCCACCCCGCTGCTGCTGTCCCTGCTGGCTGCCTGTGGCGGAGGCGGTGCGAACCCATCTGCCAACCTGGTGTCTGCCCCGGTCAACGGCACGCAGGCCGGGGGGGCGGGCGGCAACGGTTCGAAGCCCGGGGTGGCTCCAGGCACGAACGGCACGGGCAGCGCAGGAAGCGGCCAGGCCGGTGGCCATCAGCCCGGCAGCAGCAATCCGGCAGGCAACGGCAGCCAGCCGGGCGCAGGCACGTCGGGCAACCACGGCGGCTCTTCTGACTCGCCCCGCGAGCGCGTCAGCTGGGCGGGCTGCAAGCTGAACTACTTCCGCGGCGGCCCGGCCGTGGCCGACAGGACCGGATCCGACCCGAATCAGACCCGCCAGTGGTACCTGACGAACACCGGCAGCCTGCCCGGCTTCTCGACCGACGGCATGGTGGCTGGCGAGGACCTGCGCGTGCAGGGCGCCTGGGACCAGGGGATGCGGGGTGAAGGCATCCGCATTGCCGTCATCGACGACGCCCTGGAAGTGACGCACGAGGACCTGCGTGCCAACGTGGTGGCCGGCAGCCACAACTACCGGCGCCTGTCCCCGAATGCCAAGACCATTGCCGGACACGCCGACTACCCGATGCCCTGCACGGAAGACAACGACCACGGCACCCAGGTAGGCGGCGTGATTGCAGCGCGCGACGGCAACGGCATCGGCGTCTCGGGCGTGGCACCCCGCGCCGGGCTGGTGGGCTTCAATGCGCTGGCCAACAGCCTGACCGAAGACGCGCTGGATGCGCTGGTGCGCGACATCGACCGCAACCACGTCTACAACAACAGCTGGGGCGCCGCCGACATCGGGCACTTCTTTGCCCCGGACAACAAGGCCGCCTTCGACAGCACGCTGAATGACGGCCTGAGCAAGGGACGTGACGGACTGGGCGTGATCTACACCTTCGCGGCCGGCAACGGCGCCTTCGATGGCGATTACTCCTCCATGGACGGCACGGTCAGCGCCCGGGGCATCGTGACGGTCTGCGCCACCAATGCCGCCGGCACGCGTGCGCCGTACAGTGAGCGCGGCCCCAACCTGACGGTCTGTGCCCCATCGGCCGACCTGAGCCGGACACTGGGAATCGAGGGAGCCCCCACCCTGCCCGACGTGTCCACCACCGCACTGCAGAACCAGTACACCGACAGCTTCAACGGCACCTCGGCAGCCACGCCGATGGTCTCGGGCGTGGTGGCGCTGATGCTGCAGGCCAACCCCAAACTCACCTGGCGTGATGTGCCGCTGATCCTGGCACGTTCCGCCCGACAGGTGGATGCCAAGTCCAGCGGCTGGCGCAGCCACAACAGCCCGATCGTCGAGGGGCAGCCTGGCGCCTACGACACGCTGCGCTACCACCACGACTACGGTTTCGGTGTCGTCAATGCCGATGCCGCCGTGAAGCTGAGCCGCAACTGGCAGAGCGTGGGCGGCAGCAGCACGCAGAAACAGTGCGGTCCGTTCACGACCCGGGTCAACGCCCCGATCCCGGAAGCCGATGCCGTGGCGACCAATCCCGTCCGGAAGAGCCAGGCGGAAGCGTTCCGGAAGGCGCTGATCGAGGCGGGCAACCGGATCGACTACAACCAGGCGGCGGCCAACGGTCTGACCTCCACCGTCAGTGTGCCGGAAAGCTGCCAGATCACGCATATCGAGCACATCGAGGTGACGCTCACCGCCTCCAATGCCGATGGCAGCGACGAGCACCCCAGCGCGGGCGACCTGCACATCACCCTGCAGAGTCCGCTGGGCAGCGTCAGCACCCTGAGCGTGCCCCACCCCTGCCAGCTTCCCACCGATAACGGTTCGATGCAGATCGGCCCCTGCCAGGGCCTGCAGAACTACCCCTTCGGCGTTCGCCGTCACCTGGAAGAGCCGGTGGCCCAGGGCAGCAACAGGAACTGGACCCTCTCGGCAACCGACCGTGTGGCTGGAGAAACCGGTCGGCTGAAGGACTGGAGCATCACCTTCTACGGTCGATAACTCCCCACAGGGGTCTGTCTTGCCGGCATGGCCAGCAACCTTGATGCCGACCGTTCCGGCATCCGACAGCCCCCGCCCTGCCTTTCCGGGCACATGCACCGTCGCACCGCCAGCCCCTGGCTGCGACGGACACCCCAAGACGTTGCGGCATCCCTTTCCGGACGGATCTCCATCATGCGCAAGACGCCCATCGCCCAGGCCCTGACCCTTGGCTTCTCCACCTTGCTGCTGAGCGCGTGTGGTGGAGGCGGCTCGGATGATTCCGCATCCCCTCACATCACCGCCCTCCAGATCGGCGACCTGGTGCTGGAACGTCCTGCCCGACCGGTGGACCTGAGCCCGCAACGCGCTGTGGAAGAAAGAGTCCAGGAACAGACGCCACCGGCCACGTCACGCCCCGCCCCGCAACCCCAGGCTCCCGCAGCGGCGCTCACGTCGCCAGCCCCTGCCCCTGCGCCCAGCGGTTCCGGCGCTGGCACCAGCCCGAGCCCAAGACCCGTTCAACCGGTCGTGGCACCCGCCCCCAGTCCGGCGCCGACCCAGGGCACACAAGGCCAGGCCTCTCCGGCCCCCGCCCCCGTGCCTGGCGGTTCCGGTACCAGCGCGGGAGCCAGCCCGAGCCCCGTTCAGCCCGTCGTGGCACCAGCCTCCAGCCCGGCGCCGACCCAGGGCACGCAGGGCCAGGCCACTCCGGCACCCGCCCCTCGCCCCGCTCCAGGCCCCAGCACCGACTCCGGAGCCTCCAGCGCGTCTCCTGCGGCAACGCCTGCACCGGCCCCCGTCGCCAGCCTGGCGCTGGATGCCGCCACCCTGGCCACATTGCCCGCCCAGCTGGGCTGGACGAACTGCGCCCTGAAATACCCGCGCCCTCAGGCCGCTCCCGTTTCCAAGGCGGGTGCCGACACCTATCTGTCGCTCCAGTGGCACCTGGAGAATACCGGTCCCCTGCCCGGCTTCCCCAGCATGAAGGCGGGCGAGGACCTGCGCGTGAAACCGGTCTGGAACGCAGGTCTGCGCGGTGAAGGCATCCGCGTGGCGGTGCTGGATGATGGACTGGAAGTGACGCACGAAGACCTGTGGCCCAACGTCGTGACCGGCAGCCGCAACTACCGCACCGAAGCGGGCATGCTCGGTCTGTCCGCCTCCAGCGGCGGCAAGATTGCCGGCCTGCATGACTTCCCCATGCCGTGCAGCAACGATGACACGCACGGCACCTCGGTGGCAGGCCTGATCGCCGCCCGCGACGGCAATGGCACCGGCGTCTCGGGCGTGGCACCACGCGCCCAGCTGGTGGGTCTCAACATCCTGGCCTCCAACTTCGTGGCCGACACGCTGGATGCCCTGTCACGCGATCTGAACCGGAACCACGTCTACAACAACAGCTGGGGCCCCACGGACAACGGACACCTGGCCACGCCGGAACCCGACTGGTCGAGCTACAACGACACGTTGCGCAACGGGCTGAAGACAGGCCGCAACGGCCTGGGTGCCATCTACGTCTTTTCCGGCGGCAACGGGGCCATCCAGACCGACTATTCGTCGCTGGACGGCGGCGTGAGCGCGATGGGCATCGTCAACGTCTGCGCCACCAACGCCATGGGCAAGCGTGCGCCCTACAGCGAGCGGGGCGCCAACCTGACGGTCTGTGCCCCGTCCGCCGACGCGACGGACGACCAGCAGCCGGAAGTGACCACCACCTCGGTGCGGAACGACTATACCCACACGTTCAACGGCACCTCGGCCTCTGCCCCCATGGTCTCGGGCGTCATTGCACTGATGCTGCAGGCCAACCCGA
This sequence comes from Lautropia mirabilis, assembly GCF_900637555.1. NCBI lineage: Bacteria > Pseudomonadati > Pseudomonadota > Betaproteobacteria > Burkholderiales > Burkholderiaceae > Lautropia > Lautropia mirabilis. The sequence goes on along the minus strand of NZ_LR134378.1, from coordinate 1,452,486 downwards.
AACTGACCTGGCGCGACGTCCCTCTGATTCTGGCGCGCACGGCCCGCAAGGTGGATGAACAGGATGGCGGCTGGCGTGATTACCGCAGCCCGCTGGGCAACGCCCAGGGCCTGTACGACGTGCTGCACTACAGCCACCACTACGGCTTCGGCGTGGCCAATGCAGACGCAGCCGTGCGACTGGCGCGGAACTGGAAGAGCGTGGGCGGAAGCGACACGCTCAAGACCTGCGGCCCCTACACCACGACCGTGAATGCCTCCATTCCCGAAACCGGGATCGTGACCCAGCAGGGCGCCGACCAGACGGCCAGAAGCACGAAGGACAACAGCCAGGCCCGCACCTATTTCGGTGCGCTCTACCAGCTGAGCAACACGCTGGACTATCAGATGGCCCCGGCCAACGGCCTGCGATCCGCCGTCGAGATTCCGGCTGAATGCGACATCCGCCACATCGAGCACGTCGACGTAAAAGTGACAGTCACCGCTGCCGATGGCCAGGGCACTCACCCCAACACCGGTGATCTGCAGATGGCCCTGCAAAGCCCGCTGGGCACGGTCAGCACGCTGATGCTTCCCCACGCCTGTACCGATCTGAACACCGCGGCCTTCGGCGCTCCCGAGCTACTGGTGGAGCGTTGCGGCGGCCTGAGCAACTTCACCTTTGGCGTTCGCCGCCATCTGGAAGAACCGGTGGCCAGCAGCAACAGCCGGAACTGGGAACTGGTGACGGCCGACCGCGTGCAAGGTGGCGAGGGACAGCTGAAGGACTGGAGCATCACCTTCTACGGACGCTGACCCCCACCGGGCAACAACATCTCCCTGTCCCGAATCACGCCTCTGAACGTACGACATCCATCGACGATTCTTCTTCGCCACTCTTTCCGGACCTCTCGACCATGCGCAGAACGCACATTGCCCAGGCCCTGGCCCTTGGATTCTCTTCCCTGCTGCTGAGCGCATGCGGCGGCGGCGGAAGCACCGAACACGACACACCATCGGCGAGCCACCTGGCACAGCAGGATCCGGCCACATCCGGCCACGGCCTGCAGGGAGAAACCGGACAGGCACCCGTGGCCACGACGCTTGCCCAGGCATCGCCCCCGGCCGTCCAGCCCGTCGCCACGCCGGCACCGGCCCCTGTTGTCACGCCGGCCCCCATCGCCGCACCAGTAGCCGTTGCCACGCCCACTCCCGTCGTAGCACCCGAGCCTGTCACCAGACCGGCGCCTGCTGTCAATCCGGCTCCCGTCACCGCGCCGGCTCCTGTCGTCACACCGCCCCCCGCGGTCAAGCCGACTCCCGTCGCCACGCCGGCTCCTGTCGTTACGCCGGCTCCTGTCGTTACGCCGACACCGGTCGCCCCCCTGCCTCCCGTGACGAACCCGGCCCCCGCGCCCAAACCGAATCCGGTGGCAACGCCCTCACCCGTGCCACCCGCCAGCCCCACCACCGGTGGCACCACGCCGCCCGGCAAACCTGCTACGGGTGGCGTCACGCCGCCGGCGCCGGTCACGGCACCCGTTGCATCGCCCACCCCTGCCCCGACGACGGGTACTCCACCCGTTGCCACGCCGGCTCCCGTGAAGCCGGTCAACAGTGGCAACAACGGCGGCGGCAACCAGAACGCACGCCCCGCGCCGCCTGAAATGGTCAGCTGGACGGGATGCTCGCTGAAATACTATCGACCGCAGGGGCAGCCCGAGATCAGGACCGGGGCCGATCCGCTCAAGCCCCAGCAGTGGCACCTGAAGAACCTGGGCAGCATCGAAGGCAAGCGTTACACGCGCATCAAGGCCGGCCAGGACCTGAATGTGGAGAACGCCTGGAATAGCGGTCTCAATGGCGATGGCATCCGCGTGGCCGTGGTCGATGACGGCCTGGACATGACGCACCCGGATCTGCGGCCGAACATCGTCGACGGCAGCCACAACTACCGCCGCCAGTCGCTGGGCGAGAACCGATACAGCAACCGGATCGCCGGCCACAAGGACTGGCCGGTTCCCTGCACGGAAGACGATTCACACGGGACCTCGGTGGCGGGCATCATCGCGGCACGGGACTACAACGGCATCGGCGGCACGGGCATTGCACCGCGTGCCAGCCTGGTGGGCTACAACCTGCTAGCCTTCGGGGATGAGCGCAACATCCTCGACGCCCTGTCGCGCGACATCGACAAGAACCACATCTCCAACAACAGCTGGGGTCCGAACGACGACGGCCAGCTCAACAAACCCGCCAGCGGCTGGACGGCATTCAACGACGCCCTGGCCAAGGGACTGAACAAGGGTCGCAACGGACTGGGTGTCCTGTATGTCTTCTCGGGTGGCAACGGGGCCTGGGAGGGGGACTATTCCTCGGCCGATTCCGCCACCAGTTCGCGAGGCGTCATCACCGTCTGTGCCGTCGACGCCGCCGGCGAACGCTCGCCCTACAGTGAACGCGGCGCAAACCTGACGGTCTGTGCACCGTCCGGGCGCAGCACGACACCGGCCACGGCCCCCGAAATCACCACCACCGCCGTGAAGGACAAGTACACGGAAGACTTCGGCGGAACCTCGGCCGCTGCTCCGATGGTTTCTGGCGTGGCGGCGCTGATGTTGCAGGCCAACCCCAGGCTCACCTGGCGTGACGTGCCGCTGATCCTGGCCCGTACCGCGCGGCAAGTGGATGCCTCCAAAGGGGGATGGAGCGAACTGCGCAGCCCGCTGGCAGGCGTCACCGGCCACGATGTGCTGCGCTACAGCCACCACTACGGCTTCGGCGTAGTGGATGCCGAGGCCGCCACCCGACTGGCCCGCAGCTGGCAGAGCGTGGGCGGCAGCGCCGAACAGCGCAAATGCGGCCCCTTCCTCATGAACGTGAGCAAGCCCATTCCCGAAGCGTCGACGGTTACACAGCAGCAGGCCGACAGCACACCAGCCTCGATGGATGATGGTTCGGCCGAAGAGCAGTACTTCGAGGCGCTGACAGAACTGGCCAACAACCTGGACTACAACAAGGCTCCCACCGGCGGGCTGTCCTCGACGATCTCTGTGCCGGCCAACTGTAACCTGCAGCACATCGAGCACATCGACGTGAACCTGACGGTGACCGGCGACAACGGCCGGGGTGAGCATCCCAATGCAGGCGACCTGCAGATCGCACTGGCCAGCCCGCTGGGCAAGGTCAGCACCCTGCTGCCGCCTCACCCCTGCACCGAGAAGGATGAGGACGGCGAGCTGAAGATCCTGGCCTGTCAGGGGCTGCAGGACTTCACCTTCGGCGTGCGCCGACACCTGGAAGAGCCGGTAGCCGCCGGTGCCAACCGCAACTGGACCCTGTCGGTAGCCGACCGCGTGCAAGGTGGCACCGGACAACTGAAGAACTGGAGCATCACCTTCTACGGGCGATAGGCTGCAAAAGCACCATGCCGACGGTCATGTCCAGCTGGACACCGTAAAAAAAACCGTCGGCACGCCCGAACAGGGCAGTACAAAACGGCATAATAGCGAGTGGCCGGGAACGCCGCTGCTGGGATCCGATGGGAGACTGCAGGCGCGGGCCCTGCAAAAAAGGGTCGGCTGGATCCGTATGACACTGAACGTCCGTATGAATCTGCCCGCCGTCCGGTGTTCGGAGGAGACGGATCCGAGCCGAGAAACCGCTGAAGAACCGACTGCGACGTGAGCAATCAAATCCTTCGATTAATCATATAGTTATTGATTCAATCTAGAAATGATCTCACATTTCGGGGGCGCTTCGCAAGGTTGCGCTTTCGAGACAGTGCAAAAAACCAACATCTGCCGCCGTCCGTCGGCTGCCCTGCTCCAGACATCTTCCTGTCGCACACCATGACTTTCCCTGCCGCTTCCCAGTCCGCTCAACCGGCCTCTGTCCTGCCCCAGCCCACCGTGGTACGAAGGGAAGACTACCGGGAGCCCGACTGGCTGGCGGATGGACTGGTGCTGCATTTCGCCCTGGACGCCCAGGACACGGTGGTGACGGCGGCATGCCGCTATCGTCGCCGCCCGGGCGCAGCGGCCGATGCCCCGCTGCGACTGGACGGCGAGGCGCTGGAAACCCTGGGCGTGGCCATTGACGACCAGGTGCTGCCGCAGGAAGCCTGGGTGCAGGACAAGGGCCAGCTGGTGCTGAGCAACCTGCCCGAGCACTTCACGCTGCATACCCAGGTGCGCATCCATCCGTCGGCCAATCTGGAGCTTTCCGGCCTGTATGCCACCGGCAGCACCCTGCTCACCCAGTGCGAGGCGCAGGGCTTCCGGCGCATCACCTGGTTCCAGGACCGGCCGGACGTGATGACCACCTACCGGGTGATCCTGCAGGCGCGCCGCGCTCAGTACCCGGTGCTGCTGTCCAACGGCAATCTGCTGGCGGCCGATGCGCCGGCAGCTGCCGAAGCGCGGGCCGCCCTGTCGGTGCTGCCGCTGCCGGCTACCGACGGCGACTGGCATGAGGCCGTCTGGGAAGACCCGTTCCCGAAACCCTGCTACCTCTTCGCGCTGGTGGCTGGCAATCTGGCCGTGAACGAGACCCGCCACCGGCTGGCCTCGGGACGCGAGGTGCTGCTGCAGGTCTGGACCGAGCCCGAGCAGATCCACCGTACCGACTTCGCGCTGCGCAGCCTGGAAAAGGCCATTGCCTGGGACGAACGCCGCTTCGGGCTGGAGCTGGACCTGGATCGCTTCATGATCGTGGCCGCGCCCGACTTCAACATGGGGGCGATGGAGAACAAGGGTCTGAACATCTTCAACGCCAAGTACGTGTTCGCCGACCCCTTCGTGGCCACCGACACCGACTTCGAGTGGATCGAATCGATCATCGGGCATGAGTACTTCCACAACTGGACCGGCAACCGCGTCACCTGCCGCGACTGGTTCCAGCTGACGCTGAAGGAAGGGCTGACGGTGTTCCGCGACCAGGAATTCACCGCCGACCAGATGGCCGCCGGCGTGGATGCCCAGGCCGCCGGCAGCGTGCGGGCCGTTCAGCGCATGGGCAACGTGCGGGTGCTGCGTCAGGTGCAGTTCGCCGAAGATGCCGGCCCGATGCGCCACCCCATCCGCCCGGACAGCTATCAGGCCATCGACAACTTCTACACCGCCACCGTCTACGAGAAAGGTGCGGAAGTCATCCGCATGCTGCAGACGCTGCTGGGCGTGGACGGCTTCCGGCGTGGCATGGACCTGTATTTCGAGCGCCATGACGGCCAGGCCGTGACCTGCGAGGCCTTCGTGGCCGCCATGGCCGATGCCAACGGACGTGACCTGGAACAGTTCCTGCGCTGGTATGCCACCGCCGGCACGCCCCGGCTGCAGGTGCGAAGCCAGTACGATGCCGCGAACAAACGGCTGGTGCTGTCGCTGACACAGCTTCTGCCGGACGCCGAGGGGCATGCGATGCCGGCTGGCGAGCGGGCGCTGCACATCCCGGTGGACGTGGCACTGCTGGCCCGCGACAGCGGCCAGGTGCAGCAGCACCGCCTGCTGGAGCTGACAGCCTCGCAGCAGGACTTCGTCTTCGAGGGCGTGGAAAGTGCCGACGCCCGGGGACCGATGCTGTCGCTGCTGCGGGATTTCTCGGCGCCGGTGGTGGTGGATCATCCCTACAGCGACGAGGACCTGGCCTTCCTGCTGCGCCACGACGACAACCTCTTCAACCGCTGGGAAGCCGGCCAGCAGCTGGCCGAACGTGCCCTGCTGCAGGCCATCCGCCAGGGCGATGCCCAGGCGACACTGAAGGCGCTGAGCGGCGCACTGGCTGCCACCCTGCCGGATGCGCGGCTGGATGACGGGCTGCGCCAGCAGTTCCTGATGCTGCCCGAAGAGAAGCGGCTGGCCGAACAGCTGGAGCCGCTGGATCCGTCCCTGCTGCGTGCCCGACGTCTGGCGGCGCTGCGCACCCTGGTGCAGCCGCTGGTGCCCTACCTGCAGGACGTGGTGGCCCGCCAGCACTGGCGAGCCAACTATTCGCTGGCCGTCCCCGAGGTGGGGCAGCGCGCCCTGGCCAACACGGCACTGCAGCTGCTCACCCTGGTGGGCGCCGAGGGTGCGGCACGCCAGGCACGCGCGCAGTTCGAGGGCGCCAACAACCTGACCGACCGGCTGGGCGCGCTGCAGGCCCTGGTGCAGTGCGAGCCGGATGATGCCGACTGGGCGCTGGCGCGCTTCGAGGACATCTACCGGAACGAGACCCACGTGCTGGACAAGTGGTTTGCCGTGCAGGCCCGCATGCACGGCACGCACCAGCCCACCCTGGCGCGGGTGCGCCAGCTGATGCAGCACCCGGGCTGGAACAGCCAGAACCCCAACAAGGTGCGCGCCCTGCTCTACACCTTCTTTGCCGACAACCTGGCCGAATTCCACCGCCCCGATGGCGAGGGCTACACGCTGTGGCGTGACGAGGTGCTGCGACTGGACCGCAGCAACCCGCAGCTGGCCGCCCGGATGGCACGCACACTCGACCGCCACCAGCGCTTCGTGCCGGTGCTGGCGCGGCAGATGCACGCCGTGCTGGAACACGTGGCCCACGAGGCCCAGTCGCCCGACGTGCGTGAAGTGATTGCCAAGGAGTTGGGTGCCCTCTGAACCCGTCCTCACAGCCGGCGCACCCCGTTTCGTGGTGCGCTGCCTGAGGACATTGTTCAGAGGAGCCCCTGGGGCGCCCTGAAAAGCCCCACCCGATTTCACGTTCCGGAGTCCGTCCATCATGAAGAAACACATCAGCCTCACCCAGTACCTGGTGGAGGTGCAGCGCCAGAAGGGGTTGATCCCCGGCGAGCTGCGCCTGCTGCTGGAAGTGGTGGCCCGCGCCTGCAAGCGCATCAGCCAGGCCGTCGGCAAAGGCGCCCTGAACAACAACCTGGGTGACGTGGGGACCCAGAACGTGCAGGGTGAGACCCAGAAGAAGCTGGACGTGATCGCCAACGACACGCTGCTGGAAGCCAATCTGTGGGGCGGGCAGCTGGCCGCCATCGCCTCCGAGGAAATGGACAAGCCCTACACCATTCCGGACCGCTATCCGAAGGGTGAATTCCTGCTGCTGTTCGACCCGCTGGATGGTTCCTCCAACATCGACATCAACTCGATGGTGGGCACGATCTTCTCGGTGCTGCGGGCGCCCGAAGGCGTGGAGCATGTCACCGAGAAGGACTTCCTGCAGCCCGGCGCGCAACAGGTTGCGGCCGGCTACGCCATCTACGGTCCCTCGACCATGCTGGTGCTGACCGTGGGCGACGGCGTGGCCGCCTTCACGCTGGACCGCGAGATCGGCGCCTGGTACCTGACCGAGCGGAACTACCGCATCACGCCGGACACGAAGGAATACGCCATCAACGCCTCCAACAGCCGGCACTGGTATCCGCCGGTCAAGCGCTACATCGACGAGCTGCTGGCCGGCAGGACCGGCCCGCGCGGCAAGGACTACAACACGCGCTGGATTGCCGCCCTGGTGGCCGAGATTCACCGCATCCTGAACCGGGGCGGTGTCTTCATGTACCCGGCCGACCAGCGCAACCCCAGCAAGCCCGGCCACCTGCGCCTGCTGTACGAAGCCAACCCGATGGCCATGCTGATCGAGCAGGCCGGCGGCGCGGCCACCGACGGTCGCCAGCGCATCCTGGACATCCAGCCCACCGGACTGCATCAGCGCGTTCCGCTGTTCATCGGCGCCCGCGAGGAAGTGGAACGGGTCACCTCCTACCACCTGCAGGCCGACCAGGCATGAACTTCACCGTCCTGCTGGCCCGTCTCGCCGCCCAGATCCTGCTGGGCATCGCTGTCTTCCTCTGGGGCGCCATCGCTGTGCTGGACCCCGCGCGCGGCGATGCCCGCTGGGTCATCGGCCTGGGGGCCGTCCTGGCACTGGCCGCCCTGCTGCGCCTGGGCCGGGGCGGTGCCTGGGTCCCCTGGGCGGCCGCCGTGGGCCTGGTACTGCCCATCGGCATGCTGGCACACGACAACGGCGGCTCACCGTGGCTGTGGGCCCTGTGGGCGCTGGTGGCCTTCGCCACGGCCGGCTGGGTGCGCAACGGGCATGAGGTGAAACAGGGCTGAGGCTGCCAGGATATGGCAGTTCTGCCAGCCAAGCGGTGCCTTGGGAAAGTCTGAACAAGTCCTCGCGGCCTTCGGCAGGATGCCCGGCTAAAACACCCGCCGAGGCCATGCACACAAGTGCATCCTCAAACCGGCGGGTTGCTTTCTTGTGCGCCTGAAGCCCGATCCCCTTCCCTGTCCTGGATGAAACGACGATAAATGGCTGGCGTGCTGAACACCACGGACAGCATGCGAGCGACCTGCATGGCGGTGACCATGGCCACGCCCAGCTCCAGCGCGCGGGCCGTCAGCGTCATTTCGGCAATGCCGCCAGGCATCAGCCCCAGAATGAGCGACGGAGCGGGCAGTCCAACCAGCGGCGACAGGACCTCGCCCAGCCCGACCGTCAAGGCGATGCTGGCCAGCGTGAAGACACAGGCAGCCGACAGCAGCCGGGGAGCACACCGCAGGAAATCCGGGCGGTACCGGTCACCGAACGACCACCCGATGCAGAGCTGACCGGCCCACGAGACCCAGCGCGGCAGATCGGTATGCGGCAGCAGCTGAAGCAGATTCACGGCCGCCACGAACAGCAGCGCCCCCAGCAGCCACGCATTGGGCAGACGCACGCGCAGAAAGAACCAGACGGAAACCAGACTGCCCAGCATCAGCGGCAGCAGGCTGCTCCAGTTCACATCCGGAACAGCCCCCCGAAGATGGGAGACATCACCGCCCAGCCACTGCACGCCGAAGGGCACCAGCGCCACCACCAGCAGCACCCGCACGCTGTGCACCGTGGCCACATGGTCTGCCCGGGTGCCATGGCGATGCGCCATGTTGACGATCTCGCTGGCCGTGCCGATGGCCGACGAGAACCAGGCCGTCCCCACATCCAGGCCACCAACGCGGTGATAGAACCAGCAGCCGATGACCGCCAGCACCTGGGCATACAGGATGCCGGCAAGAATGAGCCCCCAGTGCTGCCCCAGGCTCTGCATCACCTCGGCGGAGAAGTACAGTCCCAGCGACAGCCCGATGACCCAGCGCCCGAACTTGTTGAATGGCGCCGGGCACCGGGTGGGCATGCCGGCCACCCGGGTGGCCGCCGTGAGAAACAGTGGCCCCAGCAGCCAGGGCAATGGGGTGCCCATCCAGACCGCCAGGCCGGCACCCAGCAGGGCGATGCAGAGGCCGCGGGCGACGGGCTGCCAGGCTGCTGCGCCGGATGAGCCGGCCACAGCGCTCATCCCCGTTTTGCTTTCCATCGGCGGATCAGTGCAGGAAGCACGAACACGGCGACGGCCAGCACCCAGAACGATATCGTGACTGGACTGGAGAACAGGATCGAAACGTCACCGTTGGAGATGGCCAGCGCACGACGCAGGTTCTGCTCCATCATCCCCCCCAGCACCACGCCCAGGATGAGCGGCGCAACTGGCAACCCCGCCTTGCGCAGCAGGTATCCCACAGCACCGATCCCCAGCATGAGCAGCAAATCGAAGGTCGAGGCATTGATCGAATAGACCCCAATGAAACTGACGCAGACGATACCCGGCATCAGAATCCAGGGTGGCACGGCCAGAATGCTGGCAAAGACCCGCACCAGGGGCACGTTCATGATGAACAGGATGACGTTGGCCACGGCCAGCGAAGCGATCAACCCCCAGACCAGCTGGGGCTGCGCATCGAAAAGCACCGGGCCCGGCGTGATGTTGTAGAGCGTCAGCGCGCCCATCATCACCGCTGTCGTACCCGACCCGGGAACGCCCAGCGTCAGCATGGGAATGAAGGAGCCGATGGCCGCGGCATTGTTGGCGGACTCAGGGGCCGTCAGCCCACGCATGTCACCCCGACCGAACTTTGCATCTGCCCCTCGACGCTCGCCAATGCGTTTCTCGTTGGCATAGGCAATGGCAGAAGCGACGCTGGCCCCGGCCCCGGGCAGAACCCCCAGGCCAAAGCCTGTCAGACTGCTTCGCATCACGGTGGGCCAGGTAAAGCGCAGTTCCTGCAGATTGAAGAGCTTGCGATCACCTGGCGGAACCGAGATGGCAGCCCCTGCGACGGCCCGTTCCAGCATCTGCAGCAATTCCGTGATGGCGAACAGACCGATGACCACCACCACAAAGTCGATGCCATCGGCCAGATGCGGCACATCGAAGGTGAACCGATACACGCCGGAATTGGCATCCACGCCCACGGTCGAGATGGCCAGTCCGATGGTAGTGGCCAGGATGCCCTTGACGGGATCCTCCCCCAGCAGCCCTGTCAGACAGCAGAAAGCAAAGACCATCAGCACGAAATATTCAGCCGGCCCGAAAGCCAGTGCCCATTTCGCCAGTGCCGGCGCCAGCGCCACGATACCGAAGAACGCCACCAAGGACCCCACGAACGACGCCCAGGCCGACAGGGACAGCGCCACACTGGCCATACCCTGGCGCGCCAGCGGATAGCCGTCGAGCGTGGTCATCACCGCTGCGGCATCACCCGGCACGTTGATGAGGATGGAGGCAATACGTCCACCATACTCCGCCCCCACGTAGACGGCCGCCAGCAGGATCAGCGCGGTCTCTGGCGGCAGGTTCATGGCATAGGCGATGGGGATGAGCATGGCCACCCCGTTGATGGGCCCCAGTCCTGGCAGCAGGCCCACCACCGTACCGAAGAAAGCGCCCAGGGCGGCAAAGCCCAGGTTCATGGGTGCAAAGGCCACGCCGAAGCCCTGCCCCAGTTGAGAAAGCACCTGACTCACAACCATGCCTCCAGGATTCCCGGCGGCAGGACGACATCCAGGCCGCGATCAAACAGCAGAAACAGCAGAATGCTGCCCACCACGCCGGCTGTCAGCGTCTTCACCCAGCTTCCGCCGAACAATCGGCCGACCAGGCACACCATCAACGCCGTGGCCGGAATGAAGCCCAGGGGCTCGAACACCACGGCATAGGCAACCAGCACCAACACAACGGCAAGGATTCGCCCCAGAGCCCCGGGTGGCAAGGGCTCGGCATGGCCGCCGCCCTTGAGCAGCAGACGGACGCCGCACAAGGCCATGATGGCGGCCACGACCATGGGGAACGCGGCGGGACCGAGGGGTTCATAGGCCACCGGCGCCTGAAGGCCGTAGCCAAACCAGAGCATGAAAGCCGCCAGCGACAGTGCGCCGAGGCCCAGGATGCGATTGTTCATGGCGTCTCCGTGCTCAGGGCTCCTGCACCAGGCCAAACGACTTCGCCAGATCCGCGTACTCCTTCACCCGTGCCTTGACATAGGCATCCAGTTCCTTGCCCGTCATCGAGAACGGGTACAGACCCTGCTGTGCGCGCAGTTTGGCAAAACCCTCGGTTTGCATGGTCTTCTCCAAGGCCTGCTGCCACCACTGATAATCCTCGTCCGACACCTTGGGCCCCATGTAGAAGCCACGGATGATGGGCCATTCGATGTCATAGCCCTGCTCCTTGGCAGTTGGCACATCCTTCAGCCGGCCTGGCAGGCGTTCACCATGAAAGACCGCCAGAACCTTGATGGGGGCCCCGCCTTCGAGCTGTGCAGCGGCCTCGGCAGCATCACCCATGAAGACCTGGACATGATTGCCACGCAAGGCGGTGATGCCTTCCCCACCGCCTTCAAAGGCCACGAAGCGCATCTTGCGAGGATCGACACCTGCTGCTCGAGCAGTCAGCGCTGCCTTCATCCAGTCCTGGCTGCCGACGGAGCCTCCCGTTCCGAACACCACGGCCGCAGGATCCTTCTTCAGGGCATCCATGAGCGCGCCCAGCGTCTGGTAAGTTGAATCATCACGAACAACGACGACGCCATAGTCGGCGCCGATAGCCGCCAGCCAACGCACATCATCAACAGAGTAGCGACCGAACTTGCCTTGTGCCAGATTCAGAAGCGAACCACCAGAGAACGCCACGATAGCTCCCCCCTCATCGGGACGCTGAGCGACGATATTGTTGTAGGCCACTGCCCCCACGCCACCAGGCATGTAGACAATGCGCATGGGACGCTTGAGTACCCCTCCTTCCTTCAGGGAGGTCTGCGTCAGCCGGCAGGTGAGATCGAAACCACCACCGGGCTTGGCAGGTGCCACACACTCGGGGCGGCGAGGCTCGGCGGCGCTCACCGTGGACGATACCGTGAGTCCTCCCAGCGAGACCGCCAACGCGAGAACACCCGCACGCAGCCCTGTACGAAGGGGGGCGCATGACGTTGCCCGTCCAAGGCCCGCGGATGCGGTACGCGCTGACAATGAATCACCGACAGGGATGAAGGTTGATTGAAACATCGGGGTGTATCTCCTTTCATGAGCACCAGTCGGTGCGTGGCGCCCCTGAGGACGCCTCTGAACGGGTTCTCGTGGAGCGGAGTGCGCAGTGTAGAGCGAGATGGCCACTTCACCCGCCTCCCGCTTATTGGCGATTACCCTGATATGCGACGACAACACATGACTGGCTCCCGACGAGAAGATCCTGTTCACCCGGTCATCCTGATGAACGAGCGTCATGCCGGCATCGCGTCCGTCTCCTGTGCAGCCCCTGCCCTGCGAATGGGGACGTCCCCCGAATTATGGGAGCCCCCTGCCCCTTCTTTTCCCGAACGGGACAGGCTTTGCGGTTCACAGCGGCACGAAGTTGGAACTAAGCTGTTTTTTCATGAGCAGCTTTCCAACCAGGCTGCACGGTGCAGCCCCACCAAGGAGGTGAACGATGACGATTCCTGGCAACACGTACCGCCTGCCCCTGACGGCTGCTGCGCTGGCCATCCTGCTGGCCGCCTGCGGCAGTGGCAACGGCCATGACGGCAGTAATGCTGACACCAAGGCCCTCTCGGACACCACACCGGCTGCCACGGCAAAGCACGCCACCAAGGCAGATGAAGCCCAGGCTGGAGATACGGCACAGGCGAATACGGCAGCACAGGCAGGTGACGCCGCACAGGCGGCCGACGCTACACAGACCACCGGCGCCGCGCAAGCTGCCGCTGCTGCTCCGGCAAGCTCGGCCAACGCGGAATCTGCCGCCGCCCCCGCCACCGATGCCTCCGGCACGATCAGCTCGGCCACGGCTGCGAACCGCACGGCGGTAGCCGATACGGCAGAAGCCAGCACCGTCACCCAGGCCGCGCCGCAGGCAGCCCCCATCTCGGCCGCCGGGGTACGGGGCGATGCGCTGCTGACCATGCTGGATCAGAAAGGCTGCCTGACCCTTCATCAGGCCACGTCATACAACGGCACGCGCGTCACGACGGGGAAGCCGCTGGAGCTGCCGGAGCCTCGTGCGGATACGGATCTTAACCCCAACAACTATCAGAAGACGACCCCGAACAGCCCCGGCCTGCTGAGCCCGTTTGCCGCGCTGGGCAACATCATATGCGATACCCAGTACTACCAGTACCATGCCGCCGCACCGGGCGAGTATTCACTGAGCGTGGGCAGCGGGCCGCACCCACGGCATCAGTATCTGGGCGAGAAGATTCTGCGAGAGTTCAATAACCAGAGCATTTCGGCGTCCCTGACGGTCACGGCAGACTCTGCCTCACTGGCTGATGCCGTCAGCGTCGGTGCCGGCAAACCGTCGATTGGCGGCGTCGGTGCGCCCTTCAGCTTCCGGCTGGACGGTGTGGCCTCCTACGGTCTGCTGAAGCAGTGGGGCAGCCAGGTGGGCAACCTGGCCAAACTGCTGCTGTTGAAGGGAGACTCCGACCAGCAGGCCAAGCTGTGCTGGAACATCGAACAGCCCCGCGCCAGGCGGCTGCAGTGCGTCGTCTGGCAGGCGCCGGCCAATTGGCAGCGTGGACAGCAGCTGCAGGTCGTCGATCAGTACCTCATCGACGACCGTTCGGTCTATGGCGAGAAAGGCTTCGTGTACTGGCGGGGTCGTTTCCCGCAGTGACGGGCTGATGTTTTCTGTCTATCGGGGAAGCCCGCGCCTTGGTGCGGCTTCTCCTCCGCCTCTGGACTTCGTGCACGCTCCTGGCGTCCAGGTGAAGGATGCGACCGATCCCGACAGGACTGACCCGCAGGCCGCTGTGGCGCTGTGGCGCTGCGGGCCAGGTTTCCTGATGGCCTCTCAGCGCAGCAACTGTGCAATGGCCTGGCTGGCTGCAGCCAGGCCCATGCTGGCGGTGACCGTAACGAGCGAACCATAACCGGCGCACGCCAAAGGCATGCCGCCGCCCTCGCCCTTCGGGCGGGTGCCGGCAATCTGTTCAGGCGAATGGATGGCCGGCACACCGAAGCGGGAAGGATCGCCCTTGCGGCGCCGGCGGGACGAGGACTGGGTCTGTGCAGCCGGAACCGGCCGCGCGTCCTGAGCCGAAAAGTGGCCTGGCGCGCCTGCGCCTTCCTGCGCCTGGCTGTGGGCCATCGCGTTCAATGTTTCAGCATGGCTGGCTAAAGGCGATACCGTGGTGCCGCCATCCCCGCGCGGGAAGCCGTGATGCCGGCGCAACCGCGCACGCACGGCCGACAGCAGCGCATCCCCTGTGGTCCGGGAAAGATCTTCCACCCGCAGCTGCAGGGGATCGGTGCGGCCACCGGCTGCGCCGCAGGCAATGACGGGCTTGCCGTTCGCCACGCACCAGGCAATCAGCGACGCCTTGGCCGCCACGGCATCGATGGCGTCGATGACAAGATCCGCGTCGGCAGGGATCAGCTTCTCTTCCTGGCCGGGCTCGATGAATTCATCGACAGGATGCACGGAGACGTCGGGCGAGATGTCGCGGATGCGCTGCGCCATCACCTCGACCTTGGCCGCGCCCAGCGTGCTGGTGAGCGCATGAACTTGGCGGTTGATGTTGGACTCGGCCACGTGGTCCAGGTCGATGAGGGTGAGGCGCCCCACGCCGCTGCGCGCCAGCGCCTCGGCAGCCCAGGAGCCGACACCGCCAATGCCGACAACGACGACATGGGACTGCCAGAGCCGCTGGCAGCCGGCTTCTCCGTAGACGCGGGCGACGGAGGCAAAACGACGATCGGTCATGGTGGGATTCTTTCCGTTTGGATGGATGGAAGGGTGAACGCCGCGGCCTCATCGGGCCCAAGCGTTGCCCAGTCCTGCTGCGCAAGTCTGCCAGTGTCCTACCGTATGCTCAGGCTGCAAAATTGCGGCATCACCTCCGGGTGGCAGCACGGCTCAGGATCAGCACACCCAGGATGACGACAGCCGTGCCCACGATCTGCAGGCCGCCCGTGGGTTCCCCCAGAACGACGGCTCCCAGAAAGATGGTCCAGACCGGACCGATCATGCCCACCTGCGCCGCCTTGCCTGCCCCCAGATGATTGACGGAGGCCGTGGTCAGAAAGAGCGGGAAGACGGTGCAGAAGATGGCCGTCATCAGGGCAATGCCCTGCACTTCGATCGGCTGGCGAAACAGGTCGCCCCCACCAACCAGCAGCGCCTGGGTGACGCAAAGCACGCAGGCCACCAGGCTGGCCCAGGCTGTCAGCCGCATGGGTCCCAGGCGGCGGACCATCTCGCCGGCGCCCACCAGGTAGAAGGAATAGCTGAGACAGCTGCCCAGCACCAGCGCGCTACCCAGCGGCACATTGACCTGCAGACTGCCGTCCAGATCGTGCAGGTAGACGAGGATCACGCCCAGATAGCTGACGCCCAGCGCCGTCCACTGGGTGCGGCTGACCGGGCGCTTGAGCCAGAACACGGACAGCAGCAGCACGAAGGTGGGGCCCAGATAGAGCAGCACCCGCTCCAGGCCAGCCGAGACGTATTGCAGCCCCAGGAAGTCCAGGTAGCTGGCCAGGTAATAGCCCGAAAAGCCCAGGCCCGCCACGCGCCAGACATCGCCGGAGCGCCAGACGCTGTCCGCGCGGGGCGTCGCGTCGTCGGATAGTCCTGTCGCGCCTGCCGGGGCCTGCCTGTGCCAGCGCCGGCGCAGCGCCGCACCGTCGCTGCGCCAGGCTACCCAGGCAAAGAAGGGGGCAGCCCACATCATGCGCAGCCCCAGAAAGGTCTCGGTACTGACACCATGGCGGTAGGCCAGCTTGATGAGGATGCCCTTGCAGGCAAACAGCATGGAGCCCAGCAGGCCATAGAAGAGCCCGAGATGCTCGGGCTTCCAGCGAGAGACAGGCATCAGCGGCTCTTGCCGGTGAGCGAGCCCAGAATGCCGCGCACCAGCGCGCGACCGACCTGCGAGCCCACCGAGCGCATCATGCTCTTGGCAGCGGTTTCCAGCACGGAATCGCTACGACGGCTGGCCGTCTTGCCGCTGCTCTTGGTGGTGCTGCCGCTGACGCCTCCCAGCAGGCCATCCAGTGCATCCTGCAGGAAGCCGCCCGATCCGGCGCTGCCCTGCGTCTGTGCCCCGGCCTGGCCGCTGCCGCCATGATTGCCCCAGCCATCCATGCCACCGGCACCGCTCGCACCGCCTTTGGAGGCGCCTGCCCCGCCTGCTGCCGCACCGGCAGCCCGGTCGCGCAGCACTTCATAGGCGGATTCACGGTCAACAGCCTGCTCGTAGACGCCGGCCACCGGCGAGGCAGCCAACAGGGCCTGGCGCTCTTCGGTCGTGGCCGGACCGATGCGGGAGGCCGGCGTGGCGATCCAGACGCGCTCGACGATGCCGGGCGTGCCCTTGGCATCCAGGAACGAGACCAGGGCTTCGCCCACTCCCAGCTCGGAGATGGCTTTTGCGGTATCAAGCGCGGGGTTGGCGCGCATGGTCTCGGCCGCGGTGCGCACGGCCTTCTGGTCGCGCGGGGTGAAGGCGCGCAGCGCGTGCTGCACGCGGTTGCCCAGCTGGCCCAGCACGCTCTCGGGCACATCCAGCGGATTCTGGGTGATGAAGTAGACGCCCACGCCCTTGGAGCGGATCAGGCGCACCACCTGCTCGATCTTGTCCAGCAGCGCCTTGGGCGCGTCATCGAACAGCAGGTGCGCCTCGTCGAAGAAGAAGACCATCTTCGGCTTGGGCTGGTCGCCCACCTCGGGCAGCTGCTCGAAGAGTTCCGAGAGCAGCCACAACAGGAAGGTGCCATAGAGCTTGGGCGCGTTCATCAGCTGGTCGGCCATCAGGATGTTGATGACGCCGCGCCCATCCGGGGCGGTGCGCATCATGTCCGATAGCTTCAGCATGGGCTCGCCGAAGAAGCGCTCGGCGCCCTGCTGCTCCAGCGTGAGCAGGTTGCGCTGGATGGCGCCGATGGATGCCGACGAGACGTTGCCGTACTGGTTGGTGAACTGCCTGGCGTTTTCGCCCACGTACTGCAGCATGGCGCGCAGGTCCTTGCTGTCCAGCAGCAGCAGGCCGTTGTCATCCGCAACCTTGAAGGTGAGGTTGAGCACGCCTTCCTGCGTGTCGTTGAGGCCCAGCATGCGCGACAGCAGCAGCGGCCCCATGTCGGAGATGGTGGCGCGAACCGGGTGCCCCTGCTTGCCATAGACATCCCAGAGCGTGACCGGAAAGCCCGTGAACTGCGGCGTGGGCAGGCCGTGCTGCTCCAGCCGGGTCTGCAGCTTGGGGCTCATCTGGCCCGGCTGGGAGATGCCGGTGAGATCCCCCTTCACGTCGGCCATGAACACCGGCACGCCGATGGCCGAGAACTGTTCGGCCAGGCGCTGCAGGGTGACGGTCTTGCCGGTGCCAGTGGCACCGGTGATGAGGCCGTGACGGTTGCCCAGCGCCGGCAGCAGCACGGCCTCGAAGGTGTCGTTCTTGCCGATCAGCAGGGGGGAAAGGGTGTCGGACATCGAAGGCTCCGGAAAGGGATGGGCCGGAAGCGGCCGCAGAAGACGCCGCAGGAAGGGCCGATCACCGGCGCAGGACGCGGGGCGAACGGTCGGCTGAATGGTAAAATCGCGCGCTTGGAAAGGGATGAGGCGGCCTCGCAGGGCATCCCCATGGGCCGTGCACCCCCTTCCAGGGCATTCGGGATGCCTGTCCCGGTGGCTCTTGCACGGGCCTGACGGGGCTGCTCCCAACCGGTTATCTTAGACCAGAGTACCCGGATGCCGCGCGCTCGCACCCCCGCTTCACCGGCGGCATGCGGCGTGCCGATGTAGATCATTGTGAACCCTGCGGCTTGCCATGGCGGAGCGTCACGCCCCGGCCACAGGCAACCGCCCTTCCCCCAGAGGATCCGAGCATGGCAGGCCATTCCAAGTGGGCCAACATTCAACACCGCAAGGGCCGCCAGGACGCCAAGCGCGGCGCGCTCTTCACGCGGCTGATCAAGGAAATCACCGTGGCCGCCAAGATGGCCGGCGGCGACCCGGCTATGAACCCGCGGCTGCGGCTGGCCATGGAAAAAGCCGCTGACGGCAACATGCCCAAGGACACGGTGCAGCGCGCCATCCAGCGCGGCGTGGGCGGTCTGGAAGGCGTCAACTATGAAGAAATCCGCTACGAGGGCTACGGTGTGGCCGGCGCGGCGGTCATCATCGACTGCCTGACCGACAACCGCACCCGCACGGTGGCAGACGTTCGGCACGCGCTCACCAAGCACGGCGGCAACCTGGGCACCGACGGTTCGGTGGCCTTCCAGTTCACGCACTGCGGCCAGCTCGTGTTTGCCCCCGGCACCGACGAGGACAAGCTGATGGAAGTGGGCCTGGAAGCCGGCGCGCAGGACATCCTGTCCAACGACGACGGTTCGCTGGAAGTCATCACCGAGCCGGGCGACTTCATCGCCGTGAAGACGGCGCTGGAGGCGGCCGGCCTGAAGGCCGAGGTGGCCGAGATCACCATGAAGCCGCAGAACGAGCTGGAACTGACCGGCGATGATGCGGTGAAGATGCAGAAGATCCTGGACGCGCTGGAAAACGTCGACGACGTGCAGCAGGTCTACACCAACGCCGTCATCGACGAGGAATGAACGACATGACAGCCCGGAAACGATGCCTGGTGGTGGGTGGCGGCGGACGCGAGCACGCCATCGCGCTGGCTCTGGCCCGCTCGCACGCCTTCGAGACGGTCTACGTGGCCCCCGGCAATGCCGGCACAGCCCTGGAGCCCGGTATCTGCAACCTGCCGGTCACCAACATCGAGACTCTGGCGCTGTTTGCCCGACGCGAGAATCTGGCCTTCACCGTGGTGGGCCCCGAGGCACCGCTGGCCAAGGGCATTGTCGATGCCTTCCGCAAGCAGGGGCTGCCCATCTTCGGGCCCACGCAGGCGGCGGCCCAGCTGGAAGCGTCCAAGGACTTCGCCAAGGCCTTCATGAAGCGCCACGGCATCCCCACGGCCGCCTACGAGACCTTCACCGACCCGGCAGCCGCCAAGGACTACATCACCCGTCAGGGCGCGCCCATCGTGGTGAAGGCCGACGGCCTGGCGGCCGGCAAGGGTGTGGTGGTGGCCCAGACGGTGGCCGAGGCCCATGCGGCCGTCGACCAGTTCCTGGGCGATGACTTCACCGGCGGCAGCAAGGACGGCAAGGACACGGCGCGCGTCGTGGTCGAGGCCTTCCTGACCGGCGAGGAAGCCAGCTTCATCGTGATGGCCGATGGCCGCAACGTGCTGGCGCTGGCCACCAGCCAGGACCACAAGCGCCTGCTCAACGGCGATCAGGGCCCCAACACCGGCGGCATGGGCGCGTATTCGCCGGCGCCTGTCATCACGCCCGACATCCATGCGCGCGCGCTGCGCGAGATCATCCTGCCCACCATCCGCGGCATGGCCGACGAGGGCACGCCGTTCACGGGCTTCCTGTATGCGGGTCTGATGATCGGCAAGGATGGCAGCCTGAACACGCTGGAATTCAACTGCCGGCTGGGTGACCCCGAGACGCAGGCCATCCTCAGCCGTCTCAAGACGCCGCTGGGTCAGCTCATCCAGGCCGGCATTGACGGCCGGCTGGACCAGGTGGAGGCCGAGTGGGATCGCCGCAGCGCGCTGTGCGTGGTGCTGGCCGCAGCCGGCTACCCGGCCCATCCGGAGCTGGGAGACGCAATCACCGGCCATCCGGCACACGGCAATGCCGAAGGGGGCGACCTCTTCGTCTACCACGCCGGCACGGCCCAGAAGGACCAGGACGTGGTGACCAGCGGCGGCCGAGTGCTGGGCGTGACGGGGCTGGGTGACTCGCTGAAGATGGCGCAGACGCGTGCCTATGAAGGTGTGCGCGGCATCCACTTCAACGGCATGCAGTACCGCAGCGACATCGGCCACCTGGGGCTGCCGGCCAACCAGCGCCATTCCTGAGGAGGCTTTCCCGACCGGGGCAGACACCCTCGCCTGCCTCGGGCCTTGGGCGTCGGACCTCGGATCCCGGGCCGCGTCCCCCTTCCCCGCAACTCATCCCCAGAACAATCATCATGAACTCCACGGCCCTGCCTTCTTCTCCGGCCGAACATGACGCCATCGCCGCCTGGTTCGCCGGGCTGCAGTCCCGCATCGTGGCGGGTCTCGAAGACATCGGCGGAGACCGCTTCCTGCGCGATGCCTGGCAGCGCGAGCCCGACAGCCCCACCCAGGGCAGCGGCATCAGCTGCGTGCTGGACGATGGCAAGCTCTTCGAGCGTGCCGGCGTGATGTTCTCCGACGTGCAGGTCAGCCAGCTGCCCCCCACCGCCTCGGCCAACCGGCCGCAGCTGGCCGGGCGCAAGGCGCGGGCCACGGGCGTGTCGCTGGTGCTGCACCCGCGCAACCCCCACGTGCCCACCGTGCACATGAACGTGCGCTTCTTCCGCGCGCTGGCCCCCACGCCGGCCGAGCAGGACGTGTGGTGGTTCGGCGGCGGCATGGACCTCACGCCCTATTACGGTGAGGAAGAGGACGCCCGGCATTTCCACCAGGTGTGCTTCGATGCACTGGCCCCCTTCGGCCCCGAGCACTACCCGGCCATGAAGGCCTGGTGCGACCGCTACTTCTTCCTGAAGCACCGGCAGGAGGCCCGCGGCATCGGCGGCATCTTCTTCGATGACCTGAACCAGCCGGACTTCGCCACGGCCTTCGCGCTGACGCGCAGCGTGGGCGACCATTTCCTGGACGCCTACCTGCCCATCGTGCGGCGGCGCATGGACCGTGCCTATGGCGAGCGCGAGCGCACCTTCCAGGCGCTGCGCCGCGGCCGTTACGTGGAATTCAACCTGGTGCTGGACCGGGGCACGCTGTTCGGGCTGGCCTCGGGCGGCCGCACCGAATCCATCCTGGCCTCGATGCCGCCCACGGCCGGCTGGCGCTACCAGTACCAGCCCGAGCCGGGCACGCCCGAGGCACGGCTCTACACCGACTTCCTGCCGGCGCGTGACTGGCTGGGCGTGGCATCGGCATGAGTCTCGGCCGGCGTCGTCGCATCGGGCTTCTGGGCGGCAGCTTCGATCCCGTCCACATGGCGCACCTGGCCCTCGGCCAGGCGGCCATCACCGCCCTGAAGCTGGACCAGCTGGTGCTGATCCCGGCCGGCCATGCCTGGCAGAAAGGCGGCAACCAGGCCGACGGACGCCATCGGCTGGCCATGCTGCGCCTGGCCATCGCCTCCCTGCCCGCCAGCACCGAGGCCAGCCACTGGAAGATCGACGAGCAGGAAGTGAACCGCAACGGTCCCAGCTACACGATCGACACGCTGAAAGCCCTGCGGGAGCACTACGGCCCCGACGACGCGCTGATCCTGGTGCTGGGCAGCGACCAGTTCCGCAACCTCGACACCTGGCATGACTGGCAGCACCTGCTGGATTGCGCCCACCTCGCCGTGACGCAGCGCGAGCGCGTCCCCCTGTCCGACCTGCCGCCCGACATCGAGAAACTGCTGGCGGCGCGCGGCACGGGCTCGCTGCCCGATACGCCCGCCGGCAGCATCATGTTCTTCCGGATGCCGCCCGTTCCGCTGTCGGCCACGCAGCTGCGCAAGCAGCTGGCCGCCGGCCAGCCCGTGAGCGGACTGCTGCCGATGGGCGTGGAGGCCTATATCCGGCGGCACGGGCTGTACGGCACCGGCACACCTGAAACGGGGCAGGACTGATCTTCCCGGCCGAGGCCGGGGCAGCCGTCACCGGGGGCGTGACTTCCTGACCGAAGCCGAGGCAGCCGTTGCCAGGCGCGTGACGAAACCCGGCCCGCAGAGCCCCGCATCCCGGGCCTGCAAGCCACCACAGCAAACGACATCAATGACCGGATCAGGCCATACGGGTACACACCCGTGAACCGGACCGATTCCTATAGTATGAGCACTGTACCCTCTGTTCAGTGCCGAACCTTCGGGACCAATAGACCCATGAGCATTTCCGAACTGCAGTACCTGGTGGTGGACGCGCTGGAAGACGTGAAGGCGCAGGACATCCGCGTCTTCGACACCGGCCCGCAGCGCAACGCCAAGTCGCCGGCGCTGTCCGACCTGTTCGATCGCGTGGTGGTGGCCACGGCCACCTCCAACCGTCAGACCCGGGCGCTGGCCGCACACGTGCAGGACCGGGCCCGCGAGGCAGGCTATCCGGTGGTGTCGGTGGAGGGCGAGGAAACCGGCGAATGGGTGCTGGTGGATCTGGGCGACATCATTGTGCACATCATGCAGCCCGCCATCCGCGCCTACTACAACCTGGAAGAACTGTGGGGCACGCACCCGGTCGAACTGCCGCTGCCCCGGCCGTCGACCCACAAGGGGCACAGCCGCAAGGATGAGGATGCCGCCCCCCAGGGCGCGCAGGCCTGACCAGCAGGCAAGGAGCGCACGGCGATGCTGATCCGCATCCTGGCCGTGGGTCAGCGCAGCCCGCGCTGGGTGGACGAGG
Source organism: Lautropia mirabilis (assembly GCF_900637555.1). Lineage (NCBI taxonomy): Bacteria > Pseudomonadati > Pseudomonadota > Betaproteobacteria > Burkholderiales > Burkholderiaceae > Lautropia > Lautropia mirabilis. The sequence goes on along the minus strand of NZ_LR134378.1, from coordinate 1,429,770 downwards.
CAGTTTCCGACTACCTGAAGCGTTTTCCCAGCGGGCTGGACGTGGAACTGGTGGCGGTGAAGACCGAGAACCGCACCGGTGATCCCACCCGACGCACGGAAGCCGCCACCGCCACGCTGATGGCACGTGAGGCCGAACGGCTGCGGGCGAAGCTTCCGCCTCGCGCCCGGGTGGTGGTACTGGACGAGCACGGCGACGATCTGCGCACCACGGCGCTGGCCAGACGATTGCAACAATGGCAGCAGGCAGCCGACCCGGTCGCGATCCTGATCGGCGGTCCGGACGGGCTGGATGCCGGCCTGAAGGCCGAGGCGCAGGAGCGCATCCGGCTTTCCAGCCTGACGCTGCCACACGCCCTGGTGCGGGTGCTGCTGGCCGAACAGCTGTACCGGGCATGGTCGATCAACGCGGGACATCCTTACCATCGGGAGTGACCGACTGTCACGGGCAGATGACGTGACTGGCTGACGGGAGACTTCCATCTCATCAGGAGTGACATCATGATCTATCTGGCATCGCGCAGCCCACGCCGGCTGGAACTGCTCAAGCAGATCGGCATCACCGAGGTCCGGTTGCTGCTGGACGAGGACGAAGGCCGGGCCGAAGAACTGGAAGCCATTCGCCCGAAGGAGTCTCCCACGAACTATGTGGAACGGGTGGCGCGTGCCAAGGCCGAGGCCGCCTGGCAGCGGCTTCAGGAACTGCAGCGTCAGGACTTCCTGGCCCAGATGGCAGGATCCCCTGTGGCCGAGATCGCCGCGACCACGGCCCCCGCCACGGCTACGGCGGCGGGCGCCACCTCGAACGGCACCGCCGCTTCGGACAGTCCGTCTGCCACTCCGGCCACCGGGGCCTCCCCCGCCACCCGACCTGCCCCAGGCAGGCTACCCAAGGGCGCAGCCGCAACCGGCCGCAACTGGCCGGCCGCCCCGCTGCTGGCCGCCGACACCACGGTTGCCGTGGGCGGCCGCATCCTGGGCAAGCCCACGGATGAAGAAGACGCCCGGCGCATCCTGAAGCTGCTGTCGGGACGTTCGCACCGGGTGCTGAGCAGCGTGGTGGTGGTCAGTCCGCGTGGCAAGGTGCGCCAGCGCACCCAGGTGTCGCGGGTGCGCTTCCGGCGCCTGACCGATGAAGACATCACCGCCTACATCGCCAGCGGGGAGCCCTTCGGCAAGGCGGGCGCCTATGGCATCCAGGGACTGGCCGCCCGTTTCGTGAAGAAGATCGAGGGCTCGTACAGCAGCATCATGGGCCTGCCGCTCTACGAGACAGCCGCACTGCTGAAGAAGGCTGCTGCTCCCGCCGCATCGAAGAAGAAAACCTCGGACTGACGGAACGACCGGGACCCAATGCGGGCGTGCCTGCGCCCGTCCATCACCAGGGCGGGTGCATCGGGACATGCGCATCCCGCCCCCGGAGCGAGGCGACACACCATTGTGTTGCCTTGGTCGACAAAACGTCCATCCGGGCGCTTCACCCCCGGTGCAAAGAGCCGCCGATTTGGCGGCCATGCCCTGCATGGTGTATATCTGTCAGAAGATATGTCGCCGGAGTGCTCCATGACTGACGCCCCCAAAGAAGAAATCCTGGTCAGTACCACCTCTCCAGAGACCCGGGTGGCACTCATCCAGCAGGGGGTTCTGAAGGAATTCAACCTTGACCGGCAGGCCAGTCGCGGCCAGGTGGGCAACATCTATGCCGGCATCGTCAATCGCGTGTTGCCGGGCATGCAGTCGGCCTTCATCGACATCGGGCTGGAACGCTCGGCCTTCCTGCATGTGACCGACCTGTGGCAGTGCCGGATGGATGGGCACAAGACCACCCCCATCGAGAAGCTCCTGTACCCAGGGCAGCCGCTGCTGGTGCAGGTCATCAAGGATCCCATCGGCAGCAAGGGCGCCCGGCTCACCACGCAGATCAGCATTGCCGGGCGGATGCTGGTCTATCTGCCGCATGACCCCCACATCGGCATTGCGCAGCGCATCACTGACGAGACCGAGCGCAACCGGCTGCTGGAGCGCGTGAAGGTGCTGGCGGCCCAGGGGCACGACGGAAAAGCCTCGGAAGGTGGCGGTTTCATCATCCGCACGGTAGCCGAAGGCGCCGAGGACGAGGTGCTGATGGCCGACATCCAGTACCTGCGCCGGCGCTGGGCACAGATTCTGGAGGCCGCGCAGGCCAACGCCAGCGGCAAGCCGGCCGGCAGCCGCCAGCCCGAGCAGCTCTACCACGAGCTGCCGCTGTCGCAGCGGGTGCTGCGCGACATGGCGTGGGCGGGCACGCAGTCGATCATCGTGGACGACCCCGAGACGCTGGCCACGATGCGCACCTTCTGCCAGACCTACATGCCCAATCTGGAAGAGAAGCTGCGCCTGCATGAGGGCAGCCGCTCGCTCTTCGACCTGTACCAGGTGGACGAGGAAGTCGAGCGCGCCCTGGCCCGCCGGGTGCCGCTGAAGTCCGGCGGATACCTGATCTTCGACCAGACCGAGGCGCTGACGACCATCGACGTGAACACGGGCGGCTACATCAGCGGCCGGAACTTCGATGACACGGTGTTCCGCACCAATCTGGAGGCCACGCAGACGCTGGCGCGTCAGCTGCAGCTGCGCAATCTGGGCGGCATCATCATTGTCGACTTCATCGACATGCACAGCGCCGAGCACCGCGAGACCGTGCTTCAGTCCCTGCGCAGCGCACTGCAGCAGGACCGCACCAAGACCACCGTCAACGGCTTCAGCTCGCTGGGACTGGTGGAGATGACCCGCAAGCGCACCCGCGATTCGCTGGAAAGGATGCTGTGCGAGCCCTGCACGGCCTGCCATGGCAAGGGCACCATCAAGACGGCCCGCACGGTCTGCTACGAGATCATGCGCGAGATCGCCCGCGAAGCGCGACAGTTCGATCCGAAGGAATTCCGCATCCTGGCCTCGCAGCAGGTCATCGACCTGCTTCTGGACGAGGAAAGCCCGCACCTGGCCATTCTGGGCGAGAACGTCGGCAAGCCCATCACCCTGCACGTGGAGCCTGCTTACGCGCAGGAAGACTACGACATCATCCTGGCGTGAAGTGGCGCAGCTTCTTGGGAGGCAGCAGCCAGTCGATCCCTGCCTTGAGGCGCAGCACCCAGCGCCGTTGCCGGTGTTCCAGGGGCAGCGCCCGCCAGTCCACCTTCCCCACTCGGGCCACTGCCTGAGCCACGGTCTCGTCCTTGAGCCGGGCCTCGGCCAGAAAGCCGGCAATCAGCCGGTTCCAGGCCGCCTTGTTGCCCCAGTAGTGGCCGATGACATCCTGGCAGGGGTGCAGCGTGCCCTGCTGCAATGCCAGCGAGAAGGCAAACTGCTCGATGAGCCGGCGGGGACAATCAGTGGCGCACATGGCGTCGCACAGCTGCAAGGCCTGCGCCACCCGCTCGGCTGCCGTGCTGGCCGGCAAGCCGATCACGCCGGCATTCCACATCTCGTGCCGGCCGGTCAGCGCAATGCCTTCCAGCGTCCTGCCCACCAGCGCGCGGCGTGTGCGGGTCAGCGTCCGGCTGTTGCGGTCGCCCAGGCGATTCTCGAAGCAGTGCATGTAGGCGGCCCCCGCATCCAGCTGCCGCACCATGTCTGCCAATGAGCCGGCCAGGAAGGTGTCGGAATCCACGTACAGCAGATGCTGGCCGGGATACTGGCGCACGGCCATGGCCACGGCCTGGATCTTGATCCGCCAGAAGAACTGCTGCGGCCCCTGCCACCCGGTCAGGGTCTCGGCCGTGATGGGAAGAATCTCGACGGCTGCCATGCCGCGCTTCCCGGAAGCGTCCTTGCCCCCATCCTCGGTGGACAGTGCGTTCCGTGCCGTACCGTAGAGCCACCGATAGAAATCCGGGCGGTCGGTCACCACCAGCACCCGCCTGATGTGCGGATCCCGCATGAAACTGAGCGCCGCGAAGACGGCCTGCTGATGATTGTCGGTGTTGTCACCGAAGGTGAGCAGCAGCAGGTTCATGGGGAAGACCGTGCGTTCGGGGCGAAGGGGGAATTTGGCTCGCTGGCGCTCAGCGACGCTCGCAGCTGCTCCCACTTCGCCTCGGGAAGAGCCGCCCAATGGTATTTCCAGAACGTGCCGGCCGCATTGAGCCGGGCCAGCGTCAGACCAAAGCGCCCGTCCAGGAACCCGGCCCGCAGCAGATAGCCACGCACAAACGACCAGCCTGCATGCACGCCGCCCTGCAGGGAACCGCCACGGCCGCGTGCGCGCAGCGCCTCGGCCCCCAGGAAGGCATAGCGGCGCGCCTTGCTGCGCGCGTCTTCCGGAGAGTCCACGCTGTCATGCACCAGGATGCCCTCCAGCACACGGGTCTCGCCGTCGCAGACCAGGCTCTCGTGCACCCGTGCATCGGTGAAACGGCCGCGCTGCCGCTCGAAGAGCCGCAACACCCGGTCATTGCCCCACAGACCGTGGCGGATCACCTGGCCGCAGTAGCGGCTGCTGCGCCGCAGCCAGTAGCCGGCCACCGTCGCCTCGGAGGATGCCTCACACAGCACCCGCAGGATTTCGGCGGCCAGCGCATCCGAGACCTGCTCGTCGGCATCGATGGACAGGACCCAGCGGTACCGGCAGCGTGCCAGTGCCCGGTTCTTCTGCGGGCCGAAACCCGGCCAGTCGGGCGTCACTTCCACGTCGGCGCCCAGACCGCGAGCAATGGCCACCGTGTCGTCGGTACTGCCCGAATCCAGCACCACGATCTGATCGGCAAAGGACACGCTCTGCAGGCACCGCGCGATGCGATGCGCCTCGTTGCAGGCAATGATGGCCACCGACAGGCCCCCGGGAACCGACAGGCCGTCGGCTGTCGTCACAGTCCCGGCTGACGCAGCGGCCGAAGACGCCGCCGCAGATACCTGCACACCCACAGCGGATGCCGAAGAGGAGCCAGATACGTCACCCTGCTGCATCGAGCGTGAAACCCGTTCACCCCCATCCGGGCGAACGATGTTGGGCGACTCTGCACCTCGTACTCCGGCGACATCCGCAGCGACCACATTCGGCGCGACATTCCCCGCACCGCCCTTCGGTCTGCCCATGCCGGCAGGCCCTGCCGCCGCGGCTCCCGGCCCACTGGCCGACATCAGCCAGCTGGCCAGCAGCACGTAGGCCAGCAGCGAGATCTGTCGGTCCAGCAAGGAATCAGTCATCGTGAAGGCGGCATAGCTGGCGCTGAACAGCACCAGCATCAGGGCCGTCTCGGTCTGCTGGCCGCGCAGGAAGCGCCGGCACCCCACCACCAGCGGTGCCCAGAAGAACAGTACGATGACGACGAGTCCCGGGATGCCCGCTGCCGACAGACCGGCCAGATATTCATTGTGCGGCCCCTGGTAGAGCACCAGCGCATCGCGCGCCAGCTCGCCCGTGTCGCGCTGGCGCTGCGTCTCGGCACCGAACCCGTCAAAGCCCACGCCGGTGAACGGCGCATGCCGGGCGGCCCGCAGCGCAATGCCCCACAGCGCCAGGCGCTGCCCCACCTCGCTGTTGTTGTCACCGGCCTGGAAACGCTCATACTGCGGACCGATATCGGCAAAACGTGCGCCCATGTAGTCCGTGGCGCCGGCCAGCACGACGAGGCCCAGCACCGCAGCCAGCACCGGCTGGCGCTGACGCCACCAGGGCCGACGCCCCTCGCGAGCATTCCTTCCGGCCTCCGTACCCTGCCTGGCCGACGACTGTGCCCGGCGACGCAGCCACCACAGCACCCCCAGCACGGCCAGGGCGAGGGCCACGCCCAGCAGCGCACCACGCGCCTGGGTCAGCGCCACCGCCCCCAGACCGGCCATGAAGCCCACGCCGCCCAGCACGCGCCGCCAGACCTGCGGTCCGCGCAACACCAGCTGCAGCGAAAACAGCGCGAGCACGGCGGAAAGATCCCCATACTTCAGCGCGCCGCTGCCCACCACACCGGCTCCCAGGTGCCCGTGCGGCCGGGGGATACCCAGCTGGAAGTACTGCCAGCTGGCCAGTCCCAGCGCCCCCACGGCCCCCAGCGCAGCGGCCGGCAGCAGCCAGCGATGCACGGCCGGCCCCCGGGCCGGCAGGTTGGACAGCAGCACGCCCAGCCCCAGCGCGCAGATCAGCACTTGGTCCCAGTCACGCCAGCGCAGCCAGCCCATTTCGATCTGCACGGCAAACAGCGTCGCATAGCCCACCAGCGGCACGGCCATGGCCCAGCCCTCGCGCAGGCGGCGGCCCAGCGGCGGGGCCTTCAGCCACTGCCCACCGATGATGGCCAGCAGGCAGGTCAGCGCCACCAGCGGCGTCTGGACTTTCGGCACAGCCAGCAGCGTCAGCAGGTAGAGTGCCAGCAGGCCATGCGCGACATTCACCAGAAGCATGTATCAGATCCCTCCCGGCGGCGCAGGGCGATCGTCGTCGGCCAGCTGCGCCAGCCCCCGTTCGGCCACGGTCGCCCCCCGGCTGCCCGCCAGGCGGGCGCGCCGCTCGTTTTCCTCGGCAGCGTCCCGCGCCGCCTCCCGGTGCCACAGATGCAGCACGGTCGTGGCGAAACGCCCGTTCTTCAGCCGCCCACCCAGGTTGAACCAGCGCAGGACCAGATCCGTGTCCTCGAAGCCCCAGCCGGCAATCTTTTCCTCGAAGCCATTCATGCGGATGATGTCATCACGCCAGAGCGCCATGTTGCAGCCCTTGAAGAGCCGCCAGGGCCGCCCCTTCGGATGGCGCCACCACCGCCCGGGCAGGCGCAGCAGGCCGAACACGTTGTTGATGTCGCCCCGCCGCCAGGCCTGCAGCCACTGCCACGGATTCCAGTCCAGCGGATTGCAGTCGCCCGCCTCGACCTGTGCCGTCAGGCGCTCACTCAGCAGCACCCGGTTGCCGGCCGTGGCAAATCCGGGCTCGGCCAAGCGCTGATGGGCCAGCACGAAGTCCGGCCGCAGCAGGCAGTCCCCATCGACAAAGACCAGCAGATCTCCCCGGGCTTCACGAATGGCACGGTTTCGCGCCGCACTGAGCCGAAAACCCTCGTCGGGCTGCCAGCAATGCAGCAGCCGTTCACCCAGGTGCTCGCGCCAGCGCGTCACCACCTGGACGGTCTCCGGTCCCGAACCGTCATCGGCCACCAGGACCTGCAGTGGCATTTCCTGCTGGCGCGCGACGCTGGCCAGCACCCGGTCCAGCGCACGCGGCCGGTTGTAGGTGGAGATGATCAGCGAGACCGTCGGTCGGCCTTCACGGCGTGCCGCAGGCGTGCCCTGCAGGTGATGGTCCATTACGTCAACGTTCCCCCGGCATGCAGGCGCGCATACAGCCCACCCAGTTCGATCAGCTCGGCGTGCGTGCCGGACTCGACGATGCGGCCGTCATCCAGCACCAGGATGCGGTCGGCCTTCTCGATGGTGGAGAGCCGGTGCGCGATGATCAGCGTGGTCTGGCCATGCATCAGCTTGTCCAGCGCCGCCTGCACGAAGCGCTCGGACTCGTTGTCCAGCGCCGAAGTGGCCTCGTCCAGCACCAGGATCGGTGCGTTCTTCAGAAGCGCCCGGGCAATCGACAGCCGCTGCCGCTGGCCGCCCGAGAGCCGGATGCCGTTGTCACCGATCATCGTGTTGATGCCATCGGGCAGCGACGCGACGAACTCGGTGAGATAGGCCGCCTCCAGCGCCGCCCGCACATCGGCCTCGCTGGCGCCTCGCCGGCTGCCATAGGCCACGTTGTTGGCAATGGTGTCGTTGAAGAGCATCACCTGCTGGCTCACCCAGGCAATCTGCCGGCGCAGGCTCTCCAGCTTCAGCGACTCGATCGGGATGTCGTCGAGCAGGATGCGTCCGTCCGTCACCGAGTAGAAGCGCGGGAGGAGGTTGGCCAGCGTGGTCTTGCCACCGCCAGAGCCCCCCACCAGCGCCACCGTCTCGCCCGCCTTGATCTCCAGATCGATCCCCTTGAGCGCCAGGCTGGTGCTGCCCTCGTAGCCGAAGCGCACACCCTCGAAGCGCAGCGCACCCTTGGCCCGCTCGATCTCCTGAGTGCCGTGGTCGTTCTCGATGGGCTCATCGATGAAATGGAACACCGCATCCGCTGCCGCGAAGGCGCGCTGCAACTGACCATTCACGTCGGCCAGGTGCTTGAGCGGGTTCAGGATCATCAGCATGGCGGTCAGGAACGACACGAAGCCGCCCACCGTGGTGCGGTCCTGCTGCGACTGGTAGAGCGCCAGCGCAATCACCAGCGACACCGCCACCGCCGCCATCACCTGCGTGATGGGCACCAGCAGCGACGAAGCCACCGTCATCCGTCGTGCAAAGCCCTGCAGCTGCCGGCTGGCCGCCGCGAAACGGCTGCGCTCGTGCTCCTGCCCTGCATAGACCTTGATGACCGGGTTGCCATGGATGGCCTCGCCCACCACACTGGTGAGCTCACCCGTGTAGCGCAGCTGCTCGCCCGACAGCCGTCGCATGCGGCGAGAAAACGCGCCAACCGCCAGCGCCACCATCGGGATCAGCACGAAGGCGATCATCGTGAGCTGCCAGTTCAGGTACAGCAGCCAGCCCAGCAGGCCCAGGATCACGCAGGTGTCGCGCACCATGATCACCAGCACCGAGGCCAGCGACTGCGTGACGTTCTGCACGTCGTTGACCAGCCGCGCAATGATGGTGCCCGCCGAATGGGTCGAGAAATAGCTCACCGGCATCTGCACCAGACGGTCGAACATCTGCTTGCGCAGGTCGTACAGCACCGAGTTCGACACCTCGTTCATTGCGTAGTTCATGGTGAACGTGAACATGCCACGCCCCACGAAGAGCCCGATGATCATCAGCGGCGCCGTCCACATCAGCTGCGGATTGCCCTTGCCGCCGAAACCGTCGTCCAGCAGGTGCTGCATGATGGCGGGCAGCGCCGTCTCGGTCGAGCCGGTCAGCATCATCGCCACCACCCCCAGCGCGAACACCCGCCAGTGCGGCCGCACATAACGGAACAGCCGCGCCAGCAGCACCCGCTCGCTGGAGGGCTGCCGGATGGTGGGATTCTCTGCCGGTTTGGCCGCCGCCTCCGTACCTGCCTTGTCCGGGCCGGATGCCTTGACGGTGGCCTCGTCCGTCCGGTCTGCCTTTTCCTTGTCCTTCGCCAAATCAGCTCCGCTCATCGATAGCGCATCTCGACCCGTGCCTCGGTCAGCCAGCCCTTCAGGCCGGCCAGCAAGGCGTCATCAGGTCGCACTGCCCATTGGTGTCCCAGCCGCAGAACGGCGGTCGCACTGTCACTGTAATAATGAATTTCCACCGGGCAACCCTCGCCCTGGCTGCCGTCCACCCGGTGCGGCATCAGCAGCTCCCTGAGCCGTGCCGCATCCGGCTTGCCAGCGATGGTCAGCTGCAGCGCCCGGGCATTCTCACCGCGTGCCGTACCCAGGTCCAGGATGCGCTCCACCGACAGCCGGTGGCCGCCGCTGTAGTCGTCCTTGGAAAGCTTGCCCTGCACCACCACCAGCTCGTCTTCTTTCAGCAGGTGCTTGTACTGGTCCCACGCCTCGGGAAAGACCGCGATCTCCTCGGTGCCCGACCCGTCATCCAGCATCACGCGAACCATCTTGCCACGCCGCGTCATGGCCGTGGACAGGCCTGATACGATGCCCGCCACCGTCACCGGGGTGGACCCGAAATGCTTGCCGACGATCTTTTCCAGATCGCCGATGCGCGTCTTCACGAAGCGGCGCACCTCGTCCCGGCAGGCGTCGAACAGGTGCCCCGTCAGGAAGTAGCCCAGCGCGCTCTTCTCTTCCAGCAGCCGCTGGCGGTCGTCCCAGCGCTCGGCCGGCAGCCATTCGCGCGCCGGTGCCTCGTCGGTGCCCCCGAAGAAAGCGTCATCGAACAGCCCGCCCTGGCCGGCTGCCTGCTCACGCGCCTTCTGCTCGGCCGCCTCCATCGCCTGCGGCACATTGGCCAGCAGCCGCGCCCGGTCCGGATCCAGCCGGTCGAAGGCGCCCGCGCGCACCAGCGCCTCGATGGTGCGCCGGTTGATCAGCTTGCGGTCGATCCGCTCGCAGAAATCGAAGAGATCGATGAACGGACCACCCGCCTCGCGGGCCGCCACCACGTTCTCAATGGCCGACTGCCCGACCCCCTTCACACCGCCCAGCCCGTAGCGGATGGCGCGCGGGGCCGCCGGCTCGAAGCGATAGGCCGATGCGTTGATGTCGGGCGGCTGCACCTCCACCTGGTTGGCCTGCGCATCGCGCACGAAGATCTGCACCTTGTCCGTGTCGTCCATGTCCGACGACAGCGTTGCCGCCATGAACTCGGCCGGATAATGCGCCTTCAGCCATGCCGTCTGGTAGGTGACCACCGCATAGGCCGCCGTATGCGACTTGTTGAAGCCGTACTCTGCAAACTTCTCCATCAGGTCGAAGAGCTGGCTGGCCAGGTCCGGATCCTGACCCTTGGCCGCAGCGCCTTCCATGAAGGTCTTGCGCTGCTTGGCCATTTCCTCGGCCTTCTTCTTGCCCATCGCCCGGCGCAGCAGGTCGGCACCGCCCAGCGTGTAGCCGGCGATGATCTGCGAGATCTGCATCACCTGCTCCTGGTAGACGATGACCCCGTAGGTGGGCTCCAGGCAGTCCTTCAGGTCCGGATGGAAATAGTCGATGGCCTGCTCGCCGCGCTTTCGCAGGATGAAGTCGTCCACCATGCCCGAGCCCAGCGGCCCCGGCCGGTACAGCGCCAGCACGGCGATGATGTCCTCGAAACGGTCGGGCTGAAGCTTTCTCAGCAGCTTCTTCATCCCGTCACTTTCCACCTGGAAGATGGCGACCGTGTTGCCGTCACGCAGGATCTGATAGGCCGCCTGGTCGTCAAAGCCCAGGTTGTCCAGGTCCACCGGCTCCTGCCCCTCGCGCGCGCGCCGCTCGTTCACATAGCGCACCGCCAGGTCGATGATGGTGAGGTTTCGCAGGCCCAGGAAGTCGAACTTCACCAGGCCCACCGCCTCCACATCGTCCTTGTCGTACTGGCTGACCACCGAATCGGTGCCCGGCGCCCGGTAGAGCGGACAGAAGTCCGTGAGCTTGCCCGGCGCAATCAGCACGCCACCGGCGTGCATGCCGATGTTGCGGGTCATGTCCTCCAGCGGCCGCGCCAGCGCGAACAGCTCCGCCACCTCCTCCTCGTTGGCCAGCCGCTCGGCCAGCTGCGGCTCGGCCTTGAGCGCCTTGTCCAGCGACAGCGGCTTGGCCTGCTCGATCGGGATCAGCTTGGAGAGCTGGTCGCAGAAGTTGTAGGGCATGTCCAGCACCCGGCCCGCATCGCGGATCACCGCCTTGCTGGCCATCGTGCCGAAGGTGGCAATCTGCGACACCGCGTCGTAGCCGTACTTGCGGCGCACGTACTCGATCACCTTGCCCCGGTTGTCCTGGCAGAAGTCGATGTCGAAGTCGGGCATCGACACCCGTTCCGGGTTCAGGAAGCGCTCGAACAGCAGCGCATACGGCAGCGGGTCCAGATCGGTGATGCCCAGCGAGAACGCCACCAGCGAACCCGCACCCGAACCCCGCCCCGGCCCCACCGGCACCCCGTTCTGCTTGGCCCAGACGATGAAGTCCGCCACGATGAGGAAGTAGCCCGGAAACCCCATCTTGATGATGGTCTCGCACTCGCGCTTGAGCCGCGCCTCGTACTCGGGTGCCTTCTGCGCCCGCACCTCCGGATCGGGATAGAGCTTCTCCAGCCGCTTTGCCAGCCCGTCCTCGGCTTGGTGAACCAGATACTCCTCGATCGACACCCCTTCCGGCGTCGGGTAGATGGGCAGCTGCGGATTGCCCAGCCGCAGCGTCACCGCACAGCGCCGCGCAATCTCGACCGAGTTGGCCAGCGCCGCCGGCAGGTCGGCGAACAGCGCCATCATCTCCGCACGCGTGCGGAAATACTGCGTCGGCTGGAAGCGCCGCACCCGCTTCGGATCGGCCAGCACCTCGCCTTCGGCAATGCACACCCGCGCCTCGTGCGCCCGAAAATCCTCCTCGCGCAGGAACTGGATGGGGTGCGTGGCCACCAGCGGCAGGTCCAGCTCCACCGCCAGCCGCGCCGTGGCCCGCGTGCAGCTCTCGGCCTCGGGCGTGCCGTCGCGCTGCACCTCCAGATAGAAGGCGTCCGGGAACGCCGCAGCCCAGTGTTGCGCCGCCTCGACCGCCCGGGCATGGTTGCCTGCCAGCAGGAACTGGCCCACCTCGCCGCCACCGGCCCCCGACAACGCAATCAGCCCGCCCGTCGTCTCCGCCGTCAGCCATTCGGGCAGCAGCTCGGCATGGCCCTTGTACTCATTCTCCAGCCAGGCCCTGGAAAGCAGCTCGCACAACCGCCGGTAGCCGGCATTGTTGGCTGCAATCAGCAGCAGCCGATACGGCCGATCACGGTTCTCGGCATTGGTGATCCAGACATCGGCCGCGCAGATGGGCTGCAGCCCCTTGCCCGAAGCCTGTTTGTAGAACTTCACCCAGCCGAACAGGTTGGACGCATCCGACAGCGCCAGCGCCATCTGCCCGTCGGCCACGGCCGCCGCCACGGCCTCGTCCAGCCGCACGATGGAGTCGACCACCGAATACTCGGAACGCATCCGCAGATGGACAAAACCCGGCCCCTCGGCACCTTCAGCCACCGACGGCACGGCATCGGACACGGCGACATCTGCGGCCACCGACGCCGGGGGGGCAGCGGAAGCGTCGGGCGAAGCGGAAGCGGGGGAGGAGACGGCTTGGCTCATCCGCCGATTGTACGTGCCCAAGGGCCATGGCGGTATGTCCATCGGGCCCGGCCTGCGATCCCGCCTTCCGCCCCCTGACGCAGCGCCCACCCGCCCGGCGCTGCCCTGTGTCCGACGGGGCCCAGGCCCCTTCCGGCCTGCCTGCCCGCCACCCCGCCCTGGGCGCGGACCGGTAGAATCCTTCCATCATGCCGAACACCTACCTGAACCTGGCCGCCTACCAGTTTGCCGACCTCGACGACCTGCCCGGGCTGCGCGCCCACCTGCTGGCCGAAGGTCGCCGCCTGGACATGCGTGGCACCATCCTGCTCACCCCCGAAGGCGTCAACATCATGCTGAGCGGGCCGACAGACAACGCCCGCGCCTTTGCCGACGTGCTGCGCAGCCTCCCCCCGCTGGCCAACATGCACATCAAGGAAAGCCTCTCGGACGAGCAGAGCTTCAACCGCTTCCTGGTGAAGATCAAGCGCGAGACCATCACCTTCCGCCAGCCCGGCATCCGTCCGGCCGACGGCCGCGCCGCCACCGTCTCGCCCGAGACCCTGGCCCGCTGGATCGACGAAGGCCACGACGACGACGGCCGCGACATCGCCATCATCGACACCCGCAACGACTTCGAGGTCCAGGTCGGCCACTTCCACGGCGCCATCAACCCGCACATCACCAAGTTCACCGAACTGCCTGCCGCCCTGGAGGCCCACCGCCCCCAACTGGCCGGCAAGCGCATCGTCACCTACTGCACCGGCGGCATCCGCTGCGAGAAGGCAGCCCTCTGGATGGCCGCCAACGGCTACGACAACGTCGTCCAGCTTGACGGCGGCGTGCTGGACTACTTCGAACACACCGGTGGGAAGCACTGGGACGGTGAACTCTTCGTCTTCGACCGCCGTGTCTCCCTCACCACCGATCTGGCCCCTGGCACCTGGGAACAGGACTTCGACACCCGAACCGTCCATCCCGCACCGAAGCACGACACCGCCTCCCAGCCCCCCAGCCAGGGAAGCTGACCGACTGCCCGCCCGCTTGCCTGCGGGCACCATCGCCCCCATATTCTGACGCGCCGGGCACGCTCGCCCGGCACACCCGGCGTCACCCTCCCTGCACGATCCCCCAGTCCTTCCCCTGTCTTCACCACGCCATGGCCGCCACCACCCTCACCGTCACCCTCTGGCTGATCGGCATCACGCTGATCCTCATCGGCGTCGCCGGCACCGTGCTGCCCGCGCTGCCCGGCGTCTTCTTTGTCTTCCTGGGCATCCTGCTCACCGCCTGGATCGACGACTTCTCCGTCGTCAGCGGCCTGACCGTCGGCATCTGCCTGGCCATCACCATCGTGGCCTGGGTGCTGGACTACATCGCCGGCATCCTGGGCGCCAAGAAGGTCGGCGCCAGCCGTGAAGCCATCGTCGGCTCGTTCATCGGCACCATCGCCGGCGTCTTCAGCGGCCTCTGGGGCCTGCTTTTCATGCCCCTGCTGGGCGCCGCCATCGGCCAGTACCTCTACGACCGCGACCTCATCCGCGCCCGCAACGTCGGCATCGCCACCTGGCTGGGCATGGTCATCGGCATGCTCATCAAGATCGCCCTCACCTTCCTGATGATCGGCATCTTCGTCTTTGCGCTGGTCACGCCATAAAGCCCAAGGGTCCAAGGGCCCAAAGGTCCAAGGTCAAGCAGTATGGATCGGGCCCCTTCAAAGGCCCCTTTCGACAAGACGTACGCTCCCCAGGAGCAGCAAGGAGACGCCGCTCACCTGAGGGCTGACCCATCAAGCCCTTCCGCCCGATCAGCCCAGCCGGAGCGGCATGACCCATGGCATGCCCGCATCGTTCATCGGTGCATCTCGCACTTCTCGAATGAGACCTCGAGCCGACCCAGCTTTGGCTCGCCACAGGCAAACAGATGGGCACTGCCGGCCCACAGAAGCGCGAGAAAGGACACGAAGACAACCATCTTCGCCAGATCCACAAACAGGACGCGCCATCCCGGCCCCTCGTCGCCCGCCACATCCTCCGGCTTCACGCGACCACCCACATCCCTGGGCGCAGCACCCTCATTCCCCTTGGCCTGACCAGGCCCTGCCTTTCCGAGGGATGATCCAGCCCCTGCCGTTCCAAAGCCGCCGGCCATCGCACCACCTTTGGCCGCGCCGCGCTCTGCGGCATGGACGGCCAGATCGTCGCCCTCGCCCCCTCCCGCCTTGACGTCCGGAGCCCTTCCTTCCAGAAGCGCAATCCGGGCTTCCATGGCAGCCGTCCTTTGCCGGATGACTTCCACCAGCTGCTTCCCTGCCAGCTCCCTTGCCCTTCGCGCCCTCACCTCACGAGCCACCAGCAGAGCCAGCACCAGCAGAACCACGACGACATGCCCTTTCCCGTCGAAGATCAGAAAGAACAGCAGCATCAACAGGGAATCGAGGAACCCTTGGCCGCCCTGAAGCATTGAGAGCAGCAGAATGCCAACGATCGAGAACGCAAGCCACTTTCTCATGACACACCCACATCAATCGACGTGCTCGTCATTGCGCTTTCAGCGCCACAGAGCCAACAAGACCGGGCAAAACAATGCCACTACCCATGCCACGCTTGGCCTCCTCAGTAGCTTTCTGAGCGCCCACCATCCCAGGTAGAACGATCACCTGAAGTTCACACCAAAGCCGTCCGTGGCAGCGATCTCGCCCCTATCGAACAGAAAGAAGCAAGCCATCATCAGGAACAGCAACCATCCCCAGAACAACAGCCCCTCCACATCACGAAGGGAAACCTTCTCCCTGTCCGAGCGTTGGTCAGCGGATGATGAATGCACGCTTCCAGCCAACATCTCGCCTTCCTCGCGGACGCTAGTGCCCTCTTCGCGCCGTCGAAGCCCATCTCTCGCCCGGCGTCGTCTCCCATGGATCTCTGCTGCCACCAGAAGCAGGACACAGGGCACCACGCCTCCCTGGACAAGATAGAGCAACAGTGTGAACAGCGCCTCCATGGGCCCCTTACGAGAGATCAGCGCCATGACAAGGACCACGCCGATGGACGCAAAAATCCATTTCCATCGGCCATACCGCCTTCTGCCCACCGTTGCCCTCGGTTCCGCATCCTGCGCAACGCCATCACGCCCGACATCGGCCCTCAAACACTTCTCTGACTCACGCATTTCCATCCTCCAATCCAGTCCTTTGAACTGAACGAGAACATCCGTTCATCAAGGCTGACGACAGTAGCTGCTGTACTTGCTGTCCAGAAGGATCTGGGTTCTCTTCAGGTATTCGCAATAGACAGCCATATTGATATACCTGACGCGATCACCCTCTGACATAGCCGATTCAGGAACCCTACCTTGTTCCTTCATGCGTTTACGATCTTCAAGGGTTGCCGCCCTTTCCAATCCAATCTCTTCAAGCTCCGGGTGCCGGCCCACCCAGAAAACGGAGTCACGCCCTAAATCATAGGGACGAACCCCATATATTTCCGTCTTATAGTCACTAACAATTCTCCCATCTTGAAGAATTTCTCGACCATCGCTACCTTCTATGCCCGTTCCATCTCCATGGACAACCGGCATGTCAACCCTCTTCAGGCCATCGGGCAAGTCACCCAATTTGACCCCGGCTCGTTCAGCCCTTTCCATAAGAACCCAAAGAGCGATATCCGAAAGATCACCATCCGGCTCACTCGTCCCAGGCGCAGGATAGCCTCCGCCAATGTCTGAATGGGCACCTGCCATCATGAACTCCTCCCGGATACCAATCACGTTTCCATCGGCATCAATCCGTGCAGTACTACCCTCCTCCATTTTCGTACCACGCATAGGCACTGTATTTACCTGACCACCCAATGAAGCCCCATCGAACAGCTTTCCTCGTACATCATGTGCAGCGATGATGTTCACGACATGCTCCCACTTTTCGCTCACTTCCATGGGCTTGCAAGCTGTCTCCCAGTTTTTCACGCCGTCATACATGTTGGTGAAGACCGGGTCCATCAGCCCCATGAAGCGCAGCTTCACTTGGCCAGCCTTGGCCGCATCGATTTCCCCCGACTCCAGCTTCCTGGCAATGATTCGCCCAAACTCCAGGGCCTGAACAGCACCCCGTGAGAAACCGACCACGTCAATGTTCAGTGTCTCGCCTTCCTTCAGCTGTTCGACCGCCTTCATGAAACGGCCGACCTGGTAGTTGACGTTGTCCTTCCACTTGTCTGCGGTAATGGGTTCGATCTTCTCCCGGTGAACAGGCCCGCTTGTCCTGTTGTACGCCGCATGTGGCCCAAATTCGACACCCACCCCCTCCAGGTACGGCCGTAGTACATCGCCTCCCGGCCCGTTGGCCTTCGCGTCATAGGCCTGGTAGAAGTGCCAGATGTTCGTCGGCTTGTCCGGCGCGTTGTACGTTCCGTCAAAGGCAAACAGCATCAGGCCCGTCGGATCCACGTTTCGCATCGGATCGGCATCCACATACAGGTACGGATTGGGCCCCGCACGCAGGCCCAGCGGGTCCGGTGACACATAGCGTCCCAGCGTGGGGTCATAGTCCCGGCGCATGTTGTAGTAGAGACCGGTTGCTGCATCGGCCCACTGACCGGGGAAGCGCAGCATGGGGTCAACACCAAACAGGCGTGCAGAATCTTCCCGGAACACCACCAGCCCATCTAATGCCTCAGGTTCGCCGAAAGGCCCATACTGCTGCTGCCAGACAATGCGCCCTTCCGCGTCGGATCGCATCATTGGCAGGCCGCGATGATCCACATGCAGCCAGTCGATGCTCAGCGTACCGGCCTTGTCGAAGAGCCAGCCTTTCTGCCCCGGGCTGCGCTCCATGACAGCTACCGGAATCTCTCCCTCATGCCACCACAGGCGCATGCCCTCGTGGGCGGTTGTTGCCTGTACCTGCAACCGGCCTTCCACGTAGTCGTAAAAGTCCCATTGCTGCCCCTCGCGGCGTGCAACCCGCTCACCCCGATGGTTGTAGTAGTAGCGGATGCTGCTACCATCCGCATGCACCATGGACAGGATCTGGCCGCCCGGGTGCCAGGTCAGTTTCCAGTCATTCCATTGCAGGGGACGGCCGGCGGCATCGTACTCCACACCTGCCAGGCGGTTGCTGCCCTCCAGGTACGTGGACCGAACGCCGCTGACATGTGCCGAGATATCGCCCGTATCACTGGCGTTGGCGTTGGCGTTGGCGTTGGCGTTGGCGTTGGCGTTGGCGTTGGCGTTGGCAGGATCATGCTTCCCACTGAAAAGCCGGTTGCCGTTGGCATCATAGGCATACCACCAGGCACTTTCATCCAACTGAGCGGAAGCAGCCATGTCCACGGACGCTGACGTATCGGCCCCATCCGGCACAACAGACGTTCTGGCCTTTTCCGCCACCGAAATTGGCCGCACATTCGCGGCTTCAGGCCGGGTACGCTGCGCAATGATCAGTCGCCCCGCCGGATCATAGGCAAACTGCTGCGCATGCGCCTGCGTATCGATGCGCGCCACCTTGCCATCTGCCCGATAGCCATAGCGCATCGAGTACAGCGCATTTCCATCAGGAGATGCAGTACCCGGTCGACTTTCCCGGAACTCCGCCAGACGGCCTTCCCCATTCCACGACAGCTGCCGCTGTACACCGTTGCCCAGCAGCCAGTGGTCCTCCACACCCTTGCCATCAACGGCGCTGCCCACCAGCTCGCGACGATAGAGCAACCGTGCCGGTGCCTTCGCATGCTCCTTCAGCGTCACTTCCACAGCGGGCAACTTTCCATCACGCCCCTGCTGCGTGGCACGATGCACCACGCTTCCATCCGGCAACGTCACCTGATCCGGCTGCGACTGGTTGCCGGCATAGGTGTACTGGTACCGGAAGGTCTTCGTCACGACGCCGTTTTCCGGATGGAGATCAACCTGCCGTTCGACGACGCGCCCCTGCGCATCGTGGCGATAGTGCTCCGTGACGTTGCTGCCCTGCACCTCCACCAACCAGCGGCCTTCATAGCGGTAGCGTGTCTCGTCGCGGAAGCCGTCCGGGGACGTCACGGTCTTCACCAGCGGACGGTCCCAGGCATCCCGCAAGAAGCTCACGACGGCGCCCGTGGCATCAGTCTCGCGCACCACGCGATCAGCCTCGTCGTAATGGATCGTGTCCGTGCCCGCATCCGGTGAGACGATCTGCACCACACGATTGAAATCGTCCACCCGGATGGTCTGCTGCACACCGTTGTCGGCCACATGGCGCAGGGCCCCGGCCTCGGCATGAAAGCGCCCGACATCCTCCAGCCAGGCCATGCTGCTGCCAGCCCAGCCATCGGTACTGCTGGACACTTCACGTCCCAGAGCATCCACCAGCGTCCAGCGCGAATTGCCCTGGGCATCATCGCCATCACGACGCACCTGCACCGTATCCTCTGGCCCGGGCAACGGTCCGTCGATATGGGTCAACAGCCCCTTGTCGTCATAATGCGCCGTCGTCGTGCGGCTGACCGGCTGCCCCAGGCTGTAGCCAGATTCGGTCAGCGTGACTGGCAGCACACGCCCTGCCATGGTCGTGTAGGTGAAGCGCACCTGGTACATCCTGCCAGGCTCGATACTGGGCCGCTCGACCAGCGTGGGGTACGGATTGCTCAGGTCGGCATATTCATAGCGGCGATGCAGCCGCCATGCCGTCTCTGCAAAGCGGGAAGCAATCGGCCCCTGTTTCTGGGTGGAAACCTCTTTCTTGCGCTCACGCCATGTGCGCACGTAGACCGCCTGCGTGCGGCCGTGCATGTCCCGTTCAAAACGAAATTCCCGGTGGAAAGACTGGCGCATGGCATCCACCCTCTGATGCATGCCCACCATATGACCGGCTTCATCATAGCGGTAGTCCCGGTCGGCCAGACGGCAATGCGCGCACTGCTGACCGGTAATGGACAGCGTCTGCCAGCTACCATTGAAGTTTCGA
Organism: Lautropia mirabilis; assembly: GCF_900637555.1. Lineage (NCBI taxonomy): Bacteria > Pseudomonadati > Pseudomonadota > Betaproteobacteria > Burkholderiales > Burkholderiaceae > Lautropia > Lautropia mirabilis. Next base: position 1,410,104 of record NZ_LR134378.1, on the reverse strand, counting down.
TACCGATAGGTCTGCTTGCGCCCCTGCCGGTCCTCGACCTCGGTCTGCAGCACGCCCGCCGCATCGGCCGACTGGTAGCCAAACTGCATCCGCTCGCCCTGCCAGCTCTCATACTGTCGCACCCTGCCCTGCGCATCATAGTGCCACTGGCTGAGCGTCACGCGCCGTTTCAGGGCGGGGGACTCCACCTCGATGGCCGTCAGCGCAAACGGAAAACCGGGATCCTCGTAGCGATAGAAACGCCGGTTGCCGGAGGGCGCCTCCGCGGCCACCAGCTGACCGGTAGGCAATACCTTGTAGCGCCATGTCCCTTGCGGATGATCGATGGCCATCAGGTGATTCTGACGATCGTATCGGAAGCGCATGACGCGACCATCCGGATCCACCACTGACAGGATCCGGCCACCCCGCGCACGCTCGATGCGCAGCACATGCGCGTCCAGCCGGATGGCCAGCAGCCAGCCTTCCGTATTGAAGTCCAGCTCCCGCCCGTCCGGCCAGCGCCACCGATACCCACCCTGGGGCAACGACGTGACCGTACCGTCCTCGGGCTCCGAACCCACGCACTGCATGGCCTGCTGCTCTGCATGCGCCTGCCCGGCGACGGAAGCCCCCACCTTCCAGGCTGCACGATCCCCCTCCGACACATCCGGGCGCCAGAAGATGCGCCGCATGCCATCGGCCTGAACGATCTGGATTGTCTTGCGGGTTGCAAACAGCCGCGTGTCATAGGAAAGATGCCACGCACGCCCCAGCGCGCCATCCACGGCCGCCAGCGACGAGTTGTAGTGACGGCGGATCTCCAGTCCCAGCGGCCCGTCCAGCGGCTCCGCATCCAGGTCCATCTGCACCTTCTGCCCCGTCTGCGGATTGACGGGGTTACCCACCCCCACCCGCACGCTCTTCTTGCTGAGCATGCTGGCCACCCCCAGGGCAGCGCAGGGCGCCTCGGTCGGCGTGGCGCTGCAGCGATTGCGGACATCCGCGCCCCAGGTGCTCAGCTTCTGCTCGGCGGTGGGCCTGGGCTGGTCATCAGCGATGCGATAGGGACTGTCAGCGTATGAGGGCAGCAGCGGAGGCGCCTTGTCGTTGTCCTTCACCGTTCCCGCTGGATCCACGACATCCGCCGGCGCCTTGGGTGCGCTGTCGGACTTCCTGACCTTGCCCTTGGAAACGCCTGATCCCGTAGCCTCCGCCACGGCTGCTCCACGCTGTGCCACGCCGGCCCCTTCTCCCGCCAACGCCCACCCAGGCACCAGCAGCGACAGCGACACCACACCGACGACCCTGTATCCCAGCTTCATGTCCAGCCCTCGTTCCCGCAGGATTTCCGACGGGCTGAACTCTGACGGATCACGCCGCCTCTGCCGATCCGGCAAACGAACGAGGGCGGGACTCCATCACGGCGCGACTAGGCCATCCGGATGATCGCGCCCTACCGCTTCCAAAAGACGGGCTGCTCCGTTCCCACCTACCCGGGCGGCCACGATCACACGCTCAACCGCAAGTAGGGGGCACCAAGCAGACTTAGAATGCCTCCATGCCGTCCCCGCTCACCCCCCTTCCCACCGTCTGTTTCGCAGGCGTCCGCCAACACGGCGGCCGCGAGGCACGCGACACCGTGCGCCACGCCCGCCCCTACGTGGGCCGCTTCGCCCCCTCGCCGAGCGGGCCGCTGCATGCCGGCTCGGTGGTAGCCGCCCTGGCCAGTTACCTGGATGCACGCGCGCACGATGGCACCTGGCTGCTGCGCATCGAGGACATCGACCCACCCCGGGTGGAGCCCGACTCGGATATCCGCATTCGCCACCAGCTGCAGTTCCTGGGGCTGCACTGGGACGCGCCGCCCTGGTACCAATCGGCGCGCATGGACCGCTACCAGGCGGCCTTCGACTGGCTGAAGGAACAGGGGCATCTCTATGGCTGCGGCTGCACCCGCCGGGAGATCACCCAGGCCTGGCAGGCCCGCTGGCAGCAGATAATTCAGAATTCAGACAATATTCGTCTGGCCCACATGCCCGAGGAAACACCCTATCTGGGTACGTGCCGCCATGGCCTCCCCCCCGGACGGCAGGCCCGAGCCTGGCGATTCCGAACGACCGAAGGATACGTGGACTTCGAGGATCGCTGGCTGGGCTGGCAACGGCAGCACCCCGTACAGGATTGCGGTGATTTTGTATTACGCCGTGCCGATGGCGTCTGGGCTTACCAGCTGGCCGTGGTGGTGGATGACGCCGAGGCAGGCATCACCGACATCGTGCGTGGCGCCGACCTGCTGAGCTCCACCGGCCGACAGATGCAGCTTCAGCAGGCGCTGGGCATGCCACACCCGCGCTACCTGCACCTGCCGCTGCTGATGGGTGAGAACGGTCAGAAGCTCTCGAAGCAGAACGGCGCGCCCGGCATCGACGACTCGGGACGCATTGAGCCCGCCGTCATTCTGAATGCAGCCGCCCAGGCCCTCGGGCTGCGCCCGCCTGGCAGCCGGGACCCGCAACGCTGGCTGCACGCCGCCACCGAACAGTGGCGGGCGCGCTTCAGCCCAGCCTGATGACTTACAGCACCACCAGACTCAGCAGCCAGATGAACAGGATCGCCACGATCCCTTGCACGGCCGTGGCCGCCGTCTGAGCCCGCAGGGCCTGGGCCACGCTCATGCGCGAGAACTGGGTGACCACCCAGAAGTAGGAATCGTTGGCGTGGGAGACCGTCATCGCCCCAGCGCCGATGGCCATCACGCACAGCAGGCGTCCCATCTCGCTGTCCAGACCGATGGAGGCCATCAAGGGCGCCACTAAAGTGGAGGTCGTCACCAGCGACACGGTGCTGGAACCTTGCGCGGTCTTGAGCGCCGCTGCCACCACGAAGGGCATGAACACACCCAGCCCCAGGCTGGACAGCGTATGTCCCAGATAGCTGCCTACCGGGGTTTCCTTGATGACGGCCCCGAAGGCGCCCCCGGCCCCGGTGATCAGCAGGATGGGCGCCGCCAGCACCAGGCCCTGCGTGATCAGCGCGCTGATGCGCTCGGTCCGGTCTTCACCCCGGATCAGCAGTAGCGAGAACAGGAAGCCGATCAGCAGCGCACACAGCGGCTTGCCCAGGAAGGCGGCAACCGTGAACAGCAGGCCCGAGCCCAGCGGCCGCGACGGAAAAGCTGCCACCGAGCCGATGCAGATCAGCGCGATGGGCAGCACGATCGGCATGAAAGCCATCAGGGGGGACGGCATCTGGCCGTAGCGGGTCCGATCGGCAGCTCCGTCGGTGTCGTCCGCATCGGCATAGCGCGTGGCGGCCACGGCACCGGCCGGTGATGAAGCCTCCCTGTCTGCGGCGTTCACCGAGCCCGCCGTGCTGGCCTGCCCAGCAGCGCCCTCGCCCTGCGGTAGCTCATGCACGAAGCGATTGGCCCACAGCCAGCCGGCCAGGCAGGCGGGTACCGACACCACCAGACCCATGACGATCACCAGCCCCAGGTTGTCGGCCAGGCCCAGGTTGCCCGCGGCCGCGATGGGTCCCGGCGTGGGGGGCACGAAGTTGTGCGTGGCGTACAGCCCGGTGGCCAGCGCCACGCTCATGGCGATGGAGGAGACCTTCAGGCGTTTCGCCAACGTTTCCTTCAGCGAGTTGAGAATGACGTAGCCGGAATCACAGAACACCGGGATGGAGACGATGGCCCCGATGACGGACATGGTGAGCGTGGGAAAGCGCTCTCCCAGCACCTTGATGACCGACTCCGCCATGACCACCGCTGCGCCGGTGCGCTCCATCACCAATCCGATGATGGTGCCGAACACGATGACTAGGCCAATGCTGCCCAGGATGCTGCCGAAGCCGGTACCGACCGTGTCGGCAACCTTGGGCAGCGGCATGCCATAGAAGAAGGCCGTGAGGAACGCGGCCAGGACCAGCACCAGGAACGGGTGCCACTTCAGCTTCGCCGTGCTGAAGACAATGAACGCGATGACGATGGCGAGCCCGATGATCGTCATGATCCCCTCTTCTTTGGAAATTGTCGTGTGATGACAACTATAAAGAGATCAAATGACGAAAGCAAACCCCGCCTGGGCCTACCCAATAATGCCTGGCGTTGCGGCACAAGACGGGAATAGCCAGCAGAAACGGAAGAACGTCGTCAACCGCCGCAAGCCGATATCAGCCCCCCGGCTTGCCCCCCAGCAGCACGGCCAGCTTGTTCGCGGGACGGCGGATGGCGCTGGAAGGCGCAGAGCCCCGACGACCGGAGGCAGCTGCGGGTGCGCCCCCCTGGATGACGGCCGGTGTATCGGTGCTGACGCCGCCTGCAGCCGACGCCTGCCCCCGCTCGGGGGCATCCGCTGCCGCTGCGGCCGGCTCGCTGGGCACATAGGGCGCATGAAAGAGCGGATCGTCGACCACGGGCTGCGGCGCAGGATAGCGGGCAGCGCGTTCGGCACTTGGCGCATGGCCGCGCAGGTTGCCCTCGCGGCGGCTGCCACGATCACGACCGGAACGCGACGGCGCGCCAATGCCACGCGAATCCTCGCTGCGTGCCGTCTCCTCGCCACCTTCACGGTGGCCGCGACGGTCATCCCGACTGCGACGCTCACCCCGGCCGCGTGCAGAAGCCGGCAGCTGCAGTTCCTGCACGTCCAGCTTGCGCTTGGTGAGCTTCTCGATCTCGGCCAGCGCCTTCTGGTCATGGTCGACCATCAGCGACAGTGCCATGCCGGAGGCGCCGGCACGGCCGGTACGGCCGATGCGGTGCACGTAGTCCTCGGGCGAATGCGGCAGATCGTAGTTGATGACGGCCGGCAGCTCGGCAATGTCCAGGCCACGGGCCGCCACGTCGGTGGCCACCAGCACCTTGATCTCGCCGGCCTTGAAGCCGTCCAGCGTCTTCAGGCGCTCCTGCTGGGACTTGTCGCCGTGGATGGCCTCGGCCAGGAAGCCTTCCTTCTGCAGATGGCGGGCCAGACGGCCGGCACCGATCTTGGTGTTGGAGAAGACGATGACCTGTTCGATGCCGCGCTCACGAATGAGCGCCCCCACCGCGTCACGCTTGAGGTCTTCGGAGGGCACGTGGTAGACCGTCTGCTCGACGTTCTCGGCCAGCGTGTTGGGCCGGGCCACCTCGATGAGCTTCGGCTCGTTCAGGAAGCGCTTGGCCAGCTTGCGGATCTCGTCCGAGAAGGTGGCCGAGAACATGAGGTTCTGCCGGCGCGGATTGAGCAGATTGATGATGCGCTGGATGTCGGGCAGGAAGCCCATGTCCAGCATCCGGTCCGCCTCGTCCAGCACCAGCAGCTGCACCTGCGACAGGTTCACCGACTTCTGCTGGACGTGATCCAGCAGCCGTCCGGGGGTGGCGATGAGGATCTCGACGCCGGCGCGCAGCGCATTGGTCTGCGGCTGCATGTCGACGCCACCGAAGACGGCAGCCGAACGCAGCGGCGTGAACTGGATGTAGGTCTTGACGTTGTCGTGGATCTGGTCGGCCAGCTCCCGCGTGGGCGCGATGATGAGCGCGCGGACCGGGTGCCGCGCCGGCGAGGCGCTATGGCTGGCCGACGGCATGAGCACATTGATGATGGGTAGCGCAAAGCCGGCCGTCTTTCCGGTACCGGTCTGGGCAGCGGCCATCACGTCATGGCCCGCCATGACCACCGGAATGGCCTTGGCCTGGATGGGGGTAGGCTTGGTGTAGCCGGCGGCAGTGACGGCCTTGAGCACGTCGGGATGCAGGCCGAAATCACTGAAGGTGACGGTGGCCGGCTCCTGGGCGCCTTCAGGCGCGGGGGCAGTTGACAAAGTCATGGCCCGATTGTAGCCGAATGCCGCCGAAAACCCGCATGGCAAGCCGCCCTAAAGCCCTTCGGGCCGTTGCGCGGGCGTCGCACCCATTCACTGTGTCGGACGACTTTCCAGTACATGCCGGGAACCTGCCCGGCAGCCCCCGGTACACCGCCCTTCATTGCGGCGCCTTCATATCGGAAGGCAGCCAGGCGCGTACCCGCAACCCGGGATGCGCATTCTCCAGGGCAAGCCGGCCACCGTGGGCCTGAGCCACCAGGCGGCACAGATAGAGTCCCAGCCCCACACCACCGGCATGGCGGGAACGCGCCGCATCGGGACGATGGAAGGGTTCGGCCAGCTTCGAGAGCTGCTCCTCGGGCACACCCGGCCCCCAGTCCCGAACCTCGATGACACAGCCGCCCGTGGGAATCCTGTCGATATGCACCACGGCAATGGCATCCGTGTCGGGTGCCTCCGTATGGCCGGGGCGGGCTGCCGTATGGGCTGTCGTGTTCCCGCCTTCATCCGGCATGGTGCTTCCAAACGCACCCTTCCTGTCGGGATCACGTCCGTTACCCCCATGTCGCACGGCATTTTCCAGCAGGTTGCGCAGCAGCAGGCGCAGACGGGTGGCGTCCAGATACTGCGCCGGCAGCTCCGTTGGCACCTGAAGAACAACCTCTACGCCAGGGTGGCGCGTCTGCAGCTCGGCGATGACGCTGCGGGCCACGACGCCCGGGTCCAGACTTTCCCGCTGCAACGCCACATGACGGTCGGACAGGCGCTCGCTTTCCAGCAGATCCTCCACCAGGGCAGACATCTCCCGCAAGTCACGCAGCAGGGCCTCCCGCTGCGGTCGCACCTCGGGATCGTCCTCGGGCAGCAGCTCGGTGTGCAGGCGCGCGCGGGTCAGCGGGCTGCGCATCTCGTGGCTGATGGCCAGCAGCAGGCTGCGCTTGGCATCCAGCATCTGCCGGATGTCCTCGCCCATGGTGTTGAGCGTCGTGGCCAGCTCGCCCAGTTCGCCGTGCCGCCGGGTCCAGACAGCCGGAATGGGGTCATCGAAGTTGCCCTGGCCGAAGCGGCGAGCGCCAGCGCTGATGGCATCCAGCGGCCTGAGCGTGCGGCGCACGTACCACCAGGCCAGCAACGTCAGCAGCAGCAGCGCGGCCAGTCCCCGGGCCAGCGGGTCCGAGCCATCATGCCGTGCCAACATGGCATGGCGGTCGATGCCGAACACGAGCCGGTGCCCATCGGGCGTCGAGCGCTCGGTGATCTGCCTGATCTGCTGCCAGCCGGGGGGCTCGTCGCCCCACCCACGCCCTTCCCCCACATGAGCACCACGATGCCCCATCCCGCGCTCATCATGACGGTCCGCTCCGGGCATGAGCGCATCCGACGGTGGAGAGTCCTCCCAAGTTCCATCACCCTCACGCCACCAGTCATGTTGGGGATCCTGCGGATGGGACGCCCATCGGATGACCGGTCCCTCGATGCGCACCGTCACCGGCAGGCGCTGTGCCAGTGCACGGGCGCGTTCAACACTGGGATGGCCATCAACCGTGATCTCCTCGGCCAGACGGTCGACATAATCGACCAGCAGCGGCTGGGCGGTCAGCTGCCAGCGCGTGGCCACCACCTGCCGCATGGCGCCGATGAACACGACCATCAGCGCCGCGGCCAACACCAGAAACACCAGCACCATGCGCAGCTTGATCGAGAACGCCAGGCGCACCGGAAGACCGCGCACGCCAGCAAGGAAGCGCCCCATGAAGGCGCGTACCCGGGCAAGCCAACGCTTGGCGGCCGGCATCATGCCTCCTGCGGCCGCAGCGCCAGCGCATAGCCGACATTGCGCAACGTCTTGATGACCACCAATGGCTCCAGCTTGCGGCGCAGGCGGCTGACGACGATGTCCACGGCGCGGCTGTAAAGATCCACCTCGTGGCCTCGCAGCCGGCCCAGGATGTCGTCACGGCTGAAGACGCGCCCCGGCTCGCGGGCCAGCATCAGCAGCAGTTCATATTCGGTGCCGGTCAGCGCCACGTCCTCGTCGTGACGCAGCACACTGCGCCGGACGGGATCGATCACCAGCCCCTCGAAACGCAGCACCGAGGCATCCTCAGGGTGCACGCCAGCAGAATCCGCGCCGCCCCCCGAAGAGGCTGCACGGAAGCGTCGCAGCACCGTCTGCACCCGCGCCACCAGCTCGCGGGGCTCGAAGGGCTTGGGCAGGTAGTCGTCAGCGCCCATTTCCAGGCCCACCACGCGATCGGTCAGCTCTCCACGCGCCGTCAACATGATGATCGGCACCTGGCTACCCTTCCGGATCCGGCGACAGACCTCGAAACCGTCCATCTCCGGCAGCATGATGTCGAGAATCGCCGCATCGAAATTCCCCTCCTGAAGCCGCGCCAGCCCCTTTGAGGGCGTGAACGCCTGCTCAAGTACCAGATCGAAACGCTTGAAGTACATGGCCAGCGGAGGCCCCAGCTGTTCGTCATCGTCGATCAGCAGCACGCGATTCATGGATTCATTCCTGGATGCCAGATAACGTCTGGACGGCCCCACATTGTCAGCCCCCCCGGCAAGATCAAAAAAGGCACGGAGGCAGCTCCTACACAGACTCAGCTTCGCTTGCGCGCCCACCGGGGTTTGGCGACCCCCAGACCGGTGATGATCAGGATCAGCAGGACGTTAACTGCCCCGCCAATGTCCTCAAAGCGATTTGCCGCCACGATTTTCTCCATGTTGGCCACCATGTCCGTCGAGGCAAGCGCCATCATCTCGGCACCAGCGGGCAGTACCACGACAAAGGCAATCAGGGTGACCAGCGCGGCAAGCCCCATGTGCACGCCAAGCCAGCGGCTGTTCTTCACCGACCAGCTCATCAGCCACAGGCCGACGCCACTAAGCAGGAGCAGCCCAAGCCCCGGCAGCGTGAGAAATTGCGTGGCAGCCGCGATATGCTCGCGGGCTGCCAGAAACCGGCCGCCACTCACGGGACCACCGCCAAGGATCCCGGCCACAATATGCCCGAAGATGGATCCCAGAAACAGGACAAGACCCATCAGGTGCAACACCTTCAGGGAAGAGTAGACGAAACGACGCATGATGGAAATCTCCCTTGGGGACGAAAAACCTCGGGAAGACAGCGCGGCACCGTCATGCGTTGACACGGGTTGATCGATGCCGCGCGCCCCGTCACCGGGTTTTCATTTCCGGTCGCCGAAACGCTCTTTCAGCTTCTCGCGCACGACCCGCTGCTGCCCGGCATCCAGACTGTCATAGAAGCTCGCCATGGCCTCCACCACTTTCGGGCTGTGCTGCTGCACGGCCTGCAGCTTCTGGTCGACCACGCTCTGGGCCTTGACCCGGTCGAAGCGTTCGCCAGCAATCACCTGCTGCAGGTCTGCCGCCATGTGCCCCTCACTCCAGAGCGCCTGGCGCTGCTCATCCAGCTGGTCAGCCAGCACTTCCAGCTTGGCCCGCTGCCCCACATTCAAGGACAGCTCCTGACTGACCCGTTCCACCACGTAGGCGCGCCGCTGGGCGGGGTCCTCTCCCCGCCAGTGCGGTCCACAAGGGCCATATCCCCCCCAGGGGCCCGTCCCCCGGAAACCGCATGCCACCACGGCGGAAGTCACCAGCACCACGGCCGTCAGGCCAACCAGAACTCGTTTGATTCCCATGAAGTCACCTCTGCGGGATCCGCCTGGCCATGGCGCCTTCTCATCGGCGGCCACGCCTGTCCGGATCCCGTCATGCCCGGAAGAACCGGCATTCAACACGTGCGGGCGGAAGTGCCCGGGCACGCTGAACATGGGAGACATGTTCGGGCACCCCGCCGAACCGATCATCTCGTTGCAGTGGCGTTTCTTTTCGTTTTGTTTCGACGCCTAGCTGCCCCCGGTACACCGCCCCTCAACAAGAAAAAACCGGAACGCCCCTGGAAGGGAACGTTCCGGCCGCCCATCGGCATCAGGACCGACGGGATGGAGGGACCAACAGGCGTTTCAGCCGATCAGGGCTGCTGTAGGTGGCCCGGACCGCCCGGTCCACCGTGTCCACCGCCACCAGGGCCAGGTCCGGGCCCCCACGGGCCGCAGCAGGCCCCCAGGGCGCCCAGCACCAGCAGGACGGCGCCCAGGCGCATGACCTTGCGTTGCAGGTTGCTCTTCATGGATTTCCTCCAGGGAATGGCAAAGAATCAGCCCACCATCTTCTCGGGCCGGACCCATTCGTCGAACTGTGCCTCGGTCACAAAGCCCAGCGCCAGGGCAGACGCCTTCAGCGTGGTGCCTTCCTTGTGCGCCTTCTTGGCAATCTGCGCGGCCTTGTCATAGCCGATGTGCGGGTTCAACGCCGTCACCAGCATCAGCGACTGCTCCATCAGCTGGTTGATGCGCGCACGGTTGGGCTCAATGCCGACGGCGCAGTTGTCGTTGAAACTACGGGCACCGTCAGCCAGCAGCCTGACCGATTGCAGCAGGTTGTGCACGATCATCGGCCGGTAGACGTTCAGCTCGAAGTTGCCGCTGGCGCCGCCAATGTTGACGGCCACGTCGTTGCCGAAGACCTGCGCACAAGCCATGGTCAACGCTTCACACTGCGTGGGGTTGACCTTGCCCGGCATGATCGAGCTGCCCGGCTCGTTCTCGGGGATGGAGATCTCGCCCAGGCCCGAGCGCGGGCCGCTGGCCAGCCAGCGCACGTCGTTGGCCAGCTTGAAGAGCGAGGCGGCGATGGTCTTGAGCACGCCGTGGGTCGCCACCTGTGCATCGGCAGCAGCCAGCGCCTCGAACTTGCTGGGCGCGGTCTTGAAAGGCACGCCCGTCAGGCGGGCAATCTCGGCTGCCACCTTCACGGCGAACTCGGGGTGGGCATTGAGGCCCGTGCCCACGGCCGTACCGCCCTGGGCCAGCTCCTGCAGGTGCGGCAGCACGTCTTCCAGGTGCTTCAGGCCATGGTCCAGCTGGGCCACGTAGCCAGAGAACTCCTGCCCCAGCGTGAGCGGCGTGGCGTCCTGCAGGTGGGTACGGCCGATCTTGACGATGTCCTTGAAGGCCTCGGACTTGGCCTTGAGGGTGTCGCGCAGCTGCTTCAGCGACGGGATGAGGTTCTTGTGGATGGCCACGGCTGCAGCCACGTTCATGGCCGTGGGGAACACGTCGTTGGAGGACTGGCCCCGGTTAACGTCGTCATTGGGGTGGATCTTGCGCGATTCGCCGCGCTCGCCGCCCATCAGCTCGCTGCCGCGGTTGGCCAGAACCTCGTTGAGGTTCATGTTGGTCTGGGTCCCCGAACCGGTCTGCCAGACGGCCAGCGGGAATTCACCATCATGCTTGCCGGCCAGCACCTCGTCGGCGGCCGTCTCGATTGCCTTGGCCTTGTCGGCTGCCAGTTGCCCCAGTCCGGCGTTGACCGTGGCGGCCGCACGCTTGACGGTGGCCAGCGCCCGGATCAGCTCAGGCGACTGCTTCTCGGTGGAAATCCTGAAGTTCTGCAGCGAACGCTGAGTCTGCGCGCCCCACAGGCGATCGGCAGGGACGGCGATCTCGCCAAAGGTGTCGCGCTCCATGCGCACGGATCCGGTCATGGGAATCTCCTCGGGTTATTGGAAGTAACCGTAACTATAGCGTGTTACGGCCCTCCGTTGCCGAGATAGTTCCCGGAGTCCGTCGGGAAGCCAACAGGCCCCTCAAGGGGGCCTACAGAAGGTCAGCGCGGCAGGCCGATGATGTCCTCGATGGCGAAGGCCGGACGCGAATCCATCCAGTTCTTCACGACGAACGATAGGGGTCTGTCCCCCCACCCCATGGCCAGACCAAAGGCGCAGATCTGCTCGAACGTGAACTGGGAGCCGACGATGGCGGCGGGTTCGTCGGGCAGGACGGGCGTGTGCGTGACCTCTGGCATGATCGGATCGGGCAGGCGCGGACCTGGCGGCAGTTGGGAACGGGGGCAAGCCTACGGGCCCTTCGCCCCCGTCCCAAGCACGCATGCCGCTGCCGGTCCACCCCGCCAGACTGGCGGCAAGGCCGGGACACAGACACGACAGCACCGAATGGCCCGGCGTCGCATTCATGCCTCACGCCACCTCGGACAGGACCGAACACACCTTTCCGATGCCGTGTTCGGGGGCAGATGTTCCCTTCCCGATCCTGAATGTCCTCTTCCGGGCCGTCGTCATGCCGGACGCCGTCGGATGGCCATGACTACACCAACCGGATGCGTGGCTCAGCGGGAGCACGGAGAAACATCAGACAGGCAAGACTGCCCGGACACGGGCCAGGGCATGGCGTCAGCCGATGCGGCCTGGCCGCACCGTTCACCACCCATCGGCAACCATCAGCCGCACATCCTTGCTGCGCTGCGCCCGAGTGGGCCGCAGCGCAGAATGTGCCCATGGATTTCTTTCTCTCCTGAGCTTGGATTAGCGGGTCAACCTACCCTGGGTGACCCGCTTTTTTTTGCTCATTCGGTCGGCAGGTTGACGGTCACGGTCTTGCCGTTGACGCCGGGAAAATCGGCAAACAGCGCATCGATCATGGCAGGCATCTGCGGCGCAACCGCCGCGGACTCGCTGCGCGTGACCAGCGTGGACTCATAGACACGCTCGCCGGGAATCGGCTCACCCGGGGCCGGTCCGCTTGAAGCTGACCTCACCCGGTCGATCTGGACCTGAAGGCGGTGACGGTACTGAATGTTCTCGGACGTGCCGCCAATGGGAATACCCAGCCCCAGGCCCCATCCTGTTCGATAACCGCCCCCCAGGCCCAGCGAAACGCTGCTGGACGAGGTGCTTCCGGTGACGCTGCCACCGTCGGTCCGGTATTCGAAATGCACGACCAGTTCAGCGGCGTGCAGGTCGGGCACGGGGACCAGCCCATGCCTGCGCAGGGCCTCACGGACCCGCAGGGAATAATCGGCATATTCCAGGCTCTCGGCCTGCCCCGGCAGCGGCTGCACGATGAAGTGCCGTCCGGTCCAGGCGTCGGCGCCGGCGTCCTGACGATTGAAGGTGGTGATCTGGGCCGGCGTGGTGCTGGCGCACCCGGCCACCAGGGCCGTCACCCCCAGAATGGTCGCTGCCAGCATGCGGCGCGACCGTTGCAGTGATGCCCGCTTCATGTCGAATGTCATCATGGGCAGATGATCCTCGTCGATATGTCGTTCCTGCCCGCATGCCCGGCCCGGATCATTCCGGCCGGGCAGAGTCCATCAGGACTCTTCGTTGACGCGGAATTCCTCGATGTCGTGGCCAGCCTCGACATGAGCGCGCAGCCAGTTGGGCTGCTTGCCCCGGCCGGTCCAGGTATTGCCCTCGTCGTCGCGGTAGCGGATGGGCACCGGCTTGCGGGACACGGAGCCCACCGGACGGCCGCGACGGGGACGGGCGCTGCCCTCTTCCGAGGCGGCGCCCAACCGTCCACCGGCCGGCCGGCGGCCGCGGCGGATGACCGCACCATTGGCCGAGAACAGGTCGTCCGGCGTCAGTTCATAATCGACGATGGCCTGTCGGATCTGGGCGATGATGCCCTTTCTTTCACGATTCTTGATGGCATCTGCCTGCTTCTGGAGCTTGGCGATTTTCCGGTTGAGGTCGATCAGTGAGGCCATTGTGGTGAATATTCCTGAAAAAGTATGGACGCCCAATGTGGCGTTCCAGCGAAGAAGAATACGCGATTTTTGCCCGCTTGCGAACCAGGAACAGAAAAAATGGATGAAATCCCTCGATCGGGAATGATCATCGTGTCTTTCCGGAAATGGTTTCGGGAGATATCAGCGCAGCATCCGGCAATGCGTGGACAAAATATCGAAACGAAGTATGCCAGAGACGCACGGGGAACTGCCGTGATTTCCCGACAAAGACCCTGACCACGCCATGGATCTCCCGAACGGGCCCCTGAAACATTTCAGGGTTTCCAGGGGAATCGTCCTGCACGGAGACGGACCACGCACGGGGAGGTGGAAACCGGGCAGGATGGGACGGCAAAAGGCGCGAGAGGACAGGCGGATGCACAAAAATCCGGCACCGCCGCGGGCAGCAAATGAAAAGCCCGCCGATGGGCGGGTACGCCATGGCGCGGTAATGCCACGGATGCATGCGCCCCGAGAACCGAGGCGGCGCGACAGTAAAGTGTGGTAGGCCGTGTTGGGCTCGAACCAACGACCAAAGGATTATGCGTACCACTTCGGCTTTCGCCGCCCGTTTCCGGTTCGTGGTCTGGACTCTGTCTTGCCTTTCGGCCTTCCCGTCGAGTCTCTACACGTTCTCCGACAATCCGGAGCTTCGCTCGGCATTGGCACGGCACCGAGGACGGCGCCAGAGCGTCTGCCGAATTTGAGAAGTTCTACCTCGGAGCAGCATGCACTACTCCGGGCAACCCATGTGGCGTTTCCCATGAACGGAACCGGAAGACACACGGCATGCCATGTGCACCCCGGCCGCCGGACGAAGGGAAATGCCCGCCAAGTCCTCTGCTCTGACCAACTGAGCTAACGGCCCACGCGGCTGATTATGGCATAGGTCCGGCCGTGTTGTTATTCTGCCAACCAACCCCATCCCTGATATGCTGCCGTCCCTTCAGGAAAAGGCTGCAACGGGGCTTTTTCCTGACCGTCATGGACGCCCGGCCCGAATGAAAGGCCTCCCGGCCGTCGATGACATGCGGTGCCGGCTCCGCGTTTGCATGGGCCTGTCCGATGCAACCTTCCCTGCCCGTCGCCGCTCACTGCCTCAACCCTCCCGTTCCATCTGCCCAAGCCCATGCCTCAACCGCTGGAACAACGTCTCGCCTCCGAACTGTCGATCAGGCCGCAGCAGGTGCAGGCCACCATCGCCCTGCTGGACGAAGGGGCCACCGTGCCGTTCATTGCCCGCTACCGCAAGGAAGTCACCGGCAACCTGGACGACACGCAGCTGCGCCACCTGTCCGAACGCCTGATCTATCTGCGCGAGCTGGACGCCCGCCGCCAGGCCATCCTGGACTCGATCACCGAACAGGGCAAGCTCACGCCCGAGCTGGCCGCACGCATCGACGAGGCCGACAGCAAGCAGCGACTGGAGGATCTGTACGCCCCCTACAAGCCCAAGCGTCGTACCAAGGCGCAGATTGCCCGCGAAGCCGGACTGGAACCGCTGGCTGACGCCCTGCTGGCCAACCCCATGCTGGTGCCCGAGACCGAGGCAGCCGCCTATCTGAAACCCGCCTTCACCACGCCCGATGGCGACAATCCGGGCGTGGCCGATGCCAAGGCAGCCCTGGACGGTGCGCGGCAGATCCTGATGGAGCGCTTTGCCGAAGATGCCGACCTGGTGGGCCGCCTGCGCGAGTACCTGCAGGAAAAGGCGGTGCTCATTTCCAAGGTGGCCGCCGACAAATCGGAAAGCGGCGCCAAGTTTGCCGATTATTTCGATTACCAGGAACCGCTTTCCGAGATTCCGTCCCACCGGGCACTGGCACTGCTGCGCGGACGCCGCGAAGAAGTGCTGACGCTGACGCTGAAACTGCCCGACGAGGTGGATGGTGTGGAAGGCCCGGGCTGGTGCGAGCGCACCATTGCCGCCCGGGTAGGCATTGCCGACCAGAAGCGCCCGGCCGATCCGTGGCTGCTGCAGACGGTACGCTGGACCTGGCAGATCAAGCTGGGCTGGCAGATCGAAAGCGAACTGATCAACATCCTGCGCGAGAAAGCCGAGGAAGAAGCCATCCGCGTCTTCGGTCTGAACGTGAAGGATCTGCTGCTGGCGGCACCGGCCGGACGGCGGGTCACGATGGGTCTGGACCCCGGCGTGCGCACTGGCGTGAAGGTGGCGGTCGTGGACGACACCGGCAAGCTGCTGGAGACGGCCACCATCTACCCGCACCAGCCGCGCAACGACTGGACCGGTTCGCTGGCCACGCTGGCCCGACTGTGCGCAACCCACAAGGTAGAGCTGGTGGCCATCGGCAACGGCACCGCCTCGCGCGAGACCGACAAGCTGGTGGCCGACCTGATGCGCGCCCAGCCACAGCTGCACCTGACCAAGGCTGTGGTCTCCGAAGCCGGCGCCTCGGTGTATTCGGCCTCGGAGCTGGCAGCGCAGGAATTCCCGGCCCTGGACGTGAGCCTGCGGGGTGCGGTCTCCATCGCCCGTCGCCTGCAGGATCCGCTGGCCGAGCTGGTGAAGATCGAGCCCAAGGCCATCGGTGTGGGCCAGTACCAGCACGACGTGAGCCAGACCCGCCTGGCCAAGGCGCTGGACGGCGTGGTGGAGGATTGCGTCAACGGCGTGGGCGTGGACCTGAACACGGCCAGCGTGCCGCTGCTCACCCGCATCGCGGGCCTGGGGCCGTCGCTGGCCGAGAACATCGTCCGTCACCGTGACCAGAACGGCCCCTTCCCCAACCGCAAGGCACTGCTGGACGTGACGCGCCTGGGCGCCAAGGCCTTCCAGCAATCGGCGGGCTTCCTGCGCATCCAGGGCGGCGACAACCCGCTGGATGCTTCTGCCGTCCACCCCGAGGCCTATCCCGTGGTGCAGAAGATGCTGGATGACCTGAAACTCGGTATCAGCGATGTGGTGGGCCAGCGCAGCGTCATCTCCCGGCTGGACCCGGCCCGCTACACCGACGAGAAGTTCGGCCTGCCCACCATCCAGGACATCCTGAAGGAGCTGGAAAAGCCGGGCCGCGACCCCCGCCCCGAGTTCCGCACGGCGGCCTTCAAGGAAGGCGTGGACAAGCTGGAAGACCTGCGCCCCGGCATGACGCTGGAAGGCGTGGTGACGAACGTGGCCAACTTCGGCGCATTCGTCGACATCGGTGTGCACCAGGACGGCCTCGTGCACATCTCGGCGCTGTCAGATCGCTTCGTGAAGGATCCGCATGAGGTCGTGAAGACCGGCGATGTGGTGAAGGTGAAGGTTCTGGAAGTGGACGTGCGCCGGCAGCGTGTGGCGCTCACCATGCGCATGTCGGATGAGCCCGGCGCCGAACGGGGTGCCGGTGGCCGCCCGGCCGGCGGTACGCGCCCGGCCGGAGGCAATGCACGCGGCCCGCGTCGTGATGGCGCCCGCCCCGGCAGCAGCCGGCAGGCCGAGCAGCCGCAGAGCGCACTGGCCATGGCGTTCGCCTCGGCCCGCAACAAGGGGCGCTGAGGCCACCTCGGGCACCCGGGCAGCACGCTCCGGGTGCCGCTTCATCATGGGGCATCAGGAACGGCGACGGTGGCCGTTCCTGCCCCCGCTTTCCCTTCAGCAGCCTTCCTGCTTCCGCCCTTCCCAACGGGGCATCTCTGCTGGTTCTGCCAGCCCCGCGCTCAGGCAATCAGGCGTTCTCGAGCGCCCCCCGGCTGCGCCGCCCCCTGGCCCGCATGCTGGGCAACCGGAACAGCGACAGCATGTCGGGCAGCTGATCACGCAGGGCGTACACCGCCAGCACCACCGGCAGCAACACCAGCCAGGCCGCCGCAGCCAGCACCTGCCATTCCAGCCGGGGCATGCCCGCCTGGACGGCCGGCAGGGCCGCCACCGATTCGGACAGCATCACCACCGACGGCGGCCAGACCACCGAGCCCAGCACCCGCGCAAACAGGAACTCCATCCACCCCACCAGGAAGCAGGCCAGGAAGGCCCCGCGCACCTGCTGGTGGATGGCCGGCAACAGCACCCGCACGATGAAATGCGTGAAGCCGAAGCCGTCCTGCATGGCCATCTCGTCCAGCGCTACCGGCACCTGCGCCATGCCCGCAGCCAGAATCCACACCGCCAGCGGGACCGCAAAGCTCAGGTGAGCCAGCCCGACCGCATAGGGCATGCCCAACCAGCCCAGCAACTCATTCAGGTGAATGAGCGGAAAGGCCAGCACCACGGCCGGCATCATCAGGCTGACCAGCATGGTCACCGCCATCAGCCGCTCACCGGCCAGCAGGCGGCGAGACCAGGCGTAGGCCATGGGGACCGCCAGCACCACCGCAGCGGCGGCCGTCAGCAGCGCCCGCAGCCCGGTGCGCAACAGGCTGGTGCGCCAGACCGGGTCGTCAATGACCGCCATGAAATGGGTGAAGCCGATACCCTCCTCGGGCGTGGCGCCCTGCAAGGCCAGGCGTGCCAGCCACAGCAGCGGCAGGACGGCGAACACGGCGAAGGCCGCGAGCACCAGCCATCGACACACGCCCCGCAGGAATCCGCGGCGACGTCCCAGTTCCAGATCCTCGCCGGCCTGCACGGTCCCGCCGATGGACAGGCGGCTGCGCCCGCGCCCGATCAGCCACAGGATGGTGAGCATCATCGGCAGTACCAGCATGGCCTGCAGCAACGTCAGGCACGTGGTCAGGTCATGGATCGAGATGTCGGAGAGCCGGTCGGTGAAGGACATGAGCCCCGGCAGCAGCCAGGACATCGGGGCCGCCCCCGGCACGCTGCTGGACAAACCGCCGAACCAGTCCTGCGATTCGGCCAGCCGGGCCAGCGCCCCGCCCCCTGCCCCTGCCAGATACCGGAAGAAATCGACATCGATGAACGCGCCCACCATCAGCCGGTAGAAGACGCCCAGCGCCAGCGCCCCTCGCAGCCAGGGCCACTCCAGCAGGCGGAAGGCCGCCCAGCCCGAACCGCCATCGAACAGCACCGACTGATACTGGACTCGCTGGATGTGGCGCAGCCGCGCCAGGCACAGCAACGCAAAAAGCGGCACCCACTGCCACAGGTCACGCAGCAGCATGATGGAGGAGCGCGCCAGGGGCGGCAGCGCCCCGGGCACGCACTCGGTCAGCCCCGGCACGCACCAGGCCGGCAACGCCAGCTCAGGCAGGAACAGCACCTTCCAGCCCATCACGGAAATGATGAGCGGGGTGAACAGCATCACCCCCAGCAGGGTGCACCACCAGCCGGAAGCCCGCCCCCGCAGGGGCAGCATCCGCGCCAGCCACAGCCCCAGCGCGGCTTCCAGCGCCACCATCAGCGTCATGCGCAGCGTCTGCGCCAGCAGCCCCTGCTGCACCACCGGGTCATATGCCAGGATCGACAGCATGTGCCAGAACCTTCCCAGCGTCCCCGACGACACGCCCAGCGTGAGCTGAACCAGCACCGCCAGCGGCAACAGCCACAGCAGCATCAGCGTCAGCGAGCCGGGCAACACCAGCCAGGCCGGAAACCAGCGCTCTCGATGCAATGCGCTCATGCCCTCGTCCTCACTGCACCAGCCTCCCGTCCACGAAGAAAAGGCTGTGCCGGTTGATGATCTGCAGTTTCTCGCGGCGGCCAGCCACCGCGCTACCGGACAGCACCGCCAGGTCGTAGGCGGCCGGCGTGTCGACCAACACCCGCGCACACAGCGGAATCTCGGTTCCGGGCAGCACCCCATGCAGCTGCATCCAGGTGCCATCATCCTCGACATGGGTCAGCAGCGCCTCGATGCAGCCCTCCTGACCCGGTCGGCCCAGCACCACGTGCTCGGCCCGGATCGCCATCTCGATGCTGGATTTGGGCGATTGCCCCTGCAGCTCGGCCAGCCACAGGTCCAGCTGGGGAGGCGATGGCGGCAAGAGCGGCACGCCGGCAAAATGAGCCACGCCCCCGTCCGAACGGCAGGGCAGCACATTCAGTCCGCTGCCGCCCAGCCGGCTGGCCACCGCCATGGTGCGCGGATACTGCACGAACTCGGCCGGCCGGCCCTGCTGCAGGATCCGGCCCTGATCCAGCATCAGCCACTCATCGCCCAGCCCCATCACGTCGGGCTGACCCCGGGTGCTGATGAGAATGCACATGCGCCGGCTGCGCTGCACCTGCCGCAGGCAACCCACCATCCGGCGGCGCCCCTCGGCATCCAGCACCTGCAGCGCATCATCCAGCAGCAGAAGGCCCAGATCCTCGCGGATCAGGGCACGACCGATGGCCACACGCTGCGCCGTGGCCGGAGCCAGCTGGCCAGCGCGCACATGCAGCACGTCCAGCACCCCCAGCAGCGAAGCCATCTCGGTCACCTGGCGACGCAGCTGCTCGGGCGAGAGCCGCTGGCGGCGCAGCGGCCAGGCCAGGTTCTCCTCGACCGTCAGCGCCGGGTAGACCACCGGCACGGCCGGCACCAGCGCCGTGCGTCGGCGTCCCACCGGCAGGCGGGTCACGTCCACGCCATCCAGCACCACCTGGCCGCGACGCGGCCTGTGCAGGCCCGCCAGTGTCTGCAGCAGCAGCGACTTGCCGGCCCCTGCCGGCCCGAACACCGTGCACAGGCTGCCTTCCTCCAGCATCAGGTCGATGTCGGTCAGCGACGGCCCCGGCCGTCCGCCCAGCCAGGAAGGCCGGCGCGATGCACTGACATCCAGCGAAGAAACCCGCAGAAAAGCCATTTGGCGCTATGCCCTCCCCGCCTTCATCGCAGCGCGAAAATCGTCGGTGCAGCTTCGGTCACCGGCATGTCCGGCGGCACCGGCACCACCTGGGGCCTGCGTTGCGCCCGTTCGGCAGCCCGCTCCACCTGCTGCACCAGGGCACCGGCCCCGTCGAACAGGTAGAGGGCGCCCGGATCGGCGTGGAGCACCACTGTCTCGCCCAGCGCCGGGCGCAGCAGCGACGGCACCAGGGCCGTCAGCGCCCCCACCCGGGCACGGCATTCGATGCGCGTGCCCGCGAGGCCGCATTCCACCCGCTCGACCCGCGCCGGGAAGGCCAGATCGCCAGCCGTACCGGCCAGCCGCAGATCCTCGGGCCGAATCCCCACCAGGAGCGCCGGATCCTCGACATTGAGCGGTGCCATGAGAGCCATGGCGGGTCCCTGCTCGATCTGCACCGAATGGTCCACCAGCGTGGCCCGCAGCAGGTTGATCGGCGGATCGCCGAAGACCCGTGCCACGTTCAGCGATACCGGATGCAGCAGGACGTCGATGGCCCGGACCTCCTGCTGCTGCAAGCGCCCCTGCGCCACCACCGCCGTGGCGCCGCCCAGGGCCAGCGCGACCTGGCTGCTGCGGGTGGCCACCGCCACGGCCATGCCCTGCTGCCAGGCCGTGGTGCAGATGGAGGGCAGGTCCTCCAGCATGTGGATGGCCTCGACATCCGGCAGCCCCGCCAGCGGATCATCCAGCAGGAGCAGTGCCGGCCGGCTGGCCAGGGCACGCGCCAGCGCCAGCCGGCGCTGCCCCACCAGCGACAGATCGGCCGGCATCAGCGACAGGCAGTCGCCCAGCCCCACGGCATGGGCCAGCGTGATGACCTGTTCTTCCAGGAGCTTGCTGCGCGCCATGCGCAGCGGGACCGCGATGTTCTCCCAGACTGTGAAGCCCGGATAGTTGGTGCTGCGCACATCCACCAGCGCCACCTGGCTGTTGCGGCTGCCGTCAAGCGCCACTTCGCGGCCATGGACCTGCAGGCGACCGGCATAGGGGCGCAACTGCCCGGCCAGCACCCGAAACAGCGCCGACTTGCCTGCTCCGGCCGGCCCCACGATGGACAGCGGCCCCCCGAAGGGGATGTCCAGCGACAGCGCGCGCAGGATGTCCCTGCCTCCATCCCGCAGGCAGATCCGGTCGCAGCGAATCGTCATGCCGAATGAAACCCAATAGCCATGCGGACCCCCTGGAAGCCACGGACGGCATCGTGCGCCGCCCTGTTGGTCTGCATTACAGAACAAATCGTGAGGTTTGGCAACTTACGCAACCAGTTGCAACACCGCGTCCCGATTATCATCGCCATGACGAAACTGCACGGAATCGACCATGCGCTGGGAGAACGAACGCGAAAGCAGCAACATCGAGGATCGCCGCGGCCAGAGCGGCGGCGGCGGGGGCCTGCCCTTCAGCGTGGGGGGAGGCCGCCTCAGCCTGGGCACGGTCGCCGTCATCCTCATTGGCGGGTGGCTGCTGGGAATCAACCCCCTTACTTTATTGGGGCTGCTGGCCGGCGGCGATATCGGCACCGGGCAGTCGCTGGCGCCCACCACCACCCAGTCCCAGCAGGTGAGCGGGCAGAACGACGCCGGCAAGCGCTTCGTCTCCGTGGTGCTGGCCAGCACCGAGGATGTCTGGACGAAGATCTTCGCAGCCAATGGCGCCCGCTACACACCACCGGGTCTCGTGCTGTTTTCCGGCCGCACCCAGACGGCCTGCGGCGTGGGCGTCACCGGGGCCGGCCCCTTCTACTGCCCGGGCGACCGCAAGATCTACATTGACCTGGCCTTCTACCGGGTGCTGCAGGACCAGCTGGGCGCGGCCGGCGACACGGCTCAGGCCTATGTCATCGCCCACGAGGTGGGCCACCACGTGCAGAACCTCACCGGCACGCTGCAGCAGGTGGAAGAAGCCCGCAAGCGCATGGACCAGCGCAGCTACAACGCCCTGTCGGTCCGACTGGAGCTGCAGGCCGACTGCTATGCCGGCATCTGGGCCAACCATTCGCAGCAGGCACGCCGCTGGTTCGATGCCGGTGACATTGCCGAAGCCATCAATGCCGCCGCAGCCGTGGGCGACGATGCCCTCCAGCGTCGCGCCGGCAGCTCCGTCAACCAGGAAAGCTTCACCCACGGCAGCTCGCAGCAGCGCCAGGCCTGGTTCCGCATCGGCAACGAAACCGGCTCGGTACAGCGCTGCGACACCTTCACCAACCGGCAGCCCTGATCAGGGACGTGGGCTGCCCCCCTTGGCCGCGCTCGGCACCGTGCCCGTCGGCACGGCTGTCGGCGTGGCCCCCGCGTTGTAGGTCATGTCAGGCACGGCCAGCTCGCGCCACCACCAGCGGTTCGGCCCGGGAATGCTCACGCACAGCACCTGCCGGCTGTCGGCCGTCAGTGCCACGCTGGTCAGCGTGCCTTCCGGGCACAGCCCCGGCCGCGGCGCCTGCGTGCAGTTGGCATCGGCGCACGGCTTGGCCGGTTCCTCGTTCAGCACCGCCGAACGCCCCGTCCAGTTGTCCACGCCCCAGCTCGACACGACCATGTCACGGCTGTCGATCTTGCCGTCATTGTTCGTGTCGATGATCTGCTTGGTGGCCATGCCGCCCGTGATCGGCTCGACGAAGGTGCTGAAGCCCGGCACGTTCACCAGCTCCGCGCAGGGATTGCTGACGTAGTCCACCTCCACCACCGGCGTCATCGCCTCGAACAGCGCCATGCCCGAGACCATCTGCGGCGGCGCGATGGTCCGCAGCCCGCGGTTGCTCATCATGTTCAGCGGGATGTGCCAGCCCCGGTGCGTGGCCCAGTTCAGCACCTTGGTGGGATCGGTCTCGTAGGCCAGCTTGCCGTTCTGGGTGAGCGTCTGGTTGCGGCGCACCAGCGTCGTCAGGGCAATCGGCTCGCCTTCACGCCACTGCCAGCCCGCGGCCTGCACGGTCCCGCCGGCCTGCGCCTGCTTCTGCACCAGCGTACCGTTGTCCCACAGGCCATAGTAGGACTCCAGTGCCCGGGACTTCTCATCGCCCGTCTCGAAGAGTTTGCCGGTACCGATCAGCACCATTGTGCCGCCACGCGGATGGGGCACCAGTGCGGGCGCTGCCGTCACCGGCCGCCGGTCCGCCGTGGTGAACAGCGGGCGACCGCCCAGCGACACCTTCCATTCGGCGGCCCGCTCCGACGCCAGGTCGAACTTCCAGACGTTGCCATGCAGGTCGCCGGCATAGGCGGCGGTGATCACCTGGTTGCCGTCACGCAGCAGCTTGATCCCGCCCAGACCGTTGGGTTCGGCCATCGAGCCGCGCCCCGTGTCCAGCGTCTTCAGCACCTTCCCGGTCGCCAGATCCACCACGAAGAGCTGGGCACGACGGGACTTGCTCTCGTACCCGTTGCCGAAGATGGCCACCCACGTGCCATCACGCAGCATCCCCACCTCGGGTGCGGCCAGCACATGGCCCAGCTCGGCCGCATGGCTCTCGTCCAGCTCCCACATCAGTGTCTTTGTCCCGAGATCGGCATCGGCCGTGCGCGTCATGTTCAGCGCAAACACCGCCTTCGGGCCGGCGCCCGTGGTACCCACCACCACGTTCTGCCACTTGCCGTCCAGGTGTGCGTCGGCCTCCACCAGCGGACCATCCATCAGGAAGCGCTGCTCCTGATTGTTCCGATTGGCCAGCCGGGCCATTTCCTTCATCACCACGTTCGGCGCATAGGCAAAGCTCTCCACCCCGTCACTGGCGCGGAAGGCATGCACGAAGCCCTCGTTGGAACCCACCATCACCAGCTTCTGGCGCGATGCGGCCCCCTTCTGCTCCTTCAGATAGGCACGGTAGGAACGGGCACCGGAATCCACCGTCTGGCCCCCGCTGCCCACGCGCTCCGGCAGGCTTGCATAGCCCTGGTTGGTGGCGGCCCCGATGAAGACCGGTGCCGAGTTGACGATCTGGCCCAGCACGTTCCGGCGAGGCCGGAACAGCGTGGTCTCGTAGTTGCCGTCACCCAGCAGGTAGGCCACCAGCTGCCGCCCCCAGACCTCGCGCTGCGCGCCCTGGCCGGGTGCGCCACCAGCATCAAGCAGCGCCTGCTTCAGCGTCTGTGGCAACTCATCGTTGCGCTCCGCACTCCAGAAGAAGTTGCTGGCACGCACTCCCGTGGTGCTGCCGTTGCCGACAATGGCATGACGACGGCTCCAGTGCGGCATCTTCTCGGCGGCGCTCCACTGCAGATTGCCTTCCCGGCCGTCCACACCCAGTGCAAAGGCCTGCAGGTTGCCCGTCCGGTCACGCGTCATGAACGACGGCACAAACTTCTGGTTGCTGGTCTGCAGTGCCCGGTTGCTGACCGACACCCCGGCGGTCGAACCCGAACGGTTGACGATCTCGGCCAGGATCTGGCGCATCGACGCCAGAAACTCCGTACTGTTCTTGACGTTCAGATAGCGGCCCCGACCGTTGACGGCGGCATGCCACAGGTCGTCCACCGCCTCGTCCGAATCCTTCCTCACGACGGCGGGCCACGACCGCCTGCCCGAAACGATGTCCTGCAGCGTGCTGGCCTGCGACTCAGGCGTCGATGCCGGCAGCTTGCCGTCCGCGCCAAAGCTCAGCGTGTACATCGTCACGTTCTGCCAGAACGACGGATTGTCGGCATCCACCGGAACGTTGTTCGCCAGATTGGGCATCAGGTCCCGGTTCCAGTAATACATGGCCACATCGGCCAGCGTGCGCCCCGTGGCGCTGCGATAGAGCCGGTTGTTCGGGTCATTCGGATCGTAGCGGAAGGCACGATTCTTGCCCGATGCCGGAATCACCGGACCCAGCTCATTGTCGGCATTGCTCATGCCGGGGATCCGGTCGATCTGCGTGTTGTCCTGGTCGTTGTACTGCCCGTCGGTCATCAGGATGTGATAGGAGCGACGGCAGCTCAGCTGACGCGTCTGGCCCTTGCTGTCCGTGTCCGACCAGGGCCCCTGCGCCCCGTCACGCTTGAAGTACTCACCCACGGCAATGGTGGCCCCCAGCAACGGGGTGCTGCCGGAGGGGTTCACCGACTGCAGCCAGCTGAAGAACGCCGTCTTGTCCTGGCCGTCGAACCGGCGCACGCCCCGCTCGACAACCCGGGTTGCGATACCGTCAACTGCCCCTTCCGCCTTGTTGATCCGGCCATAGCCCACGCGGACATCGCCTCCCAGCTGACGGGCAAAGGCCTCGCCCACCGCCCCCACGGCCAGCAGGTAGCGGAAACGGTGATACTGGAACCAGTTGGCGAAGTTCTTGTATTCCTGCTCCTGGGTGCAGGTACGCACACCGGGAGATTTCTGCCGGCATTCGGTCCGGTCGGTGGACTCGATATCGAATTCCTGATGGTCGGCAATCGACACGCGCCGATAGCTGGCCGGGTCATTCCGGTTCACCCCCGTCAGCACATAGTAGGTGGCCGGCTTCACCTGGGCAGGCGCCTGTCCCCAGGCAAAGGGCACGCACTTCGAACCCCGCTGAACGGAGGCTGCACAGACCTGGTGCGCGCTGCCCGCGACAGGCTGCAGACCTCTCAGGTTCAGCGTCTTGTCACCTGCATGCTTGTAGAAATAGTGCACGGCCCCCGGATCTGCGTCCGGCTCGCGGGTGCCGTCGGCATTCATCCACGGCATGTAGCGCACCTTCGGGTTGTAATACAGCAGGTTCACGTCCGAAGAACGCCGACGCGCCGACAGGATGTTTCCGTCACGCGAATCCAGCAGGCCAGCAATCCCGAAATAGGCGATCTTTGCCGGCTCCTGGGGATGGATGGCATAGATCTGGTAGGGGAGATCCGTATCGGGCAGATAGTTGAACAGCATCGAGCCTGAGTCATCCAGCGTGAACATCACGTTGGGCTCCACGACCGGGGGCGTGGCCACGATCAGCGAGTGCTGCGCGATCTCGGCCTGCACGGTCCCCGCACCAGCACAGGCCATCAGAAACAGGGCCAGGCGCACTGCCTTCCCTGCCCCGGCCTGAATGCCGGGACAATGTTCGACACCATGGTGCCCACCTGCCTTGCTGCCATTCACTGCCATGAAGATCTCTCCGGAATACCTGCCGCGCATCCTCGGAATCGCGCGGACTTCCTGATGATCCGGGCACTATCTTCATGACGCCGACTGCAGGCAAGCCGTTGCAGACTGCCGCCATGCAGCTCGTGACAGGCGGTGGCAGCACGCACCGCCACCCCGCAAGCCCTGCTCCGGAAAGCGGGCTGCGCGGCGGCGATACGCGGACTCAGAAGCGGGGGGCAGTCCCCTTCGTGGCACCCGGGGCACCATCACCGGCCAGTGTTCCCTGAGTAGCCCCTCCAACAGGCGCCGTCGGCGTGGCACCTGCGTTGTAGGTGATATCAGGCACGGACAGCTCGCGCCACCACCAGCGGGTCGGCGTCGGGACATCCACACACAGCACCTGGCGGCTCTCCACCGTCATGGCCACACTGGTCAGGGATCCTTCCGGACACAGGTTCTGCTGCGGCTGCGCCGTGCACGGCGCCGTGCTGCAAGGCTTGGGAGGCTCCTCATTCAGGACCACCGAACGACCGGTCCAGTTCTCCACGCTCCAGCTCGACACGATCCGGTCGCGGTTGTCGATCGCTCCATCATGGTTGGTGTCGATGACCTGCTTGGTGGCCATGCCCCCCGTGATCGGTTCGACGAAGGTGCTGAAGCCCGGCACGTTCACCTGCTCGGCACAGGGATTCCGGGCATAGTCCACCTCCACCACCGGCGTCATGGTCTCGAACAGCGCCATGCCCGAGACCATCTGCGGCGCCGCAATGAGGCGCAGCCCCTTGTTGCGCATCATGTCCAGCGGGATCTGCCAGCCCCGATGCAACGCCCAGTTCAGCGCCTTGCCGGGATCACTCTCGTAGGCCAGGCGCCCATCGGCCGACACGGTCTGGCGTCGCGTCACCAGGAACCTGGCCTCGACCGGATCCCCCTCGCGCCACTTCCAGCCCACCTGCCGCCGATTGGCCCCTTCGCCCTCCATGTCCTGCACCATCGTCGACTGATCCCACAGACCATAGAGCGACTCCTGCGCCCGCGAGCGCTCGTCGCCGGGCTCGAAGAGCTTGCCCGTGCCGGCCAGCACCATCGTGCCGCCGCGCGGGTGCGGCACCAGCACCGGTGCGGCCGTGAACGGGCGAGCATCCTGGGTCCTGAACAGCGGCCGGCGGTCGAAGGCCACCTTCCACTTGCTGCGATCCCCCGAGGCCAGATCGAACTTCCACATGTTGCCCTTCAGGTCACCCGCCAGCGCAGCGGTGATCACCTGATTGCCGTCACGCTGCAGCTTCACGCCGCCCAGTCCGTTGCGATCGGTCTTCGAGCCCACCCCGGTATCCAGCCGCTTGAGCACCTCACCCGTGGCCAGATCGACCACAAAGAGCTGGGCACGTCCCGATTCGCTTTCATAGCCATTACCGAAAACCGCCACCCAGGTGCCGTCACGCAGGACGCCCACTTCGGGCGCAGCCAGCACATGGCCCAGCTCGCGATCCCGGCTGGCATCCAGCTCCCACATCAGCGCCTTCGGGGCCAGGTCAGCATCCGCCGTGCCCGTCATGTTCAGTGCAAACACCGCCTTCGGACCGGCACCCGTGCTGCCCACCACCACGTTCTGCCATCGCCCCCCCAGATGGGCATCGGCCTCCACCAGCGGTCCGTCCATCAGCAGCCGCTGTCCGGTCTGCCGCTTGTCGGCCAGCCGAGCCATTTCCTGCAGCACCACGTAGGGCGCATAGGCAAAGTGCTCCACCCCGTCACTGGCCCGGAAGGCGTGCACGAAGCCGTCGTTGGCGCCCACCACCACCAGCTTGTCCTTGTCGTTCTGCCGCCCCTTGGTACCCTTCAGGTACGCCCGGTAGGTGCTGCTGCCGGAATGCTTGCCGCCCAGCTCGGTGGGCAGCGAGGCATAGCCCTGATTGGTGGCCGCTCCGATGAAGACCGGCGTGGAGTTTATGATCTGCCCCAGCACGCCACGACGCGCCCTGAACAGGGTGGTCTCATAGTTGCCGTCACCCAGCAGGTAGGCCACCAGCTGGCGCCCGCGGGCCACGGCCTCATTGCCGGCATGCTGATTGCGTGCGATGCCCTGCGTATCCAGCAGCATGGTCTTGACCGACGTAGGCAGATCGTTGGGCCGGTCAGAACTCCAGTAGAGCTTGCTGGCCCGCTCGCCCGAGGTATTGCCGTTGCCCACGATGGCACGACGCCAGCTCCAGTGCGGCAGCTTGTCGATCGCACTCCATTGCGGTGCGCCCTGCTCGCCCTTGCTGTCAAGCGCATAGGCCATCAGGTTACCGGTCTGGCTGCGCGTCATGAAGGACGGCACGAACTTCTGGTTGTTGGCCTGCAAGGCGCGGCTGTTCACTGCCACGCCGGCCGTCGAACCATTGCGATTGACGATCTCGGCCAGGATCTTGCGCATCGAAGCCAGAAAGCTCGTGCTGTTCTTGACGTTCACATAGCGGCCATGGCCATTGACGGCCGCATGCCAGAGATCATCAATGACCTCCGGTGAATCGTCGTTGATCGTTTCCGGCCATTTCAGCTCACTGCTGGCCAACCGCTCCAGCGTTCTCGTCTGGATCTCCGGCGTCCCGGCCGGCAGACTACCATCCACGCCAAAGCCCAGCGTGTACATCGTCACGTTCTGCCAGAAGGACGGACTGTCACCATCGACCGGCACATTGTTCGGCAGCCGCGGCAACAGGTCACGGTTCCAGTAGTACATGGCAATGTCTGCCAGTGTCCTCCTGGCCGGGCTGGGATAGAGCTTGTTCCTGGCATCATCCGGCTGATACTGGTACTGCGCATTGCGGCCCGAAGCCGGAATGACAGGCCCCGGCGTTCCATCAGCATCCTCGATGCCTGCGTGGTTCTCGAACTTTCTCGTCTTGAGGTCGTTGTACTGACCGTCCGTCATCAGGATATGGTAGGAGCGACGGCAACTCAGCATGCGCTTGCGCCCGTCCGGCCCCTGATCCGCCCAGGGCCCATCCATGTCGTCACGCGAAAAATAGTCACCCACCGAGATCGAGGCCCCCAGCAATGGCGTCCCGCCCGAAGGGTGCACGTCCCTCTGCAACCAGTTGAAGAAGCTGTCCTTGTCGGCTCCCTGGAAACGGCGCACGCCGCGCTCCACCACGCCCGTGTCACGGCCATCGACGGAGGTGGAGCCCTTGTTGATGCGCCCATAGCCCACGCGCACGTCGCTGCCCACCTGGCGTGCGAAGGCCTCGCTGACCGCCCCCACGGCCAGCAGGTGGCGGAAGCGATGGTACTGGTACCAGTTGGCAAAGTTCTGGTATTCCTGCTCCTGCGTGCAGGTCCGCACACCGTTGGCCGCCTTCATGCAGTCCGTGCGCTCGTCGGAATCGATCTGGAAGGAGGTCGCCTCCGAAATGGAAACGCGTGTGTAGTTCCTGACGTCGTTGAGCAGCTGCTCCCGCTCCCGAGGCGTGATGCCCTCACGCGTGAGCCTTTCACGGCCCTTGAAGAGGAAATACGTGGCTGGTTTGACGGCGTTGATACCGTAATCCTGTTTACAAGGATCGTTCCACCCCCGGGCAGCCCGCACGCAGACCTTGTGGTCATTCGGCCGCAGCTGGTAGGTGCCACGCAGATTCACTGTCACCGTGCTGTGCCCGTAAAAATAGTACGCAGCCTCGGGACTGGCCTTGGGCTCACGCGTTCCATCGGCCTTCATCCACGGCAGGTACAGAACCCGCGGATCGTAGTAAAGCAGGTTCACGTCCGGCGAACGGCGGCGCGCGGCCAGCGCGTAATACTCCGAAGGCAGCGCCCCCTTCACCTCGTAGGTCCCCACCTGGGCCGGCTCACCCGGGTGGATGGCGTACAGCTGGAAATTGATCTCCGTATCCGGCAGGTAATTGAACAGCATCGAGCCCGAGTCATCCAGCGTGAACATCACGTTGGGCTCGACCGCCGGAGGATCGGCGATGATCAGCGAGTGCTGGGCCATCTCCGCATGCGCCAGCACACCGGTCGTACCCGCCAACACCGCCAGGGCAAGCCTCACCCCCTGCGTCAGGCGTGCAGCCGACCGCATCCGATGCCCTTTCCGGGCAACGCCCCAAACAGCATCCTGTTCATTCATCTTCATGGGTCTCCTCATGGGCCGTGAGCGCATCACTTGCCTGCCGCCGTGGGCACGGCCCCCGGGTTGTAGGTGATGTCCGGAATGGCCAGCTCGCGCCACCACCAGCGGGTGGGCGACGGCACGCCCACGCAGACCGGCTTGCCATCACCCACGTTCTGCAGACTGCTGGCCAGTGAATCGGGCGGGCAGACCGACCTGGTCTGTGCCTGGCTCTGGCAACCCGCGCCCTCGCAGGGCCTGGGCGGCTTCTCTGCCAGAATCACCGACCGTCCGGTCCAGTTCTCCACGCTCCAGCCCGCCACCTGAAGGTCTGCCTCGTTGATCTTGCGGTCCCGGTTGGTATCGATCAGTGACTTGGGGCTCATCAGCCCCGAGAGCGGATCCACCACCAGCGAGAAGCCCGGCGTGTTCACATTGGCCGCGCAGGCTCCCAGCTCTTCATCCACGAAGGGACTCATGGTCTCGAAAAGCGCCAGGCCGGACATCAGCTGCGGCGCAATGATGTTGCGCTGACCGCCCAGCGCAATCATGTCCACCAGGCGAATGCGCCAGCCGCTGTCCTTGCGCCAGTCCAGGATCCCGTTGGCCTTGTCGTCGAAAGGCGTCTGCGCCAGATAACGGCTTCCGATGACATTCAGCTTGCGGGTCTTCACCGCCGAACGGGCAATGGGCACGCCATCCTTGTCTTTCTGGCGGCCATCCACCCAGGCGCGCTTGCCCTTCTCATCGGAAACCAGCCGGGTGTAGTCCCACAGCCCGTAGATCGATTCGACCGGAAGCGCCTGCCCTCGGGCGGTATCGGGCCGCTTGTTGTCACCCACCTCGAAGAGCTTGCCGGTGCCCACCAGCACCATCACCCCGCCCAGCGGATGCGTGACGGTGGTCGGCGGTGCCGTGATCGGGCGCTCGTCATCCGTCGTGAACATCGGCTTCTGGCCGTAGGACACCTTCCAGTCCGACACCGTCTTGCTGGCCAGATCGAACTTCCAGAGGTTGCCGCGCAGGTCGCCTGCGTAGGCCGCGGTGATGACCTGGTTGCCATCGCGCACCAGCGTCACGCCGCCCAGACCGTTGGGCTGGGCATTGCTGCCCACGCCCGTGTCCAGCCGCGCAAGGACATTGCCCGTCGACAGCTCGATCACCAGCAGCTGGGCACGTCGGGAGCGGCTCTCGTAGCCATTGCCCGTCACCACCACCCATCGCCCATCGGCCAGCACGCCCACCTCAGGTTCCTGCAGCACATGACCGATGGCATCGCCATGGGCCTGCACCGCCTGGTTGGCGTCGCTCAGCTCCCACAACACGGAATCCTTCAGCCCGTTGAAGTCGGTGTTCGTCACATCCATGGCGAACATCGCCTTCGGCCCTGCCCCGGTGGTACCCACCACCACATTTCGCCACCTGCCGCCCCAGTAGGCATCCCGCTCGATCAGCGGGCCGTCCATCATGAAACGGGCCTTGAAACCGGATCTGGACGAGGCCCCCAGCTGCGACAGCGATGCGTAGGGCGCAAAGGCGAAGATCTCGCGGCCGCCATCCTTGGCCGGATCGGGATTGGCATTGAAGCCGTGCAGGAAGCCCTCATTGCTTCCCACGAAAACCATCGAGGGACCGCAGACCTTCGCAGCGCCCCCCTGCAGGGCCGTGCTGCAACTGCGCGCCACCTTCTGCGCCACATAGGCGGTGTAGCTCTTTGCGCCCGACGGGGTGTTTCCGAAGGTCGCCGGCAGGTAGCGGTAGCCCCGATCGACAGGGGCACCGATGTAGACCGGCTGCGAGTTGATGATGTGGCCGATGACGGCGCTCTGCAGCTGCTCACGGAATGCCTTGCCGGACTCGCTCCGGTCCCCGCGCAGATACATCACCAGCTTGCTGCCATCACCCTCCCCCTTGAGCGCGCCGTCGCGCAGAGCCTTCTTCGCGTCCGTGCTCATCGTGTCCCAGAAGAACGCCGAAGAGGCCGCCCCCGACCTGGCGCCGGTACCCACGTACATGCGCCGGTCAATGGGCTTGGGTAGATGGTCCAGCACGCTCCATTGGCGCGCGCCCTGGTTGCCGGCGGCATCCACGGCGTAGGCCGTCAGGTCACCGGTCCAGTCCTTCGTCTTGAACGACGGCACGAACTTCTGGTTGTTGGCCTGCAGCGCCCGCGAGGCGACAGCCACGCCCGAGGTGCTGCCGGTGCGGCTGGAGATGTCTGCCAGGATGCCCGCCATTTCCGTCAGGAAGCCGCTGCTGTTACGCACGTTGACGTACTTGCCGTGGCCGTTGATGGCAGCGTGCCAGAGGTCATCGACGGCCGAGGGACTTTCGGCCTCGACCCTGCTCGGCCACTCCCGCGTGCCGTCCATGATGCCCTTCAACCCGTCCGGATAGGGAATGTTCCCTTCCACGCCGAACCCCAGCGTGTAGGTGGTGACGTTCTGCCAGAACGAAGGGTTTCCATCATAGGGCGTGACCAGGTTGTCCAGATCCGGACGCAAGTCCCGTTTCCAGGCGTCCATCGCATAGTCGGCCAGCGTACCCGGGGTCGCGCTCATGAAGGGACGAACGGGCTGGTACTGATACGTCGAATGGATCTTGCCCTGACTGCTGCCCGGCCGGTGATCGACGATCTCCTCGCCTGACGTGTTGTCGGACTCATTCGTATAGTGCGACGGCGAATCATCGTAGAACGTGTACTGGCCGTCCGTCATCAGGATGTGATAGGAGCGTCGGCACGCCAGATGCTTCTCACCTGTCTGCTTCCCAGGCGTTGTTGCCCAGGGCCCCGTGTAGTCTTTGCGCTCGAAGTACCTGTTCACCGTCTGCAGGGAGTGCATCAGCGGTGTACCACCCTTGGCAGTACGCTGGCTCAGCCAGGTGAAGAATGCACTCCGGTCTTCGCCTTCGAAACGGCGGACCCCACGTTCGACAATGCTGGTGAGGGCACCATCGACAACACTTTCGGCGCTCTTGTTGATGCGTCCGTAACCCACCCGGATATCCTTGCCCAGTGCCGTGGCAAAGGCATTGCCCACGGCGGCAATGGCTACATGCATCCGTGTGCGGTGATACTGGAACCAGTTGGCAAAGTTCTGGTATTCCTCCGCCTGCGTGCAGGTACGGGTGCTGGCACCAGGACTGGTCACCTTGCAGTCAGTACGCGTGTTGGCCCGCACGAACTCCTTGTGGTCCATGATGGAGACGCGCTGGTAGTTGCTGGCGCTGTCTTTCGACGACTGGAAGTCACCCAGCGTCCACCTCACGGGCGGCTTGTTGTCGGGGTTCTTGAGCAGATAGTACGTGGCCGGTGCAATCATGGTGACGCTGCGGTCCACCACACTGCACTCCTGCCCTTTCTTGGGCTCAAGCTGCGGCCTGACGCAGGCTCCCTCATACGGATTCTCCATCCCGGGCTGATGGACGGGCTGGAGTCCCGTGATGTCCATGGTGAGCGAAGCGATCTTCTCCTCCGAATGGCCAAGGTGGTACTTCACCTTCCGGGGGTCTGCATTCGGCATCCGCACCCCTGTTCCGTCCACCCAGGGCTCGTAGCGAATGTCCGGGTCATAGTAGAGCGTGTTGACCTGCGGCGAGCGCTTGCGAGCCGCCAGCAGGTCATTGTCACCCGTACCCAGCAGTCCCTGAACACGCCAGGGCGTGTACCCGGTCCTGGGCTCGGCCGGATGGAGAGCAAACAGATGATCGTCCAGGTCGGTGTCGGGCAGGAAGTTGAAGGCCATCGACCCCGAATCGTCCAGCGTGAACATCAGGTTCGGCTCGACGACCGGAAGCTCCTTGACGATCAGCGATTCCTGCGAGATGACAGCGTGTGCCTGCGGCGCAAGGGCGCAGGACATCAGCAGCAAGGCGGCACGGACCGCCTGCGAGAGCGCGTCCCTGCTTCCAGCATGTGGCCTGCCGCAGCAGGGATCGGTCATGCGTATCATCGTCGTCCTTTTTCCGGAAGCCCCCGCCAGGAGCCCAATGCCCCTGGACGGTTCTCCTCGATCAGAACGGCAATATGATTCGACGCACGATCTCCGACAAGGCAGGCGGGATCATCGCCGCCTGCGAATCGACGGATGGTAGGCCGGTGCGGCTGCCCGGCCTCAGGGTGCTGTCACAGTAATCTGGGCTTGGCCAGGATTTGCACCAGCGTTGTAGGTGACATCGGGCACCGAGATCTCGCGCCACCACCAGCGCGTGGGCGCAGGCAGGCCCACGCACACCTGGACGGCATCGCCCACGTTCTGCAGGCTATTGGCCAGAGAATCTTCCGGACACAGCTGGGCAGGCAGCGGCTTGCAGTCAGCCAGCCCCCCACAGGGTTTGGCCGGCGGCTGGGTCACGACCACCGAACGCCCCGTCCAGTTCTCCAACTCCCAGCCCGCCACCGGTGCGTCACCACCGTCGACCAGCTTGTCGTTGTTGGTGTCGATAAGTGCCTTGGGACTCATGCGGCCGGACAGCGGGTCCAGCGCCAGGGCAAACCCCGGTGTGTCGATCCGGGGCTTGCAGGCCGCCGTGACCTCATCCACCCAGGGACTCATCGTCTCGAACAGCACCAGACCGGACATCAGCTGCGGAGTCACGATGTTGCGCTGCCCCCCCACCGCGATCATGTCCTTCAGCGTCACGCGCCAGCCCCGGTCCCGCGTCCAGTCCAGGTTTCGGTTGGCCGAATCTTCCAGCGGGATCTTCACCAGTGTCATGCCCGGATTCACCTGCAGCCTGCGAGTGACCACGGTGCCAAGCTTGATGGGAATGCCGTCATTGCCCTTGCTGGTGCTGCCATCCGCGTTCTTGCGGTCATCGGCCGCCCAGGTGCGGTTTCCGTTTCGATCGATGCTCAGCCGTGCGGTATCCCACAGGCCATAGAGTGAATCGAATGGCCCCCTGTCCCGATCGTAGTCGGCCGGGATCTCATTGTCACCCACCTCGAAGAGCTTGCCCGTACCCACCAGCACCATCACGCCACCCAGCGGATGGGTGACAAGGACAGGCGCTGCGGTGATGGCCCGTCCGTCGTGCGCAGTGAACATCGGCTTCTTGCCATACGACACTTTCCAGTTCGACGGGTGGGAGGCGGCCAGATCGAACTTCCACACGTTGCCCCGCAGGTCACCGGCAAAGGCACCCGTGATCACCTGGTTGCCATCACGCACCAGGGCCACGCCTCCCAGGCCGTTGGGCTGACTGTCACTGCCCACGCCCGTATCCAGTCGTGCAATCACCTGCCCGGTCTGCAGTTCCACCACCAGCAGCTGGGCCCGCTTCGAGCGGCTCTCATAACCGTTGCCGATCACCACCACCCAGCGGCCATCGGCCAGAACGCCCACCTCGGGCTCCTGCAGCACATGGCCGATGGCATCCGCATTGGCCTTGACCGACTGATTGACGTCACTCAGCTCCCACAGCACGGCCTGATCCAGACCATTGAAGTCGGTCTGGGTCACGTCCAGCGCGAACACGGCCTTGGGCCCTGCCCCGGTCGTGGCCACCACCACGTTGTGCCAGCGGTTGCCCCAGAAGGCATCCCGCTCGATCAGCGGGCCGTCCATCATGAAGCGGGCCTGGAAGTCTGGCTTCGAGGAGCGCCCCAGCTCGGAGAGAGAAGCAAAGGGGGCAAAGGCAAAGATCTCGCGTCCACCATTCTTGGCGGGATCGGGATTGGCATTGAAGCCGTGCAGGAAGCCTTCGTTGCTGCCCACGAACACCATGGCGGGGCCGCAGACCTTCGCAGCGCCGCCCTGGATGGTCGCGCTGCAGGTACGTGCTGCCTTCTGCGCCACGTAGTCCTTGTAACTGTCAGCGCCCGACTTTGCGCCGCCGAAGGTAGCCGGCAGGTAGCGGTAGCCGCGGTCAATGGCCGAACCGATGTAGGCCGGCTGCGAATTGACGATATGGCCGATGACCGCACTCTGCAACTGGGTACGAAACATCTTGCCCGACTCGGAACGGTCACCTCGCAGATACAGCACCAGCGGGCTGCCGTCCTCGTCCTTCTTGCCGGCCCCCTTGATCAGCTCGCGCTTGGCCTCGTCGGTCATGCGCCGGGCCGGTTTGTCTTCGGCGCTGTCCCAGTAAAAGGGTGAAGCTGCCGGTCTGCCGAATTTTCCGGTCCCCACGTACATGGTCCGATCGATGGGCTTGGGCAGACGCTCCAGAACGCTCCATTGCAGCGCTCCCTGCTGGCCATGGGCATCCACTGCATAGGCCTTCAGGTCTCCCGTCCAGTCCTTGGTCTTGTACGAGGGCACGAATTTCTGGTTGTTGGCCTGCAACGCACGCGACGCCACGGCCACCCCGGCCGAGGTTCCGGTACGGCTGGCGATCTCGGCCAGGATGCCGGCCATCTCGCTCATGAAGCCGGCGCTGTTGCGCACGTTGACGTACTTGCCATGGCCGTTGACGGCCGCATGCCACAGGTCGTCGATGGCGGTGGGTGTGCCGGGCTTCACCTCGGCGGGCCATGAGAGCGATCCGTTGATGATCTTCTGCAGGTCATCGGGATACGACAGCGTGCCTTCCACGCCGAAGCCCAGCGTGTAGGTGGTCACGTTCTGCCAGAACGAAGGGTTACCCTCGTAGGTGGGGACCTCGTTGTTCAGATCCGGACGCAGATCGTTCTTCCAGCCATCCATGGCGTAGTCGGCCAGCGACCCATAAGCCACTCCCTTGTACGGGGCCTGGGGACGATACTGATAGCTGCCGCGCGCCGGCCCGCCCTTTTCCGGTGCACGATCATCCTTGATCTTCTCGCCGTCCACATTGTCGGACTCGAGCGGGAAGTCCTTCTGAAGCATCCCCTCGGTTCTTTCCGGGTGATCAGGATCATACTTGGGGAAGGTGTACTGCCCATCCGTCATCAGGATGTGATAGGAACGACGGCATGCCAGATGGTTGCGGCGCTGATTCAGCTTCCCGCCTATCCGGCCCGGCTCCGCTGCCCAGGGGCCCATGGCGTCGGCACGCCGGAAGTAGTTGTTGACGGTATTCGTTGCCCGCATCAGGGGCGTTCCACCGTCGGCCGTTCGCGTATTGAGCCAGTTGAAGAAGTCCGAACGATCGGTTTCACCCGCATTCAATGTGGTGGCTGCGGCATTCTTGTTGACGAAGCGCCGTACCCCGCGCTCGACCACGATGGTCTCCACACCATCAACCGGCTTGAGCACTCCCTGGTTGATGCGTCCATAGCCAACGCGGATATCCGGCCCCAGGGCCGTGGCAAAGGCGTTGCCCACGGCGGCAATGGCCACATGCATCCGCGTGCGGTGATACTGGAACCAGTTGGCAAAGTTCTGGTATTCCTCCGCCTGCGTGCATTCGCGGACGTTGGGGTTTTTCTTGGAAATCAGGCAGTCGGTGCGTGTGAAGGGCCGGTCGAAATACTGGTGGTCCTTGATCGAGATGCGCTTGTAGTTGCTGGCACTGTCTTTCGTCCAGTCCCCGGGCGGCTTGAATTTCGGGTCTTTCGGCAGGTAGTAGGTAGCCGGTGCCACCGTCCTGGTGACGCCATCCCCCGTGCAGGGCTTCTGTTCTCTGAGGTCGCTGACGAACTGATTCCCCTGCGGCGTCACACACACCGGGCGCTCCCCCACCGACCTCTCCCCGGTGATGTCGAGCTTGAGATCCTTGAATTTGGAGTTGGGGTGGTTGACGTGGTAGATGACGGCCCTGGGGTCGGCGTTGGCCATGCGCACCCCGTTCTTGTCCACCCAGGGTTCATACCGTGTATCCGGGTCGTAGTACAGCGTGTTCACCTTCGGCGAACGTCGACGGATTGCCAGAATGTTGGTGTCGTCCGTGGCCAGCAGCCCCTCGTATTTGTAGGGCGCATAGTCGTCCGGCTCGTCGGGGTGGAAGGCGAACAGATGATATTCCAGGTCCGTGTCGGGCAGATAGTTGAAGGCCATCGAACCCGAGTCGTCCAGGGTGAACATCAGGTTTGGCTCGACAACCGTCACTTCCTTGTTGATGAGCGACCGCTGGGAAATCTCGGCCTGCACAGGTGACAGCAGGCTGCACGACATCAGCAGCAGCGCCGCATGCACGGCACGCGGAACCCTGCGCGGCATGACAGCTGCCGGCATTCGATTCAGGTGGAGGCGGGTTACGGTTTCCATCGGTTTCATGTTTCGATCGGATCGTGTCCGCCAAACCGTGCGTCCCTGCACGGCCCGGCGGCCACGATGTTCAGAAGGGTGCCC
This sequence comes from Lautropia mirabilis, assembly GCF_900637555.1. Taxonomy (NCBI): domain Bacteria; kingdom Pseudomonadati; phylum Pseudomonadota; class Betaproteobacteria; order Burkholderiales; family Burkholderiaceae; genus Lautropia; species Lautropia mirabilis. Next base: position 1,371,608 of record NZ_LR134378.1, on the reverse strand, counting down.
CCACCCGCAGACATGGGGGAGGAGAATCAGGTGACGACTGAGCCGGAGAAGGTCTCGTTCGTTCGAGCCGAGACAGTGCGCTCGATGGCCCCCATGCCCACCGGATGATCGTCCATCTCATCCTCATGGACAGGTGCGTAGTCGTCGAAGCCCTCGAAGCCCTCGAAGCTTTCCAGGCCGTCGTAGACAGCCATGTGCCAGTCGGGCTCGTCGGCACCTTCCAGGTCGTGCCAGTCCGCGTCCTGACCGACCGGGACATCCAGAAGACCCGACAGCCCCTGCAGGACATCGGCCTCGGGATCCTCCTCGAACGAAGCCAGCCCCTGCACCCACAGTGCTGCTTCGTCCGGATCGCCATCGAGCATACCGGGGACTTCCTGCACGGGTCCGGCATGGCGGAGGGCCCAAGCCTGTGCAGCCCAGTGGCCACGTCCAGTTTGATCTGCGTTCATGAGGTCACCTCCCCACGGAAAGCGTCGTTCAGCGCCAGCAGTTCTCGGCCGAAAGCCGCTCAGTACCCGTCACCGCCCGGGTATCGTTACCACGAACCCCCACGCTGTTAAGCGTGAGCGTGCCACAGGGGTCCGTCTTCTTCCTGGGTACGGCACGCAGCGTATAGCTGTTGTCGTCACTCTCGACGGAAATATCGTAGAGCGGCGCACCATTCTTGGGCGATCTCTGCAACGACGTCGGCAGTGCGACCTGTGTCCTTCCATCACGTTGGGTGCGATAGGAGTTGTGCAGGGAATAGAAACGCTGCATGAACTGGGTGGCGTCCATTAGCGTGGCCTTGGCGTCTGCCCGATTCGCTCGCTGTATGTACGAGAAATAGGATGGCACGGCAATGGCCGACAGGATGCCGACAATAGCCAGTGCAATCATGATCTCGATGAGGGTGAAGCCACGCACGCCAGCTGAGGTGCGAGTGCTGTAGACCCGGGCTGCCGGCATCACGGCCGGAAGCTGCACGCCACCGTCCTCAGCATCCTGCTGTCCGCGGAACGCCACCTGGTGCACCAGATTTCCTGCGCCAAGCTCACGGCCGCAGCGGGCCGACAGATCACCTGGCGCATCCATCGGACCAGGAACAGGGGGATATGTCACAAGCACCATCATCTGATTGCTCTCACCATCGATTGCAGCCGCACTTCTGCTCCCTTGGCTGACTGGTAGTCAGTCAATGACTGGTTAGCCTTTCGTGCAGCATATTCCTGATAGCCCGGGCTGAAGCCACGGACCGTGATGCGGAAGAACAGGAACCTGTCGGCATCGAAACCGCGAGACTCGGCAGTGATGGTGCCCGGTACGGGCGGAGCGATCTTACGCCAGTCGTCGATGGTCAGATACCGGAAAAGGCACTGGGGGTTCTTCTTGATGTTGTCAGGCAATCCGAGCTGTTCGCGCGGCACTTCCAGCTTGGCCGGACCAGCCCAGGCCGCATCATCCGCCCACTCCTCATCCTTCTGGTAGTTCACCAGCATGGGCAAGGTAGTGAACTCACGGATCACCTTTTCTTCGCAGTAGCGCAATGCAGCCTCCGCAGCCTGGAAGGCCAGCGTACGGGCACGCAGGTTGGCACCCACCATGTCGGTGGTCAACGACAACCGCACCGCCACGGCGGTACTCACCGCCATCACCGTGAGCAGGATCAGCGTCATCACCATGACGATACCCTGCTGCGGGGTGGACGCCCTGCCCCACCCGGCGACCGATGTCATTGGTTGGCGCTGCATGGAGGAATGACGCATGGTGCTTTCCTGCAAGACAGTACGGAGCTTCATTGGGCCACCCCGACCTTGTTACGGATGGCTACCGTGGTGGTAAAAGCTTGGCGCAGCCGGCGGTCCTGCACGGTACGCAACACGCCGTTACAATCCACATAGGGCGTGCCAACCTGGTCGTTCACGTTGTCCTCGCTGCGTATCACCAGGCAGATACGCACTGCGTTCACCGCACACCAGGCATTGGGCTGGATGGAGCCAGGCTGGCATCCAGTGGTCATCTGCGAAGCGTCGCGATAGGTGGAAGTACGGCCGCTCAGCGCCGGAGCGTCGAAGGCCACGTTGGTGGCAAGCGCGTTGGGATTGATGCCCGAGACGCCATAACGGATGCTCATCTGCTCGACGTTGTCGGCCAGAATCTGCTCACGCGGGATTCGGGCATCAGTGGGCGTGATGTTGGAGCGGCAGAACAACCCTGGGTTACCCGAGGCCGTTCCGGAGGTCTTGATGTAAAGTCGCTCCTCGATTTCCTCGCTGATGGCGTGTGCCTGCGGGCCATGCGGCGTGCTGGCCACCAGGGGAGCCGCCGTCAGGCTGGCATCGTGCATTTTCTGGCTGAAGACCACGTTGCCCAGGCAGTCCCAGTTCCGCCCGCCAGGCTGCACCTGAAAGCGCAGGGCCACCGAATCATTGTCGCCGTTCTGACTGCCATTGCCACAGGCCAGCGAATTCCAGTCAGCAGCCGGATCGGCGAAGGGCCCACTGCAGCCAAACAGCGGGCTGTCGTGGTTCATCGAGATGTCCTCGGCCATCACTTCGGAGGATGGCAGCCAGAAGCCCGTCATGCGCAGGTGGTCAGCCAGCTGAACCAGCGCCAGGTTGCCCAGGTCATGGATGGTGGACTGCACATTCTGCTTGCGCCCGGAAATGCCCGAACCACTGACGGTATAGAGGACGGTGGCTGTCACCATCAGGCCGATGGCGACAGAGATGAGCATCTCGATCATCGAGAAGCCCTGCTGGCGGGCATGCCCACCAGGCGGATGCCAGGCCAGCGGACGGGGCTGCCGAGGCATGGTGCCGTTCGTCGAGTTCAAAGCTTCACTCCCAGCTGCAGGCATTGCGGTCGATGGTTGTTGCCCTGCACATTACGCGGGCAGAAGCGGTCGGAAGACAGCGAATCGTCGTCCAGGCCAGGCACATTGGGCTGCTTCCACAGCACCCAGATGTCGATGGCATCACCACTGGCGTTCTTGATCACGAACAGATCGCCACCCGGCAAGCTGTTGCGGGCCTGCCGGCGCACTTCCTGCTGGTCGAAGCGGGCAATGTCGTAGTGCGTGCAGATGACCGTTCCCTTCAGGCAGTCGGGGCCACTGTAGGGAGGAATGTTCACGGTGGGGTCGTAGCCGGCGGTATAGAGATAGGCGTTGGCCCGATCACCGCGGGCCACCCCCTTGTCCACATTGAGGTTGGCACGGATCCGATCCGCGTACTCGCTGGCAATCTGGGCGGCCATGTTGCGAAACTCGGCCGTCCGCTCGAAACCCATCGATTTGGTCTGGGCCCAGAGCATGGACAGCATGCCGATCGACAGCACGATGACGGCCACCAGCACTTCGATCAGGCTGGAGCCCTCCTGGCGGGAGGTGCGGGAGAAGACAGGATTCAGCATGGTGCGAGCACCCCCGTGGAACTGACGCAGACCTTTTTCTCCAGGGCCTTGTAGGATCGGTCACTGGTAGGCAGCGGCGGCTTGAAGGTGAAGGTGCGGGCCCCCCTACCTTCAGGACCCCGTTGGGTCGGAAACGGATGCCGCCCACGTCGTCTGCCTGGATGCTGCCGCCATTGCTGTACGGCTGCTGCACACGGATGTACTGGTCGTTGGCGTAGATACTGCCGATGAAGACCAGGTAACCGGTCTTCCAGTCCGTGGAGTTGACACACATGGGCTTTCCATTGGCAGCGGAAGCGTTCCTTGTCGGACAGAGCGAGACTTCACGGCCGCGCTTGAGCGCCTCGGAACGGGCCAGGCGCAGGGCCGAGGTCAGGTCGGTGATCTGGGCGGCAATCGAACGCTGGATGGCGAAGTCGCGGAAGCTGGGAGCGGCCATGGCGGCCACAATACCCATGATTGCCATGACGACCAGCATCTCCTGCAGCGTGAAGCCTGCCGAGGCTTGCGAGGATTTCATGCTCTCCAGACCTTAGCGGTTGAACGGAAGGCAGGAACCCACTCCGCCATGGCGGTCGTGGAATATCCTGCAACGGCAAGTCTGAGGGAGGGGTCAACCCGCGGGCAACGGGCGCTGGACGAGCGGAGGCTGTGTGTCTACTGGTGGCCGCAGATGTGTGACAGATTGCCCCCGAGCGCGGCCTCACCACGCCGCGAGGAACGATCGACCGGAATTTTCCGGGCACACTCCGTGAACGGGCCAAAAAAATCCCCGGCAGGGGCAGTGCCCTGTCGGGGATGGGTCCGCAAGTGACTGCGCCCTGCCCTGCCATGAGCAGGCGTCGGGCGCGGGCCTTACTGGCCTTCGAGGAAGCTCTTGAGCTTGTCGGCCCGGCTGGGGTGGCGCAGCTTGCGCAGCGCCTTGGCCTCGATCTGGCGGATGCGTTCACGGGTCACGTCGAACTGCTTGCCGACCTCTTCCAGCGTGTGGTCGGTGCTCATCTCGACGCCGAAGCGCATGCGCAGCACCTTGGCCTCACGCGGGGTGAGCGAGTCCAGCACTTCCTTGACGACCTCGCGCATGGAGTCATGCAGCGCGGCGTCGGAAGGCGCCAGCGTGGTGGTGTCCTCAATGAAGTCGCCCAGGTGGGAGTCGTCGTCGTCGCCGATCGGCGTCTCCATGGAGATGGGCTCCTTGGCGATCTTGAGGATCTTGCGGATCTTGTCCTCCGGCATGTCCATCTTCTCGGCCAGGGTGGCGGGGTCAGGCTCGACACCGGTTTCCTGCAGGATCTGGCGGCTGATGCGATTCATCTTGTTGATGGTCTCGATCATGTGCACCGGGATGCGGATGGTGCGCGCCTGATCCGCGATGGAGCGGGTGATGGCCTGCCGGATCCACCACGTGGCGTAGGTGGAGAACTTGAAGCCGCGCCGGAACTCGAACTTGTCGACGGCCTTCATCAGGCCGACGTTGCCTTCCTGGATGAGGTCGAGGAACTGCAAGCCCCGGTTGGTGTACTTCTTGGCGATGGAGATGACCAGGCGCAGGTTGGCCTCGGTCATCTCGCGCTTGGCCTTGCGCGCCTTCATCTCGCCCATGGCCATGCGCTTGTTGATTTCCTTCAGGTCGGGCAGCGGCAGCACCACGCGCACCTGCAGGTCGATGAGCTTCTGCTGCAGATCCTGGATATCGGGGATGCTGCGAGCCAGCACGTCGGCATACGGCGGGTTGCCAGCCAGCTCATTCTCGACCCACGCCAGGTTGGTCTCGTTGCCCGGGAAGCTCTTGATGAAGTGCTCGCGCGACATGCCGACGCGGTTGACGCAGATGTCGAGGATGGTGCGCTCGACGGTGCGAACCTCGTCGACCTGGGCACGCAGCATGTCGCACAGCTTCTCGACCACCTTGGCCGTGAAGCGGATGGACATCAGCTGTCGCTGCACCGATTCCTGGGCAGCCAGGTAGGCCGGCGACTTGTAGCCGTCGGTTTCCAGGGCCTGACGCATCTGCTCGAAGGCGGCGCCGATGCTGTCGAAGCGCGACAGCGCCTCTTCCTTCAGCTCCTCGAGCTTGGCGTTGTTCATGGCCGCGACGGAGGCCTCGTCGTCATCGTCGCCATCCGAGCGCGCCGGACCGAAGGACATTTCCTCGTCGTCGGCATCCGGGTCGAGCAGGCCGTCGACGATCTCGTCGACCCGCAGCTGGGCGGCGCGGACCTTGTCGGCCTGCTCCAGCACCTCGGCAATGGTCGTCGGACATGCCGAGATGGCATGCATCATGTCCTTCAGACCTTCCTCGATCTTCTTGGCAATGACGATCTCGCCCTCGCGGGTGAGCAGCTCGACCGAGCCCATCTCGCGCATGTACATGCGCACCGGGTCGGTGGTGCGACCGAACTCGGAGTCCACGGAAGACAGGGCGGCCTCGGCCTCTTCCTCGGTGTCGTCGTCGGACGAGGTGACGGTACGGTCGTTGAGCAGCAGCGAGTCGGTATCGGGAGCCTGTTCATAGACCGAGATGCCCATGTCGCTGAAGGTGCCGATCATCTGGTCGATGGCCTCGACCTCGGTCAGTCCCTCGGGCAGGTGGTCGTTGATCTCGGCGTAGGTGAGGAAGCCCCGCTCCTTGCCCAGCTTGATGAGCTGGCGCAGGCGGCTGCGGCGCGCTTCCATTTCCTCTTCGGTCACGCCCTGCTTGACGCTGGCCAGCGCCTCCTTGATGAGGGCCTTTTCCTTGGAACGCTTGTCACGTCCCCTGCCCTTGGTCGGAGCCGCAGGCACATCGCTTTCGACCGCGTCGTCGTCTCCGTCGAGATCGGCGTCATCGCCGTCGTCGGTGGAGATCATGTCGTAGTCGCCGCCGTCATCGAAACCGTCATCATCGTCCAGGTCGCTGGAAGAGGATTTGGCCGCCGCCTTCTTCTTGCCGGCGGCTTTCTTGGCCGGCTTCTTGGCGCCGTCAGCCTTCTTGGCCTTGGCAGGCTTTTCGGCCTTCTCGCCCTTCTCTGCCTTCGTCGATTTCTCGGCCTTGGCCTTGGTCGCCTTGGCCTTGGCGGGCTTTTCGGCCTCGCCGGACTTGCCCGCGCGGGCAGCCTTCACGGGTTTGGTGCCGTCGGCTGCGTCGGAAGCGGCCGCTGCCGTAGCGGTCGCGTTCTTGGCCGCTTCTTCCTGAGATTTTGCTGTATCTTTTGCCACGTTGGATTCCCGCATTGAACCTTCAATCATATCAGCCCGTCCCCCGCTGGGATAGGCGTTGAATCGTCGCCATCAGTTCTGCATATCGGGTCCGCCCCCCCGGTTCATCAAGACCCCGGCTCACCACCTGCACCACCTCACGACGCGCCTGATCAAGCCGCATCCGGTCCAGGGCCCCCAGATAGTCGGCGCGCGCCTCGTCGTAATCCATGGCGGCCATCACACCGGCATCGCGCTGGTCCAGCGACTCGATGAAATCGGCTTTCCTGGGGTCGGTGGCGCGCACCTCGGCCAGTACCGATGCAAAGTGCGCCCCGGCCGGCAGGGTCGCCAGCTCGTTGCGCCAGTCCAGCAGAGCCTGGGGCAGCAGGCTCTCATCTTCCAGAGGTTCCTGGGCCAGCGCGGGGTAATAGGCCAGCAGCAGGCAGATGCGCTGCTGCAGGGTGGGCGGCGTCGGCCGGGAACGGGCCACGCCCGGCATGCGCGCAGCCCCCGGCTCGCCCCCCTGATAGGGGCGGTCGAAGCCTTGACCGCCTTGCAACGGGCGGTTTCCCCGGCGTGAAGCGGCATTGCCGCCCCCCTGCCAGCGGTCAGCATTCTGCCCGCCCTGCCCCCGCGCACCACGCCCCTCCTGCCAGCGGCCGGATGATGCCTCGCGCCAGGGGCGCCCTTCAGCAGGAGCGGCCTGGTCACGCAGGGAAGCGCCTTGCATCATGGACGCACCGGGGCGCATGGAACGGGCTTCACCGCCCGCTGCCCGCCCCCCATGACGCACGCCGCCCTCCCGGACATGGGCCACCGGATGGGCCATCTGCAGGCCGCAGTAGGCCGCCAGCTCTTCGGTTGGCAGCCCCAGACGCCCCGCCATGTCCACCAGGATCTGCGTGCGCAGGGCGATGTCGGGCATCTGCTGCACCAGCGGCTTGAGTTCGGCCTGCATGCGGGCGCGCCCTTCGGGCGTGGTGATGTCTGCCCGCTGGGCCAGCTCCTTCAGCAGGAAGGACGACAGGGGCAAGGCATCGCGCACGCAGGCCTCGAAGGCCTCCAGTCCTTCGGCCCGCACGAAGCTGTCGGGGTCGTGCTCGGGCGGCAGGAAGAGGAAATCGAGCTGCTTGGTATCGGACAGCAGCGGCAGCGCATTCTCCAGTGCCCGCCACGCGGCGCGGCGCCCTGCGGCATCGCCATCGAAAGAAAACACGACCCGATCGGCCAGGCGCAGCAGCTTGCCCAGGTGCATGGCGGTGGTGGCAGTGCCCAGCGTGGCCACGGCGTAGTGGCAGCCGTGCTGGTGCAGCATCACCACGTCCATGTAGCCCTCCACCACCAGCACGCGACCACTGGTGCGGATACCCTCGCGCGCCTCGAAGAGGCCGTAGAGCTCATGCCCCTTGGAGAACAGCGGCCCCTCGGGCGAGTTGAGGTACTTGGGTTCTCCCTGTCCCAGCACCCGGCCTCCGAAGCCGATGACCTGGCCGCGCGGATTCCGGATGGGGAACATGATGCGCTCGCGGAAGCGGTCGTAGCGCTTGCCGTCTTCACCGGCAATCACCAGTCCGGCTCGCACGGCGTCCTCGGCGGCGTAATCGGGCAGCACGCCTTCCAGGTTGCGCCAGCCCGCTGGCGCATAGCCCAGCCCGAAATGGCGAGCGATCTCGCCGGTGACGCCCCGTTCCTTCAGGTAGGAGATGGCAGCGGGGGTTTCCTTCAGGCGTGAGCGGTAGTAGCGGGCAGCCTGATCCAGCCACTGCGACAGCGCCAGCTGCTGGCTGGCCTTGCGTGCGGCCTCGGCGCCTTCCCGGCTATGGTCTTCGGGGACGGTGAGGCCCACGTCGCGGGCCAGCTCATGCACGGCCTCGACGAAACCCAGGCCGTGATGCTCCATCAGGAAGCTGATGGCCGAGCCATGCGCGCCGCAGCCGAAGCAGTGGTAGAACTGCTTGGTGGGCGACACGGAGAAGGACGGTGTCTTTTCATTGTGGAAAGGACACAGTCCCTGGTAGTTGGCTCCCGCCTTGCGCAGCTTGACGGCCTTGCCGACCACGTCGACGACATCGACGCGGGTCAGCAGCTCCTGGATGAAGGATTGCGGGATCAAACCATCGCGGGGCGTCCCGCCTCAGGCGGACAGGCGCGCCCGCACCTTGGCAGAGACGGCAGCCAGATCGGCCTGTCCGGCCAGCCGGGTCTTGACGATGGCCATGACCTTGCCCATGTCGGCCATGCCGGCAGCGCCGGTCTCGGCCACGGCAGCCTCGATGACGGCCTGGATCTGGGCATCGTCGGCCTGCGCCGGGCGATAGGTGTCGAGCACGGCCAGTTCGGCGCGCTCCTGCTCGGCCAGTTCGGTACGACCGGCCTTTTCGAACTGCTCGATGGAGTCCCGTCGCTGCTTGGAGAGCTTCTCGACGATGGCCAGCACCTGGGCGTCATCGAGCGTGGTGCGCTCGTCGACTTCCTTCTGCTTGATGGCAGCCAGCAACAGGCGCAGGGCGCCCAGGCGCACCTTTTCTCGCGCCCGCATGGCAGCCTTCATGTCGGCGTCTATACGAGACTTGAGATCAGTGGCTGTACTCATGAGCAATCAGGCCATGGGAATGGCCTGCGCGAAGTATCTGAAAACGACGCAGAATGGCGCCGACGCCGCCTGACAGACCATGCCAGACGACGCACAGCGCCGCAAGAAGACTGATCGGATGAAGATCAGTATTTTTTCTTGGGCAGCATCTGGCTGCGCAGGCGCTTGTGATGACGCTTGACGGCAGCCGATTTCTTCCGCTTGCGTTCTGCAGTCGGTTTTTCATAGAACTCACGCGCACGCAGCTCGGTGAGCAGCCCGGTCTTCTCGATGGTTCGCTTGAAGCGCCGCAGGGCAACATCAAACGGCTCGTTTTCCTTGACTCGGACCAGTGGCATGAAAAAACCTTCCTTGAAACGTTGTGAAATGGGCACTTGAGGCTAGTCCACGATTATAGACGCGACTCGCTTCACTTGCCAAGCACGCCAGGTGATCCGTCAACGGCCAACCGACAGGCGCCGTACCGGACGGGTCTGGATGGGCAGGCTGTCCTTGCCCCCAGCCCCTGGGCGCCTTCAGACACGTCCTTCGGCTGCGATGGCCTGCGCCGCCGCGAAGGCCGATGCCCATGCCCACTGGAAGTTGTAGCCGCCCAGCCACCCCGTCACGTCCACGGCCTCACCGATCCAGTGGCTGCCAGGCACGGCGTGGGCCTGCAGGGAGCGCGGATCCAGCGCCTCAGTGGCCACGCCCCCCACCGTCACCTCGGCCTTTCGATAGCCTTCGGAACCCGCCGGCTGCACCGGCCAATGCGACAGGGCCTGCCCCAGCTGGCGCAGCCGGGCGTCCCCGATCTCGGCCAGGCGGCTGGATTCGGCCAGCCCTTCCAGTGCGCCGGACACGCCAGGCGGCATGAGCGCTCCCGAAAGCCGAGTGGCCGAGGCCAGCCAACTCCTGACCAGCCGCGCAGGCAGCACAGCCCCCAGCACTGTCCCCAGCTGCTGCCGATGGGGCTGCCCGGACAGGCTGGCGCCGCCAGGCAACGCCTGTGCGCTGGCACGGCCAGCCTTCAGATCCACCAGCCACTGCCCCGGATCGGGCATGTCCGGCAAGAGGTTCAGCCAGACAGGCTGCCCCGGCTGCCAATAGCTGGAGATCTGCAGGATGCCGGGCCCCGAGAGCCCACGATGCGTGAACAGCAGATCCTCATGAAACACGACGGGACGGGGCGCCTTTCCCTGACCCTTCTGTTGCGTGCCTTTCCCTGCCCTGGCGGGGGGCGTCGCGGACGCCTGGGACCCGGGGTCTGCTTGCAGCCCGGTACCGCCCTCCCCAAGCCGGGCGTCCGTCCTGGCGGTGTCCGCTCCACTGTCACCGGCCGTGGCAGGCACCACCGAGACCGCCACTGGCAGGGCCACACCCGAAAGGGCTGCAAAGTCCTGCCAGGCGGCCGACGTGACCGTGAGGGGAACCAGTCCGGGCCGAGGCGCCACCGTGGCCATGTCCCACTGGCGAGCCAGCTGCCAGGCCCGATCGCTGGCACCGATGGCCGGGATGGAAAGTCCGCCCGTGGCCACGACCAGATGCCGGGCCAGGAACACCCCATCCGAGGTGCTCACGCGAAAGCGCGGGCTATTGTCGGCCCCGTCCAGACGCGCGATCTCCTGCACGGTCACCGGGTGGCGTATCTGCACGCCGCCACGCGCGCAGTCAGCCAGCAGCATGTCAATGATCCGCTGACTGGAATCGTCACAGAAGAGCTGCCCCAGATGCTTTTCGTGAAACCCGATGCGCGCTTCACGCACACGGGCAATGAAGCGCTCGGGCGGATGGGCCTTGAGTGCATGGCGCACGAAGCGCGGATCGCCGCTCAGGTAGCGGGCCGGATCCGCGCCATTCAGATTGGTGAAGTTGCAGCGACCACCGCCCGAGATGCGGATCTTCTCGCCGATGCGACGTGCATGGTCCAGCACGGCCACCCGCAGGCCGCGCAACCCCAGCTGCCCGGCACAATACAGCCCGGCAGCGCCCGCGCCCACCACGATCACATCCCGTCGTTCCACTGTCCTGTCCTCATGTCCTTCGCCATGCCGCCTGCACCGCCTATGGGCGCGGCGCCCGACAGCGTATCATCCTCCCGACACGGTTCGGACGCTCCAGGCACACCAGGGAGCCGCCCTGCCCGGCAAGCCCCGCTTCCCTCCCCCTGCGCCTGACGCAGCATGGTTTCCGGTGCTGACTTGCCCGGACATCGCCACGCCTGCCCCTGGCTGCCCCCGCCCGCTCCGTCATCGCATCCCTTTCCCGACACACCACAATAGACTTCCATGCTGGTACTGGGCATAGAGACCTCCTGCGACGAAACCGGCGTCGCCCTGTACGACACCGACCATGGGCTGCAGGCCCAGGCCCTGCATTCGCAGGTGGCCATGCACAACCGCTACGGTGGCGTGGTGCCGGAGCTGGCCTCTCGCGATCACGTCGAGCGGCTGGTGCCGCTGCTGGAACAGGTCATGGCCGACGCCCAAAGGCCGCTGTCGGCCATCGATGCCATTGCCTACACCCAGGGGCCCGGGCTGGCTGGTGCGCTGCTGGTGGGGGCCTCGGTCGCCACGGCGCTGGCCATGTCGCTGGATCGCCCCGTCATCGGCGTGCACCACCTGGAAGGCCACCTGCTCTCGCCGCTGCTGTCGGACGATCCGCCCGAGTTTCCCTTCGTGGCACTGCTGGTCTCCGGTGGCCACACGCAGCTGCTGCGCGTGGACGGCCTGGGGGCCTACACCCTGCTGGGCGAGACGGTCGACGATGCAGCCGGCGAAGCCTTCGACAAGAGCGCGAAGCTGCTGGAACTGGGCTACCCGGGCGGTCCTGCGCTGTCGGCGTTGGCAGCCCAGGCGGATCCGACGCGCCCCGACGCGCCCCGCTTCACCCTGCCCCGGCCCAAGCTGAAGAGCGACGATCTGGACTTCAGCTTCAGTGGTCTGAAGACTGCCGTCCTGACCCAGGTGAAGAAGGGACTGGCTCCCGAACACCGTCCGGACTTGGCCCGCGAGGTGGAAGAGGCCATCACCGACGTGCTGGTGGGCAAGGCCCTGAAGGCGCTGAAGCAGACCGGGCTGTCACGGCTGGTGATTTCCGGCGGCGTGAGTGCCAACCGGCGACTGCGCGCCAAGCTGGCCGAGGCCAGCGCCCGCTGGCCCGCGAAGAAGGCGCCGCTGCGGGTCCACTTTCCGCCGCTGGCGCTGTGCACCGACAACGGTGCAATGATTGCCTACGCCGGCGCCTGCCGGCTGGCGGCCGCGAAGGCCGCCGGCCCTGAGGCAGTCCCCCTGGCCGGCATCGACACGCAGCCCCTGCGCTTCGATGTGCGGCCACGCTGGCCGCTGGAAGAATTGCCGGCGGTCAGTGCCCACCCACCCGCGGCGGCGGGTATTTGACCTTGGGCGGCTTGGGCGCCTTGTTGCCCCCGATCTTCGATTCCTTGCCCTTCAGCAGCCGGTTGATGTTCTCGCGGTGCCGCCAGACCAGCAGCGCGGCGATGAACAGGATGACCAGCGCCCGGGCATCGATGCCATAGAAAAGCTGCCAGTAGATGGGCGCCATGAATGCGGCCGTGATGGCCGCCAGCGACGAATAGCGCGTCAGGAAGGCCACGGCCAGCCAGGTGGCCAGCACGGCCAGACCGTGCAGCGGGTTGAGCGCCAGCAGCACCCCGCCGGCCGTGGCCACGCCCTTGCCGCCCTTGAAACCGTGAAACACCGGGTACAGGTGGCCGATGAAGGCGGCCAGCCCCACCAGCATGATGATCATGTCGGACAGCCCCAGCGACGGGGCCAGCCAGCGCGCCAGCAGCACCGCCAGCACGCCCTTGCCGACGTCACCCAGCAGCGTGAACAGCGCCGCCTTCTTGTTGCCGGTGCGCAGCACATTGGTGGCGCCCGGGTTGCCCGAGCCGTAGGTATGCGGATCGGCCAGCCCCATGAGCTTGCTGACCACCACGCCGAACGACACCGAGCCGATGAGATAGGCCGCCAGCAGCACAAGGATCTGGACGGACAGGGAAGCAGAAGCCATGGCGAATCATCCGAATGGAATGAGGGCATCCATCATGCCCGGACATGAATGAAATGTTACAGGAAGCGCGCCGACTCCCCTACCCCCGCGGGTGGTGCTGCGCATGCAGCGCCTTCAGGCGCGCCCGCGCCACATGGGTGTAGATCTGGGTGGTGGAGATGTCGGCATGGCCCAGCAGCACCTGCACCACCCGCAGATCGGCCCCGTGGTTGAGCAGGTGGGTGGCAAAGGCGTGCCGCAGCGTATGCGGCGACAGCTGCGCCTCGATGCCCGCCCGCAGGGCATGGCGGCGGATGAGCACCCAGAACATCTGACGCGTCATGCCGGTGGCCCGCTGCGTGACGAACACGGCCTCGGCCTGTCGCGCCCCCAGCAACCGGGGACGCGCCTCCTGCAGGTAGCGCACCAGCCAGGCACGCGCCTCCTCGCCCAGCGGCACCAGCCGCTCCTTCGAGCCCTTGCCCACGATGCGCACCAGACTGTCCACCATCGACACCTCCGACAGTTTCAGCCCCACCAGCTCCGAAACCCGCAACCCGGTGGCGTAGAGCACTTCCAGCATGGCCCGGTCACGCAGGCCCAGCGCCGTCTCCACGTCCGGTGCGGCCAGTAGCGCCTCCACCTGGGCCTCGGACAACGTGGCCGGAAAGCGCGCCGGCTGCCGCATGGCACGGATGCGCAGCGTGGGATCATCCTGCCGTCGCCCCTCGCGCAGCAGGTGTCGATAGAAACGCTTGATGACCGTCAGCCGCCGATTGGCGGAACTGGGCTTGCCGTGCCCATGGGCGTCAGCCAGGTAGGCCAGCAGATCGGCCTCGCTGGCCTCGGCCAGCGCCACGCCCCGCGTCGAAGGGGCCAGCCAGCGCGCCAGCTGGACCAGATCACGCCGATAGGCCTGCAACGTGTTCTTCGACAGCCCGTCTTCCAGCCACAGGGCATCACTGAAGGACTGGATGTCGGCATCGGCCTGCCGGATCCGCTGGGCCACGGCGTCGATCTGCGCCTCCCCGCCCGACGCAGCAGGCGCGTCGGCCTTCTTCGGGCGCGCGCCCTGCCTGCCGGCCGTCGCGCCCTCCATCATCGCCCCTTTCCCGCTCATGCGTTCCATTCCTCCCCATCGCCCCCATCTGTTGCTATGCTGACAGGCAATGCGCCGTGCTGGCCGCGCCGGCAGACCGGCGGCCTGCGCGAGGCAGCCCAGGGAAAGATGTGTGGCAAAACCGCCCTCTCCCCGGATGGCCGACCTGCCGGCCTCCGGCCTCGAAAGCGGCCGCGTGCAGTCATCAACGGATCCGCCTTGCCCGTTCAATGGGTACCCGACCCGCCCCGCACAGGGTCTGACACATTGGCGGGAAACCAACGAACAGGGATACGAAATTGCAACGATACCGGCTAGCCGACGAACGGCAGACCGGCCGCTGGGCCCAGGCCCTGGCCCAGGCACTGCCCTCGCAAGACCTTGAGAGACAAGCGTTTATCGTCACCCTGCGGGGCGACCTGGGAGCCGGCAAGACCACGCTGGTCCGTTACATGCTGCGCGCGCTGGGCGTGCAGGGCCGCATCAAGAGCCCCACCTTTGCCCTGGTGGAATCTTATAATCTCCCGAAGTTCCCGGTCTACCACTTTGATTTATATAGGTTCTCGACGCCTGACCAGTGGTTCGATGCCGGGTTTGACGATATATTTGCCGGTGCCGGGCTGATGCTGGTGGAGTGGCCCGAGCAGGCTGCGGGCGCCTTGCCGGCAGCCGACCTTGATCTGCGACTGCTTCTTCCGGATCCCGACACCGACGAAACGCCCCAGGCAGTCCCTGCCGCGGGCGACACGCGCGGCGACGCCGCGGCAGGGACGGACACCGCCGAGACGGACCCGGACCCAGCCGAAGCCCGCCACCTGGAGGCCCATGCGCACAGTGCGCGCGGAACACAATGTCTGACGAAACTCGCCAACATCCTCGCAGCCGACGACGCCTGCTGAAGCTTGGGCTGGCCTCGCCATTGCTGCTGCCGCTGCACGCCGCCCAGGCTTCGGCGCCCATTCGCGTGGGCCAGCCATCCCGGCCGGGCAGCGCGCCTGCGCGTGCCTCCACCCCGAAAGCTGCCGCATCAGGCAGGACCGCCGCGACCCGAACCGCGTCCGCCAGTGTTGCCCCCGCCAAGGCCGGCACCGCCGGCGGCATCCAGCGCACGGCCCTGGAAACCCCGGCCAAGGCCGCGGCAGCCAGCACCGACAACCGTGCCATCGCGGCCGTGCGGATGTGGCCGTCACGCGAATACACCCGCGTCACCTTCGAGCTGACCCAGGCCATTCCTTTCCGTGCCCGCCTCATCGACAACCCCAATCGGGTCATCCTGGACCTGGAAGGGCTGGAGGTGGAATCGAAGGTGCGCGAGCTGCTGGGCAAGATCAGCACCAACGACCCCTTCGTGCGCCAGGTGCGCGTGGGTCAGTTCAACCCCGAGACCCTGCGCATCGTCTTCGACCTGAAGCAGGCCGTGGCACCGCAGGTGTTCACGCTCAAGCCCGCCGCCGGCTACCAGCACCGGCTGGTGCTGGACCTGTATCCCAAGCATCCGGTCGACCCGCTGGAGCAGCTGATCGCCGACGCCAACGGCAAGACACACGACAGCAAGGCCGCCAGTGGCCCGAAACAGGCCAGCAAGGGCAAGTCCTCGGCGGCCTCCGGCAAGAAAGCCCCTGCCCCCGAAGTGACGCGCACCTTCACCGTGGTGCTGGATCCTGGCCATGGCGGTGAGGACCCCGGCGCTACCGGCCCGATGGGCACGCACGAGAAGACCGTGGTGCTGGCCGTGGCCCACAAGGTGAAGAAGCTGCTGGCCAAGGAAGAGAACCTGCGCGTGGTGCTGACCCGCGACGACGACTACTACGTACCGCTGGGCAAGCGCGTCAGCAAGGCGCGCGGCGTGCGGGCAGACCTCTTCGTTTCCATTCACGCCGACGCCTTCGTCAAGCCCGATGCCCGCGGCTCGTCAGTCTTCGTGCTGTCCAACCACGGGGCCTCCAGCCTGGGCGCCAAATGGCTGGCCCGCAACGAGAACCGTGCCGACCTGATCGGGGGCGTCAACATCAAGACCGCCAGCACCCCCGAGACCGCCAGCCTGCTGATGGATCTCTACACCACCTCGCAGATCCGCGACAGCAAGGTGCTGGCCAAGCGCGTGCTGGCCGAGCTGGGCCAGATCGGGCGGCTGCACAAGGCCAGCGTCGAGCAGGCCAACTTCGCCGTGCTGCGCTCGCCGGACGTGCCGTCCGTGCTGGTGGAGACCGCCTTCATCAGCAACCCCGACGAGGAAAAGCGCCTGCGCCATCCCCAGTACCAGGACGAACTGGCCCGCGCCATCGCGCGGGGCATCCTGGACTACCGCAAGCTCAACCCACCGGGGCCGCGCGGCAAGCTCTCCTGACCCCGAAAGCACGGCGCGCCTGCCGGCGGGGCCAGCCCCGCCCCGGCATGCCCCCCGGATCCGCGGCAGTGGCAACGACACCAGCCACGGACCCGCCAAGCGTCAGGAGCGGCCGACGCTCACGTAGCGGAAGCCCAGCTCTCGCACCTTGGCCGGGATGTACATGTTGCGGCCATCCACCACCAGGTCGCCCCGCATGCCCTTGTGCAGCTTGCGGATGTCGGGCGAGCGGAACTGCGGCCATTCGGTCACCAGCACCAGCGCATCGGCCTCCTGCACGGCTTCGTACTGGTCCTGCACGAACACCAGATCACCGTTTTCCTGGGCCTCACGCGGCATCACGCGCGGCGCCGTGTCCTTCGTCTCCGGATCGTAGGCGCGTACCTGGGCACCGGCCTTCAGCAGCGACTCCACCAGCGTGATGCTGGGCGCCTCGCGCATGTCGTCAGTACCCGGCTTGAAGGCCAGTCCCCACAGCGCAATGGTGCGCCCCTTCATGTCGGGACCGAACTCCTCCACCAGCTTCTCGAAGAGCCACTGCTTCTGCACCTGGTTACGCCGCTCCACGGCGTTCAGCACCATCGGCTCGAAGCCGACCGAGCGCGCCATGCTGGCCAGCGCCTGCACATCCTTGGGCAGGCAGGAGCCGCCGTAACCGGCCCCCGAGCGCAGGAACTTGTCGCCAATGCGCGGGTCGGTACTGATACCCAAGCGCACGTGCTCCACATCCACCCCCAGGCGCTCGCACAGGCCGGCGATCTCGTTCATGAACGAGATGCGGGTGGCCAGCATGGCATTGGCTGCGTACTTGGCCATCTCGGCATCGCGCACGCCCATGTGAATCAGACGGGCGCCCTCCTTCACGAAGGGCTCATACAGGTCGTCCAGCAGCTGGCGGGCCCGCGGCGAATCGACGCCCACGATGATGCGATCGGGCTGCATGAAGTCCTCGATGGCCATCCCCTCCTTCAGGAACTCGGGGTTCGAGGCCACGTCGTACTCGATCTGCACGCCCCGGGCAGCCAGCTCGGCGTCCACGGCGGCGCGCACCTTCTCGGCCGTGCCCACCGGCACCGTCGACTTGTTGATGATCAGCGCCGGACGCTCCATGTGCTGACCGATCTCGCGGGCCACGGCCAGCACGTGACGCAGGTCGGCCGAGCCGTCCTCGTCCGGGGGGGTGCCCACGGCGATGCAGAAGATGTCGGCCTCACGCATGGCCTCGGGCAG
The DNA here is from genome assembly GCF_900637555.1 of Lautropia mirabilis. Classification (NCBI taxonomy): domain Bacteria; kingdom Pseudomonadati; phylum Pseudomonadota; class Betaproteobacteria; order Burkholderiales; family Burkholderiaceae; genus Lautropia; species Lautropia mirabilis. Next base: position 1,353,770 of record NZ_LR134378.1, on the reverse strand, counting down.
CGAGGTGGTGAAGCTCAGGGCGCCGGTATCGGCGTTGCGGGCGATGATGGCATCGAGCCCCGGCTCGTAGATGGGCACTTCACCACGCTTGAGGCCCGCGATGCGCTCCTCGCTGATGTCCACACAAATGACCCGGTGGCCCTTGTCGGCCAGGCAGGCCCCCGAAACCAGACCCACATAACCCGATCCAACAACCACAAGATTCATGATCAATCCTTTCAAGGAAATAGATTATTTCAATCCAACTGCCGCATGAAGGGCGACAGGAACTCTCCGTCCCCGCATACAGCCATCGGGCCCGGTCCAACAAAAAACAGGAAATCTGATGCGCGTCGTCAGCGCGGCAGGCGTAGCGTCACGTGCAGGCCTCCCAATGGGCTGCGGCCCAGTTCCAGCCGCCCCTCGTAGGTCTCGGCAATGTCGTTGGCGATGACCAGTCCCAACCCACTGCCCTCGGTGCTTTCATCAAAACGCTGCCCTCGACGGATGGCCCGTGCGATCTCGTCATCATCCAGACCTGCACCGTCGTCCTCGATGCAGATGGCCAGCAGACCGGTGCGCGAGCGCATTCCGTCATCCTCGGTGGTGGGCTGGGTCAGCAACCGCACCGTCACCACCACCCGACTGCGGGCCCACTTGCCGGCGTTGTCCAGCAGGTTGCCCAGCATTTCTTCCAGGTCGGTGCTCTCGCCCCGCCAGTACACCCGACCCGGCACATCCAGTTGCCAGTCGATGCCGCGCGCCGCATGCAGCGTCTGCATCAGCCCGATCAGCCCCTGCAGGCACTCGTTCACGTCGATGCGCCGTCGATCGCCCGCCCCGCTGCCCGCCCGGGCCAGGTGGCGCTCGATCATCCGGTTCATCGTGTCGACCTGGCGGCGCACCTCCATCCCGTCGACCTCCGCCGAACGCGACTGGGCGTTGAGCAGCGCCAGCGGCTTCTTCAGTGCATGGCTGAGATCCGCCGCATTGCCCCGTGCCCGCGTCACGACCCGTGCGTTGCGCTCCAGCACCTCGTCGATCTCGGCCGCCAGCGGATCCAGGTCGGGACCATAGCCGCTGCCGGCACGATCGGCCTCGCCGGCATGGATGCGTTGCAGCGCATCATGCAGACGACGCAGCGGCCGCAACCCCAGCCAGACCTGCACATACATGCCGGCCACCATCGCCAGCGCCAGACCACCCAGCATCACCATCAGGATGCGGTCGATGCTGGCCATGTCCTTGCGACTGGTCTCGGCCGGACCGTAGACATACAGCCGGTACGCATGGCCATTGACGTGGAAGTTGCGCACCAACCCATACAGCAGCTCGTCACGCGGCCCACGGATGGTCATCAGCTCGGCAGAGCCCGCCACCGGTGAGGCCATGGCCGCATCCAGGCTGCTGTCCCACAGCGACCGGGAGCGATACACGGTACCCTCGGCTTCCAGCTGCCAGTACCAGCCCGAGAAGATGAAGCGGAACTCCTCGCTGACCAGCCGGTTGTCGAAGCTCACCCGTCCGTTGCCATCCACCGTCAGGCCTGCCACGATGCGGTCGGCCCGTTCATCGAGCGAACCGCTCATGCTGCGCAGGATGGCCGCATGCAGCTGATCGCGCATCAGCAGGCCGCCCACACCGGTGATCAGCAGCACCGCCAGCATGCCCAGCAGCATCAGCCGCTGTGCCAGCCCGATGCGCTGCACGCGCACCGGCCGGGTCGGTTGCACAGGACTGTCGCTCATGGGGCAGGATCGACGGACACATCGTCATCATCCCCTTCGGCCTCATCGCCTTCGGGCGCCGCAAGCACGAAACCACGACCACGCACGGTACGGATCATCGACACGCCCAGCTTGCGGCGGATGCGGCCGATCAGCACGTCCAGCGCATTGGAATCCGGATCGCTGTCGCGGGCATAGACATGCTCGACAATGTCGGTGCGGCTGAGCACCACACCAGGCTGGTGCATCAGGTAGGCCAGGATGCGCTCTTCCTGCGCCGTGAAGGCCAGTCGCCGGCCCTCCATCGAGAAACGCCCCTGCAGCGTGTCATAGGAAAGCGGCCCCACCTGCAGCACCGGATCGGCATGGCCATAGGCACGGCGCACCAGCGCGCGCAGTCGCACCACCACCTCTTCGTGCATGAAGGGTTTGGTGAGATAGTCATCAGCCCCTGCGCCGAAACCGGCCAGCTTGTCGCTCCAGCGACCGCGCCCGGTGAGGATCAGCACCGGGAAATTGCATCCCTGCTCGCGCCACTGCTTCAGCACCGAAATACCGTCCAGCTCAGGCAGCCCCAGGTCCAGCACCGCTGCATCATAGCGCTCGGTGCTACCCAGGAAGGAAGCCTCCTGACCATCCACTGCAAGCTCGGCCACCATGCCGGACTCTTCCAGCGCAACCTTCAGGCTCTGAGCCAGCTCGCGATCATCCTCGACAATCAGCACTCGCATCACCGCACCTCGATCTCTTCTTCGCTCAGGACCCTGCCCGTGACCGGGTCCAGCGTCAGCTCGATGAGCGAATCATTGGGGAGACGAAGGTCAATCTCGTACACGGGCTGCTCGTCACGATCGTACTTCAGCTCGACCTCCAGAACCGTGCCGGAATAGCGGCGCAGCAGCGATTCCAGCAGGTCGGGCAACGGCTTCATGCCGGGCGTGGGCACAAAGACACCGATGTCGGAGACCAGCTCACCGGTACTGGCATCGACGAACAGGCCACGCACCTGACCGTTTTCCTGCAGCACCCGCACGTGATAGATTTCGCGCCCCTGACGGCCACGCTCCAGATCCACGTCCACCACGCGACCCGGATGCTGTTTCAGCACCTTGCGCAGCAGGTTCGGCAGGTCAGCCAGCAGCGGCCCGGTCTCGCGACGGACTTCCTCACCGGTCACGGCGTCGATATGGATCTCGCGCCGGCGGCCACTCTCGTCCAGCAGGCGGACCTCGTAGACATGGCGCCCCTTGTCGTTGCGGTCCAGCTCCACATCCAGCACGTTGCCGGCATGCTTGCGCTGCACCGTCTGCAGGATCTCGGCCAGCGGCCGAAAACGCCCGGCCGTGACGGCATTGCGCACTTCGTCATGCTCGGCCGCCAGCGCGCCGGCTGCGGCCAAGGACAGCAGCGCAGCCACCGGAGCAGCAAGCAGGGAGGGGAGGAACCAGGTCTTCATGCCGAGCATCGTAGCCAATCCTGTCTGAACGAATCGTGAACCATGTCGTCAGGGTAGATTCACCACGAATGGGGGACAATGCAGGCATGACAGAACAGACCTGCGCCACGCCCTCTTCCATGCGTCCCCGCATCGCCCTCTATTCCCATGACACCATGGGCCTGGGTCACATCCGCCGCAACACGCTGATTGCCCAGACCCTCATCCAGCCGCCGCTGTCGGCTCAGGTCCTGCTGGTCTCCGGCATCCGCGAATCCGGCGCCTTTGCGCTGCCGCCAGGCATCGACAGCATCACCCTGCCCGCTTACCGCAAGCAGCCGGATGGCAACTATACCGCCCGCGCGCTCGACATGCCGCTGGAACAGCTCGTTGCGCTGCGCAGCCAGACCATTCTGGCCGCACTCACGGCCTTTGCGCCCCAGTTGCTGATCGTCGACAACGTGCCGCGCGGTGCACTGTCCGAACTGGATACGGTCCTGCCGACCATGCGGGCACGGGGCACGCGCATCGTGCTGGGCCTGCGCGACATCATCGACACCCCCGAGGCTGTGGCCCGGCAATGGGAACGCCAGAAGAATGCCGACATCCTGCGACGGTGCTTCGACGCCGTCTGGATCTATGGTGACCCCCGGGTCTACGACACCATCTCCGCCTACGGTCTGGACCGGCTCGAGAGCATCGAGGTCACGCCGGTGGGCTATCTGGACCCGAACCAGCGCTGGGAAGCAAAGAGCGACACGGGTGGCACCGCCTCGGACGGGACCGTGGCCGAAACGTCCGATGCCCCCTATGCCCTGTGCATGATGGGTGGTGGCCAGGACGGACTGGCCGTGGCCGAAGCCTTCGCGCGGGCGCCGCTGCCCAGCGGCTGGCGCGGCATCATCCTCACCGGCTCGATGATGCCGGCCGAGGCACGCCAGCGGCTGCAGGCCCTGGCCGATGCCCGGCCCGAGCTTCAGCTGCTCCCGTTCGTGGCCGAACCACTGACCCTCATCCGCAATGCCCGCGCCGTGGTGGCCATGGCCGGATACAACAGCACCATGGAAGTGCTGGCGCTGGGCAAGCGCACGCTGCTGGTGCCGCGCGTCACCCCCCGCGCCGAACAATGGCTGCGGGCCAGCCGACTGGCCGAGCTGGGCCTGGTGGGCTGTCTGCACCCCGACGAGCTGGATCCGGCCCGCGTGGGCGCCTGGCTGGCCGAAGCCGCCAAACCGGCCCCGGCCGTCAGCGCCCTGCAGGCGCTGGACTTTGGCGGACTGCGGCGCGTGGCCGAGCTGGCAGGCCAGCTGCTGGGCACGCCCAGTCCGGTGGCCCGGGTGCCTTCCGCGGCCTGATTCCCTTCTTCAACGGCTTCTTCTCTCTTTCAGGAACCTCCCATGTCCGAGCCCCGTTCTCCCATTGCCGTCGGCTACGTGCTCAAGCGCTATCCGCGCTTTTCGGAAACCTTCGTCGTCAACGAGATCCTGGCGCTGGAAAAGGCCGGCGTGCAGGTCGACATCTTTGCACTGGGCCCGGTCAGCGAGACCCACTTCCAGGAAGCCATCTCGCGCGTGCGCGCGCCGGTGCACCGCATCCGCCATCAGTTCCACGACACGGAGCTGTACTGGCAGCTGCTGGTTCAGGCACGCAAGGCCCTGCCCGAGTTCCGCCGCCTGGCTCATCTGGCCGATGAGCACGACTGGGTGACGGTCGGTCAGGCCGTGCTGCTGGCCATGCAGGCGCAGAGCAAGGGCATCCGCCATCTGCACGCCCACTTCGGCACCCAGGCCGCCACCGTGGCCCGGCTGGCCGCGGCCTTTGCCGGCATCCATTACAGCTTCACCGCCCACGCCAAGGACATCTACCACCAGTATGAAGAACCGGTACAGCTGGATCTGAAGATCCGCGATGCCGCCTTCACCGTCACGGTGTCGGACTACAACGTGGACTATCTGCGCACCCACTTTGGCGCGCCCACCGATCGCACCCACCGCATCTACAACGGCCTGGACCTGTCGGCCTTCCCGTACCACCCGCCCATCAACCGGCCCTCGCACGTGGTGGCCGTGGGTCGCCTGGTCGAGAAGAAGGGCTTCCCGTTCCTCATCGAGGCCATCGGCCTGCTGCGCGACCGGGGCATCGATTGCCGCTGCACGCTGGTGGGCGACGGCCCGCTGCGGCCGCAGCTGCAGAAGCAGATCGAGGACCTGGGGCTGACCGACCGCGTGCAGCTGGCGGGCGTGCGACCGCTGACCGAGGTGTCGGCCTTCCTGAAAGGGGCCGCCGTGCTGGTGGCGCCCTCCATCATCAGCGAAGGCGGTGACCGAGACGGCCTGCCCACCATTCTGGTGGAAGGCATGGCCCTGGGCACCCCCTGCATCTCCACGCAGGTCGTGGGCATTCCCGAGCTGATCCGTGACCACGAGACCGGCCTGTGCGTGGCCCCCAACGATGCCAAGGTGCTGGCCGACGCCATTGCCGAGATGCTGGGCAATCCCACCATGGCCCGCCTGCTGGCGGACAATGCTCGTGCCCTCATCGAGAGCGAGTACGACGTGCACCGCAACACGGCCCGCCTGCGCGACCTGTTCGCCCGGAGCATCCAGGCCGTGGACGCCCGGCACGCCGCACACCAGCCCAGCGCCACCGAATGAACCTTTCCGGAGTTTCCATGAAGAAACACATCGCCTATGTCTGCGCCGACGCCGGCATCCCGGTCTTCGGCACCAAGGGAGCCTCGATCCACGTGCAGTCGGTGGTGCGAGCCGCCCTGAAGGCCGGCCACCGCGTCACGCTGTTTGCCACCCGCTTCGACGGCCATGTCCCGCTGGGTCTGGAGAACGTCGCCTGCGTCCACCTGCCGGAGATCCCGCAGGGAGACCCCACCAAGCGCGCCCATGCCGCCCTTGAAGCGCGGGACCACATCGCCGAGCGGCTTGACGCGCACGCCCCCTACGACATGGTCTACGAGCGCTACTCGCTCTGGAGCGACGTGGGCATGCGCTGGGCCCGTGAACACGGCATCCCGGGCATTCTGGAAGTGAACGCGCCGCTCATCGAGGAGCAGCGCACCCACCGCCAGCTGGTGCTGGAAGACGAGGCGCACGCCGTGGCGCAGTCGGCCTTCTCGCAGGCCAGCGCCCTGCTGGCCGTCTCGCCCGGCGTGGCCGACTACCTGCACACCTGGCCCGGCACGAAGGGACGCGTGCATGTGGTGGCCAATGGCGTGGATCCGTCGCCCAGCGCCGACAGCGCCGAGCTGCGGGCCGCGCGCCATGCCGACATCAGCAACGAAACCCCGATCGTCATCGGCTTTCTGGGCACGCTGAAGCCCTGGCACGGCCTGCCGCTGCTGGTGGAGGCCTTCGCGCGCCTGCACCGGCGCTTCCCGCAGACCCGGCTGCTGGTGGTAGGTGACGGTCCCGGCCGCACCGACATGGAATCATCGCTCACGGCCCTTGGCCTGCTGCAGCACTGCCGCTTCACCGGCGCCGTGCAGGCACATGAGGTTCCGGGACTGCTGGCGCAGATGGACATTGCCACGGCGCCCTACCCGGCCCAGGACAACTTCTATTTCTCGCCCCTGAAGATCTACGAGTACCTGGCCGCCGAACTACCGGTCGTCACCACCCGCGTGGGCCACCTGGCCACCGTGGTGCTGCAGGACGTCGACGGTCTGCTGGTGCCCCCCGGAGATCCGGACGCCTTTGCCGATGCACTGGCCACCCTGGTCCAGGATCCGGCGCTGCGCCTGTCCATGGGCCGCCGTGGCCGTCAGCGCATCGTGGCCGAACACAGCTGGGATGCCGTCATCGCACGCATTCTGGCCATGGCCGATGCTGCCATGCCGGACAGCCCCGTGATCTGATCGACCGCCCCCGGATTGCCCACGTTCAAGCCCGTCGCAAGAGGAGCCCTTTTTCCCGTGCCCCAGAAAGACACACGCCCCACCGGCAGCCCCATCCGCCGTGTCCTGAAACGCTTCCGTCCCTTCATGAAGGGACAGGGGCCGCTGCTGGCCGGCTCGCTGGCGGCACTGCTGCTCAGCACCCTGATGCGGCTGGCCGAACCCTGGCCGCTGGCCTTCGTGGTGGACCACGTGCTGGGCGACCCGAAGAACGGCCACAAGGCGCTGGGCCAGTGGCTGGGCAGCCTGGAGACGATGGAAATCGTCTGGCTCTCGGCCGTGGCGGTGGTGGCCTTTGCCGCCCTGCGGGCGCTGGCCGGCTTCCTGTCCACCGTGGGCTTTGCGCGCATCGGCAACGAAGTGCTCAGCAAGGTCCGCAACGTGCTCTACAACCGGTTGCTGCGCCTGTCGCTGGCCTTCCATCAACGCCAGCGCAGCGGCGACCTGGCGCTGCGCCTGGTCAACGACGTGGGCCAGCTTCGCGAGGTGACGGTCTCGGCCCTGCTGCCGATGATGGCCAACGTCTTCATCCTGGTGGGCATGTTCGGGGTGATGTTCGTGCTGAACTGGCAGCTGGCGCTGATCTCGCTCATCCCGCTGCCGGTGATGTGGCTGTCGGCCAAGCGCAGCAGCCGGCTCATCCACGAGGCCAGCCGTCGTCAGCGTACCCGTGAAGGATCGCTGGCCGCCACGGCAACCGAATCGATGTCGGCCATCCGCACCGTACAGTCGCTGGCGCTGGAAGAAGGCTTCTCGCGCATGTTCCGCGGCAATGACGGCCAGGCCGCCAACGCCGACATGAACACCAAGCGGCTCTCGGCCGGCCTGGAGCGCTCCATCGACCTGCTGGTGGCCTGCGCCACGGCCCTGGTGCTGTGGCAGGGCGCGCTGCAGGTGATCGCCGGCTCGCTCACGGCTGGCGATCTGCTGGTGTTCATCTCGTACCTGAAGAACTCCATGCGCCCGGTGCGCGAGTACGCCAAGTACGCCGGACGCCTCTCCAAGGCCCTGGCCTCGGCCGAGCGCATCTCCGACATCCTGGAGGAATCGCCCGACATCGCAGACCGCCCGGATGCGCGGTCTGCCCCGGCCTTCCGCGGCCAGCTCGCCTTCCGCAACCTGCACTTTGCCTATGAAGACGGTGCACGCCCCGTCTTCAAGGGACTGGACCTGCAGCTGGATGCCGGCGAGCACGTCGCGGTCGTGGGCCCCTCGGGCATCGGCAAGTCCACGCTGTCGGTGCTGCTGCTGCGCCTCTACGATCCGCAGGAAGGCCGCATCGAGATCGACGGCCACGACATCCGCGAATGGAAGACGGCCAGCGTGCGCCGCCAGATCGGCCTGCTGCCGCAGGATGCGCTGATGTTTGCCTCCAGCATCCGCGACAACCTGGCCTGCGCCGCCGGCCGCAAGGTCAGCGATGCCGAGATCATCGAGGCTGCCAAGCTGGCCAATGCACACGACTTCATCACGGCACTGCCCGAAGGCTACGACACGGTCATCGGCGAGCGCGGCGCCACGCTGTCAGGCGGCCAGCGCCAGCGTCTGGCCATCGCCCGACTGGCCCTGCGCCGCTGCCCCATCGTGGTGCTGGACGAGCCCACCACCGGACTGGATCGCGCCAGCGAGGCCGTGGTGCGCCACGCCATCACCCGCCTCATCGACAGGCGCACGGCGCTGATGATCACCCACGATCTGGATCTGGCATCGCAGGCCGACCGGATCGTCTACGTGGACCAGGGCGGCATTGCCGAATCCGGCACCCACGCGGAGCTGCTGAAGAACGATGGTCCCTACGCGGCCCTGTGGCAGATACATCGCCAGGCCGTGGGCGACCTGCAGGCCAAGGCCGCGCTGGCCGACACCGGGAGCGATGCATGAAGATCGAGACCGAACAGGCCCTGCTCGGGCAGGAACCCGACATGCCCGGCCTGTCGCTGCTGCTGGACGAGCAGGCGCTGCTGGATGTGGTGCAGCTGCAGCTGCCGGCAGCCGACATCTCCCGCATCCGTATCGACTACCTGCGCTACAAGCCCGGTACAGGCTGCCTGGCCGGGCTGCGGGTCTTCGACGTGCTGGGCCGCTCGCAGCACGCCTTTGCCCGCGTGCTGCCCCGCGACAGCACCGCCTGGCCATATCAGTCGCGGCGCCTGCTGAAACGCAGCGCCCGTGACGGCCGCTTCTCGGCGCATGTGCTACCTGCCTGGCACCTGCTGCTGGCCAGCGCCGTTCACGACCGGCGCATCACGGCCCTGGCGAGCCTGCTGCACGACCCCGACATGCTCACCGGCCATCATTCGCTGCCGGACGACTTCCGCCCCTGGCCGGCGCCCCACGGCACGACAGGCCTTCTGCAGGATGCCCCCGCCACCCTGTACGACAGCCGCCTGTTCGGTCAGGTTCTGCGCTACAAGCCCGAACGGCGGCTGGTGATGCGACTGCAGCAGGACGGTCGGCCCCGTGGCCTGCTGCGTGCCTGCATCGAGCATGACTTCGAGGCCACACTGGCCGGTGCCCAATTGGCCCAGACAGTCCAGTCCACGCCGCTGCTGGCCGTGGATGCAGCCCGGCATTGTCTGGTGCTGCCCTGGCTGGCCGGCCAGAGCCTGGACCAGCTGTTTGCCGCCGAACTGCCTGTCATCACCCCGGATCCGCTGTCGGTGGCCGACGCCGCCCCATCCGTAACGGCACGCCGCTTTGCCATTGAGGCGGCCGATCTGTCCCTGCTGACCGACGTGGGCCAGCTGCTGTCGAACCTGCATCAGACCAGCGCCCCGCATCCCGTCCAGCGTCACACCGCGCACGACATCGACGCCCTGCAGCAGGCCTGCACCACCCTGGCCTACCTGCAGCCCGAGCTGGCCGACGAGGTCCGTACCCTGTGCGCCCGGACCACTCTGGCCCTGCAACAGGGCATCTGGCAGCCGCGCATCACCCACGGCGACATGTCGCTGGAACAGCTGGTGCGCAACGACCTGGGCCAGATCCTCATCATCGACTGGGACAGTGCCGCCTGGGGCGACCCGATGGCTGACTTCGGCTCGCTGCTGGCCCGGCTCGTCGTGCAGCACCTGCAGCGCCACCGTCCCTTCATCCCGCTGGACCCGCTGTCCGCGGACGACGGCACGGCCGAACAAGACTGGAATCACCCCGCATTCACCGCTGCGCCCTCCATCGACAGCACCTCACGCCCCGTTCAGGAAAGTCTGGAGCTGCTGGAGGCGGCACGCGAGGCCCTGCTGGAAGGCCATGGCCGGATCCTCTCCTTCGAGGACCGCAAACGCGCCGGCTGGCACACGGTGGCCCACCTGCTGCGCATGATGCCCGAGGGCTTTCGTCGTCGCCGTGCTGACTGGCCGATGCTGATGCAGCAGATCCTGCAGGTTGCCCAGCACCTGGCCGGCCGGCTGCAGCCGCTTGCCCCGCCGGCGGGCCGCACCGGAGGACAGGCCCAAGCCCCGCAGGAACGTCCTGAAGCGACCGGCGTGCATGGCGGGCCCGCCCCACAGGGCACGGCCTCCGTGAAGGACGCACAGCCAAGCGCGCACGACACCCCTTCAGCAGCGCCTTCCGCATCCTCCGCGGCGCCCTCGGCGTCATCGGATGATCCCGCCACCTGGCCCCAGACCGACGTGTCCCTGATGCAGCCGCTGCTGCTGGATGCCCTGCATCTGCGCCCTGACGCCTGGACACTCCAGCCGGTGCAGGTGCTGCGCCACAAGGCCGGCCGTCGTGCCCTGCTGGAGTACCGGCTGCTCCCCTCGTCGGTCACCGATGGCCAGGAGCAGATCCTGCTGGGCAAGCTGCGCTTCAAGGGCGCTGACCGTCACGGCTTCCGGGTGCAGCAGGCGCTACATGCACGCGGCTTCAGCCTGCCCTGGCTGGGCGTCCCCGAGGCACTGGCCATCCTGCCCGAGCAGAAGCTGTGGCTGCAGCGCAAGGTTCCCGGCGTGATGGCCACGCCGCTGCTGCGCCCCGGCAGCAGCACAGAGCTGGCCACGCGCATTGGTCGGGCCCTGGCCGCGCTGCACCATGCGGGCGCCCACCTGCTCCAGGCGTCGGAAGCCTCGTTCCTGCCCCATGGCAACCCGGCATCCGCTCCCCCTCAGGCAGCAGCGGCCGGCTCGGCCTCCCATGGCGCACCGGTTCAGTCGGTTACTGTCCGCCCCCTGATCACGAAACGCTGGACACTGGATGATGAGCTGCAGATGCTGCACCAGCGCCTGCGTGAGGCCGCTGCGCTGCGTCCCCAGTGGGCTGGGCGCATCGAGGCCCTCATTCCGGCCACGCAGCGACTGGGAGCGCATCTGCTGCCCAACCCAACCACCGGCATCCACCGTGACTGCTATGCCGACCAGGTGCTGGTCGATGGCGAGCAGCTGTACTGGCTGGACCTGGACCTGTTCTGCGAAGGGGATCCCGCGCTGGACGTGGGCAACTTCATCGCGCACCTGATGGAGGACGGACTGCGTCACCACGGCGACATCTACGCCCTGCGCCCGCACCAGGACGCACTGCTTGAGGCCTTCCTGCAGGACTCGCCCCAGGTGAACGAGCGCACGCCCACCGGCTGGACGCTGCTGGCACTGGCACGACACATCTACCTGTCGACCCGTTTCCCCGATCGGCACCACACCACCCTGCCACTCCTGGAATATTGCGAGGCACAGCTGCGCCCCTGAGACCCTTCCCCTGAACAGGGACATCGACCACAGAAACAACGACGAATCCCGCGCGCCGGTGCGCTGCTGGCATGAATGCATGCGTACCGGCGGGATGCAACGGCCAGATGGACCGGCCTCTTTCCTGAAGTCATTCAACAACTCACCAGACTCGGAGATATTCGCATGCGAACCACCGTTCTCGAGACCCGACCACACGAGCGGGCACAACAGCCTCGTCATGCCGTCCCCTTCATGGCCCGCTCCCTGCTTGCCCTTGCGCTGAGCGCGACCCTGGTCCCCGGCGCCCACGCCGAGAAACCCATCGAATGGCAGGAGCCCGGCCTCCAGCTGCGCTCGCGCCTGTCCTTCGAGACCGAGTTTCTGCGCAACCGCCAGCTGGCTGCCCGCGACATTCGCACCAAAACCGAGATCACCCCCGAGGCCAGGCTCGCAGGCCGCTGGCAGTTCGACCGGCGCTGGGGGATTGCGGGCGAACTGGAACTGGAAGATGCCACCGAGCGCGAGACGGGCAGGAACACCAATCACGACACCGTGCTGAAGGTCAAGCAGCTGTACGGCGAAGCACAACTTCAGGAATACGGTGCCCGTCTGCGCCTGGGCCGCGTCTCCCGCACCGATGATCGTGGCTGGTTCTTCGACACCGAGTTCGACGGCGTGGAAGGCACCCTCGAACAGGGCCCCTGGCAGGTGGTCGCCTTCTACGCCCGCGTGGGTCAGTGGGACCGTGATCTGCTGAGCAGCCGCGAAAGACGCAGTGACGGTACCGACTACCTGGCGGCCCTGGGCACCTACCGGCTTTCCGACACCCACCAGCTGCTGCTGAAAGCCCTGCACCAGAACAACGACCGCACCGATCGGCGTCTCACGCATGTGGCCGCCGGCTCGCAGAACATGCCCAAGAAAGGCATGCAGCACTGGGCCATGGTGAGCCTGGTCAGCGGCCATGAAGGCGGCCGCAGCGTGCTGGGCGAGGCCATCGACCTGGGCGCCACCTGGTTCCTGGACGAACAGAGCGAGTGGGCGCCACGTGCCACCCTCGGCTATGCCTGGGGCAGTGGCGACGACGGCAATGGCAAGGACAACGCCCACCGCCAGAGCGGCCTGCAGAACAACAAGGCCAAGCTGGGCAACATCATGGACTTCGAGGTCTATGGCGTGGCACTGGACCCACAGCTCTCCAACCTGCATGTGCTGACGGCCGGCGTGGGCTTTGCCCCCATGGAAAAGAGCACCCTGGACCTAGTGTTCCACCACTACCGGCAGGACAAGGTGGGTGCCCTGGGAAGCGACCGTAGCAACCTGCGCCCCCGCGGCGACCAGCTGAACAAGCGCGCACTGGGCAACGGCATCGACATCGTCTGGGGCTGGCGGCCGACCAAGCAGTGGCGCGTGGAAGTGGCCGGCGGCGTCTTCATGCCGTCCAGCCGTTTCCGCCACAACAACCGGGCCAATGCCGACAAGTCGAGCAACGTCTACGCCGGCAGCGTGGAAATCAAGTACTACCCGAACTGGTCGTTCTGAGCCTGCACCTGCCTCGGCCCCCTCGGGGCCGACCGTGGGCATGCAGGTACCGGGGCAAGCCGGATGGTTCCGGCTCGGAAAACCCAAGAGAAGCGGGCCAGCCCACCACATGGGCCGGCCCGCATGACCTGAGCATGACGTGAAAGAAAAAGGGCGCCACAGGCGCCCTTTCCGCTTTCTGCCGACGGGCCAGCCGCGGCTGGCCACCACGTCGTCAGGCAGCCTTCTGCTTCCGGCGGTTGAGGTAGTGCCGCACCACCTCGAAGACGGCAGGCAGGCCGGGGATGATGATCATCGCCAGCGTCACCCACGAGAAATGGGCCTTGACCCAGTCGTTGTTGCCGATGAGATAGCCCAGGCCCGACAGGCCGACCACCCACAGCACGCCGCCCACGATGTTGAACATCGCGAAGCGCGCATAGGTCATCTGTGCCACCCCCGCCACGAAGGGCGCGAAGGTGCGGATGAAGGGCATGAAGCGCGCCACGATGATGGTGATGCCACCATGCTTCTCATAGAAGGCGTGCGTGCGGTCGAAGGCCTCGCGGTTGAAGAAGCGGCTGTCTTCCCAGCTGAACACCTTCGGACCGATGTAGCGGCCAATGGAGTAGTTCACGGCATCGCCCAGCACGGCGGCCACGGCCAGCAGGCCCATCAGCAAGGGCAGATCCAGTCCGCCCACAGCCGCGATGGCACCGGCCACGAACAGCAGCGAGTCTCCCGGCAGGAAAGGCATCACCACCAGCCCTGTCTCGATGAAGATGATGGCGAACATCAGCGCATAGACCCAGACGCCGTAGTTCTGCACCACCATTTCCAGGTGCTTGTCCAGATGCAGAAAGATGTCGAGCAAGGCAGAGAAATCCATGAGTGGAGTTTTCCAGGCAGACGATAGAGGATGCACAGTTTACCCGAGGGGTTTTCCGCCAGCTGAGATGACACGACGCCGCAGACGGACACCGGCATGACACCCCTGTCACATGCGTCGACACCCGGCCCGCGGGCGGCTCTGCAATAATGGCGGATGCCTCCTGCGCCCTCGTCGGATATGTCCACGCCCGCCAGCCAGTTCCCCCTGCCCGCCGCATCCGGCGCCGGGCCCACCCGCCCCATTGCCCTGCTGCCCGACGTGCTGATCAGCCAGATCGCCGCCGGCGAGGTCATCGAGCGCCCTGCCTCCGCCATCAAGGAGCTGCTGGAGAACGCGCTGGATGCCGGGGCCAGCCAGATCGAGATCCGCATCGAGGAAGGCGGTCTGCGCCGGCTTCAGGTCATCGACAACGGCCGGGGCATCGAGAAAGACCAGCTGCCGCTGGCCCTGGCCCGGCACGCCACCAGCAAGATTGCCTCGCTGGCCGACCTGGAGCATGTCACCTCGCTGGGCTTCCGGGGCGAGGCCCTGGCCTCGATGGCCGCCGTCTCGCGCCTGACCCTGGCCAGCCGCCCGCTGGCCGCCGAACACGGCTGGAAAGTGGACGTGCAGCCCGGCCAGGCCGCTCCGCCGCCCGAGCCCGCCGCCATCGCTCCCGGCACCGTCATCGAGGTCATCGACCTGTTCTCGGCCACCCCGGCGCGGCGCAAGTTCCTGAAGTCGCCGGCCACCGAGGCCGCCTACTGCCTGGACGCCATCCGGCGCATTGCCCTGTCGCACCCGGCCGTGCAGTTCGTCGTCCATCAGGACGGCCGCGAAGTGCGCCGCTGGCCCGCCACCACGCCCGCCCAGCGCATCGAGAACCTGGTGGGCGACGGTGCGCGGCTGCTGCCCGTCTCGGCCCAGGCCGGTCCGCTGGCCGTGGAAGGCCTGCTGGGCGAACCGGACGCCGCCCGCGCCCGCAGCGACCGGCAATACCTGTTCGTCAACGGCCGCTTCGTGCGCGACCGCATGCTGGCCCAGGCCATCCGCCAGGCCTTCCGCGACCGCCTGCACGGCGAGCGCTACCCCGTCTTTGCACTCTTTTTGACCATCGACCCCACGCTGGTGGACGCCAACGTCCACCCTGCCAAGACCGAGGTCCGCTTCCGCGATCCCGGCGCCGTGCGCCACCTGGTCTTTCATGCCATCGAGAACGCGCTGGCCGCCACCCTGCCCCAGCAGCGTCAGGGCGCCAGCCGCACCATCGAACTGGCCGGTGGATCGGGCATGGGCGCCGGCACGGATGTCAGCGGCTACACCTCCGACCGGCACACGGTCCGTACCCTGCCGGGGCACCAGCCCGCCGCTGCCCCTGGCGGGCGCCCTGGCGCTGGCAGCCTTCCCATGGCCCGCCATGTGCAGGCCCATGACACCGCGGGCCCCCGCGCGCCCCACCACAGCCCGGCACACGATGTGGCGGCCAATCGCGCCAGTCTGGCCTTCCAGGCGCCACATCGTCAGCCTGCCCCCGACTGGCAGCAGGTGGAACTGCGTGCTGCCCCCTCGGACGACACGGGCACGTCCCCAGTTGGCCGTGCGGAAGGGTCATCGGCAGATACCACCTTGGCAACCCCTGCCCCTCATGCCGCCGAGGTACGCCCCGGCTGGCCTGGCGTGACGGGTAGCGCCACGGCTGAGACCGCGGGATCTGCGCCCGGCATCGTGCCTCCCGCCGCTGCCACCACGGCAGGCACCATGGCAAGCGCCATGGCAGACGGGATTGCCGGTGGAGCCTCGGGTACAGCGAGCACTGCCGGCTCTACACCATCCACATCCACGGCTCCCGCGCCGGACACCCCACCACTGGCGCACACGCCCCGCATGGGCTTTGCCCTGGCCCAGCTGCACGGCATCTACATCCTGTCGCAGACGGCGGATGGTTTGATCATCGTGGACATGCACGCCGCGCACGAGCGCATCGTGCTGGAGCGCCTGAAGAAAGCCCACCGCGACCATCGGATCGCCCGACAGCCGCTGCTGATTCCCGCCGTCTTCCAGGCCACCGAACTGGACGTGGCCACCGTCACCGACGACGCCGACTCCCTGGGCGATCTGGGCATCGACCTGGAAGTGCGTGGCCCCGACACCCTCGCCGTCACCAGCGTACCTGCCCTGCTGTCGCGCGCCAACCCCGAGAAGCTGGCCCGCGAAGTGCTGGCCGCCTGGCAGGCGCCCGCACAGCATAACGCGCTGGAAAAGCGCCTGGACCGCCTGCTGGCCACCATGGCGTGCCATGGTTCGGTACGCGCCAACCGCGCCCTGACCCTGCCCGAGATGAACGCCCTTCTGCGCGACATGGAAGCCACGCCCGACGCGGATTTCTGCAACCACGGCCGCCCCACGTGGTTCCGGCTGACGCTGGAAGAGCTGGACCGCTGGTTCATGCGGGGGCAATGAGCATGCGCGCCCTGATGCTGCTGGGCCCCACCGCCTCCGGCAAGACCGCGCTGGCGCTGGAACTGGCAAGACACCTGCCGGTGGAGATCATCAGCGTGGACTCTGCGCTGGTGTACCGCGACATGGACATCGGCACCGCCAAGCCCACTGCCGAAGAAAGAAGTTCGGCGCCTCATCACCTCATCGATATCCGCGATCCGGTGCAGAGCTACAGTGCTGCGGAATTTGCCACCGATGCCTGGCGGCTTATCGACGAGATCGAGGCACGCGGCCGCCTGCCACTGCTGGTGGGTGGCACGATGCTGTATGCGCGCACGCTGCTGCATCCCATGGACGACCTGCCCGGCGCCCGTCCCGACATCCGCGCCCGGCTGGATGCAGAAGCGGCCGAGCACGGCTGGCCCTACCTGCACCAGCGCCTGGCCACGCTGGATCCGATCACCGCCCAGCGCCTGCACGCCACCGACGCCCAGCGCATCCAGCGCGCGCTGGAAATCATCGAGATCACCGGCCAGCCCCTGTCCACCCTGCACGCCGCCGGCCAGAAGCCCAAGGCCCATCCCGACATCCGTATCGTCAGTCTGGAACCGGGTGATCGAAGCCAGCTGCATGCTCGCATTGCCCAGCGCTTTGCGCAGATGCTGGAACACGGCTTCATCGACGAAGTGAAGCACCTGCACGCCCGCCCCGAACTGCACGCCGAACTGCCGGCCATGCGCACCGTCGGCTACCGTCAGGTGTGGCAGATGCTGGATGGCGAACGCACACCCGACACCCTCTTCGAGGCCGGCGTGGCCGCCACCCGCCAGCTGGCCAAGCGCCAGCTCACCTGGCTGCGCTCGCTGCCCGTGGACCTGCGGCTGGATTGCCTGCGCGTTGGGTTGGGCGATGAGGTGATGCGGTTCATTGAGGCCAGCAGGAACGTTCCTGTCAGTGCACGCTGAAGCGGGCTACTGACGTGCTGCGGGGCAGGCAAGGTGGCCTGTGGTGGCTGACCTATGGATGAACGATGGCAGGTTTCTGTACGAGGAGAGGAAGCGTGATCTGGCCGACACCTTGCACCATGACGGCTGAACACGAATCACGCCCGAACATCGACAACGTATTCTTTCTGGTACTGCATGATCTGACTGTCCGCTGACAGAAAGAGCATCCGATCGATTTCTGCCTGCATCATCAACAGACGGTCAAACGGATCCCGATGCAGCAGTGGCAACCGCTGGACGGCCACGATGTGCCGCAGGCGAATGCGCGTCTCTTCAAAGCCCTGATCCAGCAACTCATCCACGATTCGCTGTGGATCATGCGGGAAAAGATCCTTCCGCAGGCCGGCCTTGATGGCCAGTTCCCAGATGCTGGCATCGCTGAAGCACAGGGTATTGCGCTCATCCATCAGAAAGGCCTGGATCCTGGGAGAGAACATCTCCTGCCTGCCCTCCAGGTACCACAGCAGGACATGCGTGTCGCAGAGCGCTTTCATTTCGCCTTCCCGACGGAATGCAGAAGCTCGGCCTCGGACGACTCCTGACCGGCAAACAGCGCCTGGATCTCGTCTTCCAGCCAGCGATCGAAGTCCTCGGGGATGGTCAGCTGTCCCTTCAGGGTTCCCATCTGCCGCTTTCTGCCTTCCCGTTGCACGGGCATACCGGCAGCGGCCTTTTCCGTCACCTTGTAGCCAGCACCAGCGCCCTCCTCCAGGCACCCAGCGGGGCTTGTACCCTGCGCTTCAGGCTGAGCAGGCGCCCATGCCTGTGCAGCACTGTCGACCTGACGCAGCCGCCAGTATTCAGCCACCGACATCACCACGGCCACGCCCCTGCGCTGGCGCTCTATGACCACAGGCCCCTGATCGACGGATTCCAGAAGCTCGGCAAAGCCCTGGCGGGCCTTGCTGGCAGTGATGGTGCGCACGGGGGGATCCTCTTCAGGCTAGAATTGTACATATTGTACAAAACCAAACACCCAGCCGCGCGGCTTCTACCCGCAGGACTCGTATGCATCAGCCGAAAAAGCAGCGCCAAACCCCATCGCGCAGGAAGCCCATGCTTCACCATCGCGGGGGTGTCACCATGATCATCAAACCGGACTACAGTCGCGCGGACGTCAGCCCTGAAATGGCCGAGATCATGTGCCTCTTCTACAACAGGACAATCCCGTTGTCCCGGGCCGCACGCATGGCGGGCAAG
The DNA here is from genome assembly GCF_900637555.1 of Lautropia mirabilis. NCBI lineage: Bacteria > Pseudomonadati > Pseudomonadota > Betaproteobacteria > Burkholderiales > Burkholderiaceae > Lautropia > Lautropia mirabilis. The sequence goes on along the minus strand of NZ_LR134378.1, from coordinate 1,335,020 downwards.
AGCTTTTGTGAGATGGCGATATTCCTGCACACCCATGGCATTCCGATCTTCGGCACGGAGCAGCCAGATGACCCGGAAATCATGGAAGAGGTCCGGGAATACAGGGAACAGAACGGGATCGACATGCCGCCCTACCTTCGTTGAGTGAAGGCCAGGCGGCCGCTCAGTCAGCTCACCCCTCGAACAAACCCCGCACCGTCTCGGCCAGCCTGGCGATTCCCGCGTCCGACAGGTCGTCGGCCTGCACGGTATGGCGCTTGTCCCAGTGGCTGAAGTTGCGGCCCAGCGAACGGCTGTATTGCGGGTCGTAGTGGCGGCTCATCAGCTCGGCAAACAGTTCGGGCAAGTTGCCTTCTTGGGCCCACGCCTGCCAGCGGGTGATGGTCTCGTTGCCCTGCAGCTGCTTGAAACGGCCCAGCAGGTCGGCAAAGGCGGCGGGATCGTCGCCCAGGTAGGCGTAGTCGCGCAGCAGGAAGTCCAGGCGGGATTCGGGGCTGGCGTCGATCTCCACCAGATCGGTGCTGGCGCGCAGGTGGGCCACCATGTCCAGCGGCAGGCTGATGCTGCCGATGCGGGCGCTCTCGCTTTCGGTGTAGACGGGACGGGAGGGATCCAGGCGCTTCAGCGCGGTGTAGAGCTGGGTCTCGAACTGTTTCTGGGGCGGCTGGGGCTGGCCGGGCCAGGCGCCCAGCATGGAGCCCTTGTGGCGGGCCATGCCTTCGAGATCGAGCACCTGGGCGCCCTGGGCGGCCATAGCCTGCAGGATGCGGGTCTTGGCGGTGCCGGTCTGGCCGCACAGCACCACCAGGCGCAGGCCGTGGATGAGCGGGGGCAGGCTTTCGACGACGTGGCGGCGGAAGGCCTTGTAGCCGCCCTTGAGCTGCTGGGCGTCCCAGCCGGTCATGCGCATCCAGGTGACCATGGAGCCGCTGCGCAGGCCGCCGCGCCAGCAGTACACCAGGGGGCGCCAGCTTTCGGGCTTGTCGGCGAAGGCTTCTGCCCAGTGGCGGCCCAGGTTGGCGGCCACCAGACCACCGCCGATGCGGCGTGCCTCGAAGGCGCTCTTCTGCTTGTAGATGGTGCCGACCAGGGCGCGTTCCTCGTCATTCAGGACGGGGTGATTGACGGCGCCGGGCAGGTGGTCGAGGGCGTATTCGGAGGGGGAACGGGCGTCGACGAGGGTATCGAAATCACCGATGGCCTCGACGCCCACCGGACCGCGATGGTTTGCCATGTGCTTGCTCGGTGGCGGAGGGAAATGGGAGTCGAACCCACCCGGCGACGCATGGCGCCACCCACCGGGTTTGAAGCCCGGCCGACCCACCGGGATCGTGTTCCCTCCGGTGGTGCAAAGACGGTGATTGTGGCACGAAACTGCTGGGGAGCCTCTGAACAAGTCCCCGTGGCCGTCGTATCCCCGTAACGGATGCAGGACTTATTCAGAGGATCCCTTGAACACCTCACTTTCCAGCCGCAGCACGTGCGTGTCCCCCACACGGCGGCACAGGCCAATGCGGTCGAAGAACTCCAGCATCTGCACGGCGCGCTTGCGGCCCAGGCCGCTGGCGTCACGGAATCTGGCCACGGTCAGGATGGGAAGGGGGTTGCTCGCCCGTTGCACCTCGGCCGAATCCGATGCCGCAGGCTCTTTGTTCTCCAGCGCCAGCTGCCGCACCAGCGCGGCCAGCCGGGCTGCCGTGGCAGCGTCCAGATACAGGTCCTTCACCACCTGATAGAGGTGGCCGCTGCGGGCCAGGCGGGCCATGGCGGGGCGCAGGTTGGCGGCGGGCTCGCCAATATGTTCGGCCAGGTCACGCACCCAGGCGCCCTGGGCGCCAGCTTCCATCAGGTGCGGGGTCAGGCGCTGCAGCAGGGTTTCGTCACGAGCGGCCAGCTGGCTGCCGTGTTCGGGCAGGTGGACGAAGGCGCCGCTCTGGGCCACGCTGCCTTCCTTCACCAAGGCATCCAGCAGCAGACGCCAGTGGGCGTCGTCCATGCGCAGGCGTGCCAGGCGGCGCAGGCGGGCGGCGTCGGGGCCGATCTCGTCGGTGGCGTTCTGGTGGTAGGCGGCCAGTGTGTCCAGCACGGTACGGCGCAGATGCTGCCAAGTGGGCTCGCCGATGATGAAGTCACCGGCCAGGCGACGATGCGGCAGGGTCTGCAGGCTGGCATCAAAGGCCGCCACGCTGGCCAGGCCAAAGACCTGCTGCCACTGGCGCAAGTCCACGCCATGTTCGCAGGCCTCCAGCAGGCCCGCCAGGCGGTCGCGCAGCGCCGGGCGTTGCAGGGCCTGCAGCAGCTGCAGGCGCTGTGGGGTGCGGCGGTAGCGTACCGGCGCACGGGAATCCAGCACACGGCCACCACCGATGATGCGCTGGCCGGCCGCATCGCGCAGGATCAGCCGGTCGCCATGCCAGGCGGCCAGGGGCTGCGGCAGCACCAGCTGCGCCAGACCCGTGCAGCCCGGGGCTAGGGTGTCAGCGTCCAGCACGGCCACGGCGGCCGGGCTGGCGGTGGTACCCAGGTGGACATGCACGCGGGTACCGCTGCGGATCGCCCGGGGTTCGGCATGCCACAGGTGCAGCTCCACATCCAGCCGGTCAGAGACCGAAGCGATGCCGGGCTGGGCCAGCCAGTGGCCCCGCTGCAGCTGGTCGCGCTCGACGCCGGCCAGATTGATGGCGCAGCGCTGGCCGGCGTGGGCCGCGTCGGTGCTGCGGTTCTGGGCGTGCAGCGAGCGCACGCGCAGCTCTTTCGGGCCATCGGGCAGCTGCTGCAGCACGTCGCCCACCTGCACACGGCCGGCATGCACGGTGCCGGTGGCCACGGTGCCCACGCCGTCCAGGCTGAACACGCGGTCAATGGCCAGGCGGAAGCCTGCCTGGGCCGGAAGTGCTGCAGTGGTTTCGGCGGTGGTGTCTACGTTGGTATCTGTCGTGGTTTCGGCAGGTTCTGTGGCCGCCGCGGCCCAAACGGGGCTGTCGGAACCATGGGGGTCTGCGACCCCGTGCGCACCATGCGCGGCATCCAGCCGCGCCGCCTCGGCGCGCAGCAGCTGGCGCAATTCGACCACGCCGTCACCGCGGGTGGCCGAAACGGGGATGATGGGCGCATGGGCCAGGGGCGTGTCGGCCAGCAGCGCTGTCACCTGCTGGGCCACCTCCTGCACGCGGGCTTCATCCACCCGGTCGATCTTGGTGATGGCCACCACGCCGCGGTCGATGCCCAGCAGCGACAGGACGGCCAGGTGCTCGCGGGTCTGCGGCATCACGCCGTCGTCGGCCGCCACCAGCAGCAGGGCGAAGTCGATGCCGGTAGCGCCGGAAATCATCGTGTGCAGCAGCTTTTCGTGGCCGGGCACGTCGATGAAGGCGATGGGTTCGCGGGGCAATCCGAACGCGGGCACGACCTCGGTTTGACCAGCCGTAGCAGCAGGCGCAACGCTACCCTTCCCCACCGCCGGCCCATCATCGCTGGGCGCCAGGAAGGCATAGCCCAGCTCGATGCTCATGCCGCGTTTCTTCTCTTCGGGCAGGCGGTCGGTGTCGGTGCCGGTCAGTGCCCGGACCAGCGAGGTCTTGCCGTGGTCGATGTGCCCGGCGGTCCCGATCATCATGGTGTGTTCTCCAGCTGCTGCCATTGCTGCGCGAACGTACCTTCGTCGGCCTCGTCCAGGCAGCGCAGGTCCAGCCACACGGCGTCGTCGGCCACACGGCCGATGACGGGGCGTGGCAGTTCCCGGAGGCGGGCTGCCAGGGCCTTCAGGCGGCGGCCGGCACGCTTGCCGTCGGCGCAGCGGATGACCAGGCCGCAGCTGGGCAGCGAATCCACCGGCAGCGCACCGCTGCCAATCTGGCTGAACATGGGCTCGACGGTGACGGTCCAGACAGGCGCCAACGCAGCCTGCATGCCAGGCAGCAGGCGCTCGGCCTGACGGCGGATGTCGGCCTGCGGGCGGATGAAGAGCCGCAGCGTGGTCAGCCGTTCGGGCAGGCGCTCGGGCACCATGTACAGGCGCAGCAGCGCCTCGATGGCCGCCAGGGTGATCTTGCCCACGCGCAGCGCGCGCTTGAGCGGGTTCTTTTTCAGGCGCGCAATGAGATCCCGGTGACCGACGATGAAGCCGGCCTGCGGGCCGCCCAGCAGCTTGTCACCGCTGAAGCTCACCAGATCGGCGCCGGCGGCCACGGTCTCCTGCACGGTGATCTCACGCGGCAGCCCCCAGCGGGACAGGTCCACCAGGGTGCCGCTGCCCAGGTCCACGGCCATGGGCAGGCCGGCCTCGTGCGCGATGTGGGCCACCTCGACCTCGGACACGCTGCGGGTGAAGCCCTGCACCGCATAGTTGCTGGTGTGGACCTTCATGAGCATGGCGGTGCGCGGAGTGATGGCGCCGGCGTAGTCGGCCGGATGGGTGCGGTTGGTGGTGCCCACCTCCACCAGTTTGGCGCCGGCGCGCGACATGATGTCCGGAATGCGGAAGGCGCCGCCGATCTCGACCAGCTCGCCCCGCGAGACCACCACCTGCTTGCCACGTGCCAGGCTGTTGAGCATCAGCAGCACGCCAGCGGCATTGTTGTTGACGATGGTGGCGTCTTCGGCCCCGGTCAGTTCGCGCAGCCAGCCGCTCACCAGGTCGTCGCGGTCGCCGCGTCCGCCGCTGTCCAGATCGAATTCCAGGTTGGCAGGCGTGGTCATAGCCCGTGCCACGGCCTGGGCCACTTCATCCGGCAGCAGCGCACGCCCCAGGTTGGTGTGCAGCACGGTGCCCGTGAGGTTGAAGACCTCGCGCAGGCGCGGGGCCAGCTGACGGCGCAGGATCTCTTCCACCCGGGCCGTCCAGGCCTCGTCGGTAGAGGGAAGCCCGCCACCGGCCGTGGATGGCTGCGCACGGCCGGCCGAGGCGTCCCCGGCTTTTGCTGTGCCCTGTCCACCTGCGTCCTGTCCGCGCCAGGCGCTACGCGCCTCGGCCAGCAGGTCACGGATGACAGCCACGGTGCGAGTGTGGCCGTATTCGTCCAGCAGGGGCTGCATGCCCGGCAGGCGCAGCAGCGCATCCACCGAAGGCAGGGTCGGCTGCACGCCCTGGCCAGGGCCGTTGCCGGCAGGCGCCTGCGCCGACTGACGCACCCCATCGGGTGCCACGTGGCCAGCCGGAATGTCGCGCCCTGCCATCAGTGTGTGGTCCTGTGGCCGTCTTCTTGAGCGGGCGGGAGCGATGGCGTGCCCGTCTGCCCTGCCCCGCTTCCGCCGTCGCCGGCCTCATCTTCGGGGAAGAGGAAGGGATGGGCCCCGGCACGCGGATGCCCGTCCTGGCCCATCATCATGTCCAGCATCAGGGTCCCCAGGTCGTCGGCCAGCACCTCGATGGTGGGATCCTTTCTCAGGTCGAAGATCTTGCTGTAGCAGCCGCACTTGCCGCAAAGCTCGGCCATGCAGGGCACGGCAGCGCGCTGTGCACCGACCATCGGGTTCTTCACCAGATCCTCGCGTGACATCAGCGGGGTATCCACGGATTCAAGCCGGCGATAGCTGATGCCTTCGGTGGAGGCGCAGTTGCTGCACTTGACGCGCACCATGTGCCACTCCGTCTCGCAGATGGAGCAATGCAGGTAGCGAAGGCCTTCTTCCTGACCGCCGATGTGCACGACGCTGGCCAGCGGCGAGCTGCTGCACACGGGGCAGATGGTGGGGGGATCGACGAAAGGCAGGGTCTTGAGGTCCAGCCGCGCAGCGCGGCTCATCATGACCACCTGCACGGCGGCCATCACCACCGGGGCGCGCACGCGCTGGCTGTCGTTCAGATGCTCGTTGCTCCACAGGCTGGCCAGCAGATGGCCCAGTGCCGCGTCGTCCAGGTTCTGAAGCTCGGCCAGCACCTGACGTTCCACGTCATTGGCTTCTTCGGCGCCCGGGCCCTGCTGCAGATGCCCGACGATGGCGCGCATGACCGGCTTCCAGGCAGGATCGATGTCGGCCGGCAGTTGCCACAGCGGCATGGCGTGGCGCTGGGCGCGGTCAAGCCGCTCTGCGTCAGGCTGGGGCATGTCGGGCACGGCGTCCAGCGCGGCATGCTGGGCGTCGACCAGTCGGGCCAGATAGCGCAGGAAGGGGCCCATGGGGCTGCCTTCGGCCAGGTGGCGCAGGCGTGCTGCGCGCTCACGCAGTCGCGTGGCTGGCTGGGGGAGGATGATGCGAGGAAAGGCGGTGCGATCGAGAGCTTCGATCTCACCCGGCTGGAGAATGCGCTGCGACATGAATTTCCCTGGTTTGAATGCGGGGCGTGCCGTGGACACGCGGGCGCCGGCAAGGGCGGCCCAGGTGTTCACGGCACGCTGCAGGGATCATAGCCGCTTTGGCCGACGCAGAACAATGCTGCGCGGCCAGCCAGCCTCAGCGGTTGTCGCCTGTCATCTTGCGGTACCAGGCGCGGTGGTGCTGCTTGGCCCACGCGCGGGTGACGGTACCGTAGAACATGGCGCGGATGGTGCCGCTGGTCCAGATGGCGGCATAGACATGCATGATGATCAGCATGATCATGCAGAAGGCGGCCGTGGCATGCACCAGTACGCCCACCCGCTCCCAGAAGACGGGCAGATCCAGCCAGGCGCGCCAGATCATCACGCCGCTGACCACCAGCGCCAGCATGCACACCACCAGGCCCCAGAACAGCACCTTCTGGCCCCCGTTGTACTTGCCCTGCTCCGGCATGTCATGGTCGTTGCCGTCGACCATCTTCTTGATGTCCATCAGCCACCGGATGTCACGCTTCTCGATGTAGTTGAGCTTCCAGAAGCGCGCCGCCATGATGATGAAGAAGAAGGCCATGCCGACACCGAAGTACGGATGCAGGATCCGCGTCCACGGGCCGCCACCAAAGAGCTGGGTGAGCGGGAAGAAGGCCGGATGGAACATCGCCAGCCCCGTGAGCACCAGAGCGATGAAGAAAAAGCCGACGATCCAGTGGTTGAGCCGCTCGGAAGCGTTGTAGCGAACGATGTCGCGTGGGTTGCGTTGCATGGATCAGACCTCCTTGCCGGATTGGGCACCGGACGATGCCTGCTGCTGCTTGGCAGCCGCTGCCTGACGGGCCAGCTCGCGGTCCTCGGCATCCATTTCGTCCTCCAGCTCCTTGGACACCGAGTTGGGGCCCTTGGTGATGAAGTGGAACAGGCTGCCGAGCATGGCCGCGCCCATGGCCACCATGGCCAGCGGCTTGGCCACGCCCTTCCAGACCGTCACCATCGGGCTGATCTGGGGCTTCTCAGGCAGGTTGGCGTAGATGGACGGCTTGTCGGCGTGGTGCAGCACGTACATGACGTGCGTACCCCCCACCCCTTCCGGATCGTACAGGCCGGCATTCTCGAAACCGCGCCGCTTCAGATCCGCAATGCGGGTCTCGGCGTGGTCCTTCATGGCCTCCTTGGTACCGAAGACGATGGCACCCGTGGGGCAGGTCTTGACGCACGCAGGCTCCAGACCCACCGCCACCCGGTCGGAACACATCGTGCACTTGTAGGCCTTGTTGTCCTTCTTGGAGATGCGCGGGATGTTGAACGGGCAGCCGGTGATGCAGTAGCCGCAACCGATGCACTTCTCCTCGTGGAAGTCCACGATGCCGTTGGTGTACTGCACGATGGCACCCGGCGACGGGCAGGCCTTCAGGCAGCCCGGCTCGGCACAGTGCATACAGCCGTCCTTGCGGATCAGCCACTCCAGGTTGCCGGTGGCGTCGTTCTCGTACTCGGTGAACCGCATCACCGTCCAGGTGTTGCCGTTCAGGTCGGTGGGGTTGTTGTACGTGCCGTTGGTGGTGCTGACCACCTCCGGCCCGAACGGTGTTTCCACGATGTCGGGCCGGAGATCGTTCCACTCCATGCAGGCCGACTGACACGCCTTGCACCCGATGCACTTGGAGACATCGATGAGCTTGGCGATCTCGCCGGAACGCGGTTCACGCACCTGGGGTGGCGTGGTGGTGGTGGCTGACAGGCGTTTGATATCGAGTGATTGCATCGACATGTTTCAGCTCCTCAGATCTTCTCGACCTTCACGAGGAAGGACTTGAACTCAGGCGTGAAGCTGTTGCCATCACCCACAAACGGCGTCAGCGTGTTGGCCAGGAAGCCCGGCCGGGTCATGCCCTTGAACCCCCAGTGGATGGGAATGCCCACGTGGTGGATCGTCTTGCCGTCGATCTTGAGCGGCCGGATGCGCTTGGTGACCACCGCCACGGCCTTGATGAAGCCGCGCTTGGAGGACACCTTCACCTTGTCACCCGCCTTGATGCCCAGCTCCTGGGCCAGCGCCTCGCCGATCTCCACGAACTGCTCGGGCTGCAGGGAGGCATTGATGAGCGCGTGCTTGGTCCAGTAGTGGAAGTGCTCGGTCAGCCGGTAGGTGGTACCCACGTGCGGGAACTCCTCGGGCTTGCCGAAGGTTTCCCAGATCGGCTTGAACACCCGGGCCGCCGGCGACGAGGTCGCCTTCGGATTGTTCGGGTACATGGGGTTGTAGCCCAGCGGCGTGTCGAACGGCTCGTAGTGGGTGGGGAACGGCCCTTCGGCCATGCCCTGGCGCGAGAAGAAGCGCGCCACCCCTTCCGGGTTCATGATGAACGGCCCTGCCCCCGATTCCGGTGCCAGCGTGGGCGCCATGTCGGGGATGTCGGCACCGACCCACTTGCTGCCGTTCCACTCCACCAGCACGCGGTCCGGGTTGTAGGGCTTGCCGTTCAGGTCGGTGGATGCCGTGTTGTACAGCACCCGCCGGTTGGCCGGCCAGGCCCATGCCCAGTTCAGCGTGTTGCCGATGCCGGTGGGGTCGGAGTTGTCGCGCCGGCCCATCTGGTTGCCGGCCTCGGTCCAGCAGCCTGCCCAGATCCAGCAGCCGCTGGCGGTGGAACCGTCGTCGCGGCATTCACCGAAGCCCGCCAGCTGCTGGCCAGCCTTGCGGATGACCTTGGTGGGGTCCTTCGGATCGGTCACGTCCTTCAGCGCCCGGCCGTTGTACTCCATGGCCAGTTCTTCAGGCGTGGGCTCTTCCGGACGTGCATAGCCGCTCCAGTCCAGGTCGCGGATCGGATCGGGGAACACGCCGCCTTCCTTGGCGTACAGCTCCTTGAGACGCAGGTGCAGCGCCGCCATGATGGCGATGTCCGGACGTGCCTCACCCGGCTGCTCGGCCGCCTTCCAGTGCCACTGCAGCACCCGCGCCGAGCTGACGATGGAACCGTCCTCCTCGGCGAAGCAGGTGGTGGGCAGCCGGAAGACCTCGGTCTTGATGCTGGCGGTATCGACGTCGTTGAACTCGCCGAAGTTGCGCCAGAACTCGGAGGTCTCGGTGGCCAGCGGGTCCATGATGACCAGGAACTTCAGCTTGGACAGACCACTGCGCACCCGCCCGGTGTTGGACAGCGAGGCGATGGGGTTGAAGCCCTGCGCCAGGTAGCCGTTGACCGTGCCCTCGTTCATCATCTCGAAGATCTGGAGCATGTCGTACTCCTTGTCGAGCTTGGGCAGGTAGTCGAACAGCCAGTTGTTCTCCTTGGTCGCCTTGTCGCCGTACCACGACTTCATCAGGCTGACGTGGAACTTCGGATAGTGCTGCCAGTAGCTGACCTGACCCGGCCGCAGCGGCTTCAAGGTGCGCTTGGCGATGTACTTGCCGTAGTCCTGCTCGGCCTCGCGCGGCAGCGTCAGGTAGCTGGTCAGCGTGGCCGAGAGCAGACCCAGGTCGGTCAGCCCCTGGATGTTGGAGTGGCCGCGCAGCGCGTTCATGCCGCCGCCCGACACGCCGATGTTGCCCAGCAGCAGCTGCACCATGGCACCGGTACGCAGGATCTGCGCCCCGATGGAGTGCTGCGTCCAGCCCAGCGCGTACATGATGGTGGCCGCCCGGCCCGGCACGGCCGTCGAGGCCAGCGTCTCGGCCACGTGCAGGAACTTGTCCTTCGGCGTGCCGCACACACGTTCCACCGCCTCGGGCGTGTAGGACGCGTAGTGCTTCTTCATGAGCTGATAGACGCAACGCGGGTGCTGCAGCGTGGGATCGGTACGCACGTAGCCATCCGGCCCGAGCTCATAGTCCCAGGTCGAGCGGTCGTAAGTACGCGTCTCCTCGTTGTAGCCCGAGAAGATGCCATCGACAAAGCGGAAATCGTCGCGGACGATGAAGCTGAAGTCGGTGTAGTTCTTGACGTACTCGTGATGGATGCGGTCGTGCGTGAGCAGGTAGTTGATGATCCCGCCCAGGAACACGATGTCGCTGCCCGACCGGAGGGGGGCGTAATAGTCCGCCACCGCGGCAGAGCGGTTGAAGCGCGGGTCGACCACCATGAAGTACGCATTGTTGTGCGCCTTCGCTTCGGTCACCCACTTGAAGCCACAGGGATGCGCCTCGGCGGCATTGCCGCCCATGATGAGCACTACGTCGGCATTCTTGATGTCGACCCAGTGATTCGTCATCGCACCACGGCCAAACGTCGGGGCAAGACCTGCCACCGTCGGGCCGTGTCAGACACGCGCCTGGTTGTCGAACGCCAGAAGTCCCCAGCTGCGGGCCACCTTGTGGGTGATGTAGCCGGCTTCGTTGCTGGCGGCCGAAGCGGCCAGCATGCCGGTGCTCGTCCATCGGTTGACCACCTTGCCATCATCGGTCTTCTGAACGAAGTTGGCGTCGCGGTCGTCCTTCAGCAAGCGGGCGATGCGATCAAGCGCTTCATCCCAGGAGATGCGCTGCCAGTGATCGGAGCCCGGTGCCCGGTATTCGGGGTACTTCAGCCGGTTGGGACTGTTGACGAAGTCCAGCAGACCCGCCCCTTTCGGACAGAGCGTGCCGCGGTTGACCGGGTGGTCTGCGTCACCCTCGACGTGAATGACAGCACGCTTGGCATTGCGAGCGCCGTCGCCCAACGAATACATCAGAATGCCGCAACCCACCGAACAGTACGTGCAGGTCTGGCGGGCCACCGTGGTCTCGGCCAGCTTGAACTGGCGAACTTCTGCCAGCGCCTGAGAGGGCGAGAAGCCCATCAGAGCCATGCTGGAAGAAGCGAGACTGGTCCCCGTCACCTTGAAGAACTGTCGCCGGGAGATCCTCTGCTCCATGGCACCACCTTCTTGGTCTGGACAAGACCGCACGCCACCCGACGAACGCGCGTCCTGACGCGACATTCGTCCGGAGCGGCACAGGGACTCGTCCGGGGTAAAAAATCAAAACCCGCACCGAGTGCCGCCGGATCGACAACGATCCGGACTGACAGCAGTCGACACGGGCCGGGAATAAAGATGAACGCACCGGCCCACCCCGCAAGCTGCGCGAGCGGAAATCCGGCGATTCATGAGGAGGATTCTAGTAGCCAATGCCTCAAAACCCAAAGCGTCAGGCGCATGAACCGGCCAACGGTCGACGGTATGTGCCTGAAAGCACGCGCATTTGTGAGAAATCGTCAGACAATACCCCGGATGCTGCGTAGTGAACGCGACTGCATCGCGGTTAGACTGATGTGAGAGGGAAATGCCCCTTGTCAGGCCGCTTTCGATACACCAGCAATCGATATATACAGAAATAATAGCGATAGCAAAAAACAACGGACGACCGTTGGTCGGGGCGCGGGGTACCCGATGCGGTCGTCCGTGCTGACAGGAATTACCCTGCCCTTTCCCCTCAGGCGACCACGGCTGCTGCTTCGCCCGGCTGGCGCGTGCGCACCTCACCGATCTCGAAGACCTGCTCGCCGGCTTCGGTGAGTGCCCGGGTGACGGCCGCCACGTCGGCCGGGGCCACGGCCAGTACCATGCCGATGCCGCAGTTGAACACGCGGTGCATCTCGGCCGTGTCGATGCCGCCCTGCTGCTGCAGCCAGTCGAAGACCGGCGGGCGCTGCCAGCGCGACGCTTCCATGTGGGCCGTCACCCCCTCGGGCAGCATGCGGGGCACGTTCTCCACCAGTCCGCCGCCCGTGATGTGCGCCAGGCCATGGATGGGTTGCGCGGCATCACGCAGCAGCGGCAGCAGCGACTTCACGTAGATGCGGGTGGGTGCCATGACGTGCTCGGCCAGCGGACGGCCCTCCAGCGGCTGCTGCAGCGCCTGGGCAGAGACTTCGCCCAGGGCCTTTTCCAGCACCTTGCGTACCAGCGAATAGCCGTTGGAGTGCGGCCCGCTGGAGGCCAGGCCCAGCAGTCGGTCACCGACCTGCACGCGGCTGCCATCGATGATCTGGCTGCGCTCGACCACGCCCACGGCAAAGCCGGCCACGTCGTACTCGCCGTCCGGATACATGCCCGGCATCTCGGCCGTCTCGCCGCCCAGCAGCGCGCAGCCGGACTGTTCGCAGCCCCGGGCAATGCCGCCCACCACGGCCGCCGCCGTGTCCACGTCTAGGTGCCCGCAGGCGAAATAGTCCAGGAAGAAGAGCGGCTCGGCCCCCTGCACCAGGATGTCGTTGACGCTCATGGCCACCAGGTCGATGCCGATGGTGTCATGCACGTCCAGCGCAAAGGCCAGCTTCAGCTTGGTGCCGACGCCGTCGGTACCCGAGACCAGCACCGGTTCGCGGTAGCCGGCCGGCACCTGGAAGAGCCCCCCGAAACCGCCAATACCCGAGAGCAGGCCCGGGCGGCGCGTGCGCGCCGCCAGCGGCTTGATGCGCTCGACCAGCGCGTCACCTGCATCGATATCGACCCCGGCATCCCGGTAGGAAAGACCTGTTTTCTGCGTGTTCGCCATGATGCTTCTCGCTGCGTGCCCGGCCGGGGCCGGCCAGGCCCCGCCTACGGGATGATGGGACCGGAGTCGACGAGCCCCTTGCCCTGCTCCGGCGGCAGCCGCATTCTAGCGTGACGACGGACCATGACGGGCACGGACACCCCATAGCCGCCCTGTCTCCCTGCGGCGCGCTACCGCTCCGTATCGTTCCCTGCTTCCCCCTGAAGCCCATGCCGCCCTCGGCTGCCTGTTACATGGAAGGACACAGTGCGGCATCATGCAGAACAGTACCGGCCCCACACGCTCTAGAATCGGCAGGTACACCACCTGCCCCCGGACGGGCAAGCCTGAACAGCCCCACCACCATGGATGCACAACTGACGCTGGATTTCGGCCCTCCTCCTCCGCCGTGTTTCGACAACTTCGTGCCCGGCGCCAACCTGGAGTGCCTGGCCACGCTGCGTCACCTCGTGCAGAGCCTGAAGCACGGCGAGACACCTGCCCAGCGCTTTTTCTACATCTGGGGGCCAGAGGGCTCAGGCAAGAGCCATCTGGCCGGCGCGCTGACCGCCAGCCAGTGCCCGAACCTGATGGTGGTGGACGACGTGGACCGGTACAGCAAGGGCCGGCAGCGCACACTCTTTCATCGCTTCAATGCCCTGATCGATCAGCCCGACCACGCCCTGGTGGTCTTCGGCAACCAGCCCCCCGCCCGGCTGAAGCTGCTGCCGGAGCTGGTGAGTCGCCTGAGCTGGGGCATGGTGTTCTCGCTGCAGCCGCTGGATGACAACGCGCTGGCCGACGCCCTGGAGCAGAGCGCCCGCGAGCGCGGCCTGAATCTGGGCCAGGACCTGAGCACCTATCTGCTGCGACACACGCGCCGTGACATGGCCAGCCTGAAGACCATTCTGGACGGCCTGGACCGGCTGGCCTGGGCCCGCAAGAAGCCGCTCACCCTGCCACTGCTGAAGGACTACCTGCAGAGCCAGCGGCAGGCGGGGGAAGAAGGGAAAGCAGAAGGCTGAAAGACTGATCGCCCATCGAGAAGGGCATGGTGAGCCAGGGCGACGGAGGCTGCTGGCTCACCAGATGCTGCGAGTGCCTGGATCAGAGGGGGACGCCGCACCAGATGTTGGCCACTGGCCCGTAGAAGCGGTCGTCGTTTTCCGCCATCACGACGAAATGGCTGGAGAACTTGGCCAGCACGGCCTCGCCCGGCACCTCCCCGTCCAGGCGCAGCAGCTTGCGTCGCCCCAGGAAGTCCAGCGGATCAAAGTAGACACCCAGCCGCTGGCTCAGCACCTTCGCGATCAGGGGGCGGCCGGCCGTGGACAGCGACATGTGGACATGACCGTACTTCATGGCGTAGTCGTTGGCCAGATACGCCACGAACGGATCCATGCGCAACGAATCCCGTTCGGCCCGGACCTCGCCCTCAGCCGAGATGTCCACCTTGCAGCGCTCGCCCGTGATCAGATCCGTCCCCGTGTAGGTGCCCGCCACACAGGCCAGCAGCGGTGGCGCAGACAGCCAGACCCCGTTGTTGCCATAACCTGCGGGATGCGGTACCGGACACGTGGCCATGATCTTGTGCGCCAGCGCCACGCCAGGCCCGTCGCCCGGCAGAATATAGTGTTCCTCCCCCTTCTGTCCTGCCGTGGCGGCGGACGTTTCCCCCACATGTACAGGATTCGAGGGCGTTTCCGGCGCATTCTGAGCACCGAGGCCGGAGCCATTGGCATCCGCCGTGGCGGAGTTGCCTTGTGGCTGAGGCTGCAGCTGTGGTTGTGTCTGAGATTGTGGTTGCAGCTGCGTTGGCGGCTGCGGCTTCGGGGCTGCCTGCGCTTGGGCTACATCGCTGACGGGCCGTGGCGTGGGTGTGGTAGACACCTGATCCTGGGCTGCCACAACGGGTGCGCGAGCCCCATCTGCCGAGGCCTTGATCGGCGCAGACGGTGAAGAGCCCCCGCCGCCACAGGCGGCCAGTGTCAGCAGGGAGGAAACAACAGCCACCTTCAGCGCGGTGGCCTCGAAAGGCACACGCAAGGATTCAATTTTCATGGTGCAAGGATGGAAAGCGGGGGGAAGAGCCTCATCGGGGTGCAGAAGCCCCCGACAAGGCCCGTGATGCAGCATCGGTGACAGAGGGGCCCTGGAGCCCCCTCACGACAAAATCAGCGGGGAATGGCGCACCAGATCAGGTCATCCCGCGACATCTCTTCGGCTTCGTGCACCACTTCCACCAACAAGTAATCACCCATCTTCTGGATGAGTCGTGACGATTCCGGATCATCAAGCCACTCTTCCCGCGCACGCTGCTCGTTGATGCGGTTCCCGTTCTCGTCCAGCTGCCCCACCAGCAGAGTCCACCCATCGCGATCAAGCTTGCGCGCCCCCAGAGCATCCACAGGGTCAAAGAGAAGGGCAACCGACTCTGCCTCTTCATCCAACGAGTTCGCGACCTTCCTGCCCTCCGTTCTCAGCTGGATACGGAAAGCACCATCTTTCCAACTGTAATCTCCAAGCTCGGACGCACTGAACGGCCTGAAGGCACGTCCCCCGCGGCTGGCACGAACATCCCCATTGGCAGCAATGTTGACCTCGCAACGCTGACCCGTCCAAAGGTCCGTGCCCGCGTAGCTACCTGCAACGCAGGAGATAATGGACGACACGGTGGTCTTTGACCCCCAGCCACCGCTCATGACGCCGAACGTCGGGCACGTGGCATGGATACGCCGGGCAAACTCCGTCCCGATTCCCTTGCCGCTCCACGCAGCCGCCTGGGCTGCGCTGTTTGACGGCCCATTTCCCGGGCCCAGGTCAAGACCGCTGCCTGCAGCGCTCTGTCCCTGCAGAGCGCTACCGTCTGCCGTGCCCAGCCCCTGCAGAGCGCTACTGGCTGCCGCATCCGGTACCTGCTGAGTGCCACTTCCTGCCGTACCCTGCCCCTGCGGGGTGCCGCTGCTGGTTGCGCTGTTGGATGTGCCCGCAGAACCCTGAGCGTTGCTGGCGACAGCCGTGGCGCCACCGGACGCCGAGCCGGCCGTACCGGACGTGGTGGATGAATCGCCCCCACCGCCACCGCAGGCGGTCAGGGCAAACAGGGAGGAAGCCAGGGCCACGGCGATGGCGCTGGACTGGAAGGGAGAGCGGGAAGCGGTCGATTTCATGGCAGCTCCAGATCGATCGGGATGGAAGGATGATCGGAAGCTGGCGGCCTGGCCGTCAGCATCGCACCCGAATTGGCGCGATATGGAAAGCCTATCGACGGACAGACAAGACGGCAGTGAAGGAATGCACGGGTATGGACAGACAGCCGGCAGGCCTAGGCCGGATGGCCTGTCATGGCTGTGCCCTCAGGCGGGACGTCATCGCCCTCGGGCGGGGCGTCAGTCAGCGCACCGTACGAAGCGGTGCGCTGACGCAAGCACGTCAGTGCGCCGCCGCACACAGCGGCAGCACGACGGTCTGGCCGTTGCTGGCACGAAGCAGTTCGGCCTCAATGCCGTAGACCGTGCGCAGGGCATCTTCGCAGACAACCTCGTTGAAGCTGCCCAGGCCGGCCACATAGCCGCCGTTCAGCAGCATGATGGTGTCGGTATGACGGGAGGCCAGGTTGAGGTCGTGGATGGCGATGACCACCAGGGCGCCGGTGCGGTCGACGTATGCCCGCAGCCGGTCGAAGACCTGCATCTGGTGGCGCACATCGAGCGCACTGGTGGCTTCATCCAGCAGCAGCAGCTCCGGGGAGCGCAGCAGGCGCTGGGCCAGCAGCACCAGCTGCTGCTGGCCGCCAGACAGCGTGTTCATGCTGCGGCTGTGCAGGTGGCCGATGCCGAATTCATCCAGAACGCCGATGGCCTCATCCACCATGGCGTTGTCGACGCGCCAGCTCAGTCCCTCGTGGCGCCCCAGCAGCACGGTCTCGGTGACGCTGATGTCGGCGCGCACATGGCACTGCTGCGGCATGTAGCCGATCTCGCCCAGCTTCACGGGGCGGCCCTTCCAGTGAATGGTGCCGCCAAAGGGATACAGTGTGGCGATGGCGTTGACCAGGGTGGACTTGCCGGTGCCATTGGGGCCGATGAGGCCGACAATCTGGCCCGGTTCCAGCCGGCCCGAGATGTCCTTCAGGATACGGGCCTTGCCACGCATGACGCTGACGGATTTCAGTTCGAGGCTCATGTCGATTCCCCTTACCCTTCGTTGCCACGCCGGGCGATGATGGCAAACAGCATGGGCACACCGGCCACGGCGGTGATGATGCCCACCGGGATGACGGCCGCCGGCGAGATGAACTTGCCGAACACCGAAGCGCCCACCAGGATGACGGCACCGATGACGGCCGCCAGCGGCAGCGAATAGCGGTGGTCTTCACCGACCATGCTGCGGGCCGCATGCGGGGCGATGAGGCCCACGAAGCCGATGGTGCCCACGAAGGAGACCGCAGCGGCGGTGAGCAGCGCCACCATGAAGAAAGTGCGCTGCCGGATGCGGTCAACTGACAGCCCCAGGCTGCGCGCATTGGCATCCCCCAGACGCAGGGTGGTGAGCGCCCAGGCATCCTTCATGATGAAGGGCAGGCACAGCAGCAGGACAACGGCGCAGACGGACACGCTGGTCCAGGTGGACTTCAGCAGGCTGCCAAACAGCCAGAAGACGATCTGCTGCAGCACTTCGGGCGAGGCCATGAACTGCAGCAGCGACTGCACCGACTGGAAGAAGAACAGCACGGTAATGCCGCCCAGCACCAGGATCTCGGGCGAGGCGCTGCGCAGCCGGGCGATGATGTAGACCAGCCCGCAGGCCACCATCGTCATGAGGAAGGCGCAGACGGGAATGACGATGTAGCCGGGCAGCGGCAGGCTGCCGCCGAACATGATGGCCAGCGCAGCGCCAAAGCCGGCCGCGGCCGAGAAGCCCAGCGTGAACGGACTGGCCAGCGGGTTGCCCAGGATGGTCTGCATCTGCAGGCCGGCCAGGCCCAGGCAGGCGCCCACCAGCGCCCCCATCAGGGTCTGCGGCATGCGCAACTGCCACAGGATGGTGGCCACGTCGACTTCCTCGCCAGCCGGACCAGCCATCAGGCCGCGCCAGACATCGGCAAAGGGCATGCCGGAAGGGCCGGTGGTGAGGTCCAGCAGCAGCAGTGCCACCAGCACCACGCAGGACAGGACAATGAGCATGAGCCGCCGGGCAGAGACGCGCCGATAGTCGTCGTGCCGGGCGGGAGCAGGAACGGCTTGGTTCATGATGAGGAGAATTCTGGATGCAGCAGAGAGGCATCCGCATACGCGGCCGGATGATCCCTGCGGGTACGAGCCCCTTCCCCGCTCCAAGGCATCGGGCGGCCTGCCAGCCGTCATGCCGCGTACCCGAAGCCCGGTCGCCGGGCCTTCACCTGGGCGATTCTGCCGCCCAGGGGCCCGGAAGGGGAAAGGCTCAGGGGGGGTTACTTCGCGGCGCCAGCCACCGGGGTGTACGGAAGCATGAACTCGCCGTCGGCCTTCACCGGCAGCCATTTTTCGTAGAAGTCACGCAGGTTCTGCTGCGGATCCACATCCTTGAAGGCGTCCGGGTACAGCTGCTTGGCAACGTACTGGGCATACACGTAGTCGGACAGCGTGCGGGCACCACCGTGGTAGATGCCATGCACCCCATGGTTCTTCACAGCCGGCAGGTTGCTCCAGCCCGGCCGCTTCAGGTAGGCGGCCATGCGCTCGCGGGCAACCTCAGCCGTGGCGCCGAAGCCCATCTGCACGGACTGGGGCTTGTTGAGCCATTCGGAACCGGCCAGAAAGATCAGGTCCGGCTTCTGGGACAGCACGTATTCGGGGCTGAGCGGCCCCCAGTTGCCGACCTGCCCATCGGCGATGTTGTGGCCACCCAGGCGGGTGACCAGTGCGCCCCACATGCTGTTGCCGTAGGAGTTGCCCACTTCGGAGGCGCCCTTCTGGGCCAGCTCGAAATAGACCTTTTTCTTCGTGGGACCGGCTTTCTTGATGCGGGCGTCGATGTCCTCGAAGGCCTTGCGGTAGTTGTCGGCCAGCTCCTGGGCGCGTTTTTCCTGGCCCATGATCTTGCCCAGCGCAAGCGTCGAGGCCACGTGTTTGTCCACGGTCTGCGAAAGGTAATCGAGCACCAGCACGGGAATGCCGGCAGCCTCGATCTGCTTGACGCTCTCGCCCAGGGCCTCGTAGCTGAAAGTGGCAAGAATCAGCAGGTCCGGCTTGGTGGCGATGAGTTTCTCGATGGAGAAGGTGTTGTCATCGGTCGAGCCCACGTCCGGCAGGGTTTTCAGTTTGGGCAGCGCCTTTTCATAGGCGGCAAACTGTTTCGGGCGCCAGTCTTTCCAGGTGGTCAGCGACAGGCCCACCACGCGGTCCAGCGAACCGGGACCGGCGATGGCCAGATAATCTTCGTAATAAAAGCCCAGCACCACACGCTTGGGTACGTCGGGAACCGTGACCTTGCGACCCACCACGTCGGTGGTGGTGATTTCTGCCTGGGCGGCAAAGGCCAGGGGCAGCAGGCTCAGCGCCAGGGCGGCAGCGAGTTTCTTCATGGGGGGCCTCTTGTATATGAAATGATTTGACCGGGCATGGCGCTGCGGCAATGCAGCACCGGCAACGGCACCTCCACACCAGCGCCTGCCAGTATCGGAAAGTGCCCGGTACCCTGCACGCTGAATGCGGTGAACGGATCCCGGCACCCGGATGGGTACAGCAACTGTCGAATGGGGCGGATTATTGCACCCTTCGCTCCATGCGCCGGAATATATGGCCCCTGATCGCGTAAGGTATATGCAGCTTTGTAAAAGAGACGGTGGTTCTTATAAGGCAGACACTACGTAAATTGACGGCGATCAAATTAAAAACCCTCTGCAGTCCCTTTCAGGGATAAGCAGAGGGTTGGGGTGCATCGTGGACCTGCTGGAGCGCGCCAGAAGCTCATTCATTACCGTGCCGCCCCTCGAGCCTGCGGGGCGGGGCGACAAGGCAGCGGGACAGCGGGACAGCGGGACAGCGGGACAGCGGGACAGCGGAACAGCGGAACAGCGGAACAGCGGAACAGCGGAACAGCGGAACAGCGGGACGGCTGGACGACTGGACGGCTGGACGACTGGACGGCTGGGCGGCTGGGCGGCTGGGCGGCAGCATCGTCAGGCGCTGCGTGGCGGGCGCGGGGGCAGCATGCCCCTGTCCACGATGAAGTCGATGAGGGTATCGAGCCCCTCGCCGGTCTTCAGGTTGGTGAACGCCCAGGGGCGCCCGGGACGCATGCGCTGCGTATCACGCTCCATCACGTCGAGGCTTGCGCCCACGTAAGGGGCCAGATCGATCTTGTTGATGACCAGAAAGTCGGAACGGGTGATGCCCGGGCCGCCCTTGCGGGGGATTTTCTCGCCTTCGGCCACATCGATCACATAGACGGTGAGGTCGGCCAGCTCGGGGCTGAAGGTGGCACTGAGGTTGTCGCCACCGCTTTCGACGAACACCACGTCGAGGTTGCCGAAGCGCCGGGCCAGGTCCTCGACGGCGGCCAGGTTCATCGAGGCATCCTCGCGGATGGCGGTGTGCGGACAGCCCCCGGTCTCCACGCCGACGATGCGTTCGGGGGCCAGCGCACCGGCCTCGGTGAGGATGCGCTGGTCTTCGCGCGTGTAGATGTCGTTGGTCACCACCGCCAGCTGGTAGTGGTCACGCATCGCCTTGCACAGGGCTTCGAGCAGGGCCGTCTTGCCGGAGCCGACGGGGCCGCCCACGCCCACACGCAGTGGCTGTTTATAGTGCTGTTCGTTCTGCATGGTCTGAAAGAGGAAATCCGACGGGAAAGGGGAAACCGGACGGGAAAAGGGAAAAGAGGGTCTCGAAGGGGGCGTGCCCCGCTACGACCGGAACAGCCGGCTGTACTGGGTTTCGTGGCAGGACGAGGCGATCGACACGATGGGCAGGCCGCCGCCGATGTCGTCATCGGGCAGCTGCAAGGCCACGGGCAGCTGTTCGGCCAGCACCGCACCCAGGTCGCGCAGCAGGGTCTGTGCCGCCTGCTGGCCGAAGGGCACGAGTTTCACGCCGGCCATCACGGCGCCTTCCAGCCAGGCAAAGCCATGGGCCAGCAGCAGCTGCTGCAGCGGCATGTGCCAGTGCTGCGCCAGCCAGGCCATGGCACTGGCCTGGGTGAGTGCCAAGGCTACACGCCACGGGGCGTCGGGCTGCATCTGCCAGCCATCGATCAGGCGGGCCAGGGCTGCGCCCCGCTGGGCCTCTTCGGCCCGCAGTTCAGCCGTTTCCCGGTTGGCCAGCAGGAAGACGCCCCACCGGGTAAAGGCGCCCAGATCGGGCTGCTGCAGGTCGGCAGCTGCGTAGAGGCGGCTGAGTACGGGCCAGTCCAGGCTGACGAGGGTGTCGTGGATCTGTTCGGTCTGCCAGCGGACGAAATCCGCCACGGTACGGACCCAGCCGGCTTCCACCGCCCATTCCAGCCCCTGCGAGTAGGTGTAGCCTCCCACCGGCAGCGATGCGCTGGCCAGCTGCAGCATGCGCAGCTGGGCAAGACTGCCCTGCATCAGCCGGCAAAGAGGACGGCGGCAGCGGCCACGAGGCCTCCACCGGCCAGCTGGCGCACGCGCTGGTGACGGCGCAGCAGCGCCCCCGCGCCAAAGCCCACGGCCAGCAAGGCGGCACTGGCCATCACGAAGCCGGCGGTGAACTGCCAGAAAGCATCGGGTGCCGCCTCGACACCATGGGCCCAGCCGTGCACGAGGGCCAGTGCCGGCATCAGCCAGGCCAGCACGCGCTGGCGCGACGGCAGCAGCAGGGCCAGACCGGCCACGGCCAGCGACAGCGTGATCAGCGTTTCCATGCCGACGAATTCAGTGCTGTAGTGTCCGGCCACGGCCCCCACGAGCATGGCAGCCAGCGTGGCCAGCGGCAGCAGCAGGGAACGGCCGGTCACGGCCGCCAGCACCCCGGTGCCCAGCAGCATCAGCAGGTGGTCCAGACCGGTGACGGGATGCAGCAGGCCTTCCTGCAGGGCGGAGGTGTGCACATGGGGTTCGGTGCCGGTGTGGGCCAGCACGGGCGCTGCGGCAGCTGCCAGCAGCAGGGGAAGCAGTCGTTTCATGGGTGAGGTCCTGTGGGAAGGGGGATATTCAGGAAAAAGGAACTGGACGGCCGGCAGCACGGTATCCCGCGAAGTCATCCGTGACCGTGACCGTGACCGTGACCGTGACCGTGGCTATGGCTACGGCTATGGCTATGGCTGTGGTCGTGGTCGTGGTCGTGGTCGTGGTCGTGGTCGTGGTCGTGACCATGGTGATGGCCATGATCATGGTGGTGTGCATGATCCTGCGCATGACCGTGACCCTGCGCATGACCATGACCGTGATCATGCACATGACCATGCGAATGGCCGTGCGGGGCGCTCTGGTAGGCACCGGCCTCGGGCTCGAACGGGGCCTGTTCGACCACGACGTGCAGGCCCATCTGGACGAGCATATCGTCGAGCACATGGTCGTGCTGGTAGCGTGCAAAGCCCGGGCCGATCTGCAGGGGCACGTGGCGATTGCCCAGGTGATAGCAGGCACGGGCCAGCTGCAGGGGATCGTCGCAGTACAGGGTGGAGACGGTTTCGGCCGCCGCCTGGATGCGCAGCAGGTACTGGCCGGTTTCATCGGCCAGCACATCGCCACCGCGCAGCAGATGGCCACGCGGCAGGATGAAGCCGGCCTCACCGCCCCCGTCCAGTGCGATGCGGGCGCGGCTTCTGATGCGCACGTCGATGGGCAGCGTGGCGCTGGCCATCTTCAGGGTGGTGGGCAGGGATTCGTTGCCGTCGGGCAGATCCAGCCGGCGCGTGAACATCGGCAGCCCGGGTAGGACTTCGGTCATGACAGGATGCAGAAAACCGTTCAGAAGAGGAAATAGCGCTGGGCCATCGGCAGTGTGGCCAGCGGCTCGGCCACCAGCAGTTCTCCGTTGGCGCGCACCTGGTAGGTCTGCGGATCGACGTGGATGTCGGGCAGTGCGTCGTTGTGGATCATGCTGGATTTGCGGATGCGGCGGCAGTCGTGCGCGTGGCCGATCAGGCTCTGCAGGCGCAACTGCTCCGGCAAGCCGGCGGCAATGGCAGCACCGGGCAGGAAGGTCATCCGCGTGGCATGGCGGGCGGCACCGAACGCGGCATACATGGGCCGGTAATGCACAGGCTGCGGGGTGGGGATGGAGCCGTTGATGTCACCCATCGGGGCCATCACCACCAGCCCGCCCTTGATGACCAGGGAAGGCTTCACGCCGAAAAAGGCGGGAGACCACAGCACCAGGTCGGCCAGTTTGCCCACTTCGATGGAGCCCACCTCATGGGAAATGCCATGGGTGATGGCCGGATTGATGGTGTATTTGGCCACGTAGCGGCGCACGCGGAAATTGTCGTGACGCTCGCTGTCCTGCGGCAGCGGGCCGCGCTGCAGCTTCATCTTGTGCGCCACCTGCCAGGTACGCAGCACCACTTCGCCCACACGGCCCATGGCCTGGGAGTCGGAGGACGTCATGCAGAAGGCACCTATATCGTGCAGGATGTCCTCGGCGGCAATGGTTTCGCGGCGGATGCGGCTTTCGGCAAAGGCCACGTCCTCGGCGATGGCCGGGTCCAGGTGATGGCAGACCATCAGCATGTCGAGGTGCTCATCCACCGTGTTGACGGTATAGGGCAGCGTCGGATTGGTGGATGACGGCAGGATGTTGGCGTGGGCGCAGGCGGCGATGATGTCCGGTGCGTGGCCGCCCCCTGCCCCCTCGGTATGGAAGGTGTGGATCACGCGGTTGCCGATGGCGCGCAGCGTGTCTTCCAGAAAACCGCCTTCGTTGAGCGTGTCGGTGTGGATGGCGACCTGCACATCCATCTCGTCGGCCACGCCCATGCAGCAGTCGATGGCAGCGGGCGAGGAGCCCCAGTCCTCGTGCAGTTTCAGGCCCATGGCACCGGCACGGACCTGCTCGCGCAGCGGTTCGGGCTGCGAGGCATTGCCCTTGCCGAGCAGGCCGATGTTGATGGGCAGTGCATCGGCGGCCTGCAGCATGCGGGCCAGATGCCAGGGGCCGGCCGTGCAGGTGGTGGCACGCGTGCCCTCCACCGGTCCCGATCCGCCACCGATCATGGTGGTCACGCCCCCGGCCAGTGCCTCGTCGACCTGCTGGGGGGCGATGAAGTGGATGTGGGTGTCGATGCCCCCCGCAGTGACGATGCGCCCTTCGGCCGCGACGATCTCGGTCGAGGCACCGATGGGAATGGTCACGCCGGGCTGGATGTCCGGATTGCCGGCCTTTCCGATGGCGGCGATGCGGCCGTTCTTCACGCCGATGTCGGCCTTGACGATGCCCCAGTGATCGACGATCAGGGCATTGGTCAGCACCAGATCCATGACATCGGCGGCCAGCTGCTGGCCCTGCCCCATGCCATCACGGATGACCTTGCCACCCCCGAATTTCACTTCCTCGCCATAGAGGGTGAAGTCCTTTTCGACTTCGATCCACAGATCGGTATCGGCCAGACGCACGCGGTCGCCCACGGTGGGGCCGAACATGTCGGCATAGGCGCGACGGGAAATGCTGCTCATGATTCCAGTGCCCCCATCACGCGGCCGGCAAAGCCATAGACGCGGCGAAGACCTCCCAGCGCCACCAGGGTGACGGTGCGGGACTGGCCCGGTTCGAAGCGCACGGCCGTGCCGGCGGCGATGTCCAGCCGGTAACCACGGGTGGGTTCGCGGTCGAACACCAGGGCGTCGTTGACTTCGTAGAAGTGATAGTGCGAACCGACCTGCACGGGGCGGTCACCGTGGTTGGCCACGGTGACGGTCAGCGTGGCACGACCGGTATTGAGTGGAATGTCACCAGGCTGGACCTGGATTTCACCGGGAATCATCGAAGGTGTCCTTGTGTGATGGTGCAGATTTCAGGAGGCGTCACGGGCATCCCTAGACGATGGGGCTGTGCACGGTGACCAGCTTGGTGCCATCCGGGAAGGTGGCTTCGACCTGTACATCGGGAATCATCTCCGGCACCCCTTGCATGACCTGGGCACGGGTCAGCAGATGGCGGCCCGCCTCCATCAGCTGCGCCACGGTTTTTCCATCACGCGCCCCTTCCATGATGGCTGCACTGATGTAGGCCACCGCCTCGGGGTAATTCAGCTGCAGGCCACGGGCCAGCCGGCGCTCGGCCAGCAGGGCAGCGGTGAAGAGCAGCAGTTTGTCTTTTTCGCGGGGGGTGAGTTCCATGGTGTCTGGTCGAAAAAGGTCTGGCCGGGAACGCCTGGTCAAACGGGTGGAAAGAAAACGGGGGGCAAGGATGAAAGGAGATGGGAAAGGGCCTGTTGCGGATGCCCTGCCTGCCGTGCGAACGGATGTGCGTGCATGACCGGATCAGGTGCTCCAGATGCGCGGCGGACTGGGATCCAGCCCCATGACGGCGGGGCGCAGGGCGGCCCAGAGCTGCTGCTGCAGACGCTGGATGCGTTCGTTGTCGCCGCCCAGCAGGCGCACCACCAGCAGGTCGCCCAGCAGGGTGGCACCGGCCAGCGGCAGCGATGCGGCGCTCTCCTGCAGCAGCGCACGGGCCTGCGCCAGCAGGTTTTCATCCGCCGGGGTGAACACGAGGGTGGACAGCAGGGGCTGACCGGCGAGCTTGGCAAGGTGGCCGCCCTGGATGCGCAGGTGTTCGTGCAGCAGCGGCTGGCCGTCCCGATACACGGCAAAGCGGCTGACCAGCTCGCCCCGGTCGAAGGCCTCGTGCATCACGGGGCGGCCCAGGCACAGCGTTTCCCAGCCGGTCAGCCGGGCGCTGCCATGCAGGTCGAAGCGGGTTTCGGTGCGTGCGCGTGCGCCGGGAAAGAGGATGGTGTCCTGCGGAAGCCACTCCAGCCGGGCGCCATCATCCAGCGAGAAATGCTGCCCGAGCGTGGCCTGCGGGCCCGCGCTGCGGTAGAACTTCGTGGCACCGGGCATGGTGATGAGGGTGTGTGCGGAGGATTCGACACGCACGTCGAGCTGCAGGATGTCTCCCCCCACCACGCCACCGGGCGGATGCAGCAGGTAGACATGGCATACCGCCTCTCCTTCCGGATAGAAGGGGCGCTGCACCAGCATCGGGCCCTCGTGACGCTTTTCCAGCAACACGGTGCGTGCCGCATGGCCCCCCTGCCCGCCGCGGTTTTCCGGTGCCGTGCGTGCGGCAAACCGCAGCTGCAGGTGCGCACGCCAGCCGCAAGCGGCGGTATCGGAATCGGGGAACATGGAAACGACGGAGGAAACGGCGGACTGAAACAAGGCCAGTCATCATACGTGGTGATAATCCGTCCGTCTGCGCATGCCGGTCCGGGGCGCATGTCTTCTGTTGTGGATGCACCACTTTTTTCCCTATTTTTTGCCGGGACGCGGGCGGCCTGCCGGGCGCTCCGTGCCGGACGGCATGCCCCCGGCGGCCCCGGGGGGAGCGCCCCTGTCATCACCGGCACACGGATTCCGGAGCCCGCGTGCGGGGATTCCGGGAGTCGCGTGCATTGATTCCAGGGCCTGCGTGCGTTTTCAGGGGGCAGCGAAGGGACGGCGAGGGAACGGCAAAGGGGCGGCAAAGGGACGAACGGACCCATAACGCCTGCCAAAACATCCCAAATGTGTCCACAACGCTTTAGAATGACCTACATGAAAAGGCTAGCCCTGTTTGATCTGGACCACACGCTGCTGCCCATCGACTCCGACAACGAGTGGGGGCGCTTCCTGTGCCGTACCGGCCGCGTGGCCGACGTGGCAGCCTTCAATGCCCGCATCGACGCTTTCTTCGAGCAGTACAAGCGCGGCCAGCTGGATCCTGCCGAGCACCTGCGCTTCGTGCTGGGCGTTCTGGCCGGGCGCCCTGCCGACGAGATCGAGGCATGGCGGCGCGAATACATCGACACGGTCATCCGCCCTTCGCTGAACGCCGAGGCGCTGGCCCTGGTGAAGAAGCACCTGGACGCCGGCGACCTGTGCGTCATCGTCACGGCCACCAACGCCTTCGTCACCCGCCACATCGCCGAGCTTTTCGGGGTGCAGCACCTGCTGGGTGCCGAGGGTGAGGTGAAGGATGGCCGCTACACGGGCGAGCCCCAGGGCACGATCACCTTCCAGGCCGGCAAGCTTGTCCGCCTGCGCGAATGGCTGCAGGAACAGGGACTGACGCCGGATGATTTCGACGAGATCTGGGCCTATTCCGATTCACGCAACGACCTGCCGATGCTGGAAATGGCCACGCATCCGGTAGCCACCAATCCTGATCCGGTGCTGCGCCAGACGGCGACCGAGCGCGGCTGGCCGATCATCGACCTGTTCCCCCTCGTATAGGCATCGTGTTCAACCGATTGTTCAAATGGATCGCCGGCCGGCCGGCCGACCGCGACACTCCGGCCGCTGCGCGCGCACCTGCCCGTCCCCGCGCCCGCATTCCGGGCCGCACACCCGGCCGCCCCCGCTCCCCGGCCCCCAAGCTGCCCGAGCCCCGCATCCTGTCCGCCCAGTCGCTGGGACTGTCCCGCCAGCAGGTCTCCAGCGCCGCGCTGCGCACCTGCGAAGAGCTGCAACACGCGGGCTACAGCGCCTACATCGTCGGCGGCGGCGTGCGCGACCTGCTGCTGGGCCGTGCCCCGAAGGACTTCGACGTGGCCACCGACGCCTCCCCCGAGGCGGTGCAGTCGCTCTTTCGGCGCGCGCGCATCATCGGCCGGCGTTTTCGCATCGTTCACGTGATGTTCGGGCGCGAGACGATCGAGGTCACCACCTTCCGGGCAGCCCATACCAACGGCCAGACCGACGCCCATGGCCGGATGCTGAACGACAACGTGTTCGGCACCCGCGAAGAAGATGCCTACCGACGCGATTTCACCGTCAACGCCCTCTATTACGACCCGATCGCCGAGACGCTGATCGATCCGATGGGCGGGGTGGATGATCTGTCGGCACGGCTGCTGCGCATGATCGGTGACCCCACCACCCGCTACCGGGAGGATCCGGTGCGGATGCTGCGCACCGTGCGCTTTGCCGCCAAGCTGGACTTCCAGGTCGATCCGCCCACGCTCCAGCCCATCCGCACGCTGGCCCCGCTGCTGGAGAACGTGCCGCCGGCGCGGCTGTTCGACGAGGTGATGAAGCTGCTGGAAAGCGGCCATGGCCTGGCCTGCCTGCAGCGACTGCGCCACGAGGGGCTGCACCACGGCATCCTGCCGCTGCTGGACACCCTCTTCGAGACGGACGAAGCCTTCATCACCGAGGCGCTGACCCGCACTGACACCCGCGTGCAGCAGGGCAAGTCGGTCTCGCCCAGCTTCCTGTTTGCCTCACTGCTGTGGCCGCAGGTACGGGTGCGCTGGCAGCAGCTGCATGCCCAGGGCGAACACCTGGTGCCGGCGCTGGATCAGGCCATTTCTGAAGTGCTGGACGAACAGGGCACGAAGCTGGCCCTGCACCGGCGCTACCAGGCCGACATGCGCGAGATCTGGATGATGCAGCCCCGACTGGAAAAGCGTGGCCGGCAGTCGTTCACGCTGGTGACGCAGCTGCGTTTTCGTGCCAGCTACGACTTCCTGCTGCTGCGCTGCACCTCGAACGAGATCGATCCTGCACTGGGCGACTGGTGGACGGAGTTCATCGACGCCGATTCCTCTCGGCGCGAACAGCTGGTGCAGGAAAGCCTGGGCAGCACCGGCAAATCGGGGCGCAACACCCGCAAGCGCCGGCGGCGGCGCAAGAGCGCCTCGACCGAGAACGGTGCACCAGCCGAAGGGCATGGCGGCGCCGGCGAGCCCCCCGCAGCCTCCTGATCATGACCACGGGAAACGGGACGAAGCCCCGCGCGGCCTGGATCGGCCTGGGGGCCAACCTGCCCAGCCGCGTCGGCGGCCCGAAGGAAACGCTGGAAGCCGCACGAAAACGCATCGGCGAGCTGCCCGAGACACGGGTGACGGCCGTTTCCAGCCTGTACGAGAGCGCACCGGTGGACGCGGGCGGCCCGCCCTTCATCAACCAGGTGCTGCGCGTGGAAACTACCCTGCCCCCGCTCTCGCTGCTGGAAGGGCTGCAGGCCATCGAACTGGCCTTCGGACGTGAGCGGCCGTTTCGCAACGCCCCCCGCACACTGGATCTGGACCTGCTGCTGGTCGCTGGCGAGACCCGCACGGATGCGGTGCTGACGCTGCCGCATCCGCGCCTGCATGAGCGACTGTTCGTGCTGATGCCGCTGGCCGAGATCGATGCCGACCTGCACGTGTCCGGTCTGGGAACGGCGGCCACGCTGCTGGCGCAGCTGATGGCCACCGAGCACGGGCAGGATTGCCGGCGACTGGCCTGATCAGGAACGCTCCTGGGTGGCCGAGGCCGCTTTCCGGGCGTCTGCGGCTCCCGCCTTCATGCCCGCCGCATCAGCCAGCGCCTCAGCAGCCCCCGGCGTATCCGACGCCTTACCGGCGGCGGCTGCATCCACATGGCCCGGCCTCGCCGCATCGACGTTCCCGGCAGATTCGGCACTCACGATCGCCTCTGCCACGGCCACCGCTTCTGCGGCCTCTGCTGCCGCCTGCTGCACACTGGCGGCATTTTCCGGCACCAGCTCGGGCGTCTCGTTGCTGACCAGGCTCAGCACCTTGCTGCGCGACAGCATGCCGACGAATTCGTCGTGCTCGCCCGTAACGGCCAGCGGCTGGTCACTCTGCAACAGGTGGCCCAGCACGGTGTCCAGCCCTGCCGTGGACGGCACCGAGGCCATCTCCTCGACGTATTCGGACACGTCGCGCGCGCCTTCCTTCAGGGCATCAATGATGCGCCCGACGGTGAGCACGCCAGCCAGCCGCTTGCCGTCCAGCACGGGCGCATAGTCGTACTTGCGCGCCTGAAGCAGCTCCAGCGCATGGTTCGGCCGGGTACGCATAGTGAGCGTCAACCGCGCACCCTCCTGCAGCGCATGACCGGCGTTGAGCACCTTGCTGCGGTTCACGTCCTGCAGGAAGGACTGCACGTACTCGGTGGCCGGCTCCAGCAGGATGTCCTCGGGCTCTCCTTCCTGGACCAGCTCGCCGTCCTTCAGGATGGCGATGCGGTTGCCCAGGCGCAGCGCCTCGTCCAGGTCGTGGGTAATGAAGACGATGGTCTTGTTGAGCCGTGCCTGCAGCTTCAGCAGGTGGTCCTGCATCTCGCGGCGGATGAGCGGATCCAGTGCCGAGAAAGCCTCGTCCATCAGGAGGATCTCGGCATCGGTGGCCAGTGCGCGGGCCAGCCCCACCCGCTGCTGCATGCCGCCGGAGAGCTGGTGCGGGTACTGATGCTCGAAGCCCGACAGCCCCACCTGGTCCAGCCAGTAGCGCGCCTTCTCCTCACGCTGCGCGCGCGGCACCTTCTGCACGGCCAGACCGTAGGCGGCGTTGTCCAGCACGGTGCGGTGCGGAAAGAGGCCGAAGCGCTGGAAGACCATGCTCATCTTCTGCTGGCGCAGGTGGGCCAGCTCTCGCCGCCCCAGCTCCACCACGTTCTGGCCATCCACCCGGATCTCGCCCGAGGTGGGCTCGATGAGACGGTTGAAGTGCCGGATGAGCGTGGATTTGCCCGAACCCGACAGGCCCATGATGACGTAGATGCTGCCTTCGTCGATGGACAGGGAGATGTCGCGCAGGCCCAGCGTATGACCACTGCGGGTCAGCAGCTCCTCCTTGCTCATGCCATCCTGGACGGCCTTCAGCCAGCGATCGGGATGCGGGCCGAAGATCTTGTAGATGTGGCTGACTTCGATCTTGCTCATCAGTGCGCTCCTCGTCGTTGCCGGCGGCCATAGCCCTGGGTGATGCGGTCGAAGAGGATGGCCAGCACCACGATGGAGACGCCCGCCATCAGGCCCCGACCGACCTCAAGCCGATTGATGCCCTGCAGCACCTCCTGGCCCAGGCCGGTGGCCCCGATCATCGAGGCGATCACCACCATGGCCAGCGCCATCATCGTGGTCTGGTTGATGCCGGCCATGATGTTGGGCAGCGCCAGCGGAATCTGCACCCCGAAGAGCTGCTGCCAGGTATTGGCGCCATAGGCGCGCGAGGCCTCCAGCACCTCCTTGTCCGCCAGGCGGATGCCCAGATCGGTGAGGCGGATGAGCGGGGCCACCGCGTAGATGATGGTGGCAATCAGCGCCGGGGTCTTGCCCAGGCCAAAGAGCATCACCACGGGGATGAGATAGACGAAGCTGGGCATCGTCTGCATGACGTCCAGCACGGGGTTCAGCACGGCCCGCACCCAGTCCACCCGCCCCATCAGGATGCCGACCGGGATGCCGATGACGACCGACAGGAAGGTGGCCATCAGCATCAGCGCCAGGGTCTGCATGCCGGCGTCCCACAGGCCCAGCAGACCGATGATGCACAGCAGCCCGCCCATCAGCAGCGACAGGCCGATACGGCGCGTGAGCAGCCAGGCGACGACGATGACCGTCAGCACCACCGACCACCACGGCGCCGTGCGCAGCAGCTTCTCGAACCAGCCCAGCCAGCGCTCGAAGTGGTCGGACAGTGCCCCCAGCGAGTCGCCATAGTCGGTGACGATGCCATCGACGAAGCTGTCGATGCCCTTGCGAAGCTTCACGGGGTCGAAGAGTTGCGGAAACATGTCAGAGCCCCGCCTTCACGCGTTCGGCCACATCGGCCGGCACCCACTTCGTCCAGACATCGGCGTGGTTCTTCAGGAACCGGTCGGCCACGTCCGTCACTTCCAGCGACTCCGCATCCATCTCGGCCAGCATGCCGTTGACCACATCCACCGGCAGCGACACCTTCGACAGGAACTCGGTGGTCCTGGGCGCCTGTTCAGAGAACTTGGTGTTGACGCCCGTCAGCACCGGGTTCTCGGGGTAGTCCACCACTTCGGGGTTGGCACAGTCCGCATCGGTCAGGCACTGGTGCTTGGCCTTGTCATAGGGCGGGAACTTCAGCCGCACCAGATCCATCGAGGCGACCATCGGCGTGGGTGACCAGTAGTAGAAGACGACGTTGCGCTTGCGCTTGTAGGCCGAGGTGATCGCGGCCTTCTGGGCAGCCCCGGTACCAGGTGCGAACAGGTTGAAAGCTTCCGCCAGCTTCTTGTCGGCCTTGAAGATCTGGGTGGCGACCACCTCGCAGCCCCAGCCCACCGGGCAGCCGTAGAAGCGGCCCTTGCCGGGGTCCTCATTGTCGGCAAACTCGTCCTTGAACCGGGGCAGATCCTCGATGGACTTCAGCTCCGGCAGGCGCTCGGCCACATAGCGCGGGATGTACCAGCCCTCGCCTCCCAGGTAGACCGTGCCGATCGACTTCACCTTGCCGGTGGCCACGGCCTTGGCCCAGGGATCGGCGATGCTGTTCTGCCAGATCTCGCTGATCACGTCCAGATCGCCGCGGCCCATGGCGGCCAGCGCCGACAGGGTCTCGGTGGGCAGCACGTCCGTCTGGCAGCCATAGCCCTTCTCAAGAATGCGCCGCTCGATCTCGGTCAGCACCAGGTTGGATTCCCAGTTCATGCCGCCGAAGCGCACCGGATGGCTGACTTCGCAGGCGGGAGTGTCGGCGGCATGTGCAGCCGGCGCACCCAGCCAGGCAGCAGCGCCCAGAGCGGCCATGGCCATCAGCCGCCCGACAGGCCGCGACAGGCGCATGACGGACGATGCCGGCGAGAAAGCCGGAACGGCAGCGGGTGACAGCAGGTTGGAACGTGACATGATGGACTCCTCTTCTGGATGGGAGGCCCGACGATGCGTCCTGACGGACGAAGCGACGCCGACCCTCTGACCGGCAGCCCGGCTGAAACGCGGGCAGAAGGAACAGACCCGCCCGAATGAAGGCGGTCCATGCCCTGCAATACCGGTGCAGGGTGAAGGGGATACGGGATGTATCCAGGGAAATGCCTGGGCCGAGGGTGTGGAAACAGCAGAAATCCCCCGAATGGGCGCCACGAAAGAACTCCCGCAGGAGCATGGACGCCCCGTCACGATCTGGTGCAGCGGATGAGCAGAAAATACGCTACAGCACCGCTTTGCCAGGGTGACATCTGCCCGGCACACGAAAGAAAGGAACAGCCAAATGGCTGATCGCATATTCCCCGGCAGAGGAATGATGAAATGGATGATTGCCGGGAAATTATCGTTGCATGACGGATGTCATTATATCAACCCCGATCATGCAGATCACAAAGACCCCATAGTGTGGCCTCAAACGAGGCCCCAAAGAGTTGTCGATTTATTTTTCAATCACCCGAAATCAAGCGCCACAAGCCGATCCACAGAAGATGGAGACAAAATGCCGGCCGACATTTTCACCCCATCACATTCGGGTATTCCCCATGATTTCATGAGGCCTGGAAACAAGAATGGCGCCATCTGGCGCCATGTGTAGAGAGGCTACGGATGCGTTCGGAATGCCTTCCGGGCCCCGCCTCCGACCGAGCCGGCCCTGCGTCCGGCGCAAGGCCGGATAGGGTCAGTCACGCCGCTCAGTAGCCGTCCGGATTCTTCTGCTGCCAGTTCCAGCTGTCGGCACACATCTGCTGCAGGTCACGCTGCGCGCGCCAGCCCAGCATCTCGGCCGCAAGCGACGGATCGGCATAGCACTGCGCCACGTCGCCGGGACGGCGATCGACGATCTGGTACGGGATGGGCTTCCCGCTGGCCTTCTCGAAGGCCTTGACGAAGTCCAGCACCGAATAGCCCTTGCCGGTGCCCAGGTTCACCGTCCAGGCGCCCTTGCCGGCCACCACCTTCTCCAGCGCGGCCAGATGGCCCAGCGCCAGGTCCACCACGTGAATGTAGTCGCGCACGCCGGTACCGTCATGCGTGGGGTAGTCACCGCCGAACACCGAGAGCTGCGGCCGCTTGCCCACCGCCACCTGGGTGACGAAGGGCATGAGGTTGTTGGGAATGCCGCGCGGATTCTCGCCGATGCGGCCCGAGGCATGAGCCCCCACCGGGTTGAAGTAGCGCAGGATGCCGATCGACCACTCGGGCGAGGCCACCGCCAGATCATTGAGCATGTGCTCGATGTGCCACTTGGTGCGGCCATAGGGGTTGGTGGGGCCGGTGGGGAAGTCTTCGCGGATGGGCACGCTGGCCGGATCACCGTAGACGGTGGCCGAGGAGCTGAACACCAGGCGGCGTGCACCGGCCTCTTCCAGGCATTCCAGCAGCACCACGGTCCCGCTGACGTTGTTGCCGTAATAGGCCAGCGGCTTGGCCACCGACTCGCCCACGGCCTTGAAGCCGGCAAAGTGGATGGTGGCATCGACCGGGTACTGGGCCAGCAGGCGACGCAGCGTGTCGCGGTTGCCCGAGTCGCCCTCCACCAGGGCGGGACGGCGGCCGGCAATCTCGGCGATGCGATCCACCACCTGGGGCGAGCTGTTGCTGAAGTCGTCGAGGATGACCACGTCATGGCCAGCGGCCAGCAGCTCCACGACGGTGTGGGAGCCGATGTAACCGGCACCGCCGGTCACGAGGAGAGTCTGTTTTTCCATGGGAGGCTATTTTTCCAGATCACCCGACCCGCGACAGGCGGGCCGGACACCAGACAAGGGTTATCGGGTCCGTGCATGGACCTCGACGACACAGCACGAAACATGCCATAAACCACCCGGAAAGGCCATGGCACAGGCCACAGAAAACCGGTGCATGGTCCAAAGCTCCGAAGCGCCCGGGACCGGATCAACCCCGCCGGGGTCAGATCAGCCCCAGGAACTCGCGCCGCAGGCTGGCATTGCGCAGGAAGGCGCCCCGCATGACGGAAGACGTCATCTGGCTCTCGTCCTTCACACCGCGCCAGTGCATGCAAAAGTGGTCAGCCTTCATCACCACGGCCAGACCATTCGGCACCAGGCGCCGCTCCAGCTCATCAGCCAGCGTCTTCACGGCCTCTTCCTGAATCTGCGGCCGGCTCATGATCCAGTCAGCCAGCCGCGCATATTTGGACAGGCCGATGAGGTTGGAGTCGGCATTGGGCAGCACCCCGATCCACAGCCGGCCCATGATGGGGCAGAAGTGGTGCGAGCAGGCCGAGCGCACGGTAATGGGGCCCACCACCAGCAGCTCGTTGAGCTTCTCGACGTTGGGGAACTCGGTCATGGCCGGCGCCTTGCGGTAGCGGCCGGCAAACACCTCGTTCAGGTACATGCGCGCCACGCGCCGTGCCGTGTCCTGCGTGTTGTGGTCCGACTCGGTGTCGATGACCAGCGATTCCAGCAGCGCCTGCATCCGCTCTGCCACCTCGTCCTGCAGCGCATCCAGCTCGGCCTCGTCGTGAATGAAGTCGGCAATATTGTCATTGGCGTGGAAGCGCCGGTTGGCAAACTGCAGCCTTTCACGGATGGCGACCGACAGCGGCCGGCCTTCGGGCGAGGCGTCAGCGCCCTCAGCCCCCGACGCGGCCGTCGGCAGAAGACGCCCTGCGCCCTCCTCGATGCCCAGCGCCTGCGCGGGCGACGCGGATCTGCCCTCGGCCGTGGCATGACCAGCCTCGGTCTGGACAGCGCCCTCAGGCATCGTGCCTTCATGGCTCATGGCAGACGCCATGCCCGACATTCCGCCCGAGGTACTGTCGGCGTCCATCTGCAGATCCTGCTGATCGAACAGGTGGCCGCCGCGCTTCATCTTGGTGAGCAGGTAGCGCTGGTTGTGGGCGTTGACCCCGCCCTTGACCCCTTCACGCTCCACTACGTCGATGCCGGCGTCACGCAGGGCGGCAATCTTGGCCGGGTTGTTGGTCAGCAGGTTGATGTGCGTGCAGCCCAGCGACTTCAGCATGGCAGCCGCCACCTCGAAGTGGCGCTCGTCCATCCGGAAGCCCAGCGCGTGGTTGGCATCCAGCGTGTCCAGCCCCGCATCCTGCCGCCGGTAGGCACGCAGCTTGTTGGCAATGCCGATGCCCCGCCCTTCCTGCGACAGGTACAGCACGATGCCGCCGCCGTCCTTCGCCAGCCGCTGCACCGTGCCGCGCAGCTGATCGCCGCAGTCACAACGCAGGCTGCCAAAGAGATCGCCCGTCAGGCACGAGGAATGCAGCCGGACCCGCACCGGCTCCTTGCCGTTGAAGTCCGGATTGCCGACGATGACGGCAACATGCTCGAAGTCGCTGTCCTTCTCGCGGAAGACCACGAAGCGGCTGTCGATGGCGTGATCACCATCAGCACGTCCGGCGAACCCGCCCGACTGGGCGGCATCGCCCCCAACTGCACCGACCGGTTGTGTCCCATCCCCCCGGGCTGCAGCTTCCCGATCGGCTGCCCAGGCACTGGCCAGCGGCACCGGGGCATCGCTGACCTGCTCCAGCTGGATGGGGCGGGTGGCCACGAAGGCCTGCACTTGCGCCGGGTCGACATGCATCAGACCGGCGTCCAGCAGGTCGTGCGCCTGCTCCGACGAGATTTTGTAACAAACCACCGCCGGCGCCAGACGGGCTTCCCGCGCCAGCGCCAGAGCCGAGCGTGCTAGCTGCAAGGGGGGGCTGCTCACCCCTGGCTGCGCCAGCCATGGAGCCTCCCCACTGGTCGTCCTTGCTGGTTCAACTTTCTGATGAGGCGCTCCCCAGTCCGAAGCCTGGGGATCCCCGGCCAGGGAAAGCAGCTGGTAGCGCATCAGAAGCGCTACCTCACGCGGAATCTCCCCGTCCAGCCCCGCACAGGCCCGAATCGCCGGCAACGCGGCACTTCCCTGATCTGGCATCAGAAACAACTCGAACGGCTGCTCGAAATCTTGCCGCTCCAGGTTGCTCCCCTTCCCTGGCATCAGGTTCGACCAGCCCTGCTGCCGTGCCAGCGTCTCGATCCGTTGGCCGGACAGCAGCAGACGAAAGCCAAGGTCGAGGGGGCTCAGCCGCCGCAACCGCTCCCAGCCATCGGGCGTCAGCGTCTCCACCGCCGCAAACAGCCAGACATTGGAGGGGCCCTGAACTCCTTTCGGCAGCAGGCTGTCAATGCTGTTGGCATCGACCATCAGAAGAGGCCGCCCTCGCCGCAGTTCGGTCACTGCGCGGTCGACGTGGATGGAGAGCCGCTGGCGCTGCCAGTCGGACAGGAAGGAAGAGTCTTGGGTGTGCATCCGACGATTGTATAGAGTGTTTGGCCGGATTCTCCGCGTCAGGCACGCGTCAGGACACGATCGTCGGCATCAATGACAGCCGCCTCGGGACAAGATGCCTCCCCCTGCAAATCCGTCCTGACCGACGAATGGTCACCAACCGTTGCGCATTCCGCGAAACCGCTGCAACAATATGCTCACGGCAACCCCCTTCACGGCATCGGGTCATGCTTGCAAGCCGACCTCATCCCGTGAAGAATTGCCAGCGGCCGATTTGAGGACTCCAATACGAATCGTTACCATTGCGCGGCACATTCCAGAACAAGCCGCCCGGTAGCGCGCAATACCCGGAACGCCTCGACACCGTCCGTCCGAACGCGCCTGCATCCACATCCTGCTGGTTTTCCGGCAAGACCCAGGAGCACGCCTGTTCGGGTCGTGCTTCTGTTCGCTCTCTTGCCTCATGGGTTCTTCCCGGAGACTGCCCCCGCCCTGCCCTGAGCACGCCGTCCCTGATGGGCCGGCCAGTCTCTCGGCCCGGTGATCGGGCATCGGTCGACCCATATCGTTTTCCCAGCAACCTCCATCCGCTCTCGTGTGAAACCACCGTCCTCCCCTCCGTCGGCTCCGGGCGCCTCCTCGCAGGCCCCCCAGACCGCCGACCGGCGCGAGGCCCGCGCCGTGGATCTGGAATCAGTCCTCGCGCTGGACCGTCCCCCTCCGCGCTGGCACATGCTGCCCGCCTTCAGCGGGGTTCTGTTGCTGCACGCAGCACTGCTGTACGGCATCAACCTCACCGATGACATGCTGCAGGCTGCCAGCGGCGAGGATCAGCCCGTCTATGTCGAGCTGGTCAACGCGCCGCCCCAGCCGCCCGTCATTCCCGAGCCCACCGCACCCCCGCCGCCGCCCCCGGAACCCGAGCCCGAACCGGAGCCGGAGCCCGAACCGGTCGTGGCCGAGCCACCGCCGGCGCCTGAGCCTGCGCCGGTCTACGAGGTGCCCAAGCCGAAACCCAAACCGAAACCGAAGCTCAAGCCTAAACCGAAGCCGAAACCCAAGGAGCCGCCGCCGCCCAAGCCTGCCCCCGAGCCGCCCCCGGCCGAGCCGGCGCCTGCCAACCTGCCTCCGGGACCGCCCACACCTCCCGTGCAGGGCGAGCCGAATGCGCCGGCCGGTACCACGCCGCAACAAGGCTCCGGCACGCAGGGTCCCGTCGGCCCGCCACCGGTGCTGGGTTCCTCGCAGATCACCTACATCCGCCAGCCCAAGCCCGTGTACCCGGCGTTTTCCAAGCGCGCCGGCGAGACCGGCAAGGTCATGCTGCGCGTGCTGGTCGACGTGAATGGCCGCCCCAAGGAGGTCAAGCTCGAAAAATCCTCGGGCTCTGACCGCCTGGACAAGGCCGCCATCGATGCAGCCCGCAATGCCCTCCTCTCACCCCACAAGGAAAATGGCAAGCCGCGTGAAGCCTACGTGCTGATGCCAATCGTCTTCGAACTGGAGAACTGAACGTGAACGATACCCCCACCCTCGGCTTCGCCCACTTCCTGGCGCAGGGCGACTTTGTCAGCAAGGCGCTGCTGGTCATCCTGCTGGGCATGTCCGTGGTGTCCTGGACGCTGATCCTCGTCAAGGGCATCACCCATTTCATCCGCAGCTCGCGCGCCGAACGCTTCCTGAAGATGTTCTGGGAAGCACCGTCCATGCAGGCCGTGGCCAAGGACATCGCCGCCCATGGCGTGCATGACCCGTTCTCGCGCGTCACCGCCAACGCCCTGCAGGCCATCCAGCACTATGCCCGCACGGCGCCGTCCAACCGCATGGCGGACGCCGGCACCGCAGCCGACCTGCTGACCCGCACCATCAAGAAGGTGCTGGATGAGGAGACCGTGCGCCTGGAGAACGGCCTGTCGGTGCTGGCCACCGTGGGCGCCACCGCGCCCTTCTTCGGCCTGTTCGGCACTGTCTGGGGTGTGTACCATGCCCTGGTCAACATCGGTCTGAGCGGCTCCGGCTCGCTGGACAAGGTGGCTGGCCCCGTGGGTGAGGCGCTGATCATGACCGGCCTGGGCCTGGCCGTGGCCCTGCCGGCGGTCATCGGCTTCAACTGGCTCACCCGCCGCAACCGGGTGCTGACGGCGCGTCTCGACGCCTTCGCCTTCGAGCTGTTCACCTTCCTGTCTTCCGGCAAAACGCTGAGCGGCCACACGCACGTCGACAACAGCAAGCCGCAGCAGGCTGCCTGAGCAAGCCCGTCATTCCAGTTCCAGGGGCGCCAGCCGCCACGGCGGCGCCCCCTCACCGAAGGATCGATCCACCATGGCCTTTGCCAGTTTTGATTCCAAGAACAGCAACACCCCAATGGGCGAGATCAACATGGTTCCGCTCATCGACGTGATGCTGGTGCTGCTGGTGATCTTCATCGTCACCGCGCCGCTGCTGACCAACTCGGTCAAGCTGGCGCTGCCGCGCGCCACCACCAACCCCACCGAGAACAAGCCCACCACGATCGAGTTCTCGATCGATGCGGACGGCAACCTCTACTGGGGCCATGACCAGATCAGCCGCGAGGAGGCTGC
The DNA here is from genome assembly GCF_900637555.1 of Lautropia mirabilis. NCBI lineage: Bacteria > Pseudomonadati > Pseudomonadota > Betaproteobacteria > Burkholderiales > Burkholderiaceae > Lautropia > Lautropia mirabilis. The sequence continues at coordinate 1,295,629 of NZ_LR134378.1, read as the reverse complement.
CGAGCGCTTCAAGAAGGCCAGCACCGAGGAGCCGCAACCCAACGTTCACCTGCGCGCCGACGAGAACACGCCCTATCGCTACGTGGCACAGACCATCGTCGATGCCTCCAAAGCCGGCCTCTCGAAAGTGGGCTTCATCACCCAGCCCGAAGACGAGGCCAAGTAACCCTCTTCGTTCCCTGCCCGCACATCGCCTCCCCCATGCAAGAACCCTTCGCCCTGGACACCCTGACCGCTGCCGACACGCACGCCTGCTGGCAACTGAGCCAGGCGCTGCGCTGGCCCCACCGCGAGGCCGACTGGCAGCAGTTCATCAGCTGGGCGAAGGCACACGGCGCAGCCTTGGCCGTGCGTGCCGATGGGCAACTGATCGGCTGTGGGCTGGCCTGGCAATGGGGACACGAACAGGGCAGCATCGGCATGGTCATCGTCGACAATGCCTGGCAACGCCGCGGCATTGGCAAGCGCCTTTTCAAGGACCTGCTGCAGGCCCTTGAAGGCCGTGACGTGATGCTGCAGGCCACCGCCCAGGGAAGGCCACTGTATGAATCGCTGGGCTTTACGGCCATCGGCCAGGCCCGGCAGTTTCACGGGCACTGGCAGCCTCCCGTGGAAGCCGGGCCCACGTCCTCCCTCGCGACCGACGAGCTGACCCGGCTGCTGCAACCGCAGGACCTGCCCGCCCTGCTGGCCTATGACCAGCGTGAACGCGGCCTGACGCGCCCAGCACTGCTGCAGGCCCTGCTGGCTCAGATGGATGCTGATGAACGCTGTGCCGTGAGCATGGACGCACACGGCCGTCTGTGCGGCTACGGCATCCTGCGCCGCTTCGGGCGTGGCTGGGTGGTGGGCCCCCTGCTGGCCGATGGCGCAGACCGCGCCGTGGCGCTGGTGAGGCTGCTCACCCAGGAACGGACAGGCGATTTCGTCCGCATCGACCTGGCAGCGCATACGTGCGCCTTTCCGGCCCCCCACAGCCAGGCTCAGGCTCAGGCTCAGGCTCAGGCTCAGGCTCAGGCTCAGGCTCAGGCTCAGGCAGGGCATGATCGCCCATCCGGCCAAGGCCAGGGCCAGGGCCAGGGCCATGATGCCGACGTCCTGGCCAACTGGCTGCAGGCCCATGGCCTGGCATTGGTGGACCAGCCCACCACGATGATCCGGCTGGCCGCCGGCAGCCCGGACGCCGATGCTCCTGCAGGCAGCGGGCCGCAAAGCACGCCGCAAGCACGCACTGCCACCGTCTGTGCCCTGGCAGCACAGGCGCTGGGCTGATCACTGGCTGCAGCGTCGGCGCAGCCTTCAAGGAAGCTGGCTGATCCCAGCCTCCGCAAGACAGGCAACCGCCCCATTCCCTATCGGACTGCTGCCCGTCAGACGCCGATTGACAGACGCCTGCGGGCACAGCTTGTCGGCACCTCTGACAGAGCAACACTGTTCGTACGTATCTGCTTGACCGAGGCCGGGGAATTCCGGATTCTTCGCCCCTTTTCGGGTAAACCCTAGCATCTCGGATCGCATATCCGACAACAAACATCACATTGATTACTATACGTAATCATGGGAAATGACGAGTTTCATTCGTCTTTCCATCACGCTACGATCAGACGGCTCCCATTCCGTGAACCGGACGACTCTGTAGCCCCGGCCCCGTAGCCGCCTCCCCCGCGCCGGAACCTGCCCGGCATCCCCTCCACCCTCTTGTCAGTTCAAACCATGGCAAAAACCGTTTCGTTCTCCAAAACCGTGCTGGCGGCCGTCGTCGCCGCGCTGTCGATGGGGGCCGCCCAGGCTGCCCAGAAGGAAGTGACCGATATCCAGGGCCGCAAGGTCAAGATCGAATCGCCGGCCAAGCGCGTGCTGCTGGGCTTCTACTTCGAGGACTACATGGCCGTCGGCACCGAGAAGGCCTTCGACAAGGTGGTCGGCATCTCGCGCGAGGCCTGGGAAGGCTGGCGTCCGGCCAACTGGGCGCTGCACACCGCCCATCGCCCGTCGCTGAAGGACCTGCCCGACGTGGGTGAGGTGGAAGTGCAGAGCTTCTCCGTCGAGAAGACCCTGGCACTGCGCCCGGACGTGATCGTGCTGGCCAAATGGCAGTACCTGGGCCTGGGGCCTGACGTGGATCGTCTGGAACAGTCGGGCATCCCCATCGTCGTGGTGGACTACAACGACCAGGATCTGAAGAACCACGTGGCCAGCACGCTGCTCCTTGGCGAGATCACCGGCCAGCAGGCCCGTGCCAAGAAGATTGCCAACGAGTACAAGGAAGCTGTCGAGACCATCACCAGCCGCATTGCCAAGGCCGGCAAGGCCAAGCCGAAGGTCTATGTCGAGTTCGGCAACAAGGGACCGAGCGAATACAGCTTCTCGTACGGCAAGAACATGTGGGGCCCGATGATCACCACCGCCGGCGGCGAGAACATTGCGGCTCCGTTCGTGGAGTACTGGGGCCCGCTGAACCCCGAGCAGATCATCGCTTCCCGACCCGACGTCATCCTGATCTCCGGCACCGAGTCCAAGAAGAACCCCAACGCCATGCTGATGGGCGAAGGCGTGGACAAGGCCGAAGCGCAGAAACGCCTGGAAGGCTACGCCAAGCGTCCGGGCTGGGGCAGCCTGCCGGCCATCAAGGACAAGCGCATCTACGGCGTGTACCAGGGTGCCTCGCGCAGCATCACCGACTACCCGTCGATCCAGTACATCGCCAAGGTGGCCTACCCCGAGCTGTTCAAGGACATCGATCCGCAGGCCAACTACATCAGCTTCTACAAGCGCTACCTGCCGGTCACGCCCAACGGCACGTTCTACACGGGCCTGAAAGACGCCAAGTGATCGCATGAACGCCCCTTCCCCTGCCAATCCGTCGGGGAAACTGCAGCAGGCTCTGGCTGTCCAGCGCCGGCGTGAATCTCGCCGGCTGCTCTGGATGGGCATCCTGCTGCTGGTTCTCCTGGGCACTGTCCTGGCCGACATCTTCACCGGCCCGTCACTGCTGCCCTTCCGGGAGGTCATCGACATCCTGATGCACCCGCCCTTCCCGGCGCTGGGCTTTGCCCACCCCGATGCGGCCGACGGCCTCGTCACCATCGTCTGGGACTTCCGGCTGCCGGTGGCGCTGATGGCCATCGTGGTGGGCGCGGCCCTGGGCCTGGGCGGCGCCGAAATGCAGACGCTGCTGGACAACCCGCTGGCCAGCCCCTACACGCTGGGCCTGGCGGCAGCAGCCGGCCTGGGCGCCGCACTCGGTCTGCACGCCGACGCCATCGGGATCTCCATCGACCCGCTGATCAGCGTGCCGCTGGGCGCGTTCTTCATGTGCATGCTGGCCGCCTCGGTGCTGTTCGGCATCGCCATGTTCCGCCAGGTCAACGCCCAGACGCTGATCCTCGCGGGCATCGCACTGCTGTTCCTGTTCCAGTCGCTGATGTCCATGCTGCAGTTCATGTCGTCCCCCGAACTGAACCAGCAGATCATCTTCTGGCTGTTCGGCAGCCTGCAGCGCAGCTCCTGGTGGTCGCTGGCCATCACCGGCACGGTCACCGTGGTGTGCACCATCCTGCTGATGGCCGATGCCTGGAAGCTGACGGCCCTGCGCCTGGGCGAGGCCCGTGCGCGCAGTCTGGGCGTGGACGTGGCCAAGCTGCGGCTCAAGACGCTCGTCCTGGTCGCACTGCTCACCTCCACCGCCATCAGCTTCGTCGGCGTCATCGGCTTCATCGGCCTGGTGGCCCCGCACATCGCCCGCATGCTGGTGGGCGAGGACCAGCGATTCTTCATCCCGCTGTCCATGCTGTGCGGTGCCGTCATGCTGTCCGCCGCCTCGGTGCTGTCCAAGATCATCGTCCCGGGAGCGCTGTTCCCGGTCGGCGTGGTCACGGCCATCATCGGTGTGCCCTTCTTCTTCTGGCTGATCCTGGGATGGAGGCGCGGTCATGCTTGAAGTCGAGAACCTCCACCTGCATGCCGGCACCCACCCGGTGGCCTGCGGCTACTCGGTGCAGTTCCACCCCGGCGAAGTCACAGCCATCATCGGCCCCAACGGCTGCGGCAAGACCAGCCTGATGCGTGCCCTCTTCGGCGAGCTGCATCCCAGCGCCGGCCACATCCGCCTCAACGGTGACGACCAGCGCGAGCAGCGGTTGCCCGTCTGGCGCCAGCGCTTCGGCTACATGCCGCAGGACACCCGGCTGGATCTGGATCTCTCCACCCTGGAGGTGGTGATGCTGGGCCGGCTGGACCGTCTGGGCATGCGGGTCGATGACGACACCGTGCTGGCAGCGCTCAACGCGCTGGAAGCCGTGGGCCTGCTGCATATCGCCGAGCGCCCCATCTACGCGCTCAGTGGCGGCCAGCGGCAGATGGCGCTGTTTGCCCAGGTGCTGCTGCGCTCGCCCGAAGTGATGATGCTGGATGAGCCCGTGAGCGCACTGGACATGCGCTACCAGGTGGTGCTGATGGACCACCTGCACAAGCAGACCCGCAAGCACAACTGGATCACCGTCACCATCCTGCACGACCTGAACCTGGCGGCGCAGTACGCCGACCGGCTGGTGGTGCTGGACAAGGGCAAGCTGCAGGCCTACGGGCCACCGGCCGAGGTCATCACGGCCGAGCTGATCCAGCGCCTGTACGACGTGCCGGTGGACGTGCAGATCGACCGCTTCGGCCATCCGCACGTGCGCACCATCCGCTACCAGGCCGAGGACGACGCCGTACCCCCGGCAGCCGCCCAGGGCGCGGCCGGCATCGCCGGCTGATCCTTCGCCCGTCGGCCCCGTCCGGCAGGCCCAGGGTCAGCCGGACGCCACGTAATTTTCCCTGCCCGTGCATGCGCTGTACGGGCTCCTTACCGGAAACCCCGATCATGAAAAAGACCCTGACCGCCCTGGCCGCCTCCGCAGCACTGCTGATGCTGGCCAACCCCGCCCACGCCGCCGAGCACGTCGTGAAGATGCTCAACAACGGCAAGGAAGGTGGCATGGTGTTCGAGCCCGCCTACCTCAAGGTGGATGTGGGCGACACCGTCATCTTCGAGCCCACCAACTCGGGCCACCAGGTCCGTTCGCTGGCCGTACCCGAGGGCATCACCCCCTGGAAGAGCGAGCTGGACAAGCCCTTCACGCTGAAGGTGGACAAGGAAGGCCTCTACTTCTATGACTGCCCCCCGCACCTGATGATGGCCATGATCGGCATCATCCAGGCCGGCAAGGCCACCAACCGCGAGGCCGTGGAAAAAGCCTTCAAGGCCAACCGCGGCCGCATGATGATGAACGGCAAGCGGGCCGACAAGCTGCTGGAAGCGATCCAGTAAACCCGATCAGCGCCGCCGGGCCGGACGTGCCCGATCCTGGCGGTCCCGCTCCGGGCGGCCTCTGCCCGAGCGCTCCCGGGGCGACTGCCCTTCGGACGGCCGCGCCTGGGATGGTCGGGCCTGGGGCGCACGATCCCGTCCGCCTTGCCCCGAAGTCTCCATCCACCAGCCCGACTGGGCGTCCTGCCCCAGCAGCTGCCACAGCACGGGCATGGCTTCCTTCAATTCGGCCGCCAGCGTATAGGGCGGGTTGATGACAAAGACGCCGCTGCCATAGAGCCCGTAACCATCCTCCGGCGGCGCGCCCACCTGCAGGCGCACATCCAGCCAGTCGGTCACGCCCGGCAGCCCGGGCAGCTGATCCAGCAGCAGCATCAGCTCGCGCCGGCGCACGAGCGGATACCACAGCATCATCGTGCCCGTGGCAAAGCGCTCCAGCGCCTCCATCAGCGTGCGACGTGCCTTCGCGTAGTCCCGCTTGTCCTCATAGGAGGGGTCGATGACCACCAGCCCCCGGCGCGAGACGGGCGGCAGCAGCGCCTTCAGCCCGGCAAAGCCATCCTCACCGAAGACCTGGACCTGCCGCCGATGCGCGGCCTCCAGGTTGTCGTGCAGGACCCGGATCTCAGTCGGGTGCGCCTCGAAGCAGCGCAGCCGGTCCTGCGGTCGCATCAGCTGCAGCGCCAGCCAGGGCGAGCCCGGATACCAGCGGGGCAGCCGCCCCGTGGGCTGAGCAGCACGTCGGGTCGCAGGTCGGCTTGCGCCGCCTTCGGCTGTTTCGGCAGCCACGGCGTCACCGGCTGCTTCGTCATGGCGCCCTGTTCCGGCCGATGCCCTCCGCTGAGCCGCACGCTCTCGGGTGGCCTCCTCCTGCTCGGCGTCAAAGCGCGCCACCTCGTCACGATAGTCGGCCAGCAGCGCCGGCAGCTTCCGGGCCTGCCACAGCGCCTCGATGCCACTGCGGTATTCGGCGTTCTTTCGTGTCTGGGCCGCATCCAGCCGGTAGCGCCCTGCACCGGCGTGCGTGTCGAAGACCCAGAACGACTTGTCCTTCAGGGCCAGGTGGCGCAGGATGGCCACCAGGATGGCGTGCTTGAGCACATCGGCATGGTTGCCGACATGAAAGGCGTGGCGATAACTGAACATGGGCGCAGCGATCCGGAAAGGGACGACGAAAGCTCGTCGGCCCCCAATGATCGCACGGGCGTCACTGCTCGTCTTCGGGCTTCACGATGGTTCGCACGCGCTTGTGACGGACGACCACCACACCGGCAGGCGGTGCCGCAGGCCGGCGCGGTGCCACACCGGGACGCGATGCCGTGAGCCGCGAGCCCTCGATGCGGCCACCGGCCTCACGGTTGATCTCGACGCGCGGACGCGCGGGGCTTTCGATGGCCGGCTGGCGCCAGGTACGCATCGGCGCCCCTTCGCCCTCCGGACGACGGGACTGATCCACGCCATCGGCCTGACGGACCACCGCGGGTCTGACATTGCCGCGCACCGGCTTGCGGCTGCTGGCCTTGGCACTTCCGCCGCGCTTCTGCGCACGCATCACGCTGCTGACCGCATGGTGATAGAGCGCCACATCGCCGCTGCGGGTCTGCAGCAGCAGCATGTTGGAATCAAAGGAGCGGATCTGCCCATGCAGGCAGGTGCCGGTAACCAGATAGACATCCACCCAGGTGCGCGCCCGGCGCAGGCTGTTGAGCGTGGAGAACTGCTGGTTGATCAGGGGCGAATCCGAAGACGGCCCCTCGGCCGTTCCGGACGGGGACTGGCTGGATGAAGGCGCCGCCTCTTCGGCGGCCGTCGTGGCCTGCGCGACCGGCTCCGGTGCTGCCGATTCCGCGTTCAGTTCGGCTGCATCACTTCCGCTCACAGACTTCCTCCATCGATCAATATCACATGCGGGATTATTCCTTCATTATCAGCCCGATCCGTGCCACAGGGCAAACCCCAACCCCTCGTATCCCACGATTTGCCGCGAGGCGCTTTCTTTCGGCAACATTTCGCACCATCGGGACAACATCCTGCCCTTCGCGTCATCCCTGGTGGCACGCCATGCCGGGACTATCCATCGTCATCTGCGGGGAAACCAGCCCTGCCCCGGAGCGGCCCGCCTGCTAAGCTCACGAAAACGCATCGCAGTACATACAGGAGACCCGCCATGACCCCCAATCCCATCGATGACCCCACCCTGATTGCCGAAATCGCCCCCACCGGCAAGCTGCGCGCCGTCATCAACCTGGGCAATGCCGTGCTGGCGCGGCAGCAGCCCGACAGCGACGAGCCCGCCGGCGTGTCGGTCGACCTGGCGCGTGCCTTCGCCCGCCTGCTGGGTCTGGAACTGGAACTGATCCCCGTGAAAGTGGCGGCCGAGGCCGTGGCCGCCGTCACCGAGGAACGGGCCGACATAGGCTTCTTCGCCATCGACCCGGGCCGTGGCGCTGGCATTGCCTTCACCGCCCCCTACGTGCTCATCGAAGGCGCCTACCTGGTGCGCAACGACTCACCGCTCACCGACAACGCCCAGGTCGACGCGCCCGGCCGCGACATCGTGGTCGGCAAGGGCAGCGCCTATGATCTCTACCTCAGTCGCCACATCCAGCATGCCAGCCTGGTGCGCGCCGCGTCGTCCCAGGCCGTGGTCGACACCTTCCTGTCAGGCAACCACCAGGTGGCCGCCGGCGTGCGCCAGCAGCTGGAAGCCGACGCCGCCCGTGTGCCCGGGCTGCGCCTGCTGCCCGGCCGCTTCATGGTCATCGAACAGGCCATGGGCCTGCCCCGCAACCGCAGCGCCCGTGCCGAAGCCCTGCTGCGCAGCTTCGTCGAGCACGCCAAGGCCAGTGGCGAAGTGGCGGCCGCCCTGCAGCGCAACCACGTCCAGGGCGTCTCCGTGGCGCCACCGGCCCGCGGCTGAAGCCCCGTCGGATCCACCGTCGCCATCGCCCCGTCACCGGCCCCAAAGCCTGTCCTCGACATCCTGTCATCTGCATCTCAAGGCGGAGGCGGATGGCAGGATGCCGGTGTCAGGCATGGCTGACACAAAATCGAACAGATCCATGCCCCTGGTTGCCGCCAATTGACAGCCGACCGGGGCAGCAGGCATGCTTCGCGCCGGACGGTTCCATTCGGCAAAAAAACCCGATACCCCATCGCCATTCATCAAGAATGGCCAATTTGCGCATACCATTGAGGGTTTCTACTGAAAACGGCCTCACCGACGGGCCGGGCCCCTGCCCGGTCGGCCCCTTCACAGGCCATCCCGCACGCCGCCGCCCGTCCCAAGGACTGACATGACCGAGTTCGTTCCCCAAAACAGCTACACCAAAGAAGAACTGATCGCCTGCGGCAAGGGCCAGCTGTTCGGCCCCGGCAATGCCCGGCTGCCCCTGCCCAACATGCTGATGGTCGACCGCATCGTCGAGATCAACCGCGACGGCGGCAAGTACGGCCGCGGCGAGATCATCGCCGAGCTGGACATCACCCCCGACCTGTGGTTCTTCGGCTGCCACTTCGAAAGCGACCCCGTCATGCCGGGCTGTCTGGGTCTGGACGCCATGTGGCAGCTGGTCGGTTTCTTCCTGGGCTGGACCGGTGCCCCCGGCCGGGGCCGTGCCCTGGGTTGCGGCGAGGTCAAGTTCAGTGGCCAGGTGCTGCCCAAGCACCGCAAGATCACCTATCACATCCACATGAAGCGCGTGATGAACAGCAAGCTGGTGCTGGGCATCGCCGATGCAGAGATGAGCGTGGACGGCCGCAAGATCTACGAAGGCAACGGTCTGCGCGTGGGTCTGTTCACCAGCACGGACGACTTCTGAACTCCGTGCCGAGGAACCCCGCCCATCGCCTGTCACGCAAGCATCCGGGAGCCAAAACATGAAACGAGTCGTCGTCACCGGTATAGGCATCGTCTCCAGTCTGGGCAACAACTGCCAGGAGGTCCTGGCATCGTTGCGGGCACTGAAGTCGGGCATCACCTTCGACCCCGTCTATCGGGACATGGGGCTGCGCTCCCAGGTTGCCGGCAACATTGCCCTTGATCCCAAGGAGCACATCGATCGCAAGATCCTGCGCTTCATGGGACCGGCAGCCGCCTACTCCTACATCGCCCTGCAGGAGGCCATCACCCAGTCCGGGCTCACCCCCGAACAGGTGTCCAACCTGCGCACCGGCATCGTCGCCGGCAGCGGCGGCGCCTCGTCGTCGTCGCAGGTGGAGCTGGCCGACGTGCTGCGGGCCAGCGGCATCAAGCGCGTGGGCCCCTACGGCGTCACCAAGTGCATGGGCTCCACCGTCTCGGCCTGCCTGGCCACGCCCTTCCAGATCAAGGGCGTCAACTACTCGATCAGCTCGGCCTGCTCCACCAGTGCCCACTGCATTGGCAATGCCGCCGAACTCATCCAGCTGGGCAAGCAGGACATCGTCTTTGCCGGTGGCGGCGAAGAAGTCTCGTGGCAGATGAGCATGCTCTTCGACGGCATGGGCGCCATGTCCTCGCGCTACAACGACACCCCGGAACTGGCCAGCCGCGCCTACGACGCCGACCGTGACGGTTTCGTCATCTCCGGCGGCGGCAGCATGCTGGTGCTGGAAGAGTACGAGCACGCCAAGGCCCGTGGTGCCAACATCCTGTGCGAGCTCACCGGCTATGGTGCCACCTCCGATGGCTACGACATGGTCCAGCCCTCCGGCGAAGGCGCAGTGCGCTGCATGCAGATGGCCCTGGCCCAGCACGGCGGCAAGATCGACTACATCAACGCCCACGGCACCTCCACCCCGGTGGGGGACACCCGGGAGCTGGAAGCGATCCGCACCACCTTCGCCAACGGCGACATCCCGCTCATCAGCTCCACCAAGTCGCTGTCGGGCCATGCCCTGGGGGCTGCCGGCTCCAACGAGGCCATCTACTCCATCCTGATGATGCAGGACGGCTTCGTCTGCGGCAGCGCCAACATCCAGAAGCTCGACGAGAAGGCCGAGGGCATGCCCATCCTGCGCGAGAACCGCGACATGAAGCTCGACGCCATCATGTCCAACAGCTTTGGTTTCGGCGGCACCAACGCCACCCTCATCTTCAGCCGGGTCTGACCCCCCGGGGTCGGGCCCCAGGTTTCCCCTCCCGGTCCCTGCCGCTGCCGGGATGGCGGCCGACCGGGCTATCACTGTCATCCTCAGGAGAATCTCTACATGGCTTACACCCTGCCCAAGCTTGGCTATGCCTACGACGCGCTCGAGCCGCACATCGACGCGCAGACGATGGAAATCCATCACACCAAGCATCACCAGACCTACGTCAACAACCTGAACGCCGCCCTGGAAGGCGCCGGTCTCCCCACCGACGAGCCTGTCGAGAAGCTGATCACCCGCCTGGACAGCCTGCCGGAAGCCATCCGTGGCGCCGTGCGCAACAACGGTGGCGGCCACGCCAACCACACGCTGTTCTGGACCGTCATGGCCCCCAACAAGGGTGGCAAGCCCACGGGCGCCCTGGCCAGCGCCATCGACCGTGACCTGGGCGGCTTCGACGCCTTCAAGGACGCCTTCACCAAGGCCGCCCTCACCCGCTTCGGCAGCGGCTGGGCCTGGCTGTCGGTCAGCCCCGAAGGCAAGCTGGTGGTCGAAAGCTCGGCCAACCAGGACAGCCCGCTGATGGGCAAGGCTGCCGGCGCCAGCGGCAACACCCCCGTGCTGGGCCTGGACGTGTGGGAGCACGCCTACTACCTGCACTACCAGAACCGTCGCCCCGACTACATCGCGGCCTTCTACAACGTCGTCAACTGGGACGAAGTGGCCCGCCGCTTCGACGCCGCCAAGGCCTGATCCGGCCTTCCCGGCGGCAGGCGCCTCCTGCCGCCGCGGCCTGTGGGCGCAAGCCGCCCAACCCCCGGGCATCGGTTTCCCGATGCCCCACCACCCCGCCTTCCGGCGGGTTTTTTTTCGCCCTGACTTTTGCCCCGACGCCACGGACATGAAATGCCCTCATGAAACGCCTTCCATCCGGATTTTCAGCCCGACTGTCCAATACCTGTTGCGCATCAATCACCAGGACAAATTCCGGAATCAATAAAAACAGCAAAAGCAGGCACAACTGAAGAGCAAAAAACATGGAAAACCGGAAGACCGGAAAACAGCTCAGAAAGGCATGAAGCACAAGACCGAAAAGCCCCATCGATAAAGACAGGCGCCATTCACCCCCAAAAACAAGCCGTTCATTCCAGGCACGACACCGCATGACACATGCCGCCACAGAGCAACAAAACAGCCTGAAAGACAGAGCCCCGGCAGAATGCCTGCCACCTTCCGTCACCCCTCGTTTTCCATCGATCGATTGCCCCCAAAAAAGCGTTCCTTTCACGCTGAAAACGGCCGTCGAAAATTCGGTCCCTCAAGAGAAAACCGACACAATGAAAATCCGCTGGCCGAGGGCTGGAAACTCATCTGTCACCATCACGCGATCGTGACATCGGCATGTTGGGTAGTTGCAAGCCTCACTACCTGACATGAACGATGCTGTTTCAACGGCTCTCGCAGGCGGTTCACGTTCGGACAACCGCCCGTGTTCCTGCAGATCCGGAAAGCGCCATGGATGCGCTTTCTGCACGCAGGAGGACGGGTACACGGCAGGCGTGGCCTGCACCCTGCACACAGAGGGCTCAGATGAGCGGCAATCAGAAACAGGTCAAGCGTTCCCGTAAGCAAACAGCCCGCACAAAGCGGCACGCGCTGCGCTGGACAGCGCCACTGCTGGGTGTCTATGCACTGGGCGCCCCCCATGGCTGGGCCGACACACTGGACGCCACCACGCTGGAATCCAACCGCACCGACCTGCAGCGCGCCATCCTGCCCACGGCACCGGCCGGAATCATGCAGGACATCGTGCCGGTCGAGCCGCTGAAGGACGGCATCGCCCGCATCACGGTCGAGGTGGACCGAAACAACGTGCCCGCCGATGGCCAGAGCCCCGTGAAGCTGCGCATCCGCGCCTTCGACGCCGACAACCAGGGCGTCATCGGCGAGAGCTTCGTCAACGTCGAAGTCTCGGCCGGACGCCTGCAGTTGCCCGGAGCCAAGAGCGATGAGAAGGGCCTCTTTCCCGCTGATCTGAACCCGCTGGAACCCGGCATGCGCGTGGCGCTGACCAATGGCCACGCCGAGGTGCTTCTGTTGGCCCCCCCTACCCCGCAGACCGTGGAACTGCGCGTCTCGGCCGGCCCCGTACGTGTGGAAGGCCAGATCGACTTCGTGCCCGAACTGCGCGACATGATCGCCGCCGGCTTCGTCGAGGGCGTCATCTCGCTGCGTCGTGACCGTTCGCTGCGTCTGGATGAGGCCCGTCCCAGCGACGGCTTCGAGGACCAGATCCAGAACTGGACGCGCAGCAGCGGCAACGGCAAGCGCACGGCCGGCGCCCAGAGCGCCTTCTTCCTGAAAGGCAAGGTCCGCGGCGACATGCTGCTGACCATGGCCTACGACAGCGAACACCCCGATAACAACCGCCTGTTCCGCGACCTGGACCCCGAGCGCTGGTACCCCGTCTACGGTGACAGCTCGCTGGTGGGCTTCGACGCACAGAGCAACAGCCGCCTGTACGTGCGCCTGGACAAGGACCGCAATTACCTGCTCTATGGTGACATCACCACCGGCAGCGGTTTCTCCGAGCGCGCCGGCCAGGGCAAGGTCGCCCGCCTCCAGAACCGTGACCTGGGCCAGTATGAACGTGCCATGACCGGCGTCCGTGGCCACATCGAGGGCAAGAAAGGCTTCTTCGACAGCTTTGCGGCCCACGACAGCCTGCGCCAGGTCGTCGAGGAATTCCCCGGCCGCGGCATCTCGGGCCCCTACACCGTCACCAACGCCGCCAACGCCGTGCTGGGCACCGAGCAGGTGGTGATGGTGGTGCGCGACCGCCACGCCCCGGCACGCATCCTGGAGACCAAGCCCCTTACCCGCTTCATCGACTACACCTTCGAGCCCTTCAGCGGCCGCATCCTGCTCAACCGCCCCGTACCGTCGCTGGACGAGAACCTGAACCCGGTCTCGCTGCGCATCACCTACGAGGTGGACCAGGGTGGCCGCAAGTACTGGGTCTACGGCGCCAACGGCCAGTTCCAGCCCACCGAGGGCACCGACATCGGTGCTGCCTGGGTGAAGGACCGCAACCCGCTGGCCCCCTTCGAGATGGGCAGCGCCAACGTGGGCGCCACCCTGGGCGAGAACGGCTGGGTTCGTGCCGAGATCGCCCGCACCCGCTCCAGCGCCGATTCGGTCAGCGGCCGCCGCTACAACCTGACGCCCGACCAGAACGCCGGTGAAGTGGCCGGAAACGCCTGGCGCGCCGAAGCCGGCTACGAAGGCGACAAGGGCGCCATCGGGGCCTGGTACGGCCAGAGCGACATCGGCTTCAACAACCCGGCCTCCTCCTTTGCCGGCGGCCAGCGCCAGGCCGGCGTCGAGGCCCGCCGCGTGCTGCGCGACGCTGTGGCCCAACCGCGGACGCAGGACACGACAGACGGCGCTGCAGCAAGCACCGACCCAGCGCCTGCCGATGCCACCTCCCCTGCCTCCAAGGACGAATCCCGCCATCAGGTTGGCGTGGCCGTCTACACCCGAGGCCACTACGTCACCGACCGCCAGACCGATGCGGAACGGACCCAGATCCAGGCCGGCGTGCAACTGGACCTGTCGCCCCGGGTTCGCGTGGAAGTCGGTGCCAACCGCGTCGATGAACAGGCCGGCAACACCAGCCAGAATGGCCTGGTCACGGCCAGCAACCTCACGGCCCCCTATGGCATCGGCATCGTCGACCAGGGCTTCGGCGGCGGCATGTACGGCAGCAGCAACACGGCGCTGGACCCCATCCGCGGCGAGACGCTCTACAACACCGGCGCCAGCTGGAGCACCAGCCATGGCAGCAGCGTGGGCACGGGTCTGGCCGGCGTGCCGGTGGAATACACCGCCGCTCAACTGGGCCTGTCGGTCCTGGCCACCGACCGCTGGCGCATCGGCGCCGAGGTGGAGCAGGACCTGAACCACCACGAACACAAGCGCGCCGCCCTGGGCACCAGCTACCGCCTGCAGGAGAAGACGCGCCTGTTTGGTCGCTACGAATGGAACACCGGCCTGTCCAGCGTGGCCACCAGCGCCACCGTCACCGACCCGCAGACCGGCGCCCAGGTTGCCAGCCCCTACCGCAGCGATGCCTTCGTGTTCGGTCTGGACACCGAGTACATGGAAGATGGCACCCTCTACAGCGAATACCGCATGTATGACGCCATCAGCGCCCGCCAGGCGCAGTGGGCCAACGGTATCCGCAACATCTGGCGCCTGTCGCCCCGGCTGTCGCTGCAGACCGGTGCCGAGCACCTGAAGGTCCTCGACGGCACCGACCGCAGCGCCACTGCCATCACCACCGGCATCCAGTGGCAGCCCAACGAGCGCTGGCAGATCGCCAACCGACTGGAATGGCGGCACACCGGTGGCCAGCGTGCCGCAGGCGCTACCGCCACGACGCAGGCCGATCCGTACCTGTCCGGCTATGACAGCTGGCTGTCGACCATCAGCCTGTCACGCAAGCTCAATCGTGACTGGACGGCCCTGGTTCGCAACTACTATCTGCTGAACGACTTCGACAGCAGCGCAGCCAAACGCTACGAGAACCGCTTCCAGCTGGGCTTCGCCTATCGGGACACCGACACCAACCGGGTCAACACCCTGTTCCGCTACGAATACTGGCGACGGCGTGACCCGGTGCTGCAGGCCGCGGCCGACGCCAGCGCTCAGCCGCTGTCCGACGGCTACCTGAAGCACATTGCCAGCCTGGTCTCCGACTGGCATCCGGACCGCAACTGGTGGCTGACCGGGCGCCTGGCCGGCAAGCGCCAGACCGACCACTTCTCCAGTGGCGACAGCCGCTTCCGCGCCTGGCTGGCCGGCGGCCGCGCCACCTACAGCCTGACTGAACGCTGGGATGTCAGCGCCCTCGCCTACCGGATGTGGAGCCCTCACCTCAGCAGTCAGAACGCCTTCGGCGCCGAACTGGGCTACCTGCTCACCTCCAACCTGTGGCTGTCGGGCGGCTACAACTGGGCCGGCTTCCGCGATTACGACCTGGCCGGATCGGAATACACCAGCCGCGGCGCCTATCTGCGCCTGCGCTTCAAGTTCGACGAACGCCTCTTCCGCGGCAGCGACCCGAGCGTCAACCACACACTGGATCGCTGACCCGACGCAGCCACGACTGCCGCCCAGGCTTTCTCTCTGTTCCCGGCATGGGCAGGACCCTCGCGCCTCGGCGCGAGCGCCTGCCCATGTCCGCTTTCTCTCGGTGAATCCCATGACGCCACTCACCCCGAGCGCCCTTCCCGACCTGCAGACTCCGGCCCATCCGTCGTCCCACAGAAAGTCGCCATTGGCCACCGCCCTGCTGGCCGCCCTGGCGATATGGTCGTTGCCGGGTCATGCCGCCATCACGAACGTCGGATATACGCTCACCACCGACGGCACTCCGGGCTGGGACCCCACCGACGGTCCGGGCCTGGACAGTGGCCCGAAGAATGGCATCGTGCGCACCCATGACGAGATCAACTACCAGGTTGCCATCTCCTATGCTGGCGGCACGAAGGATGTACTGGTTGAAATGACGCTGCCCCGTGGCGCCGATGGGAAACCGATGGCCGAATGGCCTGCCAGCGCCCCCGCAACCTGCCTGCAGGGCAAGTCCAGCGTTTCAGCCGATCGCCAGAAAATGATCTGCGCCGTCCCCGACTACACCGGGGCCGGCACCAATTCCGGCAACTTCACCGCCACGGTTCTGGGGTCGAACCGCAACGGTACCCAGCTGCCCGCCCCCACCCTGAAAGTGAGTGCCGTCGGACAGGCCGGCCTTTCTGCTGCCAATCAGCCCCCGGCGCTGACCATCAGTGCAGCGCCCACCTACGATGTGGTGATCGACACCAGTTACAACGGCAACCCCAAGGCCTACGGTTTTCAGGGTGAAGGGGGCCCGAACGGCAAGGACGGCTTCTACCACCGCATGCTGGTGGGCCTCCTGGCCCGCAACCCCAACGGCAACGGCAGAAAAGGCGTCGAGCAGCTTGATCCCACCAAGCCCATCGAAATCGCCCTGGATGTCAGCGGCTATCCCCAGTCGGTGCGACTGGACAACTGGCGCACGAAAGACAATACGACCCCGAACAACATGCCGACCGGCAGCTTTGCCGACGGCTGCGGCAGTGTCTGGGAGGGCCGTCCCAGCCTTCTGGCCGGTGAAGCCATCAACGTTCACCAGCGTGTGGGCGACACGGGGGCACGCAACACCAGCAACTGGATCGTCGCCAACGGCGGCGACTGCGCCACCGTACCCACTGTCGACGGGCTTCCGGACAACCAGACCGTCCGCATCCGCCTGACTGGCGTGGACACCACGCTGACCCGAACCCCGAGGGTGAAACGCAGCGGCGAATCCATTCCACCCGACGAATACTGGGTGGCCAACAAGGCCGTTGTGTTCTGGACCGACCTGGCCGAGTATCCACCAGCAGTCCCGGTACAGCACCAGCTGTCCCTGCGCGAATTCAAAGCCACTTCCATCAGCGGGCAGGCGGCCACCAATGGTCGTACCAGCAATGATTCGTTCACGTACCAGATCACCAACCGGATGCAAGGCTATGCCAGCAAGGTCTACAGCCCTGATCTGACCCTGCCCCTGCCCACCGGGACCGCAGCTGACCCTGGCTATTCGGGAGATTCCATTATTGACTACGCGGCTCATGGTCAGCACGTGAAGAGCCGGGTGGGCTTCAACAATCAGGGCAGCGTGGCCTACAGGAATCTGACGCTGTGCGACATCATCGACCGCACCGCCTTCGATCCCGGTCAGAACTTCAGGGCTGAACTCGATACTCAGGGCCTCAATCCCCGCGTCCAGTACGGCGTTCGCGCCGCCGGCCCCTCCTTTGCCAGCACTGACAGCGCCATCGGCCCACTGCTCCGCGACAACTCGGGTCTGGGCAGCTCCGAGTACGCACAGGACACCTGTGACGGCCCCGGCATCACCTGGCATGACACCGTTGCGCAGGCCGAGGCTGCCGGTGGCCTCACCTATGTCCGGGGAAGTCTGGACAGCCTGCCCGGCGGCAAAAGCGCCTACCTGCACATCTACGGAATACAGCTGCGCAAGACCTGGGCGGAGAGCATCACCGTCCAGACCCCCAGCACGCAGCTTCGCCAGAGGGGTGCCGAGATCGCCGAGGGCAGCGTCATCCGCAATCGTGCCGTGGTTCACGCCGACAACGTGGATGCCGCCACCCTGAGGGACATGAACGCCCAATTGCGTGACCACCTGCAGGTCACGAAGGCGCGCACCACCACCCGCATCGCCAAGAGGATCATCGAGCCGTCCAACGCCACCCAGCCCGTGGCGGCCGGCACCACACTCACCTTCCAGCTGCACCCGCGCTACGCCACCGTGCTGCCGCCCTACCCCGGCACCGTCACCGTCACCGACGTGCTGCCGCGCGGGATGCGCTATGTGCCCACCAGCAGCCGCCAGGGCGGCCAGCCCGTCGAGCCCCGGGTGGAAGAGGACACCCCCTCGCAGGGTCTCACCCGCCTGACCTGGACCTACACGAACGTCACCCCGCACGTGGGTACCGACCTGGAAGGCGGCGCCTACCTGCCCGACATCACCTTCCGTGCGAAGCTGGCGCTGACACTGCCCAACGGCGCATCCCTGCGCAACCAGGCCGTGGTCAGCGGCGGCGCCATTGATGCTGATCCGGACTGCGAGTTCGACACCGCCTCGGGCGGCTTCAAGGCCTGCGCCAAGTCGGCCGACGCCTCCGTCACCATCGACACGCCCCCGGGCTTCGTGCTGCAAAAGACCGTCTCCAAAGAGGAGATCGAGCCGGGCGAGGCCTTCCATTACGATATCGCCTTCTATGCGATGGGCCAGACCCTGCGGCAGATCGACATCCCCGACGTGATCGACATCCTGCCCTTCGTGGGCGATGGCACGGCCGATACCGCGCGCTCGTTCAACGGCCGCAACCCGGCCTCGCGCTTCGATGCCGGCGCCTACCACCTGCAGGCCGTCGAGCCCCCGACCATCGACCCGGGCATGCGCATCTACTACACCAACCGTGCGCCTGCCGAGATCAACAACGACGCGCGTGACGCCAGCAACGTCATGCCCGGCGG
Source organism: Lautropia mirabilis (assembly GCF_900637555.1). Taxonomy (NCBI): domain Bacteria; kingdom Pseudomonadati; phylum Pseudomonadota; class Betaproteobacteria; order Burkholderiales; family Burkholderiaceae; genus Lautropia; species Lautropia mirabilis. Next base: position 1,277,118 of record NZ_LR134378.1, on the reverse strand, counting down.
CAGCACCCGCTGGTGCCAGGCCGCCGAGTTCGGCCAGGCCGGCTGCCCGGCCGACATCGGCCAGACCACGGCCATCCGCACCCAGTCCACGCTCACGCGTCTGGGCTCGGGCGAGCCCTACGAGATCCGCGTCAAGATGACGAGCGATCCGCTCATCGCCCAGCCCGGCGACATCTTTGCAAACCACGCCGGTGCCCGTCCCGTCAATCCGAGCAGCCACCTGCTCTACACCTATTCCGGCACCGACCTGAACGTGCGCATCCGCACGATCGCCCTCAACAGCCTGGCCGGCCGGCTCTACATCGACGGCCACCAGGACGGCACCTTCAACCATGACGATGCCGCCCTGCCCAACCAGTGCGTGCTCCTGCAGGGGCAGGACGCCCAGGGACGGGCCGTCACGCTCTCGACCCGAAGCAATGCCCAGGGCGAGTACGGCTTTGCCATGGGCGCGGCCAACACGGTCTTTGCCAGCGCCGACTGCAGCGGCACGGCGCTCGTGCGCTTTGCCGGGGTGCCCGGCGGCACCTATGCACTGTCGCGCGTCACGGCCAACAGTGCAGACAGCCTGCCGGGGGCAGCCCGTGCCGGTGCGCAGGGCGGCCAGCCCGCCACCGACGGCCGCAGCATCGCCAGCGTCACGCTGGGCGGCAACCAGAACGCCACCGGCTACGACTTCACCGAGGCACGCCAGAAGCCCCGGCTCTCGCTGCAGGCCAGCATCGACAACACCCATGGCGGCAAGGCCCAGCTGGGCGAGATCGCGCTGACGGCCAAGGGTCCGGGCAACCCGGCCGTCACGCTCCAGGGCTCGAGCGGCAGCCCCCCGGTCACCCGTACCGAGGTGGAGCCTGGCACCTATGCCCTGTCCTCCCCGGCCCTGGCGGGCTACGCCGTCAGCGACTGGCAGTGCGTGGTCAATGGCCAGGCCCCGGTCGATGGCGCCAGCGTCGCGCTCGCCTGGGGCGATGAGGCCACCTGTTCCGTGCGCTATGCCGGCCGGGCCGAGCCGCAGCTCACGCTGGTGGGTCAGGTGACCAACAACCACGGGGGCAAGCTGGGCGTGCATGACGTGCGCCTGTCGGCACACCACGACAAGGACACCGACCCCACCCTCCACGGTGTCACGGGTGAGGCTGCCATCTCCCAGGCCAACGTCGCGCCCGGCACCTGGACGCTTTCTGCACCGGAGCTGCCCAACTACCGCCATGGCGACTGGCGCTGTGACATCACCACCGGGCACGGTGCGGCTGCACAGACCACGACCACCACGGGTGCCACCCTGGCGCTGGACTACGACCAGAAGGCCACCTGCACCCTGGCCTACGAGGATCTGCCGCGGGCCAAGGAATCGCGCCTCACACTGGTGAGCGTGGTCAACAACCGCCATGGCGGCACGGCCACGGCAGAGAGCGTTCCGCTGTCGGCCAGCCACTTTGAAGAGGCTACCTCCCGCACGGTCACCGTCTCGGGCAACAGCGGCAGCAGCGCCGTCACCCAGGCCGATGTCGTGACCGGGGACTGGACGCTCTCGGCCCCTGCCCTGCTTCGCTACTGGCACAGTGACTGGCAGTGCAGCATCGACGGAGCACGTGCCATCCGCATCGCCAACGGGGCCGCCAAGGCTGGTCTGGCCAGCAGCCTGAACCTGCAAAAGGGCCAGGCCGCCGTCTGCACCATCGTCTACGAGGACAGCGCACCGGCTCGGCTCACGCTCGTCAACACCGTCACCAATGTCCTGAGCGGCACCGCCCAGGCCGAGGACTTCCCGCTCTCGGCCGATGGCCGCATCCTCGTGGATGGCCGCAGCGGCCAGCCCGCCGTGACCCAGGTGGAAGTGCCGGCCGGCGCCTACACGCTGGCGGCCAGCACCCTGCCCGGCTACTCGGTCAGCACCTGGAGCTGCACGAACGCCAGCGGCCAGGCGGTGAACCTGGCCAACAGCAAGCTCTCGCTGCAAAGCCATGACGATGTCACCTGCCGCGTGCATCACGTGGACCAGCCGGTGAGCCTGACGCTGGCGCTGGACATCAGCAACAGCCATGGCGGCACGGCCACGCCGGCCCAGCATGCGGTCTCGGCCAGCGGCCCGGACAGCATCCAGGGCATCACCGGCAGCCGGCCCGTGACGCTGGCCGGGGTGCGCCCGGGTGTCTACGAGCTGCAGGCGCTGGCGCTGCCCGGCTACCAGACGGGCAAGTGGGTCTGCAACGGCGGCTCGCTTCAGGGCAACACCCTGACGCTGGCCAACCAGCAGAACGTCACCTGCCGGCTGGAACTGAAGGACATTCCCGCCTCGCTGAAGCTGGCCAAGGCCGTCGACGGCAATGCACGCCTTGTGGCCGGCACCGCCAACGAGTATGACGTGGCCTACACCCTCACCGTCAGCCATGAGGGCGGCATCGCCGGCATCTACGACCTGATTGATGCCCCGGCCTTCGACAGCGACGTGGAGATCGTCAGCGCCACCATCCTGCGCAACGACCAGGCCCTGAACGTGACGCCTTCGGCTGTCACGGGTGCGGGTGCGGCACAGGCTCGCCAGCAATGGCCGCTGGCCACCCAGCAGTCGCTGGCCATCGGTGCCACCGATGTGTACCGCATGACATTCCGTGTGCGTGTGCCCTTCGAGGGCAGCACCGCCAACGACCGCTGCCGGGCAGCCGGTGACGGCTCGGGCCACGGCCTCTTCAACGCCGCCACCCTCACCCGCCAGCAGGGCGGACAGGCCAGCGGCGAGCCCCTCTCGGCCCAGGCCTGCCTCGACACGCCCGAGCCGGTGCTGGCCGCCACGCTCTCCATCGACAAGACCAGCACCAGCCGCTCGGTCGAGATGGGGGACCTCATCACCTATCAGCTGCGCATCCGCAACAACGGCAAGGCCCCTGCCCTGTCGCCGAAGGTGGTCGATCGTCTGCCGCGCGGTTTCCGCTTCGAGCCCGGCTCGGTGCGCATCGCCAACGCCCGCGCCACCCAGGTGCAGATGCAGGGCGATCGGGAGCTGCACATCACGCTGGATCGCGTGGCCGCTGCCAGCACCGCCCAGGCCGCCGGCCAGGGTGCCAGCAACAGTGATGTGACGATCACCTATCGGCTGCGTGCCGGGGTGGGCTCGTCCCAGGGTGACGGCATCAACCGCGCCCACGTGCAGTGTCTGGGCCGTGATGGCGCAAGCCGCAGCCAGTGCTCGAACGAGTCCCGCTGGAAGGTGCGCGTTACCGGCGGCATCTTCTCCGACGAGGCCTGCCTGGCTGGCCAGATCTACGTGGACTGCAACGGCAACAGCGTCAAGGACCGCGAGGAGCTGGGCATCCCGGGCGTGCGCCTGTATCTGGAGAACGGCACCTGGATCGTCTCCGACGAACAGGGCAAGTACAGCCACTGCGGTCTGCGCCCGCGCACCCACGTGCTCAAGGTCGATGCGCGCACCCTGCCCCGCAAGAGCCGGCTCGTGACCAGCAGCGCCCAGAACGTGGGCGATGCACACAGCCTCTTCATCGATGCCAAGAAGGGCATGCTGCACCGCGCCGACTTCATCGAGGGCTCGTGCAGCGCCACCGTCATCGAGCAGGTCAAGGCGCGCCAGGCCCAGGGCGCGAACGTGAGCGTGCAGACCGAACCGGGGCAGCCGGGGCTGAGCTTTGACAGCAAGCGCGGCATTCCGGCACGGCCCCGCCAGCAAGGCACCGACGGCGCTGATCAGCCGATGGCGAAGACGCGGCATTAAGACGCAAGACTGAGCCATGACGCGCCGGGCGCGGCCCCCAGGGGTCGCCCCGGCGCGTTTCATTTGGGGGCCCCTGATCACGGTTCGGCCTGCCCCCATCCGGCAGACCGATTCTTTCATCGGCCACAGGCGCCTGTCCCCTCCCCACACCCCGCGTGCGTCCCGCGTCCACACTGCTCAACTGCCCCACCGCCCCACTGACCCACAGCCGCCCTACCATGCCGTCCCTCTGCCTGCAGGCAACGTCCCGGGCTGGCATACTGCGACATCCTCCCTCCTCTTCAAGGACACCGCCATGACCATCAAGTCCCGTGCCGCCGTCGCCTTTGCCGCCGGCCAACCCCTGCAGATCGTCGAGATCGATGTCGAGCCGCCCCGCAAGGGCGAAGTGCTGGTGCGCATCACCCATACCGGGGTCTGTCATACCGATGCCTTCACCCTGTCCGGTGACGATCCGGAAGGCCTCTTTCCCGTCGTGCTGGGCCATGAGGGCGCCGGCATCGTGGAAGCCGTGGGCGAAGGCGTCACCTCCGTGAAGCCCGGCGATCACGTCATTCCGCTCTACACCGCCGAATGCGGCGAGTGCCTGTTCTGCAAGAGCAACAAGACCAACCTCTGCACCTCGGTGCGCGCCACCCAGGGCAAGGGCGTGATGCCCGACGGCACCACGCGCTTCTCGTACAACGGCCAGCCGCTCTACCACTACATGGGCTGCTCCACCTTCAGCGAATACACCGTGGTGGCCGAGGTCTCGCTGGCCAAGATCAATCCGCAGGCCAACCCCGAACACGTCTGTCTGCTGGGCTGCGGCGTCACCACCGGCATCGGCGCGGTGCACAACACCGCCAAGGTACAGGCCGGTGACTCGGTGGCCGTCTTCGGGCTGGGCGGTATCGGCCTGGCCGTCATCCAGGGTGCACGGCAGGCCAAGGCCGGGCGCATCATCGCCATCGACACCAACCCCGACAAGTTCCCGCTGGCCCGGCAGTTCGGCGCCACCGACTGCGTGAACCCGAAGGACCACGACAAGCCCATCCAGCAGGTGCTCATCGAGATGACCGGCTGGGGCGTGGACCACACCTTCGAGTGCATCGGCAACGTCAATGTCATGCGTGCTGCACTGGAAGCGGCCCACCGCGGCTGGGGTCAGTCGGTGATCATCGGCGTGGCCGGCGCAGGACAGGAAATCTCCACCCGCCCCTTCCAGCTGGTCACCGGCCGCCGCTGGCTGGGCACCGCCTTCGGAGGCGTGAAGGGTCGCACGCAGCTGCCCGGCATGGTGGAAGACGCCATGCACGGCAAGATCGACCTGGCCCCCTTCGTGACCCACACCATGCCGCTGGACGACATCAACGATGCCTTCACGCTGATGCACGAAGGCAAGTCAATCCGCAGCGTGGTGCATTACTGAGCCCCCTTCCTGTCACGACCGGCCGATACAACCGGCCGGCATGACGGCTCAGCCCGGGGTCGTGCCTTCGGCCAGCGCCCGGGCCATGCCTTCAGCCGGCCCCACGGACACGAAACGATGAAACAGATCGAACAGCACGCCTGCTTCGGCGGCCGCCAGGAAGTCTGGCAGCACCCCTCCTCCTCCACCGGCACGCTCATGAACGTGGGCGTCTACCTGCCGCCGCAGGCGCTGGCGGGCGAGAAATGCCCCGTGCTCTACTGGCTTTCGGGCCTGACCTGCACCGAACAGAACTTCATCACCAAGGCCGGTGCCCAGCAGCATGCCGCCCGGCACGGCCTCATCCTGGTGGCCCCCGACACCAGCCCGCGCGGCAAGGACGTGGCCGATGACGAAGGCTACGATCTGGGCCAGGGGGCCGGCTTCTACGTGAACGCCACCCAGGCGCCTTGGGCCGACCACTACCGGATGTACGACTACGTGGTGGACGAGCTGCCGGCCCTCGTGGAAGCCCACTTCCCGGCCAGCGACGTGCGCAGCGTCTTTGGCCATTCGATGGGCGGGCATGGCGCGCTGGTCGTGGCCTTGCGCAATCCCGAGCGCTACCGCCGTGTCTCGGCCTTCGCCCCCATTGTGGCCCCCTCGCAGGTTCCCTGGGGCCAGAAGGTTCTGGGCGCCTACCTGGGCAACGATCCGCAGGCGTGGAAGGCCTGGGACAGCGTGGAACTGGTCAAGGCGCTGGCCGCCGACCAGGACCGCACCAGCGTCCGCCCGCCCATTCTCATCGATCAGGGCGGTGAGGACACCTTCCTGCACGAGCAGCTACGCCCCGAACTGCTGGAGGCTGCCTGCGCCGCTGCCCAGCACCCGCTCGAGCTGCGCCTGCAACCCGGCTACGACCACAGCTACTACTTCATCGCCAGCTTCATCGGCGAGCACATTGCGTGGCACGCACAGGCGCTGCAGGAAGCGCCGTAAGCAGCAAAGCCCTCATGCGGCGGCGTCCTGCCGCCAGCGTCAGTACCCAGCCCGGGCGGCAGGCAGCACACCACGCGCCCGCCCGGCCCGGCGGCCAGACAGCCTGCTTCAGCTCACCGGATCATCCAGCCCGATATCCAGCGACCGGCTGCTGTGGGTCAGGTAGCCCAGCGCAATGAAGTCCACACCCGTTGCCGCCACGCGGTGAATGCGCTCGACGGTGATGCCACCGGATGCCTCGGTGCGCGCCCTGCCACGGCACATTGCCACGGCCTGCGCCAGCATCTCGTCATCCATGTTGTCGAGCAGCACCAGGTCGGCGCCCGCGTCCAGCGCCTCTTCCAGCTGACCCAGCGTGTCCACCTCCACTTCCAGCGGAATGAGGTGTCCGGCCGCCTGCCGGGCACGCCGCAGGGTCTGCGCCAGGCTGCCGGAATGCACCAGGTGGTTGTCCTTGATCAGGATGGCGTCATCCAGACCCATGCGGTGATTGCAGCCCCCGCCGGCGCGCACCGCGTATTTCTGCAGGACCCGCAGCCCGGGCAGAGTCTTGCGCGTGCAGGTGATGCGCGCGGCCGTGCCCTCGGTCTGTGCCACGGCAGCAGCCGTCAGGGTGGCGATGCCGCTCAGATGCGTCATGAAATTCAGCGCCGTGCGCTCAGCCGACAGCAGCGAACGCACTGGCCCCTGCACGCGTGCCAGTACCTGCCCGGGCCGTACCCGCTGTCCGTCCTGCGCCCGGGCCTGGAACGTCACGGCCGGATCGAACAGGTGAAAGGCCAGGCGGGCCAGATCCAGCCCGGCCACCACGCCCAGCTCACGACTGGTCACGTCGAAACAGGCCGTGGCCGACGGTGGAATGACGGCGGCCGACGTGATGTCGCCACGCCGCCCCAGGTCCTCGGCCAGCGCCTGCCGCACGAAGGGCTCCAGCACAACATCGGGCAACGGGAATGGCACGCCGCCAAGGTCAGCCGGACCGGACGTTGACGCATCCGTACCCTGCGCGCCGCCCCCGGAAATTCCGGTATCCAGGCCCGGCATGGGCCGCGTGTTCGATGCAGATTCCGACGACATCCTGTGATCTCCTTGTGGGTTAATTCTGTGTGATGCCACGACGCCCGCTCAGCCCTTGAGGAACGACAATCGCCCCCCCGAGATGAGGCTTTCGGACAGCACGCTCTCGTGAAAGCGATACAGGCGGGCCGGACGGCCGCGTGAGGTCGCCGTGCTCTGGTCGACGGGCTTCAGCAGTCCCTGATGCAGGACCTGACGACGAAAATTCTGTTTGTGCAGCTCGCAGCCCACTAGCGCTTCCACACTCTTCTGCAGCTGCAGCAGACTGAAGCGCTCAGGCATCAGGTCGAAGATGACCGGCCGGTACTTGATCTTGGCGCGCAGCCGCGACACGGCCGTGGCCAGCACCCGGCGATGATCGTGCTGCATGGCGCGGCCTGTCAACGCCATGTCGAAGTCCGCCTGCGGATGCAGCGATTCGGGCACCAGACCCGCTTCATAGAGCAGCTCGTAGCGCTGCAACGTGCGCTCCTCCGACCACTCGCAGGGCGGCAGCCCCCACAGCAGGTCGACCCGGTTGCGGCGCTCCCCACGCATGGCTGCGGTATCGACCTGTTCCACCCAGGCATCCAGCCGGGGCAGGATCACGCGGGCAATCCAGTCCCGCCGGCCATCACGCAGGTCTTCCCACGGGAAATAGTCGTACCAGTCGAACCAGCGCGCATCCGGGCTCAGCTCCGTCTCGTTGGCCTCGCTCACCAGTCCCAGGTAGCTCACGTACAGCACCGGCAGCCCCTGGTCGTTCTGACGCCGGGTGTCCACGAAGGTGTAGAGCTGCTCCACGTAACCCATGGGCTGCGCGGTCTGCTGCGCCACCCACAGCCGCACGCCCGACTGCAGCGAGCGATGCACGGGCGACAGCGGCCCCTGCGGCAGCATGGTGCCGTTGCCCACGGTCAGTACACGGGCCTTGAAGTCCGTCACCGCAACCAGCACCGTGACCAGCTCGACGATGCCTTGCGCCGCACCGGTCTGTTCGAGAGAGGCATCCATCCAGCAGAAATCCGAGAGGGTTACGAAAATTCTACCTGCCCGGAAGGGTGATCGTTTGACAGGAACAATGACACGCCCCTATTATGCTCAAACTGAGCATAAGCGTGACGACGCAGATCCGAAGGTTCCCGAGTCCATGCCTTCCTGCACGCCGGTTCCGATGCAAGGAGTCTGGTGTGCGGAGCACGGCATGAAGCCCCCGGAACGGAAGGTCCGGCGCGCATCGCACCATCACTTCCCCCGTTGTGACCTGTCCGGACACGGCATGAATTCCGGTCGATTCCTGAGTTCCGACCAATTATGCTCAAACTGAGCATAAAGTGACATCCTGCAGACATTCCCGCCCCCCACCACCAACCCTCAACCGCCCTGCTGTCCCGCACAGCCCGTAACCCCGCCCCCACCGAGGAGGATCCCGACGATGATGGAAGTCCTGCACAGGGTTTTCGACTATGACCTGCCCGACGCGAAGGCCCCCACCACGGCCTGCAGCATCCGGCAGGCCTGGGCCAAGGTGCCCGATGCCCTGGGCCCCGATGAGGCCAGGGCGTTGAAAGAACGCATTGCGGCCCTGCTGCACGAACGCAATGCCGTGCTGGTGGCCCACTACTACGTGGATCCCGACATCCAGGATCTGGCCCTGGAAACCGGCGGCTGCGTGGGTGACTCGCTGGAGATGGCCCGCTTCGGTGCCTCCCATCCGGCGCGGATGCTGGTGGTGGCCGGCGTGCGCTTCATGGGCGAAAGCGCCAAGATCCTCTGCCCGGACAAGACGGTGCTGATGCCGGACCTGGAAGCGGAATGCTCGCTGGACCTGGGCTGCCCCGAGGACGAGTTCTCGGCTTTCTGCGACCAGCATCCGGACCGGACGGTGGTGGTGTATGCCAACACCAGCGCCGCCGTGAAGGCGCGTGCCGACTGGGTCGTCACCTCGTCGGTGGCGCTGGAGATCGTCACCCACCTCAAGGCGCAGGGAGAAAAGCTCATCTGGGGACCCGACCGGCACCTGGGCGACTACATCCGTCGCCAGACCGGCGCCGACATGCTGCTGTGGCAGGGTTCGTGCATCGTGCACGACGAGTTCAAGGCCGAGGAGCTGCTGGCGCTGAAGGCCGAACACCCGGATGCCATCGTGCTGGTGCATCCGGAGTCACCGGCCAGCGTGGTGGAGATGGCCGATGTGGTGGGTTCCACCAGCAAGCTGCTCAAGGCCGCGGTGGAGCGCCCCGAACAGACCTTCATCGTGGCCACCGACCAGGGCATCCAGCACGAGATGCGCAAGCAGGCGCCTCACAAGACCTTCCTGGCGGCCCCCACGGCCGGTAACGGCGGCACCTGCAAGAGCTGCGCCTTCTGCCCCTGGATGGCCATGAACGGCCTGGTGGGCATCCACGAGGCGCTGCGCCATGGCCACAACGAGATCCTGCTGGACAGCGAACTGGGCCAGGCCGCCCGCAAGCCGCTGGAACGCATGCTGAACTTTGCCGAACAGCTCAAGCGCCAGCAAGCCGCCAATGTCTTCAACGGGATGGGACCAGCATGAAACCACGGAATGCCGACCACGACGTGATCATCGTGGGCAACGGGCTGGCAGCGCTGACACTGGCGCTCTCGCTGCCGGAGAGCCTGCGCATCGCGCTGCTGTGCAAGTACCGGCTGGATGACAACGCCAGCAGTCGTGCCCAGGGCGGCATCGCCGCCGTGCTGGACCGGCTTGACCGACTGGATGACCACGTGGCCGACACGCTGGTGGCCGGTGCCGGGCTGTGCGACGAGGCCGCGGTACGCGCCATCCTCTCGCAGGGACGGGCCGCCATCGAATGGCTGATCGCCACGGGCGTGCCCTTCAGCCGCGCGGACAACGGCAGCCTGCACCTGACGCGCGAAGGCGGGCATGGCGCCAGCCGCATCGCCCACGTGGCCGACCACACCGGGCTCTCGATCATGCAGGCGCTCTACCGCGCCGTGGCCAGCCGCCCCAACATCCGACAGCTGGAACAGACCATGGCCGTGGACCTGCTGCAGGACGACGAGGATCGCTGCGTGGGCGTGCGCGTGCTGCACCAGGGGCAGCTGCAACCGATGCTGGCCACGTCTGTCGTGCTGGCCAGCGGCGGTTGCGGCCAGGTCTATGCACGCACCACCACCCCGACCGCCTGCACCGGCGACGGCATTGCCATGGCCTTCCGGGCCGGCTGCGCGGCTGCCAACATGGCCTTCATGCAGTTCCACCCCACCGGCTTCGCCGGGCATGCCGGACCTTCCCGCTTCCTGACGGACATCGGTGCCGGCCTGTCCAATACCGACGGGCAGGAACCGATCTTCCTGATCTCCGAGGCCGTGCGCGGCGAGGGGGGCATACTGCGCAATGAAGCCGGCGAGCGCTTCATGCCCCGCTACGACGAGCGTGCCGAACTGGCACCCCGCGACATCGTGGCCCGCGCCATTGCCGCCGAGATCGGCAGGCAGTCGCTCCCCCACGTCTGGCTGGACATCAGCCATCGGCCGCGCAGCTTCATCCTGGAGCACTTCCCCACGATCCATGCACATTGCCTGGCGCACGGCATCGACATCACGCGCAGCCCGATTCCGGTCGGCCCGGTGCAGCACTACACCTGCGGCGGCATCGTCTGCGACACGGCCGGGCACACCCAGGTGGAGAGCCTCTTCTGCCTGGGCGAAGCCGCCTGCACCGGCCTGCATGGCGCCAACCGGCTGGCCAGCAACTCGCTGCTGGAGTGCGTGGTGATGGGCCGCAACGCCGCCCGGGCCATTGCGGACGGCGCCCGCTGGCACCATCCGATGATCCGGGCCATGACGATGGTCTCGAAGCACGACATGGCGCTGGACGCTTCCTCCGAGCCCAGCGGAACAACCGCGACAGCAGCCGACCGGGATGGATCCGCCCCCTTCGCGCAGTGCTTACCCGCCAGCAGGGTTGCCGACGAATCCGGTACCGTCCTGCCGCCTTTCGACCGTCGCGGCCTGCAGGCGCTGGTGAGCCGGAACCTGGGCATCCTGCGCAGCACGCCGGGCCTGGCCCATGCCCATGCCGTGCTGACCGCCTGGCAGGCACGCATCCAGCCCCCCGTCAGCGTGTCCGGGCACGAGGATCTCAACCTGCTCACCTGCGCGCGGATCATCGAGGCCAGCGCCCGACAGTGCCCGACCAGCATCGGCGCGCACTGCAACGTGGACCTGGCTGCCGCCCCGCCGCCGACAGCCTCTACGGCGCATCGGCGGCAGCCGCCAGCACAGCCCGGCGCGTGAACAGCGCCTTCACTTCCGGCTGATGGCTGATGGCCACACACAATGCCCCGGGCAGCGCCTGCTGAAGCAGCCGAACCATGGCGGCTGCGGACTGCGGATCCAGCTGCCCGGTGGCCTCGTCCAGAAAGAGCGCCTGCGGCCGCACCAGCAGCACCCGCGCCAGACTGATGCGCTGCTGCTCGCCGCCCGACAGCACTCGCCCCCAGTTCTGCACCTGGTCCAGGCTGTCCTGCAGGCGTGCCAGCCCCACCTGGGCCAATGCCGCCTTCAGCCGGTCGTCATCCCCATGCCCCCACTGCGGATAGCAGAGCACGGCCCGCAGTGAATCCTGCGGCAGATAGGGCCGCTGCGGCACGAACAGCACCCGGGCCGTGTCCAGACGAAAGTTCCCTTCGTACCAGGGCCACAACCCGGCCACGGTACGCAGCAGGGTGGACTTGCCAATACCGCTCTCTCCGTCGAGCAACACCCACTCCCCTGCACTTGCCTCCAGCTGCACGTCCTGCAGCAGCGGGCGACCATCCGGCGTGCGCAGCGAAAGTCCTTCGATGCGCAACAGGGGCACGGTTCCGGCAAATGCGACGCCCTGATGGGCTCCTGCGCCCATGCCGGTTTCAACCTGCGGCGTATCCAGTGCGGCCATGGCCCGCTCAAGAAGCAGGAAACGGGCGCTGCGTGTCTTGCCGGCTCCACCTTTTCCTTTCTGCCTTTTCCTTTCCGCCTTTGCCTTCCAGCCCGACGGCCGGCTCACGCTTGTCAACCGGGGCACTCGTGCGGATACTTTCGGGCTGTCCCGGCCACTCCCGCGCCGGCGCCGGTCCATCTGCCCGCCCGTTCCATGTCCATCGCCGCCCTGCCCCGCCCCGCCGACGAGCTGCCCGCCCTCTATCAACAGTTTCTGGCGGACCTGCGCGCCAGCGGCTTTGCCGGCGAGATCCAGGACGACTACGCCACCCGCACGCTGTTCGCCACCGACAACTCGCTCTACCAGCTGGCACCGCAGGCCGCCGTCTTCCCGAAAGACGCCGAGGACGTGCAGCGCGTGGCCACGCTGCTGGGTCAGCCTGCCTACCAGGCGGTGGCGCTGGCACCGCGCGGCGGCGGCACCGGCACCAACGGCCAGTCACTCACTCACGGGCTGGTGATGGACCTGTCGCGGCACATGAACCGCATCCTGGAGATCAACGCCGAGGAAGGCTGGGTGCGGGCGCAGGCCGGCGTGGTGAAGGACCAGCTCAACGCCGCGCTCCGCCCTCACGGCCTCTTCTTCGCCCCCGAGCTGTCCACCTCCAACCGGGCGACGCTGGGCGGCATGATCAACACCGACGCCAGTGGCCAGGGAAGCTGCACCTACGGCAAGACGCGCGACCACGTGCTGGCGCTGGACTACGTGCTGCTGGGCGGCGAGCGCTTCGTCAGCCAGCCGGTGGACGATGCAGGACTGGAAGCACTCTGTGCGCAGTCCGGGCGCATCGGCAAGGTGCACCGCACGGCCCGCCGCATTGCCGACGAGCAGGCCGATCTCATCCGCGCGAAGTTTCCGAAGCTCAACCGCTGCCTGACCGGCTATGACCTGGCGCACCTGCGTCGTCCTGACGGCCGCTTTGACCTCAACAGCGTGCTGTGCGGCGCCGAGGGCTCGCTGGGCTTCGTGGTGGAGGCACGGCTCAACGTGCTGCCCATCCCGAAGTATTCGGTGCTGGTGAACGTGCGCTACGCCGCCTTCATGGATGCGCTGCGCGACGCCCGGGCATTGATCGCACAGAAGCCCCTGTCCATCGAGACGGTGGATTCCAAGGTGCTGCTGCTGGCCATGAACGATTTCGTCTGGAACAGTGTGTCGGAATACTTTCCGGAGCGGGAAGGCGAGCAGACACTGGGCATCAACCTGGTGGAATTCAGCGGCGATGACCCGGCCGAGGTGGACGCGCGCGTTCAGCGCTTCGTGAATCACCTGCAGACCGACACCACCGTGCGCCGTCTGGGCCACACACTGGCGGTGGGTTCGGACGCCGTCAAGCGCGTCTATGCCATGCGCAAGCGTGCGGTGGGTCTGCTGGGCAACGTGCAGGGCGAGGCCCGGCCGCAGCCCTTCGTGGAAGACACGGCCGTCCCGCCCGAGAACCTGGCGGAATACATTGCCGAGTTCCGCGCACTGCTGGACAGTCACGGCCTGCAATACGGCATGTTCGGCCACGTGGACGCCGGCGTGCTGCACGTGCGCCCGGCGCTGGACATGAAGGACCCGAAGTACGCGGCACTGGTGCGCCCGATCAGCGATGCGGTGGCAGCCCTTGCGCAGCGCTACGGCGGCCTGCTGTGGGGCGAGCACGGCAAGGGCGTGCGCTCGGAATATGCCGAGGCGTATTTCGGTGAGCTGTATCCGTCGCTGCAGAAGCTCAAGGCCGCCTTCGACCCGCACAACCAGATCAACCCGGGCAAGATTGCCACACCGTGGCAGAGCCAGGCTCAGCTGATGAAGGTCGATGGCGTGCCCACACGTGGCGAGCACGACCGGCAGATCGACGAGCGCGTCTGGCAGAGCTATGGCGCCGCCATGCACTGCAACGGCAACGGCGCCTGCTACAACTATGATCCCGACGACGCCATGTGCCCGTCGTGGAAAGCCACCCGCGAGCGCCAGCACTCGCCCAAGGGTCGTGCCTCGCTGATGCGCGAATGGCTGCGCCTGCAGGGCAATGCTGGTGTGGACGTACTGGAACTGTCGCGCAATCCACCGGGGTTCTTCCGCAGCTTCTGGCAGCGCTGGCGCAATACCCGCGCCGCACGGCAGCAGGCGCCGGACTTCTCGCACGAGGTGTACGAGGCCATGGCCGGCTGCCTGTCCTGCAAGGCCTGCGCCGGGCAATGTCCCATCAAGGTGAACGTGCCGGATTTCCGCGCGCGCTTCCTGCAGCTCTACCACCAGCGCTACCTGCGCCCGCTGCGCCATTACCTCATCGGCTCGCTGGAATTCTCCATGCCGTGGTTTGCCCACGTGCCGTGGCTCTACAACGGCATCATGGGCAACGGCTGGGTGCAGCGCATGATGGAAAAGCACGTGGGCATGGTGGACAGCCCGCTCATCAACCGCATGGCACTCCAGCCCGTGCTGCAGCGATGGCAGGTGGCCACCGCCACGCCGGCCGCACTGGCTGCACTCTCTGCCGAGGAGCGTGCGCGCAGCGTCATTCTGGTGCAGGACAGTTTCACCCGGTATTTCGAGACCGAACAACTGGCGGATTTCATCGAGCTGGCCGCACGACTGGGCCTGCGCGTCTGGCTGGCACCGCTGCACGCCAACGGAAAGCCGCTGCAGGTGCAGGGCTTCCTGCCCGCCTTCGAGCGCGTGGCACGTCGCCACATCCGCGCCCTGCAGGCGCTGGCCCGGTTCGACATCCCGCTGGTGGGGCTGGACCCGGCCATGACGCTGGTGTTCCGGCAGGAGTACGCCAAGATCGAGGGCATCCAGAACCTGCCCCGGGTACTGCTGCCGCAGGAATGGCTGCTGCAGGCGCTGGCAGAAGGACCGGCGGCACGGAAGCTGGCGGAGGTTCTGTCCCCCTCCGCCACGACAGCCACCGATGCCGCCAGCTCGAACGGTGATACCCGCCAGAACATCGGCTTCCCGGAGACCTATCGTCTGCTGGCCCACTGTACCGAGAAGACCAACCAGCCCGACAGCAACGGCCAGTGGGTGAAGGTGTTCCGCCACTTCGGTCTGACGCTGCAGGTGCAGGCCACCGGCTGCTGCGGCATGGCCGGCACCTATGGCCACGAGGCCCGCAACCTGGCCACCTCGCGCCTCATCTACTCGCAATCGTGGCAGGCCCAGGTGGACCGCCCCGCCGAGACAGCCGGCGAGGCCCTGGCCACCGGCTATTCCTGCCGCAGCCAGGTCAAGCGCATGGCCCACCGCCAGCTGCGCCACCCGCTGCAGGTACTGCTGGCGCGGGTGCGGGTGGGGGATGAGGGCCGTGCAGGTGCGGGGCGATAGGGGCTGACCGATACAGTTCATAGGCTGTATGACGAAAATACAGGCTATACTATGTATTGTCAAAATACAGCCTAGGGCCTGTACATGCCTGATCGCCCCCTTCCTCAGGACATCCGCGTCCAGATTCCCGAACAGCTCCCCATGCTGCTGCAGGGCTTTCGCAAGGCCGCCGGGCTGACACAGGCCGAAGCCGCCCGTCGCCTGGGCGTGACCCAACAGACCTTCTCCAGCCTGGAGCGCAACGCCCACCGGATGAGTGCCGAACGCCTGATGGCATTGCTGAGCCTGCTGGGGGTGTCGCTGGTATTGCGGCAGGATCGCATCGGTGGTGCCCGAGGGGCATCCGAAGCCTCTGACGCAAATCCGGAGGGCCCGAGGGCCACCCGCACGCCTGCGGCCGGTTCGGCATGGCCTTCCTCCGGGTCTGACCCTTACGTTTGGTAACACGGAAGCATCCAGAATTCTGTGTGCGCCCCATCAGCACGTTGACCCTAACAAACATACGTTCACAACACAATCAAAAAGTCAACTTATCGAAAGTTATTATACAATAATTACATTTCCAGCATAGAATCATACGGAAACAATCAGAGGAGACTTAACATGCTTCGCAAAACAATCCAAGCATTCACCCTGTTCGCCTTGCTTTCCACGCCCATCGCATCGTTTTCATCAGAAGCCAGCGTCATTACAGGACAAAAAAGCCATTTCAACAACCTCATCGAGGCTCAAGGCCTAAAACAAGTAATTCAAGCCATAACCCGCAACGACAGCGACACATTCAACAAGTCTTTCACGCACACCACAGAAATAATTCAACTAAAAAACGGGACGAAATTCCTAGAAGGATGAGACAATAATGAACATACAAAAACCAGAGCAGCGTTATTCATCCACCCGCACGGAGGAGTAAGCGCAGCCTTATTCGACATAAGCAGAAACCGCATCAACTACTACAGCAACAACACAGAAACCAATCAAGACGCTTCATTTCAGGCATGGGTGAGAATATTTGCACCAACAATTACCTCACCAAACCAGAACCATCACGACACGAAGACCTTACGAAAAAAGTCCGAATGGGACAATACACACGGAGAACAAAATCTCCGTAAAATCGCATCCCTTATATGGGATTACGACGGATCAAAAATCAGCACAAACTGGGAGATGAACGAAGAGGTGACATCCATAATTGTTAGGGCAGTCAATGAGATAAACTCATGCACAAGAAGCGCACGACTGATCTACATGCCAGGGACGATACTCAATAATGGCGTAGACATATTCAGCCAGGCACTTGATATCATCGACTTCATCAGGGCAATCGCAACAAACAGACGAGCCGAATCGTGCATTGTCATGACTGCATCCCGATGGAGGTCGCCAATAGAAATGGCCTCTATGGGAATTTAACCCCCCAAACCCAGACACGAACTTGAAAGCCAAAACAACGGAAGGGGCAGAGCCCCTTCTGAATAACGATCAAAATAAATAAAACATAAATCACACTTCAAACATCAAACACAACAAGCATTGCAGACAACAAGACAACTTGCCATGTCGATTGAATCCATAGAGAACGCCAGCAGTTGGTTTGACGGCCCGTGGAGCCTGCTCGCATTACTAATCCTTGCCACAACCTCCCTAATCGGCGCCAACTGGATAAAAAAAACATTCGGAAGATACGTTTTTTTGCTAATTCTATTTGCAATATGGCTTGCTTTTATATTATTTACCGGAAACTCTGACAAAACAACACCCCCATCCCCTTTGCCCCCGCAATCTTACGTAACGCATAAATTGACGTGAACAATCAAAACCCATATTTGATGCAATAGGGTGATCTTGAGATGTACCATCGGTGCTTCCACAACCCGACCGGAGACCGCCATGAAGCTCTATGTCAGCCCCACCTCGCCCTATGGGCGCATCTGCCTGGCCCGCGCGCTGCTGCTGGGTCGCAACGATCTGTCGTTGCAAATGGTGGACCCATGGCAGAACCCGCCGGAACTGGAGGCCATCAACCCGCTGAGCCAGATTCCGGTGCTGGTGCTGGATGACGGCAAGACCGCTGTTCCGGGCACGCTGCCCATCTGCCTGTACCTGGGTGGTGCCATGCCACCGGCAGCCGAGCTGTCGGCCATCTCGCAGACGCATGCGCTGCTGGAGATGCTGATCCAGATCGTGAAGCTGGTGCGTTTCAAGGCGCCGGACACGGCCGACCATCCGCTGGTGGCGCGCAGCGTCACGGCACTGAAGCGTGCGCTGGCGCAGGTGCCCGCCTTTGACGGCAACAGCCAGGCCTGGCCGGACGTGATGCTGGCCGTGGTGCTGCTGACCGTGAAGCTGCGTCGCCCCGAGGAATTCGAGGCGGCTGCACGGCCCGACACGAAGGCGGCCGTGGAAGCCTTTACCGCAACATCGCTGGCGAAGAAGACGGCCCCCGAAGCTCTGGCAGCAACCAAAGCCACGACAGTCGGCGAGCTTTGACTCCAGCTGGCCGGTGTCACGCCCCGCACTGCAATACGGTCGGGGCCGACGCGCCGTCCGTCCGGCCGCGCCTGCTTCCCGTGAGGTGACATAGCCTGTATCTTCCGCTCACCGTCGGTGATGGCGACACCCGTGTCATCACCGGCCCTGCACCCGGAACGACAGGAGGTTGTCATGTCAGGAGCCCGAGGAATCCGAACCCGCCTGAGCCTGCTGCTGGGCCTTGCCCTGCTGCCGCTGACGGTCATGGCGGACGCCCCTGCCCTGCCGGCCCCCAAGCCCCAGCGCATCGGACAGGTGCAGTTCGAGCCCTGCGTCCTGCAGGCGCCCTCGGGGCTGGAGCAACGCGCTCGTGCCCTGTGTGGTTCGCTGAAGGTGCCCGAGAGCCCGCAGCTGCCCCAGGGGCGGCAGATCGAACTGAAACTGGCGTGGGCGCCGCCGCTCAAGTCCTTCATGGCCCAGAAGGATCCGGTCTTCCTGCTGTCGGGCGGTCCGGGCCAGGACACGCTGCAGACCTATGCTGCGCTGGCGCCCAGCCTTGCCGAGATACGCGAGCGCCGGGGCATGGTGCTGGTGGATCAGCGCGGCACGGGGGGATCGAACCGGCTGGACTGCCCGATGGCGCCGGATACCGACATGCTGTCGATGCCGCCCCAGGCGCTGGTGGCGTTCACCCAGGCCTGTCAGAAGGCACTGGCAGACAAGGCGGACCTGCGCTTCTACACCACCACCGATGCCGTGCGCGATCTGGAGGCCGTGCGCAAGGCCCTGGGGCTGGAGCGGATCAATCTGCTGGGCATCTCCTACGGCACACGGGTGGCGCTGCAGTACGCCCGGCAATATCCGCAGCAGACGCGAGCACTGATCCTGGATTCTCCCCTGCCCAATGGGCATTATCTGGGCGAGCTGGATGCGCGCCAGCACGAGGATGCGCTGAAGCGCCTGCTGGCACGCTGCACGGAAGACGCCACCTGCCGCAAGGCCCTGGGCGATCCGTACCCGCAGCTGCTGAAAGCGCTGGAAAAGCTGCGTTCCAAGCCGGTGGAGGTGAACCTGAAGCTGCCACCCCGGGGCGAGTGGGTACGCCAGCGCCTGACGGACGAGACCATGGCCTCGCTGGTGCGCTTGCTGGCCTATTCGCCCGAGACAGCCAGCATGCTGCCGCTGCTGATCCATCAGGCGGCCCAGGGGCACTATGAGGTGCCCGGCTATCTGGCGCGGCAGATGAACGAGCAGCTTCGGGAGATCCTGGCGATGGGCATGTACACCGCCGTGGCATGCACCGAAGACCTCGACAGTCTCCAGAAACCCACTGGCCGGCCCGACCCGCTGCTGCTGGATGCCAACATCAGGGCCATGGCCCAGGCCTGTCGTGGCTGGCCCCGGGGCGAAGTCCCGGCAGGGTTCGACAAGCAGATTTCACCGGACATCCCCGTGCTGGCACTGACAGGCGAGTTCGACCCCACCCTTGGTCACGCCATGGGCGAGGCAGCCGTGGCGGGGCTGAAGAACGCGCGTCATCTGCACCTGAAGCATCAGGCACACAACGTGATGTCGGCGGGCTGTGTGCCCGAGCTGATGGCGGATTTTCTGCGGCGCCCTGACGCCGCTGCCCTGGATGTCAGCTGTCTGGACGAGCTGAAGCCCGTTCCGCTGCTGCTGCAATGGCCGCAGCCGTCACGCTGACAAAAGAGAGAAAAAGAAAGAGAGATGGTGCCCGGGGTCGGACTCGAACCGACACGCCTCGCGGCGGGGGATTTTGAGTCCCCTGCGTCTACCAGTTTCACCACCCGGGCATGGCTGCTGCCATGAAGGACGGAGCCGCTTCCTGTAACATCGGCATCCGGCTGGCATTATGGCCCAAGTCCAAGGCCTGCGGCAACCGCCCGGCCACCTGACAACAGTGCAGTGGCAGGTACACCGCCTCGCGCCCTGCGCCCCTTGCAGCCCGCCTCCGGGCCTGCGTGCCCCTGCCTGACTCCTGCCGTTTCCTTTCCCGCCTTCCGCCATGGGCTCCTTGCCTTTCCCGCACCATCGTCTGGGCCATGTGCCTGTACAGATATCGCCGCTGGAAGAATCCCACCTGCCGCAGCTGATGCAGGTGCAGAAGCAGGCCTACGTCGGCCTGCCGGTGCTGGAGCCGGTGGAGTTCTTCCAGAACCGCCAGCAGCTTGCACCGCAGGGATGCCTGGTGGCGCTGGCCGGCAACCGGGTGGCGGGCTATCTGGTCTCGTATCCGTGGGACGACGGGCTGCCGCCCGCGCTGGGGGAGCTGCTGGATGCGCTGCCCGAACCGGGCCGGCACTGGTTCGTCCACGACTGCGCCGTGAGCCCCGAATGGCATGGCCGGGGCGTTGCCCAGCGCCTGCTGGCCGCCACCGTGGCGGCTGCACGCCGGCAGGGTCTGGGCAGCCTGCGGCTGGTGTCGCTGGCCGGGGCAGTCCGCTTCTGGCAGCGCCATGGCTTTCAGGACGTGACGCCCACGCCACGCCTGCAGACCAAGCTAGCCGGCTATGGCGCTGGCGCCCGGCTGATGCAGCGCCGGATCCTCGCTGAGCCCGGCCCTTCCGCATGAAGCTCTCACGTGACGTGGCGCCTTTACCCGCTCCGTGATGCCCGCCCCTTTTTCTGATCCATCCCGATGAAGCTGTCCGATTTCGACTATCACCTGCCCGAGGAACTGATTGCGCAGTACCCGCCCGAGCAACGCGCCGGCGGGCGGCTGCTGGACGTGACGACGCTGATGCAGCAGCCCGAGGCCAGCGCTGCCGACCGGCTGCTGGCCGATCTGCCGGAACTCATCGCGCCCGGCAGCCTGCTGGTGTTCAACGACACCCGGGTCATCCACGCACGGCTGGCCGGGCGCAAGGAAAGCGGCGGGCGCATCGAGGTGATGGTCGAGCGCATCGACGGCGAGCACGAGGTGCTGGCGATGGTGCGCGCCAGCCACCCGCCCAAGGCGGGCAGCCGGCTGCATTTCGGGCCGGAGAACGCCACGGAGTGCGCCACGGTCGTCTCGGCACGCGAGCCGGGCAGCATGATGCTGCGCATCCGCTTCGATGCACCAGCGGCCGGGGTGCTGGAGCGGCTGGGCGAGCTGCCGCTGCCGCCCTACATCCAGCACCAGCCGGATCAGGCCGACGAGGCACGCTATCAGACCGTGTTCGCCCGCGAGCCGGGCGCGGTGGCCGCCCCCACGGCCGGCCTGCACTTTGATGAGGCGCTGCTGGCGGCGCTGCGAGCGCGCGGCATCGATAGCGCACACCTGACACTGCATGTGGGCGCGGGCACCTTCCTGCCGGTGCGCACCGAAGATCTGTCGCAGCACCACATGCACAGCGAGCGCTACACCCTGTCGGCCGAAACGGCACAGGCCATCGCCCGCGCCAAGGCCGAGGGACGGCCGGTGGTGGCCATCGGCACCACGGCGCTGCGGGCGCTGGAAGCCAGTGGCGGCGTGGCCGGCAGTGGCGAGACGGATCTGTTCATCACCCCGGGCTACCGCTTCCGGGTGGTGGACCGCCTGTTCACCAACTTCCACCTGCCCAAGTCCACGCTGCTGATCCTGGTGAGCGCCTTTGCGGGCCGCGAGACGATCCGCCGCGCCTACGCACACGCCATCGCGCAGCGCTATCGCTTCTTCAGCTATGGCGATGCCATGCTGCTGGATCGCGCCCCCGTGGAGGGGGACGCCTGAACAGGCCCCATCCGGAATGGTCCGGGATGACCCAGACCACTCCGGGTGCCTGGGTGCCGAAGGCGGCCTGCCTGACGGGCGTGACCAGCCCTGTGGGCCCAGGCCCGGCGTGATCCGGCGCCCCCTTTCACCCTGCCGCTCCCTTACACTCGCTGCCGCGGCCCCGCCTTCTGCAGCCGCTTCCCCGAATCACCTCCTTCCATCATGTCATGCTGCATTACACGCTGAACCACACCGACGGCCTGGCCCGCCAGGGCACGCTGCGGCTCAACCATGGCGAAATCGAAACCCCGATCTTCATGCCGGTGGGCACCTACGGCGCCGTCAAGGGCATGTCGCCGGCCGACCTGGAGGCGGTGGGCGCGCGCATCATTTTGGGCAATACCTTCCACCTGTGGCTGCGGCCCGGCACGACCGTGATGGAGAAGCTGGGCGGGCTGCACGGCTTCAACGGCTGGCACCGCCCCATCCTGACCGATTCGGGCGGCTTCCAGGTCTGGAGCCTGGGGGATCTGCGCAAGATCTCGGAAGAAGGCGTGCGCTTTGCTTCGCCCATCAATGGTGACAAGCTGTTCCTGACGCCCGAGGTCTCGATGCAGGTGCAGCGTGCGCTGAATTCGGACATCGCCATGGTGTTCGACGAATGCACGCCGATCGAGATCGACGGCCGCCCCACCACCCATGAAGAGGCCGCCCGCTCGATGCAGCTGTCGCTGCGCTGGGCACGCCGCAGCCGCGACGAGTTCCTGCGTGGCGAGAATCCCAACGCCCTGTTCGGGATCGTGCAGGGCGGCATGTTCGAGGACCTGCGCGACGAGTCGCTGGCGGGCCTGACGGACATCGGCTTCGAGGGCTATGCGGTGGGTGGCCTTTCGGTGGGCGAGCCCAAGGAAGACATGCTGCGCATCCTGGACCACATCGGCCACCGGCTGCCCGCGGACCGGCCCCGCTACCTGATGGGGGTGGGCACGCCCGAGGACCTGCTCGACGGCATCGCCCGTGGCATCGACATGTTCGACTGCGTGATGCCCACCCGCAACGCCCGCAACGGGTGGCTGTTCACCCGCTTCGGCGACCTGAAGATCCGCAACGCCCGCTGGCGCGACGATGAGCGCCCGCTGGACCCGACCTGCCAGTGCAGCACCTGCCGCCACCATTCGCGCGCCTACCTGCACCACCTGCAGCGAGTGGGCGAGATGCTGGGCGCGCATCTGGCCACCGTACACAACCTGCACTTCTATCTGGACCTGATGGCCCAGGCACGCCAGGCCATTGCCGAGGGGCGCTTTGCGGCCTTCCACGCCGCCTTCCTGAAGGACCGCCAGCGCGGGCTGGACGGCTGAGGCGATGTACCCTCGCGGCGCACTTTTACGCCGTGAAACATGAATGATCCCGCAGGGCGATCGCTTCGGTCGCCCCCACGATACCGCAGCGCCGGCCATGGCAGCGACCGCCCGGCAGACGCCCCGTCGCTATAATGACGGGTTCACCCATCCATCCCTTCAACCCTGAAAGGAACCCTATCGTGATTTCCACCGCCTACGCGCAGACTGCCGCCCCCGCCGGCGCCGAGAGCCAGCTGCTGGGCTTTCTGCCCATCATCCTGATGTTCGTGGCCATGTACTTCCTGATGATCCGTCCGCAGATGAAGCGGGCCAAAGAGCATCGGAACATGCTGGCAGCGTTGCAAAAAGGGGATGAAGTGGTGACGGCTGGCGGGATCGTCGGCCGGGTCACCAAGGTCGGTGACGCCTATGTTACCGTCGAAGTTTCTGCTTCTGGCGACAAGTCCATCGAAATGAACTTCCAGAAGTCCACCGTCCAGACCCTTCTTCCGAAGGGCACCATCAAGGCCATCTGAGTGTGAATCGATATCCGTTCTGGCGATATGCCCTCATCGGGCTGGCGCTGATCTTCAGCCTGATCTATACCCTCCCCAACTTCTACGGCGAATCGCCAGCGGTTCAGATATCGAGCCAGAAGGCGACCATCAAGGTCGACGCGGCCACCGAAAGCCAGGCGCTGGCCGCGCTCGACAAGGCCGGCATCCCCAACACGGGGGTGCTGCGCGACGACAACTCCGTCAAGATCCGCTTCGACACCACCGATACCCAGCTGCGCGCGCGCGACGTGCTGGAGAAGGCGATGAATCCGGATCCGGCCGATCCGGTCTACATCACCGCGCTGAACCTGCTGTCGGCCTCGCCCACGTGGCTGACCCAGCTGCACGCCCTGCCCATGTACCTGGGCCTGGACCTGCGCGGCGGGGTGCACTTCCTGATGCAGATCGACACCACCGAGGCGCTGAACAAGCGCCTGGACAGTGCAATGGCCGATGTGCGCACGCTGCTGCGCGACCGCAAGGTGCGCCACAACGGCATCAAGCGCAACGGCAAGCAGCTGGTTCTGGACTTTGCCAGCGAGGATGCCCGTACCCGCGCCCAGGAACTGCTGCGTGACAACCAGGCCGACCTGGCGGTGCAGGAACGGGGCAGCGGCGCTCAGTCGCAGCTGCTGCTGACACTGACCGAGTCGGCCATGCGCACCTTCCTGGACAACTCGGTGCAGCAGAACATCACCACGCTGAACAACCGGATCAACGAACTGGGCGTGGCCGAACCGGTCATCCAGCGCCAGGGCGCTGACCGCATCGTGGTGCAGCTGCCCGGCGTGCAGGACACGGCGCGTGCCAAGGACATCCTGGGCCGTACCGCCACGCTGGAAGCCCGTCTGGTGGACATGAGCCCCGAGGCCCAGCGTGCCCTGACCAGCGAGAACGGCGTGGTGCCTTTCGGCTCCGACCTGTTCCGCCAGGGCCGTGGCGCCCCGGTGGTGCTGCGGCGTGAGCCCATCTTCACCGGCCAGCAGCTCACCAACGCCTCGGCCACCTTCGACGAGCACCAGCAGCCTGCCGTGGCCGTGAGCCTGAACGAGGCCGGCGGCCGCCACCTGCGCGAAGTTTCCCGCAAGAACATCCACAAGCCCATGGCCGTGGTGCTCTTCGAGAAGGGCAAGGGCGAGGTGCTGACGGTGGCCACCATCCAGTCCGAACTGGGCAGCCGCTTCCAGATCACGGGCATGGGTTCGGCCAAGAACGCCGGCGACTTGGCGCTGCTGCTGCGCGCCGGTGCGCTGGCTGCGCCGATGGACATCATCGAGGAACGCACCATCGGCCCGAGCCTGGGTGCCGAGAACATCTCGAAGGGTTTCCAGTCGGTGACCTGGGGCTTCCTGGCCATCGCGGTGTTCATGATCGTCTACTACCTGCTCTTCGGCCTGTTCTCGACCGTGGCGCTAGGCTTCAACCTGCTGATGCTGGTGGCGGTGCTGTCGCTGCTGCAGGCCACGCTCACGCTGCCCGGCATTGCGGCCATCGCGCTGACGCTGGGCATGGCCATTGACGCCAACGTGCTGATCAACGAGCGCGTGCGCGAGGAGCTGCGCAAGGGCGCCTCGCCGCAGATGGCCATTAGCGCCGGCTACGAGCACGCCTGGGCCACCATCCTGGATGCCAACATCACCACGCTGATTGCGGGCCTGGCGCTGCTGGCCTTCGGTTCGGGCCCCATCAAGGGCTTTGCCGTGGTCCACTGTCTGGGCATCCTCACCTCCATGTTCTCGGCGGTGTTCGTCTCGCGCGGGCTGGTCAACCTCTGGTATGGCGGCAAGAAGCGCGTCAAGCATCTGTCCGTCGGTCAGAGCGACTGGCACCTGGATGATCCGAAACCGGCCAAGCGCTGAGGGAGCAAGCACACCATGGAACTCTTCAAGATCCGGCGCGACATCCCGTTCATGCGCCATGTGACGATCCTGAACGCCATCTCGATCGTCTTCTTCCTGCTGGCGGTGCTGTTCCTGTTCACCCGCGGCCTGAACCTGTCGGTGGAGTTCACCGGCGGCACGGTCATGGAGTTCAGCTACGCACAGCCGGCCGACCTGGGCAAGACCCGCCAGGCCATCGAGGAGCTGGGCTTCTCGGAGCCGCAGGTGCAGAACTTCGGCACCTCGCGCGACGTGCTGATCCGCCTGCCGCTGAAGGAAGGCGTCTCGGCCGCAAAGCAGGCCGAGCAGGTGCTGGCTGCGCTCAAGCAGCATGACCCGTCGGTGGAGCTGCGCCGCAACGAGTTCGTGGGCCCGCAGGTGGGTCAGGAGCTGGCCACCAGCGGCGCCATGGCGCTTCTGGTGGTGATCGCCGGCATCGTGATCTACCTGGCCGTCCGCTTCGAATGGAAGTTCGGCGTGGCAGGCATCATCGCCAACCTGCACGACGTGGTGATCATCCTGGGCTTCTTCGCCTTCTTCCAGTGGGAATTCTCGCTGTCGGTGCTGGCCGCGGTGCTGGCGGTGCTGGGCTACTCGGTCAACGAGTCGGTCATCATCTTCGACCGGGTGCGCGAGAAGTTCCGCGAGCGCCATGCCCGGAACATGACCACCGCCCAGGTGCTGGACCACGCCATCACCACCACCACCTCGCGGACGGTCATCACCCACACGTCCACGCTGATGATGGTGCTGTCGATGCTGTTCTTCGGCGGCCCCACGCTGCACTACTTCTCGCTGGCGCTCGCCATCGGCATCTGCTTTGGCGTGTACTCCTCGATCTTCGTGGCTGCTGCCATCGTGATGCGCCTGGGCCTCAAGCGTGAGGACCTGGTCAAGCCCGTGAAGAAGAAGGACGCCACCGAGGTGGAACTGCCCTGAGAACGGAAAAGCCGGCCCCAGGGACCGGCTTTGCGGGATCACCCAAGGCGCCAGAGACTACGGTCCTGGCGCCTTTTTCTTGCCCGACGGATCAGTGGCGGAACCACTGCCCGTAGATGGGGCGGCCGAAGTGGGCCAGCACGGTACTCAGGAAGACCGCGATGCCGACCGAATGACACCCAGATGGCGACATAACACGACATCTTTCGTCATATCGACTACCAGAAATCGGCAACAAGTCGTCAGCAAATCTGCGCGCACACGGCCTCTCGTAACCAGTTCCGGGCCTCAACTGTTCACTTGTTCGACATGACACATTTTTTGTACCTGTCGTTTCGGTGTGATGGCGGCGGCTTATCTACGATGGAAAAAGCCCGAGAAACAGGGCCTTTCACCTTTCATAAACGAAGTAATCACAGGACGGGGCAAGCGTCAGAGAACGACCGGTCCCCGATGGATAGACAGGCAACATGAACGCTACCTTCAAACGACTCGCCTTGAGCCTCTCGATCATGACCCTGCTGGCCGCCTGCGGCAGCCACGACGGATCGGGTGATGCAGGCGCCTCCAATGCAGCAACGACCAAGTCAGCCACCACCAAGGCAATCGCTGCGCTGCCCACCGCCCTGCCCCCTGAAAGCCTGCTGACCGACAACCAGGCGGAGCCCATCTCCAGCACGGGTATCCGGGGCGACGTGCTGGCCACGGCTCTGACGCAGAATGTCGGCACGGTGGAAGCCCGCACCAGCGAACAGGGCGAGCCCCCGGTGATCAAGATCGAACAGTCGGTGAAGGCCACGGAGTCCGGCAACGGCATCACCCAGCCTTTCTTCAATGATTACCGTGCGTCCCTGGACAAGATCGCGGACGGCGACACCTTTGCCTCGGTGCGCGTGATGACGGGCCTGTCGGCCAACAAGCTGCCGGACAACCTGGAGCAGGCCGCAGCCGATGCCGAGCTGCTGAAGATCGATACCGTGCAGCGGATCGAGAAAGGCGAGATCTTCGATGGCGCCTATACCCGCTACCAGGCCTACGCCACCCACATGCAGCTGAGCCAGCCCTGGAGCCTGAAGCGGAACATGGTGCTGATGTACGGCGCCGAGTCCCTGAGCTGGGAGGACCAGAACAGCACCACACAGGTGGTGATGCGCGCCGAGCGGGGCCGCCGGTCGTCGGACTTCAACCTGTGCACCGAAGTGGGCGTCAACGACTTCTCGCGCGTGAGCTGCACCCAGTGGCGCGTGCCGCAGAACTGGAAGGCCGGCCAGGCCCTGGCCTATCTGGGCCAGCGCGTGACCGAGCGCCACCAGAAGAACGTGACGGACCGGTACGGCAACATCACCGGCACCGTGTCGCGCCCCATCACCTGGCGGACGCGCTGATGGCAGCAACGGGCCGGCGCCAGGCGCACGGCCCGTATCGGGATCACTTCACGTTGAAGCTCAGCGTGAACTCGTCCACCACCTTGTCGCAGACCTTGGGATCCTTCGGTGCCTGCTCGACCTCGGACGACAGGTACCAGGGACCGGGTTTCAGCGCCCGGAACGAGAACTCGCCGTTCTTGTCGGTCTCGGCATAGAAGGCCTCGATCTCGACCTCTTCCGAATTGAAGCCGGCCGGGCTGCCCACGACCTTGGCATCCGCCACCGGCTTGCCGTCCAGCGTCACGCGGAACTTGGCCAGCTCGCCGACCTTGATGTCGTTGGGGCTGGCCAGCGGCGTGATCTCGTAGCCCTTGCCCACCGGCTTGGTGGCGAAGGCGCCGTCATCGTCGATGATGACGAAGCTCTTGCCGCTCATCGAGTACAGGCCGCAGCTCTGCGCATCCGGGAAGTCGGCGCGCGTCTTGGCCATGGCCCACTTGCCGTCGGCCTTCTTCGTCCAATACGTGGGCTTGTAGGTGCCCAGCAGCACGTGGGTTCCCTTGCCCAGCTTGGCGGAATGGCGATAGTGGTAGTTCTCGCCCGACTGCACGAGTGTCTGCGTGCCGCTGGCGCTGATCACCTGCGGTGCCTCGAACAGCACCAGCCGCGCCTCGGGGATGACCTCAGGCTTGGGAAACTCGTGGCCGTAGATCAGGTCGGCCTCGAAGACATCCTTGTTCTCGCCCTGGGTCCACAGACTGTGGGCGGACGCGGATGCCGATGCGCCCAGCAACAGGGCAAGCAGGGTGGCGTTGAGTGCTTTCATGGTTTTCCTCACCTGGGTTAGTTGTCTTGATTCTTGATTGTGTTCTGATTCATCATCCATGACGCGGAAGGTCATGGTATTGGACATCGCAGCGCCGGCTGCTTGCATGGATCGAATGAGTGCATGGCGGGTCTCCTTCCTGCCGTCAGCCACAAAGGCTGCGTGCCTTGCCGGGACCGGGACCGGGACCGGGACCGGGACTGCAGCGTCAGCGTCAGCGTCAGCATGCGAATGCTACATCATCTCTGTAGCGGATGATAACCATTCATATATTACAAAGGTGCGCAAGGGCTGACGCCCTCTAATCCATGCCCCCTTGCCCGGACATGCCCGGCCAGCCGGGCGGTTCTGGGGCACACTTGCTTCTTCCCCCCTCACCCACACGGAGCACGGACATGAAGATAGCCATGGCGGGCGACCACGCCGGATTTTCGATGAAGGCGGCGCTGAAGAAACGGCTGGAGAGCCAGGGTCACGAGGTGGTGGACTTCGGGCCGTTCTCGGAAGAAGGCTGCGACCTGCCGGACTTCATCTACCCGGCGGCGCTGGCGGTGAGCGACGGGCAGGTGGAGCGCGGCATCTTCATCGATGGCGTGGGCTACGGCAGCGCCCTGATCGCCAACAAGATCCCCGGCGTGTATGCGGCCGTGGCACAGGATCCGTTCTGCGCAGGACTGGCACGCTCGCACTCGAACACCAACGTGCTGTGTCTGGGCGGCAAGCTGATCGGCCCGGCCATCGCCGAGGTCATCGTCGACACCTGGATGACGACCGACTACCTGGCCGACAACCCGCGCTACACCCAGCGGGTGGACAAGGTGGTGGAGATTGCGAAGAAGCACACGGTCAGATGAGGCATTCCGTCCCTGCGCTTTGCAGCGGACCTGATGCCACGGCATCCTGCACCCATGAAAAGGCCCCGCAACCTGCCAGGACCAGCAGGCTGCGGGGCCTTCTCCATGACCGTGATCGTCAGACCTTCTTCGCCAGCGCCTCGGCCCGGCCGATGTAGCTGGCCGGCGTGAGCGCCCGCAGCTGGGCGCGGGCGGTTTCGGGGATGTCCAGCCCGTCGATGAAGGTGGACAGGTCCGCCTGGCCGATGTGGCGGCCGCGGGTGAGTTCCTTCAGTTTCTCGTAGGGTTTCTCCACACCATAACGACGCATGACGGTCTGAATGGGTTCGGCCAGCACTTCCCAGTTGGCGTCCAGGTCAGCAGCCAGGGCGGCTTCGGCCACCTGCAGCTTGCCCAGGCCGCGCTGGGCAGAGTCGTAGGCCAGCAGGCTGTAGCCCAAGGCCACGCCCACGTTGCGCAGGACGGTGGAGTCGGTCAGGTCACGCTGCCAGCGGCTGACGGGCAGTTTCTGGGCCAGGTGCGACAGCAGGGCATTGGCCAGGCCCAGGTTGCCTTCGGCGTTCTCGAAGTCGATGGGGTTGACCTTGTGCGGCATGGTGGAGGACCCCACTTCGCCGGCCTTGAGCTTCTGGGTGAAGTAGCCGATGGAGATGTAGCTCCAGATGTCGCGGCACAGGTCCAGCAGCACGGTGTTGAAGCTCACCAGGGCGTGGAAGAGATCGGCCATGTAGTCGTGCGGCTCGATCTGGGTGGTGAGCGGGTTGAAGGTGAGGCCCAGCCGGCCCTCGACGACCCGCTGCGAGAAGGCAGGCCAGTCCACGTCGGGGTAGGCGGACAGGTGGGCGTTGTAGTTGCCCACGGCGCCGTTCATCTTGCCCAGGATGGCCACGCCGGCAATGCGGGCGCGTGCCTGCTGCATGCGCTGAACGACGTTGGCGATTTCCTTGCCCAGGGTGGTGGGTGATGCAGGCTGGCCGTGGGTGCGCGACAGCATGGGCAGCGCGGCGTACTGATGCGCCATGCCGCGCAGGGTGTCGATGATGGCGTCGATGGCCGGCAGGATGACCTTTTCACGGCTGCCCTTGAGCATGAGGCCGTGCGAGGTGTTGTTGATGTCCTCAGAGGTGCAGGCGAAGTGGATGAACTCGCTGGCGGCGGCCAGCTCGGCGTCGTCGGCCACGCGGCTCTTCAGGAAGTACTCGACGGCCTTCACGTCGTGGTTGGTGGTGCGCTCGAAGGTCTTGATGGCCTGGGCGTCGGCGCTGCCGAAGTCCTGCACGATGGCGTCCAGGCGCTGGCGGGCGGCCGGGCTGAAGGGCTTCAGTTCGGGCAGGCCGGCGTCGGACAGGGCGATGAGCCAGGCCACTTCCACCTGCACGCGGTGGCGCATGAAGGCGGCCTCGGACCAGTAGGCGCGCAGCGGCGCGACCTTGGCGGCGTAGCGGCCATCCAGGGGGGACAGGGCATCGAGAGCGGACGTGTCGGCGGTCATGATCGGGAGCTTCGGACGGGTACGAAAGAGCCCCCGATCTTACCCTACAGCAGCTTGTAAAGCCGTTCGCCCACGGATTGCAGGGTATGGGCCGCCCCCGGCAGGCAGGGGGCATTGCGCAGCGGCAGTGCGCTGGCAAACAGGTTCCACTGGGCCAGCAGGCGCACGCCGCCCGTGCCTTGCTGGGCCACGGCATTGAGCCATTTCTCCAGCATCACGCGGCGCTCGTCCATCTGATCCCAGTGCGTCAGGTCCTGCGACCAGCAGGCACTGACGCCATCCAGCAGCAGCTGACTCATCAGCAGGCGCCGACGTGCCCTGCCCTCATTGCCGCCTGTGGCCTTGATGTCCACCGGCGGCAGCAAGGCGCCCAGCGGGGCGGCCACTTCCTGCGCCATGGGCAGCATCAGGCGGGCGATGTCCAGCGTGGGCCGGGTGCGGGTAGCATCGGCCACGGTACGCCAGCGGGCCTCCAGCTGGGCCATCTCGCCCCGCTCGATACGGGTAAACAACTCGCGCTTGATGCGCTGCATCAGCCCATCCCCCTGGCGGCGCAGGCTGTCGAGGGTGGCATGATTGGCCTGGCCGTCCGCGCCGGACAGGACATAGCCGGCCAGAAGCTGGGTGTGGACCAGCAGGAATTCGGTGATCAGCGTGCGCTGACCCGCCGAGATCGGCCCCAGGGGTCGACGGGACGTGGTGGCCAGTACCGGACGCCCCAGCAGGACGCCCAGGCCGATGGTCATGAGCTGCAGCAGGCGGCGGCGCTGGCGGCGCACCATCACGGGGCGCAAACGTGCCGCGCCCCCCCGCGCCGTTCTGGCGCCGGGTGCAGGAAGGTCTCGATCTGTGCCCAGGGTGTCCATGTGGCGGATTCTGTCGCCCTGGCAGGCCCGGCGCCATGGCTCGCGGACGAATGGATGGAACAGTCAGCCGGATGCGGGGCGCCCACCGCCTGCCCTTGGGCTCAAGGCCCCGACACCCGATATCGGGCTACGTGCAGGGTGGGCGGACGCGAACCCCGGGAAGTGGGCAGCCGCCCTCTTCACCCCTGCCGGTCGATGACGGCCCCGCCCAGGCAGACCTCGCCGTCGTAGAAGACGACGGACTGGCCGGGGGTGACGGCCCATTGCGGCTCTGCAAAGCCCACCTCGATGCGTGAGGGGGGCTTTTCGGCCCCGGTGACCGCCGCCGATGCACCTGCCGGGGTCGCGTCCGTGGCGGCGCCCTCCTCCGGCGATGAGGACTGCACCCACCCTTCAGCATCCTGCTGGCGGTAGCGGCACTTCACGCCATAGGGGTGCCCCGGCTCGGGGGCTGCGCCGATCCAGTGGACATCGCGTGCGGCCAGGCGCTGCGTGAGCAGCAAGGGGTGGTCGTGCCCGCGCACCACGATGAGCGTGTTGCTGGCCAGATCCTTGCCGGCCACGAACCAGGGCGTGCCGTCGGCGTTGTCGCGCCGGCCACCGATGCCGATGCCCTTGCGCTGACCCAGGGTATAGAACGAGAGCCCGACGTGCTCGCCCACCTGCACGCCCCGGTCATCGACCATCGGGCCCGGTTTGGTGGGCAGATAGCGCGACAGGAACTCGCGGAACGGGCGTTCGCCGATGAAGCAGATGCCGGTGGAGTCCTTCTTGGTGGCGTTGGGCAGGCCGATGCGGGCGGCGATCTCGCGCACCTCGGGCTTGGTGATGCCCGCCAGCGGGAAGACGGCCCGCGAGAGCTGATACTGGTTCAGCCGGTGCAGGAAGTAGCTCTGGTCCTTGTTGGCGTCCGCGCCGCGCAGCAGCTGCGCCAGGCCGTCAGGCCCGATGCGGTTGCCGGCGTAGTGGCCGGTGGCGATGCGCTCGGCCCCCAGCGCCAGAGCATGGTCCAGAAACGCCTTGAACTTGATCTCGGCGTTGCAGAGGATGTCGGGATTGGGCGTGAAGCCGGCCTCGTAAGCCTGCAGGAACAGGCTGAAGACCCGCTCGCGGTAGTCGGCAGCGAAGTTGACGGCCTCCAGGTCGATGCCGATCACGTCGGCCACGCTGGCGGCGTCCAGCCAGTCCTGACGCGACGAGCAGTACTCGCTGTCATCGTCATCTTCCCAGTTCTTCATGAACAGGCCGGTGACCTGCCAGCCCGCCTCTTTCAGCAGCCAGGCACTGACGGCAGAATCGACACCGCCCGAGAGCCCTACAACGATCTGACGGCCTTCTCCGTCCGGTAATGTACGTTTCATGCGAACATTGTAGAAAATTATGGAAACCCTTAAGGGAAGTTCCGGTCACCCCTGCCTCCTCGCGTGCAGCCTGCCTGCCGGGGGGCGGCATGAGCCGGAGGCCCCAGAAACCCCCCAAGAAAGGATCTGCCCATGAGAATCGGGATCCCGAAAGAGCGACGTCCAGGCGAAACCCGGGTGGCCGCCACGCCAGAGACCGTCAAGAAACTGGTCAAGGCGGGCCACGAAGTGCTGGTTGAACGTGAGGCCGGTGTGGCCTCCGACATCACCGATGCAGCCTATGAGGAAGCCGGCGCACAGATCGTGGACACCGCCGGTGCCTTCGGCGCCGAGCTGGTGGCCAAGGTGCGCGGCCCCATGGAAGAAGAGCTGCCCCAGCTGAAGGCAGGTTCCACCCTGCTGGGCATGCTCAACCCCCACCATGCCGACGGCCTGGCGCGTCTGGCCGCCACGGGCGTGACGGCCTTCGCCCTGGAGGCTGCCCCGCGCACCACGCGTGCCCAGAGCCTCGATGTTCTCTCATCTCAGGCCAATATTGCCGGATACAAGGCCGTGCTGGTCGCCGCCAACCTGTACCAGCGCTTCTTCCCCATGATGATGACGGCTGCGGGTACCGCCAAGGCAGCCCGGGTGGTCATCCTGGGCGCCGGCGTGGCCGGTCTGCAGGCCATCGCCACGGCCCGCCGCCTGGGTGCGGTGGTCGAGGCCTCGGACGTGCGTCCGGCCGTGAAGGAGCAGATCGAGTCGCTGGGTGCCAAGTTCATCGACGTGCCCTACGAGACCGACGAGGAACGCGAGGCCGCCGCCGGTGTGGGTGGCTATGCACGCCCGATGCCGCCGTCCTGGCTGGAACGCCAGGCCAAGGCCGTGGCCGAACGCATCCGTCAGGCCGACGTGGTGATCACCACGGCCCTCATCCCGGGCCGCAAGGCGCCGGTGCTGGTCACGCGCGCCATGGTCGAATCCATGCGCCCCGGCTCGGTGGTGGTGGACATGGCCGTTGAACAGGGCGGCAACTGCGAACTGTCGAAGGCCGACAACGTGGTGCGCCACCAGGGCGTGAGCATCGCCGGGGTGGGCAACCTGCCCGCCATGGTGCCGGCCGACGCCTCGGCATTCTACGCCCGCAACATCCTTGATTTCCTGAAGCTGATCGTCGACGACGAGAAGAAGCTCAAGATCGACCTGGAAGACGACATCGTGAAGGCCTGCCTGGTGGCCCGCGACGGCCAGGTGCTGCGCGAGCAGAAGGCCTGAGCCCGCGCCGGCCCGGACGGCCGGCTTCACCGAATACAAACAAGGTTTCACGACATGGAACTCGTCAATCCCACCATTCTCAACCTGATCATCCTGGTGCTGGCCATCTACGTGGGCTATCACGTTGTCTGGAACGTGACGCCGGCGCTGCACACGCCGCTGATGGCCGTCACGAACGCCGTCTCGGCCATCGTCATCGTGGGCGCCATGCTGGCAGCATCCCTCACCGAGACCGGCCTGGGCAGGAGCATGGGCCTTCTGGCCGTGAT
The DNA here is from genome assembly GCF_900637555.1 of Lautropia mirabilis. Taxonomy (NCBI): domain Bacteria; kingdom Pseudomonadati; phylum Pseudomonadota; class Betaproteobacteria; order Burkholderiales; family Burkholderiaceae; genus Lautropia; species Lautropia mirabilis. Next base: position 1,242,482 of record NZ_LR134378.1, on the reverse strand, counting down.
CCTCGCCTCCGTCAACGTGTTCGGGGGCTTCCTGGTCACCCGGCGCATGCTGGAGATGTTCAAGAAGAAGGAACCGCGCAAGGCGGAGAACAAGGCATGAGACACGTCATGGCCCAACCCTTCGTCACCGCGCGGTTGGCTGCCCGGCAGCCTGACATCGCGCAGCCCGTATCGTTTTCTGGAGCATTCTGATGAGCATGAATCTCGTCGTTCTGTTGTACCTGGTGGCCTCGGTGTGCTTCATCCAGGCCCTGAAGGGGCTGTCGCACCCCACCACCTCGCGCCGCGGCAACGTCTTCGGCATGGTGGGCATGCTGATCGCCATCGTCACCACCGTGGCGCTGATCCTGAAGCTGCAGGGGGCCGCCGGCACCCAGTCCAACGGTTCCGGCATTGCGCTGGTCATCTTCGGCCTGCTGGTGGGCGGCTCTGCCGGTACCGTCATGGCACGCCGGGTGGAAATGACCAAGATGCCCGAGCTGGTGGCCTTCATGCACTCGATGATCGGTCTGGCGGCGGTTTTCATCGCCATCGCCTGCGTGGCCGAGCCGTGGGCCTTCAACATCGTCGGCCACGGTGAGCCCATCCCGGTGGGCAACCGCATCGAGCTGTTCATCGGCACCTTCGTGGGCGCCATCACCTTCTCGGGCTCCGTCATCGCGTTCGGCAAGCTCTCGGGCAAGTACAAGTTCCGCCTGTTCCAGGGCGCGCCCGTCACCTTCGCCGGCCAGCATGCACTCAACCTCATCCTGGCCATCGCCATGGTGCTGTGCGGCATCTGGTTCACGGCCACCCAGGGCTGGACGCCCTTCTGGCTGATGACCGCCATTGCCTTCGTGCTGGGTGTGCTGATCATCATCCCGATCGGCGGTGCCGACATGCCGGTGGTGGTCTCGATGCTCAACAGCTACTCGGGCTGGGCGGCAGCCGGCATCGGCTTTTCGCTGAACAACCCGATGCTGATCATCGCCGGTTCGCTCGTGGGCTCCAGCGGCGCCATCCTCTCGTACATCATGTGCAAGGCGATGAACCGCTCGTTCTTCAACGTGATCCTGGGCGGCTTCGGTGCCGATCCGGCCGCTGCCGGCCAGGCAGGCGGTGCCAAGGAACAGCGCCCGGTGCGCAGCGGCTCGGCCGACGATGCAGCCTTCATGCTGGCCAACGCCGACTCGGTCATCATCGTTCCGGGCTACGGTCTGGCGGTGGCCCGTGCCCAGCACCCGCTGAAGGAACTCACCGACAAGCTGATCGAGAAAGGCGTGCAGGTGCGCTATGCCATCCACCCGGTGGCCGGCCGGATGCCGGGGCACATGAACGTGCTGCTGGCCGAAGCCGAAGTGCCCTACGACCAGGTGTTCGAGATGGAGGACATCAACCCCGAGTTCAGCGAGACCGACGTGGTGCTGGTGCTGGGCGCCAACGACGTGGTGAACCCGGCCGCGAAGGACCCCAACTCGCCGATCGCCGGCATGCCCATCCTGGACGCCTACAAGGCCGGCCAGGTGATCGTGAACAAGCGTTCGATGGCCTCCGGCTACGCCGGCCTGGACAACGAGCTGTTCTACATGCCCAAGACCATGATGGTGTTCGGCGACGCCAAGAAGGTCGTCGAGGACATGGTCAAGGCCATGGAAGGCTGAGGCTTCAGCCCAGGGACGAAGGTCGGGGCCTGACCCCGGCCTCCTTCCCCTCCCATCACGGCCCGCCACGGCTTTGCGCCTGGCGGGCCTTTTCACGATTAGGGGTCTGCGCAACACTGTTGCGTCCACGCTGGCCAAGCACCGCGCAGGACCGGACAATGCCTTTCGGTATTCTTTCGGCAGGCGGGCAGACCCCATGGTGGAAGACAGTTTCACGGCGTTCCTGGTGGGCAGCTTCGTCAGCCTCATCACCATCATCAATCCGCCGGCCACGCTGCCGATCTTCACCTCGGTCACCGGCAACCTGGATGCGGACGCCACCCGGCGCACCGCCACCTCGGCCTCCATCTACTGCTTCTGCATCCTGGTGGGCAGCCTGTTCGCCGGCAGCCTGATCATGAAGGCCTTCGGGATCTCCTACGGTGCCATGCGGGTGGCCGGCGGCATGATCATCGCCCTGCTGGGTCACGGCATGCTGTACGGCAAGGCCGAGGTCTCGGAAGTGGCCAAGGCGCAGTACAGCAACCCCGCCTTCTTCCCGCTGGCGCTGCCCGGCATCACCGGCCCCGGCTCCATCGCCGTCGTCATTGGTCTGGAGACCAAGATCCGCGAGCTGGGCACCTTCCAGCACCGCATCAGCGCCTACCTGGCCGTTCTGGGCGCCATGCTGGGCGTCTGCCTGGTGGAGTTCCTGCTGCTGCGCAGCGCCCGCACCGTCACCACCCGGCTGGGCAATACCGGTATCGAGGTGATCACCCGACTCAGCGGCTTTCTGCTGATCTGCGTGGGCGTGCAGTTCGTGGCCTCGGGGGCCCAGACGCTGTATGCCACGCTGGTGCAGGCCGCGGCCGCCACGGCCGGGCACTGAAAAGACATCCCCTCTCCACGGGTCAGCCCGACCGTTCGGATCAGCCATCCGGCCCGTCCGTATCCTGCGCCTCGGCAGCGCCGCAGCGTTGTCGTAGTTTTCTCCGACTCAACCCGTCTGACGGACCTCGCCGGAGAACAGAAGCATGCAGGACAACACCGCCACCATCGACACCCAGCAGTCGGACAGCCTGCGCAACATCGTCCTGGGCTGTTACGCCGCCTCCCTCCTGGGGCCCTTCATCTCCATCGGCATGCTGAACGTCCCCGTCATGCTCGTGGCCTGGTTCTACTCTTCCCGCGCACGCGACACGGCCTACGAGGACCATCTGAAGCAGCTGATCCAGACCCCGCTCATCTGCCTGGTCCTGATGGTTGTCGTCATCTTCACCCGCATCCTGGCCCTGCCCGGCAGCATCGCGCTGATCGGCTGGTTCCTGTACCGCATGGTGAAGGGCGCGCTGAGAGCCTATCGCCGGGAACCCTTCTCGGACTGAGCCCGCGGGCCGGCGACCTGCGACCTGCGACCTGCGACCTGCGACCTGCGACCTGCGACCTGCGACCGGGTGCCGGGTGCCGGGTGCCGGGTGCCGGGTGCCGGGTGCCGGCACGGATGATGTGACAGATGGTGAGACGGGGGCTCCCGCAAGACGCAGCCGCTTGATTCCGGGCGGCTGTGTCATCATCTGAGGGGTTGACCACGTTGTGACTTCCCGCCGACCACGGAGAGCCCCCCGCCATGCCGCCGTACACCTACGAGAACGCCACCACCATCGAGACCCAGCGTGAAGCCGCCCTCCGGCGCACGGCCATGCTCGACTACTGGCTGCACATCATCGGCGCCATCTTCTCGATGGGCGTGCTGTCTCTGCTCGCCCTGATCATCAACTACATCCAGCGCCCCTCCGCCCGTGGCTCCATCTATGAAAGCCACTTCACCTGGATGATCCGCACCTGCTGGTGGACGATTCTCTGGGTCTGCATCTTCGGCACGCTGGGCTTCGTCACCTTCGGGCTGCTGTCGTTCCTGGCGCTCATTCCCTTCATCTGGTTCCTGTACCGGATGATCAAGGGGCTGCTGCGGGCCAACTCCTACCAGCCGATGCTGTACTGACCCGTCCCGGGCCAGCCTCACGCGCCCGCGCTCGCGGGCGCTCCCCCACCCCGCACGTCCCCCGCCACCTGCCGCTGCGCGCCGCGTGCAGGCCGTTGCGCCGGAGTCGGCATTATTTCCATGACAGGGTCGGCCAATCTGCCTATCCTGCTCATCACCCGGAACGCAGCCCTGCCACCGCATGACCCTGGCCCCGTTCCGGCGCCTGCCAGACCGACTCGTGCCCGGACCTGCCATGAACGCCATCACGGACGCCTCCGCCTCCTTCCACACCACCCCGCGCGTTCACCGTGCCCGTCCGGTCACCCGTTCCGTGGAGGACGAAACCCGCAGTGCTTCGCTGCGGACGACGGCCATGGCCTGCTACATCGTGGCCATTGGCGGCCTGCTGCTGAGCGCAGGCCTGCTGTCCATCGCGGCAGTGATCGGGGCCTACCTGCTACGGGCCGACGCACGCGGCACAGCCTACGAAAGCCACTGCAGCTGGATGATCCGCACCGGATGGGTCACGCTGGGCGTGCTGGCGCTGGCCTTTGCGCCGGTGATGGTCGGATCCTTCCTGATGCTTCAGTCCACGGGCGTGGACCCGGCCTCGATGGGCGCCATGGCCGCCATCGACAACGGCGGCAGCCTGGGGGCATCCCTGGTCTGGCTGGGATGGCTCATCGCCATCCCCGTGGCCATGGCAGTCTCGGTCTGGTTCCTGTACCGGATGATCAGGGGACTGCTGCTGGCCAACGACAAGCAGGCGGTCTGAACGCAGCCCCTCTGCACATGCCCCAGTCTCCAGACACCTGAGCCTCTGAAAGTCACGGGCCGAAGCCCGGCCCCCACTTGATGTTCAGGCCGCCTCGGCTTTCTTCTCGGCAGCCGCCTCACGCCCGGGACGGGTGATGGCGGTGGCCTTGAGCGTATTCCGCACCGAAGCGCCCTCCTCGTGGGTATCCGGTGCCATCTCGGGCATCTCGATGCGCTCGTCGGTCACGCCACCGGCCAGCAGACGCTGCTCCATCCATTCGATCCAGTGCATGACGGGGGTCTGCGTGCCACCACCCAGGTGGCCGATGCAGCCGACGTTGGCGGACAGGATCACCTCGGGCTGGTGACGTTCCAGGTTGGAGAGCTTGCGGCTGCGCAGCTTCTGGGACAGCTCGGGCTGCAGCACCGAGTAGGCGCCGGCCGAACCGCAGCACAGGTGAGACTCCTGAATGGGCTGAAGCTCTGCCCCCCAGGTGGTGAGCATGGCTTCCACCACACCACGGATCTTCTGGGCGTGCTGCAGCGTGCAGGGAGGATGGAAGACCAGCCGCTGCGCGGGCAGCGCCGTCTTCGGCCTGCGGGAACCCAGCTCGCGGGCCAGCCACTCGCTCAGGTCGAAGGTCATGGCCGAGATGCGGGCAGCCTTCTCGGCGTAGGCAGGATCCAGCCGCATCAGGTAGCCATAGTCCTTCACCATGGCGGAACAGCCCGAGATGTTGATGACAATGGCTTCGAGCCCCTGCTCGATGTGCGGCCACCAGGCATCGATGTTGCGGCGCACGTCCGCCAAGCCGCCCTCCTCATCATCCATGTGATAGGGGAGCGAACCGCAGCAGCCGGACTTGCGCTCGATGATGGCCTGGATGCCCAGCCGGTCCAGCACACGGGCCGTGGCCTTGTCCACCGCCGGCAGCATGCCTTCCTGCACGCAGTTGTTGAGCATGAGGATCTTGCGGGCATGGGTCTGCGTGGGCCACTTGCCGATTGGCACGTGCACGTGCGGGATCTTGGCCTGCAACGCAGCCGGCAGGAGGGGACGGGCCACGCGGCCGATCTTCATCAGGCTGTCGAACAGCGGCTTGTGGCTGATGAGCCGATGCAGCACGCTGCGACCGATGGCCTCGCCGCGCGGGCGACGCACTTCGGAGGCCACGACGCGGCGGCCGATGTCGAGCAGGCGCGAGTAATGCACGCCCGACGGACAGGTGCTCTCGCAGTTGCGACAGGTCAGGCAGCGGTCCAGGTGGCGCAGCGTGGACAGCGTGGGCGTGGCGCCTTCCAGCACCTGCTTCATCAGGTAGATGCGCCCGCGCGGGCTGTCCTGCTCGTCACCCAGGATCTGATAGGTGGGACAGGTGGCCGTGCAGAAGCCGCAATGCACGCAGGCCCGCAGGATGCGTTCGGCCACTTCGCCATCCGGCGTGTTCAGGAAGCGCTCGGCAAGATGGGTTTCCATGATGGTCTGAATGCAAGAAGAATTCGGTGGGCACAGGCCCGTCGCATGAGGCTCAGAGGCCCGGGTACATCCGGCCGTGGTTGATCAGCCCGCGCGGATCGAAGGCCTGCTTCAACCGCTGGTGGATCTGCAGGTTGACCGGCGCCAGCGGGTGGAAGCGCAGCACGTCGGCATGTGCTTCGTCGGCCCGGAACAGCGTGGCCGTGCCGCCCAGCGCCGCGATGCGCTCGCGCAGGGCCTGCGCGGCGGTCTGGGGCGCAGCAGGCACCGTGCCACTCAGGGCAGCGATGGCTTCGGCCGATGGCCGGTACCAGCGCAGCGCCCCGCCCCACTCCACAAGCTGCGTGCCGGGCAGCTCGATGGGGCCGGTGGCGGCCGGAACGGACAGGCGCCACAGGGGAGCGTGGCGCTCGGCCTCACCCTCCGCCGCACCTTGCGCCGCAAAGAACGCATGCCGATGGTCGCGCAGCGACGCCCAGAATGCCGCAGCGGCCTCGTCCTGCATCAGCTCGCCGCCCAGCTCCTGACGGGCCGAGTCCACGGCACGGCGCGCGCCGCACAGACGCACGTACAGCATGCCGTCATGCCAGCAGGTGGCGCCCAGCGGCAGCGGCTTGCCGCCCCAGCGGTTGCAGGCCGTGATGGCCTCGGCCTGGCTCATCGGCAGCATCAGGGTCTGGTCGGCTCGCGGCACGGGCAGCACCTTCAGCGACACCTCGGAAATGAGCCCCAGGATGCCCATCGAGCCGGTCAGCAGCCGGGAGAAGTCGTAGCCCGCCACGTTCTTCATCACCTCGCCGCCAAAGCGCATCACCCGGCCATCGGCGCTGACCAGCACCGTGCCCAGGATGAAGTCGCGCACGGCTCCAGCCGAGGTGCGGCGCGGTCCCGACAGACCGGTGGCCACCACACCGCCGATGGTGCGCCCCGGGGCAAAACGCGGCGGATCGAACGGCAGACACTGGCCGCGCTCGGCCAGCACGGCCTCCAGCTCCTCCAGCGGCGTGCCACATCGCACCGTCACCACCAGCTCGGTGGGCTCGTACTGGACGATGCCGCTGTAGCGCCGGCAGTCGATGACGGTGGTCTGATCGGCACTACCGTCGGGCTGCGTGCCCCCGTCTGCGGCATGGGCCTGCCCGGCAGCGACAGGGCTGCCTTTCGGTGTCCTCGGCATGCCGGCCGCCGGGTGCCCGTAAAACCGGCAGGTATTGCCGCCCTGCAGATAGAGGGGCTGGCCATGATGGTAGGCGTTGGCCATCTGCTCGCGCAGTTCGGCCAGGATGGCGTGGGCCTGGGTGGCATCACCCGCCTTGTGCTCCGACATCGGATCTCTCCCGTTCAGAATCGCGGCAGTTCAGGAAACTTAAGGCGGCCATGCTGGACGTGCATGCGGCCGTATTCGGCGCAGCGGTGCAGCGTGGGAATGGCCTTGCCGGGGTTGAGCAGCCCGGGCGGATCGAAGGCGCGCTTGAGTGCAAAGAACGCGGCACGCTCGGCCTCGGAGAACTGCACGCACATCGAGTTGATCTTCTCGATGCCCACGCCGTGTTCGCCGGTGATGGTGCCGCCCAGCGCCACGCACAGCTCCAGGATCTCGGCGCCGAACTTCTCGGCACGCTCCCATTCGCCGGGCTTGCCGCTGTCGAACAGGATCAGCGGGTGCAGGTTGCCGTCGCCCGCATGGAAGACGTTCATGCAGCGCAGGCCGTATTTCTTCTCCATCCCGGCAATGGCCATCAGCATCTGTCCCAGCTTGTGCTTGGGAATGGTGCCGTCCATGCAGTAATAGTCGGCCGAGATGCGACCCGCTGCCGGGAAGGCGTTCTTGCGGCCCGACCAGAAGCGCATCCGCTCGGCTTCAGAGTTGGAGACCTGCAGCCGGGTGGCACCAGCCTTGCGGAGCACGGCCTCCATGGCGGCAATCTCTTCCGCCACCTCCTCGGCCGTGCCGTCGGATTCGACCAGCAGGATGGCGGCCGCCTCCAGGTCGTAGCCGGCGCGCACGAAGGGCTCGACCGCCTGAGTGGACTGGCGGTCCATCATCTCCATGCCAGCGGGGATGAGGCCGGCCGCGATGACGGCCGCGACGGCGTTGCCCGCCGTCTCCACGTCGTCGAACGAGGCCATGATGACGCGCGCCAGCCGGGGCGTGGGCAGCAGCTTCACCACCACCTCCGTCACCACCATCAGCATGCCTTCCGAACCGATGCAGGCCCCCAGCAGGTCCAGCCCCGGGGTGTCGAGCGCGACGGATTCCGTGGTGGCAGCCGGCGCGGAAGCCGACCCCGGCAGCGTGCTGCCCAGCGTGATGGGCTCCCCGTCGATGGTGAAGCCGCGCACCGCCAGCACGTTGTGAACGGTCAGGCCGTACTTCAGGCAGTGCACGCCGCCCGAGTTCTCGGCCACGTTGCCGCCAATGGTGCAGGCAATCTGCGAGGACGGGTCCGGCGCATAGAAGAGGCCGAAGGCCGAGGCCGCCTCGGAGATGGCCAGGTTGCGCACACCGGGCTGCACCCGGGCGGTGCGGGCATGGGCGTCCAGCGAGAGGATCTGGTTGAAACGGGCCATGGACATCAGCACCCCGCCTGCGTGCGGCATGGCGCTGCCCGTAAGGCCCGTGCCGGCGCCCCGGGGCACCAGCGGCACCTCCAGGCGTCTACAGAGCAGGATGATCTGGCGCACCTGTTCTTCGGTGCTGGGCAGTACCACCACCGGCGGCAACTGACGATAGGCGCTCAGGCCATCGCATTCGTAAGGGCGCAGATCTTCCTGTCGATAAAGAACGCTGCCCTCGGGCACGATCTGCTGCAGGCCGGTGATGAGCGCCTGCAGGCGGTCCGGCGGCAGCGGGCAGGCGCAGTCCTGCCAGGGCTGCACACCCTCGGTGAAGAAGGATGCCGCAGCGGGTGCGGAACGAACCGACTGCGCCACGTCGGAAGAAGCGTTTTCTGCGCGCCCTGCAAGGCTGGCGTCCATTGGGCCCCGGGTCTCCATGCGGTCGTGGTTTCCTGCTGCGGGCCGAGAGCAGGAAAGCAGAAATCTCCTGCCGCACCGCCCTCCCGAAAGCAGGGGCAATTTTTCATTCTAGTCGAGAGCCGCCGCACCAGATTGATGCACGTCAGGCCGGACCGCGCCGCCCCATGCCCCCGCCCCTGCGCCGGGCAAGGCGCAACATGAACAAGCCATCCGCTGCGAAGCCCATGAAAACCCCATGAAAATCCCGGCAAACCCCACCAATCCCGGAGTATTGGACCATCACCCGCCAGGCCGGCATGGTCGTGTCAATCACACTGTCCAGGATGTGCAGCCCGCGCCATGAGGGAAATCCCTGAGCCCTCCAGACCCCGTAAAACGCCCAAAGCCGGCCTGTCCCGTTGACTTGCCCCAGTGCGTCGGCTAACTTGCCCCCAAGTTCCGGGGACTCGCTTGGCGAGCCCCCAGTGTCGCAGTGGGAGAGACCGCTGCCGACCGGAACGGGAAGGCATGTTCACCCCGTCGCCTGTGTAAACGACAGGCTCTCTGGAGGTGCGCCTTGCAGGTCGCCCTGGTCCCTTCCCTTTCCGTCGGTACGGCGCCGAAGGGGCAGCTTCCCCGCAAACTCTCAGGCAAACGGACCGCCGCGACGCACGAACACTCTGGAGAGAAAGCCGGGCAGCCATCCTGCGGGAGCTGCCGTCGGCTTCGCCGAAGGACACGATCTCAGGCACAGGTACAGAGGGGGCAGTCTGTTAATCTGCAGGATGTGACATGCCCCGGGCTGTCACGCCTTCCGATCCTTCCTTCCCCTTCATCTCTCTGGAGACATTCCCGTGACTGTACCCAGCAATCTCAAGTACACCGAATCGCACGAGTGGCTGCGCACCGAGGCCGACGGCACCATCACCGTGGGCATCACCGAGCACGCGCAGGCCGAACTGGGCGATCTCGTCTATGTGGAGCTGCCCGAGGCCGGCCGTTCGGTCGAGGCCAACGAGGCCTGCTGCGTGGTCGAATCCACCAAGGCCGCTTCCGATGTCTACGCCCCCATCGCCGGCGAGATCGTGGCCGGCAACGAGGCGCTGGGCGATGCCCCGCAGCTGGTCAACGAGCAGCCCTTCGAGGGCGGCTGGCTCTTCCGCATCAAGCCGGCCAACCCCGCCGACCTGGACGCGCTGCTGTCCGCCGACGATTACCAACAGGCACTGAAGGACTGAGACCATCATGACGGATCGGAACGACTCGGGATCCCTGGCCGGACTGCTGGCACAGGGACAGGATGAATTCGTGGCGCGTCACGTGGGCCCTGCCGGGGACGACGTGACGCAGATGCTGGCCACCATCGGTGCCGGCTCGCTGGATGCGCTGGTGGCCGAGACCGTGCCAGGCAGCATCCTGCTGGATCCGGGCAACAAGCCCGCGCTGTCCATCGGCGAGGCCAGGACCGAAGCGGCGGCGCTGGCCGAACTGGCCGGGCTGGCTGCCCGCAATCAGGTCTGGCGCAGCTATCTGGGCAGCGGCTACCACGGCACCCTCACCCCCGAGCCGATCCGTCGCAACGTGCTGGAGAACCCCGGCTGGTACACAGCCTACACGCCCTACCAGGCCGAGATCTCGCAGGGCCGCCTGGAAGCGCTGATGGTCTTCCAGCAGATGATCATCGACCTCACCGGCATGGAGGTGGCCAACGCCTCGCTGCTGGACGAAGCCACTGCGGCCGCCGAGGCGATGACCATGCTGCGCCGGGCCAGCACCAGCAAGGCCCCCGGCTACTTCGTCGAGGCCGGCACCCATCCGCAGGTCATCGAGGTGATCCGCACCCGCGCCCGCTGGCTGGAGATCCCGGTCACGGTGGGCACGCTGGACGCACTGGATCCCGGCACCTTCTATGGCGCACACCTGCAGAACCCCGACACCGAAGGGCGCGTGCGCGACCTCACCGACGACATCGCCCGGCTGCAGGCAGCCGGCCTGAAGGTCTGCGTAGGTACCGACCCGCTGGCCGCCGTGCTGCTGAAGTCTGCTGGCGCCCAGGGCGCCGACGTGGTGATCGGCTCGGCCCAGCGCTTCGGCATCCCGCTGGGATTCGGCGGCCCGCACGCCGCCTTCATGGCCACCCGCCAGAAGCTCATCCGCACCATGCCGGGCCGCATCATCGGCACCAGCCACGACGCCGCCGGCAACATCGCCTACCGCATGGCGCTGCAGACACGCGAGCAGCACATCCGCCGCGACAAGGCCACCAGCAACATCTGCACCGCCCAGGCCCTGCTGGCCAACATGTCGGCCTTCTACGCCGTCTACCATGGCCCCGAGGGGCTGCGCCGCATCGCGCTGCGCACCCACGGCATGGCCCGACTGCTGGCCGCCAGCGTGCAGAAACAGTCCGCTGCGCTCGCCCCCGAGCACGCCACCTGGTTCGACACCCTGGTCTACCGCTTCCCGGATGCCGCTGCGGCCGACGCCGCACTGGCCCGCGCCGCCGGCAAGCGCATCAACCTGCGCCGCCTGGACGACACGCGCGTGCTGGTGGCGCTGGACGAGACCGTGGGCCTGGCCGACGTGGCCGACCTGCACGAAGCACTCTCTGGCCACGCCACCGACCTGGCCGCCCTGCAGGCGCTGGCTGCCAAGCTGGCCGCCAACGGCGACGTGCTGCCGGCTGCCCTGCTGCGCACCGACCCCATCCTGACGCATGAGGTCTTCCACCGCTTCCACAGCGAGACCGAGTTCGTCCGCTACCTGAAACGGCTGGAAAACCGCGACATCTCGCTGGTGCACTCGATGATCCCGCTGGGATCGTGCACGATGAAGCTGAACGCCGCCGCCGAGATGGCGCCCATCACCTGGCCGTCCTTCACCGACATCCACCCCTTTGCCCCGGCCAAGCAGACCCAGGGCTACACCGACATGCTGGCCCAGCTGGGTGACTGGCTGGCCGACATCACCGGCTTTGCCGGCGTCTCGTTCCAGCCCAACTCGGGCGCGCAAGGCGAATACGCCGGCCTGCTGGCCATCCGCGAATACCTGCTGGCCCAGGGCCAGACACAGCGCAACATCTGCCTGATCCCGGCCTCGGCGCACGGCACTAACCCCGCCTCGGCCCAGCTGGCCGGGCTGAAGATCGTGGTGGTGGCCTGCGACGCCCACGGCAACATCGACGTGGCCGACCTGGACGCCAAGCTGGCCGCCCACCGCGACGCGCTGGCCTGCCTGATGGTCACCTACCCGTCCACCCACGGGGTATTCGAGGCCAGCATCCGCGACATCTGTCGCAAGGTGCACGAGGCCGGCGGCCAGGTGTACATGGACGGCGCCAACATGAACGCGCAGGCCGGCCTCACCAAGCCGGGCGAGATTGGCGCGGACGTCTGCCACCTGAACCTGCACAAGACCTTCTGCATCCCGCACGGCGGCGGCGGCCCGGGCATGGGCCCCATTGCCGTGGCCGCCCACCTGGTGCCCCACCTGCCGGCCGCCCCGCACCTGACGGGCCAGCCTGCCGACAGCCAGCCCGGCACCGTGTCCGGTGCCGCGCATGGCAGTGCGCTCATCACCCCCATTTCCTGGATGTACATCCGGATGATGGGCTCGGCCGGCATCCGCCAGGCCACGGTCATGGCCATCCTCAACGCCAACTACATCGCCCGCCGCCTGAAAGGGCACTATGACGTGCTCTACACCGGCGAGCACGGCCGCGTGGCGCACGAATGCATCCTGGACCTGCGCCACTTCAAAGGCCAGTACGGTGTCAGCGCCGAGGACGTGGCCAAGCGGCTGATGGACTATGGCTTCCATGCCCCGACCCTCTCCTTCCCGGTGCCCGACACGCTGATGGTCGAGCCCACCGAATCCGAGAGCAAGGCCGAACTGGACCGCTTCTGCGACGCGATGATCCGCATCCGCGAGGAAATCGCCGAGATCGCCGCCGGCACCTGGCCGGCCGACGACAACCCGCTGAAGAACGCGCCGCACACTGCCACCGAGGTGGCTGGCGACTGGTCGCACCCCTACAGCCGCGAGCAGGCCGTCTTCCCGCTGCCCTGGCTGAAGGCGGCCAAGGTCTGGCCGACCGTCAAGCGCATCGACAATGCCGCCGGCGACCGCAACCCGGTCTGCACCTGCCCGCCCCTGTCGGACTATTCGCAAGGAGAGCACCATGGCTGAAGCCCTGAAACACGTTGCCCTGGACGGTCTGCACCGCGAGCTGGGCGCCCGCATGGGCGGCTTTGCCGGCTACGACATGCCCATCCAGTACAGCGGCCTGAAGGCCGAGCATCTGGCCACCCGCGCCTCGTGCGGGCTCTTCGATGTCTCGCACATGGGCCAGCTGCTGGCGCGCCCGCGCGATGGCCGCATCGAGACGCTGCACGCCCAGCTGGAAGCCTGCCTGCCGCTGGACTTCTCCGACTGGCCCGAGGGCGCACAGCGCTACTCGCTGCTGCTGAACGAACGCGGCGGCATCGAGGACGACCTGATGCTCGTCAACCTGGGCAGCGAGGTGCGCATCATCGTCAACGCCGGCAACCGCGATCACGATTTCCACCTGCTCACCACCCGGTGCCCGGAGCTGGAATTCACCTGGATCGACGCCGCGCTGATCGCCCTGCAGGGCCCACAGGCCGAGGCCGTGCTGGCTGCGCTGGACCCGCGTGCCCGCTCGCCGCGCTTCATGGAATCCGTGTCGCTGGAGCTGCTGGGCGTGCCCTGCTTTGCCACCCGCTCGGGCTACACCGGCGAGGACGGCTACGAGATCTCCATTCCCACCGCCGAGGCCGAGCCGCTGGTGCGCCATCTGCTGGCCGATCCGCGCGTGACCCCGGCCGGTCTGGGGGCGCGTGACACCCTGCGCCTGGAAGCCGGCCTGCCGCTGCACGGCAGCGATATCGGCCCGGACACCACCCCGGTGGAAGCGGTACTGGGCTTTGCCATCGCCAAGAGCCGGCGGGTCGATGGCGCGCGGTTCGCGGGCTTTCCGGGCGCCGAAGTGGTGCTGGGTCAGCTGGAACACGGGGCACCACGCCGGCTGACGGCCCTGGTGGCCGACAGCAACGTGCCGGTGCGCGCCCATTCCGTCATCGTCGACAAACAGGGCGACGCCGTGGGCGAAGTGACCAGCGGCACCGTCTCGCCCACGCTGGGCAAGCCCATCATGCTGGCCTATCTGCCGCCGGCTCTCTCCCGCGACGACAGCCCGTTGCAGGCCAAGGTGCGCGACCGGCTCATCCCGCTTCAGCGCGTGAAGCTGCCGTTCGTGGAGAAGCGCTACAAGCGCTGAAGTCGGCCAAGGGCCTTCCCGCCGACATCTGACAACGGCGTCTGACGGCGATATCCAACAACGCCGCCCCATGGTCTCTTCCGGCCGCGGGGCGGCGTCGCTGCATCTGACAACCGGCAGGCTGCCGGTTGCCGTTGTGCCCGCACCACGTCCAGCGCCCCGTCGGCCCGCCATCGCCGCCTTCCGCCGCCGGCGTGAGGTCATTGCGCCTCATCCCGACGCATACTTGGGGGTTAAAACCCCGCCAGAACGCGAAGGCCTGCTGCTCCGGCATGGCCCCTGAACGCGCCCATGCCCAGGCGGGGTGACACGCTCCTCCGCCGTTCATGAATACCCCCTCCTCCTCCGAACCGGCTGCCCAGGGCAGCTGGCTGGCCGTCGTCGCGCTGGCGCTGGCGGCCTTCATCTTCAACACCACCGAATTCGCCCCCGTCGGGCTTCTGTCGATGATCGGACAGAGCTTTGGCATGCGCACCGAGGACGTGGGGCTGATGCTGACCATCTATGCCTGGGTCGTGGCACTGGGCTCGCTGCCGCTGATGCTGGCCACCGGCAAGATGGATCGCCGGCGCCTGCTCATCGGTGTCTTCCTGGTGTTCATCGTCAGCCATGGCGTCTCAGCCATGGCCAGCCAGTACTGGGTGCTGATGGCAAGCCGCCTGGGCATTGCCGCTTCGCACGCCATCTTCTGGTCCATCACGCCGTCGCTGGCCGTGCGCATGGCCCCCCAGGGGCGGGCCAGCCAGGGACTGGGCCTGCTGTCCACCGGCTCGTCGCTGGCCATGGTGCTGGGCATCCCGCTGGGCCGCGCCGTCGGCGAGATCATGGGCTGGCGCGCCACCTTCGGCCTGATCGGCCTGGCAGCTGCGGTGGTGATGATCGTGCTGATCCGCCTGCTGCCCGCCCTACCCAGTCAGAACAGTGGCTCGCTCTCCAGCCTGCCGGTCCTGCTTCGGCGCCCGGCCCTGGTCAGCATCTATGTCCTGATCGTCGTGGGCGTGACGGCACACTTCACCACCTACAGCTACCTGGAACCCTTCCTGCAGCACGTGGCCGGCCTGCAGGGGCAGGCCATCACGCTGGTCCTGCTGGTGTTCGGCGGCTCCGGCCTGATCGGCAGCGTCCTGTTCGGCTGGCGCGGCAGCCGCAATCCGGCCATCTTCCTGCTGGGTTCGCTGCTGTTCATGGGCATCTCGCTGCTGACGCTGGAGCCGCTGGCCCACCACGCCGGCTGGCTGCTGGGCATGCTGGTGGCGTGGGGCACCATGATGATGTGCTTCTCGCTGTCGATGCAGGCACGCGTGCTGGCGCTGGCGTCTGACGCCACCGACGTGGCCATGGCCCTGTTCTCGGGCCTCTTCAACGTGGGCATCGGCGGCGGCGCCCTGCTGGGCAACCAGGTCGCCATCCACTGGGGACTGGACCAGCTGGGTCTGGTCGGCGGCGCACTGGCGCTGGTCACGATGCTGGGCCTCGTGCTGGCCATCGGCCGCTTCGGCCAGACCCTGCTGCGCGCCCCGGTGGGCGGCCAGGCAGCTGCGCACTGAAGCAGCACCGGAAGTCGGGGCACGCGCAGAACGCGTGCCCCGGATGCGTTATCCTTGGAACAATCATCGATACCTGCGCCCATGCGCGCACAAGGAGGAACGCATGCCCTGCACGTCCGACTGTTGCAGTTCCAGCCAGCCCGGCCCGCACACCACCGCCCGCTATCGCAAGGTGCTGTGGGCCGCGCTGGCCATCAACTTCGGCATGTTCATCATCGAGATCGTGATGAGCGCCCGCTCGGGTTCGGTCTCACTCATGTCGGATTCACTGGACTTTCTGGGGGACGCCGGCAACTACCTGATCAGCCTGCTGGTGCTGTCCATGGCCCTGCACCATCGCGCCCGCGCCTCACTGCTGAAAGGCGCCACCATGGCCGCCTTCGGCACCTGGGTGCTGCTCACCACCCTCTATCAGTTCTGGGCAGGCTCATTGCCCAACTATCACGAGATGAGCATCGTGGGGGTGCTGGCCCTGCTGGCCAACGTCACGGCCGCGGCCCTGCTCTACACCTTCCGCGAAGGTGACAGCAACATGCGCGGTGTCTGGATCTGCTCGCGCAACGACGCCATCGGCAACCTGCTGGTGATTGCCGCAGCCGGAGGCGTGTACCTGACCAACAGCAACCTGCCGGACCTGCTGGTGGCACTGGCCCTGTCCGCCCTCGCGCTCAAGGGCGCCAGCACCATCATCCGCCAGGCCCGCCAGGAGCTGCGGACAACGGCAGACACTTCAGGGCGCTAAGCCCAGGGCAAAGAGTACCGGCACTGCAGACTCTTTCTCCCTCGAAAGAGCCCCCAGAAAGCGAGGGAATTGCCTGGGTGCCGGGGCGACAACCACGCCCCTCACCGGACGGCCCCGGAAAGTCGAGGCAGCCCCCAAAAGAAAAGCGGCGCATCGCTGCGAGTCCTCGCAGTCGATGCGCCGCTTCAGCGGATGAGTCCTGGGGCTTATGCCGCCAGCACCTCCGGCAGTTCATGCTGAAGCATCTGCGGGTCTACCGTCAGCAGCTTCAGGCCTTTCTGCTGGGCCTGGGCCAGCAGCAGGCGGTCAAACGGATCACGCTGGATGCGGCTGGAGAGGCGGAAGGCCCGCCACAGGGTGGCTGCGCGCAGCGACAGCTCGATGAAGCCCTGTTCCTTCAGCTCCGTCACCACCTGGTGGGGATTCAGTTTCACGTTCGAGGCGCCCATGCCTTCCTTCAGGGAAAGTTCCCAGATGCTGGCAGTGCTGTAGTAGCGCTCGTTTTGGGGATCCTGCAAAAGGGCGATGGTTTCGGCCGACAGACGATCCGTGGCCCCGGTCAGCCAGGCTTTCATCACCTGGGTGTCCAACAACAATTTCATAGAGGAGTGCTATTTCCGGCTCGTGTCCGGTTGGAGGAGTGGCCACTGTAGAAGAAAAAAAGCGCCCTTTCAATGCCATTGACACACTGCAACATGCCGGGCCGATGAACCAACATGCCGTTCCGACAAGCGGTCGCCAAGTCCGGTCGCACCTCCCCGGAAATCACCGAAAAAACGCTCCGTCTGGCAGACGCTCCCTTGAAGATCCGCATGAACAGCGGGTCTTCAGGGCATTTTTCATGGCGCCCATGAACGCCGCGATCTGACACAGACTGGCACGAACGGTTTCTGCGCCCCTGCCCCGACCGCACAATGACGCCAGAACGTTGCCAAATAACAACAGCAAAATCATGCGGGGGACAACACATCCGTCGGTGGCAGGGCAACACCCGAACGGCTTGCCCGGAGACGTACTGGCACCCAAAAACGGCTTCTCCGCCCTCAAATTCGGGCGACAGAAGCCGTCAGAGCCAAGGTAGAAACCGTCAGCGCCAAGCTTTCAGGCCCGAAGACACCCTGCGTGCCCGGGCGCGGCCCCGTCAGGCCGCCTGCGCTTTCTTCTGCTCGCCGCCCAGCACGTCCAGCAGGTCGGCCAGCAAGCCCGACAGCTCGCCGGCCATCAGCATGAACTCGGCATCGAACACCTGCCGGGCATCGCCCTCGTCCAGGCTCTCGCGCCCCTCGCGCACCACGTCCAGCGGATTGAGCCGCTTGATGGCCGCGTTCTCGGTCAGCACGAAGGACACGCGGTCGCGCCAGGTCAGCGCCAGGCGCGTGCACTGCTTGCCTTCCTTCAGGTGGCGCTGCACCGTGTCGGCATCCACCGGCTGGCGCACGTAGCGAACGGCCGCACGGCTCTCGCCCGTGTCACGCAGCTCGCTGTCGTCGTCGATGGAGAACGGGCCGGGCACTTCGTTCTCGACCAGCCAGGTCGTCATGGCCTGGGCCGGCGAATGCGCCAGCTTCAGCGGCGCCAGCGGCAGGTCGTCCACCGATTTCTTCAGCAGCCCGATGATCTCGTCGGCACGGGCTGGCGCCGTGGTGTCCACCACCACCCAGCCCCCTTCCGGATCGATCCACACCCGGGTGTCCCGGAAGATGCTGAAGGCCTTGGGCAGCAGCTCTTCGGTCACGCGCTCCTTCAGCTCGCGCATCTGCTTGCGGCCGGGCTTGAAGCCCTGCTCTTCTTCCAGCGCCTGGGCGCGTGCGCGGGTGAACTGGTTGATGACCGAGGCCGGCAGCAGTTTCTTCTCGGCGCGCAGCGTCAGCAGCCAGTGACGCCCCACCCGATGCGCCAGGCCCTCGCCTTCCATGGCCGGCACCCAGCCCAGCGACTGCGCCTCCTGGGCCAGCCCCGGCGTGAAGGCCAGTCGCTGCAGCTGCTCTTCGACAGCGGCAGGATCCGGGTTCCAGGCGGCAGAAAGGCGATAGACCAGGGCGTTGCGGAAGAAGGCACTCATGCGGAATTCGGCACAAAGAAAATTCAGGGGCGCCTACTGTAACGCAACTGCCTGCCGGGGGTGAAACTCAAGGTTGATACTTGTACCCCATGCCGTACACCGACTGGATCAGGTCGCTGTCGGGCAGGATGCGCCCCATCTTGCGGCGCAGATTCTTCACGTGCGTGTCGACCGTGCGGCCGTTGACCACCCGGTGGTCTTCATACAGGCGCTCCAGCAGGTCTTCCCGGCTGAACACATGGCCCGGCATGGCCGCCAGCACCGACAGCAGGCGGAATTCCACCGGCGTGAGTTCCAGCGGGCTGCCCTCCAGCCACGCCGCGTGGCGCACCGTGTCGATCCACAGCCCGTCAGGCGGCGGCGACACGTCCGCGGGCTTTTCCAGCACAGCCTCGGCCACCGCCTTCTGCTGCGGCTTGACGGCATCGGCCAGCGTGCGACGCAGCACTGCCCGCACCCGCGCCACCATCTCGCGCGGGCTGAAAGGCTTGCAGATGTAGTCGTCGGCGCCCAGCTCCAGCCCCAGCAGCCGGTCGATCTCTTCGACGCGCGCCGTCATCATGATGATGGGCACCGACGAGAAGGTGCGGATCTCGCGACAGATGTCGATGCCGTCGCGGCCCGGCAGCATGAGGTCCAGCAGCACCAGATCCGGAGGGTTGGTGCGCACCGCGTTGACCACCAGCCGGCCATCGGCCAGGATCCCGGTCTGGAAACCGGCAGCATCCAGGTATCGACAGACCAGGACGGCCAGCTTCGGCTCGTCCTCGACCACCAGCAGCTGCAGCGGCCGGCCAGGATTGGTCCAGATATTCTGCTGCGTCATCCATTTCCCTCCGAAGAATGCTCGGGGGGCAGCTCGATCCGGACGCGCAGCCCACCCAACGGCGAGGCCTGCGCCATGATGCGACCACCATGCGCCTCGACGATGCCCCGGCAGATGGCCAGCCCCAGCCCCGACCCGCCCGTGGCCCGGTTCCGTGACGCCTCACGACGGTAGAAACGGTCAAAGAGACGCGGATAGTCTTCAGGCGACATGCCGGGGCCGGAGTCGTCGAAATCGATGATCACGCCCGGGCTGTCCGCCTGACAGCCCACCTGCACGGTACCGCCCTGGTCCACGTAGCGTACGGCGTTTTCCAGAAGATTCTGGAAAACCTGACGCAATCGATTCGGATCCCCCGAAACGAGCATTCTATCTATAACCCCGACCCTTTTCAGGGACAACCCGCGGACAGCCAGGCGCTCCTGCCAGCTCGACAGCGTGGTGTCCAGCAGCTCCACCACATCCACCTGCTCCCAGTGATACGCCAGCGGTGCCACCTCCGTCATCGACAGCATGTGGATGTCGTCGACCAGCTTGGACAGAATGCCCACTTCACTCTGAAGGGATTGCACCACCCGCTGGTCCAGCGGCTGGAGCCCATCCTCCACCGCCTCCAGCTCGCCGCGCATGATCGCCAGCGGCGTGCGCAGCTCGTGCGACACGTCCGCCATGAAGGCGCGGCGCATGTTCTCGTTGCTCTGCAGCGTGCCGGCCAGCTTGTTGAACACCCGTGCCAGCTGCCCCAGCTCATCCTGCGAGGACACCGGCACGCGGATGTCGTACTGTCCCGCCGCCAGCGCCCGCGTGGCCGTGGCCAGCCGCCTTGCCGGCACCAGCATCACCCGCCCCAGCAGCCAGGCAACAACGGCCGCCAGCAGCACCGCCAGCCCCGCGATGTACCAGGCCGCACTCTCCTGACGGCGCTGGAAGGCCAGATCGGCCGCATCCGTCACCTCGGTGAAGCGCTTGCTGCCCACCCAGCCGGCCACCACCCCATCCACCAGGATTGGCACGAAATGCGCATCCGGCCCCGGGTCCGGGTTGCCCACCACGAAACGGCCACTGGCATCCTGCAGCGTCATGCGCGCCGCGGCATCCATGGGCGGCTTGGGCGCCACCACCGGCCATCCGGGTCCCGGCGCCGGCGCAGGCGGCATGTCGGGGTGTACATCCCCGCCATCGACCAGAACGTCCAGCAGGGACTCCTCGGCCGGCGGCGACAGCTCACCAGCGCGGGCCTCCGGCGGCCAGGAGGCCCCCTTCGTGCCCCCCGGACCCGGGCGGGCCGATTCATCCGCCTGCGTGGCCGACGGGTTGGACAGCCACCACCAGTTCGATGCCTGGCCCACATCGGCGGAGGCCTGTCCGGGCTGCGGCCCATGCCGCGACATGTCACCAGGCAGCAGACCATTGGGCAGCAACCCCTTCGGCAGAGGGCCACCGTGTTGGAGCGCCCCGTGCACGTGCGCTGCATCCGGCGCTGCGCGCCTGTTTTCCTGCCCGGGCTGCTCATACAGCAACCCGCGCGCCGCCCCCATGCCCTCGGCATACGGCATGGGCACCAGCCATTGGCAGGCCTGAAGCGGCCTGCGGCCCAGAATGGGCAGAATCGGCATCTGCCGCGGCCCCGAATGCAGTCGGTAGCCGCTGTAGCGCACAATGTGTCGCCACAGGTCGTCGCGCCCACGCAGGGCATCCCAGCCGTGCTCCGGATCGCCCACCTCGCGCCAGTGCGCCGCCAGCACCGTCGTCAGCACGTTCAGGCGCCGGGTCTCCACCTCATTCAGGTAGCCCAGAAAGCCGCGCTGGAAACTGATGCGGTTGGCAATGCTCATGGCCACCGCCATCACGACACTGGCCGCCAGTACGGCCACGAACAACTTGAAACCTATGCCGATTCTCATGCTGCCTAATTGAACACAGGAAACGTGGCTGTTGCGCGAAACGGCGCTCCCCGCGGCCGAGAATCCGCAATATCCTCATAATCTGCGGGTTCGATGCCGCAAGCCCCCTCGGGAATACCCTCAACCTTACCCCAATACCATGAAAGGCTCTATTTCCTCCGGCGTACTGCTGGTCACCGCCCTGCTGCTGGCCGGCTGCCAGACCACCTCGCCCGACAAGGCCGGACTGGCCCCCGAAGACGCCCGCACCGTGGCTCGCAAGGCCATTCCCCCCAACGTGAAGGACGCCGGCGGCTGGGCCACCGACATCCAGACCTCCTTCTCGCTGCTGGGTCTGCCCGCCACCCGCGGCAGCCTGTGCGCCACCGTCGCCGTCATCGAGCAGGAATCGGGCTTCCAGGTCAATCCCGTGGTGGCCGGCCTGCCCGCCATCGCCTGGAAAGCCATCGACGAACGTGCCGCCCGCTATCACATCCCCGGCTTCATGGTCCGCACTGCACTGGCCCTGCCCAGCGGCAACGGCCAGAGCTATGCCCAGCGCATCGACAGCGCCCGCACCGAAGAAGATCTCAGCCGCACCTTCGAGGACCTCATCGACACCGTGCCCCTCGGCAAGCGCCTGTTCGGCCAGTACAACCCCGTGCGCACCGGCGGCGCCATGCAGGTCTCCATCAGCTATGCCGAAGACCACGCCAGGCGCAAGCCCTACCCCTACGGCGACGCCGGCAGCATCCGGCAGGAAATCTTCACCCGTCGCGGCGGCCTGTACTTCGGCATTGCCCACCTGCTGGACTACCCCGTCGACTACCCCGAGATGAAATACCGCTTCGCGGACTACAACGCCGGCCACTACGCCAGCCGCAACGCCGCCTTCCAGCGCGCCCTGGCCGTGGCCACCGGCCAGAAGCTCACCCCCGACGGCGACCTGCTGGACCACGCCAACCCCTCCATGGCCACCCCGGGCCAGACCGAGCGCGCCGCCCGCACCTTCGGCAAGCAGATCGGCCAGAACGACGACAGCATCCGCGCCATGCTGCAGAAGGGCGACACCCTGGCCTTTGCCGACACCCCGCTCTACAAGGCCGCCTTCGCCCACGCCGACCGTGCCGGCAGCGGCAAGCCCATGCCCCGTGCCACCCTGCCCGACATCCAGCTCAACAGCCCCAAGATCACCCGCAAGCTCACCACCGCCTGGTTTGCCGAGCGGGTGAACGAGCGCTACCTGCGGTGCCTGAAGCGGGTGGGTGGGGAGTGAGGGTGTCAACAGCTCAGCCGCCGGACGCGCTTCCCGAAGAACGGCCGGTGCATTTCTCCCCCTCCCGCCGCGGATCCCCATGCCGATCGAAGCGCTCGTGCCGCATCTCTCCCGTGGGGCGCTGCCGATAGTTCTGGGCGGGCTCGCAGCCGGCCGCCCTGGTCGTCGATGAAGCGGGCACGGGCGAGGCATTGGCCGCCTCGTTCGCGGAGCCTTCCCGGCCCGATCGCGCCGCCGAGCTGCCCTGCCCGTCACTGAAGATCTGCTGCCCGGCAGGCGCACCGCCCAGGGTCGCCCCCTCCTGCGACACGAGCAACGGCGTGGCCAGGGTGGCCACCACCAACAGGACCAGCACGGACGAGACCGACGCCAGCGCGACACCCGCCAGGCTGTAGCGGGGCGGTGCATCAGGAATGGCGCAGGCAATGGCGCGGGTGACGACCCATAGGCCATAGACGGCCAGCACCAGGCCCAGCGGCTGGGCGATCCCGGCCGGCAGCTCCAGCGACTCCAGCAGGGCCGACAGCACGTTGGGCACCAGCCCGGCAGCCAGCAGCAGGTTGAAGAGCGGCCCCCGGCCATCCCAGCGCCCGTCGCGCATCAGCCACCAGCGCAGCACGCCATGCACCAGGCCGTACAGCAGCGCGTTCAGCCCTAGCCCCACCAGCAGCGCCTGCGGAATGGTCATGAGCGGCATGCCGTCGTCCTGTGTGAGGCTTGCCAGACTCATGCCCACCAGGACGCCCAGCACGACCAGCACCCCTACGGTCTGCCGGCGCGGCACGTCGAAAGCCGACAGTGGCAGGTCGCGCAGCAGGAACAGCGAAAGGGCGGCAGAAATCATGACGGGGCTACTCCTTCAGGCCAATGGCTCCGACACGGCGCAGGCTGGCGTGCATTCCCGGTGTGTCGCCAGCCACCGCCGATTCTTCATGGTAGCTGTGGGCCGCCGTCGCCTTGCGCAAGACCCTGGCCGCGTCAACGCAGCATCTCGCCCTCTGATGCTTCATCTTCCTGCGGGGCACTCAATCCTTCAGCCACAGTCTCCGCAAGCGGACGCCCTGGGGGCTGAGGTCACGGGCGTACCCCAGCCAACTCACCCAGCATCCGTACAGCGCTGGCATGGTGGGCATCGCCGTCGTTGAACAGGGCAACGAGAAACCCTGTATCAACCAGCGTAGCCGTATTTCTCACGCAGCTTCTCCAGCACGGCCCGCTTGAGCGGATCCTTCACCGAGTCGGGATCGCGCAGCCCTCCGCCCTGGCCTATGTACATGGCATCAATCTCGGCCTCCGTCTTCTCGGCGGGAATGACCCGAGCGGCATAGGCGGCAATGCTGCGACGCACAAACTCGGACTTGCTGATATGCAGCCTGTCGGCAGCCAGCGTCAACAGAGCATCGTCTTCGGCGGTAAGTTGCAGGGACAGGCTCATGAAGCACCCAGAGCAGTGGAAATCGCGCGTATCGGGCAGCCGCCACCAGTCAGCTTTTCAGCGCGCCACCCGAAACCGTGTTTATACGGTACTTGAGGAAGGGCTACAAGCCCCGCTCCTGCGGAGCCCTGCCCTCCCCCTGGCCGCATCAGCGCAGCATCTTGCCCGGATTGAAGAGCCCCTCCGGATCCAGCGCCGCCTTGATGCGCGCCATCAGCGCCACGCCCTCAGCACCGGCTTCGGTCTCCAGGAAGTCCATCTTGTGCAGGCCGATGCCATGTTCACCCGTGCAGGTTCCGCCCAGCGACAGGGCCAGCGAGACAATCTCACGGTTGAGCGCCTCGGCGCGTGCCACTTCGTCGGGGTTGTCCACGTCCACCAGAATCAGGCAATGGAAGTTGCCGTCGCCCACGTGGCCGACGATCAGCGACGGGAAGCCGCTGGCTTCCAGCAGCTTGCGCGCGCCCTCGACAGAGGCCGCCAGCCGCGAGATGGGCACGCAGGTATCGGTGGAGATGGCCCGCGCGCCGGGTCGCATCTGCAGGCCGGCAAAGTAGGCGTCATGCCGAGCGTTCCACAGCCGGGTGCGCTCTTCGGGCTTCTCGGCCCAGGCAAAGTCCGTCCCGCCCTCGTCGGCCGCCAGCTGCTGCACCAGCTCCACCTGCTCGGCCACGCCGGCCGGGCTGCCATGGAACTCGAAGAACAGCGTGTAGCCTTCGCGCAGGTCCATCTTGCTGTAGGCGTTGATGGCGCGGATGGCGGGCGGGTCCAGGAATTCGCAGCGCGCCAGCGGCACGCCCAGCTGGATGGCCTGGATGACGACGTTGACGGCCTGCTCGGCCGACGGGAAGTTGACCACCGCGGCCGACACTGCCTCGGGCAGCGGATGCAGGCGCAGCGTGACTTCGGTGATGATGCCCAGCGTGCCCTCGGCCCCCACGAAAAGGCGGGTAAGGTCATAGCCGGCCGACGACTTGCGGGCGTGCGTGCCGGTATGCACCACCTTCCCTTCGGCCGTCACCACGGTCAGCGCCAGCACGTTCTCGCGCATGGTGCCGTAACGCACGGCGTTGGTGCCCGAGGCGCGGGTGGAGGCCATGCCGCCGATGGAGGCATCCGCCCCCGGATCGATGGGGAAGAAGAGCCCGGTGTCATGCAGCTCCTGGTTGAGCTGCTTGCGGGTCACGCCGGCCTGCACCGTCACCAGCAGGTCTTCGGCAGCCACCGACACGATGCGGTTCATCCGCGACATGTCCAGCGTGATGCCACCCCGGATCGCCAGAAGCTGGCCCTCGATGGACGAACCCGCCCCCCAGGGCACGATCGGACAGTGATGTGCGCGACAGAGCTTCACCAGATCCACCACGTCCTCGGTGCTCTCGGCAAACACCACCCCTTCGGGCAGGGTCAGCGGGTAGATGGATTCATCGCGGCCGTGGTGCTCGCGCACCCCGTGCGACACCGAGAAGCGTTCTCCGAAACGCTGCTCCAGCGCGGCCTTCAGGGTTTCGTTCAACCGGGGCGCCGCGGCGCCCTGCCCATCGTTCGTCATCGTCTTTCCTGGGTTTGGATCATCAGGGTTGCAAAGCGGCCCGGCCCGGAATCCGCCCCGCCATCACCCGGGGCCGGCGGGCCAGCGCCGAAGGGTGGATTCTAGATCGCGGCGCAACCCGGCGCTGCATCGCAGCATCCGCTCACCCCGGGTAAACCCTAGCCCACAACGTGCCCGTACAGAGCGCGGGGGGTCCGTAACGGGTTGTAGTATCTCGGGAATATCTGAACAGAAGGAACTCCTCCATGGCCCCGGTCATTACCTGCATCGAAGATCTCCGAGTCATTGCCAAGCGCCGCGTGCCGCGCATGTTCTACGACTACGCGGACTCCGGCTCCTGGACAGAATCCACCTACCGCTCCAACGAAACCGCTTTCCAGAAGATCAAGTTCCGCCAGCGCGTGGCGGTCAACATGGAAAACCGCTCGCTGGAAAACACGATGATCGGCGAGAACGTGACGATGCCGGTGGCACTGGCCCCCACGGGACTCACCGGCATGCAGCACGCCGACGGCGAGATCCTCGCAGCCCGCGCCGCCGAGAAGTTCGGAGTGCCCTTCACGCTCTCCACCATGAGCATCTGCTCCATCGAGGACGTGGCCGAGCACACCAGCCGCCCATTCTGGTTCCAGCTCTACGTCATGAAGGACAAGGGCTTTGTCGAGCGCCTCATCAACCGCGCCAAGGCCGCCAAGTGCTCGGCGCTGGTCATCACGCTTGACCTGCAGATCCTCGGCCAGCGCCACAAGGACATCAAGAACGGCCTGTCCTCGCCCCCCAAGCCCACGCTCACCAACCTCATCAACCTGGCTACCAAGCCCTACTGGTGCTGGCACATGCTGCACACGAAGCGGCGCACCTTCGGCAACATCGTCGGCCACGCCAGCGGCGTGAGCGACACCAGCTCGCTGTCGGCCTGGACCAGCCAGCAGTTCGACCCGGCGCTGTCGTGGGACGACGTGGCCTGGATCAAGGACAAGTGGGGCGGCAAGATCATCATCAAGGGCATCATGGAGCCCGAGGACGCCCATCTGGCCGTGAAGTCGGGGGCCGACGCGCTGATCGTCTCCAACCACGGCGGCCGCCAGCTCGACGGCGCCCTGCCCTCCATCGAGGCCCTGCCCGCCATCGTCGATGCGGTCGGCAAGGACAACATCGAGATCTATCTGGACAGCGGCGTGCGCTCCGGTCAGGACGTGATCCGCTCCGTGGCCATGGGCGCACGGGGCGTGTTCATCGGCCGTCCCTTCCTGTACGGCCTGGGTGCCATGGGCGAGGCCGGCGTCACCAAGGCACTGGAAGTCATCCGCAACGAAGCCGATCTCACCATGGCCTTCTGCGGGTTGCGTAACATCAAGGATGTGAACAAGAGCATCCTGGTGCCCGGCACCTACCCGACGTGAGCGAAACAAGCTTCTTCTGGCACGACTACGAAACCTTCGGGCGCGACCCGCGCCTTGACCGGCCGGCGCAGTTTGCCGGCATCCGCACCGACCTCGACCTGAACGAGGTCGGCGAGCCGGTGATGCTGTACTGCAAGCCGGCCCCCGACTACCTGCCTGACCCCGAGGCCTGCCTGCTGACCGGCATCCTGCCGCAGGAGTGCCTGGCCAGGGGGCTGCCTGAATACCGCTTTGCCGATGCGGTGCTGGCCGAGCTGGGTGCCAGCGGCACCATCGGCGTGGGCTACAACTCCATCCGCTTCGACGACGAAGTGACGCGCCACCTGCTGTGGCGCACGCTGCGCCCGCCCTATGACCGGGAATGGCGCAACGGCTGCAGCCGCTGGGATCTGCTGGACGTGGTGCGCGCCACGGCCGCCCTGCGCCCCGAGGGCATCGAATGGCCCCGCCACGACGACGGCCGCCCCTCCTTCAAGCTGGAACATCTGAGCGCCGCCAACGGCCTGGCCCATGCGCAGGCGCACGATGCGCTCTCGGACGTGCGCGCCACCATCGCCCTGGCGGCCCTCATCCGCAACCGCCAGCCCCGGCTCTGGAACTTCTGCCTGGCACTGCGCCAGAAGCAGGCCGTGCTGACCGAGATCGGTTCCGACCGTCCTTTCATCCACGTCTCTGCCATGTACGGGGCCGAACGGGGCGGCATGGCGGTGGTCTGGCCGCTGGCGCAGCATCCCACCAACCGCAACGAGCTGATCGTCTGGGACCTGATTCACGACCCCGCCGAGCTGGCCGACCTGGATGCGGAACAGATTCGCCTGCGGCTCTTCTCGAAGACCGAAGACCTGCCCGAGGGCATGACGCGCCTGCCCATCCGGAGCCTGGCCATCAACAAGTCCCCGATCGTCATCGGCAACCTGAAGGTGCTCACGCCCGCCGTCATCGAACGCTGGCACATCGACATGGAGACCATCGCCCGTCACACCGAGACGGCCCGACGCCTGACCCCACAGCTGGCCAGCCGCATGGATGAGGTCTACCAGCGCCCCCGCCCGCAGGGCCCCGCCCCGGACGTGGACGGCGACCTCTATGGCGGCTTCATCGGCAACGACGACCGTCGGCGTCTGGATGACTGGCGCGAACGACTGGATGCCACCGCATCGCAGGCCGCCGCATCGCCGGATGCCGATCATTCACATATTCAAATCCCGTCTTTTGAGGATCCCCGACTTGAGGAAATGTCTTTCCGATACCGTGCAAGGCAATTTCCGGATATGCTCAGTACTGAAGAAAAACAGCGCTGGGTGGCACACTGTCACGCCAGACTCCATCAGGGGGCCGGCAATGCCATGACGTTGGCGACTTTCGCCCATCGTCTGGACGAGCTCAACCAGTCGCTGTCACCCGACGATGAACACGGCCAACGGCTGCTGGAGGCTCTCTATGACTACGGTGAACAACTCGCCTGACAAAAACAGCACGACACAGACGCTCCAAGCTCCCCCTGTCTGCACGGAAGACGACATCTACTACTTCCGTGAAGGCACCAACAACCGGCTGTATCGCTGGATGGGCGCCCACCCCTGCACCCACGCCACGCAGGAAGGCGGCAAGCCCGAGAAAGGCTGCTGGTTTGCCGTCTGGGCCCCCAATGCCCGCGAAGTGCAGGTCATCGGCGACTTCAACGGCTGGCAGCATGGCGCCAGCCCGCTGGCCGTGCGTGGCGACAGTTCCGGCATCTGGGAAGGCTTCGTGCCCCACGCCTCGGTCGGCGATTGCTACAAGTACCGCATCCTGTCGGCCCCCACCGGTGAATGGCTGGAAAAGAGCGACCCCTTCGGCTTTGCGTGGGAAGAGCCGCCCTGCACCGCCACCCGCATTGCCGACATCTCCTATCGCTGGGACGACGCCGAATGGATGAAGACGCGTGGCCAGGCCAACGCGCTCAACGCCCCCATCAGCATCTACGAATGCCACCTGGGCTCCTGGATGCGCCCGGACGACAACCCGCACGGCTTCCTCAACTACCGCGACATCGCGCCCAAGCTGGCTGACCACGTGCAGTCGCTGGGCTTCACCCACGTCGAGCTGATGCCCATCACCGAACACCCGTTCTATGGTTCGTGGGGTTATCAGACGGTGGGTTACTTTGCTCCCACCTCGCGCTACGGCAGTCCGACCGACTTCAAGGCGTTCGTCGACTACATGCACGGGCGCGGCATCGGCGTCATCCTGGACTGGGTACCCTCGCACTTCCCTGGTGACGCCCACGGTCTGCACCGCTTTGACGGCACCGAACTGTACGAACACGCTGATCGCCGCCAGGGCTTCCACCCCGAGTGGAACAGCTGGATCTTCAACTACGGCCGCCACGAGGTGCGCAGCTTCCTGCTCTCCAGCGCCGCCTTCTGGCTGGACCAGTACCACATCGACGGCATCCGGGTGGACGCCGTGGCCTCCATGCTGTACCTGGACTACTCCCGCCAGGACGGCCAGTGGATCCCCAACCGCTTCGGCGGCCGCGAGAACCTGGAAGCCATCCACTTCCTGCGCCAGCTCAACCAGAGCGTCTACCGCGACTTCCCCGACGTGCAGACCATCGCCGAGGAATCCACGGCCTGGCCGGGCGTCTCGCGTCCGGTGGCTTGGGGCGGCCACAGCAACGACAACCCCGAGACCATGAACGGTCTGGGCTTCGGCATGAAGTGGAACATGGGCTGGATGCACGACACGCTGTCGTGGTTCGAGAAGGACCCGGTCTACCGCAGCTACCACCAGAACGCCCTCAGCTTTAGCCTGTACTACGCCTTCAACGAGAACTTCGTGCTGCCGCTCTCGCACGACGAAGTGGTCTACGGCAAGGGCAGCCTGCTGTCCAAGATGCCGGGCGACGACTGGCAGAAGTTTGCCAACCTGCGCCTGCTCTACGGCCTGATGTGGACCCACCCGGGCAAGAAACTGCTGTTCATGGGCGGCGAATTCGGCCAATGGACCGAATGGGCGCATGAAGGCAGCGTCGACTGGAATGCCGCCGACACCTACTTCCACGTGGGCGTCAAGCACCTCATCGGCGCGCTCAACCACCTGATGCGCACCCAGCCGGCCCTGCACCAGCGCGACTTCGACGGCAGCGGCTTCGAGTGGATCAGCGCCGACGACAGTGCCCATAGCGTGCTGGCCTATCTGCGCCATGGCAACGATCCCAAGGACACGCTGCTGGTCGTCTTCAACGGCACACCCGTGCCGCACCACAACTACCGTCTGGGCGCCCCGCAGGGTGGCCGCTGGCAGGAAATCTTCAACAGCGATGCCTCCATCTATGGCGGCACCGACGTGGGCAACCAGGGCTTCGTGGATGCCCTCGACGAAGGCACCCATGGTCGCCCCTACTCGCTGGAGCTGACCCTGCCGCCGCTGGGCCTGCTGGTGTTCAAGCATGTCGACACGCCGGCTGCCAAGGCACTGCCTGAAGCCAAGGCCGCAGCGCCTGCCGCAAAAAAGCCTGAAGCCGCCCCTGTCGCAGCCAAACCGGCCAAGGCTGAAGCCCCGGAGCCCAAGGCCGCTGTCGCCAAGACCAGCGCAGCCCCCAAGGCGGCTGCTCCGAAGGCGGCCGCTCCCAAGACATTTGAAACCAAGGCAGCAGAGCCCAAGGCTGCAGCACCCAAGGCCGCGGCACCCAAGGCCGCGGCACCCAAGGCTGCCACCACGTCACGCACGCGGACCAGCACTGCCAAGACGGCCGCGGCAGGAACAACCGCCAAGGCGGCCCCCAAGGCAGCCGCTCCCAAAGCGGCCAGCAGCCGCACCACGGCCACGACCAAGGCCAAGCCTGCCAGCCGCAGCAAGGGCTGATTGAGGCAGTTCGGGGACGGGCATTCCCCTCCCCGGACAAAAAAGCCGCCGATACGCTTTCATCCGTATCGGCGGCTTTTTTATGGCCATGAGCCGCGGCCTGTGGGCTTCCGGTTGTCACGCCCCACGCCCCGCGCCCCACGCCCGGCGATGGTGGGCAACCGCAGACAACAACCAGCGCCCGAAGAAGCCCTCCGGTGCGAGCGATCAGCTCACCCGGCCGATGACCCCTTCTGCCAGCCAGTCCATCTTCTGCATGACGGTATCGGACATCACGCCGCCCAGCTGGCGAACCTTGCCGTCATTGGCGCGCAGTTCGCCCTCGAAGACGTGCCGGTGTCCGCGCATGAGCTGCAGGCGCACGGCGTTGATCTGCCGGCGCACCGCCTGCGATACGGGCGCGGGCCCCAGTTCCAGCTGCACCATGCCGTCGGCCAGACCGCCCCAAGTGTGGTCCGGTTCCCACTTGCCTTCCAGCAGCTTGCGGGTGCGCTCCAGGTAGTAGGCATTCCAGTTGGGCAGCACGGTACCCAGCAGCAGGTTGCGCGGCACGATCTTGCTGTAGTCGCCCTGGAAGCCGATCAGCTTCAGCTTGCGGTCACGCGCCACCTCGGCCACCGCCACGGTGTCGGTGTGCTGGGTGAACACATCCGCCCCCTGCGACAGCAGGCTGTAGGTGGCCTCGCGCTCCAGCCCCGGATCACGCCAGTTGTTGGTCCAGTACACCCGCACCGTGATCTTGGGGTTCACCGAACGCGCGCCCAGCGTGTAGGCGTTGATGCCCTGCAGAACCTCGGGAACCGGCACGGGCGCAATGTAGGCCAGCACACCGGCCTTGCTGGCGTGGGCTGCCAGCATGCCGGCCAGATAGCGTGCCTGGTAGTAGCGGGCGTTGTAGGTACCCACGTTGTCAGCCGTCTTGAAGCCGGCATTGCTCTCGAAGCGCACCGAGGGGTAGTCGCGCGCCACGCGCACGATGGCGTCCATGAAGCCATAAGCGGTACCGAACACCAGCTGGCAGCCGTCGGCACACATCTTGCGCAGTACCCGGTCGGCGTCCTTGCCTTCGGTCACACGCTCGGCCGGCACCAGCTCAATGCGGTTGCCCAGCTTCCGCTTCAGGTATTGGGCGCTGAGCGCATGCAGGTGACTGGCCGAATACGGATCGATCGGGCCGTCATACAGAAAGCCCACCCGCAGCGGCTTGGACGCGGCACGGCTGGCCGCATGGCCTGCGCCCGCCGTGGCGGACTTGCCCGCGGTCGGACTGGCGGCTGCGTGGGTGCCACGAGCAGCCCCCGCGGCTTTCCGGTCGTTACCTTCGGCAGCCCGAGCGGACAGCGGCAGGCCGGCCTGCGACAGCAACAGCCCGCTGCCAGCAGCTAGCAGCAGGCGACGACGATTCGTTTGCGACATCTTGTGAGATTCCGGATTCATGAACATTAGGCAGAATCAGCGACCGGCAGGCACCTGGCCCTCAACCCCTTTCACGTAGGTCATCAGGCCTTCCAGGAAGCGGTCATCGCCCACCTTGCCGGCCGGCAGCAGCTCGCGGTCATCCACCGTCACCAGCGGCCCTTTCCAGATCTGCAGCTTACCTTCGCGCAGCGCCTTGCGCTTTTCCTCGACGGCGGCCCGAGCCTCGGGCGTCAGCTTGTCGGACAGGGCCACCAGGTCCACACGGCCGTCACGCAGCCCCTGCCAGGTGGGCGCGGGCTTCCAGCGCTTGTCCAGCACCTGCTGCACCGTCTGCACATAGTAGCCGGCCCAGTCGAAGGCCACCGACCCCAGGTGCGCCTTGGGCGCGGCCTGGC